>NZ_AP027141.1:1200000-2400000 GCF_027943945.1 Microbacterium terricola | reverse complement strand
CTTCTCGGCGCCGGCGATCGGCGAGAGCTCACCCAGCTTCTCCGACTCCACCATCACGAGACAGCAGGCAGCCGATTGGGCCGGCACGGCCGGGGTCACCGCCGTCGAGCCTGTGGGGATCAGCCAGACCCACGGCGAGGCCGACGGCATCCGCGCGTCGATCGCCGTGTTCGGTGTGGAGCCCGGTTTCGACGCCGGCGCACCCTCGAAGAACGGTCATCTCGGCCTGTCGGACCCCGCCGCGAAAGCCCTCGAGGTGACGACCGGGGATGACATCACGATCGCCGGCACCACCTATGCCGTCGAGACGATCGGCGGCGACGGCTGGTACAGCCACACCCCCGTCGTCGAGATGACTCTTCACGACTGGCAGGCCTACTCCGCGGCCACCGGAAACCCGGACACGTTTGCCACTGTGCTCGCCGTCACCGGCAGTCCCGACTGGGATGCCGCCGACGCCGCGAACAGCACGGTGTCCGAGAGTGCGCTCGGATCCTTGACGGCGTTGAGCGCATTCCGCTCCGAAATCGGCTCCTTGCTGCTGATGGTCGCCATGCTGTTCGGCATCTCAGGGCTGGTCATCGGCGCGTTCTTCACCGTCTGGACGATGCAGCGAAAGGGCGACATCGCCGTCCTCAAAGCGGTCGGCGCCAGTACCCGATCCCTGGTGCGTGACGCGCTCGGTCAAGCGCTGATCGTGCTGCTGGTGGGCATCGGAATCGGCTTGGGCCTCGTCGCGCTGTTCGGCGCCCTCGCCGGCACCGCACTGCCATTCCTCCTCAGCCCGATCACGACAATCCTGCCGGGCGTGATCATGACCGTTCTCGGCCTCGCCGGGGCCGCGTTCGCACTGCGCTCCGTCACCTCCGCCGACCCCCTCACCGCCCTTGGGAGCAACCGATGATCCGCCTGAACCACATCACCCTGACGTTCCCTGATGGGGAGAGCCGCATCGCCGCCGTCGACGACGTGTCGCTCACTGCTCACCCGGGAACGGTGACCGGCATCACCGGCCCGAGTGGCTCGGGCAAGTCCAGCCTCCTCGCCGTCGCCGCCACCCTGATCCGACCGGACTCCGGGCAGGTCCTGATCGACGACATCGACGCGACCATGCTGAACGCCGGCGACGCAACCGAACTGCGCCGAGACCGCATCGGGATCGTCTTCCAGCAATCCAACCTGATCCCTTCGCTCACCGCCCGCGAACAGCTGACGGTCATGAACGAGCTCGGCGCCCGGCACAGCCGACGCAACCGCGCCCAGGCCGCCGCCCGCGCAGGAGTGCTTCTGGATGCCGTCGGGCTCAAGGACCAGGGCGATAAGAGGCCGCACCAGCTCTCTGGTGGGCAACGTCAACGCGTCAACATTGCTCGAGCGCTGATGAATGACCCGAGCGTGCTGCTGATCGACGAGCCGACGAGTGCTCTCGACCAGGAACGCGGAGCCAGCATCATCGAGCTCATCCTGCGGCTGACCGACGAGCTGGACACGTCAACGCTGCTGGTCACCCACGACCTCGTCCACCTCCCGCGCGTGCACGGAGTCGTCCATCTCGTCGACGGACGCTTCGTCGAGGCTCTCGCCACCGCGTAGCTGCTCTCGTGCACGCCGGGCCGCGCGAACGGTGAGTGGCACTGCGACCGACATGGCAAGGATGGCGGATGCACCGCCGAGCATCGCACCCCAGACCGCCAGTCCGTATGGCCCGCTCAGCACGAACCCGAAGATCAGCCAGAACCCGAGCGCACCGACAGCTGACGAGAGCCCGCCGACCCACGCGCGCGACGCGATCGAGCGACGTCTGCGCCGCGTCCACAGCGCCAGGCAGGTTGCGTACGTCAGGCTCGCGGATGCCGCGGTGAGCGCGCCGAAGAACCCGCCGTACGCGGGAAGCACCACGATGACCGACTCTTCGCCACGGTCAGGCGGGACGAGCCAGCCGAAGACGACGAACAGAAACAGTCCGCCGACCACGATCCCGACGCCGAGCATCCATCCGATCACCGAGCCGTACGTCCGCCAGAACATGCGGCAACGGTATCCGGCTTCAGTACTCGATGCGTGCGACCCGACGCCGTGTGAGGATGCAGGTGTGTCCCGCTCTCCGCTCATCTCTGCCGACGACCTTTCTGAGCTGCTCGAGGCCGGAGGCGGCATCCGTCTCCTCGACGTCCGCTATCGGCTCGACAAGCCGGACGGTCGCGCGGACTATGAGGCGGGACACATCCCGGGCGCGGTGTATGTCGACATGGACACGGAACTCGCGACGCACGGCGCCCCGTCTGACGGACGGCATCCGCTGCCATCGCGGGAGACGCTCGAGAATGCCGCCCGTCGATGGGGTCTCCACGATGGCGATGCGGTGGTCGTCTACGACGACTATCGCTCGGTCGCCGCGGCGCGCGCGTGGTGGCTGCTGCGCGGCGCGGGCGTCGTCGACGTACGGGTGCTCGACGGCGGTCTTTCGGCGTGGCGGGCGGCCGGACTGCCTCTCGAGACGGGCGAGGTCGAACCCGTCCGGGGATCGATCCTGCTCGACAACCCCGGCGGCGGGCTCTCGATCGACGAGGCCGCCGCCTGGCCGCGGCGCGGCGTGCTGATCGACGCCCGCGCGCCCGAACGCTACCGGGGTGAGATCGAGCCGTACGATCCCGTGGCGGGGCACATCCCGGGCGCGATGAACCTGCCCGCCGACGCCGTGCTCGCCGGTGACAGCTTCGCGTCGCCGGCGACGATCCGAGCAGCGTTCGAGAGCGTCGGGGTCACAGCCGGAACGGCCGTCGCCGCCTACTGCGGCTCAGGCATCACCGCCGCACACACAGCGCTCGCCGGGGCGGCATCGGGGATCGAGGTGGCCGTGTATCCCGGATCATGGAGCCAGTGGTCGAACATGCCGCATCGGCCGGTCGCGACAGGCGCCCAGCCCGTGGAGCCCGCAACGTCGATCACGGTGGATCACCGCTTCGACGCCAGCCAGAAGGACGTTTGGCGCGCTTGGACGGATCCAGAGATTATGCGTCTCTGGTGGGGCTCCGACCCCGATGGTGTCGTCACGTCGGCGGCCCTCGACGTGCGACCAGGCGGCCGTTTCGACATCTCATTCCGAGATTCCAGCGGCGACCTTCACACCAGCAGCGGCGAGTACCTCCGCGTCGACGAGCCGACTGAGCTGGAGTTCACCTGGTCGTGGCTCAGCGAGACCAACACGCCGTCTCGAGTGCATATCGTCCTCGCGGGGGATGGAACCGGAACGCGAATGCGTTTCGTGCACCGTGAACTCCGTGGTGCATCGGATCACGACTACGCCGACGGCTGGCGTCGTACCTTCGCGAAACTGGACCGCGTCCTCGGCGGCTAGCGAGGCTCCTTCAGCGGAGTCTCATGAGCCCCGCGTTCGTTGGCGCGAACCCGCAGGCGTCGAAGTAAAAGTCTGTGAGATGGGGTTCGAAGTCGACGTGCAGCCATTCGCATCCTGCGGCTGCGGAGGAATCGCGGGCCACTTCGATCAGCCGGACCCCAACACCTCGCCGCCGTGCGCGAACTGCGACGATCGTGTCCTGGACGAACGCGTGGACGAGGCCGTCCCAAATGATGTTGACGAAGCCGACGAGTCCCTGGTCGTCGCGGGCGGTCACCCAGCCGAGGCTGAGGCGACCGAGTTGGCCATCCCAGTCGACGTCGGCGAGTCGGTGTTCGAACGCCTCAGCGTGCAGGGCGTTGACTTCTTGGTTGCCAAACGATCCGCGCCATTCGTACCGGACAGGATCGAGATCCGAATTGAGCAAAGGTGGCTCCTCGATGTGGGAGGCCACCATCAGGTGGCCTCTTAGTGAGTGTGGCGGGAACGGCGAGAACAGCCGCGCACCGATTCCCGTTCGGAGATCGTGTCTCTGCGCTCGATCGCGGCGGTCTCGCCTCTCCACGCATCCTGCCAAAGTAGGTCGGTGGTTGACATGCAAGCGGATACTTGCCTATTGTGACGGCATGGCGGACGTTTTCCAGGCGCTCAGCGACAGTACCCGCCGCGCCATCCTCGATGAGCTCGTCGATCGAAATGGGCAGACGCTGTTCGAACTGTGCGGGCGCCTGACGATGCGTCACGGCCTGGGTTCTACACGTCAGGCGATCTCGCAGCATCTGGACGTGCTCGAGCAGGCCGGCCTCGTCCACTCAGAGCGTCGTGGACGCTACCGGATCCTCACTCTCGACACCCGTCCGCTCGCGCAGATCGCCGAGCGGTGGCCATCGCAGTACCAGCAGGAGGAAACACCATGAAGATCACCGTGATGTCCATCTTCGTCAGCGACCAGCGCACGGCGCTCACGTTCTATACCGACGTCCTCGGGTTCGTCGTGGCCGCCGACATACCGATGGGCGAGCACAGTTGGTTGACCGTCGCGTCGGCGGACGACCCGAACGGCATGCAGATCTCGCTGGAGCCGGCCGACCATCCCGCCGTCGCGCCCTTCCGCGACGCCCTAGTGGCTGACGGCATCCCATGGACGTCTTTCGCCGTGGATGATGTGCAGGCCGAATACGACAGGCTCGTCGCCCACGGCGTCGAATTCGTCCAGCCGCCGACAAGCATGGGACCGATGACGACCGCCGTTTTCGATGACACCGTCGGCAACCTCATCCAGATCGCATCGATGGGCGAGACCGACCGATAGGAAACACATGACGCCGCGAAGAGTGGTGGTAATGGCTGATTACCACGCCTTCCCTATCTGGGAACGCACGCCCGGGCGACCGCCAGGAGGGCTCAGTCCTTCGTCGCTCCCTCTATCGCGCCAGCTCGTATCCGACCTTCTCAGCTGGAACGATACGTACGGCGAAGATGGCTCCCAATCGTTTTTCCAGAGGATGAAGGCCGAGCGGGACTTCCGACGCGAGGGACTGGCTCTGGTCGAGCGGGTTCAACACGAGCTCGGCCCAGACTTCGTCGTTGGTTACGGGCCTTAAAGAGCGAGGCCGTGAGCCGCGGGTTACGGTGGGTAGATCGGGTCAACGGAGTTCCCGGCAAGCCATGAAGGGCACGACGTTGAAAATATCTCGCATCCTGACCGTAGCCACCTGCGCCGCCCTGCTCGCTGTCGGCCTTCCCGCCGCCGCGAACGCCGCCACTTCTGTGCACGAAGGTGACTTCACCGTCCCGAAGGGCACGACGTACGTCGGTGACCTGAGGGTGCACGGCGACGTCGTCGTCGGCGCGGGCGCAAGAGTGTCCGGGAACCTGATCGTGACCGGTGACGTGACGCTGCGCGGTGGGTCGGTCGTCACCCAGTCCGTCCGCGTCACCGACGGCGCGATCAGCATCGTCCGCGCGACCGTCGTCGTAGATGTCCGCCAGACAGGCGCTGGAGGCGTCGCCATCTACGAGGGATCCGAGGTCCGCGGAGACGTTTCCGAGCAGGGCACTGGGAACCTGTCGGTCAACGGTCATGTCCGCGGCGCGATTGCCGAAGCCGACGCCGGCGCCCTCACCGTGCGTGGGACCGTCGACGGGAACGTGAAGGAGCAAGGTTCCGGCAACGTCCTGGTTCTCGGTACAGTCCGCGGCCGCGTGGCTGAGTATGACGGCGGGAATCTCTACGTCGACAAATACGTGAAGGGCAGGACCACCGACCCCACCGGCACCACCGGGGACGTCATCGAGCACGACCTCGGCGCACTCGTCGTGCACGGTCGTGTGAACGGAACGGCCCGAGAGCTGGGGGGCGGCAGCATCGGCGTCGGAAGGACCGCTGTCATCACCGGCAACGTCATCGAGTCGGAAGACGGTGATGTGGTCGTCTCGACCGGCGCGACGATCGGCGGCGAAATCCGCATGACGCCCTGAGGCGTCAAGAGTCGCGGCCCCAGACGCATCTCGGATGTTCAGTGGTCGTTGATCGAGGGGGTCCACAAGCGTCGGTGAACGAAAGCGACACCCCCGGCGGGCGATCTATGTCGCGAATACGCCACCGGGTCGCGATAGTGTGAGGCGTTTTATCCGCAGGGACGGGAGGAGCCCTCGATGTCGCCCCGTGCAGAGCAGCCACAACCGGCGCGGTCCCTCCGACACCCGGCAGAGGTTCCGTTCTTCGTCCTGATGGTCGTCTTGAACGTCTTGATTGTCGCGTTGATCGTCAACCTCGCCTGGTTCCTGCCGTTCTTGCCGGAGCGACTCAAAGACACCGGCTGGGCGCCAGCGATCCGCACGGCCTACATCGGCCTCCTGCTGTTCGTCCCCTTCCTGATCGCAATCAGAGAGATTCAACGCGCGTCCGTTCGGGGGACTGCCGTCGAGCTGTCACCCAGTCAGTTTCCAGAGCTCTTTCAGACCGCCGACGAATTCGCAACTGCCCTAGGTCTACCCCGCCGGCCGGACATTTATCTCACGAACGGCAACGGCGCCCTGAATGCGTTTGCGGCACAAGCGACCGGTCACGATTACGTGGTGTTGTCCAACGAGTTGTTCGTCAACCTCTACAACAACAACCGGGACGGTCTGCGGTTCATCCTCGGGCACGAATTGGGTCACATTCGCTTGCATCACGTGTCGCTCTGGTACCAGATTGCGATCGCCTATTCCGGAATCATCCCAGTGCTCGGACCGACCTTGTCACGGCTGCGCGAGTACTCCAGCGACCGGCACGGTGCCTATCTGTCGCCTAACGGTGAGACGGGACTGGTGCTCCTAGCGTCAGGACGCTACACCGAGAACGTCGTGGACATCGGCCAGCTGCTTCGGCAGGCCACGAAGCTGAGGGGTTTCTGGGTCGGACTGGCGCAACTGCAGAGGTCGCACCCCTTCACGGTGCGTCGGCTCGAGCGGCTCTACCAAGCGGGCTTCTTTCAGCGGTCAGTTTGAGCTGCCCGGGATTCTGAACGACCAGCACTCCTACGGAAACGGTCAAGACTCAACACAACGGATCGTCAGGCAGCGGCAGCAACCTGGCCTGAAGCGATCGGAGACTCCCCTGGTGGATCCTCTTGCGGGCACGCCCGAAGGTGGGGCGCGTCGCATTCGCCTTGCGGTCTGTTGGTCGGGGCTGAGCGCGGCGGTAGGTGGTGTGGCTAGTCGCGGTGGGTGACGATCTTGCCGGGGTGGCCTCCCGTGGTGAGTGCGGCGAGAGCCTCGGGGGTCTGCTCGAACGGGTAGGTCTGGGCGACGACCGGGCGGATGATGCCGGTGTCGACGAGGTCCGTGATCTTTGTAAGCTGTTCGCCGCTGGCGCGCATCCAGAGGAAGTCGTAGTCGACACCGAGGGTGCGGGCGTGCCTGCGGGTCATGGCGCTGAGCCGGGAGATCACCGCACGGACGATGAGGTTCGCGCCCATGCTGCGTGCGAAGGCTGGGGTGGGTGGGCCGGAGATGCCGATGGCGCGTCCGCCTGGGCGGAGGACGCGGAGTGACTTGTGCAGGTTCTCGCCGCCGAGGCTGTCGAGGACGAGGTCGAACCCGGTGAGTTCGTTCTCGAAGTCTTGGGTGCGGTAGTCGATCGTGATGTCGGCGCCGAGGCTGCGGGCAAGATCCGCGTTGGCGGCGCTGACGGTCGTCGCGACGATGGCTCCGAGGTGTTTGGCGATCTGGATGGCGATGGATCCGACGCCACCGGCGCCGGCGTGGATGAGGATCTTCTGCCGGGGTTGCACGTTGCCGAGTTCGACGAGCGCCTGCCAGGCGGTGAGCGCGACCAGCGGAAGGGATGCCGCTTCCTCGAGGCTGATCGAGGTGGGGGCGACGGCGAGGTCGTCTTCGGCGACCGCGATGCGTTCCGCGAAGGTGCCGATTCGTCCGTCTCGGACGCGCCCGTAGACGCGGTCACCGGTCGTGAACCGGGTCACGTTCGCGCCGGTCGCGGTCACGATCCCCGCAACGTCGTGCCCCAGTGTCAGGGGGAACGGGTGGGGGAGGAAGGCCTTGAATGCGCCTTCCGCGATCTTGATGTCGAGTTGATTGATGCTTGTTGCCCTCACGTCGACGAGCACGTCGTGCGCGCCCAGTGTCGGTTCGGGGAGGTCGGCCGCCAGCAGCGGCAGACCGTACCCGGCGATGGTGAATGCCTTCATGTTCAGTTCCTTCGGTTGTCGTGATGTCGTTGTCGGCCCAGTTGCGGGAGTGCCGCGGTCAGCGGGTCGCGGAGGCCAGCTGCGGGTAGAGCGCTTCGATCGGAGCCGAGAGCGCCCCCTTGACCTGTGTCGACACCTCATCCGCCAGCACCTCGAACTCGTCGGCCTCGACGGCGTCGAACACCTGACGCACAAGGTCCGCGGGGTCGAGTTTCGGCCCGGATGTGTGCGCGGCCATCGGGGTGTCCACCCACCCGGCGTGCACGCCGACGACGTGCACACCGCTGGGTGCGAGTTCAAGGCGGAGCGCGTTCGTCGCAGACCACAGCGCCGCCTTGGACACGCTGTACACCCCGGCCGTCGCAAACCAGCTCAGCACGGAGTGGATGTTGATCAGCGCTGCGCCGGGCGCGGCGGCCAGGACAGGTGTGAACGCGCGGGCAAGGCGCAGCGGACCGAAGAAGTTCGTCTCCATGCCCTCCCGCAGTTCATCCTCGGACAGGTTGAGAAGGCTCGCTGTCGACGGGGAGATACCCGCGTTGTTCACGAGTACTGTCACGTCCGGTGCCGCGGCGACCGCCGCAGCAATGGATTCCTGATCGGTGACATCCAATCGCAGCGAAACCACGCGAGGGTCGTCCCACTCGCGCGGGTTGCGGGCGGTCGCGTACACCTTGCTCGAGCCGCGCTCGAGCGCTTTGCGTACGAACTGGGTGCCGATGCCCCCGTTCGCGCCGGTGACGAGGACAACGGATGAGGTGAGATCAGGCACGGCGGTCCTCTTCGAGCAAGCAGTGAGCGGGTGGAAGGATGGGACTGATCGCGAACTCGCGACTAGACTCATAACTGAGCATAGTCAGTAATTATTTCGGAGGGCACGATGATGCCGGCGAGCGAGCCGCACATGGGCAGACGCGAACGCAACAAGCAGCAGAAGCTCGAGCGGATCATGGCCGCGGCTTCCAAGCTGTTCGCTGAGCGCGGGGTCGACGATGTCACGACCCAGCAGATCGCCGACGCCGCCGACATCGGCACCGGTACCCTGTTCCTCTACGCCAAGACCAAGGGCGAACTGCTCTTGCTCGTCCAGAACGCGAACTACGCCGCCGCGCTCGACCGAGGTCACGCCGCAGCGTCCGCCGCCCCGACGGCTGTCGACGCCGTCATGGCGTACCTGCGCCCGATCATCGAATGCAACCGCACCCAGGTGGAGAACGGCCGCACATACCTACGCGAAATGGTGTTCGGCGACCCCGCCGAGCCCCACCACGCCGCCGCGCTGGAGATCGTCGCGAGAACTGAGACCAGCATCGTCGACACCCTCACCACCCGGCACCGAATCGACCACGAGCGGGCGGCGACAATCGCCCGCATCAGCTCCGCAATCATGTACGTCACGCTAAGCGCGAGCACCAACATCGCTGCCGACACGGAGGTGCTCTTCGAGAACATCCGCCGACAAATCGCCACCGTGCTCACCGATGTTCATTGACCCACCTAGGCAACGACAGCGCAGTCGGATCCGTATACGGGCACTGCCCGCTGAGGGGACAGGGTCGCGCATCTGGGATGTCGACCGGCTGACGCGATCCTTACTGTGCCGGGCTGTCCTTCGCGCAGATCCACGCCCGCACGAGCTCCTCAAAGGCGTGGGTCTTGCTCCCAAGATCCGCGGCATCTGCGAACTTCGCCACGCCGGAAATTGGGCCCTCCCCGTCGGGGGATACCTTCTGTGCTGTCACTGGTGCTCGATGCCGCGGGTGAGTCGGAGGGTGGCGCGCAGGGCGTGGTTGTCGTCTTCGAGCTGAATGATCCGGCGTGCTCCGGCGAGGTTGACGCCTTCCGCGAGGAGGGCGACGACGCGCCGGAGCACGTCGATGTCGGCATCACTGTACCGGCGCGTCCCACCCGCGCTGCGGGCGGGGTCCAACAGTCCGCGGGATTCGTACAGCCGTAACGTCTGGATGCCGACGCCGACCAGCTCCGCGGCGATCGCGATGCTGTAAACCCCCCGCGTCCGGCCTGTCTCGAGACCTGACTCCATCACCACCTCCGAGATTTACGGGAAATGCTACTTGCATTGCTTTCCAAGTTGAGATACAAAATCTACTGCATTCGATATAGATAGCGGATGCATCCGATCGATGTGAACAGGAGGAGATCCGAAATGCTGCTGCAACACGACCCGTTCCGCGACCTCGACCGCCTCACACAGCAGGTGTTCGGAACCGTCAGCCGCCCGTCGAGCATGCCGCTGGATGCGTGGCGCGAGGGCGACCAGTTCGTCGTCGAACTCGATCTGCCCGGCATCGAGCCGGACAAGCTCGACATCGACGTGGAACGCAACGTCCTCACCATCCGAGCCGAACGACTGAGCCGGATGCCGGATGCTGCGAACTCCGTCGCTGCCGAACGCACCTGGGGTGTCTTCAGCCGACAGCTCGTGCTGGGCGACGCCCTCGACACCGAGCACGTCGACGCCGATTACACCGCCGGGGTGCTGCGCCTGCGCATCCCGATCGCCGAGCGCGCCAAGCCCCGCAAGATCGGCATCACCAGCGGTGACACTATCGTCCAGCAGGAGAACCGCAGCATCGACGCGTGACCGTGCCCGCGAGCGGCCTCACGCCGAGGAGCCGATCGCGCCAGCGCCGCGACGTCGGTACTCGCACGGATGAAGAGCGGAGCACCCGGGACGTATCGACGACTCGTGTGGATCGCAGGCGAACTCGCCGCGATCATGGCCGCCTCCGCAGCGAGGACCCCGCGTGAGGGGTCTCGTTCTCTCGACGGGAGAGACCCCTCACTGCGCGGCGCTCGACACCGGGGCCATCGCGCGGGCAACGGTCGTATTCAACCTTGATCGCTCATCGCATCTCACGGCGACCGACCTCAGAGTTACGGCAGGAGGATCTGACATGGCCGGACCGGAACGCCTCGCGGCACGACTCCTTCGCGCAATGGTCGCCGACGACGTAGACGCCGTCAGCGACCTCGTCGTCGAAATCGAGGACAGCGGCTACGCCGGCCTCGTCGCGACAGGTCTCGCGCAGTCCTATATCAGTGAGCTGCTCAAGACCACCCGACGAGAACCACTCCTGCGCGCGCTCGAAGCGCGAGTCCTCGAACTGACAGACATCGCCGAGCACACCGACAACAACCCCGACTAACCCCACCCGAGCGGCCCGTCCCATCGGAACGCACTACTCGAAGGTTGACGTCACAGTCCAAGGACAAGGTCGCGCGATCCGCATGCGGGCGGGCTCGGCAGAGGTCCCCGGGCGGGCATTGGGTCACCGCACGCAGCGCGCGTCCTCGGCTCAGACGTGTCCTCGGCTTAGAGTCGCGACATGCGGATCGTCGTTTCGGGGACACATGCGAGCGGGAAGAGCACGCTCGTCTCTGACTTCGCCGTTCGCCATCCGGAATTCGTCGTGCTCCCGGATCCGTTCGAACTGGTCGACGAATCCTGGGACAGCCCGAACGCGGCGTTGTTCGCCACTCAACTGCGTCTCGCGGCGGCCCGACTCCATCCGGACCAGACCGCGGGACACCTCGTCTCCGAACGGGGCCCGATCGACTTCCTCGCATACCTGCTGGCACTGGATGAACTCAACAGAGCAACCTCTTCGCGAGAGCTCATCGAACGATCGATCGAGATGAGCCGAGAAGCGATGCGATACGTTGACCTCCTCGTGGTCTTGCCCCTCGTCGAGGGCGCTGAGATCTTCGCTCCCGTCGACGAGGACCTTCCGCTGCGCGAAGTGATGAACGACGTGCTGCTGGATCTCGTCGCCGACGACGAGGTCGTCGGCGCCAAAGCGAACGTCGTCGAGATTGGCGGCGATCGGAACCAGAGGCTCGCAGTCCTCGAGACACTCACGATCCCTGCGCCCCCCACTCCTGAGGATCGGGATCCTCATCCGGGGACTCCCGAGGTCGGGGCTCTCAGGCGGGAGTGGTCCGGTCGTGCAGGGTGATGGCGTATCCGTCGAGGTCCTGGAACACGAAGGTCGTGCCGAACGGGCCGTCGAACGGCGCCTGGAGGATTTTCGCCCCCGCTGCTGCCAGCGCGTCGTGTCGGGTCGCGGACTCCGGGTCGTGCATCCAGAGCGCGACCCCCAGGCCCAGTGGACCGGCTTCGAGGTCGACGCCGGGCGCGGCCTCGCGGACGGCGAAGGCGGGCCGCGTATCGAAGACCACCGCGTGCGGGGGCGAGAACGGTGCACGCGACAAGCCGACGACATCCTCGTAGAAGGATGCTGCGCGCTCGAGGTTGCGCACCTGCAGGGCGATGAAGTCCGGTCCGGAAATGCTCATGATCTCTTCTCAATGTCAGGGTCCTGACATCTATTGTATGTAAGGATACTGACATGCAGGACGAGCTGCCCTCGATCGGATACGCACTCAAGCAGGCGCAGTCGCTCCTCCGTCTGCGCATGGAGGAGGCGCTCCGCCCCTACGGACTCACCGTCTCGCAGTACTCGTGCCTGTTCCGCCTCCGAAGCGAGCCCGGCATCTCGGCGGCGGGCCTCGCGCGCAGCACCTTCGTCACCCGGCAGTCGATGAATGCGATGCTCCAGCAGCTGTCCGAGCGTGATCTGGTCGCACGGCCCGAGCACCCCGACAGCGGACGCGCCCTGCCGACGGTGCTGACCGCCGCCGGCGACGATCTCCTCACCCACGTCCAGCAGACCGTGGACGACGTCGAGGAGCGCATGATCGCCGGACTGTCCGCGGCCGAGCGTGTCGCTCTGGGCCGAGCGCTGGCGGCGTGCGCGAGCGCGCTCGAGTCATGAGGCGTGCCGACGGGCAGCACACCCGCGACCAGGACGCGCTTCAGCGCGACCGTGCTGAAGAGGCGCTCCGCGACACAGCGCATCAGTGCTCCCCGGGCTTGGCTCGATCACTCCCATCGGATCCCCATGCGGGCGGCGAACGAGCGGCGGCTACTCCCGCCGATGCTCGGTCGGCCGGCTGAACGATGAGCCTTCAGTCTTCTTGAGGCTGGGGCCTCGCGCATGCGCGTCGACGGCCGCGCAGGTTGTGTTCGGCGGGGATCGCCGTCCCCCGATCAGCTGGCGACCTCGACCAACTGTGGTGCGCCGTCGGCGGACGAGGGTGGGGGGTCGATGTGCTCCGTGGTGAGCATGATCCCGCCGCTCGAGTGCGCCGAGTTGGCGAGGTCTTCGATCCATGCCCTGCTGATGGGTTCGGGCTCGGGGTCGTCGAAGACGAACCTGAGCGGGATGGACGGGTGCAGCCACACGGTGGTTCGGCCGCGGGGCGCGTCATCCGCGTGAATCCACGAGATGGTGAAGCTCTCGTTGCGTCGCAGCTTGGTGGCGATCACCACTTTGAGATGTGCGAGCGCCCGGTCCTCGATGTTGATCGGTGTCGCGGAACCGCCGTAGTAGATGGTTCCCATGCGCGTGCCCTTCGGTTCGTGAGCCCCGTACCCGTGGGTGAGGTATCCAGCCGCGCGGCCGGTGGGGATGTTGTCAGGAACGTCGACGAGTCGGGGTGCCGTTGCGACGCGCGATGAGGACGTAGATGCCCAGCACGATGATGGCCCCGAAGATTGAGCCGATGATTCCGGAGGCCTGGAAGAAGCCGCCGTTGGGGTCGCTTCCGAAGATCAGGAATCCGAGGAATCCTCCGACGAAGGATCCGACGAGTCCCAGAACAATCGTGAGCAGGATGCCCATGCTCTGCTTCCCGGGGATCACAGCCCGTGCGATCAGGCCAGCGATGAGGCCGATGATGATGAGGCCGAGGATGGTCCACAGCATGATTGCTTCCCTTCGTTCGTGAACGCCGGGCGGCATTCGAGCCGATGCCCGCGTGGTGCGGCGCGGGGAGCGGGCACTACGTCGACTGAACCACCCCTGCGGGTGTACTGGTACACCCCTGCGGGTGTAAAGCTGAGGAATGGCCTCCCCGCCCTGCCGACCCGTCACCGTGGCGCTGGTCGACGACTACGACGTCGTTCTCCGGGGTCTGGCGCACATGTTCGACGACTATCGCGACCGTGTCGTGGTCGCCGAGATCAACGCGAACACCGAGACGCATGACGCGGTCGACGTCGTCCTCTACGACTCCTTCGCGCAACCGGAATCCGATCACATCGAGATAGCCGCGCTCGTGAAGAACCCTCGAGCACGTCGCGTCGTCGTCTATACCTGGAATTTCCAGCCCGAGTTGATCGACGCGGCGCGCAGCCTCGGGGTCGACGGCTACCTGTCCAAGACATTGACCGCAGCTGAACTCGTCGCGGCGATCGAAGCGGTCCACGCAGGCGAGGTGGTCGTCAGCGATCACACTCCCCGCGTCGCGAGCGCGCCTGGGTCGGACTGGCCCGGCCGACTCGAAGGGATCACGGATCGTGAGTCCGAAATCCTTGCGCTAATCACTCAGGGGAAGAGCAACTCGGAAGTGGCACGGCTCACCTACCTCAGCCCCAACACGGTGAAGTCCTATATTCGGTCGGCGTATCGCAAGGTCGGTGTCTCGAGCCGCACTCAAGCCGTCATCTGGGGAATCGGTCACGGATTCGCACCCGACACGCACCGCATCGACCACTGGATGGGCGGACCCTGACCTGGACAGTCACCAGGCCACGCCGGGACGCGCACCGGGCGCCCACCATGGATGCGGCACCCGACGCAACCAGCAACGCGACCTCCAGGAACGCCCGTCACGCGCGAGCAGCATCCCTCAGCGGGCGATGGCGACGAGACAGGGGCTTCTGCGATCGTTGGTCGCCTGGAGTCGGTCGTGAGGCACGACTCCAAGCGGCCGGGACACGGCCATGACAGGACGCTTAGTTCGATGTCATCGGGATTGGCTCAGTCGGCGATGCCGACCGAGCGTGATAGGCGAGCGACTTCGTCGGCACTGAGCTCGAGGTCCGCAGCCTGAGCGGAGTCGGTGATCGACGTGGCGCGGCGCGCACCCGGAATCGGGATGACGTGGGGGTCAAGCGCCAGCTCCCAGGCGAGCACGACCTGCTGAGGGCTGACCCCGTGGTGCTCGCCGGCCTCGCGGAATGCCGAGAATCGGCTGCCGACTTCGCGGGCGCCGCCGCCAGTGCCGCCGAGCGGACTCCAGGGGAGGAACGCGATGGCGTGCTCCCCGCAGTACCGCAGTTCGTCGATGCTTCCGGGATGCTTGGGCGAGAACTCGTTCTGCACGCTCGCGAGGTTTCCGTCGCCGAGCACCTGCCGGGCGATGGCGATCTCTTCGACGCTCGCGTTGGAGATGCCGACGGCGCGGATGAGCCCCTCCTGCTGCAGACTCGCGAGCGTCGCCATCACGTCGCCGTAGACCAGCCACCGGTCGGGCCGGTGGTACTGGTACAGGTCGATCGTGTCCACCCCGAGGTTCTCCAGCGATCGCACTACCGCCTGGCGAAGGTACGTCGCGGAGCCGTCGCGGCCCCACACCTCTCCTTCGCTGCGCGTGATGCCACCTTTCGTCGCGACGAAGATGCTCGAACCGTCGCCGCTCCAGGTGCGGATCGCCTCGGCGACGATCCGTTCGTTCACGCCGGTCTCGTCCCATGCCGGCGCGTAGCAGTCCGCCGTGTCGATGAGAGTTACACCGGCATCGAGCGCGGCGTGCACCGTGGCAATGGCCTCCTCGTGCGAGGGGTACTGCTTGTCGTTGTTCATCGAGAGCGGCATGGCGCCCAGCCCGATCGCTGAAACTGGCCGACCGGCCAGAGTGCGCTGTTTCATCGTCGTCTCCCAAGTCTTCGCGTCCTCCCACCTTGCCAGGCCCACCCGATCTCCGAACGGGCTGTACATCCTGCCAAGCAACGCCTACGGTGACGAAGGTCCGCGGGACATGCCCATCGTGGCGCGGGTGACTTCGACCTCGAGGTGCTCGAGAGCCGGACGCTGGACGCCCAGACTCAGGAACTCGATTACCGCCCGAGACTCCATTGATGCCACCCACCACATCCGAATGGATCCGTAAACGGGCATCGCCCGTATCCGGGCATCGCGCGGTAGCGGCACCCCGCCGTGCAGGTGGATCCCTGTACGGGCCTCCCTGACTGGCTGATCAGCGGGCGCGGACGCTGGACCGATTGAGGTCGGTCACGAGAGCAGGGGTATCAGGACGCTGTTGACGATCTGGGCAACGTCGTCGCGGTTGACCGGTTGGTCGTGAACGATTCCCCAGTGGACGAGAAGGGCGATGGCGGCGGAGACTGCGATCTGGTGGCTGTTTTCGCTGCTGCGCGGTCGCAGGTCGCCGCGTTGTAGTGCGTGCTCGAGCACACCGGCGACGGCGCGGTGCAGGGAGTCGACGTACCGCTTGCGGATCAGGCTGCAAAGCTCCGGCTCTTGGCGAGCGGTGTCGAGCAGGGCCGAGACGAGATCGACCCGGGAAGCGTCCTCGTCGCCAAGAGCGCTGACAAGAGTGGCGGTGAGTTCTTCGCGGACCCGCTCGATTCCACTGCCGCTCCCATCGGTGACGGGGATGACGTCGTCGGTGAGTCCGGCGTGATCGAGGGCCTCGGCGGCGAGTTCCGCGCGGGAGGGCCAGCGTCGATAGACGGTCGCCTTGCCCACCCCCGCTCGTGCGGCCGCCTTGTCCATCGTGAGGGCCGTATAGCCGCCCTCGGCGAGTAGCTCCGTCGCTGCGCGCAGGATCAGGGCGTCTCGAGCGGGGTCGCGAGGTGGCCCGGAGACACCCGCGGGGCGGCGTAGCTGTGCACTGGACTGGGGCATGGCTCTCCTCGTGAACTAGGACCGTCTTGTCTTGAGTGTACCGATAGTGCTACCGTGGCCCAAGACCCAAGACAAACGTGTATCGGGTTCGTGGGAAGCGAGTGCGGAAGAGGTAGGTAATGAGGGCGGTAGGTTTCACCGAGTTCGGCGGCCGTGAGGTCATGCGGGTGTTGGAGCTGCCCGAACCCCACGTGGGCCCCGGGCAGGTGCGGGTCAAGGTAGCCGCGGCGCCCGTGCACCCTGCGGACGTCAACATCCGCTCGGGGATCTCCGCGAAGTTCAGCCCGGAGACGAACCCGCCGTCCGACGTGTACGTGGTCGGGTGGGAGATCGGCGGCACCATCGACGAGGTCGGTGACGGAGTGCGCGCGGAGCTGACCCTCGGCGCCGAGGTGATCGCAGTGACGGAGCCGAAGCTGGACCAGGGTGGGCAGGCACAGTACGTCCTCGTCCCGGCCGAATCGGTGGTCCTCGCCCCAAAGGGAGTCGACCTGACCGCGGCGTCGACCCTGCTGATGGCCGCTCTGACGGCCATGATGGCCGTGGACGCACTGTCTCTGCCGGCGGGCGCGACGGTGGCGGTGACGGGCGCGGCCGGCGGAATCGGCGGCTACGCCATCCAGCTCGCCAAGACCACCGGCATGACGGTCATCGCGGACACGGCGGACAAGGACCGCGACCTCGTCGCAAGCCTCGGCGCCGATCACGTCCTCGCTCGCGGAGACACGTTTCCTGCGGCCGTCCGCGAGCTGCGACCCGACGGTGTCGACGGTGTCATCGACGCAGGATCGGTCGGCGAGGCGATCGCAGCCGCGGTGCGCGACGACGGCGCCATCGCGACCGTGAAGGGATTCACCGGCAACCCCGACCGAGGCGTGCGCTGGTTCCCCGTCTTCATCTACGACCGCATGAGAGACACCGCCGCTCTGACCCAGCTCCGCGACCTGGCCCAGGCCGGCGCCCTCACGCTCCGCGTCGCCGGGACCTACCCGCTCGAGCAGGTCACCGAAGCGCATCGCGTCATCGAACAGGGCGGAGTGCGGGGACGCCCCGTGCTCGTCTTCTAAACACCGCACCAGGGGTACCCGAGTTGTCTATCAAGATCGACCGAGAGAAGAGACCGTAGTGACCGAGACGAACACAAAGAGGGCCCTGGTCACCGGGGCGACCGGAATGCAGGGCGGCGCTGTCGTCCAAGCGCTCCTGCACGGAGGTCACGAAGTGACCGCCTTCGTGCGCAACCCCGAGTCGGCGCCGGCGCGCGCTCTCGCCGAGCGGGGCGTCGCCCTCGCGACGGGTGACTTGGAGAACGTTGCCTCTTTGGAAGCGGCCAGCGCGGGACATGACGTCGTGTTCTCCGTGCAATTGTTCGCCTCCGACCCGGCCGACCTCGACTCCGAGCAGCGACAGGCACGGAACATCGCCACGGCAGCAAAGCGAGCTGACGTCGCGCAGCTCATTCACACATCCGTATCAGGCACCGGATGGCGCAGCCGCTACCCGGGCTACGACCAGAGCGCGCTGTTCCGAACGTACTGGGACAACAAAGAGGCGGCCGAAGACGCGGTCCGCCAGTCGGGCATCGACCGCTGGACCATCATCAAGCCCGCCTGGTACATGGACAACCTGCTCCCCGGCAAACGCCTCGACATGTTCCCCGAGCTGCCCGAGGGGAGGCTGGTGACGACGACAGGGCCCAAGACCGCGATGGCTCTGATCAACGCGGAAGACCTCGGAGCAGCCGTCGCCGCATTCGTCGCCGACCCCGACACATTCCACGAAGCCGAGATCGAGTTCGCGGGGGACTTGCTCACCTTCCCCGAGATCGCCGACACGATCTCTGCAGTCGCGAACCGACAGATCACTCCCGTTTTCAATGCTCCAGAGGAGTGGGAACAGATCACCGGGGCCCCCAACGCCCCCGGCAGGAACTGGGATGACCTCGTCGGCTACCCCGCTCGACCCAACCACGCGGCCCGATACGGACTGACCACCACGACTTTCAAGCAGTGGGCCGTGAGGCAGGACTGGCGCACACCGAACGCCTAACCGTCAACCGGCGACCCACCCCATCGGATGGTCATTCACCGCATCAACCGATCTGGGGTGGATCCCTGAGCGTGCATGCGCTCGGTTTGGGCACGCACATTGCGCATCGCCCGCGCAGACCACGGGCGGCTGCCTGTCTATCGACAGTCCGAAATGACCCTTGCGCCGTCGCTTCACGACCGAGCTGGTCAACCCGAGCCCAGGACGGCTCGGTCGGTCAAGATATCGCGCATTTCCCTGCCAGGATGTGCACAACTCGTATCGCATCTCTCAAAGGAGACAAATGGCCGCTGAGATCCCGTACATGCCTTCTGTCGTCAACGTCGCAGCGATTTTGGACAAGATTCGGTCTGCGGGCACGCCTCCCAAGTTCACCCATGATTTTCTCAAATCGACACTCGGGTTTGGCTCGTCCAACGACCGAGCAATGGTCAAGGTCCTGCGGTCTTTGGGATTCATCAGCGCGGACGGTACGCCTACCCAGCGGTACAACGAGTTCAAAGGCGACCCTGGCAAAGCTCTTGCGACCGGTCTCCGTGAAGGCTGGCCCGACCTATTCATGGCTGATCAGAAGGTTTACGAGAAGTCGGTTTCTCAGGTTCAGGGCATCGTGAAGACGGTGACGGGCGCGGGCGATGCGGTCGCACAGAAGACTGCCTCGACGTTTAAGGCACTGAGCGATAAGGCCGACTGGTCCGCCGGTGCAGCCGATAAGAAGACACAGGTCGACGACCAGCCCACGGAGGTGAACTCTCCAGACGAGACACGCAATGCGGAGGGAGGCAGCGGGGGCACGGGCAGTAGCGGCGTTGGCAGCGGGCTATTCCAATTGCATCACGACATTCATATCCACCTTCCGCCGACAACCGAGGTCAGCGTCTATAGGGCGATCTTCCAGGCGATCAAAGCGGAGCTAATGTGACTGACTCGTCGCTCCGTGAGTGGCTCTTCGCTGGTCTGACTGTTGAAGATGCGCTCAATGACCTGGAGGCAGAGGGTATCGCTGTGAGAGCCCCAACCGACCCGCAAGCACTGCAGCGGGTCATGCCCCTAGAAGATTTTTCTGCGGACCTACGAGCGTCTGCGATGAAAGCGCTCCCGGCCTACCTCGCGTTCTTCGTGTTCGAGAACTCAGTACGCGACGTCGTAAGCGAGCGTTTGGCCGAACGACTCGGTGCCGAGTGGTGGGACACCGCAGCTACCGCGCCGGTCAGGCGGAAGGTGGAGGGTCGCCAGAAAAGCGAGGGCAAGGACCGCTGGCATATGCGACGCGGCGCCACCGAGATCTACTACACCGACTTCGGCGACCTCGCCTCCCT
The DNA here is from genome assembly GCF_027943945.1 of Microbacterium terricola. Classification (NCBI taxonomy): domain Bacteria; kingdom Bacillati; phylum Actinomycetota; class Actinomycetes; order Micrococcales; family Microbacteriaceae; genus Microbacterium; species Microbacterium terricola. The sequence goes on along the minus strand of NZ_AP027141.1, from coordinate 2,379,839 downwards.
CATCCAGAACAACTGGGAGCAGTTCGAGGATCTGTTTCCCGACGTCAACTGGGTGGTGAGTCGCTTCGATGAGCTTGAGAAGAGCCGCAACATCGTCGCACACAACAACCTCTTAGAGCCGCATGAGGTCGGACGGATCACTCTCTATCTAAGGGACTGGATTCGCCAGGTCGGATAAGGGTTTCCGGGGTGGCTTCCTCTGTCTGGACTGCGGCCCTTCTACGAGAGGTGCGACATTGAGACGGTTGCCTCGGGTCTTCTCGGTGATGTCCGCTGCGGAGTGGCCTCCGCGAAGCAGCCCCTGCGAGCCTAGAGTCCACCCGGACTCGGCGTGCCCACCATCGGCGTCCACCGGATCCGCGCCGCGTCGACGTCGCTGCCGTCGATGGCCCAGTCGCCGCTTCCAATAGGTGACGAACCACTGCTGCCGCTTGAGCGGTGCCTTGGCGCGCGATGCGTGCTGGATGGGCGTCGCCGTGTCGGCCCGATCGCGAGTTTGTAATCGGACGAGATGAGATCGCTCACTAGGATGAGCGAAATGCATGAACCTGAGCGATTGCGGCGCCGCGATGAGGACCGCTCGCTGCTGCTTGGGATCATCGTCCTCTTAGGACTTCTTGTCGGCGGACTCGTTCTCGTCGTCGTCTCGGTGTTGCTCACCACGACCTCGTCCGGAGACCTCTTCGTCCCTGCCGACTCCGGCAGGTGGGGTTGGATGCCGCCAATTGTTGTCGTCGTGGCCGGCAGCGCCCTCGGGCTACTCGTCATCGCGATTACGGCCTCTGCCCTATGTGGTATTGGTGCTCGCCTTGCTCGAGGGACGATTACTCGGCCTCGCCTTCGTGAGGTCTGGCCGATGGAGAACCAGGGCGAGTTGAATTCGAAGATCCCGGTCAGGGGGCAGGACTGGTTACGCTTCTTCGCTAGAGACCCTCTCACGGTGGCCGCGTTGGCATCGATCGTGATCGAGATTGTCGGACTCTGGATGCTCATCTCGTGGGACGTCGAGGGGGCAGAGGACGAGGTCGGAGACGTTCCTCTGGAGCTGTGGGGCGCTGTCCTCGCCATTCCGTTCTCGGTGTTCTGCATCTGGGTGGTCCGATTGACGTGGATACGCAGCCACGTGGCGGCCGCTGCGATAGCGCGCGCAAGGGGCGGGAACGCTTGGGCAGTCCAGTGGGCCGAAACCACCCTCCGTCGGCTGCGTTGGTTGGGAGCGCCGGCATCGAAGTACGGCTGCCTGGTGATGGGAGAACATGAGATCTCTGTGTGGAGGGCGCGCTTCGGCTCGGCCGAGCAACTTCTCAGCATCCCGAGGAGCCAACTCCTGACGGTCGAGAAGGCTGACAGCCCGTTCGATACCGGGCGCGGCCATGAACCCCTCCCCGGCGTTGCACTGACCCTAGAGGGAGACCCGCAGCGCCTGCACTTCATCGGGGCCGTAATGCTGCCAATGGGCCAGACCGCTTTCCAGGCGCAGTTCATCGATGCTGAAGCGACCATTCGCCACCCTTAGTCGGGCGTTGCGAGGTCTGACCACAACCCGGTCCCTCATTGCCACGCCGAACGGGCTGCTTATCGACTGGAGCACCGACCCACCGCAGTCACATACACATACACGAGCCGTCGGCCGCGAACTCCGTGAAGCAACTGCCGCAGGTGCGCGCTTCCTGTTCCTCGCGCCGGCGCTCTGCAGAGAGCGCCGCGGGGATCTCGCCCGCCACGAGGCGTTCGTGTGAGAGGCGGCACCGCTCAGCGACTTCAACTGGAACGCGCTGATAGTCAGCGAGCAGCTTCACCTCCGTCGCGTTGAGGCCGAGCGGGTTCTCGTTCGCCGTGCGGAAATCGTCCAAGTTCGAGGCCATGGCGTCGATCTTCCAGTCCACGCCGTTCAGCGTGCGGCCGAGCGCTTCGGCGAGAGCTCCCTGCATCTCTGGATCGCGGCGCTTCCCGACGAGCAGAATATGGAGCGCAGCTTCCTCGGCCTCCTGCGTCCAGTCCTCGCCGAAGTTGCTGGCTCCAGTCTGGAACTTCATCTCGTCGTCTGTGGGCACGTTGCCTATTCTGCCGACTCCAGCCGAGTATCCGGTCGGCGCTGCCCGACTTCGCCGTCCGCGACGGCCCGAAACCCGGTCGGCCAGCGTGCAGATGCGGGCCACCGAGCGTTGACGCCCGACAGCGCGATCCAGCGGGCACCGCGCGAGCCGGTCGAGTGTCAGATACCCCGCCCGAGGGGCACTCTCGATGAGCGCCCCGTTTGAGGGCGGCGTTCGGATGAGCGATGGGTCTCTCCGCGTCCGCGGTGATCAGATCAGTAGATGTGCGCCTCGCAGACGGCGAGGAACGCCCTCCGGCGGCGCTGAAGCTCCCGGTAGATCGTTGCTCGCGAGACGCTGAGCAGCCCGGCGGTTTCCGTCTGGGTGTACTCGCCACGGTCGTGGAGTTCGAACAGCAGGGCACGTTGTGCCTTCGACAGCTTCGGCTGCTTGCCCTTGAGCCGGCCCTTGGCGCGGGCGACCGCCATCCCTTCCCGTGTGCGCATGCTGATCAGGTCGCGCTCGAACTCCGCCACCATCCCGAGAACGTTGAACAGCAGTCGTCCGACCGGATCGGTCGGGTCGTAGCGACTCCCGCCGAGACTGAGCGCCACCCCTTCGCGGTGAGCTCATCTGCGATGTCGCGGGCGTCTCGCAGCGATCTGGCGAGTCTGTCCAACTTGGTGACGACGAGAGTATCGCCGCGTCTCACGGCGGCGAGAGCCTCCCGCAGTCCGGGTCGAGCACGATTCGCACCCGTCATCCCGTGGTCGACGTAAAGGAGGGGGCCGCGGTCCCTCTACCTCGACAGCTCCGAGGCGCGACATGTGGCCCTCTGACGGACCTACCCCCGCTGCTCGTAGTGGCGCACGCGCTCATCCCGCTCGACGAGGTACCGGTCGTCCTCGGGGTAGAACACGGCGCGCTCGATGTCGTCGCCCGCGAAGCCCTTGATGGAGTCCAGCGACTCCCAGCGCGACACCGTGGTGATCTCGGTCGTGCCGTCCCCGCGGTCGCGTGTCAGCATCCAGGCGTCGAGGTTGCCCGGCGTGCTCCGGTACTCGGCCATGCCGGTGCGTTCGATGTAGTCGACGTAGACGTCGCGGTCCGCCGTGCGGACCGCCCCGGTCCACATGCGCACCACCGCTCGTTGTTCGCTCATCACCCCAGGATCCCCCCACCCGGGCATCGATGTCTCGGGGGTGCTTGACACCGAACACCCCGGCGGATCTAGCATCGGCACCGTGGCTTCCATCCAGCGCATCGTCCTCGAGGCCTCCGCGCCCACCGCGTCCGCCGACTTCTACACCGGGGCGCTCGGCCTCGACTCCCGCGTCTCCGTGCAGCCCTCCGACGAGCCCACGACCGGGTTCCGGGGCTTCGTCCTCGGGCTGGTCGTCGCCCAGCCGGCGACGGTCGACGCCCTGGTGAGCCGCGCGTCGCAGGCGGGCGCCACCGTGCTGAAGCCGGCGAAGAAGTCGCTGTGGGGCTACGGGGGAGCGGTGCAGGCGCCGGACGGCACCGTGGTGACGATCGCGTCGTCGTCCAAGAAGAACACCGTCCCGGCGTCGTCCACCATCGATGAGATCGTGCTCCAGCTCGGTGTCGCGGATGTCGTGGCCAGCCGCGACTTCTACGCCGACCGCGGATTCACCGTGGCGAAGAGCTACGGCCGCAAGTACGTCGAGTTCGACACCGGCCCCGTGGGGCTCACCCTCAACGGCCGCAGCTCGCTGGCGAAGGTCGCGGGCGTCTCGCCGGAGGGAACGGCCTCACACGGGCTGGTCATCGCCGGTGACGCCGGCAGCTTCACCGACCCGGACGGCTTCGTGTGGGGAGCCGCCTGAGCGGTCGAGCTCCTGCGTGGCCGCCCACGACGCGAGCATGCGCAGCCCGTCGGCAGACGCCGTGTTCGCCGGCGCGGTGTACACGTTGAGCACGAGCCCGGGCTCGCTGGGCAGCTCCATCGACTCGTAGTTCAGGTCGAGGTCGCCGACCACGGGGTGGTGCAGGCGCTTCACCCCGCTGCGGTGGAAGACCACATCGCGCGACGCCCAGTGCCGGCGGAACAGTTCGCTCTGCGTCGACAGCTCGCCGACCAGGCGGATGAGGTCGGGATCGTGCGGGTTGCGGCCGGCTTCCAGGCGCAGCATGGCGGCAGCATCCTTCGCGACCCGGTCGTAGTCGCGCCAGAACGTGCGCGCCGCCGGGTCGAGGTAGATCGACCGCGTCGTGTTCACCGGCCGGTGCGGCCCGTCGTAGAGGGGCGAGTAGAGCGCGCGGGCGAGGCGGTTCTCGGCGAGGATGTCATGGCGCCCGTTGCGCACCCACGCGGGCCCGTCGGTGATCGCGTCGAGCACCTGGCGCACCGCGGGACGCACGCCACCCGCCGCCTTCGGTGCGCGCCGCCGGGTTCCGCCGGCGGTCTTCGCGAGGTCGAACAAGTACTCCCGCTCGGCGTCGTCGAGCTGCAGGGTACGGGCCACCGCATCCAGCACACTCTCCGACGCCCCCGCGAGGTTGCCCCGTTCGAGGCGCACGTAGTAGTCGACCGAGACGCCCGCGAGCATCGCGACCTCTTCGCGGCGCAGTCCAGGCACCCGGCGATTGCCGCCATAGGCGGGCAGACCGGCCAGCTCGGGCGTCACCCGCGCGCGCCGTGAGCTCAGGAACTCCCGGATCTCCCCACGCACGTCACCCATGCCTCCACCGTAGGCGTGTGGCACCCGACGCGGGAGGCACTGCCGTTGCCCCCATGCGTCCCGCGTGCTGCTCGAACGAGCCCGCGCATGCCCTTTCGTCGTCGGCGACCCTGCGCAATACTGAGCACCTGGCGCGCGGTTCGGCTTCCTCAGCGAGACCACCCTTCGTGCTGTGTGGTGTGGGGGATTGCGCCTGGCAAGTTCTGGTGTCGGGGTGAGAGCACTGTGGTGCGCGCACGTCGGGGGTACCCCATGAGCCAATTCGGAGAGCGCGTCAGCGTGGACCCATCTCATTCGGATGGGCCGCCGATGCGCGCCCTGGTCGTGAGCGACGTGCGGTTCTACCGCGAGTCCGTCGCCCGCGCGCTCGCCGATGACGGGATCGCGGCCGCGGCCGTCGAGTCGACGGCCGCCAGCCTCCCCGCGGCGGCCGCTCAGGCCTCTGTCGCGCTCGTCGACATCGATGCCGGCGGGCTCGCCCGCACGATGGCGGGCATCGGCGGCGCCTGCCCTGTCGTGGGGCTGGCGATGACGCCCCGCCCGCCGATCGCGGCGGCGGCGGCGCTGGGCATCCGCGCCTTCGTCGGCTGCGACGAGAGCCTGGCGGTCCTCGTGCGGACGGTGCGCCTGGCCGTCGAGGGTGAGGCGGTGTGCCCGAGCTCGATCGCCGCGCTGCTGTTCGCGAGCTTGGGCCGTGAGACGACACCCGCCCCGCCCCCGGTGACGGCGCTGACGCGACGCGAGCTCGAGATCGGGCGCCTCATCACGCGGGGTCTGTCGAACAGCGAGATCGCCTCCGAGCTGTTCATCCAGACGACGACCGTGAAGAACCACGTGCACCAGATCCTCCGCAAGCTCGACCTCCAGCGCCGCGGGCAGCTGGCCTCCTCCCTGCGCGACGCCTAGATCCTCCGATCCCCTCCTGGGCACCCTCCGATCCACATCGGGGGATCCGTTTCCTGAGGACGGAATGGGTCCGGCGGGATCATGCGGCCCGCGCGGGGGAGGAGTGGCATGGAGGCGTGCCGCGATCCCAGGTTCTGTTGGCCGAGATGCCGACGTTGATGGACGAGCTCCTCAGGCAGTGCCTCGAGGGCGTCGACGTCGAGGTGCTGCCCCGCGGCGCGGCCGTCGCCGACCTGCGCGACGTCGATGAGGCCGATCCGCCGCCGATCGTCATCCTGGCCAGCGAGAGCCCCACCGCCCGCCGGTTCGAGCGCGACCTGCTCGCCCCGCATCCGCAGGCCGTGATTCTGCGCGTCGAGGAGAACGGGCACGTGCTGGCCACCCGCTCTGTGGAGGTCCATCGCCGGGTGCACTCCGCGGAGATGAACCCGCAGACCATCGCCGACGCCATCCGCAGCGCTCCCACGTGGAGGGCGCGCTTTGACTGAACGGCTCCTGCCTCCGTCGATCGACCCGCGTGTGGTCGGTCTGCGCGAACGCGCCCGGGCAGTTCTCGGGGTGGCGGTCATGGGTGCGGGCGACGGCAGCCTCTTCGTCGACGGGGCCCGGTCGCTGCTCGCGGCGGATGCCGGTGCGCGCGACGACCTGGGCGGGCTGTTCGGACTGAGCGCGGATGCTGCGGCCGTCCTGACCCTGGCGCTGGCGCCCGATCTGGATGCCGAGCTCGGCGTCGTGTTCGGCGCGCTCGCCGGCGACCCGACCGTGCAGCGGCCGTCGCTCGCGCTGGCCCTGCGGCTGCTCTTCGAGCACCCGTCACCCGACGCGCGGATCATCGACGAGCTGCGCCGGCACGGTCTCGCGGTCGCCGCGCCGCGCGACTTCGAACCGCTGATCGCCGCGCCGCTCGTGCCGTCTCCCGGCCTGGTGGCGCACCTGATCGGGACCCCGTCGCTGCCATCGTGGTGCGCGACGGCCGACGGCGCCGGGCTCGCCGCCGACGCCGAGGCGCTCGAACTGTCGGTGCCGACGGCTGCTCGGCTCAATGCCGAGGACGCCGTGCGGACCGCCGACCTGGACGTGCTGCAGCTGTGGGGCCCGGATCGTCGGTCACTCCGCGAGGCCGCCGCGCTCGCGGCCCGTTCGCTCGGCAAGGACGTGATCTTCACGACCCGCGCGGATCAGGAAGCTGTCGCCGAGCTGCGCCGGGAAGCCGTGCTCCGCGCGGCGCTCATCGTCATCGACGGGGACGGTGGCGAGCCCACGCGACTCTCGGGCCGCGCGATCACCCTCCTGCGGCCCCTGATCCAGCTCTCGGACGCCCGCGAGACGGGTGCGGTGCCGCCCGGCGCCGTGGTGCGCGCCGTGGAGGTCGGCGAGCTGGGCGTGACGGAGCGCGAAACGGTGTGGCGCGCGGCGCTGCCGACCGGCGCCTCGCTCCACGCCCCACGGCTCGCGCGGCGCTTCCGGCTCGCGGGCTGGCAGATCCGCTCCGCCATCGAGGCGCTCGCCGCGACCCCCGGGGCGCCCTCGGGCGATCGCCTGCGCATCGAGACAGTGGAGGCGGCGGCGCGGGCGCAGACCGGACGCGAACTCGAGCGTCTCGCCCCGCACGTCGACGCGCTCGCCCGCTGGCGTGAGCTGGTGCTCCCTCCCGACGCGCTCGAGCAGCTGGACGAGGTGGTCAGCCGCGTCGACGCGAAGGCGACAGTCGTCGAGACGTGGGGCTTCGGCGAACGGCGGCGGACGCATCCGATCGCCGCCCTGTTCCTCGGACCGAGCGGCACGGGCAAGACGATGGCCGCCGAGGCGATCGCCGCCCGGCTCGGACTGTCGCTGCACGTCATCGACCTGTCGCGCGTCGTCTCGAAGTACATCGGCGAGACCGAGCAGCAGCTCGACGCGATCTTCGAGGCGGCGAGCCGCACCAACGCGGTGCTGTTCTTCGACGAGGCCGACGCGCTGTTCGGCAAGCGCAGCGAAGTCAGAGACGCGCACGACCGCTACGCGAACATCGAGGTCTCGTACCTGCTGCAGCGGATGGAGAGCTACGACGGCGTCACGCTGCTGGCGACCAACCTCGCGTCGAACATCGACGAGGCCTTCACCCGGCGCCTCGACTTCACCGTCCACTTCCCGTTCCCGGGTCCGCCCGCGCGCCGGATCCTGTGGGCGCAGGCCTGGCCGGCGAGCACCCCCCTCGAGGTCGACGGCGCGACGCTCGACGACCTCGCCGAGTCGTACGAGCTCGCGGGCGGCAGCATCCGCAACGTCGCGGTCGCCGCCGCCTTCCTCGCCGCGCGCGACGGCACCGCCGTCACCGATGCGCACGTCGATCACGCCCTCCGCCGCGAGCTGCGCAAGCTCGGCGCAGGCACCCACGATCGCGACCGGCTGGTGATCGCGTGAGTGCCGTCACGACCACCCTGCAGCATCGCCCCGACGCCCTCGCGGCGATGATGGCCGAAGTCCGTCGGACGCCGGGCATGCCGCTGAGCACGGCCGTGCGACGCCCCGCCGAGTCGCAGGCAGGGGTCGACCTCTCGGGTGTGCGAGTGCATATGACCAGCGAGGCGGCGGCCTACGCGCAGCTGCTCGGCGCGGCCGGGTTCACGTTCGGCGACGACATCGTGATCGGGCCGTCGGCCGACGCGAGCACCCTTTCCCACGAGGCGATGCACGCTGCACAGTTCCGTACGCACGGGACACCCGCGATGCCGAGCGGTCTGGCTGAGGCCGGTGCGCCCGCCGACCTGCAGGCGGCGCAGCACGCACGCGGCGGCGACTTTGCGGCGCCCGGAATCGGAGCACCGGTCTCGCCCGGGGGCATGGTCCAGATGCAGGAACTCGAGAAGAAGGGGTCGGTCGGGGCGACGGGCCAGTTCCTCGAGGGGATGCTGGACAGCAAGGAGGGGTCGGCGCTCTACGGCATGCTGCCGCCGTCGTTCAAGGCGGGCGTGCAGGTGTACGGCGCGATGGGCGCCTTCCTGGACGCCTTCATCACGACGGCCGCGGGGAAGGTCACCGACGCCGACGTGGTCGCGCTGAAGACCGAGTTCGGGGGGATCGCAGCCAGGGCCAAGTTCACGGCCGGGCTGATCGGGGGGATCCCCTACGGCGCCGCCGAGGATGTCGCGTCGAACCTCATCGGGCTCGCCGAGCTCGTCAAGGGCATCGTCGAGTTCTTGCTGAAGCCGGTGTTCGACACCGCGCTCGCGATCTACGACTACAACCTCTACAAGATGTACAAGCAGCAGGAGGCTGAGTACGCGAAGCAGGTCATCGAGGCGATCATCGCGTTCGGCGCGAAGGTGGCGTCCGACCCGAAGTTCCTGATCGGCAGCGGCGACGCTCTCGGCGGGGCATGCGGCGAACTCGTGTCGCAGTGGTTCCACGGCGACTTCATGACGAAGTCGGCGGTCGAGAAGGGCTTCGCCGTCGGCCGCGGGATCGGGATGGCGGCCGCCGAGGTCGCGATGCTCTTCCTGGGCCCGGAGGAGTGGGTGCTGCGCGGCGCAGTGGCGGTCGGCAGAGTCGCGAAGGGCAGTCGCCTCTTCCGCGTCCTCGCCGAGATCGTCGAGAAGATGCCCGAGGTCGCCCGCCTGCTGAAGGTGAAGCACGAGCTCGACGAGGCGAAGAAGGCGCTCAACGCGACGAAGAAGGCCGAGACCATCGCGACCGCGGCCGAGGACGCCGCCAAGGGCAAGAAGATCGCCGCGGCGGCCGGCGACGTGCCGAAGGGTCCGCCCGCGCCGAAGGTGCCGGAGGTGAAGGCACCGCCCAAAGCGCCGGAGGTGAAGGCTCCGGCGAAGGCGCCGGAGCCGAAGCCCGCGCCGAAGGTGGAGCCGAAGCCGGTGGAGCCGAAGCCGGTGGAGCCGAAGCCGGTGGAGCCGAAGCCGGTGGAGCCCAAGGCAGAGCCGAAGCCGGTGGAGCCCAAGGCAGAGCCGAAGCCTGTGGAACCGAAGGCGGAGCCCGCGCCCGTCGAACCGAAGGCGGAGCCCGCGCCCGTCGAACCGAAGGCGGAGCCCGCGCCCGTCGAGCCCAAGGCGGAGCCCAAGCCTGCGGAACCCAAGCCTGCGGAACCCAAGCCTGCGGAACCCAAGCCCGCTGAGCCGAAGGCGGAGCCCGCGCCGGTCGAACCCAAGGCGGAACCGAAGCCGGCCGAGGGTCCTGTCTCTACGACCCCAGAAGCCAAGCCGGCGACCGGCCCCGCTCCGGAACCGGCGACGCCCGGTCCCGCGCCAAAGCGCAAGGCGATCAAGGACATGACCAAGGAGGAACGCGCCGCGCTCAAGACACGGCGCGCAGCCGCGCGGGCCGAAGCCGATGCGATCAACAAAGGCGGAGCGCGGACCCTCGAGGGCCTCCCACCCGGGTGGGACTACGCAAAGCACCCGCACGGCCCAAATCGCAGATGGAAGCCGGGCGATCCCGTCGACATGCCGGACGGGCCAGGGAACTATCCGGACTGGGCGACGATTCGCAAGCGGGCGTGGATGACTAAGGCGAGCGATGAACTCGCTGCGCGCGCCGGAGGACAAAACCTCAAGGGTCCGAACCTGCTCGACCCGGTGGGTGAACTCACAGAAGCCGAACTGAAGATCACCGCGAAGACCGGTGTCATGCCAGAACGTGTCGGCGCTGAGATCGAACACTCGCGGATCCCGCAGCGGGTCGGCAAGCTGCTCGAGGATGTCGGGCTCGAGGCGACCGAAGCCAGAGAACTCTCCAAACTCGGCCACTCATCGAACCTCGACCCGACGTTCCGCGAGACGCACGCCGCGTGGGATGCCGAGGCTCTGAAGGCAGAGGGCGGCGCCCGCAATCCGAGCCTCAAGGCGGCCCTCGACGACCGGAGCGAGTTTCCCCTCACGTCCGCAACAAACGAGGAGATCGGCGCGATCGTCGACCGAATCCGAGCTCGAGGCATTGATCTCGGTGCGACCGAGCGGGGTCGTGAGCTACGCGAGATCCTCCGCATCCAGAAGCTGCGGGCGGGGCACTCGGCTACGTGGGTGGTGCCATGATCCCCGCCGTCGACTCCATGCTGCGGACCGTCCTCGAGCGGGCCGCGGGCACTCCGCCCACGCTCATCGGGTTCCAGCCACCCGACGGCAGCTGGGCGCAGCGGGTCAAGAACTTTCGGGTGAACGGCGACCCCATCACGTGCCTGAACGCCTACCTCACCGACATCCGCGAGAACCGGCGGCTGCGCACGAACGCCGTCGCCCACGAGCGCGCGCTGGGCGTCACGACGGAGATCCACGCGCCGCTCCGGGTCGACCTGCACTACTTGATCTCGGCCTGGTACCCGAGCCCTGACTCGGACTCCGTTCCCGCGACCCCGCTCGAGCACGAACTGCTGTCACGCGTGATCGCACGAATCGCGCAGACCCGCTTCAACTCCGACGAGCTGCTCACCGCGGCGCAGGCGGCCGTCATCCCCGACGCCATGCGCTCGGTCGACCTGCCGCTGACCCTGCTCCCCGTCGAGGGCTTCCCTCATCTGGGCGAGTTCTGGTCTGCGATGGGCGGGCAGACGCCGTCGTGGCGGCCGAGCTGCTATGTGATCGTCACCATGCCGGTCGCCCCGGAGCCGACCGTCGTCACCGGCATCGTCGAGACCGTCTTCGCCGACCTCCTCCTCGGCGTCGGAGCGGATGCTGTCGCCCTCCCCAGTGAGCGCATCCACGCGTTCGGCGGCACGGTGTCGTCCGGCACTGCTGCCGTCCCGGGCGCCACGGTGCGCGTGATCGGCGCCGTCGGCACGGCGACCGACGGACTCGACGTCGAGCTGACCGCCGACGCCGCCGGCCGGTTCGCCGTGTCCGGCCTCCCCGCGGGCGAGTACACGCTGCGCGTCGCCCACCCCTCACATCCCACCCCACCACCGGTCGCTGTGGTCCTGCCCCTCGCGGGCGGTCACATCGATCTCGACCTTTAGGAGCCGACATGCCATCGCTGCTGCACCCGGGTGTCTACATCGAGGAGTTCACTCCCGCCTCGCCGATCGAGGGAGTGAGCACCTCGGTCGCCGCCTTCGTCGGCGTGGCCCGCATGGGCCCGATCCTGACCCCCACCGAGGTGACGAACTGGGAGGGGTTCGTCGCCGAGTTCGGGGACTACGTCGACGAGACCTTCCCCACGGGCGACAAGCCGTACCTCGCTGCCGCGGTCAAGGGCTTCTTCCTCAACGGGGGGACAACCTGCTACATCGTCCGCGCCTCCACCGCGCAGAACGCCTGGGTCGCGCTGAAGACCAGGAACGCGCCCAAGGACCCGCTGCTGATAGCGCGCGCCCGCCGGCAGGGCGCCGGGGCCAACGGCATCAGCGTGACCGTCAGCGATCGCAGCGTGGTGGTCGACGAGCTCGCCGGCTCGCTCCAGGTCGCCCGGCCGGAGGGTGACATCGACGCGATGGTCGATCGCCGCCGGCTGACGTTCGTCGCCGCGCCGGGCTTCGCGGTCGGCGACGCCGTGATCGTCTCGAAGACCGGGCTGGCGAACCGACCGGCCGTCGTCGACGGCACTCCGGATGCGAAGACCATCACGCTGCAGCAGCCGCTCGGTGCCCCGGGCGACTACTCGGGCGGCAAGGTGCGGCTCGCCGACCCCGATGTGGGGACGCGCAGCATCCGCGTCGCGCTCCCGGCGAAGCCGCTGCGGCAGGTGCTGCCGGCGGGGTCGATCGTCGAGATCGACGTGGGCGCAGCCAACGCGGAGTTCGGTGTCGTCGCTGCGGTGGGCAACGACTCGTTCACCCTGCGCGATCCGCTCACCAAGAAGCATCCGGTCGCGAACCCCATCCGGGTCGAGTCGCGCGAGTTCGACCTGCACATCGTCGACGCGAGCGGACCCGCACCGGTGACAGAAGACCTGCTCGGTCTGTCGACGGGCGCGGGTCATCCGCGATGGTGGGGTCGCATCGAGTCGGCCGTCGTGACGCTCGAGCCTCCTGCACTGCCGCCTGGCGGCACGATCACCGATCCGCGGCCGGAGGCGGCGGCGAGCGTCCTCGCCAACGGCGCGGACGACAAGCGCGCCGACTCGTGGGCGGGGCTGCTCGCCGATCCGACCGACGTGCTCGCGACCCTCGCGCCGATCGACCGCGTGTCGATCGTCGCGATCCCCGGTGCGACGACGACCGCCGCGCATGCGGCTCTCGTCACGCACTGCGAGCTCGCCGGCGACCGCGTAGCGATCCTCGACTCGACGAAGGGGGCGAACAGCGCCGCCGTCGTCGCCGAGGCGGCCGCGGCGACCGGCGGCGACCGGGGCTTCGCGGCGCTCTACTACCCGTGGATCCAGATCGTGAACCCCGACACGAAACTGCTCGAGGCGTGGCCGCCTTCGGCGCACCTGGCGGGTGTGTACGCGCGCAGCGATGCGGAGGACGGCGTGCACAAGGCGCCCGCGAACATCTCGATCCGCGGTGCACTCGGGTTGACCCGGCGTCTCACCGACGCCGATCAGGACGGGCTCAACCAATTCGGGGTCAGCGCCCTGCGGATCCCGCCGAACGGTGGCGCTCCCGTCGTGTGGGGTGCGCGCACGACGACGACGAAAGACCGCAACTGGCAGTACGTGAACATCCGCCGGCTCTTCAACTACCTCGAGGAATCGATTTCCGACGGCATCCGCTGGGCGGTTTTCGAGCCCAATGACCGCGGCCTGTGGAAGAAGCTCGATCGATCGATCAGCGCGTTCCTGCGCCAGGAGTGGCGCAACGGCGCCCTCTTCGGCGACAAGCCGGAGGAGGCGTTCTACGTCCGCATCGACGACGCCCTCAACCCCGCGTCGACGAGGGCGCTCGGACGCCTCTACATCGAGATCGGCGTGCAGCCCACCTACCCGGCCGAGTTCATCGTGGTGCGCATCGGCATCTGGGATGGCGGCGCCGAGGCATCCGAGTCGTGACACACAGAAGGAGATGACGTCATGCCCAACCCCAGTGAGTTCATCGATCCGCAGCTCAGCCACAACTTCCTCGTCGAGATCCAGGGCATCAGCCGAGGGTCGTTCCACGAGGTCACCGGACTGGACTCGACCGTGGACGTGATCGAGCACCGTGAGGGCGGCTGGAACCAGTCGCCGCGCAAGCTCCCCGCCCAGACCAAGCACGCGAACATCGTGCTGAAGTGGGGCCTCAACATCGACCGCGACCTCATCGACTGGCACCAGCAGATCGTCGCGGGCGACATCCAGCGCAAGGACGGCTCGATCGTGCTCCTCGACCGGCGCGGCGGCGAGGTCGCCCGCTGGAACTTCGAGCGCGCGTGGCCCACGAAGTACACCGGACCCACGTTCAGCGCGGAAGCCTCGGAGGTCGCGATGGAGACCCTCGAACTCGCCCATGAGGGCGTCCGGCGGGTGAGCTGAGATGGTTCAGATCGAGCACGAGTTCCTGCTCCCGGTCGGGCTGCTCGGGGAGGACGGCGCCCTGCACCGTGAAGGCACGATGCGTCTGGCCACCGCCGCCGACGAGATCCTGCCGCTGCAGGACCCGCGCGTGCAGCGCAACACGGCCTACCTGACGGTGATCCTGCTGAGCCGCGTCGTGACGCGACTGGACGGGATCGAGCCGATCACGCCGAAGACGATCGAGTCGCTCTTCGCCGCCGACCTGGCCTTCCTGCAGGACCTCTACAACCGCATCAACGACGTGGACGACACGTCCGAGCGCACCATCGCGGTCTGCCCCGCGTGCGGAGAGGAGTTCGCCGCAGGGCCTGAGCGCCTGGGGGAACCCGTGCCTACCCGGTCGGCCAGCTGAGGAGCGAGATGGCCTTCCTCGCGTACCACCTGCACTGGCCCCTCGGCGAGCTGATGGACCTGCCCCACCGCGAGCGTCGCGCGTGGGTCGGCGAAGTCTCTGCCATCAACACGACCCTCAATGCGGCCCAGGGAGCCTGACATGCCGATTCCCGCCACCCCCGCGCCGCCGCAGCGCGCACGGGCGTTCGCCGAGCAGGTGCGCCGTCGCTGCGCACCGCGGCGTGCCCGCGCGGCGGGGCGTCCGGTGCGCTCGGGAGGGGGAGGGATGCCGGGCCTCGACCAGGTGCTGCATCTCACGGCCCGTCCGCTCGCCGTCCACGAGCACCGGCATGCGGCGGCGGTGACGTCGGTCGCGCTGCGGCTGTCGTGGACGCTTCGCGTCGACCCCGCACGAGCAGCCTCCGCACCGCGCGCGACGGGCGCCGCGCCGCGCGGGCCGGGGGAGCGAGGGCCTGTCCGCGGCCCAGCCGGAGGCATCGACCGCACCGAGATGACGATGCCGGCGCGGGTCGTTCGCGTGGTGCCGCGTGCGGCCCACGTCGAGACGGCAGCACCGATCGGCGGGCGCGCGAGGGCGGTGCCGGCGGCGCCGACGCCGATCGACCTCGCGCATCGGCGCACGCGCGGGGCCACAGCATCCCGCCGCATCGTCGCGTCGGTTCCGCTCGTGCACCGCGCCGCGCCCGCTGCGGCCGCACCGTCGGCGGTGCCGGCGTCCCGCCCGCCCGTGACGCCCACGGCGGGGCTGAAGTGGGACGGCGCCGGTGCCGTGATCCCGCTGCCGCCGCTCACCTCGGCCGACATCCCGCAGGTCGTCGACCGCGTCGTCGGTGAGATCGACCGGCGCCTCACCGCCGCCCGAGAGCGACGGGGGTGGACGGCATGAGCGGGCTGGAGAAGGCGACACTCACGAACACCGTCACAGGTCGGCGCGTGTCGGTGCAGTTCAACCCGGAGGAGTACTCGATCGACCGCGAGTCGACCTTCGCGCAGCTCGCCGTGCCCGGCCTCTCCGCCCCGGTCGTGCAGTTCGTCAACGGCAATGCGCAGACCGTTCAGCTCGACCTGCTCGTCGACACCACCGAGGCGAGCCCTGCCGGTGCGGCCGGCGCCGACGTGCGCCGACTCGTCGGCGACATCACGGCCCTCATGGACATCGACCCTGACCTGCACGCCCCGCCGCCGGCGATCTTCGCGTGGGGGCAGTTCACATTCACGTGCGTCGTGCAGAAGGTGTCGCAGACCTTCGTCCTGTTCCGCGCGGACGGCACGCCGCTGCGCGCACGGCTGAAGGTGACACTGAGCGAGTACCGCAACATCGAGCTCGAGGCGAAGGAGATCAAGCGCCAGACGGTCGACTACACGAAGACCCATGTCGTCGCACAGGGCGACACGCTCGCCCTGCTCGCCCAGCGCGAGTACGCCGACCCGACCGCGTGGCGTGCCATCGCCGTCCGCAACGGCATCACCGACCCGCGCACCCTGCCCGTCGGGATCACGCTGTCGATCCCGCGTCTGCCCTACACCGACGCGCGTGGCGTCGTGCACGTCGCGCAACCCGCCCGGGAGGCGTCATGAGCATCGCCCCCGGCTACGCCCCCGAGTTCCGGCTGCTGTTCGACGGCAGGCCGGCGCCCGCGACGCTGCGTGGATCGGTGACCTCTGTGTCCGCCACGTGCGGCTTCGGTGACGCCGACCGGTTCGAACTCGGCCTCGCGAACGAGGGCCTGCGCTGGCTCGACCACGAGCTGTTCCGCCTCGACACTCCGGTGGAACTGTGGCTGGGCTACGCCCCCGAGCAGCCGGAGCGGGTATTCGCGGGGGAGGTGGTCGGCGCCGACGCGACCTTCCCCGGCGGGGGGATGCCGACGATGCGTGTGATCGCGCAGGACCGGCGTACGCGGCTCGCTGCCTCATCCCCGTCGCGCTGGTTCGGCATCCCGATCCCGACCGTCGGGGTCATGCCGCTGCCAGACCTCGCCGTCGCGGCCGTGCCGCCGCTCGAGCATGGTCTCCTGCCGGTGATCGACCCGCTCGGCGCGGCGATCTCGGCGGCGATCGGGGCGGCGGGGGCGGTCTCAGCGATGAACGACACCAAGGTCGCGCAGAGCCTCATCCGCAAGCAGGCCGGTGAGACCAGCCTCGACTTCCTCAAGAAGATCGCGGCCGAGAACGCCTGGGAACTCGTCATCGACCACTCCGCGGAGCCGGCCGGGCTGATCCTGCGCCTCATGTCGCCCGCCGCGCACATCGCACCGGACGTGACACTGCGCTACGGGCACTCGCTGCTCGACTTCAGCCCGCGGGTGAGCACCGTCGGGCAGATCGCCAAGGCCGTCGCGCGGGTGTGGGTCGCCGCGATCAAACTGCAGCTGACGGTGAGCGTCGGCTTCGACTGGGACCGACAGTCCCTCACGGTCGAGGTCTCGCCGGGGTTCGGCAAGAAGTTCTCGGGTGACACCGGAGTGACCCTCGTGGACGAGACGCTCACCCCCGCGAACGCCGCACGGGTGGTGCTGGGCAAGCTCCTCCCGAAGCTGAACAAGCGGCTGACGGCGAAGGGCACCTGCGCGGGCGACGCCCGCATCCGCGCGGGCCACGTGCTGCGGATCGAGGGGGTCGGAGAGACCTTCGGCGGATTCTGGCGGGTCACCTCAGCGACTCACACGCTCGACGGTGGCGGCTGGCGCACCAGCTTCGACGTGCGCAAGGAGATCTGGTTCGGCTCGGTGCCCGCGGCCG
Source organism: Microbacterium terricola (assembly GCF_027943945.1). Classification (NCBI taxonomy): domain Bacteria; kingdom Bacillati; phylum Actinomycetota; class Actinomycetes; order Micrococcales; family Microbacteriaceae; genus Microbacterium; species Microbacterium terricola. The sequence continues at coordinate 2,362,681 of NZ_AP027141.1, read as the reverse complement.
CGCAGGGCGCCGCACCGGTGCACCGCGGGCTCGCAGGGCTCGCGCTGGGGGGATGAGGGGACGACATGGGACTCAGCGACATCTTCGTGGACTTCAGCGCACCCGAGACGGACTCGCGCCAAGTCGGCGTCGCCCGTGCGGAGGTGATCAGCGTGCTCGACTCGCTCATGCTCGGCCGCGTGCAGGTCAGCATCCCCTCGCTGCCCGACATCGAGCCGTGGGCGCCGGTCTGCGCACCGTTCGCCGGTGAGGGCTACGGGTTGTGGTGCATGCCCCAGGTGGGCGACACCGTCATCGTCGCCTTCGAGCACGGCGACCCCGCCCTCCCGATCGTCATCGGCAGCATCTGGAGCAGCTCGGGCGACGCGCCGATCGACCAGCCGCTCGACGCGCAGTACAAGCGGGTCCTCAAGACCCCGGGTGGCCACACGCTCGTCTTCGACGACCTGCTGAAGAAGATCACCCTGAGCCATGCCGCTGAGCACACCGTCGAGCTGGCGATGGACGGCATCACGATCAGCCTCGCCGGGGGAGCGGCGAGCCTGACGCTCAGCGCCAAGGGGTCAGCGGCGCTCGCCGGCAAGACGAGCGCCGAGGTGAAGGCCCCGAAGACGGCCGTCAAGGGCGACCTCACCCTCGACGTCGAGGGCGCCACCACGACGGTCAAAGCCGACGGGACCCTCCGCATCAGCGGCGGGCTCGTGACCATCAACTGAGAGAGGAGCATGACGTGCCCCCTGCAGCCCGCATCACAGACCCGACCGGACACCCGGGCGTCGTCACCGGCCCCGGTGTCTCCACCGTGCTGATCGGGAGCCTCCCCGCGGCCGTGCAGGGTGACCTGCACACCTGCTCGTTCCCCCCGCCGGCCGTGCACCCCCCGACCCCGATCGCGCAGGGCAGCAGCACCGTCCTCATCGGCGGTCGCCCGGCCGCGCGGATGGGAGACCTGGCCTCCTGCGGGGCGCCGATCGTGTCCGGCTGCATGAGCGTGATCGTGGGGGGATGACGTGAGCGACACCTCTCTGGGCATACCCGTCGACGCGCGGGTCCTCGGCCGCGGCTGGAGCTCCCCGGTGCGCATCGGCGACGAGACCGCGCTCGCCGCCGGCGAGGACAAGGTGCGGCAGTCGATCCGACTCATCCTCGGAACGCGCCGCGGTGAGCGTGTGATGCGGCCGGACTTCGGCGCGGGGCTCGAGGATTTCCTCTTCGAGCCGATCTCGACGACGACCGCGGCGCTGATCCGCCACCGCGTCGAGACCGCGCTCGTGCGCTGGGAGCCGCGCATCGACGTGCAGAGCGTGCGTGTGGAAGTGGGCGACCGGCGCCAGGGGCGCCTCGACGTCGAGATCGACTACCGCGTCCGCTCGACCAACACGTTCTACAACCTTGTGTACCCGTTCTTCCTCCACGAAGGCGGTGCGACATGACCGTGGCTCCCGCAGGGTCCGACCTCATCCTCGCGCGCGATCGCGCCCGCATCCTCCACGAGATCCTCGCCGCGCGCTCCGCCTTCGTCCCCGACTGGCTCCCCGCCCCGCTCGGCGCGGGGCACGGCCTCGCCGAGATCACCGCGGGGCAGCTCGAGCTGCTGCAGGAGCGGCTCAAGCACGTGCCCGAGCATCGGCTCGCCGTGCTCCTCGATCTGCTCGGCGCGTCGCGGCTGCCCGCCCAGGGCGCTCGCACGCACGTGCTCCTGACCGCGCCGCCCGGGACGGCGAACGGGCGCGTGGCTGCGGGCACGAGGATCGGCGCCGCCGTGCCGGGGCGCGACGTGCCCGTCGTCTTCGAGACGCAGCAGGACGTCGCGATCTCGTCTGCCGTGATCGCCGAGGTGCACAGCGTCCTTCCCCGGCTGGACGCGGAGAGCGACCACTCCGCCGATGTGCTGGGCCACCGCCCGCTCACCCTGTTCGGCGACCTGGCCCAGGTCGATCGCGAGCTATACATCAGCCACGACGAGCTCCTCGCCTTCGACGGGCGCGCGGTGGTGGAGCTCGAGGTCGGCGTGGCCGTGCCGCCGCCCTACCCCCTCGCCCTCGAGTGGTCATGGTGGGACGGGACGCTGTGGCGGCCGTTCGCCGACGTCGCCGCCTCGCCGCTCGACGCGGGCGACGACGGCTCGGTCGACGGCACCCAAGGGCTCACGCGCTCCGGGACCATCCGGCTCGTGGCGCCGGTGGCCACCGCCGTCCGGATCGAGGTCGACGGGCGCGAGATGCACTGGATCCGGGGCCGGCTCGCCGAGCCGTTCACCCTCCCGGAGGGCGCGCCCCTGCCCACGATCTCGCGCTTGCGACTCGCGGTCGTGAACGAGCACCGGCGGCTCCGGCTATTCCGGGAGTCGACGCCCGGCGTCACCGCGGCCACCCTCAGCTGGCCCGAGGCTCCCACCGGGGCGGTCGTGCTGCACCTGCAGGACGAGACGACGCCCTTCGAGCTCGTGTCGTACGACGTCGGGGACCCCACGGTCGACCGCGCCCCCGGATTGGTGCCGGCTCACGCGCTGGGCGCCCAGAAGGGACTCGGCGATCGGATCGGGCACCTCGTCCGCTTCGGCGCGAGCCCCGCGGCATCGCGCACCCGCGCGGTGGTGGATCTCAAGCCGGAGACTCCGCGGCGGGTCGCCCTCGACACCCTTGACGACCGCACCTCGCCGCAGGTCGTCGACGCCGACACGACGCTTCGGGTCGTGGTGCAGCACGGGCTCGCCCTCGACAAGGGCGTCGCCGACCGCAGGGCGGTCGACCTCACGAAGACGTTCGCCCCCCTCGGCCCCGCCCCAGAGCGCGGCACCGCGTTCCTGTTCGCCTGCGGCACCGCCACCGCACGGCCGCGCAGTCGCGTCACCCTTGTGCTGGAACGACCCGTCACCGCCGCGGAGAGGGCCGACAGCAACGCCGACCTCCAGCGCGATGCCGCGCGTGCCACCGCCACGAAGCTCGCCTCGATCGTCGCGACTCTGAAGGACCCGGTCTCCGCGTCGATCGCACGGGCGATCGCGGAGATCGACGTCCCGCTGCCGGAGTTCCTCGGCTCCGAGCTCGTCGACGCGCAGGGCAACCCGAAGCAGTCGGCGGCGGCCTGGTTCGGTGCCATCAGGGCGGGGCTGTCGACCGTCCGCGGCAAGCTCGGCTCCATCGACACCGAGGCCGAGGACATCGGCGACGCGTTCGAGGTGCTCGGGATCGGATCGATCCTCACCGGCAGCATGATCTCGACGCTCACCCTCATCCCCTCCGCCGACGCGATCGGCAGGATCGACGACCGGGTGACCGAGGCGCTCACGGCGCTCACGACCATCGACGGGATGCTGGGACCCGGCGGCCTTCCGTCCCAGCTCCTGAAGATGGAGCCGTACGCCTTCGTCGCAGCCGTCAAGGCCAAGCTCGCGACGATCCGCGGGCACCTGACGATCGCCCAGGGGGCGCTCATCCCCGCGATCGCGGAACTCGAGAAGATCAGCCCGGCCGCACTCGCCGTCGAGCTGGCCAGGTCGGAGGCCACCAGCATCGCCCCGCCCCGGGTCGAGTGGGAGTACCACGACGGACGCCGCTGGCGCAGCCTCGGCGTCGAGGGCGATCCACGCGTGCTCGCGCTGCTCGACTCGGGCTCGGTCCACTTCACCGTCCCCGACGACATCGCCGACGTCGACATCGACGGAGACACCCGGCGCTGGCTGCGCGCGCGGCTCGCCGACGGCGCGTTCGCACACATGAGCCTGGTCAGCTGGACGGACAAGGTCGGCACCATCAACTTCCTGCCCGTCGTGGAGCCGCGGCCGCCGCTGCTCGACAGCATCCAGGTGTTCTACACGCATCGCTCACCGGCACGGGACGCCGACGCTGTGCTCGCTCACGACGTGCACCGCTGGACCGATGTCACCCGCGAGGTGACCTGGCCGTCCGACGGCGGATCGCCGTTCGCGCCCATGCCTGAGGCCGCCCCCACGATCTACATCGGCGCCGACGCCGCGCTCCCGGCCGACTGGGTGGGGCTGTGGATCCAGCCCGCGGACCCGTCGCCGTGGGCGACGCCGCATCGACCGGTCTGGGAGGGCTGGGACGGACGCGCCTGGGTGCGGCTCGCCGTCCAGGACGGCACCGACGGGCTGCGCCGTGAAGGGGTGGTGCGCCTCTTGTGGCCCGGTGCCGACTCCGCGCCGGGCGTGACGGTGGTCGGCGCCCTCGGCACGGCGGTCGCGCTGGCCGGCCGCGGCGCCGCCCTGCGCTTCACAGTCGGCGACAAGCTGCTGCTCAGCGACGCGCAGGGTCAGGTGCCCGTGGAGGTCGCCGCGGTCGAGGGTGAGACGATCACGGCACGCCGGCCCCTGCCTCGTGCCTTCGCGGGTGCCCGGCTGACGGATGCGCCGCCGGCCAGGTTCGGCGAGCCGCGGACCTGGATGCGGGCCGTCTTCGATCCGGTGACCCCGCCGCCGGAGATCGTCATCGACCGCCTGGCCGCCCATGCGGTCGAGGTCGCCCAGATCGAGACGATCCGTGACGAAGTGCTGGGCTCCGGCGACGGTTCGCCCGGTCAGGTTCTGACCGCCCGGCAGGCTCCGATCGAGGGGGAGGCAGAGCTCGAGGTGCGCGAGCTCGACGGCGAGCGCGCCGACCTCGATCGAGCGGTTCTCGAGCGGACGCTCGTCGCCGATGGCGTCGACCTGTCGACGGTGCGCATCGACCGCGATCAGCGGTCGGGCAGGGTGAGCGCGGTGTGGGTGACCTGGAGGCCGGTCTCGTCGTTGGGTGCGGCGGACCCGGGTGCGCGCGTCTTCGTGACGGATCGCGTCCAGGGACGGTTCCTGTTCGGCGGGGGAGCGCACGGTCGCGCCGTACCCGCCGGCCGCGACAACGTCCGTCTGCGCCGGTACGCGACGACGCTCGGCCCTGCCGGCAATGTCGAGGCCGGGGCGATCTCGCAGTTGCTCAGCGCGGTGCCGGTGGCCGAGGCCGTCAACCCGGTCCGCGCGTCCGGGGGTGCCGCGGTCGAGCCGCTCGAGGCCGCCCTCCGGCGGTCGCCGGCTCTGCTCCGCCATCGGCGGGTCGCCCTCACCGAGGCCGACGTCGAGGCGATCGCGATCGAGGCGTCGCCGGCGGTCGTCCGCGCCCGCGCGCTCGGGGCGACGGACCGGTGGGGGCGTCCCTCGCCGGGCGCCGTCCGCGTGGTCATCGTCCCGCGCGACGGGAGCGCTCAGCCGTTCCCCTCGGCGCAGCTGCTGGCGGTCGTCCGCACCGCGCTCGTGGCTGCGTCCCCTGCCGTCGCCGTGCCGCGTGTCACCGTCGAAGGGCCGCTGTACCGCCCGGTGGGCGTGGCGCTGAGCGTCATCCCGCTCCCGTCGGCGAACGCCGGCGCGACCCGCGAGCGCGTGGTCGCCCGCCTCGACGACTTCCTGCATCCGCTGCGCGGAGGCGGTGACGGGGCGGGGTGGGACTTCGGGGCCGGTGTGCACCTGTCAGATCTCGCGCGCGTGCTCGAGGCCGTGGAAGGGGTCGATGCCGTGACCGACCTGGCGCTCACCCTGGACGATGTCCCGGTCGGCGATTCGGCTCTCGTGCGTCCCGATCAGATCGTCTGCCGCGGCCCCCTCGTCGTCCGACTGTCCGGGGGCGCGTGATGCCGATCTTCCCGCCGGTGACCGACACCCTGCGATGGGGGGACCTGGTCCGCCACGGCCGCGCCCAACTGCCCTTGGTCGCGCCCGACTGGACAGACCAGAACACGAGCGATCCGGGCATCGCGCTCCTCGAGCTCGTGTCGTGGCTGGTCGAGGCGGACAGCTACCGCTCCAACGCCGTCTCCGAGCGGGAGAGGCGTCTTCTGCTGGCGCTCGCCGGCGGACGGCCGCGTCCGGCGCGCGCGGCGCGCTGCCTGATCCGTGTGCAGGCCGCAGCTCCCCGTCTCGTGCCCGCAGGGCTCGAGATGGACGGCGAGCGCGATGGAGAGCACGTGCCGCTCACTCTCGTCGATGACATCGCCGTGGTCGGCGCCACCATCGCGGCGACCGCCTGGGCCGGTGAGGACGCAGCCACCGGCGGCTACGTGACCGGATGCATCGACCTCACGCGGGAGCGGGCGGCCGGGCGGGTGTTCGCCCCGTTCGGGGTGGATCCCTCGGCCGGCGACTGCTTCGTCATCGGCATCGACCGTGCAGGGGGACTCCTCGCGGGCCCCCTCGACCTCTGGGCGGTCGTCGGAGGAGACCGGGCCCCCGAGATCGTCGAGCCCGGCTACGACCACCACACGGCGGCTGTCGCGTGGGAGGCCTGGGACGGAGCCGACTGGATCGCAGTCGACGCCGACGACCGGACCGCGGCCCTCACTCGCAGCGGCCGGGTCCGTCTCCACACCCCCGCCCTGCCCGTGGGCACGCTCGGCGACCAGGGGAGCGGGATCTTCGCGGGGCGGATGATGGTGTGGCTGCGCTGCCGGCTGGTGTCGGGGCGGCTCGACGCGCCCGCGGTGCTGTCGGAGCTGCACGTCGACGTGGGTGAGGCCGTCGCGTCACGGCGCTACCGCGCTGCGGGGAAGCCCGCGGACGACCACGCACCGCTGGCGGCGGCGACCGGCGTGCCCGACGAGACCCTGCGTCTGCCCCACGACTGGTGCGGTGCGCGTCCCGCGCTCGCGCTCGCGACGGGGGAGCAGATCCACGTCGTCGACGACCTCGCGGACGCCGGCGCACGGCTTCTCGCTGCCGTGTTCGAGGCGGACGGCCGCACGGTGCGTTTCGGCGACGGCCGGTGGGGCGCGCGCCTGAGTCCTGGCGCGGAGGTGCAGGTCTCCGGAACGTGGACGACCGCTGCCGGCGTCGCGGACCTGCGCCCGCCCCTGGCGCCCGTCGTGCCGGCAGCCGATGCGGCGGCGCTTCTCGCGGGCGGGCCGGCCGTGCACCGTCTCGACCTCGTCGCCGGGCTGACGCCCGGGGCGCCGGCCGAAGACATCGCGGCCGCGGCGGCGCGGGTCGAGGCCCGGATGTGGGTCCATGAGCGGATCTCCGACCGGGCACAGGACCTGGGTGTCGCCAGCCTCGATGACCTGCCCCTCGCGCTTGTGCGCACCCTGGGGGTGCCGGAGCGGGCCATCACCGGTCTGGATGCCGAACGGATCGCGCTCGCGACGCCGGGCGTAGCGCTCGCTCGCGCCCGTGCCCTGCCCCAGGTCGATCCGCGGATGCCGGGGCTCGTCGCCGACGGATGCGTCACCGTCGTCGTCGTTCCATGGCTGCCGGCCGAGCGCCCGGAGCCGACGACGGGGGCGCTCCGGCGCGTGCGCGGCGCGCTCGAGCGGGCGCGGACCGTCGGGACCCGCTTCTTCGTGGTCGGCCCCACCTACGTGCCGATCGGGATCAGCGCAACCATCCTGCCTCGGCGCGGGGTGGCCGCCGCGGACGCGGTGGAAAAGGCGACCAGGGCACTCCGCGCCTTCCTCCACCCGGTGACGGGCGGACCGGCGAGCCGCGGCTGGCCGTTCGGCCGCACCGTGCGACGCACCGAGATCCTCGCGGTGGTCGACGAGCAGCCGGGAGTGGAGCGGATGGAGGATCTCGTGCTCACGCGGGAGGGCGCGCGCGGAGACGCCGTGTGCGGCGACATCCGACTGTGCGCCACGGAGTTCGCCCTCGCCGGGACACTGCGGCTCACCGCCCCGACTGAGGGGGTGGGCGCATGAGCGCCGCATCCACCCGAGTGCGCCAGGCCGACGGAGGTTGGCTGCTCTCCCGTGACCTGCGCGACGAGCCGCGACTGACCTCGCTGCGGCTGGCGCAGCATCACATCGCCGCGCATCGGACGTGGGGCGTCTCGGCCGGCCTGCACGTCGAACCGGATGCGGGGCGGTACTCGGTCGGGCCAGGATTCGCGATCGACCGGTGCGGCCGGGTCGCGGTCCTCGCGTGCGCCACCCCCATCGATCCGGCCGGCGCGGGGTTCGCCGGCGGGCCGGCGGCCGTCGTGCTCACCGTTCGCGGTGACGGCCCCGCCGCGAAGGTCAGGCTTCGCGAGCCGGGGTCGCTCCATCCTGCCGACATCCCCCTCGCGGTCGTCGATGCCGGGGGCGCCGTGCGGGAAGGGGACGGTGACCGGCAGTGGCTGCGGCGACCCGGTCCCGCGCGCACGCTCGGCGGAATCGTCCCGCGCGGGGCCGCGCTCCTGGCCGACCAGCCGTTCGCCACCCCATGGGGTTGGCGGGTCCACGTCGATCTCACCGCTCACCGCCTGGTGTCGGTCCCGGCCGTCGTGGCGACGGCTGCGGCGCTGCCCCCGCGCACCGTCACCGGTCGGGTGGCAGGTGCCGTCCGCAGCATCCCGGTCGCCGGGACGGCGATCCAGGTGGACACGGTGACACTCGCGGGCTTCGACATCGTCGTCCGTCACCACCTCGCCCGGGAGGATCTCGTCGCCGTGCTCGGTGCGCAGGCGGACACGCGGACCGCACCGGACGTGCGGACCGTGCCCATGCCGATCGCCTGGTTCGCGGTGCAGGCGGCCGATCGCCCCTTGGTAGAGCAGCCACTCGAGGAGTCGCCATGACGAAAGCAGCCACCGTGTTCCCCCGCACCGAGCGCCCGCAGTACTTCGCCGGTCAGGTGCTGACAGCGGCCGATCTCACCGCCGAGCAGGACCTCGACATCGGACTCCGCCGGCTGCATCACCGCATGCTCCACGGCTGGGGCATCGCCTCAGGGCTCACCGTCACCGGTGCCCGCGGCGCGACCGTGGTGGCGGTCGGTGCGGGCTACGCGCTCGACGCGGGCGGGCGCGAGCTGGTCCTCGCCGATCCGGTGCACAAGCCGGTGCCCGCCGTCGCCGGCGATTCCGCAGGAGCCCCGCGGACCTTCTGCCTCGTGCTGCGCTGGCGCAGCGACGAGGACGCGGTCGTGCTGACCAGGCCGGGCTCGTGCGGTTCCGAGGGGGCGGTGCGCCGACGGGACGAGCCGGACCTGGAGTGGATGGACCCCGCCGAGGTGCGGGTCGGGCTGGACCTCACGCTGGCACAGGTCCAAATCCAAGGGTGCCGGCTGATCGCGGATCCGGACCACGGCGCCCGCCGTCTGCTCAACCCGCCGCCCACCCCGTACACCGCGAGCGGCAGCACTCCCGGCGGTGAGACCGCCTGGACCGTGGCGACGGCCGGCGGCATCGCTCCGTGGGGGGTCGAGACCATCGTCGACACCTCGGAGGCAGGCTTCGGCGACACTCCGGCCTACCTGGCCCGGGTCGTCGGCACCCGCACCGTCACCGCAGCGCAGGCGCCGCACGGGACCCCGTGCCTCCTCGACGGCGCGCCGCACGTGGTCGACGCCGAGCCTGGGCGGTTCCGTCTCGTCGTCCCGCTCACGCGGGCGATCCTGACCGACGCTGCGGGCGCGCTCATCGAGGTGAACCCGACGGGCGCGGTGGCGTCCGCACTCCTGCCCGATCTGGTCTCGAATCGTCTCGGGTGGTCCGTGGAGTGGATCGGGGTGCAATCGTGAGCGCCTTCGCGTGGCTGGCACGCGCCGACTGGGAGGCTGCCCAGGTGACGGACGTCGTGGTGGAGGGAGGCTGCCTCCGCCTCGCGTCGACGGCCGGAGGTGGGTTCGCCCGGCGCGGCGTGGCCATCGTCGCCGCCGGCGCCCCGGTATCAGCCCAGAGGGACTCGACCACCGCCGACCGCTGGCGGCAGCTCAGCGTGCGCCTCGCCGAGCCGGCTCCGTCGAGCGCGTGGGTGCGGGTGTGGACGCGCGTCGACCCCGTGGACGATCCGCAGCCGGTTCCGCCAGCGCCCGAGCCGGATGCCGCGGCCGCTGAGGACTCCCCACCCGATACCGCGCCGGCGACGTGGAGACCCGCGCCCGTCGACGCCCTCGATGTGCGTGTGCTGTGCCGCGACGACGGGACGCTGTGGATCTGCGTCGAGCTCGGCGGCGAGGGGACGACGACGCCCCGGGTCGCCGACATCCGCGTGGAGACGGGCGACGACGGGCCGGTGACCCTGCTGCCTGTGGTCTATCGCGCGACGGCGTCCGACGCATCCACGGACGTCGCAGGAAGCGTCGACAGCGGCGACGAGCTCCTCGGACGGTATCTCGGGCTGCTCGGGGCGCAGCTGCGGAGCACCTCGTCACTCCTCGACGAGCTGCCGGCGCTCCTCAGCCCGGACGTCGCGCCCGACCGTGCCGACTCGCCCTGGATCGAGCGGCTGGCGGAATGGGTGGCGCTGGAGCCCGAGCAGCTGACGGCGCGGACCGACCCCGCCCGCCGCAGGGAAGACGTCGCGCTCGCCGTGAGCCGTCACGCGCGCCGGGGCACGCGCGACGGTCTGCGCGACGAGATCTCGCGCCGCACGGGGGTCGCGACGGCGCTGATCGAGATCGAGGAGCCGCTGCTGGAGGCGGAGATCTGGCGTCTCGACGGGGCGCCGGACACGAGCGCCCTCGGTGTCACGACCGGACTGCTCGTCGCCGACCCCGGACCTCCCGCCCTCGACCGGACGGCGATCCTGGACGCCTCGATGCTGATCGACGACGACGAGGCAGGTCTGCCCGTCCACGCGGCGATCGCGCACCGCCTCTGCGTCCACGTCGTCGGCGGAACGCCCGCCCAGGTGGCCGCGGTCGACGCCGTCGTCCAGCGCGAGCGTCCGGCCCACGTTCTCGCACGCACCTGCGCCGTCGCGCGGACCACGGGCATGTCGACCATGGTCGGCATCGACGCGCTGCCCGGCCCCGGACCGCGGGGTCTCGCCAACGACATCGCACACCACCCGTCGATCGACGGACCGGGCGTGCGCATCGGCACCGCCCGGCTCCCCGGCGAGCCGCAGAACCCACGCACGCACGCACACGAAGGAGAAGCGCCATGATGATCGCGACCGGCGACCTCGAGCCTGCCCGCCAGCCAGCCCGCGATGGCGATTGCGGATGCGGGGGCGGGGGCTCCTCCCGGGCGTCCGCGCGCCTCGAGACCGACACGGGCCGTCATGCCCCGGGCACGCGGACCCGACGCGATCCGCTCGCTGCCCTGCAGCGCAACGCGTTCTACCCGCGCAAGCTCATGGAGGTGCGCCACTGGCAGGCGGAGCAGGAGTACCACCGCGGTGCGCGCGAACTCCTGACCCGGCTCGCGACCGGGACCGGCATCCTCTGCGGTCTCGAGGTGTACCTGACCGACGACGACACCCTGGTGATCGAGGGGGGTGTCGCGGTCGACGGGCCGGGGCGGGAGATCATCGTGCCCGACGACATCGAGATCGATCCGACCCAGCCCACCGACGCCTGCGGCCGACCTCAGGGCGACCGGCTGACCGAGGGTACGGCGACGATCGCACTCTGCTACCGGGAGTGCGGCACGGATGTCGTGGCCCTCCCGTCCGAGTCGTGCGAGGGGGAGTCGCGCTGCGTCCCGAGCATGATCCGCGAGAGCTTCGCCGTGACGGTGCGGCCGGGCGCCTGGCGGCGCGAGCACGATTCGCTGTGCGAGGCCCTGTGGGGTGAAGGCGGGGAGAAGCCGCAGCCCCCGGACGGCGATCCCATCGAGGAGCGGCGACTGCGTCTGGACCGCCTCGCCCCCCGCGAGTGCGGGTGCTCCTCGCGCTGCGTGCCGCTGGCGACCGTGCTCGTCGGCACCGAAGGCGGACTGCGGCTCGACCGGCGGGTGCGCACGGTCATCCGCTCCAACGCGGAGCTGCTCGAGCTGATCCTGTGCCTCGCGGATCGCCTCGACGAGTGCTGTGGCCGGACCCCCGCGCCGGAGGTCGTCGCGCCGAAGATCACTGCGCTGTTCCCCGGTCCGGACGCGGATGCAGCGGCCGTCACGGAGTTCGGGACCGAAGGGCGACTGGAGATCGCGTTCGACCGGCCGATGTCGGCGACCGACCTCGCCGCGTCCGCGTCCTGGCTCGGGGCGTGGGTGATCACGGGCAAGGTCGCGACTCGCGTCGTGCTCGCACACCGACCGGACGAGGATCCGGGGCACATCAGCGCGCCGGCGGGCGGCAGCGCAGCGGTCTACGCCGCCTCCCTGGGTGAGCCGGAGGGCTTCCGCCCGGAAGTGGTGGCGCACGGCGGGCAGGACGGCGACCGCATCCTGGTCATCATGGCCCGGTCGGGCGGAGACGGGATCATTCGCGCCGCGGACGTCGACGCCCTCGCGCTGGACGCCGACTACGCCGGGACCACGCTCACCGCCGCGCAGCGGGCGCGGCTGTGGAAGATCGCGGAGGGCGCGCAGGGCGGCTTCTCCGGCACGGCGTCGGCCGCCCCCACGCTCGATCCGCTCCCCTCGGGAGACGACGACCCGGAGGGCGAGCTGCACATCGTGCTCCCGATCGCCCCGCCACAGGTCGCCGATCACCTGCGTCTGCTCGCCGCGTCACCCGCCGGAGTCGAATACGGCGGACCGGACGCGACCGCCGAGGAGAAGGCCGAGCTGGAGCGCTTCGTGAACGAGCGGGGGATCGAGCTGATCGTCTCCGGCCCACTCAGCGAGGACTCGCTCGCGGCCTCGGATGAGTGGCTGCGTGCATGGTGGGCCTTCGGTGAGGGCGACCGCGTCTACCGGCCGCAGCGGCTCGAGCTCGCCTTCCGGCGCGCCGAGGATCTCGGCGACGGATCGGTCAGGCTCCTGTTCCAGCTCAGTCAGTTCGAGCTGGCCGAGAACACGCACATCATCCTGCAGCTGCGCACCGATGGCCTCCCGGTCGGGGCGGATGATCCCCATCCCGTGCTGGACGCCGACTGGGAGGCCACCGCGCTCACGGAGGAGACCCTCAAGCGGCTCTGGGCCGACGACCAGTTCGACGAGGGCTTCGAGGATCCGCGCCGGATCCCGCCGGCGCCACCACTGTGGGACGGCACGCCGGGCGGCATCGCGCACTGGTCCCTCCTCCTCCACCCCTTCGCCTGACCGAACCACGAGGTGACGACAATGAACACGCAGAGCACCACGATCGACCTGGGGCTGGCTGAGTCCGGTCTGGACAGAGGCTGCCGCGACTGCGGCCACGCGGAGGGCGGAGGCGGATGCGGGTGCCGCGACGGGTGCGGCGGCTCGTGCGGATGCGGCGACGCCACGCTCGAACGCCCGCGCTGGTTCACCGGCCAGCTGGTCGGGCCGGGTGACCTCGACGCGCTGCAGCAATGGGTGCTCGGCCGCGCGCGGCGGCACAACCGGATGGTGCACGGCTGGGGCGTCTCCTGCGGGCTCGCCGTGTCGACGGTCTCGACGCAGGGCCTGGAGCCGGTGCCCTGGTCGGTCACGGTGTCGCCGGGGTTCGCGATCTCCGGATGCGGTGACGACATCAGCATCCCGTCCGAGGTGCGGATCGACATCCGCCAGCCCCGACCCACCGGCGCGGACGTGTGCGCACCGCCGGTCGACCCGTGGTGCGCCCCGGTGCGGCAGCGCCGCGACCCCGACCGCACGTACTACCTCGCGGTCCGCTACGCCGAGGAGCAGCGGCGCCCCGTCCGCGGGTCGGCGTGCGGGTGCGGCTGCGACGACGAGCCGTGCGAGTACAGCCGCATCGCGGAGACGTACGCGCTGGCGATCCTCGACGAGCTGCCCGACTGCTACGCGGATGGCGCGCAGGGCGAGAAGGAGCCGAACCGGGCGTCCGTCGACGAGCGCTCCGGCATCCGGTGCACGCCGCTCATCCGCGAGCTCGGCACGCGCCCCTGCCCCGACTGCTGCTCGCCCTGGGTCGTCCTCGCCGATCTCACCGTCAGCTCTGCGGGTGTCGTCACGGTCGATCAGCTCGCCCATCGCCGCTTCCTCGCACAGCTCGGCGAGCTCGCCTTCACGTGCGCGCCGAGTCTCGAGCGTCCGAAGATCGGGTACACCGACGTCGAGAAGGAGTCGCTCTCGCGCCTCTTCGCAGAGAACGAGCGGGCCGTCCTCGACATCGATGTTCGCGATGCGGTGCTGACCGCCCCGGCGCTCGCGCTGCGTGGCGCCCGTGTGTCGAAGGTCGTGAAGTCGGTCCTCGGCAGTATGTCGGTCGCGGAGCTCGCGGGAGCGGATGTGGGACGTCTCCGGCAGGCTGTCGCGGCGGGCGACGGTGATCCGGACGCCGTCCAGCGGGTCGTCGAGGCCGCCCGCGTCGCCGTGCGACTCGCGCAGGGGTGACGTCGGCGTCACCGGCCGGCCCGATCCTCGTCATGCACGCGGGGTAGGGTGGCCGCATGACGACGACCCCTCCCGGCTGGTACGACGACGGGCACGGCGCGCTGCGCTGGTGGGACGGCGCGCAGTGGACCGAGCACGTTGCGGAGCCGGATGCTGCGCCCGCCCCGGCGCAGGAGGCCCCTGCCGCGCAGGCTCCGGCACCGGCCCCCGAGCAGCCGGTGTATGACCCGACCCAGGACGGGACCACCGCACTCGGGCTGCCGCCGGAGGGCTACCCCGGCGGAGGCGGCATCTTCACCGCCGCGACCGACCCGGGCGAGCGGAAGAAGTCGAAGCTCTGGATCGTGTGGGTCGTCCTCGGTGTCGTGCTGCTCGGCTTCGTCATCCTCGCGGCGGTGCTCATCCCGCTGGCGCTGCGCATGTTCGCGACCGCCGGCACTGTCGAGCCCCAAAACGAGGCCCAGACTGCCGCCGTCGCCGCGGTCACCCTGTACGACGAGGCGTGGCGCGAAGTGGACTGCGACAAGTTCGAGCAGGCGACGACGCCGGACTTCCGCGCCGAGCAGCTGCTGAACGACTGCGCCGCCTTCGAAGAGCAGGCCCAGTTCTTCGCGGACTCGATCGAGTCGTACGAAGTGACGATCACCGGAATCGACGAGGCCGGCGACTCCATCACGGTCGCGACCACCGAGAACTACGCGGCCCTCATCGATCCGGACGGCAACAAGCTCAACGAATCCCAGCCGTACGTGAACCACTACGAGTACGAGACCGTGCCGTCCGGCGACGGGTGGGCGATCGACGAGCTCGACTCCGCCGACGACGAATGAACGAGGGACTTCGGCGGCCGCTGACGGCGCGCTTCTTCGTCGCGTGCATCGTGATCGGCCTGCTGGCCGGCCTGCTCTCCGGTCTCTTCGGCGTCGGCGGCGGCACGATCATCGTGCCGATGCTGGTGCTGCTGCTCCACTTCGACCAGCGCCTCGCGGTCGGCACGTCGCTTGCTGCCATCGTCCCGACCGCCTCGGTGGGCGTGATCTCGTACGCCGTGCACGGCTCGGTCGCCTGGATCCCCGCGCTCATCCTCGCGGCCGGCGCGATCGTCGGCGCGCAGATCGGCACCTGGCTGCTCCCGCGCATCTCGCAGACCGCGCTGCGCTGGGGCTTCGTGGTCTTCATGGTCCTCGTCGTCGTGAGCCTGTTCCTGGTCGTCCCGTCCCGCGATGCGGGCATCGAGCTCACCCCGCTCTCCATCGTCGGGCTCGTCGCGCTCGGCCTGTTCACCGGGACGCTGTCCGGCCTCCTCGGCGTCGGCGGCGGCGTCGTGGTCGTGCCGGCCCTGATCATCGTGTTCGGCGCGAGCGACCTGATCGCGAAGGGCACGTCGCTGCTGATGATGATCCCGGCCGCGGTGTCCGGCACGGTCGGCAACATCCGCCGGTCGAACGTCGACCTCGTCGCCGCGGCGACGATCGGCGGTGCTGCCTGCACGACCACCGCGCTCGGCGCCTGGTTCGCGACCCTCATCGACCCCTTCGTCGGCATCGTGCTGTTCTCGATCTTCCTGCTCTTCATCGCGGGGCAGATGGCGCTGCGGGCGATCAAGGGCCGCGCCGGCTGAGAGCGGGCGAGGCCCCGCTCGGTAGACTCGTCTGGTGTCAGTGAACCCCGAGCTCGTCGGTCGCGCGTTCGCGCCGACCGCGCCGTATCTGGTCGGCCGTGAGAAGGTGCGCGAGTTCGCCCGCGCCGTCTTCGCCGACGACCCGCAGCATCTCGACCCCGCGGCGGCCCAGGCGCTCGGCTACGCCGACGTGGTCGCGCCGCCGACCTTCGCGATGGTGATCCAGGACCTCACGCTGCAGCAGCTGCTCGCCGAGCCCGACTCGGGCATCGCGCTCGAGCGCACCATCCACGCCGAGCAGCGGTTCCGCTACACGCGGCCGATCGTCGCGGGCGACGAGCTGACCGGTCAGCTCTCCATCACCGGCGTGCGGGCGATCGGCGCCGGCGCGATGGTCACGAGCGAGTCCGAGATCACCGATGCCGACGGCGCGCATGTCGTCACAGCGACGTCGATCCTGCTGATCGGAGGCGACGAGTGACCCCTTCGACGAGCTCAGGGACCGTGGTGGTGGGCGACATCGTCGCCGAGCGCAGCATCCATCTCACCCGTGAGTCGCTGGTGCGCTACGCCGGAGCGTCCGGAGACTTCAACCCCATCCACTTCCGCGACGACGTCGCCGCCCGCGTGGGTCTGCCGGGCGTCCTGGCGCACGGGATGCTGACCATGGGCCTGGCCGTCGAGACGCTCGTGCCGTGGCTCGGCGACTCCGGCCGCATCCTCGAGTACGGCGTGCGGTTCACCCGGCCCGTGGTGGTCGACGCCGAGGACGGCGCAGACCTCACGGTCGTCGCCAAGGTCGGCGCCGTCGAAGAGGGTGCCGCCCGCATCGACCTGACCGTCACCTTCGGCGAGACCACCGTGCTCGGCAAGGCGCAGGTGCGCGTGCGGGTCGACTGACAGCATGCCCGAGATCACCCCGCTGCCGCTGAAGCAGCTCACCACCCTGCGCACGGGCGCCGCTCCTGAGCGCATGATCGACGCGCACACGAGCGAGGAGCTCGTCGATGCGCTCCGCGAGGTGTGGGCCGACGGCGACGAGTGGCTGGTGCTCGGCGGCGGCTCGAACCTGCTGGTCGGAGACGACCCGTTCCCGGGCACCGTCGTGCGCGTGCTCACCCAGGGGATCGAGCGGATGCCGTCGCCCCGCGACGGCTTCGTGCGCCTCAAGGCGCAGGCAGGTCACAGCTGGGACGCCGCCGTCGCCGCCGCGGTCGCGGACGGACTCGCCGGGATCGAAGCGATGTCAGGCATCCCCGGCACGATCGGCGCGGCGCCCGTGCAGAACATCGGCGCCTACGGTCAGGAGATCGTGCAGAGCCTCGTCGAGGTCGAGCTCATCGACGCGGCCACCGGCGAGGTGTCGACCGTGCCCGCCGCGGAGCTCGGACTCGGCTTCCGCACCTCGGTGCTGAAGCACCACTACGGCTCCGTGCCCGAGCGGCCCGCCGTGATCCTCTCGGTCACGCTCGAACTCGCCGACGTCGGGCAGGGCGCCTTCGAGGTCGCCGGCGACCAGCTGCGCACCGCCCTCGGCCTCGAGCCCGGCGCGACCGTCACGCTGCAGTGGATCCGCGACCACGTGCTCGCCACCCGCGCGCGCAAGGGCATGGTTCTCGACGACGCCGACCCCGACACGTACAGCGCGGGCTCGTTCTTCCAGAACGCCATCGTCTCCGCGCAGTTCGCTCGCACCCTGCCCGACGCGTGCCCTCGGTGGCCCCTCCCCGCCGCGCCGGCGCCGACCCTCGTGATCCCGCTCGGCAGTTTCGACGGCTACATCCCGCCGCGCGAGACCTCCGTGCCGGACGTCAAGGTGAGCGCGGCCTGGCTGATCGAGCACTCCGGGCTCCGCAAGGGCTTCCGCTTCCCGCGCTCACGCGCCGGGCTGTCGACCAAGCACGCCCTGGCCCTCACGAACCGCGGCGACGCGACCGCCGAGGAGATCGCCGAGCTGGCGCGGTTCATCCAGGGGCGGGTGCAGTCCGAGTTCGGGCTGATCCTGCAGCCCGAACCCGTGCTCGTCGGCGTCGAGCTGTAGCCGCGGTCAGCGGAACAGCTGCTGCAGGCGCTGCACGCCCTCGAGCAGCTGGTCGTCCCCGAGCGCGTACGACAGGCGCAGGTAGCCGGACGGGCCGAACGCCTCACCGGGCACCACGGCGACCTCGGCCTTCTCGAGGATGAGGTCGGCGAGCTCGAGCGAAGTGGTCGGCGTGACGCCTGCCCACTCCCGGTTGAGCAGGCCGCGCACGTCGGGGTAGACGTAGAACGCCCCGAGCGGGTTCGGCACCACGACGCCGTCGATCTTCGACAGCTCGGCGACGATCAGCTGACGGCGACGGTCGAACGCCTGGCGCATCGCCTCGGCCTCGGTCTGCGGGCCGGTGAGCGCGGCCAGTGCGGCGCGCTGCGCGATGTTGTTGACGTTCGAGCTGAGGTGCGACTGCAGGTTCGCGGCGACCTTGATGGCGTCGGCCGGGCCGACCATCCAGCCCACGCGCCAGCCGGTCATGGCGTAGGTCTTGGCGACGCCGTTCACGAGGATCGTCTGGGCCGCAGCATCCGGCACCGCCTCGACGATCGACACGGCGCGGGCGCCTTCGTAGACGAGGTTCTGGTAGATCTCGTCGGAGATGATCCAGATGCCGTGCTCGACGGCCCATTCGCCGATGGCCTTGGTCTCCTCGGGGGAGTAGACCGAGCCGGTGGGGTTTGACGGCGAGACGAAGACGAGCGCGGTCGTCTTGTCGGTGCGAGCGGCCTCGAGTTGGTCGACCGTGACCTTGTAGTCCTGGTCGGCTCCGGCGAACACCTCGACGGGGATGCCGTCGGCCAGCGCGATCGCCTCGGGGTACGTGGTCCAGTAGGGTGCGGGCAGGAGCACCTCGTCGCCGGGGTTCACGACGGCCTGGAAGGCCTGGTAGACGGCCTGCTTGCCGCCGTTGGTGACAATGACCTGCGCGGGCGTGACCTCGAGGCCCGAGTCGCGCAGCGTCTTGGCGGCGATCGCCTCGCGCAGCACGGGCAGGCCGGCGGCGGGGGTGTAGCGGAAGTTCGCGGGGTCCTCGAGCGCGCGGGACGCCGCATCGACGATGAAGCTCGGCGTGGCGAAGTCCGGCTCGCCGGCGGCGTAGCTGATCACCGGGCGACCGGCGGCCTGGAGGGCTTTCGCCTTCGCGTCGACCTTGAGGGTCGCCGATTCGGCGATGGCGGCGAGTTTGCGGGAGAGCGGGGCGCGTTCTGTCACGGTTTCGAGCCTAGTCGCGTGGTCGCGTCCGTCCACTGCGTGCCGGTCATGAGGACGATCGGCGAACCGAGGACAATTCGTCGGCAGAACATCCTCGGATCGCCGATTCTCCTCGGCTCGCCGGTGTCTCGATAGACGGATGCTGCGGCGCAGACGCACGGATGCTGCGGGCCCGGGTGGGGCCCGCAGCATCCGTGCGGGGAAGGTGCGGCTCAGCCGAACTGGTTCATGGTGTTGTCCTTGCCGCCGGCCTTGAGGGCGGCGTCTCCGGCGAAGTACTCCTTGTGGTTGTCGCCGATGTCGCTGCCCGCCATGTTCTGGTGCTTGACCGTGGCGATGCCCTCGCGGATCTCGCGGCGCTGCACGCCCTTGACGTAGGCGAGCATGCCCTCGGAGCCGAAGTACCCCTTGGCCAGGTCATCCGTCGACAGCGCAGCCGTGTGGTAGGTCGGCAGGGTGATCAGGTGGTGGAAGATCCCCGCGCGAGCCGACCCGTCCTTCTGGAACGAGCGGATCTTCTCGTCGGCCAGCTGCGCGAGCTCGGTGTCGTCGTACGCGACGTTCATGAGGTCCGCGCGGTCGTAGCCCGACACGTCGGCGCCCTCGGCGAGCAGGAGGTCGTAGGCCTGCTGACGGAAGTTGAGGGTCCAGTTGAACGACGGGCTGTTGTTGTAGACGAGCTTCGCGTTCGGGATGACCTTGCGGATCTCATCGACCATCCCGGCGATCTGCTCGACGTGCGGCTTTTCGGTCTCGATCCAGAGCAGGTCGGCGCCGTTGCGCAGCGACGTGATGCAGTCCAGCACGCAGCGCTCCTCGCCCGTCCCGGAGCGGAACTGGTACAGGTTGCTCGCGAGGCGCTTGGGGCGCAGCATCCTGCCTTCCCGGCGGAGGATCACGTCGCCGTCGCTGAGGTCGTCCGCGTCGATCGCGTCGACGTCGAGGAACGCGTTGTACTGGTCGCCCAGGTCGCCGGCGGTGTGCGAGACCGCGAGCTTCTGGGTGAGACCTGCGCCGAGCGAGTCGGTCCGTGCGACGATCACGCCGTTGTCGATGCCCAGCTCGAGGAACGCGTAGCGGACCGCGTTGAGCTTCGCGATGAAGTCGTCGTGCGGAACCGTGACTTTGCCGTCCTGGTGGCCGCACTGCTTCTCATCCGAGACCTGGTTCTCGATCTGGATGGCGCATGCGCCGGCCTCGATCATCTTCTTCGCCAGCAGGTACGTCGCCTCGGGGTTGCCGAAGCCGGCGTCGATGTCGGCGATGATCGGCACCACGTGGGTCTCGTAGGTGTCGATCTGCGACTGGATGAACTCGACGGCCGTGTCGTCGCCGGCGGCACGCGCGCCGTCGAGCCTCGTGAAGAGCAGGTCGAGCTCGCGGGCGTCGGCCTGACGGAGGAAGGTGTACAGCTCCTCGATCAGCGCCGGAACCGAGGTCTTCTCGTGCATCGACTGGTCGGGCAGCGGGCCGAACTCGGAGCGGAGCGCGGCCACCATCCAGCCGGACAGGTAGAGGTAGCGCTTGTTCGTGCTCTTGAGGTGCTTCTTGATCGAGATGAGCTTCTGCTGCCCGATGAAGCCGTGCCAGACCCCGAGGGACTGGGTGTACACCGACGAATCGGCGTCGTACTCGGCCATGTCGCGGCGCATGATGTCCGCCGTGTACTGCGCGATCTCCAGCCCCGTCTTGAAGCGGTTCTGTGCTCGCATCCTCGCGACGTACTCGGGGTTGATGGCGTCCCAGCTGGAGCCCTGCTGCTGCTTCAGGGCCTCGATGGACTCGATGTCGGTCTGATAGGTGGTCATGTCGTCTCTTTCATGTGGTGAGGTCGGATGGCGCGGCGGGCCGCGGTGGGGTCACTCGCCCTCGACGAGGTACTTCGCGTAGGCGGGCACGGTCAGGAACATCGGGAACTCCTCGCCGAGCGCGACCTCTCGGAACACGGCCGCGGCATCGTCGAAGCGGTCGGCGACTGCCCCGGGGGTCGACTCGGGACGGTCGACCTCGGCGAGCACGCGCTCGATCAGCCCCTCGATGTACTCGTGGGTGATGTGCGTGCCGTCGTCGGTGATGCGGTCCTGGTGGATCCACTGCCACACCTGGCTGCGGCTGATCTCGGCGGTGGCGGCATCCTCCATGAGGTTGTCGATGGCCACGGCGCCGAGGCCGCGCAGCCACGCCTCGATGTAGCGGATGGCGACCGACACGTTGCCGTACACGCCCTCCGCGGTGATCGGCAGCCCGATGTGCACGTCGAGCAGGTCCTCCGCCCGGACCGACACCTCGGGGCGCAGGCGGTCGATCTGATTCGGGCGGTCGCCCAGCACCGCGTCGAACTCCGCGCGCGCCACCGGGATCAGGTCGGGGTGGGCGACCCAGGTGCCGTCGAAGCCGTCGCCCGCCTCGCGCTTCTTGTCGGCGGCGACCTTCTCGAACGCGTGCGCGGTCACCTCGGGGTCGCGGCGGTTCGGGATGAACGCGCTCATGCCGCCGATCGCGAAGGCACCGCGCTGGTGGCACGTCTTGACCAGCAGCTCGGTGTACGCCCGCATGAACGGCACCGTCATGGTCACCTGGCTGCGGTCGGGCAGGACGAAGCGGGCGCCGCGACCGCGGTAGTTCTTGATCATCGAGAAGATGTAGTCCCAGCGGCCGGCATTCAGCCCCGCGACGTGGTCGCGCAGCTCGAACAGGATCTCCTCCATCTCGAACGCCGCAGGCAGCGTCTCGATGAGCACCGTCGCGCGGATCGTGCCGTGGGGGATGCCGATGTACTCCTCGCTGAAGGTGAACACGTCGTCCCACAGCTTCGCCTCTTCGCTCGACTCGATCTTGGCGAGGTAGAAGTAGGGGCCGCGGCCGTTCGCGATGAGCTGCGTCGCGTTGTGGAAGAAGTACAGGCCGAAGTCGACCAGGGACCCGGAGGCGTCCATCGCCCTGCCGGCACGGTCGGTGAAGCGGATGTGCTTCTCGACGAGGTGCCAGCCGCGGGGCCGCATGACGATCGTCGGCGTCTGCTCGGCGGTGACCTCGTAGGTCTTGCCCTCCGGGCTGGTGAAGCGCAGCTCGCCGCGGATCGCGTCGCGCAGCGAGAGCTGGCCCTCGATGACGTTCCTCCAGGTGGGGCTCGTAGCGTCCTCCTGGTCGGCGAGCCAGACCTTGGCACCCGAGTTGAGGGCGTTGATCGTCATCTTCGGGTCGGTCGGACCGGTGATCTCGACACGGCGGTCCTCGAGGCCGGGGCCGGCTCCGGCGACCTTCCAGTCGGCGTCCTCACGGATGTGGCGGGTGTCGTCGCGGAACTGCGGGTCGTGGCCGTTGCCGATCTCGAACCGGCGGCGCATCCGGTCGGCGAGCCGGTCGTGGCGGCGCGAGGCGAACCGGTGGTGCAGCTCCGCGAGGAACGCCGTCGCCTCGGTGGTGAGGATCTCGTCGTAGCGTTCGCGGACCGGGCCCGTGACCTCGATCATGCGGGTGGGTGCGATGCCCGTGGCGGGAGGTGTCATGGCCGTGCCTTTCCTGTTGGCGGTGCGGGAGGTCGTGTCACCACTCTGAGAGAAGTTCACGGCCCGGTCTGGCCAAATCGGGCGTGAAGTTTCGGCAGAATTCTCGTTTCGTGACAGAATCGCCGCATGACGATGACGACGTCCCGCGGCCCGGTCGCCGAACTGCCCGACGATGAAGAGGTGGACTCCCTCACGATCGGCCGACGCATCCGTCAGCTCCGCTCCGAGCGCGGCATGACCCTCGACGAGCTGGCCGCGGCGGTCGGACGCGTGCCGAGCCAGCTGTCGATGATCGAGAACGGCAAGCGCGAAGCGAAGCTGACCCTGCTGCAGGCGATCGCTCGGGCGATCGGCACCACCCTCGACGCCCTGCTCGAGTCGGAGCCGCTCGACGAGCGGGCGCAGCTGGAGATCCAGCTCGAGCGGGCGATGAAGGGGCCGACGTTCCAGGCGCTCGGCATCGAGCCGTTCCGGATCGCCAAGACCGTGCCGACCGACGCCCTCAAGACCATGCTCGCCCTGCAGGCCGAGATCGACCGCCTCCGCGACGAGCGTGCTGCCACCCCGGAGGAGGCGCGCCGCGCGAACGTGGCGCTGCGGCGGCTCATGCGCACGCAGAGCAACTACTTCGCCGACCTCGAGGCCCAGGCCGGCCGCATCCTCGAGGCCGTCGACCACCCGGGCGGCCCGCTCACGCAGCGCACAGCATCCGACATCGCCGCGCATCTCGGCTTCACGCTGCACTACGTGCCCGACCTGCCGCAGACCACGCGCAGCGTCGCAGACATCAAGAACGGGCGGCTGTACCTGTCGAGCCGGCTGACGGCGAAGGGCGACCCGCGCACCGCCGTGCTGCAGGCGCTGTCGAGCCGGATCCTCGGCCACCGCGAGCCGACCTCCTACGCGGAGTTCCTGCGGCAGCGCGTCGAGACGAACTATCTGACCGGCGCGCTGCTCATCCCCGAGGCGCACGCGGTGCCGTTCCTGCAGGACGCGAAGAAGGACCGTGCGATCTCGATCGAAGACCTCCGCGACGCCTACTCGGTCTCGTACGAGACGGCCGCGCACCGGTTCACGAACCTCGCGAGCGTGCACCTGGGCATCCCCGTGCATTTCCTCAAGGTGCACGAGTCGGGCACGATCACGAAGGCGTACGAGAACGACGACGTGAACTTCCCGACCGACCGGCTCGGCTCGATCGAGGGCCAGATGTGCTGCCGGAAGTGGACGTCGCGGGTCGTCTTCGACGTCGACGACCACTTCAACCCGTACTACCAGTACACCGACACCGGCAACGGCACCTACTGGTGCACCGCCCGGGTGGAGGCGTCGAGCGAGGGCGCCCACTCGGTCTCGGTCGGCGTGCGATTCGACGACACCAAGTGGTTCCTCGGACGCGACACCCCGAACCGGGGCGTGTCCAAGCACTCGGTCGAGGTCTGCTGCCGCCGGGCCCCGGCCGACCTCGAGACGGCGTGGCGCGAGAACTCGTGGCCGAACGTGCGCACCCCGCGGACCCTGCTCGCGACCCTGCCCACCGGATCGTTCCCCGGCGTCGACACGACCGACGTCTACGAGTTCCTCGAGGCCCACGCCCCGCGCTGAGCCCGCCCCGCGCCAGGGGTTGCGCAAATACCTTATATGCGTAAGGTTTTAGAGGACGGCTCCGCGGGAGCTGCTTTCGATGAGGAGAGCGACCATGAGACGACGCACGCGCGTGACGATCACGGCAATGGTGACAGCAGCGCTGATCGCGACAGCGACCCCCGCGATGGCGGATGCTGTCGCCACCGGCACGGGCAGCGGCCACGGCCACAGCGGCGACAGGGCCACCCTGCAGCGCTACGCCGCAGACACCTGGGCATCGCTCGACGCGATGACCGACCCCGACACCGGGCTCGCCGCCGACAACATCGAGGGCGATCTGTCGAGCCCCGCCGCCTACACCTCGCCGACCAACATCGGCGGATACCTCTGGTCGACGGTGACCGCGCGCGACCTCGGGCTGATCGACCGGCGCGACGCGCGTGACCGCATCCGCACGACCCTCCACACCCTGACCACGCTCGAGCGCAACGACGCGAGCGGGATGTTCTACAACTGGTACGACCCGGCGACGGGGGAGAAGCTCACCACCTGGCCCGACTCCGGCGACCCGGTGGAGCCGTTCCTGTCGACAGTCGACAACGGGTGGCTGGCAGCATCCCTCCGCATCGTCGCCGAGGCCGAACCGCGACTGGCGAAGCAGGCGAGAGCGCTGTACGCGTCGATGGACTTCGGGGCGTTCTTCAACCCGGCCGGCGCCCCCGGTCTCCCGGCCGGCACCAACCGCGGCGGCTTCTGGGACGACGAGCCGAGCGGCTGCAGCGTCGCGGAGCCGATGTACAACGGCTCGGGCGAGACGGCGTACTACACCTGCCACCACTACGACACGACGGTCAGCGAGAGCCGGATCGCCACCTATCTCGGCATCGCCAACGGCCAGATCCCGGCGACCGCGCTGTACGGCACCCACCGCACGATGCCCCCCGGCTGCGACTGGGCCTGGCAGGAGCAGCTCCCCTCCGGCACGACCCGCACATACCGCGGCTTCGACGTCTGGGAGGGCGTGTATGCCTACGACGGCATGTCGTTCGTGCCGAGCTGGGGCGGGAGCATGTTCGAGTCGCTGATGCCGGATCTGCTCGTACCCGAGACGAAGTGGGGCGCGAAGTCGTGGCGGCTCAACCACCCGATCACCGTCGCCGTGCAGGAGCAGCACGCTGAAGACGCCGGCTACGGATACTGGGGCTTCTCGCCCGCGTCGAACCCCTTCGGCGGCTACTCGGAGTACGGCGTCGACCTCGCCGGCATGCGATCGGACGGCTACATGTCCGATGTCGAGAAGACCGACGTCGACATCGACCGCCCCGGCTGCACGGTCGGCACGAACCCCGACCCCGAGTTCGGCGACGGCGTGGTGACGCCGCACGCGAGCTTCCTGGCGCTGCCGTACGACCGCAAGGGCGTGATGGCGAACCTCGCCGGGATCGAGGACGAGCTCGGCGCGTACGGGCCCGGCGGGTTCTACGACGCCGTCGCGGTGCACAGCGGCACGATCGCCGAGCGCTACCTGTCGCTCGACCAGTCCATGATCATGGCTGCCATCGGCAACGAGCTCACCGGGGATACGCTGAAGTCGTACTTCGTCGACCGCGAGATGGAGAAGCGTCTCCGCCCCGCGATGCGACTGCAGGACTTCAGCTCGTCGTGGGGACGGGCATCGCATCACGGTCGTGACTGACCCCCACCGAGAGGGAAGCGCATGAGCGCCGACGAGCCCCTTTCCGGCGAGGCCGCGCCGGCCGTCGTGCCGGCGGATGCTGCCGCCCCGCGCGTGGTGCGCGGCCCCCGTGGCAGCTACGCGAAAGGCCAGGCGCGGCGTCAGCAGATCGTGGACGAGGCGCTGCTGGTGTTCGCCCGCACCGGGTTCCACAGCGGGTCGCTGCGCGAGATCGCCAAGCGCGTGGGGCTCACCCCCGCCGGGCTCATGCACCACTTCGCCGACAAGGAGGAGCTCTTCGTCGAGGTCGTCCGCCAGCGCGACGAGAAGGTGCGCACCGCGGCGGGCGACCCCGCGGAGCACACCCTGATCGAGCAGGCCGAAAAGGTCGTCGCGTACAACCAGAGCACGCGCGGCCTCACGTCGCTGTACGCGATCGTGTCGGCCGAGGCTACGGACTCCGAGCACCCCTCGCACCCGGCGTTCGCGGAGCGCTACCGCGACACGGCGGTGCGCTCGGCCGAGCTGCTGCGGGCGGGTCAGGAGGCGGGCGAGATCCGCGCCGACCTCGATCCCGAGCATGCGGCGCGTCTCATCAGCGCGGTGATGGACGGTATCCAGCTGCAGTGGCTGCTCGACGACGACGTCGACATGGTCGCGCTGTTCGACGAGTTCGTCACCCGCTACCTGCGCCCCTGAGCCGGGCCGCAGGGCTGGGGCACCGACAGACTGCGACAGGCGAGCGGAAGACGGAGCCGGATCAGCCCAGGGCGTTCGCGCGGGCGACCGAGCCCAGCCACGCGAGGCTCGGCTTGGGTCGGCGCACGAAGGTGTCGCGGTCCCACCCGATCAGCCCGAAGGTCGGCCGGAAGCTGCCCCACTCGTAGTTGTCGAGCGCGCTCCAGTGCAGGTATCCGCGCACGTCGACACCGTCGCGCAGGCACGACTCGACCGCCGCGAGGGCTCCCTGCGTGTACGAGATCCGCCGGGTGTCGTCGTCGGTCGCGATGCCGTTCTCGGTGACGTACACCGGCACGCCCGCGCGCGCCCAGGCGTTGCGGATGCCGTAGCCGACCGCATCCGGGTAGTACTCCCAGCCGGTGAGCGTCCGCTCGGCGTCCTCCGGGATCGGCAGCGGGCCGCCCTCGCCGATGCGGGTGCGGGTGTAGGCCTGCACGCCCACCCAGTCGTCGCCGGCCGCAGCATCCAGGAACACGTCCTCGCGGGAGCGCCCGTACTCGGCGGCGACCTCGTCGGCGCCCGGCTCAGGCTGATACGCCTGCGTCGCCACCGACCAGCCGGCCCGCCCGCCCGCGCTCCGCACGATCTCGACCGCGCGGCGATGGGCGTCGATGAGGCGATCGGTCACGGCGGGAACCCCCGGCGGCAGCCCGATCGAGGGGAAGCCGACCTCGGGGTCGGCGAGCACCGACACCATGTTCGGCTCGTTGATCGTGCAGACCAGGTCTACGCCGTCGAGCACCGGCCGCGCCGCCTCGACGAAGCGCGCGAACCGCTCGGGGGCGTCGTCCTCGTGCCATCCGCCGCGCCGCGCGAACCAGATCGGGTTGGTGAAGTGATGCAGGGTGATGACCGGCTCGAGGCCGCTCTCGCGGGCGGTGCCGACCATGCGGCGGTAGTGCTCGATCGCCGCCCGTGACACCCATCCGTCCTCCGGCTCGATGCGCGCCCACTCGATGCTGAACCGGTACGCGCCGAGGCCCGCCGCGGCCAGCAGCCGCATGTCCTCGGGATAGCGGTGGTAGCTGTCGGCCGCGTCGCCCGAGGGCTCCTCGACGCCTGGACCCGGCAGGTGCCCCCACTCGCGCTGCCACCAGTCCGAGTTGACGTTGCCGCCCTCGATCTGGTGCGCCGCCGTGGATGCGCCCCACAGGAACCCGTCGGGGAAGGTCATGGATGGTCCTCTCATTTGATGCCCGTGAGGGCGATGCCCTGCACGAAGAAGCGCTGCAGCAGCACGAACACGATCAGCACCGGCACGATCACGACGACCGCGCCGGCCATCATCAGGCCGTACTCCGCGGCGTTCTGGCCGACCGAGTAGAGGGCGAGAGCCACGGGCAGGGTGTACTTGTCCTCCGTCGTGGCGACCACCAGCGGCCAGAGGAAGTTGTTCCAGCTGCCCAGGAACGTGAGGATCGTCAGCGTCGCGACGGCCGGCCCGCACAGCGGCATGATCACGCGCAGGAAGATGCGCCACTCGCTGGCGCCGTCGATGCGCGCCGCCTCGATGATGTCGTCGGGCAGGCTCAGCATGAACTGCCGCATCAGGAACACGCCGAGGGGCGTGATCAGGAACGGCAGGATGAGGCCGGGATACGTGTTGACCAGGCCGAGGTTCGCGGTCAGCACGAACAGCGGCACGAAGGTCACGACGCCCGGCACCATCAGGGTGACCAGCACGAGCCCGAACAGCAGCTTCTTGCCGGCGAAGTCGAGCTTGGCGAGGGCGTACCCGACCATCGACGAGAACACGATGTTGCCGAGCGTCACGGCCACCGCGACCACGACGCTGTTCGTGAAGTAGGTCGCGAAGTCGAGGCGGCCGAACAGCTCGGTGTAGTTGTCGAGCGTCGCGTCGCGCGGCAGGAACTCGGTCGGGTACTGGCGGATCTCGGTCGTCGTCTTGAACGAGCCGAGGATCATCCACACGAACGGCATGATCATCGCGATGACGCCGAGGGTGAGCACGACGTAGAGCCACCAGCGAGGTCGGGTGCCGCGACGACGGCGCTGTGCGGGAGGGACGATGACGGATGCTGTCGCGTCCGTCACGGGCTGGACGGCGGTCATGGTCAGTCCTTCCGTCCGAGGAACCGGAACTGGATCAGCGACAGCACGACGATCGCGAGGAAGAGCACGTAGCTCGCCGCCGACGCGAACGCGTAGTTGCCGAACCCGAACTGGTCGTAGGTGTACATCGCGGCCGACAGCGTGGCGTCGAGCGGGCCGCCCTGGGTCATCACGAACGGCTCCTCGAAGAACTGCAGGAAGCCGATGCCGGTGATCACCGCGGCGAAAAGGATCGTCGGGCGCAGTGCCGGCATCGTCACATGCCCGAACCGCTGGAACACGTTCGCCCCGTCGACCATCGCGGCCTCGTGCTGCTCGCGCGGCACCCCCTGGAGTCCGGCGAGGAAGATCACCATGAGCGTGCCGATGTTCCGCCACACCGCCATCAGGATGAGCGACGGGAGGGCCCAGGTCGTGGACTGCAGCCAGTTCGGACCGCTGATGCCGAACACCGCGAGGAAGGCGTTGAGGAGACCGTCTGGCTGCAGGATGAACCGCCACACGATGGCGATCGCGACGATGCTGGTCACGACAGGGGCGTAGTAGCCGACGCGGAACACGGTGCGGAACTTCGTGATGCCCTTGTCGAGGCCGAGCGCGATCAGCAGGGCGAGCGCCATCGTCAGCGGCACGCCGATGATCACGAACACGCCCGTGTTGACCAGGCTGTGCAGGAAGCGCGGGTCCTGGAACAGCGCGATGTAGTTGGCGAAGCCGACGACCTCGACGTTGAGGGGGCTGCGCAGGTCGCGGGTCGTCATGTCGGTGAAGCTCATGAAGAAGCTGGCGACGATGGGCCCGGCGAGGAACACCAGGAAGAGGATGACGAAGGGGGCGGCGAAGCCCCATGCCGCCAGGGTGGTGCGCTGCCGCCCCCTGGCGCGCCGCCGTTTGGGGGCGGGCGCCAGGGGCGCGGCAGTCGCGGCCGCAGCCGTTGCGGTGGTCATGTCACGCAGCTCAGCTGCCGGTGCCGATGGCTTCGGCCTGCTGCTGGATGCTGGCGAGCGCGTCGTCGACGCTCTTGTCGCCGCGGGTCACCTGCTCGATCTCCTGGTCGATGATCGCGGAGATCTGCGCCCAGGTCGGGATGGCCGGGGGCGCCTTGGCGTCGCTGAGCTGCTCACCGAACACGCTGGTGTACGGGTCGTCGGCGAATACCGGGTCCTCGAACGCGGACTCGACGCTCGGCAGATCGGTGGAGATCCCGTACCACTCGACCTGGGTCTCGGGCTGGCTCAGCCACCGCACGAACTTCCACGCGGTGTCGCGGTTGTCGGTGTCGCCGAAGACGGCGAGGTTGCCGCCGCCGGTGAAGCTGGTGCGGGTCTGGTCGCCCGGGACCATCGCCACGGCGAACTTGTCCTCGAAGTCCTTGCCGCCCTGGTCCTTGAGCAGGGAGACGTGGAACGGGCCGGAGTAGAACGCGCCGACGTCGCCGGCGATGAACTTCTGCTCGATCTCACCGGTCTCCAGGCGCACGTTCTCGCTCAGGCCCGAGGTGAAGAAGCTGTTGTAGTACTCGAAGGCCGTCTTCCACGCATCCGTGTCGAAGGCGAACGCACTGCCGTCCTCGGTGAGCACGTCGCCACCGGCCTGCCACACGAACGGCAGCAGGTAGAGCGAGGAGTCCGGGCCGCCCGGCGGCAGCGACAGGCCGGATGCGGCACCCTCGGCCCGCATCCCCTCGGCGAACGCGGTGAGGTCGTCCCAGGTCGCGGGGGCGTCGAGCCCCGCTGCCTCGGCCATGTCGGTGCGGTAATAGAGCACGCGGGTGTCGACGTACCACGGCACGCCGTACGACACCCCGTCGACCACGGTGGTGCCCTGCGACCCCTCGAAGAAGCTGGAGGTGTCGACGACGCCCTCCGGCGTGGGCTCGAAGGCCCCGGTCGGTGCGAACTCGCCGACCCAGGTGGTGCCGAGCATGGTCACGTCGGGGGTCTGGCCGCCGGCGATCGCCGTCGCGATGCGGTCGTGCGCGCCATCCCACGGCACGGCGGTGACGTTGATGGTCGCGTCGGGGTTCGCGTCCTCGAACTGCGCGGCGAGCTCGTCGAGGACTTCGCCCTCGTTGCCCATCGCCCAGACGTCGATCTCGCCGGTGGCGGGGCTGTCGTCGATGCCCGCGCCGGCTTCGGCGGAGGGGCTCGTGGGCTCGTCGGAGCGTCCGCAGCCGGCGAGCAGCAGCGCGCCGATTCCGAGCGCGGCGGTGCCGGCGAGCCAGCGGGTTCGTGTGGTGGTCGGGTGGTTCATCGGTCTGACGCCTCCATCGGTCGTCGGCCGCCGTCTTCGGCGACGCTGCCTCAGCTGTGCGGGGGCGTGATCAGCTCCCAGGTCCGACCGTAGCCTAAAAACCTGACACGCGAAAGGTATTAGCCGATGAGAAAGGCCTCATCCGCTCAGGCCACCTGGAGGGCGCCCCACAGCTCGGCGCGCACGGCGAACGACGACAGATCCACCCCGAGCAAGGACTCGGCCTGACTGAGCCGAGCCCGGACCGTGTGCCGGTGGACACCGAGCTCGTCGGCGGCCGCGTCGATCCGGGCGTCGTTGGCGAGCCACACGCGCAGGGTGTCGACCAATGCCGCACCGGCGGCGGCGTCGTGCGCGCGCAGGGGCGCAATCAGGGCGGCGGCGAGGCTGCGACCCGCGTCGGTGTCGAGCGCCGAGAGCACACCGGCGCCGCGCACCTCGCGGAACAGCGTGACCGGCGCCTCCGCCCGGCGCAGGGCCGTGGTCGCCTGCGCGTGCGCCGCCGCGAACGAGGAGTACGGCGCGGGGTCGGAGACGCCCACCGTCGCGCCGAAGGCCTCGGCGAACTCCGCGAACAGCTCGGTGCGCCCGGCCGGGGCGACGATCGCCAGACCCTCCTCGTCGCGGCCGTAGAAGAGGTCGCCGCGCGCTTCGGCGACACGCAGCTCGAGCCACTCCGCCGCGGCGTCCGTGCGGGTGTCGGTGACGGCCACGACGACCGGGGCCGCCGGCATCCCGCCCCACATGTCGCGTGCGACACGGCGGGCGAGCGTGGGGTCATCGGTGAGCAGCGACTGCACCAGCCCCCCGCGCATGAGGGCCCGCGCCCGCGACAGGCCTTCGTTCTGCTCCAGGGCGAGCCCGGTCATGGCGATGACCGCGTTGACGACGCCCCGCCCCTCCTGGTCGAGGTCGCCCGCCGCGATCGCGAGCACCCCGCGGAGATGGCCGCCGCGGCCGAGGGTCTGCAGCGTGAAGGTGCGAGCGCCGATGCGCAGCGTCGAGGCGGCGAGGGCGCCGCGTCGCAGCACGGCCGACACCTCGGCGTGCAGCTCGTCCGCGGTGCCCGCGTCGAGATCGCCGACCGGGTGCTCGCGGGTGAGGGATCCGGACGCGTCGAACAGCCCCGCCCAGGTGTCGAACTGCTTCGCGAGCTCGGCGAGGGTCGCGCCCAGCCCGTCCGGGCGCAGCGCGGCCAGCGAGATCGCCCGCTGCGCGGCCAGTGACCACGAGCGCCGCGCGTACGCCTGCGCGGCGATCGCCTCGGCGTTGGCGCGGGCCACGGCGATGAACGGCGTCAGGTACGGCACCTCGAACAGGGGGAGGCGCGCGGCCGCGCACGCCTGGGTCAGGAGGGGAGGGATGCCGTCGCGCACGACTTCCGTCCCGAAGCCGAGGCCGATGACGCCCCGCTGCACGAGCCGGTCGACGTAGCCGGCGGCGAACGCCGGACTCTCCTCGGCCTCCAGGAACTGCCGCCCGGTGGTCAGCAGCACGAGCCCCTCGGACAGGAACGGCGTCGGGTCGGCGAGGTCGGTGCTGTGCACCCAGCGCACCGGCTGGTCGAGCGCCGAGGGATCCAGCGCGCTCTCATCGCCGGCCAGGCGCAGCGAGAGCTCGGCCCGCCCCAGCAGCGAGCGCAGCGTCGGTGCGTCCGGAGCAGCATCCATCGCTCCTCCTCATATACGTCGCGAACAGCCGATCCCCAAGAATGTACACCGCGGCCAGTACAGCCCGCGCCGGGCGGACCGTACAGTCGGGCGCATGAGCATGACGTCTTCCCTCACCACACCCCTCGGCGGACCCTCGCTCCCGCAGGAGCGCCGCATGGTCACGAGCATCCCCGGGCCCCGCTCGCAGGAGCTGCTCGCCCGCAAGGCCGCCGCCGTCGCGGCGGGCGTCGGGCACACGGCTCCGATCGAGGCCGTCGCCGCGGGAGGCGGGGTCATCGTCGACGCCGATGGCAACTCGCTCATCGACCTCGGTTCGGGCATCGCCGTGACGAGCCTCGGCAACGCGCACCCGAAGGTCGTCGAGGCCATCGCCCAGCAGGCCGCCCAGTTCACGCACACCTGCTTCATGATCTCGCCGTACGAGTCGTACGTCGGCGTCGCCGAGGCCCTCAACCGGGTCACGCCCGGCGATCACGCGAAGAAGAGCGCCCTGTTCAACTCGGGAGCAGAGGCGGTCGAGAACGCCGTCAAGATCGCCCGCAAGTTCACCGGCAAGCCCGCCGTCGTCGCCTTCGACCACGGCTATCACGGCCGCACCAACCTCACCATGGCGCTGACGGCGAAGGCGATGCCCTACAAGAGCGGCTTCGGCCCGTTCGCGGGGGAGATCTACCGCGCGCCGCTGTCGTACCCCTTCCGCGACGGGCTCAGCGGTGCGGATGCGGCGAAGAAGGCCATCTCGCTGATCGAGAAGCAGGTGGGCGCCGACAACCTCGCCGCCGTCATCATCGAGCCGATCCAGGGTGAGGGCGGGTTCATCGTCCCGGCCGACGGCTTCCTGCCCGCGCTGGTCGACTGGTGCCGCGCGAACAACGTCGTCTTCATCGCCGACGAGATCCAGACCGGCTTCGCCCGCACCGGCGCGATGTTCGCGAGCGAGCTGTTCGGCATCGTCCCCGACCTCATCACCACCGCGAAGGGCATCGCCGGCGGCATGCCGCTCGCCGCTGTCACCGGCCGCGCCGAGATCATGGACGCCTCTCACGCGGGCGGCCTCGGCGGCACCTACGGCGGTAACCCCGTCGCCTGCGCCGCCGCACTGGCAGCGATCGACGCCTTCGAGAACGACGGGCTGATCGAGCGCGCCGGCGAGATCGAGACGATCCTGAAGGACCGCCTCGGCGCGCTGCAGCAGTCCGACCCGCGCATCGGCGACATCCGTGGCCACGGCGCCATGATCGCCGCCGAGTTCGTCGACCCCGAGACCGGTGAGCCCGACGCCGCCCTGACCGGCGCCGTCGCGAAGGCCTGCATCGCCGAGGGCGTCATCGTGCTCACGTGCGGCACCTACGGCAACGTGATCCGCTTCCTGCCGCCGCTGTCGATCCCCGACCACCTGCTCCACGAGGGCCTGGACGTGATCGCCGCCGCGCTCGCCGCACGCTGACAGCATCCGTCCTCGCTCCGGCCTTTCCTCCTCCGAGATCACGTGATCTCGATGAGAGCACGGGCTGCGGACGACCATGACGGGTGAGCTCGCCGAGATCACGTGATCTCGGCACCAGAAGGAACAAAGGAGTTGCAGATGAGTGAGATCACCAGAGACGTCGTGATCATCGGTGCGGGCGCCGCGGGGACCACCGCGGCGAACGAGCTGCGCAAGGCCGGACTGTCGGTCGCGGTGCTCGAGGCGCGCGACCGTGTCGGCGGACGCCTGTGGACCGACGTCATCGACGGCGCGATGCTCGAGATCGGCGGCCAGTGGGTCTCGCCCGACCAGGACGCGCTCATCGACACCGTCGCCGAGCTCGGGCTGGAGACGTACAGCCGGTACCGCGAGGGCGACAGCGTCTACGTCGGCCCGGACGGCACGGCCAGCCGCTTCACCGGCGAGATGTTCCCGGTGTCCGCCGAGACCGAGCGCGTGATCGCCGAGATCACCGAGCGGCTCGACGCGATGGTGGCCGAGATCGACCCCGACCGCCCGTGGGCTCACGAGAACGCGGCCGAGTGGGACAGCATCTCCTGGGACGCCTGGCTGCGCTCGCAGACCGACGACGACGAGGCCGTGCGCAACCTGGCGTTCGCCACCGGCTCGGCGATGCTGACCAAGCCCACGCACTCCTTCTCGCTCCTCCAGTCGCTGCTCATGGCGGCCTCCGCGGGCTCGTACTCGCACCTCGTCGACGCCGACTTCATCCTCGACAAGCGGGTCGTCGGCGGCCTCCAGCAGGTGCCGCTGCTGCTCGCCGAGCGCCTCGGCGACGACGTCTTCCTCAACCAGCCGGTGCGGACCCTGGAGTGGTCCACCACCGGTGTCACCGCGACGGCGGAGGGGATCACGGTGCGCGCCCGCCACGCGATCCTCGCCCTGGCGCCCGTGCTCTACAACCGCATCTCGTTCGTGCCCGCGCTGCCGCGGCTGCAGCACCAGATGCACCAGCACATCTCGATGGGCTTCGTGATCAAGGTGCACGCGGTCTACGACCGCCCGTTCTGGCGCGAGCAGGGGCTCTCGGGCACCGCCTTCAGCCCCTACGAGCTGTCGCACGAGGCGTACGACAACACCAACCACGGCGACGAGCGGGGCACCCTCGTCGGCTTCGTGTCCGACCGCACCGCGGACGACCTGTTCCGCCTCTCGGCCGAGGAGCGCAAGGAGCGCATCCTCGAGTCGCTGTCGCACTACTACGGGCCCGAGGCCAAGAACCCGGTCGTCTACTACGAGAGCGACTGGGGCAGCGAGGAGTGGACCCGCGGCGCATACGCGGCGAGCTTCGACCTCGGCGGCCTGCACCGTTACGGTGCCGACCTGCGCACACCGGTCGGGCCGATCCACTTCGCGTGCAGCGACCTCGCCGGGGCCGGCTACCAGCACGTCGACGGCGCGATCCGCATGGGGCGGTTCGCGGCGCAGAACATCATCGAGGAGACCCGGGCATGACCATCCGCATCGTCGTGGGGTACTCCGCGACCAAGGCCGGCCGTGACGCCGTCGCCTTCGCCTCACGGCTCGCGGCCGCATCCGGCGCCGACCTCGACGTCGCGATCATCCTGCCGTCGGACGGCCGCAGCGTCATCACGCCGCCCGACGCCGGGTACGACCGCTACCTGCGCGATCAGGCTGCGCAGTGGCTGGGCGATGCCGTCGCCAAGATCCCGGATGCTGTGCCGCACCGCGAGCACGTCCGCTTCGCCGACTCGTTCGCCGAGGGCCTGATCGACCTGGCCGACGAGCTGGCCGCCGCGTCGATCGTGGTCGGCGCCGCCGATGGGGGCTCACGCAACCGCCACCGTCTCGGCTCGACCACCACCGAGCTGCTGCACTCGTCCGACGTGCCGGTGGTGCTCGTGCCGCGCGGCGCCCGCAAGGTCGCCGTCGACACCGGCATCACCCGCGTCACGGCCGCCATCGGCACCCGCCCGGGCGCCGAGGCCGTGCTCGACCAGGCCTCTGCGTTCGCGATCGCCGCCGGTGTTCCGCTGCGGCTGCTGTCGCTGGTGACGGTCGACCTGCCGGCGTCGGTCGACACCGGAGTCATCCGCATCGCCGGGGCAGCCCACGCCGACGAGGTGCTCGCCGCGGCCGAGGCTGCGCTGCCCGACGCGCTCGACACCGAGATCCTCACCGCACGCGGGGAGAGCATCGAGGAGGCCGTCACCCACCTCGACTGGCAGCCGGGTGAGATCCTCCTCGTCGGCTCGAGCCGCCTCGCCCAGCCGCGCCGCCTGTTCCTCGGCTCCACCGCAGCGAAGATGCTGCACGAAGTCCCCGTCCCGGTCGTGGTCGTCCCGCGCACCCGCACCAGCAAGGAAGGATCGGGCGCATGAGCGACTCGTCCACCCCCGCCGTCGCCGCACCGGTCGACGGCGGCATCTCCAAGAAGGGCCTGAGCGCCGGCACCGTCGGCATGGTCGGCGCCGTCGTGATCGGCATCTCGACGATCGCCCCCGCCTACACGCTGACGGCGTCGCTCGGACCCACGGTCTCCGCCGTGGGCGTCCAGGTGCCCGCGATCATCCTGGTCGGATTCATCCCGATGCTCCTGGTCGCCTTCGGCTACCGCGAACTCAACCGTGCGATGCCCGACTCCGGCACCTCGTTCACGTGGGGCGTGCGCGCGTTCGGCCCGTGGATCGGCTGGATGACCGGGTGGGGGCTCATCGCCGCGACCGTGATCGTCCTGTCGAACCTCGCCGGCATCGCCGTCGAGTTCCTCTTCCTCCTGATCGCGCAAGTGAGCGGTCAGCCCGAGATCGCCGACCTCGCGTTCAACCCGTTCATCAACGTGACGGTCTGCCTGCTGTTCATGCTCGGCGCGACCCTCGTGTCGTACCGCGACATGCAGACGACCCAGAAGTTCCAGTACGTGCTGGTGACCTTCCAGGTCGTCGTGCTCGTGCTCTTCGCGGTCGTCGCGATCGTGAAGGCCGTCAACGGCACCGCGTTCGATCCGCTGCCGTTCGACTGGGCATGGTTCAACCCGTTCGAGGTCGACTCCTTCAGCGCGTTCGCCGCCGGCCTGTCGCTCTCGATCTTCATCTTCTGGGGCTGGGACGTAGTCCTCACCATGAACGAGGAGACCAAGGACCCCGACCGCACGCCGGGGCGCGCCGCCATGGCGACCGTCGTGATCATCGTCTCGCTCTACCTGCTGATCTCGATCGGCCTGATGATGTTCGCCGGCGTCGGGACGGGGGAGTTCGGCCTCGGCAACGAGGACATCACGGCCAACGTCTTCTTCGCGCTGTCCGACCCGATTCTCGGGCCGCTCGCTTTCCTGGTGTCGCTCGCGGTGCTCTCCAGCTCCGCCGCATCGCTGCAGTCCACGGCCGTCGGCCCCGCGCGCACGCTCCTGGCGATGGGCCACTACGGCGCGCTGCCGGAGAAGTTCGCGAAGGTCAGCCCGCGGTTCTTCACGCCGGGCTTCGCCACGATCGTCTCGGCCGTCGTCGCCTCGGTGTTCTACGCCGTGATGCGCCTCCTCAGCGAGAACGTCCTGACCGACACCATCCTGTCGCTCGGCATGATGATCTGCTTCTACTACGGGCTCACCGCGTTCGCGTGCGTCTGGTACTTCCGTCGGCAGTGGTTCGACTCGGCGCGGTCGTTCTTCTTCACGTTCCTGTTCCCGCTGGTCGGCGGCGTGATCCTGGCCGTGCTGTTCGTGACGACCCTGATCGACTCGATGGACCCCGCCTACGGCAGCGGCTCGAGCATCGGCGGCCTCGGGCTCGTCTTCGTGCTCGGTGTGCTGGTCATCGTGGTCGGCATCGTGATCATGATCTGGCAGGCGATCAAGCGCCCCGCGTTCTTCCGCGGTGAGACACTGGCAATGGATGCTCCGGCGAGCCTTCGCCGCGGGCGGCGATGAGGGATGTCGATGACGAACGAGACTGAGAAGACCCTGCTGGACGCTGTCCCGACGCAGCTGTTCATCGGCGGCGAATGGACGGATGCTGCGGAGGGCCGCACCTTCGATGTGCGCGATCCCGCGACCGGCGCCGTCATCCACACCATCGCGGACGCCTCGCCCGCCGACGGCATCAAGGCCCTGGATGCCGCAGTTGCGGCTCAGGAGTCGTGGGCCGCGACGCCGCCCCGCACCCGGAGCGACATCCTGCGCCGCGCGTTCGACCTCGTGCAGGAGCACAAGGAGGACCTGGCCCTCCTGATGACCCTCGAGATGGGCAAGCCGCTCGCGGAGGCGCGCGGCGAGGTCGGATACGGCGGCGAGTTCCTGCGCTGGTTCAGCGAGGAGGCGGTGCGCATCACCGGCCGCTACGGGCTCAACCCCGAGGGCACCGGGCGGATGGTCGTCTCGCAGCGGCCCGTCGGTCCGTCGTTCTTCATCACGCCGTGGAACTTCCCGCTCGCGATGGCGACCCGCAAGATCGCCCCGGCGCTCGCCGCCGGCTGCACGGTGGTCATCAAGCCGCCGGAGCTCACGCCGCTGACCACGCTGTACTTCGTGAAGCTGCTCGTCGAGGCTGGTCTGCCCGCCGGGGTCGTCAACGTCTTCACGACGACGAGCTCGAGCGCCGTCTCCGGCCCGATCATCGCCGACCCGCGCCTGCGCAAGCTCTCGTTCACGGGATCGACCGAGGTCGGGCGCAAGCTCATCGCCCAGGCGGCCGAAGGCGTGCTGCGCGTGTCGATGGAACTGGGCGGCAACGCGCCGTTCGTGGTCTTCGACGACGCCGACATCGACAAGGCGGTCGACGGCGCGATGCTCGCGAAGTTCCGCAACATCGGCCAGGCGTGCACGGCGGCGAACCGCTTCATCGTGCACGAGAAGGTCGCCGACGACTTCGCGTCCCGCGTCGCCGAGCGGGTCGCCTCCATGAAGGTCGGCCGCGGCACCGAGGACGGCGTGCAGATCGGTCCGCTCATCGACGACAAGGCGGTCGCGAAGGCCGTCGACCTCGTCGACGACGCGGTCTCCCGGGGCGCCACGGTGCTCGCCGGCGGCAAGGCGATCGAGGGGGAGGGCACGTTCTTCGAGCCCACCGTGATCACCGAGGTCGCCGCAGGCAGCGACATCCTGCGCGAGGAGATCTTCGGACCCGTCCTGGCGATCGCGACCTTCTCGGACGAGGACGAAGCCGTGCGACTCGCGAACGACACCGAGTACGGCCTCGTGTCGTACGTGTTCACCCAGGACCTCGCCCGCGGTCATCGCATGATCGACCGTCTGGAGACCGGCATGATGGGCCTGAACGTGGGCGTCGTCTCGAACGCCGCCGCCCCCTTCGGCGGTGTCAAGCAGTCCGGCGTCGGCCGTGAGGGCGGCCTCGAAGGCATCCACGAATACCTGTCCACCAAGTACACGCTGATCCCCGCCGACTGAGCGGGAGGAACGGAAGAGACCCATGAGCGACTACGCCGTCATCAACCCCGCCACGGGGGAGCGACTCGCGGAGTACCCGACGTTCACCGACGCGCAGGTGGAGGACGCGGTCGCCTCCGCGAAGAGCGCCTTCGACGACTGGTCGCGTTCGAGCACCGTCGCCGAGCGCGCCGCCCTCATCCGCCGCGTCGCCGAGCTGCACCGCGAGCGGCGCGACGAGCTCGCCGCGATCATCGTGCGGGAGATGGGCAAGCCCCTCTCCGCCGCACTCGGCGAGGTCGACTTCGCCGCCGACATCACGGAGTACTACGCAGACAAGGCCGACAAGATCATGAGCGACACCACGCTCGAGATCGACGGCGACGGCAGCGCGGTGATCCGTCGCAGCGCGCTGGGCCCGCTCCTCGGCATCATGCCCTGGAACTTCCCGTACTACCAGGTCGCGCGGTTCGCGGCGCCGAACATCGTGATCGGCAACACCATCCTCCTCAAGCACGCCCAGCAGTGCCCCGAGTCGGCCGCCGCGATGGACGCGATCTACCGCGACGCCGGCTTCCCCGACGGCGTCTACGTCAATGTCTACGTCACCAACGAGCAGGCCGCCGACATCATCGCCGACCCGCGGGTGCAGGGCGTGTCGGTGACGGGCTCCGAGCGTGCCGGCGCCGCTGTCGCCGAGGTCGCCGGGCGCAACCTCAAGAAGGTCGCGCTCGAGCTGGGCGGCTCAGACCCGTTCATCCTGCTGTCGACCGACGACCTCGACGGCGCCGTGCAGGCGGCGGTCGACGCACGTCTGGACAACACCGGGCAGTCGTGCAACGCGGCCAAGCGGTTCATCGTCCACGAGGACCTCTACGACGGCTTCCTGGAGAAGTTCACCGCCGCGATGAGCGGTGCGAAGGTGGGCGACCCGTTCGACGACGACACCGTGCTCGGCCCGCTCTCGTCGCTCGTGGCGGCGGAGCGTCTCGCCGAGCAGGTCGACAAGGCCGTCGCGCAGGGCGCGACCCTCGTCACGGGCGGCACCCGCGACGGCGCGTTCTACGAGGGCACGGTCCTCACCGGCGTGACGAGCGACATGGATGCGTACCGCGAGGAGTTCTTCGGCCCCGTCGGCGTCGTCTACAAAGTCACGGACGAGGACGAGGCGGTCGCGGTCGCGAACGACACCCCGTTCGGGCTCGGCTCGTACGTCTTCACCACGGATGCGGAGCAGGCTGACCGCGTCGCCCAGAAGATCGACGCCGGCATGGTCTACGTCAACCTCGTGCTCGCCGACGAGCCCGCGCTGCCTTTCGGCGGCGTCAAGCGCAGCGGCACCTCGCGCGAGATGGGCCTGCTGGCGGCCGACGAGTTCGTCAACAAGAAGCTCATCCGGATCGCGCCGCAGGCCTGAGCCGATTCCCACTGAGCGGTGCGCGGCCTGCGCGCACCGCTCAGTGGGAGGACAATCGGGGCATGGACGAGTCAGCGCACCACGTGACCGTGCTCACCGACGACGAGTGCCGCGAGCGCCTGCGAGGGCAGGAACTCGGACGCCTGGTCACCCATGTCGGTGACGTGCTCGACATCTTCCCGGTCAACTACACGATGGACGGCGACAGCATCCTGTTCCGCACGGCCGAGGGCAGCAAGCTGTTCGAGCTGAGCATCAACGACGAGGTGCTCTTCGAGGTCGACGATCACTCCGAAACCGAAGCGTGGAGCGTGGTGGTGCGCGGGAGCGCCCACCGCCTCGACACGACGGAAGAGGTCGAGCGTGCCGACGGCCTGCTGCTGCGACCGTGGATCCCCACGCTGAAGTACAACTACGTGCGGATCGCCCCGTCGTCGCTGTCCGGGCGCGCGTTCGAACGCGCTCCCGAACCCGACCGGTACGGCATCCAGCAGTACTGACCGGGGCGCGCCCGACGGCCGCCGGGATTCGCGGGTCGTCGGGGCATGCCGTACACTGGGATGTGCAGTTGAAGTCTGCATTCTTTTGCCATGCCCGCTGTGCCGGGCAGGATCCCCTCCACAAGATCACGGCGGAAGAGTGCGGGCAACCAGGGGCCCCAGGGTCTCTAGGGCGGTAGCTCAATTGGCAGAGCAGCGGTCTCCAAAACCGCAGGTTGCAGGTTCGATTCCTGTCCGCCCTGCGCATCAGCGCAGGCTGATTCACGAAAACTAGTCAGGTGGGTTGATGGTCCAGGACGAGCCGAAGGGCGAGGTTGTCGCCACGAGCGCGGCACCCCGCGAGAAGAAGCTGAACTTCTTCGCGCGCATCGCTCTGTTCATCCGTCAGGTCTTCGCCGAGCTTCGCAAGGTCGTCACCCCGACCCGTCAGGAGCTGGGCAAGTTCACCGCGGTGGTCCTCGGATTCGTCGTGGTCATGATGGCGATCGTGTACGGCCTCGACCTGCTGTTCGTGTGGGTCACATCGGTCGTCTTCG
The DNA here is from genome assembly GCF_027943945.1 of Microbacterium terricola. Lineage (NCBI taxonomy): Bacteria > Bacillati > Actinomycetota > Actinomycetes > Micrococcales > Microbacteriaceae > Microbacterium > Microbacterium terricola. The sequence goes on along the minus strand of NZ_AP027141.1, from coordinate 2,320,905 downwards.
GCGTCCCAGCCTGACCATCCTGACCGGGCGGGTCGCAGCATCCGCCCTGTGTCGAAACGGAAGAGAACCAAGTGTCTGAAAGATATGTCGACGACGCCGACTGGGCGACCGCCGCAGAGCAGTCCAGCGAGGACGACGAAGCGCAGGAAGGCAACGTGCTGGCCGAGGAGCTCAACGCGAGCGTTCCCGCCGAGCACGCCGCACTGCACATCGAGGACGAGGACGACGACCTCGACGACACTGACGACGAAGACATCGACATCGACGACCCGGAGGCCGACGCCATCGTGAACGACGCACTCGACATCGACGAGACCGCAGAGGTCGAGGCCGCCGCCGAGGTGCTCAACGACTCGATCGCCGAGGAGGCTGCCGAGCGCAGCGCCGAGGCGGCCGAAGAGGTGACCCCGTACGACGGTCCCGACGTGAACGGCGACGAGGACGAGCTGCCCGCCGACGAGGACGAGGACGAGGATGCGGAGGAGGACCCGTACGAGGCCTTCCGCGCCGAGCTCCGCTCGCTCGAGGGCAAGTGGTACGTCATCCACTCGTACGCCGGCTTCGAGCGCAAGGTCAAGGCCAACATCGAGCAGCGCAAGTCGACGCTCGAGGTCGAAGAGGAGATCTACCAGGTCGAGGTCCCGATGGAGGACGTCGTCGAGATCAAGAACGGCCAGCGCAAGATGGTCACCCGCGTGCGCATCCCGGGCTACGTGCTCGTGCGCATGGAGCTGACCGAAGACACCTGGTCGGTCGTCCGCCACACGCCCGGCGTCACCGGCTTCGTCGGCAACGCCCACAACCCGACGCCGCTGCGCTTCGAAGAGGCCTTCAACATGCTGAAGTCGCTCGTCGAGGTCAAGGAGGTCGCTCCGGCCAAGGGCGGCGCAGGCAAGGGCGGCCAGGCCGTGGCGCGCAGCGTCATCACCGAGGTCGACTTCGAGATCGGCGAGACCATCACGATCAAGGAGGGCTCGTTCGCGGGCCTGCCCGGTTCGATCAGCGAGATCAAGCCCGAGAGCGGCAAGCTCACCGTGCTCGTCTCGCTCTTCGAGCGCGAGACCCCGGTCGAGCTCTCGTTCGACCAGGTCACCAAGCAGTAACAGCAGACTTCCCTTCGGTGAAGAGCCGAAGGGGGAACCGCTGTCCGGAAGTGCCGGACGTGCGGGAGAGAGCATCAGCGCCCTTCACGGGGCCGGATGCCTCGAGGAAAGGAAGAGGAAATGGCACCGAAGAAGAAGGTGACCGGCCTGATCAAGCTTCAGATCAACGCCGGTGCAGCCAACCCGGCGCCGCCGATCGGGCCCGCGCTCGGTCAGCATGGCGTCAACATCATGGAGTTCTGCAAGGCGTACAACGCCGCGACCGAGTCGCAGCGCGGCAACGTCATCCCCGTGGAGATCACCGTCTACGAGGACCGCAGCTTCACGTTCATTCTGAAGACCCCGCCGGCAGCCGAGCTCATCAAGAAGGCCGCTGGCGTCGCGAAGGGTTCGCCGACCCCGCACACGACCAAGGTGGCAAAGCTCACCAAGGAGCAGGTGCGTCAGATCGCAGAGACGAAGCAGCCCGACCTGAACGCGAATGACATCGAGGCCGCCTCGAAGATCATCGCGGGCACCGCCCGTTCCATGGGCATCACGGTCGAGGACTGAGGGGGATAGGAAACATGGCTACCAAGTCCAAGGCCTACCAGGCCGCTGCAGCGAAGATCGCTGCCGACAAGTTCTACACGCCCACCGAGGCCGTCGCCCTGGCGAAGGAGACCGGTTCGGCGAAGTTCGACTCGACCGTCGAGGTCGCGCTCAAGCTCGCTGTCGACCCCCGCAAGGCGGACCAGATGGTGCGCGGCACCGTCATCCTGCCCCACGGCACCGGCAAGACCGCCCGCGTCATCGTGTTCGCCACCGGCCCGGCCGCTGAGGCTGCCATCGCCGCCGGTGCGGACGAGGTCGGCGGCGCCGAGCTCATCGAGAAGGTCGCCGCAGGCTGGACCGCGTTCGACGCGGCCGTCTCGACGCCCGAGCTCATGGGCCAGGTCGGTCGTCTCGGCAAGGTGCTCGGCCCCCGCGGCCTGATGCCGAACCCGAAGACCGGCACCGTGACCCCCAACGCGGCGAAGGCCGTCGAGGAGATCAAGGGCGGCAAGATCGAGTTCCGCGTCGACAAGCACGCCAACGTGCACTTCGTCGTCGGCAAGGCCTCGTTCTCGGCCGAGCAGCTCGACGAGAACCTGAAGGCTGCGCTCGAGGAGATCGTCCGCCTCAAGCCGTCGAGCTCGAAGGGCCGCTACATCCAGAAGGGCGCCGTGTCGACCACGTTCGGCCCCGGCATCCCGCTGGACGTCAACGCCATCTGATCTCAGATCGTTCACGCGAAGGGCTCCGCCGTCAGGCGGGGCCCTTCGTCGTTCCCGGGCCTAGCCGTCGCGGCGGACCTCGAAGCCTGTGGAGCCGGCGGCGGCGATGTCGGTGACCTGCGCGCCGGAGACCCGCGAGCCGGGAGGGCCCTCGGCCATCCACGCGAGGACGGCGTCGACAGCATCCGCCGCACCTTCGATCTCCGCCTCGACCGTGCCGTCGCGCAGGTTGCGGGTCCAGCCGGACACGCCGCTGTCGGCGGCGACCATGCGCAGCGTGTACCGGTAGCCCACCCCCTGGACCTCGCCGGAGACGAGGACGTGCACGCGTCGCATGGCTCCATCTTGCCGCGCGGGTGCTGCACACGACAGGATGAGCGGCATGGGCACGATCGACGACTACCTGGCCGACCTGGATCCGGACGACCGGGAGGCGGTGGAGCGGGTCTACGACATCGCCCGCGAGGTCGTCCCCGAGGCCGAGCAGGGCAAGGGATACGGGATGCCGGCACTCGTGCACCACGGCAAGTCGCTCATCTCGGTCATGCGCGCCAAGAACCACATCGGCGTGTACCCGTTCAGCCCCGCGGCGATCGAGGCCGCCGCCGACATGCTCGTGGGAGTCGACCGCGACAAGGGCACGGTGCGGTTCCAGCCGGAGACGCCGCTGCGCGAGGATGCGATCCGCCGGATGGTCGCGTTCCGCCGCGACCAGATCGACGGGTAGCTCAGCCGGCGAGCACCAGCGACAGCCCGAGGACGATCATCACGACCGCGATCACGGCGTCGAGGATGCGCCACGCCCGCGGGGTCGCCAGCCATCGCCCCAGGTAGCGGGCGCCGATCGCGAGCGAGAAGAACCACACCACGCTCGCGGTCGCGGCTCCGAGCGCAAAGGCCCACCGCCCTTCGCCGTGAGTGTTCGCGATCGAGCCGAGCAGGAACAGCGTGTCGAGGTAGACATGCGGATTCAGCCAGGTGAGCGCGAGGCAGGTCAGCACGACGGGTGCCACGCGCGTGCGGGTGAGCGTCGCCGCCGACGTGGCGGGCTGCGCGGCCGCTGTGCCCGTCTCCGCCGGCTGGTCCGGCAGCGCGAGGCCGGTGCCGCTCGGGCGCCATACCCGGCGCGCGGCGAGGAGACCGTAGCCGATCAGGAACGCCGCGCCCAGCCAGCGCACCACGACGACCAGCCAGGGAGCGGTCTGCAGGATGACGCCGATGCCCGAGACGCCCAGCACGATGAGCACCGCATCGGACGCGGCGCACAGCGCGGCAACCAGGACGGCATGCTCGCGGCGGATGCCCTGACGCAGGACGAAGAGATTCTGCGCGCCGATGGCGACGATGAGCGAGAAGCCGAGGCCGAGGCCGGCGAGGACGGGGGAGAGCACTCTCTGACGTTAGGCGCATCCGTCTCATCAGGCCAGCTGAAGATTCTTCAGCACCATTAGCATTGCTGATGTGCGCATTCCCGCTGAAGCCGCCGAGACCCTCGCCGCCATCATCGACGAGGGGACGCTGGATGCTGCCGCCCGGCGTCTGCGCATCACTCCCTCTGCGGTGAGCCAGCGCATCAAGGCGCTCGAGCAGGCGCTCGGACGGGTGGTGCTCGTGCGCTCCAAGCCCGCGAGGGCGACCGAGGCGGGCGCAGCGGTCGTGCGCCTCGCGCGTCAGCTCGCCCTGCTCGAGCATGACGCCCTCGCCGACCTCGGTGCGGGGGAGGACGACGGGGCGCCGGTGAGCATCCCCCTCGCCGTCAACGCCGACTCGCTCGGCACGTGGTTCCTCGCGCCGCTCGCCCGGCTCGCCGACCGCCACGCGGTCGTGTTCGACCTGCATCGCGACGACCAGGACTTCACCGCCGGTCTGCTCGAGTCGGGCACGGTCATGGGCGCCGTGACGTCGCGCGCGGAACCTGTCGCCGGGTGCCGCTCCGTCCCGCTGGGCACCATGCGGTACACCGCCGTGGCGACACCGGCGTTCGCAGCACGCTGGCTGCCGGACGGACCCACCGTGACCGCCCTCGCCACCGCGCCCGTCGTCTACTTCGACCGCAGGGACGACCTGCAGGCGCAGTGGCTCGCCCGCCGCGGCGTCGAAGGCGCCGCGCCGCCGCGTCACTACGTGCCGGCATCCCACGACTTCGCGACGGCGGTCAAGCTCGGACTCGGCTGGGGGCTGCTGCCCGGCTTCCAGTCCGACGAGGAGCTCGCCGACGGACGCCTCATTCGCCTGGGCGGACCGCCGGTCGACGTGCCGCTGCACTGGCAGCAGTGGAACCTGCGCTCCCCGCTGCTCGACGCGGTCGCCGACGAGATCGTCGCCGAAGGCCGTGCCGTGCTCACCCGCGCCTGAGCACAGCTGCGGGGATCGGCGAGGGCGCGCCGAGCGCGGGCCCCTTGCCCCGGCGTGTCGGCGAAGACCTCCGCCGTTGTGCGCCGGGGGACCGGTCAGTCGTCGCTGACGCGGAGCACGATCTTGCCGCGGGTGTGCCCCTGCTCCAGCTGGGCGTGGGCCTCCGCCGCCTGCTCGAGCGCGAAGACGCTGTCGATGTAGACCTGCAGCGGGCCCGAGTCGAGCAGTCGGGCGATCGTCGCCAGGGCTCCGCCGTCCGGGATCACGCTGTACTTCGTCGCGCGCACGCCCGCCGCGTCGGCCGCCTCCGCGTACTCGGGCCACGACCCGGTCGGCACGATCACGTAGAGCCCGCCCCGGCGCAGCACCTGCAGCGACCGGGACCCGGTCTGATCGTGCACGTTGCCGATGAGGTCGATGACCACGTCGACGTCGCCGACCACCTCTTCGAAACGCGTCGTCGTGTAGTCGATCACGACCGAGGCGCCCAGTTCGCGCAGCCACCCCGCGTTGCTCCCGGACCCGGTCGCGGTGACGTGCGCCCCGAAGTACGACGCGAACTGCACCGCGAAGTGCCCGACGCCGCCGCCCGCCGCGTGGATCAGCATCCGCTGCCCCTGATGGGCGCGCGCGGTCTCGACGACGAGCCCCCACGCGGTGAGTGCGGCCAGGGGGACGCCGGCGGCCTCCACGTGCGAGAGCGAGGCGGGCTTGCGGGCGAGCGACAGCGTGGGCACCACCACGTACTCCGCGTACGTCCCGCCGGAGCGCGGGAACGGCACCATGCCGTACACCGCCGTGCCCACGGGGAAGGGGTGCGCCTCATAGGGCGTGCGCACGACGATGCCGCTGAAGTCGTAGCCGAGCACGGTCGGGTAGCTGTCGATGCTGCGGGCGACCCCACTCGTCCCCGCACGCACCTTCGCGTCGATCGGGTTCACCCCGGCGGCGACGACGCGCACCAGCACCTCGCTGAGAACGGGCCGGGGGAGCGGGACGGATGCTGCGTGCAGCGCCTCGGGACCGCCAGGGCCGTCGATCGTGACGGCGCGCATCATGTCGGGCAGGTCGGGGGCAGGAGAGGGATCGGCGTCGGTCGAGGTGGCATCGCGCATCGGTCGGAATCTCATCGACCCGCTCCTTCCGCGTGCGGTCCGCCGTCGGACGCACTGGCTCTGTATCTGGAACGCCAGTCAACCCGAGGATTGTCTCGCCCGTGTTACGCCGGTGCTACCGAGCCGCTAAGCCTGGACGAGCGCCGGCAGGGCGTGCGGGGAGAGCGCGTACTCGATCGCCAGCATGCTGGCGCCGAGCACGGCCGCGTTCTGGGCCGTGGCCGACTGCACGATCGACAGGTGCTCGGTGGCCAGTGGGATGGACCGGGTGTAGACGACCTCGCGCACGCCGGCGATCAGATGCTCGCCCACGCGCGCCATCGACCCGCCGATCGCGATGACCGAGGGGTTCATGATGCTGACGCACGCCGTCAGCACCTCGCCGATGTCCCGGCCGGCCTGGCGCACCGCCTGGATGGCGTCGATGTTGCCGCGCTTGACCAGATCGACCACGTCGTTGCCGGTCTCGGCGGCGATGCCGTTGGCGCGCAGCGCCCGGGCGATCGCCGGGCCCGAGGCGAGGGCCTCGAGGCATCCGGTGTTGCCGCAGTGGCACGGCACGCCCACCCCGCGCGCGACCCGCACGTGGCCGATGTCGCCGGCGATGCCCTGCGCCCCGCGCTGCAGGGTGCCGCCCGAGATGATCCCCGCGCCGATGCCGGTGGCGACCTTCACGAACATGAGGTGCTCGGTGCCGGGCCACGCCGTGGCGCGCTCGCCGAGCGCCATGATGTTCACGTCGTTGTCGACCAGCACGGGCACGTCCAGATGCTGACGCACCCAGCCGGGGACGTCGAAGCGGTCCCATCCCGGCATGATCGGCGGGTTGACCGGCTGGCCGGTGGAATGCTCCACGGGCCCGGGGATGCCCATGCCGATCGCGGCGAGCACCTCGACGGGGCGGCCGATCTCGGCGAGCATCTCGATCGCGTGATCGACGAGCCAGCTGAGCACGGGCACCGGCCCCAGGGTGACGTCGAGCGGTTCGCTGCGCTGGATCACGATCGAGCCGGTCAGATCGGTGATCGCGATCGTGGCGTGCGAGGCGCCGATGTCGGCCGCGAGCACCAGCCGCGCGCTCGGGTTGAGGGCGAACTGCGAGGGCGGGCGTCCACCGGTCGACACGGTCTCGGCCAGCGGTGTGATGAGCCCCATGCGCATGAGCTCGTCCACGCGCGCGGCGACGGTCGACCGGGCGAGGCCCGTGGACTTGGCGAGCTCGGCGCGTGTGCGCGGCACACCGTCGCGCAGCAGCTGGAACAGCTGACTCACCCCCGACACTCCGGAGGACGACTCACTGCTCATATTCGCCACGATTCACTCTATCGACCGGTCGCCCGCCGACCGGCGTCAGGCGCTTCGGCCGGTCGGCTTGGCGAAGCGCTGCTGCAGGAGCACCGCGACGACGATGATGACGCCCTTCGCGACGGCCTGCACCGACGAGTTGATGTTGTTCTGCACGAACACGTTGGTCAGGGTGGCGAAGATCAGGACGCCGAAGACGGTGCCCGTGATCGTGCCGCGACCGCCCACCAGGAGCGTGCCGCCGACCACGACGGCCGCGATGGCGTCGAGCTCGAGGAGCTGGCCATGGGTGGAGGTGCCCGCCGTCGTGCGGCCGAGGATCATCACGGCGCCGATGCCGGCGGTGAGACCCGAGATCGCGTACAGCCACATGGTGTGGCGGCGCACGTCGATGCCGGCGAGGCGGGCGGCCTCGCGGTTGCCGCCGATGGCGACCGTGCGGCGGCCGAACGTGGTGCGGTTGAGGAGCACCCAGCCGAGCGCGGCGACGATCGCGAAGATCCAGATGAGGACGTCGATGCCGATGAAGTCGGCGTTCATCGCCTGGATGAATCCACGGTCGCCGACCTGCAGCGTGCGGCGCTCGGCGAGGATCTCCGCCAGACCGCGCGCGGCGACGAGCATCGCGAGGGTGGCCATGAACGCGACCACCTTCCCGTACGCGATCACGACGCCGTTGATGAGCCCGGCGGCCAGGCCCACGGCGAGCGCGATGACGATCATCAGGATCCAGTGGGTCTGGTCGACGAGATCCTGCACCGCCGCGATCGTCGCGGCGACCGAGGCGAGCCCCATCACGGATCCGACGGACAGGTCGATGCCGCCCGCGATGATGACGAGGGTCATGCCGATGCTGATCACGCCGATGATCGACGCCTGACGCAGGATCGTGAGGAGGTTGCTCACACTGGTGAACGTGTCGGGCGCCGTGATGGCGCCGACGACCACGAGCAGCAGCAGCGCGACCACCAGGCCGAGGTTGCGCCCGACGGAGCCGGACATGAAGCGCTGGAACGCGGATTTGCCCGATCGGTCGACCGATCCGCCCGGAGGCGGTGCGTCCGCAGCGGTGGGGACGTCGTCGACCCCGAGAGGGCGGGGCGATGCCCCGTTGGTCTGCTCGCTCACGCGGCGGTTCCTTTCATCACGAGGTCGAGCACGCCGTGCTCGTCGATCTGGCTGGCGGGGAGGGTCTGGATGACGCGGCCATCGGCGATGACGAGCACGGTGTCGGCGAGGCCGAGCACCTCCTCGATCTCGCTGGACACGACGACGACGGCGTTGCCGGCGGCGGCGAGCGCACGGATGAGCGCGTAGATCTCGGCGCGGGCGCCGACGTCGACGCCGCGGGTGGGCTCGTCGAGGAGCAGCACCCGGGTGCCGTGGACGAGCCAGCGGGCCAGGAGGATCTTCTGCTGATTGCCGCCCGACAGCGTCATCGCCGGGCGGTCCGGGTCGGCGGGGCGCAGTTCGAGCGCCTCGATCTGCTCGCGCGCGGTCGCCCGGGCGGCGCGGTCGTCGAGGAACCCGGCGCGGGCGAACCGCGACATCGACGAGAGGGTCACGTTGACGAAGATCGGCTCGTCGAGCACCAGCCCCTGACTCTTGCGCTCCTCGGGCGACAGTCCGATGCCGGCGCGCACGGCGGCGACGACGGAGCCGCGTCGCAGCGCCTTGCCGCCCACGCGGACGCTGCCGGCCGTGGCCTTGCGGGCGCCGTAGACGGTCTCGAGGATCTCCGAGCGGCCGGAGCCGACGAGTCCGGCGAGTCCGACGACTTCACCGGCCCTGACCGAGAACGACACGTCCTGGAAGACGCCGGCGAGGGCGAGGTCCTCGACCTCGAGGACCGTGGGTGCGTCGTCGGCGATCGGGGCGGCCGGCGGGAACACGTTCGCGACCTCGCGGCCGGTCATCAGCCGGATGAGCTCAGGAGTGGGAGTCTCGGCGGCCGACAGCCCGCTCGCCATCGAGCGGCCGTCCTTGAGGACGCTGATCCGGTCGCCGATCTGGCGGATCTCTTCGAGGCGGTGGGTGATGTAGACGACCGCGATGCCCGCGGCGGTGAGCTCGCGCACGACGCCGAACAGGTTCTTGACCTCTTCGGTGTCGAGGACCGCGGACGGCTCGTCCATGATCATCAGCTTGATGTCATGCGACAGGGCGCGCGCCATGCTCACGATCTGCTTGTTGGCCGCGCTCAGCTGGCCGACCTCCGTGTGCGGCGACAGGGAACCGTGGCCGAGTCGTCGCAGCAGCTCCTTGGTCTGCTTGGAGGCCTCTGAGCGATCGGTGAAGCCGCCGCGCGCGAGCTCGTGCCCGAGGAAGATGTTCTCGGCGATGGTCAGGCCGTCGACGACGTCGAGCTCCTGGTACATCGTCGCGATGCCGATCTCGATGGCCGACTCCGGGGTCGGCAGCTCGACTGCTTCGCCCTGCCAGAGGATCTCGCCCTCGTCCGGCCGGTGGACGCCGGCCAGGGTCTTGATCAGCGTGGACTTGCCCGCGCCGTTCTGGCCGAGGATGCAGTGCACCTCGCCCGGCAGGATCTCCAGGTCGACGCCGCGGAGCGCGTGGACGCCGGCGAAGGACTTCGTCACGCCTCGGACCTCGAGTAATGCCGATTGATGGTCAACTTTGATCACGGGGGGAACATAACACGGACCGGATGCTGGGCGCGACCCTTCATGGTGGGTACCTGTCGAGGATGCCCGGATGCGTTCGTTGCCGTCGAAGCCCGTCTTTCCGGGGCTCCGAGATCAAATCGTGACTTTTGCCGACGCTAAAACAAAAGTTGACTGCCGAGCCATCACTTCTGCTACGTTGATCGAGTCGACGCGGACCCTCCACCGGTGCGCACATCGGAACCCGAGTTCTCGTCGGCCACAGCTGCATCACATTCAAGGAGGAAGAAATGCGCTCACACATGAAGGCGAGCACGCGCCTGCTGCTCACCGGCACAGCACTCGTCGCCGCGGTCGGTCTGCTCGCGGGCTGCACCGGCTCGGGGGCGGAAGAAGACGTCGTCGATCAGGGCACCACCACCGAGGAGAACGCCGAGTCGGGCGACACCGTCGTCATCGGCTTCTCCGGCCCCGCCGCCGACCACGGCTGGCTCGGCGCGATCAACTCGGGCGCGCAGGCCGCGGCCGACAGCTTCGACGACGTCGAGCTGAAGGTCGCAGAGGGCACGAACGACCCGGTCGCGCAGATCGCCGCGGTCGAGACCTTCGTCAACGAGGGCGTCGACGCCATCGTCCTGCTGCCGACCGACGGCGCCGCGCTCACCGAAGCGGCGATCGCCGCGATGGAGGCGGGCATCCCCGTCATCAACGTCGACCGGGAGTTCTCGAGCCCGTTCGCCGCTCGCAGCACGATCCTCGGCGACAACTACGGCATGGGCGTCAGCGCCGGCACGTACATCTGCGAGCAGCTCGGGGACAACCCCGACGCCGTGGTCGCGGAGATCGCCGGCATCGACTCGCTGCCGCTCACCCAGGACCGCTCGCAGGGCTTCGCCGACGCGCTCGGCGACTGCGGCCTCGAGGTCACGGCGCGTGTCGCCGCCGACTTCACGGTCGCCGGCGGTGAGGCTGCCGCCTCGCAGCTGCTCTCGGCCAACCCGAAGATCGACGCGCTGTGGAACCACGACGACGACCAGGGCATCGGCGTCCTGGCCGCCATCGAGTCGGCCGGTCGCGACGAGTTCTTCATGATGGGCGGCGCGGGCAGCAAGAGCGCGATGGAGGCCATCAAGGCCGACGACTCGGTGCTGAAGGCGACGGTCATCTACCCGTCGACGCAGGCGGCCGACGGTGTCGCACTGGCTCGTCTGATCGCGCAGAGCAAGACCATGGGCGACCTGATCACCCCCAGCATCCCGAACCGGATCGTGCTGGACGCCCCGGTCGTGACGAAGGACAACGTCGACGACTTCATCGACCTCGCCTTCGAGTAAGCGGCCCCGCGGGGTGCTCGGCGCGAGAGCCGGGCACCCCGCATCCACCCTCCAAGGAGAGGACTCTGCCATGACTGTCCCTCGACAGGCTCAGGAACCGCTTCGGGTCGCCATGATCGGCCACGGCTTCATGGGCGCCGCACACTCCCAGGGCTGGCGGGTGGCGCCCCGGTTCTTCGACCTTCCGCTCGAACCCGTGCTGCAGACGGTCGTCGGCCGCAACGCGGACTCGACCGCCGCCGCAGCGGCGAAGTGGGGCTGGCGCGAGAGCGCGACCGACTGGCGCGAGGTCATCGCACGCGACGACATCGACGTCGTGGATGTCGTCACCCCCGGTGACACGCACGCAGAGATCGCGATCGCCGCCCTCGCGGCAGGCAAGCACGTGCTCTGCGAGAAGCCGCTCGCCAACTCCGTCGCGGAGGCGCGGGCCATGGCCGACGCCGCTGCGACGGCTGCAGCATCCGGGATCCGATCCATGGTCGGGTTCACCTACCGGCGCGTCCCCGCAGCCACCTTCGCCAAGCAGCTGGTCGCGGACGGGCGCATCGGCGAGGTCCGCCAGGTGCGCGCCGAGTACCTGCAGGACTGGCTCATGGACCCCGAGTCGCCGATGACCTGGCGCCTGGACAAGAAGCTCGCCGGGTCGGGTGCGCTCGGCGACATCGGGGCGCACGCCGTCGACCTGACGGAGTACATCACCGGCCAGCATGTCGAGACCGTCTCCGGCATCATCGAGACCCTCGTCGCCGATCGTCCGCTGCCGGGCGCAGGAGAGAACGAGTCGCTGAGCCTGTCCAAGAGCGGGACGGCGTCGACGGAGCGCGGAACCGTGACCGTCGACGACATCGCCCTGTTCACCGGCCGGCTCTCGTCGGGGGCGCTCGCCTCGTTCGAGGCGAGCCGCTTCCGCACCGGGCGCAAGAACGCCCTGCGGATCGAGATCTCCGGCACCCGCGGTGCCCTCGCCTTCGACCTCGAGCGGCTCAACGAGCTCGAGTACTACGACGCCACCGCGCCCGACACCGAGCTGGGCTTCCGCCGCATCCTGGTGACGGAGAGTGCGCACCCCTACCTGGCGCCCTGGTGGCCGACCGGTCATATGCTCGGCTACGAGCACGGCTTCTCGCACCAGGTCGCCGACTTCGTCACCGCGGTCCACGACGGCAGGGCGCCGCAGCCGTCGTTCGCGGACGGACTCCACGTGCAGCAGGTGCTGGATGCGGTCGAGCGCAGCTCTGCCGCGGGCAGCGCCTGGATCCCGACCGCGGGCTGAACCGCGCATCGATCAACAGAAGAGGAAGGCATCGCAATGGCGCGACCGATCACACTGTTCACCGGCCAGTGGGCAGACCTGCCGTTCGAGGAAGTGGCCCGGCTCGCCGGCGAGTGGGGCTATGACGGCCTCGAGATCGCCTGCTGGGGCGATCACCTCGACCCGTGGCGGTGGGACGAGCCAGGGTACGTCGACGGCAAGCTCGAGGTGCTCGAGCGCAACGGGCTGAAGGCGTGGACCATCTCCAACCACCTCAAGGGCCAGGCTGTCTGCGACGACCCCATCGACCAGCGTCACCGCGACATCCTGTCGGACCGCGTGTGGGGCGACGGCGATCCTGAGGGCGTGCGGCAGCGTGCGGCCGAGGAGATGAAGAACACCGCCCGGCTGGCCGCGGCGCTCGGCGTGAAGACGGTCACCGGCTTCACCGGCTCGTCGATCTGGAAGTACGTCGCCATGTTCCCGCCGGCATCCCAGGCGATGGTCGACGCCGGATACCAGGACTTCGCCGACCGCTGGAACCCGATCCTCGACGTGTTCGACGAGGTCGGCGTTCGATTCGCGCACGAGGTGCACCCGAGCGAGATCGCCTACGACTACTGGACCACGAAGCAGGCGCTCGAGGCGATCGGGCACCGCGAGGCGTTCGGCCTGAACTGGGACCCGAGCCACATGGTGTGGCAGGACATCGACCCGGTCGGGTTCCTCTGGGACTTCCAGGACCGGATCTTCCACGTGCACTGCAAGGACACGAAGAAGCGGCTGGGCAACGGCCGCAACGGGCGGCTCTCGTCGCACCTGGCGTGGGCGGACCCGCGGCGCGGCTGGGACTTCATCTCCACCGGCCACGGCGACGTGCCGTGGGAGGACGCCTTCCGGATGCTGAACGCGATCGGCTACGCCGGGCCGCTCTCGGTGGAGTGGGAGGACGCCGGCATGGACCGCCTGGTCGGGGCTCCGGAGGCGCTCGCGTTCGTGCGTCGCCTGTCGACCTACGAGCCATCGGCGGCCGCGTTCGACGCGGCGTTCTCTACGCGCTAGCGTCCGCCGACGGCGGAGCCGCCGGGGTGGTGCCCGAGGCGAGCGCGTGCAGCAGCTGGGTGAGATCCCGGATGTCGTCGACCGACCATGCCGCGAGCGTGTTCAGGAGGGTCTTCTCCTGCGGCAGGCGTGCGGCCTCGAGGCGTTCGAGCCCGAGCGGCGTGGCCGACAGCAGGCTCGAACGGCCGTCGTCCGGGTCGGGCGTGCGCTCCACGAACCCGAGCTCCTCGAGGTAGCGCACGGTGCGGCTGATCTGCCCCTTGTCCGCCATCAGCGACTCCGCGAGCGCGGAGAGCGTGACGCTCTCGCGGCGCACGATCGTCGTGAACACCTTGTAGGCGCCCGGCAGCATGCCCGGGCTGACCCGCTCGGCGTTCTCGCTGATCAGGCGGCGGAACTGGCTGATCAGCTCACCGAACTCGGCCTCGAGGGCGCGCACCGCAACGGTGCGCGCCTCGAGGTCGTGGTTGTCGGTCACGCTCGGAGCCTAACGGTCCGAGCCGGGCGCTGCCGTGGCGGATGCTGCCGACGGCGCGGCGTCGCCGGCATCCATCGTGCGCACTGCGCCCGTGGCGGCCAGCACGCCCATCCCCTCCGGGACCGAGACCGTGGCGAGGTCGGCCTCGCTGGCCTGGATGCGCTCGCTCGTGGTCATGCGGGTGAGCGGCTTGTTCGGCAGGAACACGATCGCGATCAGGCTGATCACCGCGAACGGCACGGCGATCAGGAACGAGTGCGAGATGCCCTGCGCGTAGATGTCCTCGAACAGGACGCGGAGGGACTCGGGCATCGTCGACACCTGGGGGAGCGTGCCCGACTGCAGCGTCTCCGCCCACTTCGGCGCGTCGGCGCCGAGGCCCATGATCGCGGCCGTGATGTCATCGCGGCCCGCAGTGACGAGCTCGGTCACCTTCGCGGCCAGGGCGGCGCCCATGACCGAGACGCCGATCGTGCCGCCGAGGCTGCGGAAGAACGTGACTCCCGAGCTCGCGACGCCGATCTCACTCGGGTTCGTGGTGTTCTGGACGACCAGCACGAGGTTCTGCATCGTCATGCCGACGCCGGCGCCGAGCAGGAACATGTACAGCGAGACGAGCGCGAAGTTCGTGTCGTAGTGGATCGTCGACAGCAGGTACGAACCGGCGATCAGGAACACCGAGCCCACGATGAGGAACGGCTTCCAGTTGCCGAACTTCGTGATGAGCGCGCCCACGCCGATCGACGAGACCAGGAGGCCGCCGATCATCGGGATCGTCATCAGACCCGCTTCGGTGGGCGTCGCACCGCGAGCGAGCTGCATGAACTGGCTGAGGAACACCGAGGCGCCGAACATCGCGATGCCGGTGGCGATCGAGGCGATCGTCGCGAGGGTGAAGGTGCGGTTGCGGAACAGCGAGAGCGGGATGAGCGGTTCCTTCGAGCGGAGCTCGGTGATCACGAACGCGATCGTGCCGACGATGGCGCCGCCGACCATGAGGACGGTCTCCACGCTCCACCACTCGAACGAGTCGCCGGCGAGGGTCACCCAGATCAGCAGCAGCGCGACCGCGGCCGAGAGGAACACGATGCCCAGGTAGTCGATCGACACCTTCCGCTTGACGCGCGGAGAGACGTGCAGCGTGCGCTGCAGGATGATCAGCGCGAGGATCGCGAACGGGAGCGAGACGAAGAAGTTCCAGCGCCACCCGAGCGAGTCGGTGATGACACCGCCGAGCAGCGGGCCGCCGATGGTGGCGACGGCCATGACGGCGCCGAACAGGCCCATGTAGCGGCCGCGCTCGCGCGGGCTGATGATGTCGGCCATCAGCACCTGGCTGAGGGCGGCGAGACCGCCGGCGCCGATGCCCTGCACGGCGCGGAACGAGATGAGCATCTCGGGGCTCTGCGAGAAGCCGGCAGCGGCCGTCGCGAGCACGAAGATCGCGATGGCGATCTGGATGAGCAGCTTGCGGTTGAACAGGTCGGCGAGCTTGCCCCAGATCGGGGTCGAGATGGCCGTGGTCAGCAGCGTCGCGGTGACGACCCACGTGAAGGCGGCCTGGTTGCCGTCGAGGTCGTGGATGATCACGGGCAGCGAGGTGGAGACGACGGTCGAGGCGAGCATCGACACGAACATGCCCAAGAGGAGGCCGGAGAGGGCCGTCAGCACCTCGCGGTGCGTCATCTTGGGCTTCGTGAGCTCCTCGGGAGCAGCAGAAGGCGTGGACATAGGGATCCTTCGGATGAAGTGCGGGTGGGATGCGGCGACGACATCGGCGCGAAGAAGTTGAGCTTGGTCAACTGTTGAAGAAAGTCAACTATAAGGTCAATCGTTGACTAGTGTCAACTATTCCCGCTGGGGTGGATGAACCGGGTCGGCCGGAAGGCGGCTCAGTCGCGAGCCGCTCGGTTCAGTCGGCGAGCGCGAGGGCGCGGAACGGCTGCCGCGGGGCGGGCTGCGGCAGCGGCTCCTGAGCGGGCCTGCCCGCGAGGTGGCGGCGATGCAGTTCGTCGATCAGCGAGGTCGCGAGTCGCACCAGCTTCGCGATCTCGGTGTCGTCACGGTCGATCCACTCGCACCGCGGCTCGTCGCCGACCGGCACGAACCCGTCGTGCTGCTCCCAGGCGACGAGCGTGCGCTCGGCTCCGAGGACGTGCTGCTGCCAGAACACCTGTCGCAGATACGGACGCGGGATACTGCGCCACGCCTTGTTGGTCGTCTTGATCTCGGCGAGGATGACGCGTCCCTCGCCGTCGATCCCGACGCCGTCGGGGGTGGCGAGGTGGCGCTTCTCCACCTCAGCGTGGAACAGGGCGGACGAGGGGAGGATGCCGTGGGTCGCGGCGACCCAGCGCGCGATCTCGGGCTCGCGGATGCGGCCGTGCGCCGTGTAGGCGTTGCCGGAGAACCCCGAGCCCATCAGCTTCGCGTCGGCGGCCCTGGTGATGGACTTCTCGCTGGTGAGGCTCGCGACGTCGGTTGCGGTGATGCCGCGGGACCGCGCCCGCACCCAGGCGACCCGGTCGCGGGAGTCCGCGACGATCCGGGCAGCGAGTTCGGGTGTCACCTTTCGAGGGTACGCCGCGCCCCCGACTCCTGTGGTCGCCGCCCCCGCGCGCCGCCGCATCCCTCTCCGTTGTTCCTCGTCGCCGACCCCACCCCTCGTTCCCGTCCCCACCATGTGCGCACCGGACGTGCGCGGCGGGCTCGGCAGCAAGCGGTGGGTTCGGCGAGGTCTGCACAGGCGCGGAGGTGCGCGAGGCGTCCACAGATGTGGCGGACGGGGTCCGGGCGTGGAGCGGATGGGCGCATCGTCGTGGGGTGAGGCATGCCGAGGTCGGGGAGCTGCGACGGCTGATGCTGACCCGCGACGAGTTGCTGTCGGCGGGCCGAACGGCGCGCGAGATCGCGGCCGACGTACGCGCAGGCGCCCTGCACCGGGTGCGGCGCGGGTGGTACATGCTCGGCGACCACTGGCGCGAGCTGTGGCCCGAATCCAGACACAGAGCCCTCGTGGTCGCGGTCGACGCCGACGCCGGCGGGGTGCTCGGCGCGGATAGGGATGCGTGGACCGCCGGGGAGCGACGCCCGGTGTTCTGCCTGTTCTCTGCGGCGAGCCTTCTCGGTCTGCCGCTGTATCGGGTCGAGCCCCGACGCGCGCACGTGCTCGTCTCGGACGCGGACAGACGGAGCGCCCCGGACGTCTTCCGGCATGAGGGCGCGATCGCTGATGCCGATGTGACGGAGGTCGACGGCATCCGATGCACGTCGATCGATCGCACCGTCTTCGACATGGCGCGCCTCGCAGCGCCCGAAGTCGCCCTTACGTGCGCGGATGCCGCGCTCGGCCGCATCGGGGGCGACCCGCGCTCGTACGACGAGGCCGCAGCGGCCGAGTGGCTGTCCGGCATGCGAGAGCGTGCGGGGGTGCGCCGCGTGCGCGGCATCCGCCAGGCTCGCGCGATCTTCGAGCTCGCGGATGGCAGGTCCCAGCTCCCGCTCGAATCGGTGACGAAGCTGCAACTGTGGCGGCTGGGCTTTCGGCGACTGGGCCTCCAGATCCCGGTCGTCGGCCCGAATCGCGGCCGCTACTGGATGGACATCGAGATAGAGGAGGAGCGCATCTACTACGAGTGTGACGGTGAGACGAAATACACGGACGAGTCGCTGCGCTCGGGGAGGACTCTCGAGCAGGTGCTGCTGGATGAGAAGCGCCGCGAGGACTGGGTGCGCGGGACGACCGATCACCGGGTGCTCCGCGGAGGGAGCGCGCACGCAGCATCCGCCGATGCGCTCGCCGCTCGCCTCGCGAGTTTCGGTGTGGCCGTGCCGTCGCGCCGAGCCCACCCCTTCCTGCCGACCAGGCCCCTGAACTACGGGGCGTAGGCGGTGGGGTCGACCGCACGCGGTGGGGTCGACGAGAAATAGGGGGGAGACGCGGGCGGATTTGGGGGATGCGGGGGGACCACGTAGACTGGGGGACAACCGAAGACCGCTGGTCGTCGACGTGCGCGTGAGTGCACCGAGATCGAAGCTCTGCAGTGCAGGGGCCCGCGCAGGTGTCACGAACGATTTCCCTGGGTAACAGGATCTGAAGCTCCGTGCGCTTGCGCCGGAGCTTTTTCATTGCCCGCTTCCGCCCAGGTCGAGGTCGACGCCCCGCCATCGCGGAGCGTCTCGTACATACAAGGAGTGACCATGGCGCAGAAGGATGCATCGGTCGCCGAGCTCACGAAGAACTTCGAGAACTCGAACGCCGTACTGCTGACCGAATACCGCGGTCTGACGGTTGCCCAGCTCAAGCAGCTGCGCAACAACATCCGTCAGGACGCGGAATACGCCGTGGTGAAGAACACGCTGACCAAGATCGCCGCGAACAACGCGGGGATCTCGTCGCTGGACGAGGACCTCAAGGGCCCCTCGGCCATCGCGTTCGTGCACGGCGACTTCGTCGCCACCGCGAAGGCTCTGCGTGACTTCGCCAAGGCCAACCCGCTTCTCGTGATCAAGGGCGGCGTCTTCGAGGGGAACTCCCTCACCGCCGATGAGGTCAACAAGTACGCCTCGCTCGAGAGCCGTGAGGTTCTGCTGGCGAAGGCTGCGGGCATGATGAAGGCGACGATGGGCAAGGCCGCCGCCACCATCGACGCTCTTCGCGAAAAGCTGGAGACCGCTGAGGCCGCGTAAGCGACCGGCGATCTCTTTTCACAACCCCACCAACATCTAGGAGATACATCATGGCGAAGCTCACCACTGAGGAACTGCTGCAGCAGTTCGCCGACCTGACCCTCGTCGAGCTCAGCGAGTTCGTGAAGGCGTTCGAGGAGAAGTTCGACGTCACCGCCGCTGCTCCCGTCGCCGTTGCCGGCGCCGGTGGCGCAGGTGCCGCTGCCGAGGCCGAGGAGGAGAAGGACTCGTTCGACGTCATCCTCGAGGCTGCCGGCGACAAGAAGATCCAGGTCATCAAGACGGTCCGCGAGCTCACCTCGCTGGGCCTCGGCGAGGCCAAGGCCGTCGTCGACGGTGCTCCCAAGGCCGTCCTCGAGGGCGCCAACAAGGAGGCCGCAGAGAAGGCCAAGGCCGCTCTCGAAGAGGCCGGCGCGACGGTTACCCTCAAGTAATCACGCTTCACTCTGCGAAGGCCCCGGATGCTGGCATCCGGGGCCTTCGTGCATCTCACGCCTTCGTGGCCGCGCTGTCCAGTGCCGCCGCCGCGAGCTGAGGATCCACCGGAGCCGTCGAGCTGCGCACGATCAGCCGCGCCTGCATCTGCACGATCGTCGTCGGCCTGCTCGGATCGGCGATCTGCCCGAGCAGCAGCTCGACCGCCGCGGAGCCCTGCTGGCGGGGGAGCTGCTGCAGTGTCGTGAGCGAGAACATCTCGGCGTACTCGTGGTCGTCGACGCCGACGACGCTGAGGTCGCTGGGCACCTGGATGCCGAGCCGGCGTGCGGCCACGATCGCCCCGATCGCCACCTCGTCGCACGCGCCCACGAGGGCGGTCGGCCGCGTGCGCGCATCGCTGAGCAGGTCGACCGCCGCGGCGTACCCGCCGGGGATCGTCACGTCGGAGCGGAAATGGCGGATGTGTCCGGACAGGCCGGCCGTCGTCATCGCCGACTCGTAGCCGAGCAGGCGCCGGCGGTCGACGTGCGCCCAGTGCGGACCGGTGCCGCCGCCGACGAACACGATGTCGTGGTGCCCGAGCGCGACGAGGTGCTCGGTGGCCCGGCGCACGGCGTGGTCGTCGTCGACCGACACGTAGCTGGTGCCCTCATCCGAGCCGACGACGCTCACGATCGGGCGCCCGATCTGCACGAGCCGCTGCAGCTCCCTGTCCTCCGGCTCCAGCCCGACCGCGATCAGACCGTCGAACCGCTTGCGGGCGAGGAAGTCGTCGAAGATCTGCGCGCGCCCCACCGTGCCTGGTTTCGCGTCGTACAGGGTGAGGTCCAGTCCCCGCTCGAGCAGCGTCGCCTGGATGCCCTCGAGCACCTCCGCGAAGAACCACCGGTTGACGTACGGCATGACGACGCCGATGTTGTTCGTGCGGCCCGTCGCGAGGCTCACGGCGCTCGTCGAGGGCACGTAGCCGAGCTCGGCGGCGGCCGCCAGCACCCGCGCCCTGGTGTGCTCGGACACGTAGCCGCTGCCCGTCAGAGCCCGGCTCGCGGTCGCCTTCGAGACACCGGCACGCGCGGCCACATCGGCGATGCCGCTCATGCAGACTCCTCTCCGAGTGGTGCGGAGGAAGGATACCGCGCCGAGGAGCATCCTGGAACCGGTTCCTGAATGTCAGGGCGAAAAGTCCGGCTGCCTCCCGCCCTCATCGCCGCGTTTATCGAGTTGTGATGATAGATCGTTGTGTGTTCCCCTGTGCATCCCCTAGCGTGAGTGTGGAATCGGTTCCCGACGATCGCGCGGGTTCCCGATGCCTGGGGACGGTCTCCCCTGCATCCACTCAACGAGGAGGACACATGAAGACAACGGGCCGATCACGGCTCCTGATCTCCGTCGCAGCCCTGGGGGTCGCGGGCATCGCGCTGTCGGGTTGCACCGGAGGTCCGGGCACCAACAACAACGACAACGGGAACGGCGGCGAGGACGACGGCGTCGTCACGGTGTACGGCACGATCGCCGACACCGAGGCCGAGCTCCTCGAGCAGTCCTGGGCGGACTGGGAGGAAGAGAACGACATCGACATCAAGTACGAATCGTCGAAGGAGTTCGAGGCTCAGATCGCCGTTCGCGCACAGGGTGGCAACGCACCCGACATCGCGATCTTCCCGCAGCCCGGCCTCATGGCCGACATCGCGAACCGCGACTACCTGGTGCCCGCACCCGACGCCGTCAAGGCGAACGTCGAAGAGGGCTGGACCGAGGACTGGGCGAACTACGCGACCGTCGACGGGACGCTCTACGGCGCACCGCTGATGGCCAGCGTCAAGGGGTGGATCTGGTACTCGCCGTCGTTCTTCGCGGACCACGGCTACGAAGTGCCCACCGACTGGCAGGGCCTGCTCGATCTCACGGCGCAGATCCAGAGCGACACCGACACGCCTCCGTGGTGCATCGGCTTCGGCTCCGACGCGGCGACCGGCTGGCCCGGCACCGACTGGATCGAGGACATCGTCCTCCGTCAGTCCGGCACGGACGTCTACGACAAGTGGGTGTCCAACGAGGTTCCGTTCACGGATCCCGCCATCAAGTCGGCGTTCGACGAGTTCGGCAAGGTCGCGCTCAACCCCGACTACGTGAACGCGGGCTTCGGTGACACGGCGACGATCGTGACCACGCCGTTCGGCGACACGGCCGGCGCACTCGCCAACGGCGACTGCGCGCTGCACCACCAGGCCTCGTTCTTCGACGGGTTCATCACCGACGCGGGTGCCGAGGTCGCAGAGGACGGCGACATCTGGGCCTTCCTGATGCCTCCATTCGAGGCGGGCGGGGCCAGCGACGGCGCGGTCGTCACGGGCGGCGGCGAGATCGTCGCGGCCTTCGACGACTCCGAGTCGACGCAGAAGGTGCAGGAGTACCTCTCCAGCGCCGACTGGGCCAACTCGCGTGTCTCCCTGGGCGGCGTCATCAGCGCCAACAAGGGCCTGGACCCCGAGAACGCGTCGAGCAACATCCTGAAGGAAGCCATCAGCATCCTGCAGGACGACACCACGACGTTCCGCTTCGACGCCTCCGACCTCATGCCCGGCGCCGTCGGCGCGGGAACCTTCTTCAAGGGCATGGTCGACTGGGTCAACGGGACCGACACCGACACGGTGCTGGAGCAGATCGAGGGCGGCTGGCCGTCCGAGTGACCCACGTGTGACGGCGGGGCCGCCTCCGCACCGGAGGCGGCCCCGCTCACACACCCCGCGGCCGTACGCCGCATCGCAGAGTCCGACGACGAACTCGAAAGGTCCCCATGTCGGTCCAAGATTTCTTCCGGTGGCTGTCCACCCTCAACCCCTGGGTCGAGATCGTCGTCATCGTGTCGATCTTCCTCGTCGTCATCGGGTTGATCCTCTTCCTCGTCGAGATCGCGCCGCGCCGCGGCACCCGCTACACGGTCATCCGGCTGATCGCCTGCGTCGTCGGTCCGGCGCTGGTGTTCTTCCTGCTGCAGTCCTGGATCCAGGCGATGATCGCAGCCGCTGTGCTCGGCCTGCTGTTCTTCTTCCTCGACAAGCGTGCGAAGGACGGCGCCGGCTCGCTGTTCCAGCTCGTCGGCTTCCTGACACCCGCGATGGTGCTGCTGGCGGTCGGACTCGTCGTCCCGACGGTCCAGACGATCGTGCAGTCGTTCATGAACTCGCGGAGCACGACCTTCATCGGCTTCGAGAACTACGCCTGGATCTTCGGCAACCCGCAGAACGTGCGGATCATCGTCAACACGATCCTCTGGGTGCTCATCGCCCCGGCGGTCTCCACGGCGGCGGGCCTCGCGTACGCGTACTTCATCGACAAGACCCGCGGGGAGAAGTACTACAAGATCCTCGTCTTCCTCCCGATGGCGATCTCGATGGTGGGCGCGTCGATCATCTGGCGCTTCATGTACACGCCCCGCCCGGCCACCGCCGAGCAGATCGGCTTCCTGAATCAGATCATCGTGTGGTTCGGCGGCGAGCCGTACAACTTCCTCGCCGACGACCCGTGGAACACGCTGTGGCTGATCATCGTGTTCATCTGGATCCAGACCGGTTTCGCCATGGTGGTGCTGTCCGCGGCCATCAAGGGCGTCCCGACCGAGCAGCTCGAGGCGGCGGAGCTCGACGGCACCAACGCGTGGCAGCGGTTCTTCAATGTCACCGTCCCCGGCATCCGTCCCGCCCTCATCGTGGTCCTCACGACGATCTCGATCACCTCGCTGAAGGTGTTCGACATCGTCCGGACGATGACCGCGGGCGCCAACAGCACGTCGGTGCTGGCGAACGAGATGTACACGCAGTTCAAGAGCTTCGAGGCCGGACGCTCTGCTGCCTTCGCCGTGATCCTGTTCATCCTGGTCATGCCCATCGTGATCTACAACGCCGTGCAGCTGAAGCGGCAGAGGGAGGTGCGCTGATGGCCATCCAGCCGATCAACCTGCCCACCGATACGCAGACGGTCCGGCGGATACGGCGAGGCGAGCGCAAGGCCGAGCTCGGGCTGTCCAGCACGAAGAAGCGGCTCACGTCGCCGTGGGCGACCGCCGCTGCGCTGATCATCGCGGTCGCGTGGACGATCCCCACGTTCGGCCTGTTCATCTCGTCGTTCCGGCCGCGCGAGCTCATCAACACCACCGGCTGGTGGACGATCTTCCAGAACTGGGGCTGGACGCTCGACAACTACAGCGAGGCGCTGCAGACCGGCAACAGCCAGCTCGACATGGCCGGCGCGTTCGTGAACTCGTTCGCGATCACCATCCCCGCGGTGGTCATCCCGCTGTGCATCGGGATGCTGGCGGCCTACGCGTTCGCCTGGATGGAGTTCCGCGGCAAGAACATCCTCTTCATCGGGGTGTTCGCGCTGCAGATCGTGCCGATCCAGATGGCGCTCATCCCGCTGCTGCTGCTGTTCTCGCAGGGGACGATCTTCGGGTTCCCGGTCGTCGAGCCGTTCGGCTCTGCGGGGTACGCGCAGGTGTGGATCGCGCACTCCATGTTCGGGCTTCCACTGATCATCTACTTGCTGCACAACTTCGTGTCGGAGATCCCGGGCGAGGTCATCGAGGCCGCTCGCGTCGACGGCGCAGGTCACGGGCAGATCTTCTTCCGGCTGATCCTCCCGCTGACCGCCCCGGCGATCGCGTCGGTGGCGATCTTCCAGTTCCTCTGGGTCTGGAACGACCTGCTGGTGGCTCTGATCTTCGCGGACGGCAACGTCGCTCCGATCACGAAGCTCCTCGCCGAGATGACCGGAAGCCGCGGCCAGGACTGGTATCTGCTCACTGCGGGCGCGTTCATCGCCCTCGTGGTGCCGCTCGCCGTGTTCCTGTCGCTGCAGCGCTACTTCGTGCGCGGACTGCTGGCGGGAGCGACGAAGGGCTGAGGCTCGTCACGAGGCCGGGATCCGGGGGGCTCCCGGCCTCGTGCGCGCCGTCGTTCAGTTGCAGGAGAGCTGGGACTGCAGCGATTCCATCGCGGCGATCTCGGCGGTCTGGGTCTCTTCCATCGCCCCCGCGAACTGCAGCACGCGGGGCTCACTGCCGAGCTCGATGACCGCAGCCGCCATGGGGATGGCGCCCTCGTGGTGGCGGATCATCAGCTCGAGGAACAGGCAGTCGGCCGGCTGGCCCGTCGAGTCCGCCAGCTGAGCGAGTTCGGCATCGGTGGCCATGCCCATCTGCGCCTCGAGCTCGTCCTGGGTGGGCTGCGCCGTCTCGACGTGCCCGCCATGGGCGTCGGATGCGGTCATCCACGACATCAGGGGAGCGCCCGCCTGCGGGAGACCCCACTGGACGAGCCAGTCGTACATCTCGCCGCGCTGCGCCGACTGACCGGTCGCGATGTCGTACGACAGGGCGCGCAGCGTCTCGTCGTCCGTGGTGCGGTACACCTGCATCGCCATCTCGACGGCCTGCGCATGGTGCACCTGCATGTCACGGGCGAAGCCGGCCTCGGCGGAGTCCGTCGTGGGCGTCGCCGTCGACGCGGCGCCGCCGAAGGTGGAGAAGCGGCCGATCGCGAACGCGGCGCCCACGATCAGCGCCACCGCGATCGCCCAGACCCACCATGGCCGGGCAGTCCGCGTCACGCCCGGATCGGTCACGAGACCTTGCCTGGCCCGTCGATGCCGCCGGTGCACGGGGCGTTCGGCTCGGGCGCGCTGGTGCTGCGCCAGTATGCGGCGATGAACTCGCCGATGCGCTCGTCGTCGGCCGAGTCGACCTTCAGCTGTGCGTTCCAGGCGCTCACCACGATGGGCGCGTCGAGGCCCTCATAGGGCGACAGGACGACGTAGCTCGACGGGAGCAGAGCCTTGATGGTGCCGAGTTCGGCATCGCTGACCGCATCGGCGTCGTAGGTGATCCACACGGCTCCGTGCTCGAGCGCATGCACCGCGTTCTCGTTCTGCTGCGGCTCGGTGTAGATGCCGCAGTTGAGCCAGACCGCGTTGTGGTCGCCGCCCGTCGGGGGCGTCTGCGGGTACTCGACGCTGCCCTCGACATGGGTCGCCGTGTTCTCGTACGTCTGGACGCCCTCGATCGCCGTTCCGTCGCCGTCGCCGCGGGGGTACTCGACCGGGCGCGGGGTGAACACGACCGACGCCACGATGGCCGCGACGACCGCGATGACCGCGAGACTCCCGACCGTCCACCACACGGCCCTGCTGCGGCGGCGCTTGGCGAGCTGCTTCTGGTACTCCGCCAGCTTCTCCTGGCGCTTCTGCTCGCGCTGCTGCTTGACGGTCATGTCGATGCGCGCCTGCGTGGCGGGATTGCCGCTCGTGCGCTTGTCGGCCGGGGGAGGAGGTGTCATGGGCGCTGTTCTCGGCTCGGGCCCGAAGGCGGCGGGTCGGTGGGCCGCGGGAGGCGGCAGCATCCAGCCTATGCGGGTGAATGGGAGAGAGGGCTGGGAATCCTCCAAGGGGCGTACGCGTAGAATCGACCGTGTCGAATCGATTCGACGTCTCTCCCCACCCCACTCGCCGGGATTCCGGCGCTGTTCGCCGTTCTCGTGAAGTGACTCCTCTTGCCTGATCAGACCTCGACCGACTCCGTTCGGCTCCCGCAGCACGCGCAGCACCCGACCTCCACCGGTGCGATCCGCACCCTGGGCTCGAACCCGGCCACCGCGCCGATCATGCTGCACCCCGGCGACGCGATCCCTGCGCGACGCCGGCTGCTGTACATCGTGCTGCTCGGGGCGCTCACCGCGCTCGGCCCGTTCACCATCGACCTGTACCTGCCCGCGTTCCCCGTGCTGGAGGCCGACTTCGACACCACCGCCGCGGCGATCCAGCTGACCCTGACCGGCACCATGATCGGGTTCGCACTGGGCCAGCTGATCGTCGGGCCGCTGAGCGACAAGATCGGGCGTCGGGGGCCTCTGCTGGTCGTCACCGCCGTCCACGTCGTGGCGAGCACCGCCGCGGCACTCGCGCCGTCCCTCGAGCTGCTGTCGGTGGCACGTGTGCTGATGGGCGCGGGCGCGGCAGCCGGCGGCGTGGTCGCTGCGGCCGTGATCCGCGACCTGTTCGGCGGCAAGCGTCTCGTGGTGATGCTGTCGCGGATGGCCCTGGTCTCCGGCGTCGCCCCCGTGCTCGCACCCCTGGTCGGCTCTGCGCTGCTGCTGGTGATGCCCTGGCGCGGCATCTTCGTCGTGCTCGCCGTCTACGGCGCCGTGATGCTCGTCTCGGCGATCCTGTTCATCCCGGAGACGCTGCCGCCCGCGCGGCGCAGCGAGACGGGGTCGACCACGGTCTGGCAGCGGTACCGGAGCGTGTTCAGCGACCGCGTCTTCGTCGGGGTGCTGATCATCGGCGGCATGACCTTCAGCGGTCTGTTCTCCTACCTCTCCTCGTCGTCGTTCCTGTTCCAGGAGAGCTACGGCTTCGACGCGCAGCAGTACGGCGTGCTGTTCGCCATCAACTCGCTCGGCATCGTGCTCGGCGTGCAGTCGGCGTCGCGCTTGGCCGCGCGGTTCGGCCCGCAGTGGGTGATGGCGTTCTCCACCGCGTCGCTCGTGATCGCGGGCACCGGGATCATCGTCGCCGATCAGCTGGGACTCGGCCTCTGGGGCACGATGATCCCGCTGTTCCTGTTCATCACCTCGTGCGGCTTCACGTTCCCGTGCGTGCAGGTGCTCGCCCTCGACAGGCACGGCAAGGCCGCCGGCACGGCGCAGTCGATCATCGGTGCGACGAACTTCGGCGTCGCCGGCCTGATCACGCCCGTCGTCGGGTGGATCTCGGCGGGCTCCGACATCACCGCGACGACGATGGCCTCGGTCATGGTCGGCTGCGCCGTGATCGCGGTGATCTCGCTGTGGGCGATCGTGCGGCCGCGCACGGTGGCGCGCCTGACCCCCTAGATCTCCGACGGCCGGACGGGCTGCAGCACGAAGATGCGAGCGGTGCGCCCGGAGTCGCGCTCGTACTCGCGGTAGTCCGGCCACTGGGCCTCCATGATGCGCCACGCCGCCTCGCGCTCCGCTCCGGTGACCAGGGTGGCGCGGACGGCCATGCGGCGGCCGCGCACGGTGATCTCGGCATCCGGGTGGGCGAGCAGGTTCGCCGTCCATCCGGGATGCTGTGCGCCCGCCCAGTTGGTGCCGGCGACCAGTGCGCGGCCGTGTCCGTCGGCGGTGTACATGAGCGGCGCGTCGCGCGGTTCGCCCGACTTGGCGCCGATGGTGTGCAGCGTGAGGGAGGGGACGAGGATCGAGGTGAGCTGGATCCGGCCGCGAGTGACCGTCGCGACGAACCGCTCGACCGGCGGCAGCACACCGGTGGCGAACCGCCGGAACCAGCCGGTCCGCGTGAGCGGCGCGACCGCGGCGCGGACCACTTCGAGTGCGCGGCTCATGCTCCGGCCCCGCCCTGGCGGTCCGCCCGCACCGGCTGCAGGCGGAACAGGCGCACGGTGCGTCCGGACTCGCGCTCGTAGCTGCGGTATCCGGGCCATTGCGCCTGGATGCGGTCCCACGCGGCATCGCGTTCGCCCTCGGGGATGAGGCTCGCGCGCACCGGCATCCGCCGGCCGCGCACCGTGATCGCCGCGTCCGGGTGGGCGAGCAGGTTCGTCGTCCAGGCGGGGTGGCGGTCGCCGGCGAAGTTCGTGCCCGCGACGATCGCGCGCCCCCGGCCGTCGGGCGTGTACATGAGCGGGGCGTCGCGCTGCTCTCCGCTGCGCGCGCCCGTCGTGTGCAGCACGAGCGAGGGCACCAGCAGTCCGCTGAGCTGTACGCGGCCGCCGGTGACGCGGGCGAGTACGCGCTCGATCGGCGGCAGCACGCGGGGGCCGAGGCGTCGGAACGCCCGGGTGCGGGTGAGCGGCGCGACGAGGGTGCGCACGGTGTCGACGAGGAGGCCCATGCGGCCATTCTCGTGCACGCGCTGCTCCGTTCACGGCCACACACGGGGCGCGCGGGGCCGGAGCCTGACAGGATGGGCGGATGTCGCCTGCCGCCGTGTCGTTCGCCCGCCCGCTGTGGGTGGGTCTCGGCCTGCTCGGCGCGGCAGTCCTGCTCGGCGCGGGCATCGCCTTCGGCTTCGGCGAGCAGCCGTGGGCCATCGACGCCGCGTGGCAGGACTTCATCTCGGCGACCCGCGGGCCGGTGATGCTGGCTTTCGCGTACGGCATGGACTTCGTCGGCGGCGGGTGGTTCGCCGTCTTCGTCGTGCCCATCGGCGGGGCGATCGCGCTCCTGATCGCGCGAAGGCCGTGGGGAGCGCTGTACTGGGTGCTCGTGAGCGCGGTGAGCGCGGGCATCGTGCAGGTCCTCAAGCATCTGGTCGGCCGTGCGCGCCCGGAGGACATGATCGTGATCTCGGACTTCGGCTCGTTCCCCTCGGGCCACGTCGCCAACGCGGCGACGCTCGCGGTGGCGCTGTTCGTGCTCTTCCCGCGTGTCTGGGTCGCCGTGGCCGGCGGTGTCTGGGTGGTGCTGATGGCGTTCTCCCGCACCTACCTCGGCGCGCACTGGCTCAGCGACACCCTGGGCGGCGCGCTCGTCGGCGCGTCCGCGGCGCTGCTGACCGCAGCGGCGCTCGCTGCGCCCTTGCAGGCCGAGGGGGACAGGCGCGCCGCGCCGTCACTAGGCTGACCGCATGACCGCGTCAGACGCCGATGCCGCCGCTGAACTCGCCAGGCTGACGGCCGAGGCGGAGCTCGCCGAAGCCGAACTCAAGGCGGCGCGTGCCAGGGCCGCCCTCGCCCACGCGCAGGCAGCCGTCGGGCAGGCCGCATCCGCCCCGGCTGCCGGTTCGGAAGCAGCGCCCGCCCCGGCGCCGGCCGCCTCCGCTCCGCCTGCCGCCGCTCCGCCCACCTCCGCTCCGCCTGCCGCCGGCCCGCTCGATGCCGACGAGGTCGCCGCGATCGTGCGCGGCTACACGTTCGAGGCGCCGACCCTCGACCTCGGCGCGCTGGTGAACGGCGAGCCGGAGCCCGCCGCGCAGATCCGCATCCCGCTGGGCATGATGAACCGCCACGGCCTCGTCGCCGGCGCGACCGGCACCGGCAAGACCCGCACCCTGCAGGGCCTGGCCGAGCAGCTCGCCGCGAAGGGCGTCCCCGTGTTCGCCGCCGACATCAAGGGCGACCTGTCGGGCGTGGCCACCCCCGGCGAGCCGAGCGACAAGCTGCTGGCGCGCACCACCGCGATCGGACAGGACTGGCAGGCCGCAGCATCCGTCACGGAGTACTTCGCGCTCGGCGGCATCGGCACGGGCGTGCCGGTGCGCGCCACCGTCACCGGGTTCGGGCCGCTTCTGATGAGCAAGGTGCTCGGCCTGAACGAGACGCAGGAGTCGAGCCTCGGGCTCGTCTTCCACTACGCCGACGAGCACGGGCTCGCGCTCGTCGACCTGTCCGACCTGCGGGCGGTCCTCACCTACCTCACCGGCGACGGCAAGGCGGAGCTGAAGGAGCTGGGCGGGCTGTCCGCAGCCACCGCCGGAGTCATCCTGCGCGAGCTGATCACCTTCGCCGATGCCGGCGCGGACGTCTTCTTCGGCGAGCCCGAGTTCGACGTGCGCGAGTTCCTCCGCACCGCGCCGGACGGCCGCGGGATCATCTCGCTGCTCGAGGTGCCGGGCGTCGCCGACAAGCCGGCGCTGTTCTCCACGTTCCTGATGTACCTGCTCGCCGAGCTGTTCGAGGTGCTCCCGGAGGTCGGCGATCTCGACAAGCCGAAGCTGGTGTTCTTCTTCGACGAGGCCCACCTGCTGTTCCGGGACGCGTCGAAGGACTTCACTGCCGCGATCGTGCAGACGGTGCGTCTCATCCGGTCGAAGGGCGTCGGCGTCTTCTTCGTCACGCAGACGCCGAAGGACGTGCCGGGCGATGTGCTCGGCCAGCTGGGCTCGCGCATCCAGCACGCGCTGCGCGCCTTCACCCCCGACGACGCGAAGGCGCTGCGCGCCACGGTCGGCACGTATCCGAAGAGCGGGTACGACCTCGAACGCGTGCTCCAGGAGCTCGGCACCGGCGAGGCGATCGTCACGGTGATGAGCGAGAAGGGCGCGCCGACGCCGGTCGCCTGGACCCGGCTGCGGGCCCCGCAGGGGCTGATGAGCCCGACGCCGGAGCCGGCGATCGTCGCCGCCGTGAAGGCCTCGCCGCTGCTCGCGAAGTACGGCACCGCGATCGACCGGGAGTCGGCCCGCGAGATCCTCACGGCGAAGATGAACGCCGCCGACGAGGCCGCGGCCGCCGAGAAGGCGGAGTTGGAGCGGGCGAAGGCCGACGCCGCAGCCGAGAAGGAGAAGGCCGCGGCCGACCGGAAGGCGCAGCAGGAGTACGACCGGCTGCTGAAGAAGACCGCGGGCACGTCGCGCACCCGCCGCACGAGCCGGAAGTCGCCGATCGAAGAGGTGCTGAACTCCCGCACCACCCAGACGATCCTGAACGGCGTGATCCGCGGCATGTTCGGCACCGGCCGCCGGTGAGCCATGCCACGGGCGGGCGGATGCTGTCGCCGCACGCATAGCTGAACGCCGCCGGTCGCCGGTGGCGACCGCATCCGCCCTACGATCGGTCCATGGCGTCGAAGGCACCGAAGCGCGACATCGACGAGAGCGCGCTGCGCGTCACCCGGCCGAAGAAGGTCGCGGTGGGGGTGCCGGCCGTGCTGCACGCGCTGCAGATCTCGCAGCAGCAGATGGGTGTCGCGCGGAGCGTGCAGACGCTGATACGGGTCAACCAGAAGGACGGCTTCGACTGCCCTGGATGCGCATGGCCCGAGGAGAACAAGCGCCACGCCGCCGAGTTCTGCGAGAACGGCGCGAAGGCGGTCGCCGAGGAGGCGACCCTCCGCCAGGTCGGCCCCGACTTCTTCGCGCGCCACTCGGTCGAGGAGCTCGCCGGCCACGACGACTGGTGGCTGGGGCAGCAGGGGCGGCTGACGCATCCGATGATCCTGGACGAGGGCGCGACGCACTACCGGCCGATCGCGTGGGACGACGCGCTCGACGTCGTCGCGGAGGCGCTGCGCGACCTCGACCACCCCGACGAGTCGACCTTCTACACCTCCGGCCGCACCTCGAACGAGGCGGCGTTCCTGTACCAGCTGCTCGTGCGTGGCATCGGCACGAACAACCTGCCCGACTGCTCGAACATGTGCCACGAGTCGAGCGGATCGGCGCTGACCGAGACGATCGGCATCGGCAAGGGCACCGTGTCGATCGAGGACATCCACACGGCCGAGCTGCTGATCGTCGCCGGCCAGAACCCCGGCACGAATCATCCGCGGATGCTGTCGGCCCTCGAGAAGGCGAAGGAGAACGGCGCGAAGATCATCGCCGTCAACCCGCTGCCGGAGGCGGGGCTGATGCGGTTCGAGAATCCGCAGACCCCCAAGGGCGTGATGCTCGGCGGTCAGAAGCTCGCCGACGAGTTCGTGCAGATCCGCCTCGGCGGCGACCAGGCGCTGTTCCAGGCGATCGGCAAGCACCTGCTCGAGGCCTCTGCGGACGGGGAGTCGGCCGACCCGATCGACCACGAGTTCATCGCCGCGCACACCACCGGCTTCGAGGAGTATGCCCGGGAGCTCGCCGCCGTGCCCTGGCGCGATCTCGTCGAGGCGACCGGCGTGCCGGAGAGCGCGCTGCGCCGCGTGGCCGAGATGGTGCGGGCCTCGCGGGCGACGATCGTCTGCTGGGCGATGGGGCTGACCCAGCACAAGCACTCGGTGCCCATGCTGCGCGACGTCGTCAACGTCCTGCTGCTGCAGGGCAACATCGGCAAGCCGGGTGCGGGGGTGTGCCCCGTGCGCGGGCACTCGAACGTGCAGGGCGATCGCACGGTCGGCATCTACGAGAAGCCGTCCGAGGCGTTCCTGGCCGCGCTCGACCGCGAGTTCGGCTTCACCGCGCCCCGCGCGCACGGGTACGACGTCGTCGAGGCGATCCGGGCCATGCGCGACGGCAGGACCCGGGTGTTCATGGCCATGGGCGGCAACTTCGTCAGCGCCACCCCCGACACCCGCGTCACCGAGGCCGCGGTGCGCTCGGTCGATCTCACGGTGCAGGTCTCCACGAAGCTGAACCGCTCGCACACCGTCACGGGGCGCCGCGCCATCATCCTGCCGGCACTCGGCCGCACCGACCGCGACCGCCGGGGCGGCCGGGAGCAGCGGGTGTCCGTCGAGGACTCCATGGGCGCGGTGCACTCGTCGCGCGGCCGCCTGGCCCCGCCGTCGGACGACCTGCTCAGCGAGGTCGCGATCGTCGCACGCCTGTGCGCGCGGGTGTTCGGCGGGGGTGTCGCGGGTGCGGGCGTCGAGGGTGCGGCCGGCGTTCGTGAGGAGGATCGGCGAACGGAGGAGGATGCGGCGGCGAAAACTCCTCGATTCGCCGAAAGTCCTCGCGAAGGGGGCCGTCCACGGGCGGACTGGGCGGCGCTCGAGGGCGACTACGCGCTCATCCGCGCGCACATCGCCGCGGTGATCCCCGGGTTCGACGACTACGAGCAGCGCATCGACAAGGGCAGGACCTTCTTCCTGCCGAACGGCCCGCGCGACACCCGCAGCTTCGCCACGAGCGACGGGCTCGCGCATTTCACCGCGAATCCGCTGGAGTACCCGCGCATCCCGCGCGGGCGCGTGCTGCTGCAGACGCTCCGCTCCCACGATCAGTACAACACCACGATCTACGGCAAGGACGACCGCTACCGCGGCATCCACGGCGGGCGACGGGTCGTGCTGGTCCACGCGCGCGACATCTCCGACGCCGGCTTCGCCGAGGGGGATGTCGTCGACCTGGTGTCGGAGTGGACAGCGCGGGACGGCCACGTCGAGGAGCGACGCGCGGAGGCGTTCCGGCTGGTGGCGTACCAGACCCCGCGCGGCAACGCGGCGGCGTACTACCCGGAGACGAACGTGCTGGTGCCCCTGGACTCCGTCGCCGACGTCTCGGGGACGCCGACCTCGAAGTCCGTCGTGGTCCGGTTCGAGCGGCGCGGCTGAGCCCCCACGCGAAAGTAGGCTGAGGCCATGACCCGCGCCGCCGTCATCACGGTCTCCGATCGCTCCGCCGCAGGGCAGCGCGAGGACGCCGGCGGACCGATCGCCGTCGCCGCACTGCAGGCCGCCGGATTCTCCTGCGACACGGCGACCGTCGTGCCCGATGGCGCGGACAGCGTCGAGGCCGCCCTGCGCGCGGCGCTCGCCGCCGGTGCGCGGCTGATCGTCACGACCGGAGGCACCGGCGTCGGGCCCAGGGACCGCACGCCCGAGGGCACCGCGCGCGTGCTCACCCGAGACCTTCCAGGCATCGCGGACGAGCTCCGCCGCCTGGGAGCGGCCGAGAAGCCGGCCGGGATGCTGTCGCGCGGACTGTCCGGCGTGGTCGACGTCGATGAGGGCAGGGGCGGGGCCCTCGTGGTCAACCTGCCCGGGTCACCCGCGGCGGTCATCTCCGGCATCCCTGTGGTGCTGTCCGTCGCGCGCCACGTCATCGACCAGCTCGGTGGAGGCGACCACTGATGGGCGTCGTGCTCGCCGAGATCAGCGAGGAGCCGCTCGACCTCGACGCCCACCTGCGCGCCGTCGACGATGCGGCGATGGGCGCGGAGACCACGTTCGTCGGCCGGGTGCGCGATCATGATCCGGATGCGGCGACCGCCGTGGTCGCCCTCGAGTACTCCGCGCACCCCGACGCGGCTCGCGTGCTGCGCGAGGTCGCGGAGCGCGCCCTCGGCGACACCGCCGCGCTCGTCGCCGTCTCGCACCGGATCGGCCGGCTCGCGGTGGGCGACGCCGCCGTGGTGATCGCGGTGGCGTCGTCGCACCGCGCGGAGGCGTTCGAGGTGTGCCGCGCGCTCATCGAGGCGATCAAGGTCGAGCTGCCGGTGTGGAAGCGGCAGGTCGAGGCGGACGGCACGACGGCCTGGAAGGGCCTCGGCGGCTAGCGGCTCCGCGCCGTCAGCCCGGTCACCCGCCCGCGAACGGCGGGAGCACGTCGACGAGCGTGTCCGCGGTCAGCGGCGCATCGTCGTCGACGCGTGCGCCGGCCACGAGCACCGCGCAGCGGGGCAGGATGCCGCCGAGCGCCGGGTACTCGGCGGTGACCGCGGCGCGCAGGTCTCCGAGGGTCGCCTCGGTGCGGCGCTCGCTGTCGCGTCCGGTCGCCTCCTGTGCCGCGGCGAAGTACCGCACGTGCGCCATCACGCCTGCCAGCCGTCGGCCAGCTCGGTGACGGCGGCCACGGCCGCGCGCACCTGCTCGGGGGTGCCGCCCGCACGCCCGGCGACGAGGCCGGCCACGAACGCGCTGAACGGGGCGGCGGGGCGGGCGACGCCGTTCGCCACGTCGCGCGCCAGATCGAGCACGAGGGCGATCGGCACGTCTTCGGGGGCGAGGTCGAAGCGGTCGCGGAGCGCCTGCGCCCACGCATCCAGAGCCTCGGGCGGAAGGGTGCGGGACGGCTCGCTCATCGCTGCTCCTCGGACGACGCCGCGGCCGCGCCGCGGGCTCGGTTCAGATCCTCCCACGTGTCGACATCCTGGGCGGCTCCGCGCTCATCGCGGACGACCGCGATCGCCA
Organism: Microbacterium terricola; assembly: GCF_027943945.1. Taxonomy (NCBI): domain Bacteria; kingdom Bacillati; phylum Actinomycetota; class Actinomycetes; order Micrococcales; family Microbacteriaceae; genus Microbacterium; species Microbacterium terricola. The sequence continues at coordinate 2,286,334 of NZ_AP027141.1, read as the reverse complement.
GGTCGTCGAGAAGCGTGCGCACCGGCGCGTCCCGCCCGCCGTCGGGGAGAGCGGATGCTGACCGCCACAGCGCATCGGTGCGGTACATGCCGGTGAGCCACTGCGGGCGGCCGGAGGCGTCCGCGAAGCAGATCCCCTCGGTGTCGGAGGGCAGGAGCATGCTGTCGTCACGCAGCTGCCGGACGGCGAGGTCCACGCGGGGGAGGTCGCATGCGAGGACGAAGGTCCACAGCGGGAGGGCGACGTCGGTCGCTGCCGCATCCCCGCGCGCCGGCGGCGACTGCCCGGCCGGGCTCCTCCAGTGCCGGAGCGCGGCGACGATCGCCGCCGCCGGGCCGCTGAACGGCGGGTGCTCACGGACCCACTCGACGGCGGCGCCGCCGGAATCGAACGAGGCGGGCTCCTCGCCGACGATCGTGAGGGGCTGCGCGCCGGCGAGTGAGACCGCGTCGATCGCCCGGTGGAGCATCGAGCGTCCGGCGATGTCGAGGAAGGGCTTGGGGGCGCCTCCCATCCGGGTGGCGCGGCCACCGGCGAGCAGGACGGCGCCGTAGCGCGAGGGGTTGGCGGCGGTCACGACTCGTCTGGGCGCGTCCAGTCGCCGCTCTTCCCGCCGGACTTCGAGACGATCCGCACGTTCTCGATGGCCGTGGCCTTGTCGAGCCCCTTCACCATGTCGACGATGGCGAGGGCGGCGACGGAGACCGCGGTGAGCGCCTCCATCTCCACGCCCGTGCGATCAGCCGTGCGAACGGTGGCCTCGATCCATACGCCCGCGTCCTCGATGCGCAGGTCGACGGTCGCGCCGTGCACGCCGATCACGTGGGCGAGGGGAAGCAGCTCGGGAGTGCGCTTGGCTGCCTGGATCCCCGAGATGCGGGCCACGGCGAGCACATCGCCCTTGGGCACCGATCCGTCGCGGAGCGCGGCGACGACGTCGGGGGCGCAGCGGACGAATCCGCGCGCGGTGGCGGCGCGCACCGTCGGCTGCTTGTCGGTGACGTCGACCATGCGGGCGTGCCCGTCCGCATCGAGATGGGTGAAGCTCATGACATCAGCATGACATCGACCAGATCGCCGACCGCGACCGCCTCGACCTCTGCGGCGATGACCGCCCACGCCTCGGCGCGGGCGAGGCCGCCGGCCAGGTGCGAGCCGGACCCGCCGGCCGTCGCGGGCGCCACGGTCCACCGCGCCGGGTCCGTGCGGTCGATGACCGCGGGGAGATACTGGCGGCGTCCGGGCGGGGTACGCCATGTTGCTCCGGCGGGCAGGCGCAGCACCGCCCGGTGCAGGTCGGCCCTGCCCTGCATCGCGAGCAGAGCAGGGCGCACGAACACCTCGAACGAGACGGCCGCGCTGACCGGGTTGCCCGGGAGCCCGAAGAGCAGCACCCCGCCCGGCGTCGCTCCGAAGCCCTGCGGCTTGCCCGGCTGCATGGCCACCGTGGTGAACTCCATGGTGGCGGCGAGGCTGTTCTTCACGACCTCGTACGCACCGGCGCTCACACCACCCGAGAGCACCACCGCATCGACCGGATCCGCACCGGTCGTGAGCTCGTCGAGCAGCGCGGTGAGCCCGGTGCCCTCGTCGTCGACCGTCGCCTGACGGGTCACGACGGCGCCCGCGGCGAGGGCGAGCCCGGCGAGCAGCTCGCTGTTGGACTCCGGGATCTGCCCGTGCACGAGCGGAGTGCCCGGGGGCACGAGCTCCGAGCCGGTGGAGACGACGGCCACGCGCGGCGCACGCGCCACCGTCACCATCGCGACACCGGCCGCCGCGGCCGCCGACAGCTGCAGGGGGCCGAGCAGAACACCCGCCGGCAGCAGCTCGTCGCCGACGACGACGTCATCGCCCTGGCGTCGGATGTGGGCGCCGCGCTGCCGCGGCGCCCGCACGACCTCGATGACGCCGAGCGAATCGGCGAGCCCCGCCGCCGTGTCCTCGAACGGCACGATCGCGTCGGCCGCCGTCGGCACGGGCGAGCCGGTCATGATGCGGGCGGCCTCACCGGCCGCGAGCGGCGGATCGAGCGGCGTGCCCGCGGGCAGATCGGCGACGACCGTGAGGCGGGTGGACGCGTCCGCGGACGCGGCGGCGACGTCGTCGTACCGGACCGCGAAGCCGTCCATCGCCGAGTTGTCGAAGACGGGGATGTCCACGGCAGCCCGCACCGGCGCACGGAGGGTCCGTCCGCGGGCCTCGTGCAGGGGCACCTCGTCGACCGCCACGGGCGTCACCCGCGCGAGCACGACCGCGAGCTGCTCCTCGACGGAGCGCAGCGGGCTCACGCCCGCACTCCGTCGGCGCTCCACGCATCCATGCCGCCGGCGAGGACGGATGCGTCGATGCCGACGTCGTGCAGTGCCCGGGCCGCGCGCGCGGCGCGTACGCCCACCTGGCACACGATCACGAGGGGACCGTCCGCGGTGAGGGGGCTCAGCGCGCGCGGGTCGGCCAGGAGGTCGGCGAGCGGCACATGCCGCGATCCCGGGATCACCCCGCCGGCGACCTCATGGGCCTCGCGGACGTCGACGAGCACCGCGTCGTCGGTCAGCGCACCGGGCGTCACTTCGGGGATGCGGGGGGCCGCAGCATCCGTGGCGGCGATCTCGAGCGGCGCCCCCGTCGTCGCCGCCGCGCGCAGCGGCACCTCGCTCTGGCGGGCGCGCAGGGCGTCGATGAGCAGGACGCGACCGAGGAGCGGCTCGCCGATGCCGGCGATGAGCTTGACCGCCTCGGTGGCCATGAGGGCGCCGACCTGCAGGCAGAGGGCGCCGAGCACTCCGACGGCGGCGCACGAGGGCGGCTCGCCGACGGTCGCGGGCGGGTACAGGTCGGACAGCACGACGGGATCGACCCCGGCGGGCGGCGCCGACCAGAACACGGTGAGCTGCGCGCCGAACTCCTGCACCGTGCCCCAGACCAGGGGGACGCGGAGCCGCTCGCACGCGGCGGCGACGGCAGCGCGGGTGGCGAACGAGTCGCTGCCGTCGAGGACGATGTCGGCGCCGGCAAGGAGGTCGACGGCATTGGCGCCGTCGAGGCGCTCCGCGATGGGGAGAACTGTGGTCTCGGGGGCGAGGTCCGCCGCGACCCGGACGGCGCTGTCGACCTTGCGCGCGCCGACGTCCTCGTGTCGATGCATGACCTGACGCTGCAGGTTGGTGATCTCGACCGTGTCGTCGTCGATGACGGTGAGGGTGCCGACACCGGCGGCAGCGAGCGCGAGCACGGCGGGCGAGCCGAGGCCACCGGCGCCCACGATCGCGACATGCGCGGCGCGCAGTCGGCGCTGGCCGACCTCGCCGAGGCCCGCCAGGGAACGGTGCCGGGCCGTGCGCGTGGCCTCGGTCGCCGAGAGCGCGGGCACCGGCTCGACGAGCGGCGGGAAAGACATGGCACCAGCGTAGGTGCGGCCTCGGGACCGGGGCGTTCCGATTACCTTGCGCGCAATGCGGCGACGCAGATGCGGAGGAATGGCAGTGAAAACCCCGCAATCGCGGTGCTAGTTTCGAAGTCATGCCCAGCTACCGCATCTCGGAGGCCGCCCGGCTGCTCGGCGTCTCCGACGACACCGTCCGGCGGTGGGTCGACCAGGGCGCCCTGCCCGTCATCGACTCGGCCCCTGTGCAGATCCCTGGCGAGGCCCTGGCGGCGCGCGCCGTGGAACTGGCCAGCGCGCCGCCCGTCCCGGGGGACGTGCTCTCCAGCGCACGCAACCGGTTCGTGGGCATCGTCACGCGCCTCCAGGTGGACGGCGTGATGGCGCAGGTCGACCTGCAGGCGGGGCCGCACCGCGTCGTCTCGCTGATGTCGGCCGAGGCGGTGCGCGAGCTCGCCCTCGAGGTGGGGTCGCTCGCCGTCGCCGTCGTGAAGGCCACGACCGTCATCATCGAGACGCCGAAGGACTGACGTGCGCACCACCCGCATCGTCGTCGCCGCGGTGGCAGCCGCATCCCTGCTCCTCACCGGCTGCGCCACCGGCGCGGCCGGCACCGACGGAACCAGCCCCGCCGCCGAGCCGTCGGCGTCCGCCGACGTGTCCGGGGACCTCACCGTCTACGCCGCAGCGAGCCTGAAGGCCGCGTTCGACGAGATCTCGTCGCGATTCGAGCAGGAGAACCCGGAGGTCGATATCCTGCCCATCGTGTACGACGGCTCGAGCACGTTGGCGACCCAGATCATCGAGGGCGCTCCCGTCGACGTGTTCGCCTCCGCGGACGAGGCCAACCTGACCAAGGTCGTCGATGCGGGACTCGCCGGATCCGGACAGCTGTTCGCCACGAACACGCTGGTGGTCGCCACCCCTGCCGGCAACCCCGCCGAGGTGCAGGAGCTCGCCGATCTGGCCGACCCGGCGGTGAGCGTCGTGCTGTGCGCGGAGGAGGTCCCGTGCGGGGCAGCCTCCGCCGCCCTCCTCGCCCAGGCGGACGTCGACGTGACGCCGGTCAGCCGCGAGCAGAACGTGACCGCGGTCCTGACCAAGATCGCGGCCGACGAAGCCGACGCGGGCCTGGTGTACGTCACCGACGTGCGCGGGCGTGACGACGTGTTCTCGTTCGCGCCGGAGGGGGCGGACCAGGTGGTCAACCGGTACCCGATCGCCTCGCTCACCGCGGCACCGAATCCCGCCGCCGCCGCCGCGTTCACCGCGTTCGTCGTCGGCGCCGAGGGGCAGGAGATCCTCGCGGACTTCGGGTTCGGCGCACCCTGATGCGGGCGAGAGCAGCGCAAGGGTTCGTGCCGCAGATCCTGCTGCTGCCCGCGCTGCTCGCCCTCGCCCTGCTGGTGCTGCCCCTCGCGGCGCTGGTCGGCCGGGTCGACTGGTCGACCCTGTGGAGCGACATCACCTCGCCGGAGGCCCTCGCAGCGCTCTGGCTCTCGCTCGGCACCGCCGCAGTCGCGACCCTCCTGTGCGTCCTGCTCGGCGTCCCGCTCGCCCTGGTGATCGCGCGCGCGGCGCCGGGACCGGCCGCGCTGCTGCGCGCCGTGGTCACCGTGCCCCTCGTGCTCCCGCCGATGGTCGGCGGCGTGGCCCTGCTGTTCCTGCTCGGGCGCAACGGCTGGCTCGGCGCCCTGCTGGAGCCTGCGGGCATCCGCATCCCGTTCACCACCACGGCCGTGGTGCTGGCGCAGATCTTCGTGGCCCTGCCGTTCCTGGTGCTCGCCCTCGAGGGCGCGCTGCGCACGACCGGCGTCGGCTTCGAGCAGGCTGCGGCGGCGCTCGGCGCCGGACGATGGACCACGCTCGTGCGCGTGACGCTGCCGCTCGCGACCCCGGGGCTGGTCGCCGGCGTGGTGCTCTGCTTCGCCCGGGCGATCGGCGAGTTCGGCGCGACCGCCCTGTTCGCCGGGAACGCCCCCGGCACCACCCAGACGATGCCGCTCGCCATCTACAGCGCGTTCAACGGGGCAGGTGTGTCCCAGGGCACGGCGGTGGCGCTCGCCCTGCTGCTCCTGGTCACCGCAGTCGCCGTGCTGGTGCTGGTGCGCGCGTGGCGTCCGACCGCCGCGGTGGGGGCGACCCGGTGAGCGCCGCGGTCGACGCGCACGTCGTCGTCACCCGGCGCGACGGGTTCGCGCTCGACGTGACGCTCACGGCCGCTCCGGGCGAGATCGTCGCGGTGATGGGCCCGAGCGGGGCGGGCAAGTCGACGCTCCTCTCCGCGATCGCCGGCCTCACGCGCATCGATCGAGGGCGCATCGCGATCGACGGGGTCGAGGTGGCCACCCGCCGCCGCCACGTGACGCCGTCGCGGCGCGGTGTGGTGCTGCTCGGCCAGGACCCGCGGCTGTTCCCGCACATGACCGCCCGCGAGAACGTCGCCTTCGGTCCTCGGGCCGCGGGGACGGCCGCTGCCGCCGCGCGCACGGAGGCCGACGAGTGGCTCTGGCACGTGGGTCTGGACGGACGCGGCCACCTCCGGCCCGCGCAGCTGTCCGGAGGGCAGCAGCAGCGCGTCGCGCTCGCGCGGGCGCTCGCCGCCCGCCCGCGGCTCGTGCTCCTGGATGAGCCGCTCACCTCGCTCGACCCGGAGACGGCGGGCGACATCCGCACGCTCCTGCACCATCAGCTCGCCGCTGCGCACACCACCGCGCTCGTCGTCACCCACGACGCGGTCGACGCCGTCGCGCTGGCGAGCCGGCTCCTCGTCCTCGAGAACGGCGCGATCACCCAGGAAGGGGCGGTGCGCGATGTGCTGGCCGCTCCCGCCACGCGCTTCGTCGCCGTGGCCGCCGGAGTGAACCGGGTCGTCGGGACGGCGCAGGGCGGCACCTGGCGGGGCGGGTCCGCGCCGGAGGTGGTGCTCGCCGCCCGCGCGGCGGCCCGCGTCGCCGACGGCGAAGCGCTCACCGTACTGATCCGCCCGGGCGCCATCGGCCTCGAGCGCCCGCCCGAGCTGTCCTGGACGGGCGCGCTCCGGCTCGCCCGCGCGGAGGAGGTCACGCCCAACGCCTGGCTGGCGCGCGTCGTCCGGCTCGAGCAGACGCCCGCCGGCGTGCGGGTGCACACCGCCGAGCCGGCCGTCGCGGTCGACCTGCCCACGGAGCGGGCCGCCGATCTGCGCCTGGCCCCCGGCGACCCGGTGCGGCTGACCGTGCGGCCGTCGGACGTGCGCCTCGTCGCGGCATCCGCCCCGGTGCGCGCGCGTCCTAGAATCGCCGGATGAGCAGCATCCGCCCCTTCCGTCGCGGTGACGAGCCCGCCCTCGCCGAGATCTGCCTGCGGACAGCGGATGCGGGTGCGGACGCGACAGGGGTCCTCGCCGATGACGATCTCTGGGCGGAGATCTTCGTGCTGCCGTACGTCGCGCGCCACCCGGAGTGGGCGTGGGTCGTCGAGGGCGATGACGGCAGGCTGGTCGGCTACCTCGTCGGCGCCCCGGACACCGACGCGTTCGAGGAGTGGTTCGCCGGCGAGTGGTGGCCGCAGTTCGCCGACCGGTGGCCCGCCCCGCAGGCGGAGCGCTCACGTCAGGACGGCATCCTCATCTACGCGTACGGGCGCAGACCGGGGGCAGAGCCGTTCTCGGCCGAGTACCCGGCCCATCTGCACATCGACCTGCTTCCGGAGGCGCAGGGCCAGGGGCTCGGGCGACGGCTCATCGACACCTACGCCGCTGCCCTGAGCGCGGCGGGGGTGCGCGGTCTGCATCTGGTCGCCGATGCGGCCAATGCGGGCGCGGGGGCCTTCTACGAGCGGATCGGATTCGACGAGATCCCCGCCCACGACGGGGTGCGGGCATTCGCGATGCGGCTGGAGTCAACCCCCTCCTGAGCCGGCGCGGTCGGACGTAGCGTTGCCGGATGAGTCCAGACCCCGACCTGACGTCCCCGACCGGCCGCGAACCCGCCCTGCGGGCGCGTCCTCGTGCGGACGGATCGGCACCCCGCGCGCTGGTGCTCGGCGCGACCGGCTACATCGGAGGGCGGCTCGTGCCGCGGCTCCTCGCCGCCGGCTACCGTGTGCGCGTGCTGGCCCGGGACGCGGAGCGGGTGCGCCGGTTCGCCTGGGGGGCCGACGTCGAGGTCGTCGAGGGTGACGCCTCGGACGTCGCGGCCGTCGCGGAGGCCACCGCTGATGTCGACGTGGTGTACCACCTCATCCACTCGATGGCGGCGGGCCGCGGATTCGAAGACCTCGACCGCGAGGTCGCACGGACGGTCGCCGATGCGGCGGCCGCAGCATCCGTCCGCCGCATCGTGTATCTCGGCGGTCTGCACCCGGACGGCGTCGAGCTGTCCCCGCACCTGCGCTCGCGGGTCGAGGTCGGGCGGATCCTGCTCGACGCGCCCGTCCCCGCGCTGGTCCTGCAGGCCGGTGTCGTGATCGGATCGGGCTCCGCGTCGTTCGAGATGGTCCGTCACCTGACCGACGTGCTGCCGTACATGCCGGCGCCGCGGTGGGTGCGCAACCGCATCCAGCCCATCGCGGTGCGCGATGTGCTGCACTACCTGCTCGGTGCGGCGCGGGTCGATGACGACGTGAACACCGCCGTCGACATCGGCGGCCCCGATGTGCTGCGGTACGGGCAGATGATGAACGGCTACGCCGTCGTCGCAGGGCTGCGGCAGCGGGCGATCGCCGCGCTGCCCGTGCTGACGCCGCGGCTCGCCTCGCACTGGGTGAACCTGGTGACCCCGATCCCTCGCGCGATCGCCCGGCCGCTCGTCGAGTCGCTGCAGCACGAGTGCGTGGTCAAGGATCGCGCCGTCGACGCGCTCATCCCACGTCCGGAGGAGGGGCTCACGCCCTACCGGCGCGCGGTCGAGCTCGCCCTCGGGCGCGAGAAGGAGGACGCGATCGAGACCAGCTGGCGCGACGCGGAGATGACCGGCCTGCCCAGCGACCCCCTGCCGAGCGACCCGGACTGGGCGGGGCAGACCGTCTTCACCGACGCGCGCTCTGCGGAGACGAGCGCCTCACCCGAGGCGCTCTGGCGCGTGGTCGAGGGCATCGGCGGCGCGAACGGCTGGTACTCGTCGCCGGTGCTGTGGGCTGTGCGGGGATGGGCGGACCGGCTCGTGGGCGGCGTGGGGCTCGCGCGGGGCCGGCGCAGCCGCGCGCGGCTCAGCCAGGGCGACGCGCTCGACTTCTGGCGGGTCGAGGCGATCGAGCCCGGCGCGCTGCTGCGGCTGCGCGCCGAGATGAGGGTGCCGGGTTCCGCGTGGCTCGAGATGAGGGTCGAGGGCGCTGCGGCCGGCTCCCGCTACCGCCAGCGCGCGGTGTTCTTCCCGCGTGGCCTGAGCGGCCGGCTGTACTGGCTGGCGGTGCTGCCGTTCCACGGGCTCATCTTCAGCGGCATGGCGTCGCGCATCACCGCCGCTGCGGAGGCCGACACCGCCTGACCCGGCTCGCGGCGGGACTCACCGTGTCAGAGTGGGATCGCCACCAGCAGCGTCGCCGCGACGCCGGCCAGGACGCCGATCGCGAAGGTCCCCACAGCCAGCCGGACGGCCGTGCTGCGCGGCATCGAGGGCGCGGCGATCGGAGTGGGGGGCGTCGGCGCCGCCTCGGCGCGGCGGCGGGGGAGAGCATCCCGGCGGTCGAGCCAGGGCGCAGCATCCTGTCCGCAGGCCCGCACGATCCCGTCGACGGTGCGGGCTGACGGCACCTGCTTGCCGGAGAAGGCGTCCGAGAGGACCGTGCGCGAGATGCCCGTCTCGCTCTGCAGCCGTGCGAGCGTCGGGTTGCCGCCGTCGAGTCGGAGCCTGCGCAGATCCGCCGCGAACTGCGCGACGGAGTCCGTCGTGGTGGCCGTGGTCGTGTCGGTCGCCGACATCGCCCTCCCTCGGAACGCTGCGGTCGGCACATGTCCCCAGTCCATGTGTCCACCTCAGATATAGCACCGCGCCGTCGGATGGCTCGGCGCAACGCCCGCCCGGGGTGTCGCGAGATAAGGAGATGTGGTCGCGGGAGGACCATTCGCCCCGGAACGATCCTCGGGCCGCGTCATCGCCTTGTCTCGCGACAGGGGGGCAGGGGGAGGCCCGGCTCACGCCACGACGCGACCGGCCTCCAGGCGGACCACGCGATCGATCAGCCTCGGTGGGACCGCGACGTGCGAGATGAGGACGACGGCCTGGTCGTCGCCGACAGCGCCGAGCAGATCGGTCAGCAGCGTCTCCGACGCATCCGGGTCGACGCCGGCGGTCGGCTCGTCGAGCACGAGCACCGGGAACCCGCGCAGCAGCGCCCGCGCCAGCGCGATGCGCTGCGCCTGGCCGCCCGACACGAGCGCGCCGCGCTCGCCGACGCGGGCGTCGAGACCTCCCCGCTCGCGCAGCCACTCGCCGAGCCCCACGCGGGCGAGGGCGGCCTCGAGCTCCGCGTCGGTGGCGGTGTCCTGGGCGAACAGGAGGTTCTGGCGGATGTCCTCGTCGAAGAGCATCGGATGCTGCTCGCACAGCCCGACGGTCGCGCGCACGTCATCGGGGTGCAGGGCGGACGTCGGGACTCCGCCGACGGTGTACGTCCCGGAGACCTCGAGGAAGCGGACGAGCACGTGCGCCAGCGTGGTCTTCCCCGCCCCGCTCGACCCGACCACGAGCAGACGCTCGCCGGGCCGAACGGCGAGGTCGAGGTCGTGGAGGGCGGGTCGCGCCGTTCCCGGCCACCGTGCGCTCACCCCGGAGAGGCGCAGGCCGTCGCCGAGTGCCGGCGGCAGGCCGGTCGCCGTCGCGGCGCCTTCGTCGACGAGGCCGTCGGGCAGCGTCGCGGGCAGCGCGTCGGCGATGCGTGCGGCCGAGGCATGCACCTGCCGCCACGCGGACGCGGCGAGCGGCACCGATGCGAACACCTCGAACACGGCCATCGGCACGAGCACCACGACGGCGAGGCCCGGCCCGGTCAGCGAGCCGGCCGCGAGCTGAGGCGCACTGACCAGCACCGCGGCGATCGAGGCGACCCCGGCCAGGAGCGAGACGAGGGCGGCCGTGCCGGCCTGGGCGCCCGCGCGCCGCACGGTCGCTGCGCGCAGCTCGGCGTCGACGGCGCGGATACGGGCGCGGCTCTGCTCCTCCGCGCCATACGCGAGCAGCACGTCGAGACTGCCGAGGTGGTCGACGAGGGCGCCGGCGAGCCGTCCGCGCAGCGGCGCCACGTCGCGCTCGGCGCGGGCGCCCGAGGCCCATCCCCACAGCGTCGCGACGGCGGCCGCCGCGATGAGGCAGCAGAGGAGCGTGAGCGCGGCCTGCCACGCCACGCAGGCCACCAGCACGACGGCGCCGAGCGCGACGGCCGCGGACGCGACGAGCGGCTGCACCACCCGCAGCGGCAGGTTCTGCAGGTCGTCGACGTCGTCGACGAGGGCGGCGAGGACCGACCCGCGGCCGCTGCGGCCGAGCCCGTCGGGCGCGAGCGGCACGAGACGGCGGACCATGTCGGTGCGGGTGGTGGCGAGCTGGCGGAGGGCCGCATCGTGGCCGGCCAGGCGCTCGAGGTAGCGGAACGCGGCGCGAGTCAGCGCGAACAGGCGCACCCCGACGACCGCGGCGGACAGGTACAGCACCGGCGGCTGCTCGCTCGCGCGAACGATCAGCCAGGCGCTCACGGCGAGCAGGGCGACGGCGGACGCCTCGGACAGGAATCCGGATGCGGCGCCCGGCCAGAATCGGCGCAGCGGCGGCATCGCGTCGGCGAGGACCCCACGAGCGGTGACCGGTGCCGCGGGGGCGGCCCCGGTGCGCGGGACGGTCGCGACCGGCCGGCTCACGCGTGCACCTCGCGGGCGGCGAGCGGGACGACGCGATCGGCGATCGACCGCGCGGTGGTGCGGTGGGAGATGAGCAGCACTGCGGCGCCGTCGTCCGCCAGGACCCGCAGCGAGCCCCACAGGCGCGCCTCGGTGTCGGCATCGAGCGCGGAGCTCGGCTCGTCGAGGGCGATCACCGGCGCGCGGCCGCGCAGGTGCCGGTGGATCGCGCGCGCGACGGCGACCCGCTGGGCCTGCCCGCCGGAGAGCCCCGCCCCCTGGACCCCGAGCACCATGCCCGCGTCGAGATCGCCCGCACACGCGAGCTCCAGCGAGCGCACGACCAGGTCGCCGTCCGGGGTCCCGCCGTCGACGCCATCGCCCAGTGCCACGTTCTCGGCGATCGTGCCGGCGATGAGCCCCGGCTGCTGACCGGCCCAGGCCAGCCAGGCCGACGGCGGGGTCCCGCGCAGGTCGCGGCCGTCCCAGTGCGCGGTCCCCTCGAAGCGGGCGGCTCCGCGCAGGGCCGCGAACAGGCTCGACTTGCCGGCGCCGCTCGGCCCTTCGATGAGGGTCACCGTGCCCGGCGCGGCCACGAGCGACACCGGGGGCAGCGCCCGGTCACCGCGGTGCACGCGCACGCCGTCGAGCCGCAGCATCCCGTCCTCCGTGCCGGTCGTTCCTGCAGGTACCGCGTCGCCGGCCGGAGCCGGGTCTGCGGCCCGCGCGGCATCGAGCACCGCGAACACGTCGTCGGTGGCGGCGACGCCCTCCGCGGCCGCGTGGAACTGCACGCCCACCTGCCGCAGCGGCAGGTACGCCTCGGGTGCGAGGAGCAGCACGAACAGCCCGACGGCGAGGATCAGCGAGCCGTCGATGAGCCGGAATCCGATCGACACCGCGACGATGGCCACCGAGATCGACGCGAGGAACTCCAGGGCGAACCCGGACAGGAACGAGACCCTGAGCACCCGCATGGTCTCGGCGCGGTAGGTGTCGGTGACCCGCTCGATCGAGTCGGCGGCGCGGTGCTGCCGTCCGAAGACCTTGAGCGTCGCGAGCCCCTGCACGGTGTCGGCGAAGCGGGCGGCGAGCCGCTGCAGGCTGCGCCACTGCCGGTGCTGGACGGTGCGGGTGGCCAGGCCGATCAGCACCATGAACAGCGGGATCAGCGGCAGCGTGAGCAGCACGGTGAGTCCCGAGATCCAGTCCTGCCACCACATCACCGCGAGGATGACCGGCGTCGCGACGACCGTCTGCACCAGCTGCGGAAGGTACCGGCCGAAGTACGCGTCGAGCGCGTCGAGCCCGCGTCCTGCGGTGACCGCGATCTTGGCGGAGTTCTGGGTCGCGAGCCACTCCGGTCCGAGCTGGTCGATCGCCTCGACCAGCCCCGCGCGCAGCTGCAGCTCGACGCGGGCGGCGGCGCGGGCGGCGACCTCCTCGCGCGCCCACAGCAGGGTCGCGCGCACGGCCACGGCCAGCGCGAGCCAGCCGAGGGTCGCGGTCAGCTCGGGCACCGGCATCCCGTCGATCGCGCCGGTGATCGCGCGGGTGAGGAGCCACGCGAAGGCCACCACCGTCGCCGTCTGCGCGACCGCGATCGCCCCGATCGCGAGGAAGAACCAGCGGGATGCGGCGGCGTACCGCACCAGGCGGGGGTCGACCGGTCTGCCGCTCATGCGCGGGGGAGCGGCCGCATCGGCGGTGGGCGACGCCGCGGTCGTCTCGCTCGTCGCCATTCGTCGATCCTTCCATGCCTCCGTTTACGGACGCGACGCGCCGTGTACGCGCTGGCCGAGGCGGCGTGTCCCGTCCGTAAACGGATCGGCGGTCAGGGTCAGTGGACGGCGGCGGCGGCCTTCTCGATGCGCGTCCGCGTGACCCGCTTGCGGAACACCCAGTACGTCCACGCCTGGTACAGCAGCACGAGCGGGAGGAAGATCACCGCGGCCCACGTCATGATCGTGAGCGTGTAGTCGGTGCTCGACGCGTTCTCGATCGTCAGACTGAACGCCGGGTCGGTGGACGAGGGCATCACGTACGGGAAGAGCGCGGTCCACAGGGTCAGCACCGCGAACACGATCGTCCCGGCACCCGCGGCGAACGCCCGGCCGTCTCGGCCCCGCCAGTTGGCGGCGACCGAGATCAGCAGCGACACCGCCGCGACCACGCCGCACGTGACCGACAGCCAGAACAGCGGCGCGTCGCGGCCGGCGGCGATCGCGAGCGTCCAGAGCACGCAGCCCGCCGCGAAGATCACCGTCGGGATCGCCAGGCGCTTGGCGAGTGTCTGCGCGTCGCGCTGCACCTGCCCGTCCGTCTTCAGCCCGATGAAGTACACGCCGTGCACGAAGAAGAGCAGCAGCGTCGTCACACCCACCCACAGCCCGTACGGGTTGAGCAGCGTGAGGAGCGACCCGGTGAACTCGTGATCGGCATCGAGCGGCACGCCCTGCACGATGTTGCCCACGGCGACGCCCCAGAGCAGTGCGGGCACGAACGACCCGATGACGATCATCGTGTCGAAGCCCTTCTTCCACTTCAGCGAATCCCGCTGGTGGCGGTACTCGAAGGAGACGCCACGCGCGATCAGGGCGAGCAGGATCAGCAGCAGGGCGAGGTAGAAGCCGCTGAACAGCGTCGCGTACCACTCCGGGAACGCGGCGAACAGGCAGGCGCCGGCGACGATGACCCAGGTCTCGTTGAGATCCCAGACGGGACCGATCGTGTTGATGATCTGCCGGCGCGAGATGTCGTCCTTGCCGAGGAACGGCAGCGACATGCCCGCCCCGAAGTCGAAGCCGTCGAGGACGAAGTAGCCGACGAAGAGGACGCCGACGATGAAGAACCAGACGTATGCGAGATCCATGGTGCCGCCTCCTCAGTAGACCGTCGTCGGGGTGTCTTCGACCGACATCTGGGACGGATGCGGTGCGTCGGGATCCGGCAGGGGCTCAGGGCCGGTCTTCGCCGTCTTGACGATCAGCCCGACCTCGACGACCGCGAGGGCGGCGTAGATGGCGGTGAACGCGACGAGCGAGATCAGCACCGTCCAGCCGGGCACCGACGGGGAGACGCCGTCCTGGGTGAGCATGAGGCCGAACACGATCCAGGGCTGGCGGCCCATCTCGGTGAAGATCCAGCCCACGAGGATCGCGCCGAGCGAGGCCGGCCATGCCCAGATCGCGAGCTTCCACGCCCACTGCGGCACCTCGCGCTTCGCGTTCTTGCGGGTCAGCCACAACCCCACCACGGCGGTCAGGGCCGCCACCGCGCCGAGGCCGATCATCCACCGGAACGACCAGTACGTGACCCAGAGGACCGGGGCGAAGTTGCCGTCGACCTGATCGGCGAACTGCGGGAACATCGTGGTCGTGTACTCGAGGTTCAGATCGTTGATGCCCTCGACGCAGCCGTCCAGGCTGTGCGTCGACAGCAGCGCGAGCAGGTAGGGGACGCGCAGCGACCAGATCTCGCCCGTGCCGTCCGGGGTGCCGATCGAGAACAGCGAGAACGACGCATCCGCTCCGCACGCGGAGTCGAACATCGCCTCCGCGGCGGCCATCTTCATCGGCTGCGTCTGCACCATCACGAGGCCGAGCTGGTCGCCGGAGAGGCCGACGCACGCGAACGAGACGAGCATGCCCCACAGGCCGTACTTCAGCGCGGGGCGCATCATCTCCTGGTTCTGTCCCCGGGCGAGGTGCCAGGCGGCGACGGAGATGACGACGCCCGCCGTCATCATGAAGGCCGCCGACAGGGTGTGCGGCAGGGCGGCGAGGGCGACCGGGTTGGTCAGGACGGCGCCGAAGTCGGCCATCTCGGCCCGGCCGCCGTCCTGGGCCATCTGGTAGCCGACCGGATTCTGCATGAACGCGTTGGCCGCAAGGATGAAGTACGCCGAGAACCAGGCGCCGATCGTCGCGATCCAGATGCTGGCCAGGTGCAGGCCTCGTGGCAGCTTGTCCCAGCCGAAGATCCACAGGCCGATGAAGGTCGCCTCGAAGAAGAAGGCCATCAGGCCCTCGAAGGCGAGGGGGGCGCCGAACACGTCGCCCACGAAGCGTGAGTACGACGACCAGTTCATGCCGAACTGGAACTCCTGGACGATTCCGGTGACCACGCCCATGGCGAAGTTGATCAGGAAGATCTTGCCGAAGAACCGCGTCAGGTGCAGCCACTTCACGTTGCCCGTGCGGAACCAGGTGGTCTGGAAGATCGCCACGGTGAGAGCCATGCCGAGCGTGAGCGGCACGAACAGGAAGTGGTACAGCGTCGTCAGGCCGAACTGCCAGCGTGCCAGCAGGAGCGGGTCGAGAAGATCCATTGCGAAACCCTTCCACCTATCTGAAGGTCACGGTACACAGCGCGCTCCCAGGGTGGCTAGATGGGTGGGCCGTGCAAAATAATCCGACCGCCTGTGCCTGCTGGGCGCGGGTAGCCTCGGACCATGGTCGCGATCCCGCTCACCCTCGCCCGCAGGGCGCCGGCGAGCGGAGCCGCGTCCGCCGAGCCGGATGCGACCGCCCGCGGTGCGCTGGTCGACCGCTTCGGTCGCGTGCACCGAGACCTGCGCATCTCGCTGACTGACCGCTGCTCGCTGCGCTGCACCTACTGCATGCCCGAGCAGGGCAACGAGTGGCTGGCGCGCAGCAGCATACTGACCCTCGACGAGATCGTGCGGGTGGCGGGTGCCGCCGCCGCCGCGGGGGTCACCACGTTCCGTCTGACCGGCGGCGAGCCGCTGCTCCGCGCGGACATCGTCGAGGTCGTTCGTCGCCTCGCCGAGATCACCTCCCCGGACGGCGCGCCCGTGCAGATCGCGATGACGACCAACGGCATCCGCCTCCCCGAGTTCCTGCCGGAGCTGAAGGCGGCGGGGCTGCACCGTCTCAACATCTCGATCGACACCCTGCGACGCGACCGCTTCCACGAGCTCACGCGCCGTGACCGGCTCGACGATGTGCTCGAGGGGATCGCGGCGGCAGCGGCATCCGGGCTGCGTCCGCTGAAGCTGAACGCGGTCGCCATGCGCGGCGTCAACGACGACGAGCTCGTCGACCTGGTGGAGTTCGCGATCGCCCACGATGCGCAGATGAGGTTCATCGAGCAGATGCCCCTGGATGCCGGTCACACCTGGGACCGCATGTCGATGGTCACGCGCGACGAGATCCTCGAGGCGCTCGGTGCCCGCTGGGCGCTTGCGCCGGTCCCTGGCCGCGGGGGAGCGCCGGCGGAACGCTGGCTGCTGGATGGCGGGCCCGACACGGTCGGTGTGATCGCGTCGGTGACCGCACCGTTCTGCGGCGACTGCGATCGCCTCCGCCTGACCGCAGACGGGCAGCTGCGCAACTGCCTGTTCTCGACGAGCGAGTACGACCTGCTGCCGACCCTGCGACCGTCACAGGAGGCAGAGACGGAGGCGGAGTCCGGTGACGGGATCGACCGGATGCTGCGCGCCTGCGTGGCCGGCAAGCTCCCCGGGCACGCGATCAACGACCCCTCTTTCCTGCAGCCGGTGCGCGGCATGAACGCCATCGGGGGCTGAGGTGGGGCGCATCACCGCACGCCGTCCGGTCGTGAAGATCACTCTGGGAGTCCCGCCCGCGCGCCGCGCCGACACGCTCGCCGTCGAGGAGCCCCTCGAGATCCGCGTCGCAGGCACCCCGCTCGCGGTGACGATGCGGACGCCGGGCCACGACGTCGAGCTGGCCGCGGGCTTCCTGGTGTCGGAGGGCGTGATCTCGCACGGCGGCCAGTTCCGCACCGCGATCCACTGCGCAGGTCCCGGCGACACCGGCAACACGTACAACGTCCTCGACGTCGCGCTCGCCGCCGGGGTGGCGCTGCCCGACCCGGCATCGGCGCGCAACTTCTACACGACGAGCTCGTGCGGCCTGTGCGGCAAGGCGTCGATCGACGCGGTGCAGACCGTCTCGACGTACGACGTCGCGACCGATCCTGTGACGATCGCGCCCGAGCTGCTGGTCACGTTCCCCGACCTCCTGCGGGCCGAGCAGGCCGCCTTCGACAAGACCGGCGGGCTGCACGCGGCCGCGCTGTTCGACGCCGTCACCGGTGAGCTCGTCGTCGTCCGCGAGGACGTGGGCCGGCACAACGCGGTCGACAAGGTCGTCGGGTGGGCCGTGCTGCACGACCGTCTGCCCCTCAGCGGGCAGGTGCTGATGGTGTCGGGGCGGGCGAGCTTCGAGCTCGTGCAGAAGGCCGTGATGGCCGGCATCCCGATCCTGTCCGCCGTCTCGGCCCCGTCGTCGCTCGCCGTCGAACTGGCCGCGTCGGCCGGGCTCTCGCTCATCGGCTTCCTCCGCGGGGCCTCGATGAACGTCTACGCAGGGTCGGAGCGTCTCATTCCTGCAGTCGCACGGAGCACTGGCTCGGATCGCACGTCGTCCTGAGCTCGGCCACATGCAGCGGGCCGCCCGCCTCGGCGAGGACGCCCTCCATCAGGCCGACGTGCACCGCGCACAGGACCGCGCGGTGCGAGCCGTCGGCCTCGGCGTGCGGGCACGGGGAGAGGTCGATCGTGAGGCCCGCCTCGTCGACGACCGGGTCGAAGCCGGCTCCGGCGAGGTCGTCGACGAGCGCGTCGAGCTGGTGTGCCGCGTCGGCGGGGAGGTGGGCATCTGTCCAGGGCATCACCCGGCGCATGAGGTCACCGCGGCGAGCCGCGTCCGCGGCCTTGCGCCGGGCGATGGGGCTCGACGCGGCCGCACTGCCGGTCGCCGCGCTGTACAGCACTCGTGGCCTCCCGCGGGTGGTGCGGTGTTCGGTCTCGGCGATGACGTAGCCGCCGTCGATGAGCCGCTGGACGTGCTCGCGCACCGTGTTGGCGTGCAGGCCGGTCGCCTTGCAGAGCTCGGGGACGGTGCGCCGCGGCCGAGCCTGCAGCTGCCGCAGGATCTGCACACGGGAGTAGCTCGAGAGGGCGGAGTACGCCGGCCGGGTCATGGTTCGATTATCGCGCCACACCGGATACCGGTCGTGCCCCTGGTGCGGCGGCATGAGGACTTCGTGAAATCCCGGGTGTCACAGGGGGTGCCACCCTGACCGCACGGGTTACCTTCGAAGGACAGTGTGGATACGTCGTCGGAGTGAGAGCAGTCGGTCGCTGACCCGGATGTCAGCGGTCGCGGCCGGTGCCGCCGTCGTCGTGGCGCTGCTGGTCCCCGTGTCCGCCACGGCGGAGGATGCGGGCTCCGCACCGTCTGCGACGTCGTCCGCCACACCATCGGCGACGCCCACCGCCGCTCCCGACGACTCGCCCGCTCCCGACGACTCGCCGACGCCCGCCGACAGCCCGTCGCCCGCGCCGACTCCGAGCGCGTCGCCCGACGTCACGGCCACGCCGGCCCCGACCGCCACGCCGCTCCCGTCTCCGACCGTCGCCCCGCGCGCGGGGACGAAGGATGCGGCAGACGCCGTCACGGCAGCGGCCGCCGTCGTGCCGACCACGTCGCGGATCGGCGACGCCGACGTCTACGCGCGCTCCGCCAGTGCCTCGCGCTCGGCGTTCACCAGCGGGGCGTCGACCGCCGTCGTGGCGCTGGGATCGGCGGAGGTCGGGCCGGCCATCGCCGCCGCGCTCGCCGCCCAGCTCGGCGCGCCGATGCTGTACACGACGTCGACGGCCGTGCCGAGTGCGGTCGTCACCGAGCTCAAGCGCCTGAAGCCGGCGAAGATCATCGTGGTCGCGGGGAGCGGGCACATCCGCTCGGCCGTGTACACGACGCTCGGCGGCATCGCAGGCGTCGAGAAGATGACCGTCGGCTCCCGCTTCACCGGCTCGCGCCTGGTCCTGAGCCGGCTGCCTGGAAAGGTCGACGCGGTCTACCTGACCGGCGCGTCGCTGCGGAGCTACCCGCTCGCCATCGCGGCGGCGGCCGCTACAGGGCGTGCGGCGCTCCTCGTCGACGGGTCGCGGAGTGCCGCGTCGGACTCCACCGTGCGAGCTCTCAAGGCGACGGGGGCGACGCGGATCGTCATCCTGGGCAGCACGGCGTCGGTGGGCTCGTCGTTCTACCGCTCACTGGCCGGCGCCGGCTTCGACGTGGTGCGAAAGAGCTCCGAGACCCTGTACGGACTGTCCGCCGCTGCCGCGAAACAGCACCCCGCGGGGGCCGCGCGCATGATCATGGTGAATCCCTCGAGCCTCGCCGACGCCGCCCTCGGCGGTGCGCTCGCGGGCGCGACCAGACAGCCGATGGCCTACACGGTGTACGCCTGCGTGCAGTCGCAGGTGCAGGCGCAGACCGCCGCCATGAACGCGAAGCCGCTCCCGGTGGGCGCCACCTACTGGCTGACGGCCGCCGTGGCAGCCAACACCTCGTGCACGGTGCAGCGACCGAAGCTCAACGCGTCGCTGACCGCGGCCATCAACGCGACGATCGCGAACCGCGGCGGCAAGTACGCCGTCACGGTCCGCGAAGTGAGCGACACGGGTCAGAGCACATCGATCCGCGGGTCGTCGAGGCTCGAGCCGGCGAGCATGATGAAGCTCTACGCCGCATGGGCGGCGCTGCGACGGGTGCAGACGGGCACCGCATCCCTGTCCACGAAGCTGGCATCCGGGTACACCCTCGGCACGTGTCTGAGGGTCATGATCCACGCCTCCGACAACTACTGCCACGCCGACATCGTGCACTGGTTCGGGATCGGCAACCTCAATCACGCACTGAAACGATGGGGATTCAGCAACTCGACGTACGGCTCCGTACCCAAGGGGGCGAGCGTCCTCTACGCGGGCAACCGCACGACCACGAACGATCTGAGTCGCTTCGTGAAGATGCTGCGCAACGGCGAGCTCGGACTCGACGGGAAGCGGAAGAGCTACCTGCTCGACCTGATGGGCAGCCAGATCTGGACGTCCCGGATCCCGTCGGGCATCCCGGCCGGAGTCAAGCAGCAGAGCAAGCCGGGGGCCCTGTGGATCTCCACCGGACTCCTGCAGGCCGACACGGCGATCGTGTACGGCAAGCGCTCCACCTACGTCCTGTCGATCATCGGCTACGACGACGCGTCGAAGGCCGACCTGGCGGCGATCAGCCGCACCGTGTACACGCACTTCAACGGGTCGTTCGGCAAGGCCAAGGTGTACCCGGCCAAGCAGATGGTGGCCGCGAAGTCCGTCACGATGCGCACCGGACCCGGGGGGAGCTCGGCCGGAACCCTCAAAGCGGGGACCGCCATAGAGATCACCGACGCGCAGCGCATCTGGTACAAGTTCTACTTCGGCTCGCGCCTGCTCTGGGTGGATTCGCGGGCGCTCCGCAACCGCTGACGCGCGACCTCAGCGCGCGTCGTAGGCGGCCCGCGAGGCTTCGATCCGGGGATACTCGCTCGTCGCCCAGTCGGCCAGGGCCGTCGCCACCTGGATCAGCGTCGTGCCGAGCTCGGTGAGCTCGTATTCCACGCGCGGCGGCACCTCGGCGTGCACCGTGCGGGTGATGAGTCCGTCCCGCTCGAGCTGACGCAGGGTGAGGGTGAGCATCCGCTGCGACACCCCCGGGATGTGGCGCTGCAGCTCGCTGAAGCGCAGGCGCTCGCGGCGGAGCGTGCCGATGACCAGCAGCGACCACTTGTCGCCGATCCGGTCGAGCACCTCGCGGATCGCGCGTCCGTCGCCCGCATCGCCCGAACATGAGCCTTCGTAGCTGCTCATGGGTGCGGCGATCGGAGCCGTCTGTCGCGTCGTCATCTGTGCCTCGGTTACTCCCATGTGCCTTTTGCAGAGCGTGCATCCGTCACGCATCATGGGGTTACTAACCAACAGTAACCAACCCCACCGGAAAGAACCACCATGCTGATCGCCCTCTGGATCGTCAACGCCCTGCTCGCCCTCGCGATGATCGCCGCCGGCTCGATGAAGGCCCTCCGCCCGCAGCCGCAGCTGCTGGCCGCGGGAATGGCCTGGACCGAGGACTATGCCCCCGCGAACATCAAGGCGATCGGTGTCGCCGAGGTGATCGGCGGTCTCGGGCTCGTCCTGCCGCTGGCCACCGGCATCCTGCCGATCCTCACGCCCATCGCCGCCGTCTGCCTCGCGGTGCTGATGGCCGGGGCAGTCGTCGTGCACATCCGCCGGAACGAGGCGTTCGCGCCCTCGCTGGTGCTCGGTCTTCTCGCCGTCGTGAGTGCCGCGCTCGGTTTCCTCGTCGTCCTCTGACCTGCCGCCGGGGCGGCGGCATGACGCCGCCCCGTCCCGGCTCCTATGCCCTGGTGCTCTCCCAGCCCAGCGCGGGCGCCACATGGGTCGCGAACGACTCGACGAGCCGGAGGTTGAACTCCACACCGAGCTGGCTGGGGATCGTCAGCATGAGGGTGTCGGCGGACTGGATCGCGGCGTCCTGCAGCAGCTGCTCGACGAGGACGTCCGGTTCGGCGGCATAGGTCTTGCCGAAGGTGGACCGGAAGCCGTCGATGTAGCCGATGCCGTCGCCTTCGCCGCTGCGGCCGAAGTACAGCCGGTCCTCGTCCGTCGTGATCGGGAAGATCGAGCGGCTCACGGAGGTGCGCGGCTCGCCCTGGTGCCCCGCCTCGCGCCACGCCGCGCGGAACGCGTCGAGCTGTTCGGCCTGCAGGATGTCGAACGGCTGACCCGTCGCCTCGGTGAGCAGCGTCGACGACATCAGGTTCACGCCGACACGCCCCGCCCACTCGGCGGACTCGCGGTTGCCGGCGCCCCACCACACGCGCGACCGCAGTCCGGGGGAGTGCGGCTCGATGCGCGCGCGACCGGCCACCCCGCCGAACGGGCTGCTCGGATCGCCGTCGGCCATCCCCTCCCCGTCGATCGCCCGCAGGAACGTGTCGAAGTGGGCACGAGCGAGGTCGGCGCCGCGCGGATCGACGGCGCCGGTGTAGCCGAAGGTCTCGTAGCCGCGCACCACGGTCTCGGGTGAACCGCGGCTCACGCCGAGAGCGAGACGACCGTCGCTGAGCAGATCGACCGCCGCCGCCTCCTCGGCGAGGTACAGCGGATTCTCGTAGCGCATGTCGATCACGCCTGTGCCCATCTCGATGCGCTCGGTGGTCGCGGCGATCGCCGCGAGCAGCGGCATCGGCGACGCCTGCTGGCGAGCGAAGTGGTGCACGCGGAAGTAGATCCCGTTGGCGCCCAGGTCGTCCATCCCCTGGGCGAGGTCGACCGCCTGGCGCAGCGAGTCGCCCGCCGTCAGCTGCCGGCCGCCGCCGAGGGGTCCGTAGTGGCCGAATGAAAGGGTGCCGAAACGTCGCATGCTGGCGTCAACGCCCGGCGCGCGGCGGCCATTCCGCTGCATCGATGCCGTCGGATGCCGTCGGTTGCCGTCGTCAGGGCAGCAGCCGCTCCATGGCGGCGACGAAGGCGTCGACGTCGAAGTCGAACTGAGCGTCGCCGTAGTTGTCGACGCGCGCGTCCACGAGGCCGCGGATCGCTCCGTACTCCCCGTCGGCCGATGCGAGCGCCGTGCGCAGCTCCTCGATCTGGGGGTGCACGCCGCCCTCGTGGGCCGCGGTGATCGCGTCGCGCGCATAGCCCGTGCAGATCGAGAAGAGCAGGTGCATGCCGCGGCTGACGGTGATCGCATCGAAGCCGGCGGCGAGCATGCGTGCCGCGACGACCTCGGCGGGCCCGACCACGGCGAGGTCGCGGGGCGAGGTGAAGCGGAAGTAGGGCACCCACTCGCCGGTCTCGAGGATGCTGCGGCACAGTGCGCCGGCGTAGGCCCGGCTCGCCTGCTGCCAGGTCTCGCCGAGGTCGAGCTCGATGGCGGCGAAGCGCTGCTGGAACGCATCGATCGCCAGCATCTCGAGCAGGCTCTCGCGATCGGTCACGTGATAGTTGAGCGCCTTGCGGTCCACGCCGAGCTCGGTCGCGATCGCCTGCATGGTCAGCGCGGCCGGGTCGAGGCCGCGGGCGGCGCGGATGATCTGATCGCGATCGAGGCCCGCGCTCGAGCCGCGTCCGCGCCGGGGTCCATCGCTGTCAGACGTGGCCATCGCGCGCCTCCGATTCCGGCTGTTGATCATCCGTCGACTCGAGCATAGGATTTCCCACGCGGGAATAGGAATTCCCGCATGGGAATTGAGTCCACGGAGGCCCGCCCGAGGGCCGGTGGATGAAGGGAATCACATGTCGGAGAACAAGGTGCTGACCGCGGCCAGCTCGATCGGCGACTGGCTCGAGAGCCCGGTCGGCGGCGATCTGGTGCGAGGTCTGCTCGCGCAGTCCGGAGCGACCGAGGAGACGCTCGCGCCGATCAAGGGGCTGCCGCTGCAGCAGTTGGTCGCGCTCAGCCAGGGACAGCTGCCGCAGTCGGTCATCGATGACCTCGTGCGTGCCGCGAACGGCGGCGAGCTGCCGGAGGAGACCGAGAGCAGCGCGTGGGCCGAGAAGGTCACCGGAGGCCGCTTCGCCGGCAAGACGGTCATCGTCACCGGTGCCGCGTCCGGCATCGGCCGCGCCACCGCTTCCCGCGTCGCCCGCGAGGGCGGCCGCGTCGTCGCCGTCGACGTGTCGGCGGAGAAGCTCGCGGAGCTCCAGGCGTCGCTGCCGGACGCCGATGTCGTGACCGTGGCCGGCGACATCACGAAGCAGGAGTCGATCGACGAGATCGTCGCAGCGGCAGGGGAGCGCATCGACGCGCTCGCCAACGTGGCCGGCATCAACGACGACTTCTCGCCGCTGGCCGAGACCAGCGACGCGACGTGGGACCGCGTCATCGCAGTGAACCTCACTGGCGCGTTCAAGCTCAGCCGTGCGGTGCTGCCCGTGATGGTCGAGGCAGGCAAGGGCGCGATCGTCAATGTCGCGAGCGAGGCCGGTCTGCGTGGCAACGCCTCCGGCAACGCCTACACGGTGTCCAAGCACGGCGTGGTCGGCCTCACCAAGAGCGCCGCGTTCATGTACGGACCCGCGGGCATCCGCGTCAACGCGGTGGCGCCCGGTGGCGTGGCCACCGGCATCCCCTTCCCGCCGCACGTGTCGGAGGCCGGCCAGGCGCGTCTGCAGCCGTTCCAGTCGCAGATCCCGTCTGTCGCCACCGCCGAGCAGCTGGCGGCGTCGATCACGTTCCTGCTGTCGGATGACGGCGTGAACATCAACGGCGCGATCCTCGCCAGCGACGGCGGGTGGTCGGTCCAGTAGGACGACCGACCGCGGGCGGATCCTCGTCACCCCCCGGACGAGGATCCGCCCGCTATCCGGCTAGGTTCGATCGCGACCGTAGGCAGCCAGGACGGCAAGGATGATCAGCCCGTAGATCAGGTTCTGCATCGTCGCGCCGAGGTTGAAGACGGCCACCAGGGTCGCGACCTGCCCGAGTACGAGGGCGCCGACGAACGTGCCCACCATCGAGCCGCGTCCGCCGAACATCGAAGCGCCGCCGACGATGACGGCCGCCACCGAGCCGAGCAGATAGCTGTTGCCCATCGTGGTCTCGGCCTGGGAGTAGTAGCCGACGATCACGATCCCCGCGAATGCGGCGAGCAGCCCCGACAGGGCGTAGCCGGAGATGCGGATGCGGGCGACCGGCTGGCCCGCCAGGCGCGCGGCATCCTCCCGTGATCCCACGAGGAACAATGACCGTCCCCAGCCGGTGTAGCTGAGTACGGCCTGCAGCAGCAGCATCAGCAGCAGTGCCATCGGGAGCACGATCGCGATCTGAAGGCCGGCCAGGTCGACGCGAGCGGACGTGAACGAGGTCACGAGGTCGGGCACGACCGTCAGCTCGGACAGGGGGAAGTTCAGGAGCACCACGCCGAAGAGCAGCCCGTTCATCGCGATGGTCGTCACAATCGGCGTGAGGCCGACCTTGGCGACGATCACACCGTTGACGATGCCGATGACCAGACCGCCGGCGAGCGCGAGCAGGAGGGCGATCACTGGTCCGAACGAGGCGTTCCAGGTCAGGAAGCCCAGTGCGGCGAACGCGATGGTGTTCGGCACCGACAGGTCGATGCCGCCCTGGATGACCGCGATCGTCTGCCCGTACGACGCGACCGCGAGGATCGCGGCGAACGTCGCCGTGCTGATGAGTCCCGGGAGTGTGAACAGCGACGGGCGCAGCAGCCCGCCGATGACGAACAGTGCGATGAAGATCGCAATGCCCCATCCAGCTCGCGGCATCCTCGAGACCAGGCGGGCCAACCCGCTCTGGGCGGAAGGCGAGCCCTCGGTCGCGTCCTCCGCGACGACGGTCTGCGTGTCACTCATGGTGCCCCCTTCGAAGCGCCGACTGCTGGATGACGAACTGTCCGACGCGCGGAATCACCACGACGGCGAGGATGATCAGCGCGCTGATCACGTACTGCCAGTACGAGTTGATGCCGGCGAAGAACAGCAGGTTGCCCACCATGCCGAGGACGGCGGCGGCCAGGACCGTGCCGAGGATGCTGCCGCGCCCGCCGGCGAAGGCGGCACCGGACAGTGCGACCACGGCGATCGAGTTGAGCAGGTACGGGTCGCCGCTGCGCGGGTCACCGGTGAGCGTCGATCCGGCCAGGAGTACGGCGCCGAGCGAGACGATCCCGCCGGAGACCATGAAGGTCACCAGGATGGTCAGCCGCGGCTTCAGCCCCGCGGACTGCACAGCGGCCCGGCCCGAGCCGACACCGTAGACCTGCCGCCCGAA
Source organism: Microbacterium terricola (assembly GCF_027943945.1). Taxonomy (NCBI): domain Bacteria; kingdom Bacillati; phylum Actinomycetota; class Actinomycetes; order Micrococcales; family Microbacteriaceae; genus Microbacterium; species Microbacterium terricola. The sequence continues at coordinate 2,260,503 of NZ_AP027141.1, read as the reverse complement.
CGCGGTGCGCTGGAGGAAGAGCCACAGGCCCGTGGCGATCAGCGCCACCCACACCAGTGCGATCGGCACGAACGGAACCAGCTCGCCGCTGGTGACCTGGTAGATCTCGCTGCTGAGAGCACCGCCAGGGCGGTCGAGGATCTGTCGCGCGAGAGCCGCGTAGATGAAGGCGGTGGCCAGGGTGACGGCTATGGCGGGCAGGTTGACGTACGCGACCAGCACGCCATTGATCGCGCCGCAGAGCACGCCGACGGCGATGCAGGCCAGGAGCGCCCCCGGTGCGGAGAGGCCCGCGATCTGAGTCGCGAAGACGACGTTGCACAGGCTCGTGATCGCTCCGATGGAGATATCGATGCCGCCGATCAGCACGATCAGCAGCTGCCCGAGCGCGATGAGGGCGAGCGGGGCGATCAGGTTCGCGGCGGACTGGAGCTGGAACCGGGTGAGCAGGCCGGGGTTGACGGCGAGGTACACGCCGAAGAACACCACGAAGGCGAGCACGGGAGCCAGTGCCCCGTCATAGCGCATGCGCCGCGTGCCGGAGCGGATGGGCCCGACTCTCGGCATCGGTGCGGGGATGGTGGTGGTCGTGGGGCTCATGCGGTTCCCACCGCCGCTCCGACGATCGCGTCAGGGGTGATCTGCTCGCCCTCCAGCACGCGGGCGACGCGCCCACGGTAGAGCACGGCGACCCGGTGGCACATGTGCACGAGCTCCTCCACTTCCGTTGAGAACCAGATGATCGCAACCCCCGATGCGGCGAGCTCGAGCATCGCCTGGTACAGCTCCTGCTTCGCCCGCACGTCGATGCCGCGGGTGGGATCGTGCAGCAGGAGGACGGAGCGTTCGCGGTCGATCCAGCGGCCGAACACCACCTTCTGCTGGTTGCCGCCGGACAGGGAGCCGACCGGCTCGTCCGGTCCACGGGTGCGAACGCTCAGGCCGCCGAGCACGCGTTCGATCCACGGGCGCTCCCGACGCAGCTGCAGCTGCCCGCCGGCCGCGACCGGCCGGAGCCAGGGCGCCAGCAGGTTCTCGCCGACGCTCAGCGCGAGCGCGAGGCCTTCGGTCTTGCGGTCCTCGGGAACGAAGCCGACACCGCGCCGGACCGCACGCGGGGGAGTGAGGCGACGCACCGGCTTGCCGCCCACGCTCCACTGGTCGGCGACGGCCGGGGCCGCGCCGAACAGGCAGCGCAGCAGCTCGGTCTGACCCTGGCCCTGCAGCCCGCCGATCCCGACGATCTCGCCGCGGCGGGCGACCAGGTCGACGCCGACCAGGCCCTCGGAGCGCAGGCCGCGTACGTCGAGCACCGCCGGTGCGTCGGCGGCGGGGGCCGGTGGAGCATCGGGGAAGTGGCGCCGCGCGGTGCGGCCGGCCATGAGGGAGACGAGGTCATCGTCTGACCAGGACCCGCGTGAGAACTCGCCGACGGACGCACCGTCGCGGAGCACCGTTCCGCGGTCGGCGATCTCGGAGATCTCGCCGAGGCGATGTGAGACATAGATGATGCCGACGCCTTGGGCGGTGAGCTCGCGAATCCGTTCGAAGAGCCACTCGACCCCCACGGGACTCAACGCCGACGAGGCTTCATCGAGGATGAGCAATCTCGGGTCGGCCGAGATGGCTCGCACGATCTCGATGACCTGGCGGTCGGCCAGGCGCAGATCGCCGACCACCGCCGCCGGGTTCAGATGGGTCACGTCCAACGTCGTGAGCAGCCGCTCGGCGTCTTCCCGCGACGAGCGCTGTGAGAACATCCCGCGTCCGCGCCGCTCTGGCAGGAGCAGGTTCTCCGCGATCGTCCAGTCCGGCACGAGCGCGAGCTCCTGGAAGGCGCAGGCGACGCCCCGTTCGCGCGCCTGGGCGATCGAGCCGACGGCGAAGGGCTCGCCGTTCAAGGTGATCGCCCCGCTGGTCGGCTCGGTCGCTCCCGCGAGGATGCGCGACACCGTGCTCTTGCCGGCACCGTTCTCGCCCACCAGGGCGAGCACCTCTCCCGGCAGGCAGGTGAAGCTCGCGCCCTCCAGGGCGCGCACGGCGCCATACCTCTTGGTCAGATCGGAGGCCACCAGCAGTGGCTCCGTCCGGAGCACCGCGTCTGGCGCGGTGCTCCGGATGGTCAGGTTGTCCACAGCGTCTCCTCGGACGTCGGTGCGCGATTACTTCTGGTAGAAGGCGAGCACTTCGTCCACGGTCAGGTCGAGACCGGGGAAGTCGTAGCCGAGCTGGAAGTTGTCGGCCTGATCCGGCAGGCAGTAGTCCGCCGCGTTGTCCACGGTGATCTCCAGCGGCGGGAAGAGCTGCTCCTGCGGAACGTCCTCGCCCTCGAGGAGCGCGACGGCCTGCTCGAGGCCCTTCGCGTAGATCGCGGGCTGGCCGAACACCATGTTGCCGACGAGGCCGTCATCGGCGTACTCGACGAGCGTGCACGCCTCGCCGTTGTAGCCCGAGCCGCCGACCACGGGAACGAAGTCGATACCCGCATCCGCGAACGCGGCCGGAATGCCCTGCCCGCCGGTGAGGAAGGAGTAGACGCCGCCGACATCCGGGTTGGACTGCAGGATCTGCGCCATCGCCTTCTGTGCGTCGGCCTCGTTCCAGCCGTTGGTGCCGCGTGCCACGATGTTCGCACCGCCGGAGGTGAGGATCTCCTCGACGCCGGGCATCGAGCCGTCATTCAGCGGCACGCCGGCGAGGCCCTCGAGGACGGCGACGTCCTTGTTGTCGCCGAGCTGCCCGACGAGCCACTCCGCGCCGACGGTTCCGGCATTCGCCCAGTCCGTGGACACGACGTACACGTAGTCGTTGTCGTACGGTCCACCGTTCGCGAAGACCGGGATGCCGGCTGCCTCGGCCTGGGCGATCGCGGCGTCCGCGCCGGTCGCCGATGCGGGATCGAACAGGATGGCGTCGACGCCCTCCGCGATCAGGTTCTGGATGGCGGCGTTCTGCTGGGCCGCGTCGTTGTCGTTCGTGCGGACGATCTTCACCTCGACCTTGTCTTTGTACTCCGGGCGGGCGGCCAGGGCCTGCAGCGAAGCGAGGCCCATCTCACGCCAGGCCTGGCCGCCGAGCGGCTGCTGGAACCCGATCACGAACTTCTCGGGCTCTGCGCCGCCGGACTCGGTGCCGCCGGTGTTGTCTGCGGGTGCCGACGTGCACCCGCTCAGAAGGGTGACGGTGAGGGCCGTGACGGCGATGGCTGCCGCTGCGACACCCCGGTTTCGGGTGCGTGATGACTGCATTTCTTCTCCTTTGAATATGCGTCCGACCGTGCGTCCGGCCGATTCGCCGCCGACATCGGCTGGCTGTGCGTTCGCCTCTCCGCTGTGTGTTGACGAATGCTGCGAGGGACATTACCGTAACTTTGACAGCGCTGCCAGTAGCGCTATCAAAACGGGCTAGGATCGACAGTGAAGCCACTGCCGGCAGGAACTTCCGGATCGCAGAGTCGCGAGGAAAGGACAACGAACCACCATGGGTTCAGCAGCAGCGAAGACCTTCGCACCTGACGTGGAGGTCAGGGAGTCGGGCTACCGGATCGGAGCCATCGGCGCGGGGATGATCATGGCCGACGTGCACCTCGAGGCCTACCGTGAAGCGGGATTCACCGTGGCGGCGATCGCGTCCCGCACCGAGTCGAAGGCACGCGCGCTCGCCGAGCGGTACAGCATCCCCACCGTCCACGCGACGCCGCTGGAGCTGATCGCCGACACGGACATCGACATCATCGACATCGCCTTCCCGCCCGACCAGCAGCCCGCGCTCATCCGGGCGGCGCTCGCTCAGGACCACGTCAAGGGGATCCTCGCGCAGAAGCCGCTCGCCCTGACGCTGGAAGAGGCAGCGGCCCTGCGCGATGAGGCCGCCGCGGCCGGCAAGGTGCTCTCGGTCAACCAGAACATGCGGTTCGACCAGTCCATCCGCGTGCTCCGCCAGATCCTCGACGGCGGGGAGTTGGGCGAAGTCGTGTTCGCGACCATCAACATGCACGCGATCCCGCACTGGCAGACGTTCCTGGAGGGGTACGACCGGCTCACCCTCGCGAACATGAGCGTGCACCACCTCGATGCGCTGCGGTTCCTCTTCGGCGAGCCTGAGGAGATCTACACCGCGACGCGTACCGACCCGCGCACCGAGTTCGCCCACGAGGACGGCATCGTCGTCTCCACGCTGAGGTTCCGCTCGGGCGTGCTGGCGATGTCGGTCGAGGATGTCTGGTCGGGTCCCCGTGAGGAGGGATTCGACTCCGACGTGTCGATCACCTGGCGCGTCGAAGGCACGCAGGGCGTGGCGAAGGGCACGATCGGCTGGCCCACCGGCGAGCCGTCCACGCTGACCTACGCCTCCACGCTCACCACCGACGGTGCCTGGGTGAGCCCGACCTGGGAGACGCACTGGTTCCCGCACGCCTTCATCGGCGTGATGGAACAGCTGCAGTACGCGCTCGCGACCGGCACCGAGCCCGAGCTCACCGTGGCAGACAACGTCCGGACGATCGCCCTGATCGAGGCCGGCTACCGCTCGATCGCCGAGCATCGCCCGGTGCGCATCGACGAGATCTCCGTCTGACCCTCGACCCACACCCTTCCGACGAACCACCCACTGCAAAGGAGCAAGACCAATGATTCAAGTCGGCATCTTCTCGGGATACTTCCCGTACGACCTCGAGACGACCGCGCGCAAGATCCGCGACCTCGGGTTCAACACCGTGCAGCTCGATCTGCACTTCACCGACATCGACCTGAGTGCCGGGCAGATCACCGCGGAGAAGGCCAAGCGCGTGCGCGACACGTTCCGTGCGCATGACCTGCCGATCTGCGCCATCTCGGGCTACACGAACATCGTGCACCCCGACCTGGACGAGCGCGCGCGCCGTGTCGACTACCTGAAGGAGATCATCCGCAATGCCCGCGCGTTCGGCACACCGTACGTGATCTCGGAGTCGGGCACCTTCAACGCCGAGAGCGACTGGGTGCACGACGACAAGAACAAGACGGCTGAGGGATACGACACCGCCCTGGCCGTCCTCGACGACCTGCGTCAGACGGCGTTCGATCACGGCGCGACCTTCCTCCTGGAGACGTACGTCAACAACGTCATCGGCTCGCTCGAGGAGACCGAGCGCGTGTTCGCAGACCTCGCAGGAAAGCCGGGCATCGAGCTTCTGATGGACCCGACGAACTACTTCGAGACGCACAACATCGACAAGCAGCAGGAAGTGCTCGGCGCTGTCTTCGACAGCCTTGCCGACCGCGTCCGGATCGCCCACGCCAAGGACGTGAAGCGCTCGGGCGATGACAAGAGCGAGAAGCACGCCGACATCGGCGACGCCGACGCGCTCGAATCGCACACCTTCCGCGGCGTCGGCGAGATCGAGCTGCCGGCCGCCGGCCTCGGCTCGCTCGACTACGAGTTCTACGTGCGCCGCCTGGCGGAGAAGAGCCCGAACGTGCCGCTGATCATCGAGCACCTCGACGAGAGCGACGTGCCGCGTGCGAAGAAGTTCGTCGACGACATCCTGACGAAGGTGGGTGTCTGACGATGACGACGAACCCGTCGGCACCCCGCGGTTCCGCCCTGGTCACAGGGGCCGGAGGTGCACTCGGCCGCGCCATCGCGCTGCGGCTGGGTGCCGACGGGTTCTCCATCGGCGTTCTCGGTCGCGAGGGTGACCTGCTGCGCGAGACCGCGGGTCTGCTCGATGCCGAGGGCATCCCGCACCGCGTGCTCGCCGTCGACCTCCGCGACGGTGCCGCGATCGAGGCGGCGCTGACCGAGACGGAGACCGAGCTCGGCCCGCTCACGGCCCTCGTGAACAACGCGGCGATCTACCCCGCGACGCCGTTCCTCGAGATCTCGCAGGACGAGTACGAGGACGTCGTCCGGGTGAACCAGACCGCCTACTTCCTCGCCGCGCAGGGTGCGGCGCGACGGATGGCCGATCGAGGCGCCGGTTCGATCGTGAACATCGGGTCGATCACGTTCCACGGCGGCTGGGCGAACCTCGCGAGCTACGTGTCGACCAAGGGGGCGTCGGTGGGTCTGACCCGCGCGCTCGCGCGTGAGCTCGGAGCATCCGGGGTCCGCGTCAACGGCGTCTCGCCTGGCGCCTTCCCCACCAAGGCCGAGGAGATCCATGAGAACCCGGCCGAATACAACCAATTCGTGATCGACCGCCAGTCGATCAAGCGTCGGGGGACCGACGCCGAACTCGCCGCAGTCGTGTCGTTCCTCGTCGGTCCGGATGCCGCATTCGTCACCGGACAGACGATCAACGTCGACGGCGGCTGGATCATGGAGTGAACCTGATGGCATCGCAGCCGACACCGCCGACCACCGCCGACCTCCGTCGCCGTACCGGAGATCTCGCCGCCTTCGCCGGCGTGCAGGAGGTCGTGCTCAAGAACGGGCGGGAAGAGGGGGTGCGCGCGCTCATCCTGCGCAACGCGGTCGGCCTCGAGATCGAAGTGCTCATCGACCGTGCCTTCGATCTGGGTGGGGCCAGGTTCCGCGGGGTGCCGTTCGGCTGGCGCAGCGGCAACGGGTTCCGTCATCCCGGCTTGCATGAGTCAGACGCCGAGGACGGACTGTCCTGGCTCCGCGCCCTCGACGGTCTGCTCGTCACGGGCGGGCTCGATCATGCGCTCTTCGGCGGCGAGTACGACGCGACCCACTACGCGTATCCGCCCAAGCAGACCGTGCGCCACGGGCTGCACGGCCGACTCACGGCTATTCCGGCCCGTCTGCTGCGGGTCGAGGAGGACTGGCAAGAGAGTGGCGGCACGCTCCGCGTCGTGGGCGAAGTGATCCAGGCGACCTCCTTCGGTGAGCACCTACGGCTGACCCGGACCATCGAGATCGACATGTTCGGCGCCACGGTCCGCGTGCGCGACGTCGTCGACAACCTCGGCTTCGAGCCGACCCCGCACATGTTCCTGTACCACCTCAACATCGGCTATCCCTTTGTCGACGAGGGCACCGTGCTCGTCGCGCCGATCACCGAGCACATCTGGGCGTCGGAGTCGACGATGCAGCAGGGCGTGACCTACGACACCCTTCCCGCGCCGGTCGACGGCTTCGTCGAGCAGGTGTGGGAGCACGGACTCGTCGCGGGGACGGACGGGCGGCACCGCGTGGCATTGCATGCGTCCGACGGCGCGCGCGGCATCGAGGTGTCATGGGATGCGGCCGCCCAGCCGTACTTCTTCGAGTGGCAGAACCTGCGCGCGGGTCAATACGCGGTCGGCCTCGAACCGTCGAGCACCCCGGTCACCGGCGAGTCCGCGGCACGCGAGAACGGGAGTCTCACGTGGCTCGCCCACGGAGAATCCCGTTCCTACGACATGACCATCCAGCTGCTCGACGGTGAGCAGGATGTCAGCGCCTCGGGCGCCCGCATCCGCGGCATCGGCGGTCAGCCCGCCGGTGCCGCGTCCTGAGCACTCCACCCACTGCGACCCCTGATCGGACGATGACATGACCGAACCCCGACCCGCTGCCCCGGGCATTCTGAGCGGCTACCGCGTGCTGGACTGCTCCATCGCGATGGCAGGACCGTTCGCGGGACAGCGTCTCGGCGATCTCGGCGCCGACGTGATCAAGGTCGAGCCGACCGGAGGCGAGTGGCAGCGGCACGCTGCGGCCGGCGGAGCGAAGGGCAACAAGATCAACGTCTCGTTCCTCTCGCTCAACCGGAACAAGCGCTCGCTGGCGGTCGACCTCAAGGCGCCGGAGGGTCGCGAGCTGCTCTACCGGCTGGTGGCCGAGTCGGACGTCTTCCTCCAGAACTACCGGCCGGGGGTCGCGGCCCGTCTCGGAGTCGACTACGAATCGCTGCGCGAGATCAATCCCGGGCTCGTCTACGTCTCGATCTCGGGGTACGGCGAGGACGGCCCATACCGTGATCGACCCGGCCAGGACCTCCTGCTGCAGGCGCTCAGTGGCGCGATGCTCTCGGCCGGCGCGGAAGGCTCGCCGCCTCAGGCGGCCGGGCAGTACCTCGTCGACGCGGTGACGGCGTCCACGGCCTTCGAAGCGGTGCTGGCGGCGCTGCTGCATCGGGAGCGCACCGGCGAAGGCCAGCAGGTCACCGTCAACATGCTCGACGTGATCACCACGTTGCAGATGCAGGAGATCTCGGTCTTCACAATGGGCAACGTGCCGCAGGAGCGCAGCGAGCAGCCCCACGCGCACGTCTACATCCGCGCGCCGTATGGCGCCTTCGCGACGGCGGACGGCTACCTCGCGCTCGCGATGCCGCACATGCCCACGCTGGGTGAGCTCATCGATGAGCCGTCGTTCGCCGACATGGACGGAGAGGTGGACGGCTGGACGCGCCGTGACGAGATCTACGTCGCGGTCGCCGACAAGCTGCGGACGCGCACCACCGCCGAGTGGCTCGAGCTCATGCAGCCGGCAGGGCTCTGGGTGGCCCCGGTCTACTCGTACGCGGACCTCGTCGACGACGAGCAGATCGCCCACAACGGCACGCTGGTCGAATACGAGCACCCCACAGAGGGCGTCGTGAAGACCCCCGGATTCCCCTATCGCTTCTCGCGGACTCCCGCGCGGATCGATCGAGGCGCGCCGCAGACCGGCGAGCATACGCGCGAGATCCTGCACGGGCTCGGTCTCGTGGACGACGAGGTCGCCGGCCTGCTCGCCGCAGGCGTCGTCGCCTCCACCGAGGCGTGAGAATGGCCTCGTTCGTCGGACTCACCTGGGACCATCCCCGAGGGCGGGCCGCTCTCGAGGCGGGTGCCCCGATCCTCGCGGCCGATGGCGATGAGCTGCGCTGGGACGTCCATTCGCTCGAGGGGTTCGAGTCCGCGCCGTTGGAGGATCTCGCCGACAGATACGACCTGATCGTCCTCGATCACCCCCACCTGGGCGACGCGCTCTCGAGCGGCTGCCTCCGCGCGATGGAGGACGTGATGGGGGAGACCTTCGTCGATGACGTCGCCCGCAGGGCGGTCGGTCCGTCGCTGGAGTCGTATCGGCTCGGCGGCCGGACCTGGGCGCTGCCGCTGGATGCGGCCACGCAGGTCAGCGCACGGCGTGCCGACCTCGCGGACGTCGAGCCGACCGGATGGGACGACGTGCTCGAGCTCGCCCGCTCAGCGACGGTCGCCCTCTCGCTCTCAGGTCCGCACGCCTACCTCACCTTCGCCTCGGTGTGCCAGAGCCTCGGCGCGCCGCTCGCCACCGGTGCGGCGGAGCGGATCGTCGATCCCGATGTCGGCGCCACCGCGTTCGGCATCCTCGCCGAACTTGCCGGGCTCGTACCCGCCCACAGCGAGACGCAGAACCCGATCGACCTGCTCGAGCGAATGGTCGGCACCGACGACATCGCGTACATCCCGCTCGTCTACGGCTACGTGGGATACGCCGATCGCGAGCGTGCGACCCCGGTCGTGTACGGGCCGAGCCCCGTGGGCCCGGATGGACGCAGCGGCTCGACGATCGGCGGCACCGGCATCGCGGTCACCCGGCGTTGCGATCCGACCACGGAGCTGCGCCGCCACCTCGCCTGGCTGCTGTCCGACGATGCTCAGGCCGGCTTCATCCCCGCCCACCAGGGGCAGCCGGCGATGCGGGCGGGATGGGAGAGCCGGGCGGTGAACGCGCCGGTCGGCGACTTCTATCTGCGCACCCGATCGACGATCGAGAGCGCGTGGATCCGCCCCCGCTTCGAAGGGTTCACCGCCGTGCAGGCGCTTCTCTCGGAGACTCTCCGCACGGCGCTGATCGACCGGACGCGGGCTGCTGACGTACTGGCGCGGCTGGACCGCATCCATCATGACGCCACCGGGCGTCTTGTGAACGAGGGGATCGCATCATGATCACGAGTGGAATAGACGAGGTCACGGTCGAGTCCGACGGCCATGTCGTCACGATCACCCTGAATCGTCCGCAGAAGCTCAACGCCGTGACCCCCGCGATGTCCAAGGAGCTCACCCGGCTCGCGCACGCGGTCAACGATGACGACTCCGTGCGCGCTGTCGTGCTCACCGGCGCGGGAGAGCGGGCGTTCTGCGCCGGTTCGGACATCCGCACGCTCGACGAGTATGCGACGCCATGGGAGTTCCGCAATCGGGTCGACTACTGCGACGCACTGCGTGAGGTCCGCAAGCCGATCATCGCCGCGATCAACGGGTACGCCTTCGGCGGCGGAGTCGAAACCGCCATGATCTGCGATATCCGGCTCGCCTCGGAGAACGCACAGCTCGCGGCCGCCGAGATCAAGCTCGGCTGGATCGGCGGCGGGGGCATGAGCGCCTTCCTCGCGCACTCCGCAGGGGCGAGCAACGCGGCGCTGATGCTCCTCACCGGTGACCCGATCGACGCGGCGACCGCCCACCACTGGGGTCTCGTCAGTGAAGTACACCCGCAGTCCGAGCTGCTGGGCCGGGCCCGCGAGCTCGCGCAGGTCATCGCGTCGCGACCTCCGATCGCAGCCCAGACGGCGAAAGCCAATCTGCGCGCCGCATACACGATGCCCTTCGACGATGCGATGCGCTACGAGCGCGACCTGCAGACGATCTGCTTCGCGACGGAAGACGCCGCCGAAGGGCGAGCAGCGTTCGCCGAGAAGCGCCCAGCCGAATTCCATGGACGCTGAGAAAGGATCATCGATGACGACCCACCCGTGGTTCCCTGCTCTCGATGAGACGCTCCCCGTCGACGCCGTCGACGCGACGCTGATCGGACGCGTCTGGCAGCCGGACGTCGAAGGGCCGACGCCCGTGCTGATCGACGGGGAGGATGTTCGCTCCCTCGCCGGGGGATACGCGACCGTGAGTGCCCTGGCCGAGCATCCGGAACCCGCCGCCGCCGCACGCGAGGCCGCGGGAGCGTCGCTCGGAACGCTGACGGACATCCACGCCAACACGCCGTTCGACCGCCGTGACCCGGGTCGCCCGTGGTTCCTGGCACCCCACGACCTGCAGGCGGTGAAGGCGGCCGGGGTCACCTTCGCGGTGTCGATGATCGAGCGTGTCATCGAGGAGCGTGCTCGCGGTGACCACCAGGCCGCCGCGGCGCTGCGGGAAGTGATCTCGACCCGGATCGGCGGCGACCTGCGTGGCATCGTGCCCGGCTCGGAGCGCGCCGCCGAACTCAAGCAGTTCTTCGTGGACGAAGGGCTCTGGTCGCAGTATCTCGAAGTCGGGATCGGGCCGGACGCCGAGATCTTCACGAAGGGCATGCCCCTGTCGGCACGGGGCACCGGGGAGCAGATCGGCGTGCTGGCCTCGTCGACGTGGAACAATCCCGAGCCGGAAGTCGCGCTCGTGGTGTCGTCGCGCGGGTCGGTGGTCGGCGCCACCCTCGCCAACGACGTGAATCTGCGCGACATCGAGGGGCGCAGCGCACTGCTCCTCCCCAAGGCCAAGGACAACAACGCGTCCTGTGCCACGGGGCCGTTCATCAGGCTGTTCGACGGCTCGTTCGGCATCGACGACGTCCGAGCGATGGTCGTGAGCGTCGACGTGCGCGGCGCCGATGGATTCGTGATGCACGCGTCGTCGGACATGGGCCAGATCAGCCGGGATCCGCTCGACCTCGTGGGCCAGCTGATCGGCCCTCACCATCAGTACCCCGACGGCGCGATCCTCATGCTCGGCACGCTCTTCGCGCCGATCGAAGACCGTGACGCGCCGGGCATGGGCTTCACCCATAGGCTGGACGACGTCGTGACGATCCGCTCGGCCGGGCTGGGCGCATTGGTCAACGTCGTTCGGCACAGCGAGGAGTGCGACCCGTGGGTGTTCGGAGTCACGGCTCTCATGACGAATCTCGCCGCGAGGAGGCTCCTGTGACCGAATCCGATGACCTCACCGCCCCTCGGATCACCCGGCGCAACACCGGCACCGTCACGCTCGACGAGGTCGCCGCACTCGCCGGGGTGTCGCCGTCGACGGTGTCACGCGCCATCCGCAGTCCCGATCAGGTCTCCGTGGCCGCCTACGAGGCGGTGATGCGCGCCGTCGAGGCCACCGACTACGTCCCCAACCGTGCAGCCAGCAACCTCGCATCCAACCGCAGCGGCACGGTCGCCGCCGTCATGCCGGCGATGTCGTACTCGGTCTTCGCCGACACCGTGCACGGACTCGAAGCCGTGCTCTCCGCCGCCGGCATCCAGCTGTTCCTCGGCGCGACCGGATACGACGCCGCCCGAGAAGAGCAGGTCGTCCGGGCATTCCTCGGTCGCCGTCCCGACGGCATCGTGATGGTCGGCGCCTCGCACACCCCGGGCACACGTGAGCTGCTGCAGCGATCGCGTATCCCCATCGTCGAGACCTGGGACTGGTCCGATGACCCGATCGACTCGCTGGTGGGCTTCTCGAACGGCGACGCGTTCGGCGCCATCGTCGAATACGTCCTCGGTGCCGGCTACCGCCACCCCACATTCGCGGGATGGCTGACCGGCGCCGACTCGCGCGCACACGCCCGACGCGACGGGTTCCGCGACGCCCTCGCACGGCTGCGGCCAGAAGAGCGGGTCCGCATCCTCGACACGGGTGCGCGCGGCATCAGCGTCGAAGCCGGCGGCTGGGTGCTCGACCAGGTCCTCGAACAGCATCCCGAGACCGATGTGCTCGTCTGCGCGAGCGACATCTTCGCGACCGGAGCCGTGCTGGCAGCACAGACGCGCGGGCTCAAGGTGCCTGGCGACATCGCCATCACCGGGTTCGGCGACTTCGAGATCAGCCGGTACCTGCACCCCGCGCTCACCACCATCCAGACACCGAACGACAGCATCGGGCGCCGTGCCGGCGAGCTCATCCTCGAACGCATCGCCAACCCCGACGCGGATTCCGTGTCGGTCGACCTCGGCTTCACCCTGGTCGCGCGCGACAGCGCCTGACCGGCCTCACGCCCGATCTCCCACCGGAGGACTCATGTCTCGCACGCTCACCACGACCGACCCGCGCACCGGAACACGGACCGACACCGGAATCGAGCCCACCCCGGACGACGCCGTCGACGCCATTGTCGAACGCGCCGTCGGCGCCCTCGAGCAGCTGGAGCAGCATCCCCGCACATGGCGCGCCGATCTTCTCGACGCGCTCGCTGCGTCTCTGGACGAAAGACGCGACGTGCTGGTCGACACGGCAGCCGCCGAGACCGGCCTGTCGGCGGTACGCCTGAACGGCGAACTGACGCGCACGACCTATCAGCTGCGACTGTTCGCCGACGCGGTGCGAGAGGGCGGCTTCCTCGAAGCGGCGATCGATCACGCCGGCGAGACGCCGATGGGCCCGCAGCCGGACGTGCGGCGGATGCTGGTTCCGATCGGCCCCGTGGCGGTGTTCGGGTCGAGCAACTTCCCGTTCGCGTTCTCGGTGCCGGGCGGCGACACCGCCTCCGCCCTCGCCGCGGGCAACCCCGTGATCGTGAAGGCCCACAGCGCCCACCCGCTCACCTCCCGCGCCAGCTACGAAGCGCTGCGCGTCGGCGCAGAGCGTGCAGGAGCGCCTCAGGGAACCCTCGGAATCGTCTACGGTCAGGCCGCCGGATCCCGGCTGGTGGGCCACCCTGGTGTCGCGGCGGTCGGGTTCACGGGTTCGCTCGGTGCGGCGACCCATCTGCGTGCGGTGATCGACGAGCGAGAGCGGCCGATCCCGTTCTACGGGGAGCTGCAGAGCGTGAACCCCCTCATCGTCGCCGAGGAGGCGCTGAGGGTGCGCGGTGAGGCGATCGCGACCGGCCTCGCCGGCTCGGTCACGGGTTCGGCCGGCCAGCTGTGCACCAAGCCGGGGGTCGCGTTCGTGCCCGCCGGCGCGGGCGCAGACGTGTTCGCCGCCCAGGTCGTCGCCGCGATGAAGGATGCGGCTCCCGGTGTGCTGCTCAACGACCGGGTGCTGTCGTCGTTCCGCGCCGCGGAGAAGGAGCTCTCCGAGGCGCCCGCTGTGGAGTCGCTGCTCGGCTCGGCCGAGGATCTCGGTGGCGAGGGCTTGGCCGTGGAGGCGCGCGTGCTGCGCGTCCACGCCGCGCAGCTCACGCCCGCGCACACCGTCGAGGCCTTCGGGCCGCTGGTGCTGCTCGTGGACTACGACGACACCGCGCAGCTGCTCGGAGCCCTCGAGGCCGTGCCCGACTCGTTGACAGCGACCCTGCACGTCGAGGACGACGACCTGCCGACCGTCGCCGGCATCCTGCCGCAGATCGCCGCGACGGCGGGCCGCATCGTGTTCAACGGCTACCCGACGGGCGTCCGGGTGTCGTGGGCCCAGCATCACGGCGGGCCGTGGCCGGCGACGAACTCCTTCCACACGTCCGTCGGAATCACGGCGATCCGGCGTTTCCTGCGGCCCCTGGCCTGGCAGAGCGCGCCGGAGTCGCTTCTGCCGGACGAGCTCAGGGACGGCTACCGCGGGGTGCCCCGCCGGGTCGACGGCGTGCTCGAGGTCGCACAGGCGTAGCGCCCGCTATCCCAGCTCGGCCGTGATCGCCGCGTCGACCGCCGCGATCACCGGCCGTGCGCCCTCGGACGAGTTGCCGAGCACGCTCACCGTGGTGGCGGCCGCCGGGATATGCGTCGACGCGAAGGACACGCCCGCGTCGTATCCCTCCATCACGACCGCCCGGCCCGACGTGTGCAGCCACAGGCCCATGCCGTAGTCCATCCCGTATGCCAGTTCCGCCTTGGGCAGCTTGAGGGTGGGTGCCGTCATCTGAGCCACCGTCTCGGTCGAGACGATCGCCCCTGCGTGGAACGCGCGCCAGAAGCGGTGCAGGTCGCCCGCCGTCGTGAACGCCCCGCCGTCGCCGTTGCCGATCACCGGCAGATGGAGCGTGTTGGCACGGTCTCCCGTCGCGTACAGGTAGCCGACCGCCGCCGTGCTGGGCAGCTCGTCGAGGCGAAGGAAGTCGGTGTGCGCCAGGCCCGCCGGCGCGAACACGAGCCGGCGCACGACGTCGTGGTAGGTCTCGCCGGTGACCCGCTCGATGACGATCGCGAGCACGATGTACCCGCCGTTGCAGTACGCGAACCGCTCGCCGGGCGCCGATTTCTGCGGGAACCCGTCGATGAGCGGAAGGAACGCCTCCGCCGTCGTCAGCGTGTGCACCGGCGCCGTGAGGATGTAGTCGTCGGCTGCCCAGTCGGTGTCCTCGTCGAGGTAGTCGCCGATGCCGGAGGTGTGCGACAGCAGCTGCCCGATCGTCACCGCGGCATCGATGAGGGGCAGGTCGTCGCCGAGGATGCCGCGCACCGGCTGGTCGAGCTCGAGCTCGCCCTGCGCGACGAGCCGCAGCACGGCGAGCGCCGTGAAGGTCTTGCTGCCGCTCGCGACCGCGAACTGCATCTCCGGCGCCGTCACGATGCCGAACGCGCGGTGCGCGAAGCCGTATGCCCGCCCGAACACCCGCCGCGCGCCGGTGTCCACCGTGACGACGCCGCTGAAGCCCTCGGCCGCCGCGGCGGCGTCGATGATCTGCGTGTCCAGTCGCATGTCGGTCCTCTCGCCACGACCCGTCGGGCGGCGGGCGGCCTGCGGCCGAGCCTAGATGACCTCGCACGTAGGCTGGAACCATGCCCCGGGTCCTCAACATCGCCGCCTACCTGTTCACGCGGATCGACGACCCCGCGGGGCTGCGACCCCTCCTGCGCGAGCGGGCGACCGCATCCGGATTGAAGGGCACGATCATCCTCGCCGAGGAGGGCGTGAACCTCTTCCTCGCCGGCGACGAGGCGCCGTTGCGGTCATTCGTCGACGACCTCCGCACCGATCACCGGTTCGCCGCCCTGACGACGAAGGACAGCTGGTCGGCCGAGCAGCCATTCGCCCGGATGCTCGTCAAGGTCAAGCGCGAGATCATCCGCATGGACCGCCCGACGATCGTCCCCGCGGCCGGCCGCGCGCCGGCGGTCGAGCCGGAGACGCTGCGCCGATGGCTCGACCAAGGGCACGACGACACCGGTCGCGACGTGGTCCTGCTCGACACCCGCAACGCCTTCGAGGTCGAGTACGGGACGTTCGACGGTGCGCTGGACCTGCGCATCGAGCGGTTCACCCAGTTCCCGGATGCCGTCGCCGCCCACGGCGACGAGCTCGCCGGCAAGACGGTCGTGAGCTTCTGCACCGGCGGCATCCGCTGCGAGAAGGCCGCCATCCACCTGCGCGAGTCCGGCGTGGACGCCTGGCAGCTGGACGGCGGGATCCTCGGCTACTTCGAGCACGCCGGCGGCGCGCACTTCAGCGGCGACTGCTTCGTCTTCGACGAGCGCGAGGCGCTCGGCGCCGACCTGGCGGCGCGACGGTGACCCGCCGGGCAGCCCTCGCGCTCGGTCTCGACATCGTCCTGGTGACCGTGTTCGCCGCGATCGGCCGAGCGAGTCACCAGGAGGCGATGCTCGACGGGCTGTGGACCACGGCGTGGCCGTTCCTCGCCGGTCTCGCCCTGGGCTGGATCGTCACGCTGGCGTGGCGGTCGCCGATCGCGCCCGTGCGCACAGGGCTGGGTGTGTGGGCCGTGACGGTCATCGCCGGGATGCTGCTGCGCGCCGTGTCGGGGCAGGGCGTCGCCGTCGCGTTCGTGGTGGTCGCAGCCGTCGTGCTGCTGCTCTTCCTCGTCGGGTGGCGCGCCGTCGCCACCCTCGTCTCCCGCCGGAGGTCCGCCGCATGAATCCTCGTCTCCTCACCGACGGTGCCGTCCTGCGCGCCGCCCGCCCGGGCGACGAGGACGGCATCCTCGCCTGCATCCAGGCCCTCGCCGACTACGAGCGCGAGCCCGACGCCGTCGAGAACACCGCCGAGTCCGTGCGTGCGACGCTCTTCGGCGAGGCTCCGCACGCGTTCGCGCACGTCGTGGAGCGCCAGGGGCGCATCGTCGGCATCGCCGTCTGGTTCCTCACCTACTCGACGTGGACGGGCACCCACGGCATCTGGCTGGAAGACCTGTTCGTGGACCAGGCCGAGCGCGGACGCGGGTTCGGCAAGGCGCTGATCGCGTCACTCGCCGAGGTGTGCGTCGCCCGTGGCTACCGCAGGCTCGAGTGGACGGTGCTGGACTGGAACACGCCGTCGATCGATTTCTACCGCGCGATCGGCGCCGTGCCGATGGACGAGTGGACGACGCAGCGGCTCACCGGCGACGCGTTGGAGACCCTCGCCGCGGTCGGCGACCCCGCCTAGCATGTAGGCACATCTCGCAGGAGGAAGTCCCATGGTCCAGGTCCGGGTCGCCGGCGTCGCGCTCGACGCGACCGGCCAGCACGTGATCCTGCTGAAGCCGGTCGACGAACTCCCCGGCGAGGGCAGCGTGCTGCCGATCTGGATCGGGCCGCTCGAGGCGACGTCCATCCTGGTCGCGGTCGAGGGCGCGACCGTGCCCCGCCCGCTGGCCCACGACCTGATGCGCTCTCTTCTCGACACGCTCGGGGCCGAGGTGAGGCGCGTCGAGGTGTCCCGCATCGACGACGGCACCTTCTACGCCGAGATCACGGTCGCCAGCGAGCACGGGGTGCGCGTCGTCGACGCCAGGCCATCGGATGCGATCGCCCTCGGCTCCCGGGTCGGCGCAGACATCTGGGTGGCCGACGCCGTGATGGAGGAGGCGAGCGTGCCGGACGTGCTGACCGACGAGGATGCGGACACGGCCGCGCGCCTCGACGAGTTCAAGCGCTTCCTCGACGACGTCGACCCGGAGGATTTCGCGGGCTGACGGCGACGGTCACGTGTAGGGCGGCGGCGGCGGAGGCTGCTGCACGAACCGCGGGGCCGCGCCGATCGGGCCGCGCTTGGCGCGTTCCTGGTCGGCGAGGAGGATCCCGTTCTTCACGGCGGTGCGCAGGATGAGATAGCTGACCCACAGCATCAGACCCAGGATCGCGAAGTAGAGGACGAGCATCAGGACGAAGAATCCGACGCCGAGCCCGGCGGCGAGACCTGAGTAGTCGTTGTTCACGGTGCGTGTGCTCCCTTTCGCCGCGACCACGCGCGGCAGTGGCCACGACTCTAGCGGGCGCGTCGACCCCGCTCCGTCAATTGAGATCGTTCAGCGTGGTCTCCAGCTCCTCGTACTGCTCGCCGTCCACACTCGTGTCGAGCGCCTCCCACCCCGCCGCGCTGACGAGCTGGTAGACCTCGGCCTGATCCCGGTTGCGGGCGGCGGTGAGGATCAGGTTGATGGCGTTCTCGTCATCGTCGACCGTGAAGCCGTCAAGCAGCGCGTTCAGCAGTTCGAGCTTCAGCCCGAACGACAGGTGACCGAGCGTGTTCTGCGAGTTGAGCTTGCCGACGAGCTGGCGGGCAGTGTCGTCGCCGGACGAGTTCAGCAGGCTCGCGAGCGTGAGAGAGCCGCCGAGCTCGTCCGGCAGGCTCTGCACGGTCGTGATCAGATCGGCCACCGTCGAGGCGACGCCGCCGATCGCCGCGGCGATCGCGCTGATGACGCCGGGCGCCGGCACACTCGTCGGGAAGTTGTCCAGCGCCGCCTTCAGCGCAGCGGTGAAGCGGTTGACCGTCGCCTTGGCCGGCCCGGGCCCGATGTCGTCGACCGCGTCGCGGGCGGCGGCGAACTCCGGCTGCAGACGCAGGCATGCGTCGCGGCACGCGGTGCGCTGGGTGTTCGAGATCAGCGGGTCCGGGTTGACCATGTCGGTGATCACGTCGTAGAGCGGCCGATAGTCCAGTCTCGCGAGCGGCGCGCAGATCCGCGTCGTGTAGTTGGCCTCGTGCAGGAGGGCGACCAGCTCGTTCACGCGGTGTGGACCTCGGTCGATGCACGCCTGGATCACCTGCGGAATGACGCGAGCGGCGTCGCGTGGGGCGACCCGCTCACGCATCGTCACGCTCGCGATCCCGCCCAGCACCGCATCCTTCCGTGCAAGGAGGCGGTCGATCTCGCCGGGCATGTGCACCGACGGCAGGCGGAGGATCTCGAGCACGCAGTCGCCGAGGGTTGGAGGGGAGGCGTAGTCGAGAATGCCCCGGTACCGACGGATCAGTCCGTAGACCTCGTACAGCTTCTGATCGAGCACCTGGGCGAGATTCGCCGCGATCTGGTCGAGGTGACCCTCAGGCAGCTCATCGTCCAGACCCTCCCACCTGTCGATGATCTGGAACATCCGGATCAGCTCGTAGCTGTTCTGGGAGGCGCACATCCGGTCCCGGATCTCATTCTCGTCGTCGTCATCGGTGGACCCGTCCGCAAGCTCGTACACGCTGCGGACGTTGGCCTTCTTGACGTTCTGGCGCAGCGAGTCGCTCGGGGGATCGAAGTCGACCGCCTCCGACGCGAGGAATCCGCGAACGGTCGTGTTGCCACTGTCGCCGACGTAGTGCCTGACCTGCTCCATGGCCGATTCCCCTCACTGCAGCGAGATCAGCACGGGTACCAGCCCGCTCCCGCTGCGCAGCGGGGCCATCGCCTTGCCGATGACCGCGCCGAAAGCGCGCCCGGGGTCGGCGGCCCGCATCGCGTGACCCGGCACGGCCGAACTCGTCAGCAGATCGCCGACCTCGATGGCCTCGTCGGTGACGACCGCCTTGCAGTAGGCCCGCCCGACGAGAGCGATCGGCCGCCGTCGGCCGTCCGCCGGTCGCTGCGGGTCGCGGCCGAGGACGATGCCTGGCCGGAAGTCACCGGCACCGGCGACGATCCCGACGACGCGCCGTTCGTACTCGGCACGACTCGGGACCAGCGCTCCGTCATCCCCGAGCGACATGAGCGTTCCCGGCTCTGCCGCGTCGGTGTCGTCGACATCGAACTCCTCCGCGCAGTCCATCCCGGGGAACGACAGGTCCCCGGTGACGATCACGTCACCGTGGAAGTACCCCGCGGGTCCCGCCGTGACGTGCTTCGCGTAGAGCGCGGCGGCGGTGGAGTTCGGATTGTTCTGGACGCACGCGACCGCCGATCCATTGCCGGTGCTCTCGGCGTAGACGGCAACAGCCTGCGCCGCCGGATGCTTCTGGAGGGCGACGATCGCCGGGCCCTCGCTGTTCGACAGCGCGAAGACGGCGGCACCCGTGGCGCCCGGGCCTGGCTCTGCTGGATGGCCGCGATCGCCGCCATCCCGGTGGAGGTGCTCTCGGCATGGATCGCCTCACCGCCTTCGCTGGCTGCGTCGATCGCGGTGTCGTCGGTTGTCGAGCGGACGGAGAACTGCGGCATGATTCCTCCTTGTGGAAGGCGCCCGCACGCGGCAAGGCGTGCGACAGCGCGTGTGCGGTGGAGCGGTTCAGCCGCGCGTCAACTCCGGCCGGTTCTGCGGCGGAGTCGGGGCAGGGCCGAAATCGCATTGGGCGACGCCGTCGAATGCGACACGCGCCCACACGGCGTGCATCCCCTCCGGCTCCCAAGACGACTTGATGCAGACCCACAGGCTGGCCGAACCCTGCGGCTCGGGGTCGAACTCGCCTCGGTCGAGCGGGCTGATCAGGATCATGTCGCCGACGGTGCCGTCGCACGGCACGGCGTCGGTGCGGAACATCGGTTGGATGTTGATGTGGTCGAACGGTTGCATCGAGCCCCCCAGCGACGTGTGCCCCCGGGTCCCGATGCCCGCCCAGTAGGCCTCTGCGCCGATCGTACGACCGTCGATCCGCCGGTACAAGGGACGCCGTGGTTCGCCCGCACCGACCCGCTACTCTCGGTCAGTGCCCGCACTCACGCTCATCGCCGTCGTCGTCGCCACGGTGCTGCTCGCAGCGCTCGCCCTCCTGCAGACGCTGGTGGCGGCCGGTCGCCCGCTGGGCCGATTCGTGTGGGGCGGCCAGCACCGCGTCCTCCCCACCCGGCTGCGGATCGGCAGCGCCGTCTCCGTGGTGCTCTACGCGGCCTTCGCGGCGCTGCTGTGGAGCGGGGCAGGGCTGCTCCCCGGTGGCGACACGATCTTCGTCGACGTCGCCCTCTGGGTTCTGTGTGGCTATTTCGTGCTCGGCACCGTGATGAACGCGATCTCGCGCAGTCGCGCGGAGCGCGCCACGATGACGCCGGCCTGCGCCGTGCTCGCCCTCGCGACCCTGGTGATCGCCCTCGGCTTGTGAGCGCGCACTAGCGTGGAGGCATGAGTTCACAGGCCGACCGCGCACAGACCCTTTCTCAGCTGCACTCCGCTCCCGCGATCCTCCGGGTCGTCAACGTCTGGGATGTGGTCTCCGCGAAGGCGATCCTCGCGTTGCCCGAGACGAAGGCCCTCGCCACCGCGGGGCACTCGATCGCCGCGACGTACGGCTACTCCGACGGCACGATCCCGCTCGAACTCACCCTCGACATGGTCGCCCGCATCGTGAACGCCGCCGGTGATGTGCCCGTCTCGGCCGATCTGGACGACGGCTACGACGACGCAGGCGAGACGGTGCGCCGTGCGATCGGCGTGGGCGTCGTCGGCGCCAACGTCGAAGACCGGCTGCGTCCGCTCGCCGAATCGGTCGGTGTCGTCCAGGCGATCATCGCCGCGGGCGACGCGGAGGGCGTCCCGTTCGCGCTGAACGCCCGCACCGATGCGTTCGTCCGCGGCGGAGGCCGTCCGGTGGAGGAGTCCATCGCCGACGCGATCGAGCGCGGCCGCGCCTACCTCGACGCCGGTGCCACCACCGTGTTCGTTCCCGGCATCCTCGACGCCGACGTCACCCGTCGCCTGGTCGACGGGATCGGCGAGCGCAAGGTCAGCGTCATCGGCCTGCCCGGCGCGCTCTCCGCGGGGGAGTACGAGCAGCTCGGCGTGGCCAGGATCTCCTACGGCCCGCTGACGCAGCGCGTCGCTCTGACCGCGCTGCAGGACGTCGCGCAGAGCCTCTACGCCGACGGGGTGATCCCCGCCGGAACCCGCGCGCTGAACTAGTCGGCCCCGGCGTCAGTCCGCGGGCGCCGGCGTCACCGTCACGGTCACCTTCTCGACCTCGGGGAGGACGACGTTCGCGACGTCGTCGGTGACGGTGAACGACACGACCGCGCACGCGGTCCGCGCAGGGATCGTGGTGACCGAGTAGGGATCCTCTGAGGTGCCCGACCCGCCCGACACGAGCACCGGGATGCTGCCGGCGTCCACCTCGCACGCGCTCAGATCGAGAGCCGTCCACAGGCGCGTAGAGGCGATGCTGCCGTTGTCGACCAGCCTGCCGATCTGATCGGACGCCGCCGCCGCGGGCGGGTCCGTCGGCCCGCTCATCGCGAGCTGATACGCGACCACGCCGATCACCGCGAGGGCAGATCCGGCGAGCACGGGGGCGAGCAGGTCCGTCACCTTGCTGCGGGTCAGCTCGAACGCGCCCTGCTCCAGGATGGCGTCCTCGACCTCGCGCAGCTTCTTCAGGTTGTCGCGGTTCTTCGCGATGAGCTCGCCGAGGATCTTCCGCTCGGCGTCGGTGGTCGCGAGCGCCTCCTTCTTGCCGAGCTCGAAGATCGCCACGCGGTAGACGCCGAAGCGCTGCTTGAGCTGGGCGATCGAGCTGATGTCGCCGGGGAAGGACGTCTCCGCCGAGTCCTCCAGCCGCCTGACCGTCGACGGCGGCAGCTGATCGAGAGTGAGGGCCTCCGGTGTCAGGGCTTTCAGGAGCGACCAGATCACGAGCACGACGCCGACCACGCCGACGACGGCCGCCACGAGGCACACCACGGTCCGCCAGGGCGGCCACGACGCGATGTCGAGCTCGGTGGTCGTCAGCAGCGGCCCCGCCCCGAAGACGAGCGCCGCGGCCGCTCCGATCGCGGTCGCGAGCCACTTGATGGTCTCGCGCGCCTCCTTCGTCGCGGCCGACCAGCGCTGTGCGCGGCCGATCGGGGCGGCGTCCTTCTCAGGCGGCTCCTTCGCGGCGTCGGTCCCGGGCGTGGCGGGTGGTGTCGCGGGCGGCGCGGCTGCCGGCTCGCTGCTCGCCCTCTTCCTCTTGACCATCACTGGCCGAGCGCCCCGTCTGCCGGTGCTTCCTTGTACTCGACGCCCGCGCCGCTCGGAATCCATCTCGTCGCGGGTCCGGTCCAGGTCCAGTACTTCCCGTCGCTCACCTCGACCTCGCCGTCGAACGTGCCGTCGCGCGCTGGTGGTTTCGCCATGGCAGACCCCCCGGTTGATGCCCTGATCGGTCTCCGCGCCGCCGACCCCAAGACGCGCGGAGTTGGGGGAACCCTAACCGGTCGGACGGGGGAGGGCTACACCATCACCGGAACGGGGGAGGTCGACGCGCGTTCGGTGGCGCGCTGCGAGACCTTCATGATCTCGCGGCCCTCGAGATTCGCGCCATGCAGTGACCCGGCGACCGGGTTCATCACGAGCAGCGCGATGCCGGCACGATCGGCGAACGACGTGACGTCCTCGCCGAGCGCCCGCGTGAAGAAGGCGACTCCGCGTGCATTCGGGTGCGCCGCCACGGAGCCCGCCAGTTCGCGCACGGATGCTGCCGCATCCTCGTCCCGGCTCGCCACCCGTACGAGGCAGGTGCCGAAGCGGATGTCGATGCCCTCGGTGCGGACGGCCGAGACCGTCGGCGCGCAGCCGAGATGCCGGAGCCAGGCCGCCGCGAGGTCGACGGCGCCCCGCTCGGAGATGCCGTAGGGCTGGGCGCCGGGTGCCGGCGGCAGGCTGCCGAACGTGCGCGCCTCACCGCGGCGGCTGTTCACCCGGGCGACGCCCTCATGGAGCGCGACCCGGTGGAGATGGGTCGACTGATCAGCACGCGCAGCGACGGCGCGCGTCCGGCTGATGGCGTTGCCGATGATCGAGATGGCAACGCCGAGCAGGGCCACGAGCCAGGTCACCGCGGCGATCGCGAGATTCTGCCGCGATATCGGGGGGAGGTCGACACCCGCGGCCGAGAGGCCCAGCGACGCGCCGAGGGCGACGAGCCCGGACCCGGCGATCGTGCTGCACACGGCCAGCGTGGTGAGCCAGAACCGCTGCGCCCCTGAGCGTCGCGTCGGGTGGGCGCCGAGCCAATCCCCGGTGTTGGCGGTGAGATCGCCGACGACCACATCATCCGGATCCCAGATCGTCGGATAGGTCTCGCCCATGCGGGAACCGCTGTGACGTGCTTCGTCGACAGTGGGCAGCCCTAACGGCATGGACGCTCCTCCCCAGGTGTGTGCGCGACGCCATTCTGGCATGCGAGCACGCCCGTGCCCGGAAATGGCGCCGCGCCATGCCGCACCAGGCGTGACGGGACCACCCTCCGGCGTCGCTTAGGGTGAAATCCATGCGAAGGCGCCGCGTGTGATCGGGGGATCCCGGTTCGCGTTCGCGCGCGCGCGCGAGGCCACCGCGACCCTCCTCGCACTCGCCGCCGTCTCCGCGCTCGCGGCCGCCCTCATCGTGGGTGCGGCAGCCGCGATCGCCGGCGTCGAGACGCGCGAGGTGCGCGCCGCGCTCAGCGATCAGCTCTCCGACCGCGGTCGCGTCGTCGTCAGCGTCGCCGACGATGCGTCCGCTCCTTCCCTCGAGGATGCCGCTGCCGCCGTCCTCGGCGCGCACGGCGTCGCCCGGGCCGTCGACATCCAGTCCACCGACGAGGGGATCGTGATCGTGCCCGATGCGGCCGCGATCACCGCGGCGGATCTGCCCGGCCTGATCGCCGCGCTCGCCGATCTGCCCGACGCCCTCGACGACGCCACCGACGCCCGCGTGCAGATCGCCGGTGGGCTCGAACGAACCCTCCGCGGCATCGACGAGGGCGTCGCGGTGCGCCGGGGGCCCACGGCGGTCGCCGTCGGGATGCTCGGCCTCGTCACCGCGGTCGTCGTGGGCGCGGTCGCGCTCGAGCCGGTCCGCGCGCGGCACACGGAGTCGCTGCTGCTGCGCGCCCGCGGTGCGCGACGCCGCTCGCTCGCCGGTCTCGCCGCTCTCGAATCCGCCGTCGTCGCCCTCGTGGGCGCGGCCGTGGGGGCAGTCGTCGCCACCGGGCTGGCGCTCCTCCTGACGCTGCCCGCCGCAGCGCCCCTGGTCGTGGGCGCGGCCGTGGTCGCGGTCGCCGGCGTCGCGGTGATCGTCGCGGCGATCGCGACCGCCCGCGGGGTCGATCGCCGCTCCACGCGTGCCGAGACGATCGCGCGCGCGGGCACCGCCATCCTGCTCGCCGTGGTGACCGCGGTCGCGGCCTGGCAGTTCGTGCAATCGGGCACCCCGGTCGTCACCCGCGGCGACGGCGCCGCGGTCACCGACCCGCTCGTCGCGATCGCCCCCGCGCTGGTGCTGGCGCTCGCGGCCCTCGTCGCGATCCTCCTGGCGACGCCGCTCGCGCGCCTGCTGGCGGCATCCCTCGTCCGCACGCGCGGCGTGCTCCCGATCACCCCCCTGCGCCTGGGCGGCCGCCGCCCGGCCCGCCACGCGCTGCCCATCGCCGTCGTGGCGTTCGCGGTGGGCACCATGACCGTCGCGGGCGCCTACCAGGGCAGTCTCACCGCTCTCGGCGACGCCCCGGAGGCGCTGCGCGTTGGCGCAGACGTGCGGGTGACGACGATCCCCGACGACGTGGAACCCGCCGCGGTGGCCGCGGCCGCGCAGCCGCAGACCGGTTCGATGCTCGTGCGCCCCCTGGTGGCGCAGGGCGCTGACACCCGCCTGCCGGTGCTGGCGGCCGAGACGTCGCAGCTGGGGGCGGTGATGCTCGACGCCGGAGGAACGATCGATCCGGCGGCGATCGGCTCAGAGCTCACCCCGCCCGAGATGGGTGTTCCGCTCGTCGGCGGCGACCTCGCCCTCCGGGTGATCGCGCCGGCGCCGCCGGCCGAGGAGATCGACGGCGAGTCCGTCGAGTTCTCGCCGACGGCGGCGAATCTGCAGGCGACCCTCGTGAGCACGTCCGGTCAGGTGCTGGTCCGCTCGTTCGCCAACGCGCGGATGGAGACCGTCGAGGATGAGACCGGCACCTACTTCACGGTGGATGTGGACACGGACGTCACCGAGACGATCGAGCCTCCGTCCGGCGACTGGTCACTGGTGGCGATCGATGCGGCCCTCTTCGAGTACTACGCGGGCGGGATGGGGGTGCAGGTCAGCGCGACGAGCGGCGGCGAGGCCGTCGATCTGTCCGCGTTCACCCCGGCACCGGGAACCCCGGGTGCGGTCAGCGTCCTCGACGACGGGTCCCTCGAGTTCATGCCCGCCTATGACGGCACGACCACGCCGGCCACCCGGGCGATCGCCCCGGGCGTCCCGACCGTCGCCCCTGCAGCGCTCACCGCGTCGCTCGCCGACTCGATGAGTCTCGCCGTCGGCGACACCATCTCGCTCGAGATCGACCAGCCCGACTTCGAGGTCGACATCGAGGTCGCCGAGATCGTCCCCGTGCTGCCCGGCACCCCCGCGGGCGAGGGCATCCTCGTCGACCTCGGCACGCTGTCGCTGCTGTCGCCGGCGGCCATCGTCGCCAACCAGGCGTGGATCGCCTCGGACCGGCCGGACGCGGCCGCCGCCGCGGTGGCCGCCGCGTACCCGCAGACCGTGGTGCTCGTGGCTGATCCTCGGTCGGGGCAGAACGCGGCGGGCACCGCGATCGCATTCCTGCTCGCGGCGGCAGGGGCGGCCGTGCTCGCGTTCGTCGTGCTCGCGCTGCGGCGCTCACGCGGGCGGGGCGACGCGCGCGAGCTGGCACTCCTGGCGGTGATGGGCCTCGGCCGACGCCGGGCCGGGGGCGTCCGCACCAGGGAGGATCTGCTGGCCATCGGGTTCGGGGTGGTCGGCGGACTCGCCGCCGGCGCCGTCACCGCATGGTTCGCCGTGCCGCCGCTGGTCCGCGCCGCGTACGGCACGATCCCGGAGGCGTACCCCGTTCCGCTGGTCGTGCCGTGGGGGCTGCTGACAGCATCCCTCCTCGCGACGGCTGCGATCTGCGCACTCATCGTCTCGACCGTGCGGGTGCCGACCGGCCTCGCCCGGCTGCTGCGGGAGGACGAGTGAGCAGGACACCTGGCCTCTTCGCCCTCACGCGCCGCCGTTTCGCGACGCCGCGCAGTGCCGCGCTGGTCATCGTCGCGCTCACCGTGCTCGCCGCGTTCGTGATCGCGGCCGCTCCTCGCGCACTCGTCGGGGTCGTGCGCGACGAGGTGGCGCATCAGATCTCCGGCGTGCCGGCGACGTCGCGCGACCTGTCCGGCTCCGCGATCGGACTGCCCGCTTTCGGGCCGCCCACCGATCCCGTCATCGCCGCGGAGTGGGATGACGGCGCCGCTCCCGTGCTCGGCGCGGTCGGTCAGGCACTCGCCGACAACCGGGACGCCTTCGAGCCGGCGCTGCGGTCGCTGGCCGGTCCCGCCGAGTTCGCGGAGTATGCCGAGCCGTTCCCGGTCGCTCCCGAGAGCCTTCCCGCGGACGCCCCGCTGTCGCTCGTGCAGGTGCTCACCGAGCCGACGGCGCAGCAGCACCTGACGATCGTCGAGGGCGCATGGCCGGACGACGCGACCGACTCATCGGTCGTGCAGATCGTGCTGAGCGCCGATGCCGCGGCCACCATGAAGTGGCCGGTGGGCGAACGCCGCGGCGTCCCCGTCAACAGCTCGCACCTCGACCAGGGATGGAACGAGATCTTCCCGGTGTACGAGCTCGCCGGCACGGTCGAGGCCGTCGACCCCGCCGCCGACCGGTGGCTGCACCTGCCGACCGCGCTCACCGCGACCGTCTTCGACGACGGCAACCGGCGCCCCACCGCGACCTCGGTGGCCTGGGTGACCCCGACCGCGTGGGCCGATCTCGCGTCGACGACGGCGCTGAGCGAGCAGCCCTGGGTCATCGCCTGGTACCCGATCGACGGAACCGCGGCCGTCGGCCAGGAGCCGACCGAGATGCTGTCGGCGTTCCGCGCGGCGACGAGCACCTCCGTCCCACTGGATTCCACCGGCCAGCTGCGGATGCGGTTCTCCAGCGACGTCGTCACCGTGCTGTCGACGGCGCTCGCGCGCACGAACGCCGCCGGCGCGATCCTCGCCGTCGCCGCGGTCGGGCCGCTCGCCGTGAGCGTCGCGCTCGTCGTACTGGCCGCGACCCTGATGATCCGCCGCCGACGCACCGACCTGGCCCTCCTCTCCGCACGCGGTGCGCCGCTCGCCCGGCTCCGCCGGCTGCTGTTCGGCGAGGGCCTGCTGCTCGGTCTGCCCGCCGCGGTCATCGGCGCGGTCATCGGCGTCGCGGTGACTCCGCACGACGCGGGGCCGGTGCCCACGGCCGTCGCGGTGCTGGTGGGCCTCGCGCCCGCTCTCGCTCTCGCGTTCAGCCTGCGTCCGGCGGTCCTCGAGCGCGGCGGCCGCGCCGACCTCGACGCACCGGTCCGCAGTCGGGCCGCCCGCATCCTCGAGACGGTCGTCGTCCTCCTCGCGGTCGTCGCCGTCGTCCAGCTCGTGGTCCGCGGGGTCGGCGCCGCGACCGAGGGCATCGACCCGCTGGTCGTCGTCGCGCCTCTGCTCGCAACCGTCGCGCTCGCCCTCATCTTCGTGCGACTGCACCCGCTGCCGATCGCCGCCACCTACCGCGCGGCCCGCGGTGGACGAGGGGTGGCCTCGCTCGTCGGCTCGGCGCGCAGCCTGCGCGACCCCGCCGCCGGGACGACCGCCGTGCTCGCGATGATCGTCGCTGTGGCGATCGCGGTGTTCTCCTCGCTGGTGCTGGCCACGGTCGACCGTGGGGGGACAGCCGCCGCGCAGCGTGCCGTCGGCGGAGACCTCCAGCTGACGGGGCCGTACTTCGACGACGAGATGATCGCCGCCATGCGCGACGTCGACGGCGTGGTGGAGGTCGCCGGGGTGCTGCGCGGCGACTACGTCGACGTGGTCGGGCCGGACGACCGGGCCAGCGCCCAGGCCTACGTCACCGACATCGCGGCGTTCACGGCCATCCAGCAGGGGATGGTGGGCGCCGTCCCGGTCGGTCGGGTCACCGCCGGCGCCGACCCCGCCCAGATCGTCGAGTCCACCGCGCTCGCCGCAGAGCTCGGCCAGGGCGCGACGACGCTGGCCGGAACGCCGGTCGACGTCGTCGCCACGGTCGACCGGGTGCTCGGACTGCCGCAGGCGTCGGAGTTCGTGCTGCTCGACCGGACCGACTACCAGGCCCTCACCGGCCTCGGCTTCTTCCCCCGCGCGGTCGTCGTCGACCTCGCGGACGGGACGGATGCGGCGGCCGCCGCCGCGGCACTGGGCGAGGTCATCGGCACGACGCACAGCGTGCGCATCCTCGATGACGCCCTCGCCGAGATCCAGGCCTCGCCCGCCGTCACCGCGCTGCGGTTCGTCCTGTTCGCGGCGCTCGGGCTCGCTGTGGTGCTGTCGGTGATCGCCGTGCTGCTCGTCGCAGGTGTCTCCAAGGACGCCCGCTCGCGCGTGATCACGCTGCTGCGGATCCTCGGGCTCGACCGCCGGCGCGGCCGCGCGGTCGTCGCGTGGGAGTTCGCGCCGCTCGGCCTGACCGCACTCGTCGGCGGCGTCGTGCTGGGAGCCGTGCTGCCGCTGCTCGTGGTGACGTCCATCGACCTGCGGCCGTTCACGGGCGGGGGGCGGCAACCCGCGCTCGCCGTCGACCCGGTGCTGACCGGAACACTCATCGCCGTCGTGGTGGTCGCGCTGGCGCTGGCGGTCGTCGCCGGCGTGATCAGCGCGCGGACCACCTCGATGGCCACCGTCCTGCGAACGGAGGAGGACTGATGACCGAACCCGACATCGTCTGCGAAGGGCTGGTGCGCATCTTCGCGGTCGCCGACATCGAGGTGCAGGCCCTGCAGGGGCTCGACCTCGTGATCGGCAGCGGCGAGCTGGTCGCGCTCGTGGGCGCCTCAGGCTCAGGCAAGTCGACACTGCTGTCGATCCTGTCCGGGCTCGATCAGCCCACCGCAGGCTCCGCGACCGTCGCGGGCAGGCACCTGCCCTCGCTCTCCGCGCGGGAGCGCGTGGACTACCGGCGCGAGGTCGTCGGATTCGTCTGGCAGCAGACGGCCCGGAACCTGCTGCCGTACCTCTCGGCGGTCGAGAACGTGCAGCTGGCCCGGGCGATCGGCGGCGACCGCAGCGACCCGGCGCGATCGCGCGACCTCCTCGAGCTGACCGGGGTCGGCGACGTCGCCGACCGCCGACCGGGCGAGCTGTCCGGCGGTCAGCAGCAGCGGGTGGCCATCGCGGTCGCGCTCGCCAACGCGCCGCGCGTGCTGCTCGCGGACGAGCCCACCGGCGACCTCGACGAGCACGCGTCGGCCGAAGTGCTCGCGACCTTCGAGGCGGTCAACCGCGAACTCGGCACCACCGCGCTCATCGTGACGCACGACCCCGCGGTCTCTGAGCACGTGCAGCGCACCGTCCAGATCCGCGACGGGCGCACCTCGACCGAGGTGCTGCGGTGGACGCATACGGACGAGACCGGCCAGGAGCATGCGATGGCCGAGGAGTTCGTCGTGCTCGACAAGGTCGGGCGGATGCAGCTGCCGACCGACTACATGCGCCAGCTGTCGCTGCGCGACCGGGTGCGCCTCGAGCTCAACCCCGACCACGTGGGCGTGTGGCGGGGCGACTCGCCCGTCGAGCGAGTCGACCCGCCGGCAGAGGGAGCGCCGGTCGACGCAGCGCCCGCCGACGCACCGCCCGCCGACACGACGGCCGCCGCCACGGCACCGCCGACGCGGCGCTCGCTGCGCGACCACCAGGGAGAGACCCATGACTGAGCCGGTGCTCGCCGCATCCGACCTCTCCGTCGTGCACCGCACGCCCGCCGGTGACGTGCACGCGCTCGCCGACGCCTCGCTCGAGCTGCACGCCGGCGAGTTCGTCGTGCTCGTCGGACCGTCCGGTGCGGGCAAGACGACGCTGCTGCACGTGCTGGGCGGCATCCAGCCCCCGACGACGGGGACCGTGCGCGTCGGCGACGTCACGCTGACCGAGGCGCCCGAGCGGGACGTCGACCGCGTCCGGCGCGACGACATCGGCTACGTGTTCCAGTCGTTCGGCCTGATCGGCGCACTCTCCGCGGAGGAGAACGTCGAGCTGCCGCTGCGGATCCGCGGCGTCGACCCGGCGGAGCGGTCCGCCAGGGTGGCGCACCTGCTCGAGCGCGTCGGGCTCGCCGGCCACGCCCGCCAGCGTCCGGGGGAGCTGTCGGGCGGCCAGCAGCAGCGGGTCGGCATCGCACGGGCCCTGGCCGGATCCGCGCGGGTGCTCCTCGCGGACGAGCCGACCGGTCAGCTCGACTCGCACACGGCGGAGGCGATGATCGAGCTGATCGCGTCGATCGCGCACGATGACGGCGTCGCGGTGCTGCTGTCGACCCATGACCCGTCGGTCCTCGCCCGCGCGGACCGCGTGCTCGAACTGCACGACGGCGTCCTGCGACCCGCGACGACCGAGCCGGCGCCGACGGCCGCCGCGCACCCATAGGATCGACGCAGCGGCCGCCCGAGCCGCGACAGGGAGGTCGCCGTGGACGGCACGGATCGCGGCACATGGGTTCTCGTCGACGGCGAGAACATCGACGCCACCCTCGGCAACTCGATCCTCGGTCGGCGGCCGCAGCCCGATGAGCGGCCGCGGTGGGACCGCGTGCTGTCGTTCATCGCCGACCGCTGGAACCAGTCCGCGCGCGGCCTGTTCTTCCTGAACGCCTCGACCACCCTGCCGATGACGTTCGTGCAGGCGCTGCTCGCCCTCGGCTACGAGCCGGTGCCGCTGTCCGGTCCCGCCGACGCGAAGGTCGTCGACATCGCCATCCAGCGGACCCTGCGCGCCCTGCGCGACCGCGGTGACGACGTGCTCCTCGTCAGCCACGACGGCGACTTCGTCGACGACCTGCGGGCGCTCGCCGATGGCTCCCGCCGCCTCGGCGTGCTGGCCTTCGCAGAGTTCCGCAACGCCGGATTCAGCACGATCGGCGGCGTGGAGTCGTTCGACCTCGAGTACGACGCGAAGGCGTTCGAGGCGCCGCTCCCGCGCATCCGGGTGATCCCCATCGACGAGTTCGACCCGCTCCAGTTCCTGCACTGAGCACGAGAAGAGGGATGCGGCGGGTCGCCGCATCCCTCTTCCGTCCGATCAGGAGAACGCGACTCCTCCCGGCGGGAGCGTCGGCTCGACCGGGTTCGGAGCCAGTGGCTCATCGGGGCTCGGGAAGGTCGGTTCGGCCGGGCTCGGCGCGAGCGGCTCGTCGGGGACGGGGACCCCGGCGGGACCAGGCGGCACCTCGCCGGGCGATCCGGGGACGGGCGACTCGGGAAGCGATGCGCTCATGATGTGCTCCTTGCGGGTGAGGGACTTCCAGCCTTCGTGAGATCCGGCCCGCGCCCCACCCCCTTGACGGGAACGGCCGGGGCGGATACTCCGCCCCGGCCGTTCCTGGTCTGCCCGGCTCAGCCGAGGTCGTTGGCCGCCAGCCACTCCGCGGCGATGTCGTCCGAGGAGCGCTTGTCGACGGTCGACTGCACGTTCAGCGCGACGAGGCCCTCGGGCGTGAGCGCGGCGCTGACCGCGTTGATGACGTCAGCGACCTCGTCGGCCACGTCCTCGCTCACGATCGGCACGACGTTCGAGGCCAGGAACAGGCCCTCGGGGTCTTCCAGCGTGACGAGGTCCTCCGTCTCGATGCGCGGGTCGGCGCTGTAGACGTTGGCGACCTGGATGCTGCCGGCGACGAGCTCATCCACGGTGGTGTCGGCGGTGGCGTCGAAGCCGACGGTCACGCCGTAGACCTCCTTGAGGCCACGAGGTCCGTACTCGCGGTCCTCCAGCTCGGGGGCGCCGCCGAGGACCAGGCCGTCGATGCCGGCGAGGTCACCGATCGAGACCAGGTTGTTCTCCTCCGCGAAGGCCGCGGTGACGTTGTACGAGTCCTGGTCGGTGGCGGGGGACTGGTCGAGTACGGTCAGGCCGTCCGGAAGGGCGTCCGGCAGTGCGGCGTAGACCTCTTCAGACGTCGTGGCCGTCGTCTCCGGGTCGAAGAACTGCAGCAGGTTGCCGGTGTACTCCGGGAACAGATCGATCGAGCCGTCCTCCAGCGACGGGATGTAGGCGTCGCGCTGGCCGATGTTGAACTTCCGCTCGACCTCGAAGCCGGCGCCCTCGAGCGCCTGCGCGTAGATCTCCGCGATGATCTCGTTGGAGTAGTACGCCTGCGAGCCGATGACGATGGTCGAGGACTCGCTGGGCTCTGCCGAGTTGTCGGTGTCGCCTTCGAGCGGGTCGCTCGAGGCGCAGCCGGCGAGGGTGAGCGCGGCGACGGCGGTCGCCCCGAGCGCCAGGACGAGGCGCGTGCGTGCTGTGGACATGGTGTTGCCTCCTGTGTGTTTCGGGCTGTGCGGTTCAGGCGGTCGCGTCCGCGAGCGGGCGCGACCTGGGGATGGTGGTGCGAGTGAGTGAGGTCGGGGCGGCGACGCCGCGGGGCACGACGAGGCGCTGCATCAGGGCGAACAGGCCGTCCAGGACGAGCGCGAGCGCGACGACGAGGATGCTGGCGCCGAGGATCTGATCGAAGCGCCGCAGCGGAATGCCCTGCAGGATGAAGAAGCCGAGTCCGCCGAGTCCGACATAGGCCGCGATCGTCACGGTGGCGACCACCTGCAGGGTGGCCGAGCGCAGCCCGCCGATCAGCAGCGGCAGGCCCAGCGGCACCTCGATCTTCCAGAGGATCTGCCACTCGGTCATGCCCATCGCGCGGCCGGCGTCGATCACGCTCCGGTCGATCGCCTCGAACCCGGTGTAGGCGCCCGCGAGGATCGAGGGGATCGCGAGGAGCACGAACGCGACCACGGCCGCCTCCGTCTTGTGCACGACCCCGAGCAGCAGGACCAGGAGCACGATGAGTCCGAGGGAGGGCAGCGCGCGCGCGGCGCCGGAGAGGAACACCGCGAACTCCCTGCCCTTGCCCGTGTGGCCGATCAGCCAGCCCAGCGGGATCGCGATGACCGCCGCGATGAGCACGGAGCCGAACGTGAAGGCGAGATGCTGCAGGATCGCGGTGGGGAGGGTGAGGGATCCGGTCAGGCGGTCGGGCGAGAAGATCCACGCGAACGCCTCGGCGAAGAGGTTCATGCGGTCACCGCCCGCGGTGCGCGGGGAGCGCGGACGCGCCGCGACCAGGGCATGAGCGCGCGCCCGACCAGCACGAGCATGAGGTCGATGACGAGGGCGATCAGGACGACGGCGACGACGCCGGCGAGCACCTCCTCGATGATGCGGCGCTGCGAGCCGTTCGTGAAGAGGTAGCCGAGGTTCTCGACCCCGATCAGGATGCCCACGGTGGCCAGCGAGATCGTCGACACCGCCGTCACCCGCAGCCCGGCGAGCAGGACGGGCCCCGCGAGGGGGATGTCGACCACCCAGAACCGTCGCCATGGCCCGAAGCCGACGGCGACCGCGGCGCTGCGCGTGGTGCCGTCGACCGAGGCGAGGCCGTCGGTCACCGATCGGGTCATGATCGCGAGGGCGTAGATCGTGAGGGCGACGACGAGGTTCAGCTCGGAGAGGAACGGGATGCCGAACACCGCCGCGAGGAGGCCGAACAGCCCGATCGAGGGGATCGTGTAGAGCAGACCCACCGTCGTCAGCACCGGGCCGCGCAAGTTCGTGAAGCGGAAAGCGGCCCAGCCGACCGGCACGGCGAGGACGAAGCCGAGGACGATCGCGATCAGGCTCTGCCGCAGATGATCGAGCGTGAGCTGGCCGATGAGGTCGAGGTTGTCGAGCACCCAGGTCATGTGGGGTCCTCGACGAGCACGCCCTGGGTGCGCCCGGTGCCGTCGACGAGCACCACACCGCGGGGAGTCTGCTTGCGGTGCAGGGCACGCGCGCCGCGGTCGGCGCCGATGAAGCTGGCGACGAAGTCGCTTGCGGGGTTCTCGAGGATCTCGTCGGGGGTGCCGAGCTGGGCGATCTTGGCGCCCTTCTCGAGGATGACGACCTGGTCGCCGAGCAGGAACGCCTCGTCGATGTCGTGCGTGACGAACACGATCGTCTTGTCGAGGTCGCGCTGCAGGCGCAGCGTCTCGGTCTGCAGCTCCTTGCGGACGATCGGGTCGACCGCGCCGAACGGCTCGTCCATGAGCAGGATGTTGGGGTCGACGGCGAGGCCGCGAGCCACGCCCACGCGCTGCTGCTGACCACCGGAGAGCTGGCTGGGGTAGCGGTCGGCGAGCGCACGGTCGAGGCCGACGACATCCATCAGCTCCAGGGCGCGCTGGTGGGCCGCCGCGCGTGCGGTGCCGGTGAGGACGGGAACCGTCGCGATGTTGTCGATCACCGTGAAGTGCGGCAGCAGACCGGCGTTCTGCAGCACGTAGCCGATGCCGCGGCGCAGCAGCACCGGGTCGCGGTCGGCGATGGGCTCGTCGTCGATGAGGATCTCGCCGTCGGAGGGCTCGACGAGCCGGTTGATCATGCGGAGCAGCGTGGTCTTGCCGCACCCCGACGATCCGACGAGCACCGTCGTCTTGCGCGCGGGGATCACGAGGCTGAAGTCGTCGACGGCGAGGGTGCCATCGGCGAAGCGCTTCGTGACGGAGCGGAACTCGATCGCCATGCTGTCCTTTCGGCGGGTTTCCCAGACAACCACAGGTCTATGACATGACGGGCGAGAACGCCGAGGCTTGACCCATAGCGTCATATGTGCTTTTCGGCACGGCGTGCGGAACGGATTGTCAAGCCTGATCGGACGTCGTACGCCGCCCAGTACCGTGGGCGCATGAGCACACGCGAATACGACCTCATCGTCATCGGCGCAGGCCCCGTGGGCGAGAACGTCGCCGATCGCGCGGTCCAGGGCGGGCTCTCCGTCGTGATCGTCGAGAGCGAGCTGGTCGGCGGGGAGTGCTCGTACTGGGCCTGCATGCCGTCCAAGGCGCTGCTCCGCGCCGGTGCTGCGCTGCGCGCGGCGCGCGATGTCGACGGCGCCTGCCAGGCGGTCACCGGATCGGTCGATGTGGCCGCTGCGCTGCGCCGTCGTGACGGAATGGTGCACGACTGGAACGACTTGTCCCAGGTCCAGTGGCTGCAGAGCGCGGGGATCGATCTCGTGCGCGGGCACGGACGGATCACCGGCGAGCGCGAGGTGACCGTGGAGGACGCCGACGGCGGGAGGACGGAGCTCGTCGCGCGGCACGCCGTGGCCGTCTGCACCGGGTCGGCCGCCCTGCTGCCCGACATCCCCGGATTGAAGGATGCCGCCCCCTGGACCAGCCGTGATGCCACCGGCGTGCGCGAGGTGCCCGCATCGCTGGCGATCCTCGGCGGCGGCGTCGTCGGCGCCGAGATGGCGACGCTCTACGCCTCGTTCGGGTGTGCGGTGACGCTCATCGCCCGCTCCGGTCTGCTCGGGTCGGTCGACCCGTTCGCCGGTGAGGCTGTCGCCGCCGCGCTCGCCGAGGCGGGGGCCGATGTGCGCACGGGAGTCGGGGTGGAGCGCGTGGCGCGTGCGGGTGGTGAGGTCGTGCTCACGCTCTCGGACGGCGCGGAGGTGCGAGCGGCCGAGGTGCTCGTGGCGACCGGGCGCGTGCCGCGCACCGGCGAGCTGGGGCTCGACGCCGTCGGTCTCGCCGACGGCGACTGGCTCGAGGTCGACGACACGATGCGCGTGCGCGGGGTGAACTGGCTGTACGCGGTGGGCGACGTCAACCACCGCGCGCTCCTCACCCACCAGGGCAAGTACCAGGCCAGGGCGGCCGGCGACGTCATCGCCGCGCGGGCGACCGGCGCCGCGGTGGATGACGCGCCGTGGGGTGCGCACGTCGCGACCGCCGATCACTCGGCTGTCCCGCAGGTCGTGTTCAGCGATCCGGAGGTGGCGGCGGTCGGACACACCGAGACGTCCGCACGGGCGGCGGGCCTCAGCATCCGGGTCCTCGATCAGGATCTCTCCGCGATCGCGGGGTCGAGCACCCACGCCGATCACTACCGCGGCACCGCGCGGGCGATCGTCGACGACGACCGGCGGGTGCTGGTGGGGGCGACCTTCGTCGGACCGGATGTCGCCGAGCTGCTGCACGCGGCCACCATCGCGATCGTCGGCGAGGTGCCGATCGACCGGCTGTGGCACGCGGTGCCCTCGTACCCCACGATCAGCGAGGTGTGGCTGCGCTGGCTTGAGGCCTACGGCCGCTGAGCGTCACGGCTCCGCCGGGCACGGTCAGCAGGGGTCTGTCATCCGCGGCACGTCAGGCTCGGGCGCCGAGCCCGAGGGGCACCTGACACGCGGCCGAAACACCTGTTCTGGCGCACACAGGACGTTGGATGCTGCCGAGGTCCTGTGCCGGCCGGATCACCTGTTCTGAACCGCAGGGAACGGCGGCTCGGTCACTCGCAGCCCACTCCGTCGCCGTCACGGTCGAGCTTGCGCGAGTAGCCGGGATCTCCGGTGCGGATCGGCGCCGCGCCGGCTGTGCGCACGGCGTCGCAGTTGGCGTAGGTCACGGTCTCCGCATCGGGGTCGTCGGGGTCGCCGGCATCTGCATCCGGGGAGGCGGATGCTGCGGCCGCGAGTGTCGACGTGTACGCCACCTGTCCGGGGCAGACCGCGAGCACCCCCGCGATGGCATCGTGCTCGGCCTGGGTGACCCACAAGTGGTACGCCGCCTTCACGGACACCTGATGGGCGACGTACTCGCAGCGGAAGGCTTTCTGCGGCGGCAGCCACGAGGCGGCGTCGGAGCCGCCCTTCTGCGCGTTGGTGTGACCATCGACCGCGAACAGGTTGAGCGGGTCGTTCGCGAGGGCGACGCGCTCGGCCTGGCTCAGGCGCTGGGCGCCCTTCTGCCAGGAGTCGACGAGTGCGACGACATGGTCGATCTGCACGGCGGTCGAGGTCGTGTTGCCCCGCACGAAGTCGATCGTCGACCCGGTGTACGGGTCGTCGAGCGTTCCGCTGAGCACCCGACAGCCCGCCGGTCGGTCGATCTCAGTGAGGTCGCGAGCCAGGATGTCGTTGCGGGTGTCGCATCCATTGCGGTCGACGTCGATCCATGCCGTGCCGTACTGCGCCTCGCGCTCGTACCCCGTCTTCGGCGCCCGGCCCTTGACCGGCAGCGTCTCCAGCAGGGCCGCCGCCGTCCCGGGCTCGGGTGCGACGGCGGGCGCGCTCGGGGTGGCCGTTGCGGCAGGGGACCGCGTCGGGGAGGTCGACGCCTCGGGCGTGGCCTCGGGCGTGGCCTCGGCGCTGCGCGACGCCGTGGCGGACGGGCGGGCGGTGGGTGCAGCATCCGCATCCGGGGAGGTGCCGAGCACGATCCCGCCGGCGCTGCTGACGAGCACGGCGAGCGCGACGACCGCGAACCAGGCGGATTTCGGGAGTCGCCGGATCGCGGAGGCACGTCGCTGTCGCGTCATGCTCGCCTCTCGTTCTGTGCGCGCCGAAACTCCCGCCGAACAGGCGAAGGAGGAGTGCTCGCCGCCTCCGGGGGCAGGCGGCCAGCAACCCCCGAGCCTACGCGGGCAACCTGATCACGCGCCCTGGGCCACCTGCGTGGTGACTCCGAGATCACGTGATCTCGCTGAGCGCACACGTTGTCGCGCGCCCTATCGGGTGAGCTCGCCGACATCACGTGATCTCGCGGCCCCAGGGCAGAGCACGCCAGAAGCCGGGCTCAGACGCCGTCGTTCAGCTCGCCGGTGAGGCGCCGGTGGAACACCTTGGTCGCGTCGTTCATGCCGGTGAACTCCACTTCGGTGCCGCGCTGCGCGTACTTCGTGACGATGGCGTCGAGGGTCGCGACCGAGGAGGCGTCCCACACGTGCGACTGCGACATGTCGATGACGACTCTCGGCGGGTCGGCGGCGTACTCGAACTGGGTGGTCAGGTCGTTGCTCGAGGCGAAGAACAGCGGGCCGACCACGGCGTAACGGGCGGTGCCGCCGTCGAGCGTGCGGGTGACGGACGTGAAGTGCGCGACCCTGCGCGTGAAGAGGACCATGGCCGCGAGCACCCCCGCGATCACGCCGACCGCGAGGTTGTGCGTCCAGACGGTGCAGACGACGGTCACGAGCATGACCAGGATCTCGCTGACCGGCATGCGGCGGAGGGTCGACGGGCGGATGCTGTGCCAGTCGAACGTGGCGACCGACACGGCGATCATCACGGCCACGAGCGCCGCCATCGGGATGATCGCGACCACATCGCCCAGTGCGACGACGAGGATGAGCACGAACACCCCGGCCATGAAGGTGGAGATGCGCGTGCGGGCGCCCGACGTCTTCACGCCGATCATGGTCTGCCCGATCATCGCGCAGCCGCCGGTGCCGCCGAAGAACGCCGACGCGAGGTTCGCGACGCCGAGTCCCCAGGCCTCACGGGTCTTCCGGGAGTGGGTGTCGGTGATGTCGTCGACGAGCTTCGCGGTCATCAACGATTCGAGCAGGCCGACGAGCGCCACCGCGAGCGCGTAGGGCGCGATGATCTGCACC
This sequence comes from Microbacterium terricola, assembly GCF_027943945.1. Taxonomy (NCBI): domain Bacteria; kingdom Bacillati; phylum Actinomycetota; class Actinomycetes; order Micrococcales; family Microbacteriaceae; genus Microbacterium; species Microbacterium terricola. The sequence continues at coordinate 2,221,209 of NZ_AP027141.1, read as the reverse complement.
GTCTCCCAGGTCAGCGGCACGTGCGGGATGAGCAGCTCGGGCAGGCTCTGCGGCAGCTCGCCCTGGTCGCCCACGTTCGGCACCGAGATGCCGGCCAGGGCGACGACGGCGGTGAGCAGGACGACCGCCACGAGCGGCGCAGGCACGGCGCGGGTGAGCCGCGGCCAGAGGTACAGGATCGCGAGGCCGGCGACCACGAGTGCATAGACCGCCCACGGGACATCGATCAGCTGGGGCACCTGCGACAGGAAGATGAGGATCGCCAGCGCGTTGACGAAGCCGACCATCACGCTGCGCGGGATGAAGCGCATGAGCTTGGCCACACCCAGCACCGCAAGGACGATCTGGATGACGGCCGCGCACACGACGGTCACGATCAGGTAGTCCGGGCCGTACTCGCGGGCGAGCGGCGCGATCACCAGGGCGACGGCGCCCGCGGCCGCGGTGATCATCGCCGGCCGACCGCCCGTGAACGCGATGACGACAGCGAGGACGAACGACGAGAACAGCCCGACGCGCGGGTCGACGCCGGCCACGACCGAGAACGCGATGGCCTCGGGGATGAGGGCGATCGCGACGACCAGACCCGCCAGGACCTCACGGGTGAGCAGGCGGGGGCTGCGCAGCGCCTGCCGCACGGTCGGCTCGATCCGGTAGCGTGCGGCGCTCTCACCTGCGGAGGGGACGACGGTCACGGGTTCTCCTGAGCGGCGCCGCGCGCGCGGGGCGCGGGAGGGGGCGGGACTTCCTTCGCGGCGATGACGGCGCCGGTGGGGATGCGCTCGATGCCGCGCTTCCCGTCGACGACGAGGGTCGACTCGTCCGCGCTGAGCAGCTCGCCGAGGGCATCCGTCGCCTGGCCGGTGGGCAGCAGGTACCGCACGACGACCCGGCGGCCGGGTGCGGGCAGGTTCACCATGCGCCGGGCGCGTAGTCCTTGAGGAACACCCCGAACAGATCGTCGCCGGCCTCGCCGCGGACGATCGGGTCGTACACGCGGGCAGCGCCGTCGACGAGATCGAGCGGAGCGTGGAAGCCCTCCTCGGCCAGGCGCACCTTGGTGGGATGCGGGCGCTCGTCGGTGATCCACCCCGTGTCGACGCTCGTCATCAGGATGCCGTCGCTCTCGAACATCTCGCGGGCGCTCGTGCGGGTCAGCATGTTGACCGCCGCCTTGGCCATGTTGGTGTGCGGGTGCCCGGGTCCCTTGTAGCCGCGGTTGAACACGCCCTCCATCGCGCTGACGTTCACGATGTATGTCCGGCGGGCCTCGCTCGCGGCGAGCAGCGGACGCAGCTTCGAGATGAGGATGAACGGCGCGGTGGTGTTCGCGAGCTGCACCTCGAGCATCTCGAGCGGGTCGACCTCCTCGACGCGCTGCGTCCAGGAGTTGATGTGGTCGAGGTCGGGGATGAGGCCGCCCGCGTCGATCGCGGTGCCCGCGGCGAGGCGCTCGAGCGAACTCGACCCGGCAGACATGGCCTGCTCGGTCAGCTCATCGGCGCGCGCGGCCGCGGCGGCGAGGATCGGATGCGCCGACACCGACCGTTCGAGAGCCTGCGGATGCTGGTCGTTGGTGTGGCCGAAGGTCACCAGTTCAGGCAGCGGTCCGTTCGGCAGGGGCGCCAGCTCGGCGTCGACGAGCGGCTGGTACGCGCCGGGGGAGCGGCGGACGGTCTGCGTGGCGTTGTTGATGAGGATGTCGAGGCTGCCGGCCGATGCGACGTCCTCAGCCAGCCCGATCACCTGCGCCGGGTCGCGCAGATCGATGCCGACGATCTTGAGCCGGTCGATCCAGTCGGCGGCGTCGGGAAGGCTGCTGAACCGCCGCACCGCGTCGCGGGGGAACCGCGTCGTGATGGTCGTGTGGGCGCCGTCGCGCAGCAGGCGCAGCGCGATGTACATGCCGATCTTCGCCCGGCCGCCGGTGAGCAGCGCGCGCTTGCCGGTGAGATCGGTGCGGGCGTCGCGCTTGGCGTGGCTCATCGCCGCGCATGCGGGGCAGAGCTGGTGGTAGAACGCGTCGACGACCGTGTACGGCTGCTTGCAGATGTAGCAGCCGCGCGCCTTGATCAGGGTCCCGGCCGTCGGCGCGGTGGTGGCGGTGCTGATCGGGATGCCGCGTGTCTCATCGTCGATGCGGTCGGGGGCGCCCGTCGCGGTCGCCGCGACCACGGCGCGGTCCGCCTCGGCGATGGCCTCGCGGATCTCGCGCCGGCGCGCCTTCTTCACGGCCTTGAACATCTTCGCGGTGGCCTGGCGGACGGCCACGAAGTCGGGATGCGCCTCATCGAGGCCGGCCATGCCACCCAGGACCTTGAGGGTCACCGCAAGCTCCGCCGGGTCGATGCCGCTCGGCGGCAGGTCGGCAGGGGCAGCAGTCTCGGGAAGCACACACGATGGTACTTCGACCGGATGGACGGATGCTGTTAGCGTGCGACCGTGACCACTGCCCCCGCGTCGGCCGTTCCGCGCCGCATCCATGTGTCGGCGGCGGTCATCCTCGACGACGAGGGCCGGCTGCTCGTGGTCCGCAAGGCGGGGACCACCGCCTTCATGCAGCCTGGCGGGAAGCCCGAACCGGGCGAGGCGCCCGATGAGACGCTCAGCCGCGAACTGGCGGAGGAGCTCGGCCTCAGCGTCAGCCCGCACGACCTGCGACCGCTCGGCTCGTTCACTGCCGCCGCGGCGAACGAGCCCGGCTTCCTGGTCGTCGCCGACGTGTTCGCCGCCGACATCGGTGCGCAGAGCCCCGCCGTCGGCGCCGAGATCGTCGAGCTGCGATGGATCACCCGCGCTGATGCCGAGCACCTCGAGATCGCACCCCTGGCGCGGGAGAATTTCCTGCCATGAAGGTCGACCTCAAGAAGCAGCTGCCCTGGTACACCGCCCGTCGAGGTGACTTCGAGGTCGTCGACGTGCCCCCGCAGCGGTATCTGATGGTCGACGGCCACGGCGACCCGAACACGCCCGCCTACGCCGACGCCGTGTCGACGATCTTCGGCGTCGCGTACAAGCTGAAGTTCCTCAGCAAGCGCGAGCTCGACCGCGACTACGTCGTCATGCCGCTGGAGGCCCTGTGGTGGTCGGACGACATGGCGACCTTCACGAGCGCGCGCGACAAGTCACGATGGGACTGGACCGCACTGAACCTGGTCCCCGAGTGGATCACCGACGAGCTGTTCGAGCGGGCGCTCGCCGCCGCGACGGTCGCCGCTCCACTGCGGCTCGAGAGCCTGGCGGAGGGGCGCTGCGTGCAGACGCTGCACGTCGGGCCCTTCGACGAGGAGGGCCCCGTCCTCGCCGCCATGCATGACGAGTTCATCCCCGGCCACGGGCTGCGGATGACCGGCCGGCACCACGAGATCTACCTCAGCGACATCCGCCGCACCGATCCGGCGAGGCTCCGCACCATCCTGCGGCAGCCGGTCGGCGAGGGGTGAGCAGCCTCACCATCCGCCCCGCGTGGGGGTGTGGCCCTGTCTGGCCTCGTCGGGCATCTCCATCTCGGCGCGCACCCCGAGCAGCCGCAGCGGCCGATCGGGCTCGATCCGGTCGACGAGCCGCATGATCTCGGCCGTGACGGTCTCCCGGTCGAACGTGGTCGCGATCTTGTGCACGAACGACTTCGTCACGAACGGGGCGTAGCGCACCTTCAGCCCGACCGCGACGACCGGCCGCCCCTCTCTGACCACGTCGCCGAGCACCTGCGCGCTGAGCTCGCGCGCGGCACGCTCGATCTCGGCCCGCTCGGTCAGATCGCGCTGGAATGTGGTCTCCCTGCTGTGCCCGCGCGCGACCCATGGGGTGTCATCGACCTCGGCGGTCCCGTCGCCGCGGCCGAGCTGGCGGTACCAGAGCCCCATCTTCGGCCCGAACTCCGTGACGAGCGAGGCCTCGTCGGCGTCGGCGAGTTCGGCGACCGATCGGATGCCGAGGTCCGCGAGCCGCTTCGAGATCTTGCTGCCGACACCCCACAGGTCGCGCGTGGGCCGCTCGCCCATGACGGCGAGCCAGTTCTCGGCGGTCAGGCGGAACACGCCCCGCGGCTTGCCGAAGTCGGTGGCGTTCTTCGCCCGGATGAGCGTGTCGCCCACGCCGACGCTGCAGTGCAGGTCGGTGCGCGCCAGTACGGCCGCCTGGATCGCGCGGGCATTCCGTTCCGGGTCGTCGGTGCGCACTCCCACGAACGCCTCGTCCCACCCGAGCACCTGCACCACCGCGCCGGGCTGCGCCCGCAGGGTGGCCATCACCTCGTCGGAGGCCGCCGTGTACGCGGGGGCGTCGACCGGCAGGAGCACGGCATCCGGGATCTTGCGCGCGGCGATGCGCAGCGGCATTCCCGACCCGACGCCGAACTCCCGCGCCTCGTACGACGCGGTCGACACGACGGCCCGCTCGGTGGGATCGCCGCGCCCGCCCACGATCACCGGCTTGCCTGCGAGTTCGGGGCGGCGCAGGATCTCGACCGCCGCGATGAACTGGTCGAGGTCGACGTGCAGCACCCACGGGCGCGCCTGATCGCTCACGCGTCCAGTGTGCCTGCTGCCTCGGGTGCGGTCGAGGCTCAGGCGTCGCCGCGGACGTCCCGCGCGAAGTTCGCGACGTTCTCGCGGAGCATCTCGATGCGCCGGTCGCGGGCCGCCTCGCGGTCGAACCCGAGATACGCCGACGGCGGGAGCTTGCGCACGTTCTGCGAGCACTCGAAGCCCTCGCAGATGAGGGAGCCGATCACGTCGCCGCGCCGGCCGGCGTCACCCGCCCGCTTGGTCGTGTAGAGCACGACCTCGTTGGGCAGATGGATGTCGGAGCACCAGGAGCACTGCGGCCGGGTGCGCGTGCGGGTGTCGGCCTGACGCATGAGCAGCCCGACCGGCTCGCCGTCGAGGTCGAGCACGACGTAGCCGATGCCCTGGTACTTCGGATCGCGCCAGCCGAGGAAGTCGAGGCGGTCCCAGGCGATCTCATCGAAATCGGCGGGGAGCGTCAGGTTCTTGCGCTCGCTCCGGGAGGCGTTGAGGAAGGACGCCCGGATCTGGGTGTCGGTGAGAGGTCGCATGTGCGCGCTTTCTGTGCAAACTTCGCCAGTCTACGCCGCCGGTTCGCCTGTGGGGGGGGTGACGTTGGGCGCGTAACGATATATCGTTGAGTATCGCCGAGCCCTCCGAAGCGACCCGGCGAACAGGAGGTCATCATGACTGGTTCGAACACGGGCGATTGGTTCGGGATGGGCGCGCGCGGCGCGGGCCAGAGCGGGCCGGGCGCCGGACTCTGGGATGCGGTCGAGCAGCTGCGCGGCATGTTCGAGCAGAAGGTCGGCGCTCCGCGGATGGCGCGTGGTGACGTCCGCGCCGCGGTGCTGGCGCTGCTGGCGGAGAAGCCGATGCACGGCTACCAGATCATCCACGAGATCGAGGAGCGCAGCGACGGCGCCTGGAAGCCGAGTCCCGGCTCCGTGTACCCCACTCTGCAGCTGCTCGCCGACGAGGGGCTGATCAGCGCCGAGGAGTCGGCCGGACGGAAGACGTACTCGCTGACCGACGCCGGTCGCGCGGAGGCCGCCGCGGCCGAGGACCGCTCCGCGCCGTGGGAGACCTCGGGTGCAGGACGCGACGCCCGGCACGGCGAGCTGCCGAAGGCCGGGATGAAGCTCGCGCAGGCAACCGCTCAGGTCGCGCGCGGCGGATCGCCGGAGCAGGCGCGGCAGGCCGTCGAGGTGCTCGACGAGGCGCGCCGCAAGATCTACTCGATCCTCGCCCAGGACTGACCGCTGTCGTCTTCGCGCGCCCGCTACCGCCGGATCCTGCGCTTCGCCGCCAGGTACATGGTGCAGGCATGGTGGTTCGAGCTGTTCCTCCCGCGCATCGGCCTCGCCAGGCTCGCTGCGCGGGGTCGCAGCGCGCGACTGCATGGCATCGCCCGCAGCTTCCACACGCTCGCGGTGTCGCTCGGCGGGCTGATGATCAAGGTGGGCCAGTTCATGTCGTCGCGGCTCGACGTGCTCCCGCCGGAGATCACGAAGGAGCTGGAGGGGCTCCAGGACGAGGTGCCTGCCGTCGACTTCGCAGCGATCCGCGAGCTCGCCGAGCGCGAGCTCGGCCTGCCGCTCGATCGGGCCTTCGCGTCGGTCGATCCCGTGCCGGTGGCAGCGGCATCCCTCGGTCAGGCGCATCGCGCCCGGCTGGTCGACGCCGATGCGGCTGAGACCGGATTCGCCGACGTCGTGGTGAAGGTGCAGCGGCCGGGGATCGACGAGATCGTCGCCGTCGACCTCGCCGCACTGCGGAAGGTCGCCGTCTGGCTCAGCCGGGTGCGCGTGGTGGCGGAGCACGTCGACCTGCCTGGTCTGGTCGAGGAGTTCGCCGACACCAGCAGCGACGAGATCGACTACCTGCACGAGGCGCGCAACGCCGAGCGCTTCCGGGAGGCCTTCGCGGACGACCCGCGGGTGGACGCTCCCGAGATCGCGTGGGAGCGCACGACCCGCCGGGTGCTGACCCTGCAGGACGTCACGGCGATCAAGATCAATGACGTCGACGGTCTGCGTGCAGCGGGCATCGACCCGTCGGAGGTGGCCACCGAGTTCGCCTCCGTGATGTTCGACCAGCTGTTCACCGGCGGGTTCTTCCACGCCGACCCCCACCCTGGCAACATCTTCGTCACGCCCACAGACCCGCCCGTGCCCGACGGCGAGCGGGCATGGCGGCTGACCTTCATCGACTTCGGGATGATGGGCGAAGTGCCGGACGGGCTGCGGCGAGGGCTCCGGCAGCTGATCATCGCGGTCGCCGCGCGGGATGGGAAGCGCCTGGTCGACAGCATCCGCGATGTCGGCGTCCTGCTCCCCTCCGCCGACACCGCCGAGCTGGAGCGGGCGATGACGGCGCTGTTCGCCCGGTTCGGCGGGATGGGCTTCGCCGAACTGCAGCAGGTGGACCCGCGCGAGTTCCGGGACTTCGCGACCGAGTTCGGCGACCTCGTCCGCACGATGCCCTTCCAGCTGCCGGAGAACTTCCTGCTCATCGTGCGAGCCATCTCGCTGACGTCGGGCATGTGCAGCGGACTCGACCCCGACTTCAACATCTGGGATGCGGTCGAGCCCTACGCCGCAGGGCTCCTCCGTGACGAGCGGGGCAACGTCGTGCAGGCGTTCGCGAAGGAGGCGCTGGATGTGGCCGGCATCGCCGTGCGGCTCCCGCGCCGAATGGACGATGCGCTCACACGGCTCGAGAACGGCCGGGTCGCGGTCGAGAACCCTCGGCTGGAGCGCCGGGTGTCGCTGCTCGAGCGGACCGCGCGCAGGGTGATCTCGGCGGTGCTGTTCGCCGGGCTGTTCATCGGCGGGGCGGTGCTGCGTCCGGACGAGCCGGTGCTCGGCACCATCCTGATGGTCACGTCGCTCGCGCCGCTGCTGCACGCCCTCTTCGCGGGCGCGGCCGGCCGTCGATAGCCGGCGCTAGGCGAACCACCCGTCGGCGGCCAGTTCGCCGCCGTTGCGGGGCACGTACTGATCGAAGTACACGCGGGCGACGAGCTCGCGCCGGCTCGCGACGCCGGCCTTCTCGAACACCGACTTCAGGTGGTCCTGCACGGTGTACGGCGAGAGGTGCAGGGCTGCGGCGATCTCGCGGGTGTCCGATCCGCGCAGCACCAGGGCCACGACCTCGCGCTCGCGGAGGGTGAGGCCGAACGCCGCGGCCACCAGGTCGATGACCTCCTGCGGCCGGGCCTCCTCGATGGTCACGACGACGTCGCCCGCGCGCTCGCCGATGCCCCCGAGCGGCGCCGCGCGGAGCACGAGCCAGACGCCGTCGCTCGCGCGCAGGCGGATGCGGGGGACGCCCTCGACCTCGCCCCGGGCGAACCGGCGTGCCCAGCTCACGAGTGCCTGGACCGTGGTCAGGGGGTCGCCGGTGTTCGGCACGTCCGACATCCGCGCCAGCTGCACATCCGCGCCGTGGCTCGACTGCACGATCCGGTCCTGGGCGTCGAAGATCACCACCGCGGGGCCGATGGCGCTGCGGGCGCCGCGCGTGCTGACGTCGGCGAGAAGCCCGGTCCGGATGCCGCGGGTGAACGCCGGCGCGACGGTCCGCAGGAACTCGACGTCAGCCGCGGTGAACGGCGCGTCGTCGGTGCCGCGGAAGATCGAGATCGCACCCCACGCGCCCGTCCGATCCGCGAACACGACCCTGGCCTCATCGCGGAAGCCGAAATGGGGCAGCATCAGCCGGCTCATGCGCACCGACCGCTCCACGTCGCCGGCCATCGCATCGTGGACGCTCGCCGCGACCCGGCCGGACACGAGGATCGCCGTCATGGCGGTGGGGTCGTCGGCGCCGTACTCGATCTGAGCCCACTGCACATCGGCGTCGTTCGAGCCTTCGAGCGCGTCGAACTTGCGCGTGCTCGAGACGAGCGCGGTCGCCGGGTCCATCGTCGACAGGCAGGCGCCGACGAACGGGACGGCCTTCTGCACGGCGGTCGTCGCCTCGTCCATGAAGGTGGTGAGCGGCAGCCCGGCGCGCGAGATCACATCGATGTCGCTGCGCGCGCGATCGAGAGCCATCCCCGAGGCCATGGAGGACAGTGTCCTCCGGTTGCCCGATCCGCGCCATCCCAGGTGTCTGGGATGACGGAACATCCCGGTGATCTGGGATGGCGGGCGTCAGTGCCCCGGAGCAGACTCATCGTCGGCACACCGCCTGCTGACCGAGAGGGACCCGCCATGACGCTTTCCGACGCCGCCGTCGACTCCCGCGCCGCCCGCCTGCGCGCCGCATTGGGCGACCGCATCGTCCTCGCCGGCGACGCCGAGTACGACACCGTGCGACTGCCGTGGAATCGCGCGATCGACCAGCGCCCGTTCGCGGTCGCCCGGCCGGAGTCCGCGGAGGAGGTGGTCGACATCGTGCGGGCGGCCGCCGCATCCGGTCTCCGGGTCGCGCCGCAGTCCACCGGACATGCGGCGGGTGCGCTCGCCGGCAGCGACTTGTCGGACGTCGTGCTCGTCTCGCTCGCCGGCATGCGCGGCGCCACCGTTGACGCGGAGGCGCGCACCGCGCTCGTGCTCGGCGGCTCGCAGTGGAACGACGTGCTCGCCGTCGCTGCGCCGCACGGGCTCACCGCCCTGCACGGCAGCGCCGGCGACGTCTCCGTCGTCGGCTACGCCCTCAGCGGCGGCCTGTCGTTCTACGGCCGCGCCCACGGGCTCGCGGTCGGCAGCGTCCGGGACGTGCAGCTCGTCACCGCCGACGGCACCCTCGTGCGCGCGAGCGCCATGGAGAACCCCGACCTCTTCTGGGCTGTCCGGGGCGGCTCAGGCGCGTTCGGCATCGTCGTCTCCCTCGAGATCGACCTCCTCCCGTATGCCGACGTGTTTGCGGGCATGCTGCTCTGGGACGCCGCGCGCGCGAGCGAGGTCGCGCACGCCTGGGCCCGATGGACGACGGAGCTGCCCGAGAGCGTCAGCACATCGCTGCGCCTCATGCACTTCCCGCCGATCCCCGAGCTTCCGCCGTTCCTCAGCGGTCGGTCCGTGCTCGTGATCGACGGCGCGATCCTCGAGGCGGATGCGGCGGCCGCGGCGATCCTGGACCCCCTCCGTGCCCTCGGGCCCGAGATCGACACGTTCGCCCGGATCCCATCAGCGGCTCTCGTCGCGGTGCACATGGATCCCCCCGAGCCGTCGCCGGCGGTCTCGGGACACGCGATGCTCCGGGCGGTCCCCGCGGAGGCGATCGACGCCTTCGTCTCGGCGGCCGCGACCCAGGGGCCCACGGTGTCCGAGCTGCGGCACGTGGGGGGTGCCGCAGCTCGGCGACCCGACGGCGGGGGAGCGGTCGCGTCGATCAAGGCGGACTACCTCGTCGGCGGCGTCGGCATGGTCCCGGTGCCGGAGCTCGCGGTGCCCGCGGCCGCCGCCGTGCAGAGGCTCGTCGCGGCGCTCGCGCCGTGGCACGCCGACGCGTGCGCGCTCACGTTCATCGACGGCGGCGAGGTGGACCGCGCCCTCGGCTTCGGCGCGTCGGCCGATCGCCTCCGCGATCTGAAGCACCGGTACGACCCTGACGGGCTCTTCGTCGCCGCCCACCCGGTCGGGTAGCGTGCACCCATGTCGTCCGTGATCGCCACCATGTCCATCTCCCTCGACGGCATCGGCGCCGGTGCGGACCAGACCGAGCAGCGGCCGATGGGCGACATCCCCGACGGCTCGCTGCACCGCTGGATGATGGAGACGCCGGAGGAGAGCCCCGAGGAGATCGACGCGATCGTCTCGGCGGGCGCCTACATCATGGGACGCAACATGTTCGGACCCGTCCGCGGCGAGTGGTCCGGCGACTGGCGCGGATGGTGGGGGCCGAACCCGCCGTATCACCGGCCCGTCTTCGTCCTCACCCACCACCCGCGCGAGCCGCTCGAGATGGACGGCGGCACCACCTTCCACTTCGTCACCGACGGCATCGAGGCCGCGCTCGAGCGGGCGCGCGCTGCCGCCGGAGATCTGCCGGTGCACGTCGCGGGCGGAGTCTCGACCACCAACGCCTATCTGAAGGCCGGGCTCATCGACGAGCTGTCCCTGCAGATCGCCCCCGTGGTGCTGGGCCGTGGTCTCCGGCTGCTCGATGGCGTCGGCCCGATCGAGCTCGAGCCGGTGTCGGCGCGCGCCGTCTCGCTCGCCACGCATGTGCGCTTCCGCGTCCTGCGGTGATCTGCGCGGGTTAGCCTGAGGGTTCCCCACCGTCTGGAGAGCCGTGCCCCGCACCATCGTCATCACCGGAGCCAGTGACGGCATCGGCGCCGCATCCGCTCGCCAGCTGCACGACGCGGGGGAGCAGGTCGTCATCGTCGGCCGCAACCAGGAGAAGACGGATGCGGTCGCGCGCAGCCTCGGCGCGGAATCGCTCACCGCGGACTTCAGCGACCTGGCGCAGGTGCGGGAGCTGGCCGCGACGCTGCGCGACCGGTACCCGCGCATCGATGTGCTCGCGAACAACGCCGGCGGCATCTTCGGCGACCGCGTCCTCACGGGCGACGGATTCGAGACGACGTTCCAGGTCAACCACCTGGCCCCGTTCCTGCTCACGAACCTGCTGCTCGACCGGCTCGTCGACAGCGGCGCCACGGTGATCCAGACCTCCAGCGCCGCGGCGCGCCTCTTCGCCCGGTTCGACATCGACGATCTGCAGGGGGAGCGCCGCTACTCGGCGGGTGCCGCATACGGCAACGCCAAGCTCGCGAACGTGCTGTTCACGAAGGAGCTGCAGCGGCGGTTCGACGGGCTGAACCCGGTCGCCTTCCATCCCGGGGTCATCGGGAGCGGGTTCTCGGCGGTGCCGGGAACGGCGATGCACTGGTTCTACTCGAGCCCGCTGACCAGCCCGATGCGCGAGTCGAACGAGGTCGGCGGGTCGCGGCTGACCTGGCTGGCACTCGGCACTCCTGGCGTGGACTGGGAGCCGGGGGAGTTCTACGCGAAGAACCGTGTCGCGCGCACCAATCGGCTCGCCGCCGACCCGGTCATCGCGAAGAAGCTGTGGGACCGCAGCGCGGAGATGGTCGGGCTGTAGCGCCGGGCACAGGTCAGACGAAGCGGACCCAGTTCGCTCCGTTGCCGGTCTCCGCCCGCTGGAGCAGCTCGAGCCGGTCGCCGTCCACCGCGTAGAGCGAGACCGTCGTCGACGTCTCACCCGCCGCGACGAGATGCGCGCCGTCCGGGCTCACCGCGAACCCGCGCGGCTGCGGCTCGGTCACGGTGAAGCGCTCCGCCGCCGACACGGAGCCGTCCTCGGCCACCGCCACCGCGCCGAGGGTGCTCTCGGTGCGCTCCGATGCCCACAGGCGGCGACCGTTGTCGGCGAGGTGCAGGTCGGCGCCCCAGATGAAGTGGTTCGCCCGGGGATCCGCGCCGAACTCGCTGTGCCCCAGGTTCTTCGACGGGTCAACCGCGCTCGCCGCGCCGCGGAGCGTGAGGGCGCCCGTCTTGGTGTCGCGCGCGAAGTGCAGGACCTCGCCGGAGAACTCGGTGAGCACGTACACGGCGTCCTGCGCGTCGTTGAGGACGAGGTGCCTGGGACCGCTGCCCCCGGGTGCGGCGACGGTCGCCGGCTCGAGGGGGACCAGGCCGAGGTCGTCGCCGAGCGCGTACTGGGCGACGAGGTCCGCGCCCAGCGAGACGAAGTACGCGAAGCGCCCGTCGGCGCTCGGAAGCACCGAGTGGAGGTTCGGGAACGCGATCCGCGACACCGGCTCGCCCACGACGCCGTCGATCACGGGGGAGCTGATCCCGTACCCGCCGCCGTACGAGGCGCCGAGCAGGGCGCGGCCGTCCCTGGCCAGCGCGAGGTAGTTCATGCCGCCACCGGGCAGATCGAGGCGGGAGCGCGCGGTGAGCCGACCCGTCTCCCGATCGAGGGAGAGCGTCAGGATGCCGGCGGGCTCGCCCTTCACGCCGGCGTAGACCAGATCACGGGCGGCATCGACGGCGAACGTCGAGCAGCCGGTGAGGCCGTCGGTGACGGCCAGTCGCCGAAGGGCGCCGTCGGCGAAGCGGAACGTGGTCAGGGTGCCGTCAGCGGCATTGGCGACGAGGACGAGCGCGGTATCAGTCACCCTCCGATCGTAGGCGGGCAGGTCACCCGGTGCGCGGGCGAGAGCGTCGCCGCCGGGGCTACGCTTGCGAGCATGCACCGGATCTTCAGCATGAGCGTCGCCAGGGTCTACCCCCTCTACGTCACGAAGCTGGAGAAGAAGGGGCGCACCACCGCCGAGCTCGACCAGGTGATCGAGTGGCTGACCGGCTTCGACGAGGCTGATCTGCGTCAGCACCTCGCCGAGGAGACCACCTTCGAGGACTTCTTCGACGAGGCGACGCTCAACCCGAACGCGCCGCTCATCACGGGCGTGATCTGCGGCATGCGGGTGGAGGAGATCGAGGATCCGCTGATGCAGAAGATCCGCTACCTCGACAAGCTCGTCGATGAGCTCGCGCGCGGCAAGGCCATGGAGAAGGTGCTGCGCACCGCATGACCGCGGATGCCCGGGAACAGCTCGCCGCCGTCGCGCGCGGCGACGGCGAGCATGGATTCGAGCGGGTCGCCGACCTGCCGACCTCTCCGGATGCCCGGCCCGCGGCGGTGCTCATCCTCTTCGGCGTGCTCGATGCGCTTCCGAGCGACCACGACGCCCGCACCAGCGCCGTGTCGGCGGACCTCGACGTCCTGCTGCTCGCACGAGCGGCGACCCTGCGCGCCCACCCCGGACAGGTGGCGTTCCCCGGCGGACGCGTCGATCCGGGTGACGACGGGCCGATCGGCGCGGCGCTGCGCGAAGCGCGAGAGGAGACGGGCCTCGATCCGGCCGGCGTCGACGTGCTCGGGACGCTCGAGAACATCCCGCTCGCCTTCTCGCGTCACCTGGTGACGCCCGTGCTCGGATGGTGGCAGCATCCGTCTCCCGTTCGCGTGGTCGACGAGGCCGAGTCGGCCGATGTGTTCCGCGCCCCGGTCGCCGATCTGCTCGACCCGGCGAATCGCGGCGTGACGGTGATCCGGCGGGACGGGCAGGAATGGCGCGGCCCCGGCTTCCTCGTGCGGCACGCGACCGGCGAGCACCTCGTGTGGGGCTTCACCGGGATGCTGCTCGACGCCCTCTTCGACCGGCTCGGCTGGACGGAGCCATGGGACGACACCCGCGAACTGCCGCTGGTGCTGCCCGAGTGAAGCGACGACCGCCGTCATGACCCACCATCTGACGCGTGACCAGGCCCGCAGGATCGTCGTGCGCGCACAGCTGCTCGACGCGCAGCGGCCGGGCGACGTGGTCGAGGTCGCCGAGCAGCTGGGCGAGATCAAGATCGACCCGACGTCGACGATCGCACCGTGCGAGCACACCGTCCTGTGGTCGCGGATCGGCTGGTCGTACGAGCCGGGTCAGCTGCAGAGGGCGGTGGAGATCGATCGGGTGCTCTTCGAGTTCAGCGGGACCTTCCGGCCGATCAGCCTGCTGCCGCTGATGCTCCCGGGGATGCGCCAATGGCCGAGGCGGGCCAGCACCCGCGAGTGGCTCGCCGCCAACGCAGTATTCCGCGGCGATGTCCTGGCCCGTCTCCGCGCGGAGGGGCCGCTCCTCGCCACCGCGATTCCGGACACCGCTCAGGTGAGCCGTGCACCGGACGGCTGGTCCGGGTCCAACCAGGTGCCGATCATGCTCGATGTGCTCATGCGCCAGGGGGAGGTCGCGGTGGCGCGCCGGCAGGGGCGGCAGCGGGTGTGGGACCTGGCTGAGCGGATCTATCCGGCCGACCTGCCGGAGCTCGACCCCGAGGTCGCGGCGCAGGGGCTGCGGGAGCGCACGCTGCAGGCGGCGGGCATCGCCAGGCAGGGTGACCGCTGGTGGAACGCCGTCGGCACGGCGGGCGAGGCCGCGACGGTCGAGGGCAGCAGGTGGAAGTGGCGGGTCGACCCGGAGGCCCTCGCATCGGTCGACGACGACGACGGCGGGAGGGTCGCGTTCCTGAACCCGTATGACGGTCTGCTCTCGGACCGTCCGCGCCTCACCGAGCTCTTCGAGTTCACCTACGTGCTCGAGCAGTTCAAGCCGAAGCCGCAGCGCAGGTACGGCTACTTCGCGCATCCGATCCTGATGGGCGATCGGTTCGTCGGGATGCTCGACGCCGAGCTCGACAAGACCCGCGAGGCTCTGCGGGTCACCGCGGTGCACGAGTTCCTGCCGTTCGAGCCGGAAGAGCACGAGATGGTCAGAGCGGAGATCGGGGAACTCGGCGAATGGCTCGGCGTCCCTGTGATCGGCATCTGATCGAGGAGCAAAGCCCCGGTCAGGCGGATGTTCTGCGGAGGATAGGGGATTCGAACCCCTGAGAGCTTTCACTCAACACGCTTTCCAAGCGTGCGCCATAGGCCACTAGGCGAATCCTCCAGCAGCCCCGGAGGGCCGTCCGCAAGTCTACCTGGTCGCGACGGGTGCACCGAGCGGGCGCGGGGGACCGCTGCGACGGCGCACGACCGCGACGCCGGCGGCGGCGTACGGCGAGCCGGGACGGATCAGGATCGAGCGGGGCGCCACGGCTGCGAGCAGCCGCAGCCCCGGGTCGACCGCTTCGAGGAGCGCGGCACGGACGCGGGCAGCGGCACCCGCCATCGCCGTGCTGCCCGGGTGAGGGTCCGTCGCTGGTGCGTAGCTCGCCTGCTCGATGCCGCGCACCAGCTCGGCGACATCCTCCGATCGAGCGCCCGCGGCGATCAGCCGCGCACCGAAGAGCCGGGGCGACTCGTGCGCGGGCACGGGCACGCCGACGTCGATCGCCGCCTCCTGGGCGACCAGCCAGGCCGTGGCCGCGTCGCCTCGGCGCGCCGCCGCGAGCAGTCGCCCGCGTCGCAGCCACCGCAGCGCGCCCGGGATCAGCGCGACCAGGACCAGCCCGAGCACCCCGGCGGCCAGCGGCCACAGCATCCCGCCACCGCCCGTGCCGGCAGCGGCCGCAGCCTCGCGCTCCTGGCGCTCCCGCTCCTCGAGCTGCTGCGGGCTGAGGCTCGCACTCGTCGACGGTGTCGCGGTCGCGCCGGGCGTCGCGTCGGCGTTCTCCGACGCGGTCACCGAGGCGAAGGCGGTCGGGATGCCGAGGCCCTTCGTGGGCTCGAACGGGATCCAGCCGATCCGGTCGAAGTACACCTCGGGCCAGGCGTGCAGCTGACTGGACAGCACGCTGAAGACCGGCTCGTCGTCGATCTTCTCGCCGGTGGAGGTTCCGGGGAGGTAGCCGACGACGATGCGCGACGGCATCCCGAGCTCCCTGGCCATCAGCGCGAACGACGCGGCGAAGTGAACGCAGTAGCCCTCCTTCACCTCGAGGAACTGCGCCACGGCGTCCGCGCCAGAGCCGTCGAAGCCGTCGTCGACGGGGGCGTCGAGCGAATACGAGAAGTCCGAGCCGCGGAACCAGCGCTGCAGCGCGATCAGGGCGTCATAGTCGTTGTCGGTGTCGGCAGTGATCTCGCGGGCGAGATCCCCGACGATCGCGGGCATGCCGAGGGGCAGGCGCTTCGTGTCGCGCATGAGCAGGGCGTTGGATGCCTGCGCCGCGCGGATCTGCTCGAGCGTCGGCTTCGGCACTTCCGATCGGACCTCGTACACCTGCCCGGCGGAGGAGCCTGTGGTGGTGCGCACGGTGCGGTTGTACGGCACGACCTCCCATTCGCCGTTCGCGCCCGTCACCGACACCGCGGGATACGTCACCGGCAGCCACTGCGTCGACAGCTCCTTCACTTCCACGTCCGTGCGGATGTCGACCGTCTTGATGCGCGAATGTGCGGGCAGGTCGCCGAACGCGCCCTGCACGTCGATGTCGACCGAGTGCATCCGGTCGGGCTGCCAGATGGCGCCATCGAACTCCGTCAGCGTGGTCACCCGCAGGTAGGGGGCGTTGCTCGAGTCGGTGTGCACCCTGATGACCTCGGCCTCGTACGGACGGCGGAGGTCGTCGCCGAGGCGCAGGTCGGCATCGATGCCGGGGCCGGCCAGCACGCCGCGGCCGGGCGGGGCAGCCAGCGAGGGCAGCACGGGGGCGATCACCATGGCCACGACGACGGCGACGGCGCCGATGCCCAGCGTGGTCGCCGGCACGCCCGGCTGCCGCGCCTCCGGGGTGCCGTCCCTGTCGTGACGCGCGCGCGTCTCCGCCCGGAGCAGGAACAGTATCGCGACGGCGAGCAGCACGAACCCGGTCACGTCCGCGTCGCGGGGAACCGCGATCGAGGGGATCAGCGACACCGCGATGAGGGCGACGCCGGCCAGCAGGGGCATCCGGGCCGTGAGCACGACATGGTCGACGACGATGGTGAGCAGGCCGGTCGCGCCGACGATCAGGAAGGCGATGGATGCGGACACCTCCAGCGGTGCGCTCCCCAGAGTGATCTCCTCCACCGCCGTCGCCACCGCGGTGACGGCTTCGCGGACGGTCGCCGGCGTCGGGATCACCCAGAGCAGCGCGGTGTCGCGGAAGAAGACGCCCGTCAGCAGCGCGAGCCAGGATGCGGCCTCGATGAGGCTCACGGCGACCGCGGGCAGCCGGTACCGTCGCGCCACGTACCCTGCGGTGAGCACGACGGCGCACATGACGAGCGATCCGATGAGCCACGGACCCGCGGCCGCGACCCACAGCACGGGCAGCAGCGCAGCCATGACGGCGGCGAACACCCCGATCGTCAGCGCCCGTTCGCCCCCGCGGCGCGCGGGCGCCGCCCCACGCTCACCAGACATGGGTGGCTCCGCGTGCGACGGCAGCGGCCCAGGCCTCGCCTACGGCGTTCAGGTCGTCGCCGCCGACGGCGCCGGTGTGCCAGCCGAACGATTCCGCCTGCTCGAGCGCGCCCGGCGCCGGCATCACAGCGAGCAGCACGGGCAGGGCGCTGTGGTGGGCGAGCGGGGCCAGCATCGTCACGTCGTCGGCGTCGAGCCGTCCGACGATCAGCACGACGGGCCCGGCGCTTCCTCCGGTGAACATCGGCGCGAGCTGGGCGAGGCGGTCATCGCGGCGGGCCGTCAACGTCGCGCAGTGCACCACGAACTCGTCGACCTCGGACGTGTCGCCCGCGTCGATCTGATCCGTGAGGGGCGTGCCGCCGCTGTCGATCACCTCGACCGCGTACCCGTCGGTCACGAGACGCGCGACGGCCGACACGCACAGCGACACCGCGCGCTCGAACGCGGGGTCGGCGCCGGGTGCCTGCATGGCCGCGGGCGCCCAGCGACGGACCCCCAGGTCGAGCACGACGGTCGCCTCGGGCGTCGACTCCTGCTCCTCCTGCCGCACCATCAGCGCATCGCGATGCGCCGACGCGCGCCAGTGGATGCGGCGCATCGAATCGCCGGGCACGTAGTGGCGGGCGATCAGGTTGTCGGCGCCCTGGCCGAGCTGGCTGGTCACCGCGTGCAGCGCGCCCCCGGCATCGCCGGGGTACTCGATCAGCGGGGGCAGGTCGATGAGCGCTGGGGCGACCGACACCGTCGTCGCTCGTCCCAGCGTGCTCTGACGGCGCGCCAGCCCGAACGGATCGGTCGTGCGCACCGACAGCGGGCCGAGGCTGTGGGTGCCGCGGCGGGTTCCGGTCAGCTCGTAGTGGAACGTCACCGACTGCTCGCCGGCGCGCCAGCCCGAGCGGAGCGCCGGGAACTCGCCCCGTGCGGCGCCGTCGAGCCCCTGCGGGAGCCGATCAGTCCAGGTGCCCGGCGCGGTGGGCAGCGAACTGCGCACCGTCACCTGCATCGACACGCGCGCCGTGTCGCCGACCGCGGCCACCTCGGGGCGCACGGTGCGCACGACCTGCTCGGAGTGGCGCGCGAGGTACAACGAGATCAGCGCCGCGACGACGGCCGCGATCAGCAGCACCCCGAAGTAGAGGAGCTCCTCGACGCCGACTTCGTTGGCCGCGGCGAGGCAGCCGATCGCCAGCACGACGGCGCCCGTCCCGCGGACGGTCAGGGGCCAGATGCGTCTCATGGTCTTACTGGCGCGAGGCGATGGGCACGCGGACGTTCTGCGCGATGCGCTCGAGCACGCTCGTGATCGCCTCGGCCCCCGAACGTGCGCGCGACCCGCTCGCGGTGCGGGTGGGGATGAGCCGGTGCGCGAAGACCTGCACGAGGAGTGCGGTGAGGTCGTCGGGGATGACGAAGCCGCGTCCGTCGAGTGCCGCCCACACCTTGGCGGCCCTGATCAGCTGCAGGGTCGCACGGGGGCTCGCGCCGAGGCGGAGGTCGGCGTGCGTGCGGGTGGCGTGGGCCAGAGCGACGGCGTACTGCTCGATCGCGGGGGCGACGTGCACGCCACGTGCGGTGGCGACGAGCTCCTTGACGTGCTCGGCCGTCACGACAGGCTCCATCGCCTCGAGCGGGTTCGCGGTGTCGCGCTGGCGGAGCATGAGCGCCTCGTTCGCGGCATCCGGATAGCCCATCGAGATGCGCATCATGAAGCGGTCGCGCTGCGCCTCAGGGAGGGCATAGGTCCCCTCCATCTCGAGCGGGTTCTGCGTCGCGACCACGAGGAACGGCTCTGCGAGCGGGTGCGAGCGGCCGTCGACGGTGACCTGGCCCTCCTCCATCGCCTCCAGCAGCGCGGACTGCGTCTTGGGGGAGGAGCGGTTGATCTCGTCGGCGAGCACGATGTTGGCGAAGATCGCGCCCGGCTTGAACTCGAACTCCCGGTCGACGGGGTTGTACACGCTCACGCCGGTGACGTCGCCCGGCAGCAGGTCGGGTGTGAACTGGATGCGGCGCACGGTCGCATCCACCGACGCGGCGAGCGCCCGCGCCAGCATCGTCTTGCCGACGCCCGGCACATCCTCGATGAGCAGGTGCCCTTCGGCGAGGAGGCAGACGAGGGCCGAGCGCACCGCCTCGGGCTTGCCGTCGATGACGCGGCTGACCGACGAGATGATCGCGTCGGTGCTGCGGGCGAACTGGTCGGCCGCGGAGCCGGACATGGTCCCGCTCGCCGCTTCGGTTGCGGTGGAATCCGGCATACGACCCCCTCAGGATCGACGGTCGGGTGTGGCCCGTCGATGCGCCTTCCCCGATGCTAACGCGGCGGGGCGGGCAGCGTGCCGCTTCGTCGGGAAAGTGCCAGGCATCCGATCCGTTAGACTGGACCCAGCTCTCCGCGAGGCGGCATCCAGGCCAACTCCCCCAGGACGGAAACGTAGCAAGGGTAACCGGGCTCTGCCGGGTTCGCGGAGAGTCTTACTTTTCCCCGGCGGCGAAGGGGCCGTCCAGCACCGCCCACTGCAGCAGCATGATCGTCTTCGCGTCCTGGATGCGTCCGTCGCGGATCATGGCCAGCGCCTCGTCGATGCGGACCTCGATCAGCTCGATGTCCTCGCCCTCCGCCACGAGGCCGCCCCGGTCGTGGGTGCGCGCAGCGGCGTCGTAGGGCGCGGCGAAGAAGTGGATGCGCTCGGTGACCGAGCCCGGGCTCATGTACGCGTCGAAGACGTGCACGATCTCGCCGACCTCGACACCGGTCTCCTCCGCGGCCTCGCGGCGGATCGCGGTGACCGGATCGTCGTCGTCCAGCAGCCCGGCCGCGGTCTCGATCAGCATCCCGTCCGGGTGCTCGTTGACGTAGACCGGGTAGCGGAACTGCCGGGTGAGCAGCACCGCCCGTGCGCCCTCGTCGTAGAGCAGCACGGTGGCGCCGTTCCCGCGGTCGTACGTCTCGCGCTGCTGCGTGCTCCACGTTCCCGTCGAGTCCCGGTACTCGAGGGTGGTGCGTCTCAGCACATGCCAGGCCGCCGTGAGCAGCTCCACGTCGACGACCCGCACGTCGGGATTGCGGTCCAGGTCGAGCCCGGTGCGGTCGAGGCCGGTCCGTCCTCGCTGGTCGGGGACGTCGGCGCCTGGGCGGTCAGCAGGGGAGGGGGCCATGATCCCGGAGCCTACCGGTGGACATTTCCCCGGCTCCTTCCTCGACCGGGGTGCCGGCGCGACCGTAGGCTGGGGCCGTGGCTCAGAGCATCTTCATCACGTCGGCGGAAGGCCACTCGGGCAAGTCCACGGTCGCGCTCGGGGTGCTCGACGCGCTCAGCCACGCGACCCCCAAGGTGGGCGTGTTCCGGGCGATCGCCCGGTCCACCGCGGAGCGCGACTACGTCCTGGAGATGCTGCTCGACCATGACGGCGTCGATCTCGACTACGACGAGTGCATCGGCGTCACCTACGACGATGTGCGCGCCGACCCCGAGGCGGCGCTGGCCACGATCGTCGAGCGCTACAAGGCGGTCGAGGCGCAGTGCGACGCCGTCGTCATCGTCGGCAGCGACTACACCGATGTGGGGTCGCCGGCCGAACTCGGCTACAACGGCCGCATCGCGGCGAACCTCGGTGCCCCCGTCCTGCTCGTGCTGAGCGGACGCGCCGGCGAAGGCGAGCAGCTGGGCACCGCGATCGCTCGCACGCCCGACGAGATGGGCCAGATCGCCTCGCTCGCCCTCGCCGAGCTGCAGCACTCCCGTGCGGGGGTGCTCGCCGTCGTCGCGAACAGGGCAGACAGCGATCGGCTCACCGAGGTGGTCACGGCGATCCAGTCCGTGGTCGACGCGGCGTCGCGTGCGGTGCGGGTGAGCCCAGGTCAGCCGGTGTCGGTGTGGGCGCTGCCCGAGGACCGCTTCCTGGTCGCCCCCTCGGTGCGCGGCGTGCTGCGCTCCGTCGACGGCCGGCTCGTGAAAGGTGACGCAGATCTGCTCACCCGCGAGGTGCTGGGCGTCGTCGTCGCGGGCATGTCGATGGTGAACGTCCTGCCGCGCCTCACCGAGAGCGCAGTCGTGGTGATCCCCGCCGACCGCACCGAGGTCGTGCTGGCCGCGCTGCTCGCGCACGCATCCGGAACGTTCCCCTCGCTGGCCGGCATCGTCCTGAACGGTCCGTTCCCGCTGCCGGACGACATCGACCGGCTGATCGACGGGCTCGGGTCGACGCTGCCCATCATCGCCACCGACCTCGGCACCTACGAGACCGCGGTGCGGATCATGTCCACCCGCGGCCGCCTCGCCGCCGACTCGCAGCGCCGGTACGACACGGCGCTCTCCCTGTTCGAGCAGCACGTCGACACCGACGTGCTCATCACCGCGCTCGGCCTCGCCCGGTCCAGCGTCGTGACGCCGCTGATGTTCGAGTACGGCCTGATCGAACGCGCGCGCGCGAACCGCAAGACCATCGTGCTGCCCGAGGGGGACGACGACCGGGTGCTGCGCGCGGCGGCCACCGTGCTCTCCCGCGGCATCGCCGACCTCGTCATCCTCGGCGAGGAGATCGAGGTGCGCTCGCGCGCGCTGGAGCTCGGCATCGACATCAAGGCCGCGCAGGTGCTCTCGCCCTTCGACGCCGTGCACGTCGACAAGTTCGCCCGCGAATACGAGCAGCTCCGCGCGCACAAGGGCATGACCTACCAGCGCGCCGCCGACACGATCACCGACGTCTCCTACTTCGGCACGCTCATGGTGCACCTGGGGCTCGCCGACGGCATGGTCTCGGGCGCCGCCCACACCACGGCCCACACCATCCGTCCCGCGTTCGAGATCATCAAGACGAAGCCCGGTGTCTCGGTCGTCTCCAGCGTCTTCCTGATGGCCCTCGCCGACCGGGTGCTGGTCTACGGAGACTGCGCCGTGATCCCCGATCCGAGCTCCACCCAGCTCGCCGACATCGCCATCTCGTCCGCGGCCACGGCATCCCAGTTCGGAATCGCCCCCCGCGTCGCCATGCTGTCGTACTCGACCGGCGAGTCCGGGTCGGGGGAGGACGTCGAGAAGGTGCGCGCCGCGACCGCGCTCGTGCGGGAGCGGGCGCCCGAGCTCCTCGTCGAGGGCCCGATCCAGTACGACGCGGCCGCCGACGTCGCGGTCGCCGCGGCCAAGATGCCCGACTCCGCCGTCGCGGGCAGGGCCACCGTGTTCGTCTTCCCCGACCTGAACACCGGCAACAACACCTACAAAGCGGTGCAGCGATCGGCCGGGGCCGTCGCGATCGGACCCGTGCTGCAGGGCCTCAACAAGCCGATCAACGACCTCTCGCGCGGCGCGCTCGTCGAAGACATCGTCAACACGATCGCGATCACGGCGATCCAAGCGCAGGGGGAGCAGGCATGAGCGTCGTGCTCGTCGTCAACAGCGGATCGTCGTCGTTCAAGTACCAGCTCATCGACCTCGCCACCGAGCGACCGCTGGCCTCCGGTCTGGTCGAGCGCATCGGCGACCCGTCCGCCGGCGAGTCCACGCACACCGTGCTCTTCGACGCTCCCGCCCCCGGCTCCGGAGAGGGCGGCACCGCGGCCCTCGACGCGACCCATCGCCGTGAGCTGCCCATCCCGGATCACACCGCCGGCTTCCAGGTCATGCTCGACGCGTTCGCCGCCCACGGCCCTTCGCTCGCCGAGAAGGCGCCCGTCGCGGTCGGCCACCGGGTCGTCCATGGCGGGGCCAGGTTCTTCGAGCCCACCCTCATCACCTCGCTCGTCGAGATCAACATCGACGAGCTCTCGCAGCTCGCGCCGCTGCACAACCCCGGCGCGCTGCAGGGCATCCGCGCGGCTCGCGCCGCGTTCCCCGACCTGCCCCATGTGGCCGTCTTCGACACCGCCTTCCACCAGACGCTGCCTCCCGCCGCCTACACCTACGCGATCGACGCGGAGCTCGCCGCCGCCCACCGCATCCGCCGCTACGGTTTCCACGGCACCAGCCACAAGTTCGTCTCCGAAGCCGCCGCCGCCTTCGTCGGGCGTCCGCTCGCCGAGCTCAGGCAGCTCGTCTTCCACCTCGGCAACGGGGCATCGGTCACCGCGATCGACGGCGGCCGCTCCGTCGAGACCTCGATGGGGATGACCCCCCTCGAAGGGCTCGTGATGGGCACGCGATCCGGCGACATCGATCCCGCGGTGCTCTTCCACCTGCACCGGCGGGCGGGCATGTCCGTCCAGGACCTCGACACGCTGCTGAACAAGCGCAGCGGCGTGCTGGGCCTCGCCGGGGTCTCCGACATGCGCGACGTCGAGACGCGCGTCGCGGAGGGGGATGCCGCGGCCACCCTGGCGTTCGAGGTCTACCTCCACCGGCTCCGCGCCTACGCGGGCGCGTACCTCGCGCAGCTCGGCGGGGTCGATGTGATCTCGTTCACCGCAGGTGTCGGCGAGAACTCGGACGCCGTGCGAGCCGGCGCCGTCGCCACCCTCGGATTCGCGGGGGTCGAGCTCGACCAGGAGCGCAACCGGGCGCGGGGCCGCGGCATCCGGGTGATCTCCACCGACGCATCCCCCGTCACGGTGCTGGTGGTGCCGACCGACGAGGAGCTCGAGATCGCGCGGCAGACCCTCGCCGTCGCGGCCGCGTGACCGGAGCCTTCACCCGCGCGTAACACCCCCGGACTACGCTGGCGATGTGCCTGCGGACCAGCTTCCTGACCTGACCGCCTACGACGCGGTCCTCTTCGATCTCGATGGGGTGCTCACTCCGACCGCCGAAGTGCACATGCACGCGTGGCAGACGATGTTCACCGAGCTGTTCGCCGACTGGAGCATCAGTCCGGCGTACACCGAGGCGGATTACTTCCACCACCTCGACGGCAAGAAGCGATACGACGGGGTCGCCAGCCTGCTGCGCAGCCGCGACGTCGAAGTGCCCTGGGGCGAACCGTCCGACCCGCCCACGGCCGACACCGTCTGCGGCATCGGCAACCGGAAGAACGCGTTCTTCGAACGTGTCCTGCGCGACGAGGGCATCGCCCCGTACCCCGGCTCGCTCGCCCTGCTCGACCAGCTGGCCGCGGCAGGCACGACGGTCGCCGTGGTGTCCAGCTCGAAGAACGCCGAAGAGGTGCTGGGCGTGGCAGGCATCCGCGATCGCTTCCCCGTCGTGATGGACGGCGTGATCGCCGAGCGC
This sequence comes from Microbacterium terricola, assembly GCF_027943945.1. Lineage (NCBI taxonomy): Bacteria > Bacillati > Actinomycetota > Actinomycetes > Micrococcales > Microbacteriaceae > Microbacterium > Microbacterium terricola. The sequence continues at coordinate 2,196,766 of NZ_AP027141.1, read as the reverse complement.
GACCATCTGGCCAGCAAGCCCGCCCCGGACGTGTTCGTCGAGGCGGCGCGGATGCTGGGGGTCGAGCCTGCCCGCAGTGCCGCCGTCGAAGACGCGATCAGCGGGGTGCAGTCCGCCGTGGCCGGCGGCTTCGGTCTCGTGGTCGGGGTCGACCGCGGCGTCGGCGTCGAGGCGCTGATCGCCGCAGGTGCCCATCTCGTCGTCCAGGACCTGGAGGAGTTCGTCTCATGATCGACCGCGACAAGTTCCCCGTCGACCCGTGGCGCCTGGTCGAGACCAGCTTCGGTCTCGACGACGCCGGGGTCAGCGAGACGATCTTCGCCGTCGGCAACGGCTACCTGGGCCTGCGCGGCAACCACCCGGAGGGGCGGAACGCGCACGAGGACGGCACCTTCATCAACGGGTTCCACGAGACGTTCGCCATCCGCCACGCCGAGCAGGCGTACGGGTTCGCCGAGGTCGGCCAGACGATCGTCAACGCCCCCGACGCGAAGGTCATGCGCGTCTACGTCGACGACGAGCCGCTCTCGCTCGACGAGGCGGAAGTGCGCGGCTACGAGCGCGCCCTCGACCTGCGCTCCGGCGTGCTCACCCGCAGCCTGCTCTGGGTGACGCCCAGCGGGAAAGAGGTGCAGGTCGAGTTCGACCGCATGGTGTCGTTCGAGGAGAAGCACCTCGCGATCATGCGGATGACGGTCACGGTCCTCAACTCGGACGCCCCCGTGACGATCAGCTGCCAGCTCATCAACCGCCAGGACGGCGAGGACGTCTACGGCGGCACCCCGTCCGTGCCGCGGAAGGCCGGATTCGATCCCCGTAAGGCCGACCGCATCACCGAGCGCGTGCTGCAGCCGCAGGAGTACTGGCAGGACGGCGTGCGATCGGCCCTGTCGTACAAGGTGACAGAGTCGGGCATGACCCTCGCGGTCGTCGCCGACCACCTCATCGAGACCGAGAACCAGTACGACGCGCGGCGCCTCATCGAGCCGGACATCGCCAAGAACGTGTTCCGCGTGCAGGCCAAGGCCGGAGTGCCGACCACCGTCACGAAGCTGGTGAGCTACCACACGTCCCGCGGCGTTCCGGCGCGCGAGCTCGTCGACCGCTGCCGCCGCACGCTCGACCGGGCGCGGTCCGAGGGCGTGCAGTCGCAGTACGACCGCCAGCGGGCGTGGCTCGACGGCTTCTGGGAGCGGTCGGATGTCGTCATCGAGGGCCACGACGACCTCCAGCAGGCGGCCAGATGGTGCCTGTACTCGCTCGCGCAGGCGGCCGCACGCGCCGATGGGCTGGGGGTGCCGGCCAAGGGCGTGAGCGGCTCGGGCTACAGCGGCCACTACTTCTGGGACACCGAGATCTACGTCCTCCCGTTCCTGACATACACGACCCCGCTCTGGGCGCGCAACGCCCTGCGGATGCGCGCGATGATGCTGCCGCACGCACGCACCCGCGCGTTCATGCTCAACGAGGCCGGTGCGCTCTTCCCCTGGCGCACGATCAACGGCGAGGAGGCGTCGGCCTACTACGCGGCGGGCACGGCGCAATACCACATCAACGCCGACGTCAGCTTCGCGCTGGCCAAGTACGTCAGGGCGACCGGCGACGTCGACTTCCTCTTCCGCGACGGCGTCGACATCGCCGTCGAGACCGCGCGCCTGTGGTACACGCTCGGGTTCTGGCGCACGAGCGTGCCGGGACACCACGAGGGCGAGACCTTCCACATCCACGGCGTGACCGGGCCGGACGAGTACACCACCGTCGTCAACGACAACCTGTTCACCAACGTGATGGCCCGCTTCAACCTCCGCTTCGCCGCCCGCACGGTGCGCATGATGGCCGATCACGACGGCGAGGTGTACCGGCGGATGGTCGATCGTCTGGGACTCGACGAGAGCGAGCCGGAGGAGTGGGAGCGCGCCGCCGAGGCGATGCACATCCCGTACAGCCCGGCTCTCGGCATCCATCCCCAGGACGAGGTCTTCCTCGAGCGCGAGATCTGGGATCTGGAGAACACGCCGGACGACAAGCGTCCGCTGCTGCTGCACTTCCACCCGCTGGTCATCTACCGGTACCAGGTGCTCAAGCAGGCCGATGTGGTGCTGGCCCTGTTCCTGCAGGGCAACCACTTCACCGCGGAGGAGAAGCTGGCCGACTTCGAGTACTACGACCCGCTGACCACGGGAGACTCGACGCTGTCCGCGGTGGTCCAGTCGATCCTGGCCGCCGAGGTGGGCTACCAGGACCTGGCCGCTGAGTACTTCCGGGAGGCGCTGTTCGTCGACCTCGGCGACCTGCACCACAACGCCGCGGACGGCGTGCACGTCGCCTCGGCCGGCGGCATATGGACGGCCCTGGTCTCGGGCTTCGGCGGCATGCGCGACCACTACGGCGAGCTCACGTTCGATCCGCGCCTGCCCGCGGACTGGCCGTCGCTGACCTACACCCTGCACTGGCACGGCACGCGCCTCACCGTGACGGTCACCCGCGACGCGCTGACGGTGGCGGCCGGAGAGGGCGACCCCGTGCGCTTCGGCGTGCGCGGGGAGGTCTACTCGGTCGAAGGCGGCGACACCGTCGTGGTGCCGCTGATCGGGCAGGGCCCGGTGCGCGCAGGGCGGCCGACGATCAAGCAGTTCGCCGACACCCCTCGCGAGGACGGCACGCTGCTGTCGGCGTCGGTTCCGAACGTCACCTCGGCCATCCCGATCATCGGAGAGGGCGTCGACCCCGACCACAACTGGGATTAGCGCGCGGCGGCCGGATCCCCCGCTCGATGTCGGCCGCACACCGTAGGCTGGAGCCGTGACCACAGCCCTCTACCGCCGCTATCGCCCCGAGTCGTTCGGCGAGATGATCGGGCAGGCGCAGGTCACCGATCCGCTCATGACGGCGCTGCGCGGCGACCGCGTCGGCCACGCGTATCTGTTCTCCGGTCCGCGCGGCTGCGGCAAGACGACCTCGGCGCGCATCCTGGCCCGCTGCCTCAACTGCGCCGCCGGCCCCACCGACACGCCCTGCGGCACGTGCGACAGCTGCGTCGAGCTGGGCCGCGGCGGTGGCGGTTCGCTCGATGTCGTCGAGATCGATGCGGCGAGCCACAACGGCGTCGACGACGCCCGCGATCTGCGTGAGCGGGCCGTGTTCGCCCCCGCGCGCGATCGGTTCAAGATCTTCATCCTCGACGAGGCGCACATGGTCACCCCGCAGGGCTTCAACGCGCTGCTCAAGCTCGTCGAAGAGCCGCCCGATCACGTCAAGTTCATCTTCGCCACGACCGAGCCCGAGAAGGTCATCGGCACCATCCGCTCGCGCACGCACCACTACCCGTTCCGGCTGGTGCCGCCCGCGGCCATGCTCGAGTACGTGCAGTCGCTCTGCGACCAGGAGGGCGTCCAGGTCGAGCCGGGCGTCCTGCCGCTCGTCGTCCGCGCGGGCGGCGGGTCTCCGCGCGACACGCTGTCGCTGCTCGATCAGCTCATCGCCGGTTCCGACCCTTCGACAGGCTCAGGGACCGTGATAGTTCGGTACGAGCGCGCCGTGGCCCTCCTCGGCTACACGCACGCCGCGCTGCTCGACGAGGTCGTCGACGCCTTCGGCGCGGGGGATGCGGGGGCCGCCTTCTCCGCCGTCGACCGGGTCGTGCAGACCGGCCAGGATCCCCGCCGCTTCGTCGACGACCTGCTCGAGCGACTGCGCGACCTCATCGTCGTCGCGGCGACGGGTCAGGGAGCCGCAGCCGTGCTGCGCGGCATCTCGGCGGAAGACCTCGCGCGCATGGAGCGTCAGGCCGGTGCCTTCGGCGCCGCCCGGCTGTCGCACACCGCCGACCTGGTGATCGCCACGCTCGACGAGATGACCGGCGCCACGTCACCCCGCCTCCAGCTCGAGCTGATGGTCGCGCGCGTGCTCGCCGCCACCGCCGCGGCCGCCGCGCCCTCGGCTGCCCCTGCCCCTGCTCACACCGCGGCGCCCGCCCCGGTCGCCGCGGCGGCTCCCGCACCTGCCCCGGTCGCCGCGCCTGCTCCGGCCGCGGCCGCCGCCCCGGAGCCGGCTCCTGCTCCGGTCGTCGAGCGCGCGCCCGAGCCCGACAACGCCCCGCCGGCCGCTGCTCCGACGCCGACCGGTCCGGTCACCCTGCAGCACATGCGCGACGCGTGGCCCGAGGTGCTCGCCAAGCTCGAGGGCATCAGCCGCACCTCCTGGCTGCTCGTCGTCGCCGCGCAGGTCGTCGCGCTCGACGGCGACGTGCTGACGCTGTCGTTCGACAGCCAGTCCGATCTCGGCAAGTTCAAGCAGCGCACGGCCGGCGCCGGCCCCAGCGAAGACCTGCGCCAGGCCATCCTGGCCGTGCTGGGTCTGCGGGTGAAGTACCTCGCGCAGCACGGCGGTGCGCCGACGCCTCCGCCGTCTGCGGCCCAGCCGGCGAAGGAGCCGGCGGGAAAAGTCCCGCCGCCGGCTGACACGCCGGCGGCTGTCCGACCCTCCGCACCCACGACTTCGGCGGCATCCGCCGGCCCGGTCACCGAGTGGGCGGTCGCGGCCATTCCGACGAGCGACCCGACGCCCGCCGCAGTTCCCGTCGATGCGACCTCCGGGCAGTTCCCGGTCGACGACGAGCCGGAAGACGCGGCGGCTCGCGCGCGCATCACGACGCTCGCGCCCCCGCGTGAGGGCGAGGTGCTCCCGGCTGACGACATCGCCCCGTCGCTCGAGCCGGACGACGACGACGCCCCCGAGCCCGACCCCGGTCCTTCCGCCGAAGCGCCGGTCCCGCCCACGGTCGCCCCGCGTCTGCCCGCCATGCCCGGGGGAGTGCAGCGGTACGGCGAGGCCGTTGTCCGCCAGGTGCTCGGCGCCACCTTCGTGCGTGAAGAGCCCTACGAGTCGCCGACGAGGTTCCGCTGATGTACGACGGCATCGTCCAAGACCTGATCGACGAGTTCGGGCGCCTGCCGGGCATCGGCCCGAAGTCGGCCCAGCGCATCACGTTCCACATCCTGCAGACGCCGAACTTCGACGTCTCGCACCTGTCCACGCTGCTCGGCGAGATCCGCGAGCGGGTGCGGTTCTGCGAGGTGTGCGGCAACGTCTCCGAGCAGGAGCGCTGCTCCATCTGCCGCGACCCGCGCCGCAACGAGTCGCTCATCTGCGTCGTCGAGGACGCGAAGGACGTCGCGGCCATCGAGCGCACCAGGGAGTTCCGGGGGCTGTACCACGTGCTCGGCGGGGCGATCAGCCCCATCGCCGGCGTCGGGCCCGACGACCTGCGGATCACGCAGCTCATGCAGCGCCTCGCCGACGGCACCGTGCAGGAGGTGATCCTCGCCACGAACCCCAACCTCGAGGGCGAGGCGACCGCGACCTACCTCAGCCGGCTGCTGCACACGCTCGAGATCACCGTGTCGCGCCTCGCATCTGGACTTCCGGTCGGCGGAGACCTCGAATACGCCGACGAGGTCACCCTCGGCCGCGCATTCGAGGGTCGCAGAACGCTGTGACCGCGCCCGCCACCCAGACGGCGCACGGCTTCAGCACCCGGGGCTGGGTGCTGTTCGCGATCATGTGCGTGCTCTGGGGCATCCCGTATCTGTTCATCAAAGAGGCGGTCGCGTCGTTCTCGCCCGCCGCGGTCGTCGCCGGCCGCACGCTCATCGGCGGCCTGCTGCTGCTGCCGTTCGCGCTGCACCGCGGCGCCCTCCGGCCGGTGCTGAAGGTGTGGCCGTGGGTGCTCGCCTTCGGCGCCATCGAGATGGCCGGACCCTTCCTGCTGCTCGGCCACGCCGAGCAGACCATCCCCTCAGGGCTCACCGGGCTGCTCGTCGCGACGGTTCCGCTGTTCGCCGCCCTGATCGCCGTCATCGGCGGCGATCGCGGCGTCCTCAAGCCCGCGCGTCTCACCGGCCTGCTCGTCGGCTTCGCGGGGGTGGCCGTGATCGTCGCGGGCCCCGGGCTCGCGGCGGGCGGTCCCGGCGCGCTCCTCGCCGTCGGCGAGGTGCTGCTGGTCGCGCTGCTCTACGCGATCGCGCCGTTCATCGTGGCGCGCAAGCTCGCCGACGTCCCCTCGCTCGGCACCATCACGGTCGCGCTGTTCGCGGTCGGGCTCTTCTACCTGCCGATCGGGCTGCTCACCCAGCACCAGGTGCCCACGCTGTCCAGCACCACGGCGCTCGTCGCCCTGGGCGTGCTCTGCACGGCCATCGCGTTCATCGCGTTCTTCGCGCTGATCGGCGAGGTCGGCCCCGTCCGGGCGCCGCTGTTCACCTACGTCAACCCGATCGTGGCGCTGAGCCTCGGCATCCTGATCCTCGGCGAGCCGATCACCACCGGGCTCCTGATCGGCTTCCCGCTGGTCGTGATCGGATGCTGGCTCGCCGCGACGGGCGGAAGTCTCCGCGCGCGCGGACCCGCGAAGGCGGAGCCGCCGACTGCGCCCGCGCCCTGACCGTCACATGCACGGGAGGGAATGGGGTGGGCTCGTAAGATGGGACGTCGGGCGGCAGCATCCGCTCTTCTTCCTCCAGGAGTTTCCACCGTGGCGCTGATCGTCCAGAAGTACGGCGGGTCGTCCGTCGCCGACGCCGAGAGCATCAAGCGCGTCGCCAAGCGCATCGTCGACACACGTCGAGCCGGCCACGACGTCGTCGTCGCCGTGAGCGCGATGGGCGACACGACCGATGAGCTGCTCGAACTCGCCTCGCAGGTCGCGCCGATCCCGGCGCCCCGCGAGCTCGACATGCTGCTGACCAGCGGCGAGCGGATCTCGATGGCGCTGCTGGCCATGGCGATCCATTCGATGGGCTTCGAGGCGCGCTCGTTCACCGGCAGTCAGGCCGGCGTCATCACCGACGCCACCCACGGCGCGGCCCGGATCGTCGACGTCACCCCCATCCGGCTGCGTGAGGCGCTCGACGAGGGCGCGATCGTCATCGTCGCCGGCTTCCAGGGCTTCAACCGCGACACCCGCGACATCACGACGCTCGGCCGCGGCGGCTCTGACACCACCGCCGTCGCCCTGGCCGCAGCGCTCGAGGCCGACGTGTGCGAGATCTACAGCGATGTCGACGGCATCTTCACCGCAGATCCCCGCGTCGTCCCGAAGGCCCGGAAGCTGACCTCGGTCTCGAGCGAGGAGATGCTCGAGATGGCGGCCAACGGCGCCAAGGTCCTCTACATCCGCGCGGTCGAGTACGCGCGGCGTCACGGCGTGCTCATCCACGCCCGATCCACGTTCAGCTCGGGCGAGGGCACCTGGGTGCTCGGCGCCGGGCAGTCCCGCCCGGACGGTGAAGGAGAAGAGATGGAAGAGCCGATCGTCGCGGGAGTCGCGACCGACCTCGGACAGGCCAAGATCACGGTGCTCGGCGTGCCCGACGTGCCAGGCAAGGCCGCCGAGATCTTCAAGATCGTCGCGCGCTCCGGCGCCAACGTCGACATGATCGTGCAGAACGTGTCGGCGGCCGCGACCGGTCGCACCGACATCTCGTTCACCCTTCCGAAGGGGGATGCTGCCGCCGCCCTCCGTGCGCTGGACGCCGTCCACGACGAGGTCGGCTTCGAGAGCCTCATCCACGACGACCAGATCGGCAAGCTGTCGGTCGTCGGGGCCGGCATGCGCACGCACTCCGGCGTCTCCGCGACCCTGTTCGAGGCGCTCAGCGTGTCGGGCATCAACATCGAGATGATCTCGACCTCCGAGATCCGCATCTCGGTCGTGGTGCGCGGCGACGACCTCGCCGAGGCGGCGCGTGTCGTCCACACGGCGTACGGCCTCGACGGCGATGTCGAGGCCGTCGTGCACGCCGGCACCGGCCGCTGATCCCCACCCCCTGAGCCCCGGATAGAATCGGGCAACCCCTTCAGCGATTCCGAGGAACAGTCATGACCCGCATCTCAGATTCCGGACTCTCCGTCGCCGTCGTCGGCGCCACCGGCCAGGTCGGCACCGTGATGCGCGAGATCCTCGCGGAGCGGTCGTTCCCGATCCGCGAGCTGCGGCTGTTCGCCACGGCGCGCTCGGCCGGCACGGCCGTGGAGTTCGCCGGCGAGACCGTGATCGTCGAAGACATCGGGACCGCCGACCCCGCCGGCATCGACATCGCGCTGTTCAGCGCGGGCGCCACCGGCTCGCGCGCGCACGCCCCGCGCTTCGCCGAGGCCGGCGCGACGGTCATCGACAACTCGAGCGCCTGGCGCATGGACCCCGAGGTCCCGCTCGTCGTCAGCGAGGTCAACCCGCACGCGATCGACGAGGCCGTCAAGGGCATCATCGCCAACCCGAACTGCACCACGATGGCCGCCATGCCCGTCCTGAAGGTGCTCGACACCGAGGCAGGGCTCGAGCGCCTCATCGTCAGCACCTTCCAGGCGGTGTCGGGCTCGGGCCTCGCCGGTGCGCAGGAGCTGCTCGGCCAGGTCGAGGGCGTGCTTGCGCAGGGCCACACGCTCGATCTCGTCCACGACGGCTCGTCGGTCGACTTCCCGCAGCCGGAGAAGTACGTCGCGCCCATCGCGTTCGACGTCATCCCGCTCGCCGGGAGCATCGTCGACGACGGCCTCAACGAGACCGACGAGGAGAAGAAGCTCCGCAACGAGAGCCGCAAGATCCTCGAGCTGCCCGGCCTCCGGGTCGCCGGCACCTGCGTGCGCGTCCCGGTCTTCACCGGCCACTCGCTGTCGATCAACGTCGAGTTCGCGCGCGACATCACCCCTGAGCGGGCACGAGAGGTGCTGGCCTCGGCTCCGGGCGTGCAGCTCGAAGAGGTCCCCACGCCCCTGCAGGCCGCCGGTACCGACCCCAGCTACGTCGGACGCATCCGCGCCGACCAGTCCGCGCCGGAGGGCAAGGGCCTCGTGCTGTTCATCAGCAACGACAACCTGCGCAAGGGTGCGGCGCTGAACGCCGTGCAGATCGCCGAGCTCATCGCCGCCCGTGCGCTGAGCGCGCACGCCCCCGCACAGGCGTAGCCCCGGGATCCCCGCCGACGGGGATGCTGCGGCTTGCCGCAGCGGCAAGAAGGCGCATCCTTGCCGACGGGGAAGAGGGCGGGCGGTCAGGCGCACCCGCGGCAAAGCCTAGAATTGTCTGGTGAGTGAACCTGTCGATGTCGTGCTGATCGGCGGTGGCATCATGAGTGCCACGCTGGGCACCCTGATCTCCGAACTGCAGCCCGACTGGAAGATCGTCGTCTACGAGCGACTCTCCGACCTCGCGCAGGAGAGCTCGAACGCCTGGAACAACGCCGGCACCGGCCACGCGGCCCTCTGCGAGCTGAACTACATGCCCGAGGGCAAGGACGGCTCCGTCGACGCCGCGAAGGCCGTGCAGATCAACGAGCAGTTCCAGCAGAGCCGCCAGTTCTGGTCGTCGCTGATCGGCGAAGGCGTGCTGGACGGCCCCGAGACGTTCATCAACTCCACCCCGCACATGACGTTCGTGCGCGGCGAGAAGGATGTCGCCTACCTGAAGAAGCGCTACGAGGCGCTCACCCAGGAGCCGTTGTTCGCCGGCATCCAGTACTCCGAGGACTCCCGCGTCATCAACCAGTGGGCACCGCTGCTGATGCAGAAGCGACGAGCCGGCGAGCCGTTCGCCGCGACCCGCGTGCCCGCGGGCACCGACGTCGACTTCGGTGCGCTCACCCGCCAGCTGTTCGCGAACCTCGAGGCCAAGGGTGCCGAGGTCGTCCTCAATCGCGAGGTGCGTGGCCTCAAGAAGCTCAAGGACGGCACCTGGCGGGTCCGCTGGCGCAACACCATCGGCCGCACGCCGGGTGAGACGCGTGCGCGTTTCGTTTTCGTCGGCGCGGGCGGCTGGGCGCTGAAGCTCCTCCAGTCCTCGCGCATCCCCGAGATCTCGGGCTACGGCGTGTTCCCGATCGGCGGGCAGTTCCTGAAGACCAGCAACCCCGCCGTCGTCGCGCAGCACAAGGCCAAGGTGTACTCCCAGGCCTCCGTCGGCGCTCCGCCGATGTCGGTGCCGCACCTGGACACCCGCGTCGTCGACGGCGAGGCGTCGCTGCTGTTCGGCCCGTTCGCGACGTTCAGCCCGAAGTTCCTCAAGCAGGGCAAGATCACCGACATCGTCGCCCAGGTGCGCCCCGGCAACCTCTGGCCCATGATCAAGGTCGCGGTCGACAATCCCAGCCTGATCACCTACCTCGTCGGCGAGCTCCTGAAGACCCATCGCAAGAAGGTCGACAGCCTGCGCGTGTTCATGCCCACCGCCAAGGACGAGGACTGGACCCTCATCCAGGCCGGCCAGCGCGCGCAGGTCATGAAGAAGGACCCGGAGAAGGGCGGCGTGCTGCAGTTCGGCACCGAGGTCGTCTCGGCCGAGGACGGCTCGATCGCGGGCCTGCTCGGCGCATCCCCCGGTGCCTCGACGGCCGTGTCGATCATGCTCGGGCTGCTCAAGGACTGCTTCCCCGACCGCATCGGCGAGTGGGAGCCGCGCCTGCGCGAGCTCATCCCGAGCTACGGCGACACCCTCAACCCGCGCCCCGAGGCCGCGGCCGAGGTGCTCGCCGAGACCGCTGAGGCCCTCGCCCTCACCGCGTGACCGGCCGATGAGGCTCTGGTCGCTGCACCCGTCGCTCCTGGACCGCGCAGCCCTGGTCGCGTGCTGGCGGGAGGGGCTTCTCGCCCAGGCGGTGCTCTCCGGGAAGACCCGCGGCTACACGCGCCATCCGCAGCTGGAGCGCTTCCGCGCCGCGGACGAGCCGCTCGCGGCCATCGACCACTTCCTCACGCAGCAGCAGATCGAGGCGACGGTGCGCGGCTACCGGTTCGACCGCACCCGCATCCAGATCCCGGATGCTGCGGCCCCCGCGATCCCGGTCACCCAGGGTCAGCTCGACTACGAGTTCGCGCACCTGCGCATGAAGGTGTCCGTGCGGGCGCCGGAGTGGTTCCGGCTGCTTCCGCCCCGCCCGACCGCGGCCGACACCTTCACGGTCGTGCCCGGTGGCATCGAGTCCTGGGAACGGCCCTGAGCCTCACGGGTCCGTCGGACTCCGCGCTCAGAGCGCGGCGGCCTTGCTGCGCAGCACGGCGGCCTGGCGGTCGTTGGCGGTCAGCCCCGCGGCGATGAGCAGCTCGGACCGGGCCTCCGCGGTGCGCCCGAGTCGCGCGAGCAGCTCGCCCCGCACGCTCGGGAGCAGGTACGACCCGCGCAGCGCACCCTCTGCCGCGAGCCGGTCGACGATCTGCAGCGCCGTCGCCGGACCTGTGGCCATCGACACCGCGACGGCGCGGTTCAGCTCGACGACCGGGCTCGGGGCGATCCGGCCGAGCGCCTCGTAGAGCACGACGATCTCGTCCCAGTCCGTCTCTGCGACCGATGCCGCCACCGCGTGGCGCTCGGCGATCGCGGCCTGCAGCGCGTACGGCCCACGGCCGCGCCCGCGGGAATCCGCGGTCGCGAGGGCTGCCCGCCCTCGCGCGATCGCGCCACGGTCCCACCTGCTCCGGTCCTGGTCGGCGAGCAGCACCGGCGCTCCGTCCGCAGTGACCCTGGCGGCGAACCGGGATGCCTGCAGCTCCATCAGCGCGACGAGCGCGTGGGCTTCGGCCTCGCGCGGCATCAGCCCGGCCAGCACGCGGCCCAGCCGGAGCGCCTCCTGGGCGAGGTCGGTGCGCATCCACCGGTCGCCGCTCGTCGCGGCGTAGCCCTCTGTGAAGATCAGGTACACCACCCCGAGCACCCCGCCGAGCCGTGCGGTCCAGTCGGCGGGCCCGGGCGTCTCGAACGGCACCTGCGCGGCGCTGAGCGTCTTCTTCGCCCGCGTGATGCGCGCCTGCACGGTCGCGACGGGCACCAGCAGCATCCGGGCGATCTCGGTGGTCGACAGGCCCGCCACCACCCGCAGCGTCAGCGCCACCTGCGACTCCCGCGAGAGCGCAGGGTGGCAGGCCGTGAACACGAGACGCAGCACGTCGTCGTCGATCGGCTCCCACTCGGCCTCCGTGTACGCGGAGAGGTCGTGCGCCAGCAGGAGCTGCTTCTCCTCCCGCATCGAGCGGCGCCGCCATTCGTCGATCGCCCGGCGCTTCGCGACGGTGGTGAGCCACGCGCCCGGATTGCGCGGGACACCCACCGATGGCCACTGCTCGAGGGCCTCGACGACCGCCGCCTGCGCGAGGTCCTCCGCGAGGCCGACGTCGCCGGTCGCCTTCGCGAGCGTCGCGACGATGCGCGCGCCCTCGATGCGCCAGACGGCGTCGACCGTGCGGTGGATGCCGGCGGTCACCGGGTCACCCCTGGCGCTCGTCTGCGCGCCACACCTTCTCCTTCTGGATGTACTCGTTGTCCTGGTAGTCGGCGAAGTCGGAGTCGTCGGTCATGCGACGCACCTCGATCTTGTTGCCCGCGGTGAGGGGAGCGCGCTTGGCCCACTCGATCGCCTCCTCCTGCGTGGACGCCTGGATGGTCCAGAACCCGTTGAACAGCTCGTGGGTCTCGCCGTAGGGGCCGTCCGAGACGATCGGCGCGTCCGCGGTGAACTCGACGACGGCGCCCTGCGCCGCATCCGTCAGTCCATCGCCGCCCAGCAGCACGCCGGCCTTGATCATCGACTCGTTGTAGGCGCCCATCGCGTTGATGACCGCCTCGAAGTCCATGTCCTCGTAGTTCTCGACGGACCCGCTGTTGCGCATGATGAGCATGTACTTGGCCATGATGTTCCTCCTGAAACGTCGGGACGCTGATCGTCCCTCTACTATCGCGTCGAACGGCGACGGAGGAAATCGACATCCTCCCTAGAATCGACAGGTGGCCAAGCTCTACTTCCGCTTCGGGGCGATGAACTCCGGCAAATCGACGTCCCTGCTGCAGGCCGCGTACAACTACGAGGAGCGCGGTCAGCACGTCCTGCTGGCCAAGCCCGAGATCGACACCAAGGGCGCCGACCAGATCGACAGCCGGCTCGGCGTGAAGCGCGAGGTCGACTTCCTCATCCGCCCGGACGACGACGTGCGCGCCCTGTTCGCCGCCCATCGCGAGCGGGTGCGGATGGATGCTGCCGCCGCCCTCATCCCCGACACCGAGACCCGGCACACCGACGTGGCGTGCCTGCTCATCGACGAGGCGCAGTTCCTCACCCCCGCACAGGTCGACGACCTGCTGCGGATCGTGGTGCTGGACCGCATCCCCGTGCTCGCGTACGGGATCCGCACCGACTTCCAGACGCGGGCGTTCCCCGGCTCCGCGCGGCTGCTCGAGCTGGCGCACAGCCTCGAGGAGCTGAAGACGATCTGCCGGTGCGGACGGAAGGCGCTGTTCAACGCGCGCCTCGTCGGCGGGCGCTTCGTGTTCGACGGCGACCAGGTCGCCATCGACGAACTGTCGGCCGACCGGGTCACCTACGAGTCGATGTGCGCGGAGTGCTATCTGCGCGAATCCAAGGGTCAGCTGGCCTGAGCGCGCGTGCGTGCTCCCTGCCACCGCGGCGGGAGGGGCACCAGCATCGACGTGGACTTCCGGTACCCGGCGTACGCGGGGTACTTCGCGGCCGTCAGCGACTCGGTGAACAGCGTCGATCCGATGAACAGCACCGTCAGCAGGGCGGCACCGACGATCGAGGGGTTCAGCCATTCGCCGGCCGCCACGGCGCCGATCGCGTAGAACGCCCACCACTGCGCCTGCTCGAAGAAGAAGTTCGGGTGGCGACTCCAGGCGAACACGCCCGTCGTCAGGAAGCCCGGCTCGAGGTGTCCCCCCGCCTTCGCCTTCTCCTGATGGAAGTCCCACTGCTGCTGGTCGGCGACGGTCTCGCCCACCAGGAAGGCCGCGAACAGCGCCGCGAAGACGGCATCCCACATGCCGAAGGGCGTCGGGTTCAGCCACGCCACGTAGGCGGGCAGGCTGATCAGGACGAGCAGGGCGTTCTGGTACAGGACGATGAAGAACAGGTTGAACAGCTGGAACTGCCACGGCTTCATCCGCCCGCGCAGGACCGCCCAGCGGTAGTCCTCCATGCCGGTGTAGCCGCCCTTGCGGGCGAAGTTGAACGTCAGCCTGGCGCCCCACGCCGTGACGAGCACCGCCATGACGACGAGGCGGACAGCATCCGCTTCGTCCGTGATCGCGGCGATCGCGAACACCCACACGTAGACGACCGGCGCGATCGACCAGATCCGGTCGACCCAGGACGTGTCCTTCGTGATGAGGGAGGCGATCCAGCAGAAGGCGCATACGGCGCCCGCGATGACGACGACGAGGAGCAGGGGATCCATGTCGATCACAGTAGGCCCGCGGGGAGGATGCGGGCGGCAAGGTTGCATGGTCAGACCACGGTGGGTATCGTGGTCAGGCCACAACGATGAGGAGCACCGTGACCGAAACCCCGCGCGCATGGCGCGTCGTCCTGGAGAAGATCGAGCAGGACCTGCTGGACGGCCGGCTCGGCCCCGGCGACCGTCTCGCGCCAGAGCGCGAACTCGCCACGACGCTCGGCGTGGGCCGCTCGAGCGTCCGTGAAGCGCTGCGCGTGCTCGAGGTGATGGGGCTGATCCGCACCGGCACGGGTTCGGGTCCGACCTCCGGAGCGATCATCATCTCCACGCCGCAGGGCGGGCTCGCGTCGCTCCTGCGCCTGCAGGTCGCCGCCCAGGGGTTCGAGCTGTCCGACGTCGTCGAGACCCGTCTCATCCTCGAGGCGTGGTCGGTGACGCATCTCGCGGAAGCCTCCGATGCCGACCTGGCCGAGGCGCGCGTCACCCTCGACGCGATGCGCGCGCCCGGCCTGACGCCGGAGGAGTTCCTCGCCCTCGACGCGCAGTTCCACCTGCGGCTGTCCGAGGCCGCGGGCAACACCATCGTCGCCGCGACGATGGCGGGCCTGCGCAGCTCCATCGAGGCGTACGTCCAGCGCGGCGCCGAGGCGGTCGAGGACTGGCCGGCGATGGTCGCCACCCTCGTCGCCGAACACGACGGCATTCTCGACGCCATCGAGGCCGGCGACCCCGATCTCGCCCGCACCCGCGTCCACGCGCACATCTCCGGCTATTACGCCGCCACCGGCCTCTCCCGCATCTGATCGAAGGAAGTCCCACCATGGTCCAGCGACAGCTGCCCCAGATCCCCGCCCTGCTCGAGCTCATGCAGTTCAAGACGCCTGAGCTCAACGGCAAGAAGCGCCGCCTCGGCAAGGCCCTCACCATCGGCGACCTGCGCACGATCGCGAAGCGCCGCACGCCGAAGGCCGCGTTCGACTACACCGACGGCGCTGCAGAGGGGGAGCTCTCGCTCGCCCGCGCCAGGCAGGCGTTCCGCGACATCGAGTTCCACCCCGGCATCCTCCGCCCCGCGCCGGACGTCGACACGTCGGTGGAGATCCTCGGCGGCCCGAGCGCGCTGCCGTTCGGCATCGCCCCCACAGGGTTCACCCGTCTCATGCAGACCGAGGGCGAGATCGCGGGCGCCTCGGCGGCCGCGGCCGCCGGCATCCCGTTCACCCTCTCGACGCTCGGCACGACCTCGATCGAGGCGGTGAAGGCGGCGAACCCGCACGGGCGCAACTGGTTCCAGCTGTACGTGATGCGCGAGCGCGAGATCTCCTACGAGCTCACCCGCCGTGCCGCGGCGGCCGGGTTCGACACGCTGATGTTCACGGTCGACACGCCGGTGGCCGGCGCGCGTCTCCGCGACAAGCGCAACGGCTTCTCGATCCCGCCGCAGCTCACCCTCGGCACGATCATCAACGCGATCCCGCGGCCGTGGTGGTGGATCGACTTCCTCACGACGCCGCCGCTCGAGTTCGCCTCGCTGTCGTCGACCGGCGGCACCGTCGGTGAACTGCTCGACGCCGCGATGGATCCGACGATCAGCTACGACGACCTGGCCGTGATCCGCGACCTGTTCCCCGGCAAGATCGTGGTCAAGGGCGTGCAGAACATCGAGGACTCGAAGCGGCTGGTCGACCTCGGCGTCGACGGGATCGTGCTCTCGAACCACGGCGGCCGTCAGCTCGACCGTGCGCCGATCCCGTTCCACCTGCTGCCGGATGTGGTGCGGGAGGTCGGCGCGGACGCGACCGTCATGATCGACACGGGCATCATGAACGGCGCCGACATCGTCGCGTCGATCGCGCTGGGCGCCAAGTTCACGCTCATCGGCCGCGCCTACCTGTACGGCCTGATGGCGGGCGGGCGCGAGGGCGTCGACCGCACGATCGCGATCCTGCGCACCGAGATCGAGCGGACGATGCGCCTGCTCGGGGTGGCGTCCCTCGCCGAGCTCGAGCCGAAGCACGTCACACAGCTGCAGCGACTGGCTCCGATCCCGCGTCCTACAGCGTAGGGATCAGCTCGTCGAGGAAGTCGGCGGTCGCCTCCCAGCCGTCGACGGCCTGGCACCGCACGCCCATCGCCAGGACGGGGTAGTCGTTGCCGTCCGGGTCGAGGCGGTCGCCGACGAAGAGCATGTCGTCCAGCGGGATGCCGGTCTGCTCGGCGAGCTGCGTCATGCCGTATGCCTTGTCGATGCCGCGGTGCGTGATGTCGATCGACGTCGACCCGCCCGAGCGCACCTCGAGGTCGGGGAGGCGCGCGGCGACGGCCTCGCGGAGGGTGTTCTTCTTCTCGCCGGTGGGATCCCACGCCATCTTCGCGGCGAGCGGGGCGACCTGGCCGAGCGCCGAGAACGTGATCTGCGAGCCGCGGTCCTCGAGGATCTCTCCCCAGGGCTCCGCCGCCCAGAGGCCCAGGCGGCGGGCCTCCTCCTCGACGGCGGCGAGGGCGCGGGCCTTCTCGTCGTCGGTCAGAGTGTGCGCGTAGACCGTGGTGATCCCGCCGTGCTGCAGTCGGTAGTACTGGGTTCCGCAGGTGGGCAGCAGGTGGAACTTCTCGAGGACGGATGCAGCGGCATCCGGCAGTCTGTCGACCACCTGCATGCGGAACTGCTGGAGCTGGCCGCCCGAGATGATCGCGACCTGCACGCGGTCGGCGAGAGCGATCAGCAGGTCTCCGATGCGCGGGTCGATCGCGCTCTTGGACGGCGCGAGCGTGTCGTCGAGGTCGAAGGCGACGAGTCGGATGACCACTGCTCTCCTTGGCTGTCTGCGGGCCCCATGGGAAAGGCCCCGCCTTTCGGCGGAGCCTCTCCATCTGGTCGGGGTGACAGGATTTGAACCTGCGGCCTCTTCGTCCCGAACGAAGCGCGCTACCAAGCTGCGCCACACCCCGTTTTGCAACCCTCCGAGTCTACCTGATCCGGACGGATGCCTCGAACGCGGTCACGGCTTCGGCACGAGGGTGATCAGCGACGCCTCGGGCCGGCACCCGAATCTGACCGGCGCGTAGATGGAATGGCCGAGGCCCGCGCTGACGTTGAGCGGCACCGTGCGGCCGTCGTGCGTCCACGTGCTGAGGCCCCGCGCCTGGTCGAGCGGGATGTCGCAGTTGGCGACGATGGCCTTCGGCGAGAACGGGACGCGCACCTGACCGCCGTGCGTGTGACCGGCCCACAGGGTGTCGGCGCCGAGGGAGATGAACTCGTCCAGGACGCGCCGGTAGGGCGCGTGGGTGACCCCGAGCGTCAGGGCGGCCGTGCCGGTGGCGCGCAGCTCGTCGAGCAGGCCGGGGAGCACCGCGAGGTCGTCCCATTCGCGATGCGCGTCGCTGACGCCGAACACGTCGAGGCGCAGACCGAGCAGCTCGAGCGAGCCTGCGGCGTTGTTCAGATCGAGCCAGCCCAGCTCGTCGCGCAGATAGTCGTCGAGGGCCTCGGTGTCGATCGGCTCCGGCTCGTGGGCCACGCGCGACGGTCCGGTGAAGTACTTCAGCGGATTGCGCGGGCTCGGTCCGGCGTGATCGTTCGAGCCGTGCACGAAGACGCCGGGAATCCCGCGCAGCGGGTCGAACGCCGTGCGCAGTCCGCGCAGCCCGTCGGCGTGCCCCATGTTGTCGCCCGTGTTGACGACGAGGTCCGGGCGCAGGCGGGCGAGTCCGGCCATCCACTCCTGCTTGCGGTGCTGCCACGGCGCCATGTGGGCGTCGGAGACGTGCAGCACACGCAGGGGAGGAGCTCCTGCGGGCAGGACGGCGAGCTCGTGACGGCGCACCGTGAACAGGTAGCGCTCGATGCCGATGCCCCACGTCGCGGCGGCTGCGCCGACCGCCCCCACCGCCGCGAGGGCGGTGAGGGCGGACGTCGTCAGGCGTGGGCCCACCGGATCAGTCGTTGTCGTCGCCGCCGCCCTTGCCGCAGTCCTTATGGGCGTAGTTGACGGCGATCTTCGTGTTCCGGCCGACGACGGTCCCCTCTCCCGGCGAGGTGCCGGTGGCGGTACCAGGACCGTCGACCGACGGGTCCACCGTGCAGCGGCCGGGGACGAGGTTGTCCAGGCCGGCAGCGCGCAGGGTGTTCGACGCATCCTGCACCGACAGGCCGGCGACACCGGGCACCGCGACGCCCTTTCCGTTGCTCGGACGGATCGTGACGTTCGATCCGCCGGCGACCTTGCCGGCGCCGGGGCTCTGCTCCACGACCGTGCCCTCAGCCTCCACCGCGTCGACCGGGTCGCCGACGGTGACGCCGAAGCCGAGGCTCTGGAGCCGGCTCCTCGCCTCGTCGACGCTCAGGCCGATGACGCTCGGCAGATCCCTGAGCACGCGCTTGGTGAGCTCCGCCGACGGCGCGGGGAAGGACGACCCGGGATAGATCGAATCCGCAGCGCGCTGGATCACCGGGGCGATCTTGTGTCTCAGCTGCGAGACCTGCCAGCCGTTCGCCCAGCGGTCGAAGATGTTGCCCTCGCCCTCCGAGTTGCCGACCCACACGGCGGTGGCGACGGCGGTCGAGGACTCGACCATCCAGGTCTGGTGGCTCTCGTGCGTTCCGGTCTTGCCGATGACCTCGGTGCCGTCGCCCGGGTTCGAGGTGGCGCCCGTGCCGCCGTAGGCCATCACACCCTTCAGGGCGTACGCGGCGGTGGCGGCGACGTCCTCGTCCAGGACACGGGTGCAGCTGGTCTTGGGCAGCTTCATCTCGTTGCCGTCGGCGTCGAGCACCTTGTCGATGGCCTTCGGCTGGCAGTACACGCCGTTGTTGCCGATCGTGCCGTACGCGGCCGCCATCGCAATCGGCGTCACGTTGTTCGATCCGATGATGTCGAACTGGCGGTCGACCTCGACGGGGGTGCCGTCACCACGGGTGACGCCCATCTTGGTGGCGACCTTCTCGATGTCGCAGAGGTCGAGCTCTTCGGCCATCGCGAAGTAGCCGGAGTTCAGCGAGTCGCGGGTGAACTGCATCGGGGTGCCGTAGTAGCCGCCGACGCTGTTGAAGTTGTTGACCTTCGTCTTGTCGACGTTCACCCAGTCGCCGCCGCACGAGTTGGTCATGCGATCGATGACGCGGACGCGTCCGTTCAGGTACTCGTTGACCGAGTGGCCCTGCTCGAGCCAGTCCACCAGGGTGAAGAGCTTGAACGTCGATCCGACGGGGAAGCCGATGGAGTTGCCGTACTTGGAATCGCCGGCGTAGACGAGCGACGAGTAGTTCGGGTCGTCCTTCCTGGACGACGCCTCGCTGAACTTGGTGTTCTGCGCGATCGAGAGGATGCGGCCCGTCGAGACCTCGATGCTGACCGCCGCGGCGCCGAACTTGCCCGTCTTGATGTTGGTCATCCCGTCGAGCGACGTCGGCGCGGAGTCCTTCATCGCCCGGACGGCGGTCTTCTGGAGGTTGTAGTCCAGCGTCGTGTAGATCTTCAGGCCGCCGCGCTGCAGCGTCGCAAGGCGGTCCTCGTCGTTCTCGCCGAAGGCCTTGTCGTTCTTGATGATGTTCTTGACGTACTGGCAGAAGTACTGGGCGTTCTTGGCCGCCCCGCACCCGGTGGTCGGCTGCGTGATGTGGGGCTTCACGTCCGCTGCCGTCGCCTTGTCGTGCTGCTCCTGCGTGATCTTGCCGTCTGCGAGCATGCGGTCGAGCACGTAGTTGCGGCGCTCCTTGGCGAGCGAATAGCCGTCCTCCGCGCCGTTGAGCGCGTTGCCGTCGGCATCGGTCGTCGAGCCGTCCGGCATGTCGATGCGGTACGTGTTCGGGTTCTGCACCATGCCGGCCAGCGTCGCCGCCTGAGTGAGCTTGAGCTTGGCGGCAGGCACGCCGAAGTAGTAGCGGGCGGCGGCGTCGATGCCGTAGGTCTGACCGCCGAAGTTGGCGATGTTCAGGTACCCGAGCAGGATGTCGTTCTTCGAGTAGTCCTGCTCGAGGGCGATGGCGTAGCGCATCTCCTGCAGCTTGCGCTGGTATCCCACCGTGCCGGTGGACTGGGTCGCCTCGGTCCAGCAGGCGAGGGCTTCCTCGCTGGTCGCGGCCTCCCACTCGCACTTCTGCACGAGCACGTTCTTCACGTACTGCTGGCTGATCGACGAGCCACCGCGGGTGTCGTTGCCGCGGAGGTTGCTCACGAGGGCGCTCACGGTGCCGACGAGGTCGACGCCGCCGTGCTGGTAGTAGTTCTTGTCCTCGCTGGAGAGCACGGCGTCGTAGACGACCGGCTTGATCTGGTCGAACTTCACCGGCGACCGGTTCTGGTCGTAGAAGCGCGTCAGCGTGACCCACTTCTTGCCGTCGGAGCTCTTCGCGTAGATCGTCGACGGCAGCATCAGCTGGTCGATCTTGAGCACGCTCGGCAGGTTCTCGAACAGCGAGATCGCGCTGGTGGTGGCAGCCCCCGTCAGGGCGATGGCAGGCGTGACGGTCGCGGTGATCAGAAGTCCGGCGACAGCGCTCAGGCCGACCAGGCCGAGGAGTCCTCCGAACACGCCGCTGGCCGTGCGTTTCTTGTGGGGCATAGGGTTGATCGTAAGGGAGAATCCTGGGCGATCCCTTGACAGACGTGCCTGTTTGCGCCGATCGACATGGAGCTTCAATGACCACGTGGGAGTACCTCACCACACCTCTCCTCATCCACAACACCGCCGCGATCCTCAACAACTGGGGCAAGCAGGGGTGGGAGCTGGTGCAGGTCGTCCCCGGTCCGGAGGGCGGGCTCGTGGCGTATCTCAAGCGTCCGTCCGGCGGCGGCGTCGCCAACGCAGGACTGGATGCGGCCGCGCAGGCAGCGCAGCAGTTCGAGGCGAGCTGAGCCCCATGACCGTCTCGCAGCGTCTCGCCGAACTCGGCATCGAGCTTCCCGCCGTCGTCCCGCCGGTGGCCTCGTACATCCCCGCGAAGGTGCACGGCGACCTCGTCTACACCTCGGGCCAGCTGCCCATGGTGGCCGGCGCGCTCCCGGCTACGGGGAAGGTGGGCGACGGTGAGGGTCTCGTTCCCGCCGCCGACGCGAACGGCTACGCGCGGCAGAGCGCGCTGAACGCCCTCGCCGCCGCCGCCGCCGCGGTCGGGGACGTCGACCGCATCGCCGGCGTGCTGAAGCTGACCGGCTTCGTCGCCTCGGTGCCGGCGTTCACCGGCCAGCCGGGGGTCATCAACGGCGCGAGCGAGGTGCTCGGCGAGATCTTCGGCGACGCCGGCCGGCACTCCCGCTCCGCCGTCGGCGTCCCGGTCCTGCCCCTGGACAGCCCGGTCGAGGTAGAGGTCATCTTCACCCTGGCCTGAACCAGGGAAGGGCCTCCCCGGTCCAGGCAGCGCCCTACTTCACCTGGGCGGAGATCACGCTCATCACGGCGGTGTCGGCCAGGGTCGTGGTGTCGCCGACCTCTCGACCCTCGGCTACATCGCGCAGCAGACGCCGCATGATCTTGCCCGAACGGGTCTTGGGCAGCTCCTCCACGATGTACACGTCCCGCGGCCGGGCGATCGGGCCGATCTGGTCACCGACCCATGCACGCAGAGTCTGGGCGAGACCCTCGGGCGAGTGCGCGGCGAGGTAGCTCTGCTTGATGATCACGAACGCCGCGACCGCCTGGCCGGTCGTCTCGTCCGAGGCGCCGACGACCGCGGCCTCGGCGACCGCCTCGTTGCCCACGAGCGCCGACTCGATCTCGGTCGTCGACAGGCGGTGGCCCGACACGTTCATCACATCGTCGACCCTGCCGAGGAACCAGACGTCACCGTCGTCGTCGAGACGCGCCCCGTCGCCGGCGAAGTAGAACCCCTGCTTCTGGAACTTCTCCCAGTACGTCTCCACGAACCGCTCGGGGTCGCCCCAGATGCCGCGCAGCATCGACGGCCACGGCTGGGTGACCACGAGCAGGCCGCCGTTGCCGTTGCCGACGTGCGCGCCGTCCTCGTCGACGACGTCGATCGCGATGCCGGGGAGCGGCACCTGGGCGCTGCCCGGCTTGGTCTCCGTGACGCCGGGCAGAGCAGACACCATGATCGCGCCCGTCTCGGTCTGCCACCACGTGTCGACGATCGGCGCGGTCTTCCCGCCGATGATCTTGCGGTACCACATCCACGCCTCGGGGTTGATGGGCTCACCCACCGACCCCAGCAGCCGCAGCGACGACAGGTCGAACTTCTTCGGGATGGCGCGGCCGAGCTTCATGAACGAGCGGATGGCGGTGGGCGCCGTGTACAGCACGGTGACGCCGAACTTCTCCACGATCTCCCACCAGCGGCCGGGATGCGGGGTGTCCGGCGTCCCTTCGTAGAGCACCTGCGTCGCGCCGTTCGAGAGCGGCCCGTAGGCGACGTAGCTGTGCCCGGTGACCCAGCCGATGTCGGCCGTGCACCAGAACACGTCGGACTCGGGGTGCAGGTCGTGCACCACCTTGTTCGTGAACGTCGCCTGCGTGAGGTAGCCGCCTGAGGTGTGCAGGATGCCCTTCGGCTTCCCGGTGGTGCCCGAGGTGTACAGGATGAACAGCGGGTTCTCCGCGGGGAACGGCTGCGCCTCGTGGTCGGCGGAGGACTGCGGCACGACGTCGTGCCACCAGACGTCGCGCCCCTCGGTCCACTCCACCGCGTTGCCGCCGCGCCGCACCACGAGCACGTGCTCGACGGTCTCCTGCTCGCCGGCGCCGCCACGGCCGGCGAGGGCCTGGTCGACGGCGGGCTTGAGCGGCGAGACCTTGCCCTTGCGCCAGCCGCCGTCCGCGGTGATGACGAGCTTGGCGCCGGCGTCGTCGATCCGCGAGCGCAGGCTGTCGGCGGAGAATCCGCCGAACACGACCGAGTGTATGGCGCCGACGCGGGCGACGGCGAGCATCGCGGCGATCGCCTCGGGGATCATCGGCATGTAGATGGCGACCCGGTCGCCGCGGGTGATCCCGAGGTCGCCGAGGACGTTCGCGAGCCGCTTGACCTCGTCGGTGAGCTCGGCGTAGGTGATCTCGCGCTGGTCGTCCGCCGGCTCTCCCTGCCACAGCAGGGCGACCCGATCGCCGTTGCCGGCCTCGACGTGGCGGTCGAGGCAGTTGTAGGCGACGTTGAGCTCGCCGTCGGCGAACCAGGTCGCGAACGGCGGGTTCGACCAGTCCAGCACCTCGGTGAACGGCGTGTGCCAGTGCAGGAGCTCGCGGGCCTGATCGGCCCAGAAGCCCTCGCGGTCGGCAGCCGCCCGCTCGTAGAGGGAGGCGTCCGCCACGGCAGCGGCGGCGAACTCCGGTGAGGGCGCGAAGCGCCGGTCCTCGTTGAGGAGATGGTCGATCTGGCTGCTCATCCGGCACGCTCCTTCGCGGGCGACATCTGTCATCGCGAGACGTCACGCGTCTCGAACTCTCTGCGAGGCTACCCAGCCGCGACGCGCCGACACTACCGCCGATAGTGGGTGCCGACAGTGCCCGTCACGTCGACGACCGGCTCATCTGATATATCGCACAACTCTCTCGCATTCCTTTTGGAAGCTTGCGTCGAACTGCGTAGGATCTTCCACGGCCGAACATCGATTCTGGCATCGCAGCATCGCACGTCACCCCCCCCGAAGTGCGGCGCTGCGCGTGGCGGCATCCCATTCCCCCCATGGGATGCCGCCCCTTTTTCTTCCTGCACGTGTCCTCCCCAGCGCGGCGGACCTCGCACCGCATCCACCGATCCCCGCCTCGCGGCCGGGGCGGGATGCTGCCGCTTCTACCGTCGGAGCATGTCCGAGCCGTTCGTGGTCCGGCCGCGTCCCGCGGCGACCCGCGTCGCGCCCGCGCCGGGCTCCGGTGCCGGCGCGCCGGCCGCGACCGCTGTCGCTGCCCGACCGCTCGGCCGGTCGGGGCTGCAGCATCCCGACATCGCTCCGCTCGCTTCGTTCCTCGACGATCCGGATGTCACCGATGTGTTCGTCAACGGCGAGGCGGGGCTGTTCGTCGACCGCGGCGGCGGAGCGCAGCTCGTCGCGCAGTGGCGCGCCAGCGAGGCGGAGGTCCGCCGCCTCGCGGTCGCGCTGATCGGCCGAGGCGGACGCCACATCGACGACGCCGCGCCGTGCGTCGACGTGCGCCTGGAAGACGGCGTGCGGGTGCACGCCGTGCTTCCTCCGGTCTCGACCGGCGGCACCGTCATCTCGATCCGCGTGCCACGGCTGCAGCGCCCCGACCTCGCCGCCCTCGAAGCCCTCGGCATGTTCGACGCCCCCGCCCGTGCGCGCCTCGAGGGTGCCGTGGCGAGGCGCGAGAACCTCCTCGTCACCGGCGCGGCCGGAGCGGGGAAGACCACGCTGCTCGCGGCGCTCCTCGGCTCAGCGCAGCGGCATGAGCGCATCGTCACGATCGAGGACGTCGCCGAGCTCCGGCTGGATCATCCGCATCACATCAGGCTCGAGGCGCGCCAGCCGAACCTCGAAGGCGCGGGAGCGGTCGGCATGGCGCGGCTGGTGCGCGAGGCGCTGCGGATGCGACCCGACCGGCTGGTGGTGGGGGAGTGTCGAGGCGAGGAGGTGCGCGAGCTGCTGGGCGCCCTCAACACCGGCCACGACGGGGGTGCGGGCACGCTGCACGCGAACGGCCTGCACGACGTCGCGGCACGGCTCGAGGCGCTCGGAGCGCTCGCCGGGCTCGACGACCACGCGCTCGCGCGGCAGGTCGCCAGCGCGATCGACAGGGTGCTGCATGTCGCACGGGGAGCAGACGGCGTCCGCAGGCTCGCCGGCGTCGGCCGCCCGGTGATCGACTCTGCCGGCCGCCTCGCCATCGAGGAGGCGGCATGGCAGGGCTGAGAATGCGGTGGGCTCGCCCGGCGGACGATGCGGCGACCGCCGCCGAGGTCGTGCTGCGTCTGGCCGTCCTGCTCCAGGCGGGCGTCGCTCCCGCCGCCGCGTGGCAGCACCTCGCCGAGACGGGCGACGACATCGCGGCACGAGTCCAGGCGGCGACCGAGGCGGGCACGCCCCTGGACAGGGCGATCGCCGATGCCGGGTCATCCGCGCAGGGAGACCGGGACGCCTGGCCGGATGTCGCGGCCGCCTGGTCGGTCGCCGCGACGGTGGGTGCGCCGCTCGCCGAGACGCTGCGGGGGCTCGCCGCGGCCCTGCGGGACACCCAGGAGGCAGCGGACGAGGTGCGCGTCGCGCTCGCAGAACCCGCGGGCACGGCGCGCCTGATGAGCTGGCTGCCGCTGGTCGCGATCGGGCTCGGACTGGCGCTCGGGTTCGACACGTTCGGCGTGCTCGTGGGCACCCCGCTCGGCATCGGGTGTCTGATCGCCGGCGGCCTGCTGGTCGTGGCCGCGCGACGGTGGAGCGCCGCGCTCGTCGCCCGTGCGAGGGCCGACGGCCTCGTCCCGGGGATGGAGGCCGACCTCCTGGCCATCGCGCTCAGCGGCGGCGTGTCGATCGAACGGGCGAGGGCCATCGTCACCGCGGCGGGCGGTGCCGACCAGGCCGAGCCGGATCCCGACACGACCGCGGTGCTGGCGCTCTCCGGTTCCGCCGGCGTGCCGGCCGTCGAGCTTCTCCGGGCCTCCGCGGCGCTGGCCCGCCACCGTGCGCGCGTCGACGGACGCCTGCGCGCGGCTCGCCTCTCCTCGCACCTGCTGCTGCCGCTCGGCGTCTGCACCCTGCCGGCTTTCCTGCTGCTCGGCGTCGCCCCGATGCTGCTGGGCGTGTTCACCACCATGCCGCTGCAGCTTTGACCCCCGACCGTGCCCACCCATCCCACACCGACACAAGGAGATCGACATGACCCTTCCTCGCCTCACCCGTCGCCGTGCCGCCCGTCTGTTCCGCTCAGACGACACCGGAGCCGCCACCGCCGAGTACGCCATCGCCACGATGGCGGCCGTGGCGTTCGCCGGGCTCCTGGTCGTCATCATGCGCTCGGACGAGGTGCGCGGCATCCTCACCGACCTCGTGCGCCGCGCGCTGACGGTGGCATGAGGCGGCGCCGGCTCGGCGACGACCGTGGCTCGGTCGTCGCCGAGTTCGCGGTCGCGCTGCCGGCGGTCGTCCTGGTCCTCGCGCTCGGAGCCGGCGCGCTCGCCGCCTCCGGGCGGCAGGTGCGGATGCAGGACGCCGCCGCAGACGCCGCGCGCCTCGCCGCGCGCGGCGAGAGCGACGCGCGCGTGCGGGCGGCCGCGCCGGGTGCGGCGACCGTGATCTCGACCGAGGGCGACCTCGTCTGCGTGAGGCTCACCGCACCCGGACCCCTCCCAGGGCTCACGCTCAGCGCGTCGTCCTGCGCGCTGGCCGGCGGTCTCTGATGCCCGGGGCGGTCCTCTCCCTCGGGGTGGTCGGGTGCGCGGCAGTCCTGGCCGTCGGCCTCGCCGCCGCGGGAGGTGCGGCGGTGTTCAGCCAGCGGCTGGCCGGTGCAGCCGACGCTGCCGCGCTCGCGGCGGCCGATGCCGCATCGGGGGCGGCGACCGGCTCGCCGTGCGAGCGCGCGGCGCAGGTGGCGGCAGCATCCGGGGCATCTGTGGACGCCTGCGAACTGGCCGGACTCGTCGCCACCGTCACCGTGTCAGCGGCATTCGGCCGCTTCCCCGCGTCGGCCTCGGCGCGCGCAGGACCACCGCCCTGACCTCGACGCTCACAGCCCACTCATGGTTGAGCGGTGTGTATGGTGTGCAACGACGAAAGGACGCCCCCGTTGGCAACAGGCAAGAAGCTCGTCATCGTCGAGTCACCGACGAAGATGAAGTCGATCCAGGGCTACCTCGGCGACGGATATGTCGTGAAGAGCTCGGTCGGTCACATCCGTGACCTGGCCAGCAAGAAGGACATCCCGGCCGACAAGAAGGCCGCGTACGGCAAGTACTCGATCGACATCGACAACGACTTCGACCCCCTGTACGTCCCCAGCGACCGCGGCAAGAAGACGGTCACCGAGCTCAAGCAGGCGCTGAAGGGAGTCGACGAGCTCCTCCTCGCGACCGATGAGGACCGCGAGGGCGAAGCCATCGCGTGGCACCTGCTCGAAGCGCTCAAGCCGAAGGTCCCCGTCAAGCGGATGGTCTTCCACGAGATCACCAAGGACGCCATCCAGGCGGCCGTCGGCAACACCCGCGAGCTCGACACGGCGCTCGTCGACGCGCAGGAGACCCGCCGCATCCTCGACCGTCTGTACGGGTGGGACGTCTCGCCCGTGCTGTGGCGCAAGATCGGCAGCGGCTCGGAGGGGCAGGCGCTGAGCGCCGGCCGCGTGCAGTCCGCCGCGACCCGCCTGGTCGTCGACCGCGAGCGCGAGCGTATGGCGTTCGTGAGCGCGGGCTACTGGGACATCGAGACGCACGCCGTGAAGGACGCCGCGTCGTTCACCGCGCGACTCGCCCGTCTCGACGGCGCTGGCCTCGCCCGCGGCACCGACTTCGACGACAAGGGCCAGCTCAAGAAGGCCGTCGTCGTGCTCGACGAGGAGACCGCGCGCACCCTGGCCGCCGCCATCGAGGCTGTGGCGACGGCATCCGTCATCGCCCTCGAGGCGAAGCCGGGCACCCGCAGCCCCAAGCCGCCGTTCACCACCTCGACGCTGCAGCAGGAGGCCGGCCGCAAGCTCTCGATGAGCGCGAAGCACGCGATGAGCGTCGCGCAGAGCCTGTACGAGCAGGGCTACATCACCTATATGCGCACCGACTCGGTCGCGCTGAGCGCCCAGGCGATCCGGGCCGCGCGCGAGCAGGCGGTCGCGCTCTACGGAGACAAGGCCGTTCCGGCCAACCCGCGCGCGTACAAGGGCAAGAGCAAGAACGCGCAGGAGGCGCACGAGGCGATCCGCCCGTCGGGCGAGGAGTTCCGCACGCCGTCGCAGGTGTCCGGTTCGCTCAACCGCGACGAGCTGCGCCTGTACGAGATGATCTGGATGCGCACGATCGCCAGCCAGATGTCCGACGCGAAGTACGAGACCACCACCGTCACGCTCGAGGTCGCCGCTGCGGAGCGCCGCGCCGAGTTCACCGCGTCGGGCACCGTGTACACCTTCAAGGGCTTCCTCGAGGCGTACGAGGAAGGCCGCGACGAGAAGCGCAGCGACGCCGACAAGGCCGACGACCAGGCGCTGCCGAGCATGGCGGTCGGCGACACGCTGCGTCTGCGCGACGTGGAGCCGAAGGGCCACAGCACGAGCCCGAAGCCCCGCTACACCGAGGCCTCGCTCGTCAAGGCGCTCGAGGAGAAGGGCATCGGGCGCCCGTCGACGTTCGCCAGCATCATCGACGTGATCCTGAACCGCGGCTACGTCACCAAACGTGGCCAGGCCCTGGTGCCGAGCTGGCTCGCGTTCAGTGTCGTGCGCCTGCTCGAAGAGCACTTCGCCGACCTCGTCGACTACGACTTCACGGCGGCACTCGAGGACGACCTCGACGCCATCGCCCGCGGCGAGCAGGAGCGCAGCGCCTGGCTGCGCGACTTCTACTTCGGCTCCGACGCGCACGCGGGGCTGCGCAACATCGTCGACAACCTCGGCGACATCGACGCGCGCGAGCTGAACGCCACCCGGATCACCGATTCGGCCACTCTGCGCTTCGGCAAGTACGGCCCGTACCTCGACATCGTCGACCCGGCGAATCCGGACGCCGAGCCGCGCCGAGTGAACATCCCCGACGACCTGGCTCCGGACGAGCTCACGGCCGAGAAGACCCAGGAGCTCATCGACGCTCCCGTCGCCGGCGACCGCGTCCTCGGCGAGAACCCCGAGAACGGCAAGCTCATCGTCGTCAAGGACGGTCGCTACGGGCCCTACGTCCAGGAGGTCGAGGCCACCGAGGCGGAGGAGGTCGACGAGGCCACCGGCGAGGTGCGACAGGCTCCGGAAGCGGTCGAAGCGCCGAAGAAGCGCGGCGCGAAGAAGGATGCTGCGCCGAAACCCCGGACCGCCTCGCTGTTCAAGAGCATGTCGGTCGACACGATCGACCTCGACACGGCCCTCCAGCTGCTCTCGCTGCCGCGGACCCTCGGAGCCGACCCCGAGTCGGGCGAGGAGATCACGGCGCAGAACGGCCGCTACGGTCCGTACCTGAAGAAGGGCACGGATTCGCGGTCGCTCGACACCGAGCAGCAGCTGTTCGACATCACGCTCGCCGAGGCCCTCGAACGGTACGCGCAGCCCAAGTACGGCGCCCGCCGCGCATCGAGCGCCCTGAAGGAGTTCGACGCCGACCCGGTCAGCGGCAAGCCCATCCGCGTCCGCGACGGCCGGTTCGGCCCGTACGTCACCGACGGCGAGACGAACGTCACGATCCCGCGCGGTCAGAGCGTCGACGACATCACGTTCGAGCGGGCGGTCGAGATGATCGCCGAGAAGCGCGCGAAGGGACCCGCGCCCAAGCGCGCCACGACCCGCAAGCCGGCCGCGCGCAAGCCGGCGGCCAAGAAGAAGTGAGCGACGGCGCCGCTGAGGCCGCGCCTGCCGGCGGGCTGTGGGTGACCTTCGAAGGCGGTGACGGCTCGGGCAAGACGACCCAGGCGGCACTCCTGCAGGACTGGCTCGAGACGCAGGGGCGCACGGTGGTGCGCACCCGCGAGCCCGGCGGCACCGAGGTGGGCGTCCTCATCCGCGACATCGTGCTGCACCACCGCGGCGACATCGCGCCGCGCGCCGAGGCGCTGCTCTACGCCGCAGACCGCGCGCACCACATCGAGACCCTCGTGCGCCCGGCGCTCGCGCGCGGCGAGGTGGTCATCCAGGACCGCTATCTCGACTCGTCCGTGGCCTACCAGGGCGCCGGCCGTGTGCTCGACGCCGATGAGATCCGCAACCTCTCGCTGTGGGCGACCGACGGTGCGCTGCCGCACGTGACGGTGCTGCTCGATCTCGATCCGGCCGACGCGCGTGAGCGGCTCGACGCCGACGACAAGCCGTTCGACCGCCTCGAGGCGGAGAAGGCGGAGTTCCACGCGCGCGTGCGCGAGGCGTACCTCGCCCTCGCGGCCGCCGAGCCGGGTCGGTTCGTCGTCCTCGATGCGACGCTCCCGGTGGAGGAGATCGCCGCCGCCGTGCGGGAGCGGGTCGGCCGCACGCTCTGATCACGGCTTCCGCATATAGTGGTCCCACATCGCCGCGGCTGGGGTCCGGCGGAGCGCGCACCGTCGCGCGCGAGAACACCGCGAGGGAGCCCGTCCATGCACGAAGCACCAGCTGTCCGCACGCCCGTGGCCGCGCGCCGTTCCCGGCGGCGTCGCGTCGCCTCGGGCGCAGGCGTCGCCGCAGCGACCGCACTCGTCCTGTCGCTGCTGGGTGCGGCGCCGGCGCAGGCGGCCGACGAGATCGCGCCGCCGACGGATCCGCTGGTCTTCGCGGGCGACACCTCCTATGTCGGCGACACGATCGAGATCCCCTCGGTCGGCTGGACGCCGGCGGAGGGCTTGGCGTTCGACGTCGTCTGGGTCGTCGACGACACCGAGCTGACGTTCGCAGAAGACGACCCGGAGGCGGTTGACCCGCTCGATCTGACGCTGCTGCCCGAATGGGCGGGCTCATCGGTCGCGGCGACCGTCCACGCCTCCGCGGGCGATGTCTCCGCTTCCTTCACCGTGTCGGAGGTGACCGTCGCTCTGCCGCCGGTGTCGCTCGGCACGCCCACCCTGTCCGCGCCGCCGACGGTCGACGCGCCGGTCGCGGCCGTCATCCCGGGGGCGGAGTCCGGTGACGATATCGCGTACTCCTGGCTCATCGCCGCTGCGGTGGTCGGAACGCAGCCCACCTTCACGCCGGCGCCCGAGCAGCTCGGCCAGAGCCTGTCCGTGACCGTGTCCGTCTCGCGCGACGGCTTCGAGACGGCACAGGCCACGAGCGCCGCCGCGACGATCGGCGCGGCCGCCTTCACGACCGCGCCCGCTCCGCTGGTGAGCGGCGCCGTGCGCGTCGCCAGCAAGCTGACCGCGGTCCCCGGCACCTGGGCGCCCGGAGCCACGTTCACCTACGCGTGGAAGCTCGACGGCACGACGGCGGGAACGGCGTCCACGTTCACCCCGGCGTCGACGGCCCGCGGCAAGAAGCTGACCCTCTCGGTCACCGGAACCCGCCCCGGCTACACCAAGGTCACGAAGACCACGCCCGCCGTCACCGTCGGGTACGGCGTGTTCACCGCGCCCACCCCGAAGATCTCCGGCACGCCGGTGATCGGCGGCACCCTCAAGGCGAGCGTCGGCACGTGGTCGCCCGCGCCGAGCACCGTGACTTACCGGTGGCTGCGCGACGGCGCCGCGATCAAGGGCGCGACGAAGTCGAGCTACACCCTCACCGCCGGCGACTGGAAGACGAAGATCTCCGTCAAGGTGACCGGCGCGCGCACCGCCTGGGCCACGAAGTCCGTCGTCAGCGCCGCCGTCATCGCTGTGAAGCCCTTCACGGTCGTCAAGGCGCCGACCATCTCCGGCACCACCCGTGTCGGCTCCACGCTGACCGCCAAGGTCGCGCCGTGGACCCCCACCGCGACGTTCACGTACCAGTGGAAGCGGGCCGGCGTCAGCATCCCGGGTGCGACGAAGAGCACCTACAAGCTCGTCGCCGCCGACTACCGCAAGGCGATCACCGTGACGGTCACCGGCACGCGGTCGGGATACCTCACCCGCGCGGTCACCAGCAAGGCGACCGCGGCGATCGCCGCGCCGGCTCCGATCATCACGGCCGACGGCGCCTACACGATCGGCACGGCGAACAAGAACGCGACGGCCACCACACCCGGCACGATCAAGCCGGGCACCTACGTGACGACGGCGACCGACCAGTGCGTGTGGTTCCGCGGGGAGCCCGGGGACGCCGACCCGCTGGGCTTCGGATGGACCCGCGAGGGGACCCGCATGATCGTCACCATCACGTCCGCAGATCCCGGATTCGAGACGTACGGATGCGGTGGCTGGGCGCCATACTACGGCCTCGGCACGCCGGCGTCCTCGTTCGGCGACGGCGCGCACGCGGTCGGCGTCCACGTCAAGCCGGGTCTGTACGAGATGGGGGGCGACGCGACGATCTGCTACTGGGAGACGTTCAGCGACTTCAGCGGCAGCGACGGTGCTCTGCTCGGGATGGCCGACGAGGACGCACCGGTCACCACGCTGCGCATCGGAGGCGACGTCAGGATGGTGTTCTCGCAGGACTGCGGGACCTGGACGCGCATCGGCGATTGAGGCCGTCGGACGGCGCCGTCCGCGCGACGGCGCCGTCCGACCCCGCCGGTAGGCTGGAGCGCATGACATCCGCCCCTGCGCCGACGGTGAGCGACGCCGTCCCCTGGGGTGCGGTGTGGGGGCAGGACGCCGCGGTCGCGACACTGCAGGCAGCAGCATCCGACCCCGCGTCGATGACGCACGCGTGGCTGATCACCGGCCCGCCCGGGTCGGGCAGGTCCACCCTCGCCGCCGCCTTCGCGGCCTCGCTGATCGCCGAGCCGGGTGACGACGCCGCCATGCGCCAGGTGCTCGCCGGCACCCACCCCGACCTGACGGCGCTGCGCACCGAGCAGGTGATCATCCGCATCGAAGAGGCGCGCAAGCTCGTGGAGCGGGCCTACTTCGCTCCGTCGCTCGGTCGGCATCGCGTCATCATCGTCGAGGACGCCGACCGCATGACCGAGCGCACCTCGAACGTGCTGCTCAAAGCGCTGGAAGAGCCCCCCGAGCACACGGTCTGGGTGCTCTGCGCGCCCAGCGACGCCGACCTGCTCCCGACGATCCGTTCCCGGGTGCGCACGCTGCGCCTGCGCGAGCCCGACATCGACGACGTCGCCCGCCTCATCGCCGCGCGGACCGGCGTCGATCTGACCACCGCCGAGCAGGCTGCCCGCCATGCGCAGCGCCACATCGGCATGGCGCAGCGGCTGGCGATGGACGCCGACGCCCGCCGGCGACGCGACGAGACGCTCCGTGGCGTGCTCGGCGTGCGGGGTGTGGGTGACGCCGTCGAGGTCGCCGGCCGCGTCGTGGTGGCTGCGACCGACGACGCGAAGGCGCTGACCGCCGAGCGCGACGAGGAGGAGCGCGCCGCCCTCAAGCGCACGCTGGGCATCGCCGAGGGCGCCGCCGTGCCGCCATCGGTGCGCTCCCAGCTCTCCGCCCTCGAAGACGACCAGAAGCGCCGCGCCACGCGCAGCCTCCGCGACGGCATCGACCGTGTCCTCACCGACCTGCAGTCGCTGTTCCGCGACGTGGTGATGCTCCAGTTCGGCCGCGAGGTCGAGCTCATCAACCGCGAGCTCGAGGCTGATCTGCGTGCGCTCGCCGCCGCCTGGACGCCCGAGCGCACCCTCACCGTGCTCGATCGCATCGCCGAGACGCGACGCAACCTCGAAGGAAACGTGGCGCCCACCCTCGCCATCGAAAGCATGCTCGTGACCGTCGCGAGCGGGAGAACCCTGTGACCCACCCCCTCGCCGGCCGCGCGCGCCGCGGCCTGATCGCCGTGTCCGCTCTGGTGGCCGCATCCCTCGCCCTGAGCGCCTGTGTTCCGATCGCCGATCCGGTCTCCACGAGCAGTCCCACACCGGACGTCACGGGCGTGGCGGAAGAGCTGCTGCCCTTCTACGGGCAGGACATCGCGTGGGCGGACTGCGACGACGAGTTCGACTGCGCGACCGTCACCGCGCCGCTGGACTGGGACGACCCGTCCGCCGGCGCGATCGAGCTGTCGGTGATCCGGCACCGCCCAGAATCCGGCGAGCCGATCGGGTCGCTGCTGACCAACCCGGGCGGGCCGGGCGCGAGCGGCGTCTCGCTGGTGCGCGACAGCCTGAGCACCGCCGTCGGCGAGCGCCTCGCCGCCGCCTACGACGTCATCGGCTTCGACCCGCGCGGGGTGGGGGAGTCCACGGGGGTGCGCTGCTACGACGCCGCCGACATGGATTCCTACCTCTTCGATGTCCCCGAGAACACGCGGGGCACGTCCGCATGGGAGGACGAGCTGGCCGCGCGTCACCAGGGCTTCGCCGACGCCTGCGACGCGAACAGCGACGGCATCCTGCCCTTCATCACTACCGTCAACGCCGCACGCGACATGGATCTGCTCCGCGCCGTCCTCGGCGACACCGCCCTCAACTACCTCGGCTACTCCTACGGCACCTTCCTGGGTGCCACGTACGCGGAGCTCTACCCCGACCGCGTCGGCCGTCTCGTGCTCGACGGCGCGATCGACCCCGCCGTCTCGGGTCCGGACGTCGGAGCGACGCAGGCGATCGGGTTCGAGTCTGCGCTGCGGGCCTACATGGCGGACTGCCTCGCCGGCGACGACTGCCCGTTCCGCGGCACCGTCGACGAGGGCATGGCGGACCTCGGCTCGCTGCTGGCCTCGGTCGACCGCTCGCCGCTGCCGTCGTCGGACGGCCGTGAACTCGGCGCCGACTCGCTGATGACGACGATCGTCACGGCGCTGTACTCGGAGGACAGCTGGCCGTATCTGACCCAGGCGCTGACCGAGGTGCTCCAGGGCGACCCGAGCACGGCGTTCGTCATCGCCGACTTCTATTACAACAGGGAGGACGGCACGTACCTCGACAACCAGACCGAGGCGTTCCGTGCCTACAACTGCATGGACTACCCGGCCGAGGAATCGGATGCCGCCACCGCCCTCATCGCCGAGAAGGCCCCGACCATCGCCCCCTACTGGGACGGACCGGACTCGTGCGCCGACTGGCCGTACCCGCCGACCGGCACCCGCGGCCCGATCGCGGCAGAGGGCGCGGCGCCGATCGTCGTCGTCGGCACGACCAACGACCCGGCCACGCCGTACGAGTGGGCGGTCTCGCTGGCCGACCAGCTCAGCTCGGGCGTGCTGATCACCCGCGTCGGCGAAGGCCACACCGGGTACAACAAGGGCAACGACTGCGTCGACGCCGCGGTCGAGGACTATCTGATCGACGGCACCGTGCCCGAGGACGGACTCCGCTGCGAGTAGCTCAGCGCCGCATCACCCTGCGCGCCAGCGCGTTGCCGAGGAACTGCACCGCCTGCACGATCACGATGATGACGAGCACGGCTGCCCAGGTCACGGCGGGGTTGAACTGCTTGAAGCCGTAGACGATCGCGAACTCTCCGAGGCCGCCCGCCGCGACCGCGCCCGCGATCGCGGTCATGTCGACCAGCGCGACGACGATGAACGTGTAGCCGAGGATGAGCGGGCCCAGGGCCTCACGGGGGATGAGGCGGAACAGGATCCGGCCGCGGCTGGCGCCGGCGGCGCGTGCCGCCTCGATGATCCCCGGGCGCACGGTGAGCAGGTTCTGCTCGACGATGCGGCTGATCGCGAACATCGACGCGAGGGTGATCGCGAAGATCCCGAATTCCGGGCCGATGCCCGGGATCCCGAGGCTGCGGGCGATCGGCTGCACCGCGGCGAGCAG
Source organism: Microbacterium terricola (assembly GCF_027943945.1). NCBI lineage: Bacteria > Bacillati > Actinomycetota > Actinomycetes > Micrococcales > Microbacteriaceae > Microbacterium > Microbacterium terricola. Next base: position 2,161,170 of record NZ_AP027141.1, on the reverse strand, counting down.
GATCACGAACGGGATCGGCCGGAAGAAGTTCACCACCACGTTGAGCACGCCGAACACGGCACGCTGCGGGAACAGGCTCCCCGGTCGGGTGGCGTACAGCGCCAGTCCGAGCAGCAGACCGGCGATGCCGCCGAAGATGAGGCTGAGCGAGACGACGTACAGCGTCTCGAAGGTCGCCGCCCACAGCTCGGGCAGGAGGTCGATGAGCCTATCCACGGACGTCCTCCTCGATCAGGGGGGCGAACCTCGACGCCGCGTCGATCGCACGCTGCACCGCATCCGCTCGTCCGTCCAGCACCAGCGTGAGATGCCCGAACACGCGGCCCCGGATGTCGTTGATGCCGCCGTGGATCAGCTCGAAGCGGACCCCCTCCGAGGCCAGCGCGGAGAAGACATCCGCCTGGGTCACGTCGCCGTCGCGGATCGTGAAGGTCACGATGCGGCCGGGATGGCGTCCGCGCAGGGTCTCCAGCTGCGCGCCCGCCGGGACGTCCTCGATGATGCTCGCGACGAAACGCTTCGTGGCGGCGTGCTGTGGAGCGGAGAGCACGTCGAAGACGTCGCCGCTCTCGATGATCCGTCCGTGCTCCATGACGATGACGCGATCGGCGAGGGTGCGGATCACATCCATCTCGTGCGTGATGACGAGGATCGTGATCCCGAGCTCGCGGTTCACACGACGCAGGAGCTCGAGGACCTCCTGCGTCGTGTCGGGGTCGAGGGCGCTGGTGGCCTCGTCGGCGAGGAGGATGCGGGGGCTCGTCGCCAGGGCCCGCGCGATGCCGACGCGCTGCTTCTGACCGCCGGAGAGCTGCTCGGGGTAGCTCTTCGCCTTCGCGGCCAGGCCGACGAAGTCGAGCAGCTCGGCCACGCGGGCTGCGGTCTCAGCGCGGGTGCGTCCGGCCACCTCCAGCGGGTAGGCGACGTTGCCGGCGACGGTGCGGGACTCGAACAGGTTGAACTGCTGGAAGATCATGCCGATGTCGCCGCGCAGGGCGCGCAGGTCGCGCTCGCGCAGGCGGGTGATGTCGCGGCCGTCGATCTCCACGGCACCGGCGGTCGGCGCTTCGAGTGCGTTGACGAGCCGCAGGACGGTGCTCTTGCCGGCGCCCGAGTAGCCGATGATGCCGCAGATCTCGCCGGAGGCGATGTCCAAAGACACGTCGTCGACGGCGACGACGGGCTCACCGCCCTTGGCGGGGGCGGGGTACGCCTTGGTCACGCCGGTGAGGCGGATGAGTGTCATGGGCTGCTCCTCGAGACACGCGTGTGCGGCCCGTTCAGAAGAGCGGGCCGCACACGAAGGGTATTACTGGTTGGCGCGGATGTCGTCCTCGACGTCGGTGAGCGACGCGACGAGCTCGTCGACCGGGGTCTTCACGATCACAGCCGTCCCGCCGGAGGCCTCGACGACCCCGTCCAGCACGTCCTGCGAGTTCTGGAAGATCTCGATCAGCTTGAGGTAGGTCGGGTTGTCCGCATCCTCTGCCTTGGCGGCGAAGATGTTGATGTAGGGCACCGCGTTCGGGTCGGACGGGTCGTCCTGGGCGATCGCGTCGTCGGCGGTCAGTCCAGCGTCCTCGAGGAAGTCATTGTTCACGATCGCGGCGGCGACGTCCGGGAGCGAGGTGGCGGTGAACGCCGCATCCAATGCCTCGACCTTGACCTTGGACGTCGACTCGTCGATGTCGGCGACGGTCGAGAAGATCGATCCGCCGTCGGTGAGCTCGATGAGACCGGCCGACTGGAGCACGAGAAGCCCGCGTGCCTGGTTGCTCTCGTCGTTCGGCACGGCCACCGTGGCACCGGCGGGGATGTCCTCGACCGCGTCGTACTGCGTCGAGTACAGGCCCAGCGGGTAGATGGCGGTGGATCCGATCGGCTGCAGGTCGTCGTCGCTGGCCACGTTGTAGGTGGCGAGGTAGATCACGTGCTGGAACTGGTTGAGGTCGAGCTCGCCGGCCGACAGTGCGGGGTTCGGCTGCGCGTACTCGGTGAAGTTGACCAGTTCGACCTCGATGTCCTCGGCGGCCGCTTCCTTCGTGAAGGTGTCCCAGTACGGGTCGCCGGAGTTGACGACGCCGATGCGCACCGGCTCGTCCGACGCGGCGGCGTCGCCGCTCGTGGCGGGCTCGCTGCTGCCGGCGCAGCCGGACACGAGCAGCGCGAGGGGGAGGGCCAGGGCGGCCGCGGAGAGGAAACGCTTGGACATGGTGATGGTGCTCCTTGGTGGTCATCGGCCCCGCGTGGCGGGTGAGGATGAACCGCCGGATGCGGCCCTGTGGACCGCGTCGCGTCGTCGCGGTGCCAGATCGAGCGTATGTCGCGACCGGGGGGAGTGGCCAATCCGCCGTAACACCCCGCAACGACCCCGGACGCCTCGGCCCGGTTCGCGAGCGCCCCGGCGACACTGTAAGATCGTTGCTTGTGCATCGCGCGAGCGAGGCGCGCCACCTTAGCTCAGTGGTAGAGCATCCCACTCGTAATGGGAAGGCCGTCAGTTCAATCCTGACAGGTGGCTCCATAACCCCCTAGACTCCGAGACGCATCGGACCGATCGGGCGTGAGTGATGAGTGCAGCGGTCGACGCGATCGTCGAGATCTTCACCTGGGTGGGTCTCGGAGCGGGTGCCCTGCTCGCATTGTCCGGCGTGATCATGCTGATCGCGGACGGCTCGTGGGCCCCGGTGCACGTGCTCATCGACGACGGCCCGGAGGGCCGGGTGGCCCGGTGGATCGATCACGCGGGCGGGGTGAACGAGTCGGCCCTCACCGCCGAGCAGGATGCGGCCCTCGCGCACCGCGATCAGGCCGACGCCTACGCGCGGGTCGGTGTTCCCGGCCGGCTGCGTCTGACCAAGGGTGCGCCGGGGGTGCGCTTCGTGCTGCGCCTCGCCGCCGGGTTCGCCGCGATCGGCGCGCTGGCCTTCATCCTCTCGCTCGTGCTCCTCTTCGCCGAGGGCTGAGGCTGCTCAGGCCAGCGCCAGCATCCCTCCCGCAGCGAGGGCGAGCGCCAGTCCCGCCCACTGCACCCCGGCGATCCGCTCCCGCAGCACGACCGCGGCGAGGAGGATCGTGCCGATCGGGTACATCGCGGTCAGCGCCGACACGATCGACAGATCGCCCAGTCGCAGTGCGATGAGGGTCAGGGCGTTGGCGACCGCGTCGACGAGCCCGCACGACACCGCCAGCCACCATGCCGCGGCGGGGATGCGGCCGGCGGTCACGGTGATCGGAGCTGTCGCGTGCTCGACGTCGGCGTGACCCGTCGGCGTCGCGCCGATGCTGGTGCCCTGGGGCTGCAGCGCGCTCACGATCGGCCGGGAGCGGCGGACTGCGGCCAGGATGAGCACCCCGACGATGACGAGGGTGATCAGCGTGTTCGTCGCGCGGTTCACCACGAGCGGCAGCACGCCGCTCTCGTCGCTGGTGAAGTCCATGACGATGAGGAACCCGCCGATCGCGAGCCCCGAGCCCACGGCCATCGTGATGCCGCGCAGGCTCGGCCGCACGACAGCGGCACCGGGGATGAACCCGACCAGCACGACCGCGAGCAGCGCGACGGCCAGTCCCGCCCACCCGATCGGGGCGAGGCGCTCGCCGTTCACGATCAGGCCCCAGAGCATCGGCGCGATCGCCGAGACGACCGCCGTCAAGGGAGAGAGGATGCTCATCGGCCCGAGCGCGAGGCACGCGTACAGCAGGGCGATCGCCGCGACGCCGAAGAACCCAGAGAGCACGCCCCAGCCGACGTCGGCGGCGCTCCAGGCGCCCCCGATGAACGGATACGCGGCGAGCAGGGCGACGAAGCCGGCGGCCGCGGCGACACAGGTCGCCACGATGGATCTGAGCTGCTTGGCGGCGAGTCCGCCGAGGAAGTCCGCGGCGCCGTACACGACGGCTCCAGCGAAGGCGAGCACGGCGGGGAGCATGGTCGCACCAGCCTATTGCCGGTGTCGCGCTGGCGGATATTGCTAGATAAGCTAGCGATATGTCATCCCGTCAATCCTCCCGGTCCGGTCCGACGCGCTGGCTGCGCATCGGCATCCCCGCCCTCCTGGTCCTCATCTGGGTCGCCGGCGGCTCGATCGGCGGCCCGTACTTCGGCAAGGTCGACGAGGTGTCCACCAACGACCAGTCGTCGTTCCTGCCGGAGAGCGCCGACGCCACCCAGGTGAACGAGCGGCTCGGGGATTTCGTCGGGGCGGACAGCATCCCGGCCGTCGTCGTCGTCACGGGCGACGGCGAGCTCACCGACGCACAGGTGGCGGATCTGCAGGATCTGGCCGACGCGCTCGCCGAGGTAGAGGGCGTCGACGAGGACGGCGTCTCGCCTCCCGTCCCGTCCGACGATGGGGAAGCGGTCCAGATCTTCGTGCCGATCGATTCGACCGGCGATGTCGCAGACACGGTCGAGCTGCTGCGCCAGACCATCGACAGCGAGCTGCCGGATGGGCTCGAGGCCTGGGTGACCGGCCCAGCCGGATTCACCGCTGACCTCGTCGAGGGCTTCCTCGGCATCGACGGACTGCTGCTGCTGGTGGCGCTGCTCGCGGTCTTCGTGATCCTCATCATCGTCTACCGCTCGCCGCTGCTGCCGGTGCTCGTGCTGATGACCTCGACGTTCGCCCTGTGCGTCGCGCTGCTCACGGTGTGGTGGCTCGCCAAGGCAGAGATCGTCGTGCTGAACGGGCAGGTGCAGGGCATCCTGTTCATCCTCGTGATCGGTGCGGCGACGGACTACGCGCTTCTCTACGTCGCGCGGTTCCGCGAGGCGATCGGTGAAGGACGACGACGGTGGGATGCGGCGACCCACGCGTGGCGCGGCGCGTTCGAGCCCATCGTCGCCTCGGGCGGGACGGTCATCGCCGGCCTGCTCTGCCTGCTGCTGAGCGATCTCGCCAGCAACCGCGCGCTCGGCCCGATCGCGTCGATCGGCATCGCGTTCTCGGTGCTCTCCGCGCTCACCTTCCTCCCCGCGCTGATGGCGCTGGTCGGCAGGGCGGCCTTCTGGCCCTTCTTCCCGAAGCCGGCCGAGCCGCTCACGGTCGTCGACGACCCCGAGCGGCCGGTCCGGGGGCTCTGGCCGCGTCAGGCGCGCCTGGTCGCGCGGCGTGCGCGGCCGGTGTGGATCATCTGCACCGTCGTGCTGCTGGCCGCATCCGTCGGCATCACGCAGCTGAAGGCGGACGGCGTGCCGTCCAGCGACCTGGTCCTCGGGGCGTCTGAGGCCCGCGACGGACAGGATGTGCTGGCCGATCACTTCCCGGCCGGCTCTGGCAGCCCCGTCTACGTCATCGTCCCCGAGGACGAGCTGGCCGCGGCCGTGGGCGTCCTCGACGACAGCGACGGCATCGACTCGGTCTCGGTCGCCTCGGACGACTCGCCCACCGGCCAGGCAGCGGTCGAGCTCGAGGGCGGTGAGCCGGTTCTCACGGCCGTGGGTCCGCCCGGATCGCCCGAACCCGAGGCCACCGTCTCGGACGGCGACGTGCTGCTGATCGCGACCCTGACCGACACGGCCGACTCCGCCGCGGCCGAAGACACCGTGCGGGAGCTGCGGGCGAGCTTCGACGAGGAGCTCGGTGCGGGGGTCGCGCTCGTCGGCGGCACCACCGCGACCGACGTCGACACCAACGACACCTCGATCCGCGACCGCACGGTGATCATCCCGGTCGTGCTGGTGGTCATCCTGCTGATCCTCATGCTGCTCCTGCGGGCGGTCCTCGCACCGGTGCTGCTGATCCTGTCGGTGATCGTGTCGTTCGCCGCGGCGCTCGGCGTCAGCGCGCTCGTCTTCAACCAGGTGTTCGGATTCCCGGGGGCAGACCCCGCCGTGCCGCTGTACGGGTTCGTGTTCCTCGTCGCGCTCGGCGTGGACTACAACATCTTCCTGATGTCGCGCGTGCGCGAGGAGTCGCTCGTGCACGGCACCCGCCCCGGCATCCTGCGCGGACTCGTCGCCACCGGGGGTGTGATCACCTCGGCGGGACTCGTGCTGGCCGCGACGTTCGCCGCGCTCGGGGTCATCCCGATCCTGTTCCTCGCGCAGATCGCCTTCATCGTCGCCTTCGGCGTGCTGGTCGACACGTTCATCGTGCGCTCGCTGCTCGTCCCGGCCGTGACGTACGACATCGGCCGGGCGATCTGGTGGCCCTCGGCTCTCGCTCGCGCGCAGCAGCCCGTTCCCGGCGGCGCGGGCGATGACGAGGACGAGGCGCCGATGACCAGGGCGGAGTACCGGGCTACCCTCGAGTCATGAGCACCGCACTGTTCATCGTGGATGTCCAGAACGACTTCACCGAGGGCGGCGCGCTCGGCGTCGACGGCGGAGACGCCGTCGCCGAGGCGATCACGCGCCACCTCGCCGCGCACGCGGCCGACTACGCCGTGATCGTCGCCTCCCGCGACTGGCATGACGCCACCGGCGACAACGGAGGACATTTCGCGACCGGCGATCCCGATTTCGTGGACACGTGGCCCGTGCACTGCGTGGCCGGCACGGAGGGCGCGGAGTACGACCCTGGACTGCAGACGGATGCTGTCACCCACCACGTGAAGAAGGGGCAGGGCAGGCCCGCCTACTCCCTGTTCGAGGGGACCACAGACGACGGCGAGACCGTCGCGCAGCTGCTCGACGAGCACGGCGTCGTCGATGTGGACGTGGTCGGCATCGCGACCGACTACTGCGTGCGCGCCTCCGCGCTGGACGCGATCGAGCACGGGCGCCACGTGCGGATCCTCACCGACCTGGTGGCCGGTGTCGCCGCCGAGTCGTCCGAGCGGGCGCTCGCGGAGCTCGCTCACGCGGGTGCGGCGCTCGCGGAGTCGGGCGCCTGAGCCGCGGAGGTGGAAGGGTGGGCCCCGTGGGGCTCGAACCCACGACCCGCGGATTAAAAGTCCGATGCTCTACCGACTGAGCTAGAGGCCCTCAGCCTCCAGCCTACTTGGGCCACCGCATCCTCCCGCACACGACGAAGCCGCCGACGCGCGGTGCGTCGGCGGCCTCATCTCGTGATCACATCGGGGGCATGAGCACCGTGTCGATGAGGTAGACCGTGGCGTTCGCGGTCTGGACGCCGCCGCAGATGACCGTGGCGTCGTTGACCATCAGCTCGTCACCGCTGCCGGTCACCTCGAGGTCCGCACCCTGCACGGTGGTGTGGGTCCCCACGATGTCGGCCGGCTCGATCTGGCCGGGCAGCACGTGGTACGTGAGGATCGACGTGAGGGTCTCGCTGTCGGTCTTCAGCGACTCGATCGTCGCGGGGTCGATCTTCGCGAAGGCGTCGTCGACGGGGGCGAAGACGGTGAACTCGTCGCCGTTGAGCGTGTCGACGAGGTTGACGTCGGGGTTGAGCTCGCCGCTCACGGCGGCGACGAGGGTCGTCAGCATCGGGTTGTTGGATGCGGCGACCGCGACCGGGTCCTGCGACATCCCCTGGATGGAGCCGTCGCCGTCCGGCACGGCTGCCGCGTAGTCGGCGCAGCCGGCGCCGACGAGGTTGGCCATGGGGTCGTTCTCCATGGCGGTTTCGCTGGGCTCGGACGAGGGCATCGACTCGGCCGAGGTGTCCTCGGACGGCGTCGAGGACGACCCGCCCATGGAACAGGCCGAGAGGGCGATGGCAGCGGCGAACGCGAGCGCGATCCCCGTGGTGGCACGTGACGTGGTGGTGAGCATGGCTTCCTCCGGTGTCGGAGAGTCCGAGGACTCGGGCTGTGCGGTCCGAGGACCTGTCCGCCGGTTCGGCGTGTACAGGTGGTTCGGCGCCCCGTGGCGATCGGATTGCCGGGTCGCCGAGATCAATCCGTTCGGCCGCTCCTGCCGAACAACCCCCGACGCAAAGGGGGAGCGCATGTCGCTCATCATCATCGGCCTGCTCGGCGGGCTCATCACGGGGATCTCCCCGTGCATCCTGCCGGTGCTGCCGGTCATCTTCCTCACCGGCGGGGCACAGTCGGCCCGATTCGCCGACGAGCCGGCGCCCGCGTCGCGATGGCGGCCGTACCTGGTGATCCTCGGCCTCGTCACGAGCTTCACGATCGTCACCCTCATCGGCACCCTCATCCTGGGCGCCCTGCACCTGCCGCAGGACATCATCCGGTGGTTCGGCATCGGCGTGCTGGTGCTCATCGGCGTCGGCCTGCTGGTGCCCAAGGTCGAGCAGCTGCTCGAGAAGCCGTTCCAGTGGATCCCGCGGCGCGAGGTCTCGAACAAGGGGAGCGGCTACGGGGTGGGACTCGCTCTGGGAGCCGTCTTCGTCCCCTGCGCCGGACCCGTGCTCGCCGCGATCATCGTCGCCGGATCGACCGGGCGCATCGGCGCCGACACCGTGCTGCTCACCGTCTCGTTCGCGGTCGGCGTCGCCCTGCCGCTGCTGTTCTTCGCCCTCGCCGGCCGCGGCCTCATCGAGCGGATGAAGGCCTTCCGCACCAGGGAGCGGGGGCTGCGGATCGCGGCAGGCGTGGCGATGCTCGCGCTGGCCGTCGGTCTCGCGTTCAACGTGCCGCAGGCGCTGCAGCGTCTCGTGCCCGACTACACCGCCGGCCTGCAGAAGGAGCTCACCGACAACCCTGACGCGCAGCGCGCGCTCGACCTGGGCGGGCTCGTCACCGACGAGAATCGCGACCTCGACCAGTGCACCAACGGTGCGGACGAGCTCGAGTCGTGCGGCACCGCCCCGCGCATCCGCGGGATCGACCAGTGGCTGAACACCCCGGACGGCGCCGCGATCGACCTGGCAGACCTGCGAGGGAAGGTCGTGCTCATCGACTTCTGGGCGTACTCGTGCATCAACTGCCAGCGCTCGATCCCGCACGTCGTCGCGTGGGATGAGGCATACCGTGACGCCGGGCTGCAGGTGATCGGCGTGCATTCGCCTGAGTACGCGTTCGAGAAGGACGCGGGCAATGTCGCCGCGGGCGCGAAGAGCTTCGGCATCGAGTACCCGGTCGCCCTCGACAACAATCTGTCCACGTGGACGAACTACCGCAACCGGTACTGGCCTGCTCATTACCTGATCGACGCGGAGGGCACCGTGCGCCACATCGCGTTCGGCGAGGGCAACTACGCCGCGACCGAGAAACTCATCCGCGAGCTCCTGCAGGACACGGATCCGGATGCCGAGCTGCCGCCCGCGACAGAGGTCGCCGACACCACGCCCGATGCCGGCTCGACGACGCCCGAGACCTTCCTGGGCTCCTCGAAGGACGTGAACTTCGCCGGGGATGAGCCCTATGGAGCGGGCGAGGGCGATTTCGCGCTCCCCGAGGACCAGCAGGCCGACTCGTTCGCGCTGGATGGGCGCTGGCGGATCGAGACCCAATACGCGACGCCTGGGACGGATGACGGCGGCGGCATCCGACTCGATTTCCACGCGGATGAGGTGCGGATGGTGCTGGCCGGTGACGGCGAGGTGCGCGTGCGCGTCGATGACGGCAGCGAGCAGATCGTGCCGGTGTCGGGAACACCCCGGTCGTACGAGGTGGTGACCGGACACGGCGGCGGCGCCGGTGTCGCCGAGCTCACCGTCTCGCCGGGCGTCGAGGTCTACTCGTTCACGTTCGGCTGAGTCCGGCGCGAGGAACCTGGCGGCGGTCACCCCGGATAGGGAGGTCCTAGGGCATGCTGGTTGACGTGGTGATCGACGGCGTGGACGTGCCCGAGGAGGGCAGTGACCGCGTCGACCACGCCGGCGACCTGATCGAGCGCGTCGCCGGCGGAGACCAGACGGCGTTCGCCGGGCTCTACGACATGCTGTCCTCGCGGGTCTTCGGCCTCATCCTGCGCGTGCTCGTCGACCGGTCGCAGAGCGAGGAAGTGCTGCAGGAGGTCTTCCTGGAAGTGTGGCAATCCGCCGGGCGGTTCGCTCCGAACAAAGGTCAAGGCAGGTCCTGGGTTCTCACGATCGCACACCGCCGGGCCGTCGACCGCGTGCGGTCGGCGCAGGCGAGTGCCGACCGTGACGTCAAGGTCGGCCTGCGCGAGGTCGAGGTCGCATATGACGGCGTCGCGGAGCAGGTGGAGCTTCGGATCGAGGGGAGGCGCGTCTCACGGGCGCTGACCGCCCTGCCCGACCCGCAGCGGGAGGCGATCGTTCTCGCCTACTACGGAGGTTACAGTCAGAGCGAAATCGCGGCTCTCGTGGGAGCGCCGCTGGGGACGATCAAGACACGGATGCGCGACGGACTGTCGCGACTGCGCACCGAGATGGGGGTGACATCGTGACAGAGCAGGAGTTCGCCGAACTGGCAGCAGGACACGCGCTGGATGCGCTGTCACCGGTCGACGAGGCTGCCTACCAGACCGCGCTCGCCGCTCACCCGGAGTGGGCTGCCATCGCGGAGCAGGATGCCGCGGCCGCCGCCTTCCTCGCCGACGGCGTCGCCGAGGTCGCGCCCCCGGCCGGACTGCGCGATGCGCTCGTGGCCCGGATCGCGGAGGATGTCGCCGCCGCGTCCGTGCCGCCCGTGCCGGAGGTGCCGGCGCCCGTGGCGGCGGAATCCGCCCCGGAGCCGCCGGCGCAGAGCTCGGCGCCGTCGACCGAGGAGATCCAGACGGTCGAGCGCCGCACCTGGACGCGCGGGCTGCTCGCGCTGGCAGCATCCGTCGTCCTCCTCGTCGGCATCGGCTTCGGCGCCGCCACGATCGGCAATCTGCTGACCACGCCGCCCGCTGTCTCGGCGCTCGCCCAGATCGAGGATGCGCCGGACGCGCAGGAGGTCAGCGCCGACGTGGTCGACGGCGGCACCGCGACACTGCACTGGTCGGAATCGGTCGGCAAGGCCGTGCTCGTCAGCGACGGGCTCCCGGAGATCACCGACGAGCAGACCTTCCAGCTCTGGTTCGTCCGTGACGACGGGGCGGTCTCCGCCGGCACGTTCACCGCCGAGGACGGCGAGACGGCCGCGCTGCTGGAGGGCGACGTGGAGACCGGCGACACCGTCGCGGTCACGGTCGAGCAGGCGGGCGGATCTCCGACCGGCCAGCCCACGACCGAGCCGATCACAGCGATCCCCACCGCGTAGCGTCAGCGGGCGCGCGAGACCGTTCGCCCGCCAGGGGAGCGGATGCGGCGCGAGGCGTCTACCCTGGCATCCATGTCAACGATCCGCGACCGCAGCACCTACGACGATGACGAGATCGCCGGCGCGCACGCGTGGTTCTACGCCGCAGCGGAAGCGGCCCGAGACGCCGGCGACGACGTGCGCCTGGCTGAGGCGCTGCTGCTGAGCCTGGACCGCTGGTTCGTGCACCGCCAGCGCGAGGTGGCCGGCGACGGCACGAACCCGCTCACCGAGCTCGGGCTCGTCGTCTCCGGCATCATGTCCGGCGGCACCTTCATGCCGGCCGACGGAATCGACTACCGGCCGGAGGACTCCGTGCTGGGGATCCGCGCGGGCGCCCAGTTCTCCCTCACGCTCGACGATGCCGAGACGCTCGCGGGCGCCTTCTTCGGCGAGCTCGAGGCCCGATTCGGCGAGTAGCCTGGATGGGTGAGTGACGCCTCCAGGGACTTCCACAAGCCGGTGCGCCGCCCCGCCGAGGTCTTCGACCGGCTGTTCGCCTCGCAGGATCCGGCGGACGTGTCGCGGGCGGCCCACTCGACGGCCCATGCCCTGCTCGCACGGGTCCGGGCCGAGCCGCAGGTGGAGGTGATCGACCGCCTCGTCGCGTTCACCGACCTGCATGGCATCGACGACATCGCCGAACTGTGGTCGCGTTCGCCTGCGCGAAGCCTCCCGGGCGCGCTGTGGCGCCTGTACCTGCTGCAGCTCATGATCCACGACGACCCGCAGACGGCGGCACTGCTCTACGAGCGAGGTCGGGTCGAGATCGGGTCGGCGGATCCCGTCGTCGCCGGTGCTCCGACGCCCGCGGCCCCCGAGGAGCTCATCGCCCTCGTCGACACCATCCTGCGCGGACTCTTCGAGGGCGACTTCGCCGTGGCGCTCGACCGTGCGGCGGCGTTCTGCCGGGTGCAGGCGTCCGGCGCCACCCATCTGGCCGATGACTACGAGGCCACGGAGTCGGAGCGTGCGACGGCGCTGACCACGCGCGCGCTGCGTCTGTCGACGTACGCGGCAGATCTCACCGCCTGCGCCGGGCTCTGGCGCCGCGACAGCCTGACCTGAGCCGGGCAGAGTGAAGCCGGGCCGCAGAACGCCTCTCGGCGCAAGGCCGCTCATAGCGGCAGAAGATGGAGCCCGGGGTTACTGCGGCCCGGCCGATCCAGTGTAACCGACGTGCACGGCACCGTATTCCCCGCGGCGTAGGCTCATGGCATGGCCGCGCGCTTCGCCCTCGTGATCGACCCCGCAGCATCCGACGACCCGCGGACCGACTTCGCCGACACGTTCACCGTGATCGACCCGGGCGCGCCGGCGCTGAGCGTCAGCGAGCTCAGCACGCAGCGCGGCGACGGCATCTTCGAGTCGATCGGCGTCATCGACGGGCATGCCCAGGAGGCTGACGCACACCTGCAGCGACTCGCCCACTCCGCGCGACTCTGCGACCTGCCGGAGCCTCATCTCGTGCAGTGGAGCCAGGCGGTCGCCCGGGCGGCGGAGTCGGCCGGCGACGGTGAGGCGGTCATCAAGCTGATCCTCAGCAGGGGAATCGAGCACGGACCCACCCCCACCGCGTGGGTCACGGCGGCGCCCGCGGCCGACTTCTCCGGCCCGCGCAGGGACGGCATCCGCGTCGTCACCCTCGACCGGGGCCTCGACAGCGGGGCGCCCGCTCGGGCGCCGTGGCTGCTGCTCGGCGCCAAGACCCTGTCGTACGCCGTGAACATGGCCGCGATCCGCGAGGCGCACCGCCGCGGAGCCGACGACGCGGTGTTCGTCTCGTCCGACGGCATCGTGCTCGAGGCGCCTACGGCGTCGCTCATCCTGAAGGTGGGGGAGCGGTTCGTGACGCCCGCCCCCACCGGCGGCATCCTGCACGGCACGACGCAGCTGAGCCTGTTCGAGCACCTGGAGGCGCGGGGTGCGTCGACCGCCTACGAGACCGTGCCCGCGGCGGCCCTCCGCACGGTGGATGCCGCCTGGCTCGTCTCGAGCGTCCGGCTCGCCGCGCCCATCACGTCCATCGACGGACTGCCGGTCGCGGTCGACGCCGAGCTGACCGCATCCTTCAACGAGTACCTGCTGAGCCCCCGCGTCTGACGGCCCCGCAGCCTCTGCCTGCCGACGCGCACCCGCGGTCTGCATCTGGCCGCGCCACTTCGCGTCATCCGCGTCATGAATTCCTGGCGCGGATGCGACGAACTGGAGCGCGTCCGGGCGCGAGCGGAGGCCGCCGCCCGGGGAAGTCGGCGAGACGGCGCCGCCCCCGCCTTACCCGAAGCGACCGGAGACGTAGTCCTCGGTGGCCTGCACGGCGGGGGTGGTGAAGATCGTCGACGTGTCGTTGTACTCGATGAGCTTGCCCGGCTTGCCGGTGCCGGCGATGTTGAAGAACGCGGTCTTCTCCGACACGCGCGAGGCCTGCTGCATGTTGTGGGTGACGATCACGACCGTGTACTCGTTCTTGAGCTCGCCGATCAGCTCCTCGATCGCGTAGGTCGAGATCGGGTCGAGGGCCGAGCACGGCTCGTCCATCAGCAGCACCTGCGGCTCGACCGCGATCGCCCGCGCGATGCACAGACGCTGCTGCTGGCCGCCCGACAGACCCGAGCCGGGCTTGTCGAGGCGGTCCTTAACCTCGTTCCAGAGGTTCGCGCCCTTCAGCGACTTCTCGACCAGGGCGTCGGCGTCCGACTTGGAGATGCGCTTGTTGTTGAGCTTGACGCCCGCCAGCACGTTCTCCTTGATCGACATCGTCGGAAACGGGTTGGGCCGCTGGAAGACCATGCCGACCTGGCGACGCACGAGCACCGGGTCGACACCGGGGCCGTACAGGTTGTCGCCGTCGAGGAGGACCTCGCCCTCGACGCGTGCGCCGGGGATGACCTCGTGCATGCGGTTCAGCGTGCGCAGGAAGGTCGACTTGCCGCAGCCGGACGGGCCGATGAAGGCCGTCACGGTGCGCGGCTCGATCTCGAGGCCGACGCCTTCGACCGCGAGGAAGTCGCCGTAGTAGACGTTGAGGTTGTTGACTTCGATGCTCTTGGACACAGTTTTCCTTCGGCGGTGCGGGTCAGCGACCCGTCTTGGGCGAGAAGATCTTCGCCACGAGACGGGCGACGAGGTTCAGCACCATGACGATGATGATGAGGGTGAGGGCGGCGGCCCAGGCGCGGTCGACATAGGCCTGGGCGGGGGTGCCCTGGTTCATGTACTGGGTGTAGGTGAAGACCGGCAGCGTCTGCATGCGGCCGTTGAACAGGTCGTAGTTGACGGATGCGGTGAACCCGGCCGTGATGAGCAGGGGCGCCGTTTCGCCGATGACCCGCGAGATCGAGAGCATGATGCCCGTGGTGATGCCCGCGATGGCGGTCGGCAGCACCACCTTCGCGATCGTGAGCCACTTCGGCACGCCGAGGGCGTACGACGCCTCACGCAGCTCGTTCGGCACGAGGCGCAGCATCTCCTCGCTGGAGCGGACGACAACGGGGATCATCAGCACCGCGAGGGCGACCGCGCCCATGATGCCCATCCGGATGCCCGGGCCGAAGAAGAGCGCGAAGAGGGCGTAGGCGAAGAGACCGGCGACGATCGACGGGATGCCGGTCATCACGTCGACGAGGAAGGTGATGCCGCGGGCGATCCGCTTGCCTTCGCCGTACTCGATCAGGTAGATCGCGGTGAACAGGCCGATGGGGATCGAGATGACGGCGGCCGCGAGCGTGATGAGCACGGTTCCGACGATCGCGTGCACCGCGCCGCCGCCCTCGCCCACGACGCTGCGCATCGAGTAGGTGAAGAACATGGCGTCGAAACGGGCGATGCCGTAGCTGACGACGGTCCACGCCACCGAGATCAGCGGCACCATCGCGATCGCGAAGGCGCTCGTCACCACGCCGAGGACCATCCGGTCCACCGCGCGGCGCGTGCCCTCGACGATCGACGAGATCACCGTGATCAGGACGAGGTAGATGAGCGTGCCGACGATGATCCAGCCGGCCACGCTGAACTCGGCGCCCTCGGCCATCGCGAAGATCGCGAACACCGGCAGGGTGAGCAGGAGCGACGCTCCGAGCAGGCCCCACGGCACCCACGCGGCGAGGCGGCCGCTGGTCAGCCCGCGCGGCTTGTCGAGCGCGGGCGCCTGGGGACGGGTCTCAGTGATGGTCATGTCAGTTGGCCCCCGAGAATTCCTTGCGCCTGTTCACGATGTAGCGCGCGACGGCGTTGACCGCGAAGGTCACGATGAACAGGATGAGGCCGGTCGCGATGAGCACGTTCACGTTCAGGCCGTAGGCCTCGGGGAAGCGCAGGGCGATGTTCGCGGCGATCGTGGAGGGGTTGCCCGAGGTGAACAGGGCGAAGGTGATGCCGCCCGAGACGGAGAGCACCATCGCGACCGCCATCGTCTCGCCGAGCGCGCGGCCGAGGCCGAGCATGGCGGCCGAGACGATGCCGCTGCGTCCGAACGGGAGCACAGCCATCCGGATCATCTCCCAGCGGGTGGCTCCCAGCGCGAGGGCGGCCTCCTCGTGGAGGGTGGGGGTCTGCAGGAAGATCTCGCGGCAGATCGCCGTGATGATCGGGACGACCATCACGGCCAGCACCATCGCGGCGGTGAAGATCGTGCGTCCGGTGCTCGAGACGGGGCCCGCGAAGAACGGGATCCAGCTGAGGTTGTCGACGAACCAGGAGTAGACCGGCTGGACGGCCGGGGCGAGCACGCCGATGCCCCAGAGGCCGAAGACGACCGACGGCACCGCGGCGAGCAGGTCGACGACGTAGCCGAGCGCCTGCGCCAGCCGGCGGGGCGCGTAGTGGGAGATGAACAGGGCGACGCCGAGCGAGAGCGGGACGGCCATGAGCAGCGCCAGCGCGGCGGCCCAGACGGTGCCGAAGACCAGCGGCCAGACGTAGTCCCAGAAGTTCGTGGAGAGCAGCGACGCGGTTTCGGGGGTGGCGACGAACGCGGGCAGCGACTGCACGATCAGGAAGATCGCGACCGCGGCCAGCGTGACGAGGATCATGATGCCCGCGAACAGCGCGGTGCCCGAGAACCAGCGATCGCCGGGGCGCTGCTTCCCCTGCATCTGGGCGGCGGCCGGAGGCGCCGCGGGGACTGTCGTCATGTCTCGAACCTTCGTGTGCTCAGTGGATGTCGTGAGAGTGCCCGGCTCCCACCGCACGGGCGGTGGGAGCCGGGCGGGCTCCCGTTACTTGATGACCGCGATCGCTGCTTCGATCTCGGTGCGCAGCGTGTCGGAGATCGGCGCGTTGCCGGCCTGAGCGGCGGCTGCTTCCTGACCCTCGGCGCTGGCGGCGTAGCTGAAGAAGGCCTTGACGAGCGTGGCCTGCTCGGCGTCAGCGTACTCGGCGCAGCCGATCAGGTAGCTCACGAGCACGATCGGGTAGGCGCCGGCCTCGGTCGTGGTGCGGTCGATGGCGATCGCGATGTCGCTGTCGGCGCGGCCCTCTTCCTCAGGCGAGGCGTCGATGACGAGCGCGGCGGCCTCGGGGGAGTAGGAGACGAACTCCTCGCCCACCTGGATGGCGACGGTGCCGAGCTCGGTGTCGGCGACGCGCGAGGCGTCGGCGTAGCCGATCGCGCCCTCGCCGCCCTGGACGGCCTCGATGACGCCGGAGGTGCCGTTCGCAGCCTCGCCGCCCTTCAGCGGCCAGACGCCATCGGGCTCGTTCGTCCAGACGTCGCCCGCCGTCTGGAACAGGTAGTCGGTGAAGTTCTCGGTGGTGCCCGAGTCGTCCGAGCGGTGAACCGGCGTGATGGCGGTGTCGGGCAGGTCCACGCCGTCGTTGAGGGACGCGATCGCGTCGTCGTTCCACGTGGTGATCTCGCCGGCGAAGATGCCCGCGACGGTGGCGGCGTCGAGGTTCAGCGACTCGACACCGGGCAGGTTGAAGGCCACGGCGATGGGGGAGATGTAGGTCGGGATCTCGACCAGGTCGGAGCCGTCGGCGCAGACCTCCCACGGGCCGGCCTCGATCTCGTCGGTCTTGAACGCGCGGTCGGAGCCGGCGAACTGCACGGCGCCGTTCTGGAACGACTCGCGACCGGTGCCGGAGCCGGCCGGGTCGTAGTCGACCGTGAAGTCGGGGTTCGCGGTCTGCAGGCCGGCGGCCCAGGTCTGCACGGCCACTTCCTGCGACGACGCGCCGCCGCCGACGAGGGTGCCGGTGAGCGTGGCGGCCTCGGATGCGTCACCCGACGGGCTGGTGGCGGGCGTCTCGTTGGCGGCGCACGCGGTGAGTGTGAGGGCCGCGACGGCGGCGACAGCGCCCAGCTGGGCGAGGCGTGAGATCTTCACTGTGGATCCTTACGGGTCAAGGGGTTCGAACCTCGGTGCGGGGTTCGGCACGACCGTAGAGGGCGACTCTTAAGAGATTGGGCGACGAGGGTGAACGAGAGGTGAACGGCCCCGGACTTACAGGGCTCGCGAGGGGGTCCTCACCGCACCGGTGAGAGCCCGATCAGTCCTTCGGGACGTGCGTCTCGATCGCGACGATGCCCGAACCGGGGCTGTCGACGGAGAGGTGCACGACCGAGAATGCGCCGGTCTCGAGGGCCGAGGCGCTGCCCAGATAAGAGCCCCGGAGGGTGCCGGTGGCGAGCGCGAGCTCGCTGAGGATGTCGGGCAGCACGGGACCGTGGCTGCACAGCAGGGCGGGCTGGCGCGCACGCACGCGCGCGCCGACGACGGTGCGGCAGTCCGACCTGCCCTCCTCCCACGCATCCTGGCTGATCATCGGGGTGGTCTCGATCTCGCCGCCGATCGCCTTCGCGAGCGGCTTGACGGTCTTCACGCAGCGCACGGCCGGGCTGGAGATGATCTTGCGCACACCGAAGCTCTGCAGCGGCCCCACGATCGAGTGCGCCTGCACCTTGCCGCGTGGGGCGAGCGGCCGCGCCGCATCCTCGCCCGTCCAGCCGTCGCGGGGCTCCGCCTTCGCGTGCCGCAGCGCGATGAGGGGGAAGGTGCGCAGCACCCCGTCATCGACCAGCTTCAGGAAGTTCTCCACGATCTCGACGTCGACCGGGTAGCTCAGCTTCTTCAGGGCCTTCTTCGGCGAGATCCACTCCAGGCCGGCGATCTCGCGGTTCGGCACGAACGCCGACGCCCGGATCGCGTCGTCCGACGCCTCCGCCGCCCAGTAGTGCACGATCTTCTGCTTCTTGCTCGGCAGGCGATATCGCGAGACGCCGACCGGGACCCCCAGGTGCACCCGGATGCCGGTCTCCTCGAAGATCTCGCGCACCGCGGTCTCGGCGAGCATCTCGCCGGGGTCGACCTTGCCCTTGGGCAGGGTCAGGTCGCGGTACCGCGTGCGGTGGATCAGCAGGATGCGCAGCTTGCCCTCGATCAGGCGCCACACCACCCCGCCCGCGGCGTACACGGCGGTGTCGGTCATCGCACCGCCCGTGCGCGGCGCTTGCGCTGCACGCCGGCCATCGTCTTGTCCTGGAGGTCGTTGAGGGGCTTGCCGTGCTCGTCGAGGTGATGGCGCGTCCACACGCCGTCCTCCCCGAGGTGCCACGAACTGGTCGTGTCGCTCATGGCGAGGTCGAACAGCCCGACCATCTCCTTGAGGTGCGCCGGTTCGGTGACGCGCACCAGCGCCTCGACGCGGCGATCCAGGTTGCGGTGCATCATGTCGGCGCTGCCGATGAACACCTGCGGGTCGCCGCTGTTGTGGAAGGCGAAGATGCGCGAGTGCTCCAGGTAGCGACCCAGGATGCTGCGGACGGTGATGTTCTCGCTGACGCCCTCGATGCCCGGCTTGATCGAGCAGATGCCGCGCACCCACACGTCGACCTTCACGCCCGCCTGGCTGGCCCGGTACAGCGCGTCGATGATCTGCTCGTCGACCATGGAGTTCACCTTGATGCGCACGTGGGCGGGCTTGCCGTCCACCGCGTGACGGCGCTCGCGCTCGATCTGGCGCAGCAGGCCCTTGCGCAGGTGCAGCGGGGCGACCAGCAGGCGCTTGAACTTCTTCTCGATCGCGTAGCCGCTCAGCTCGTTGAACAGGCGGGTGAGGTCGCGCCCGACCTGCTCGTCGGTCGTGAACAGGCCGAAGTCCTCGTACAGCCGGCTCGTCTTGGGGTTGTAGTTGCCGGTGCCGATGTGGCTGTAGCTGCGCAGCATCCCGTCCTCCTCGCGGATGACGTGGAGGAGCTTGCAGTGGGTCTTCAGCCCGACCAGCCCGTACACGACGTGCACGCCGGCCTTCTCGAGCTTGCGTGCCCACACGATGTTCGCGGCCTCGTCGAACCGGGCCTTCACCTCGACGAGGGCGAGCACCTGCTTGCCCGACTCCGCGGCGTCGATGAGTGCCTTGACGATGGGGCTGTCACCGGAGGTGCGGTACAGCGTCTGCTTGATGGCGAGCACGTGCGGGTCCTTCGCCGCCTGCTCGAGGAATGCCTGCACGCTGGTCGCGAACGACTCGTACGGGTGGTGCACGAGCACATCGCCCGCGCGGATCGCGGCGAACAGGTCGGCGCGCCCTGCCTGCTCGCCCGGCTGGAAGGCGAGGGCGGTCGTCGGCACGTGCGGGGCGTAGTGCAGCTCGGGCCGGTCGATGCGCGCGAGGTCGAACAGGCCGCGCAGGTCGAGCGGACCGGGGAGGCGGTAGACCTCCTGCTCGGTGATGTCGAGCTCGCTGATGAGCAGGTCGAGGGTGAGGCGATCCATGTCGTCGCCGACCTCGAGGCGGATCGGCGGACCGAACCGGCGGCGCAGCAGCTCGGCCTCGAGCGCCTGGATGAGGTTCTCGGTCTCGTCCTCCTCGATCTCGACGTCCTCGTTGCGGGTGAGGCGGAAGGCGTGGTGATCGAGGATCTCCATTCCAGGGAAGAGGTCGGCGAGATTGTGCGAGATGAGGTCTTCCAGCGGCAGATAGCGCACGCGCTCGCCGTCGCGGCTCACCTGCACGAACCGGGGGAGCATCGGCGGCACCTTGAGGCGCGCGAACTCCTGCCGGCCGGTCCGCGCGTTGCGGATGCGGATCGCCAGGTTCAGCGACAGGCCGGAGATGTAGGGGAACGGGTGCGCCGGATCGACCGCCAGCGGCATGAGCACAGGGAAGACCTGCTCCTGGAAGTACTCGTACAGCCGGTCGCGCTCCTCCTCGGCGAGGTCGTCCCAGACGATGACCTCGATGCCCACGTCGGCGAGGGCCGGCTTGACGTGCGTCGCCCAGGTCCCGGCGTGACGCAGCTGCAGGGCGTGGGCGTCGCCGGAGATGTCGGCCAGCACATCGTGCGGTGAGCGGCCGACGTTGGTCGGCACGGCCAGACCCGTCAGGATGCGGCGCTTGAGGCCGGCGACGCGGACCATGAAGAACTCGTCCAGGTTGCTCGCGAAGATGGCCAGGAAGTTCGCCCGCTCGAGCACGGGGACGGTGGGGTCCTCTGCGAGCTCGAGGACCCGCTGATTGAACGCCAGCCAGCTCAGCTCGCGGTCGAGATACCGACCGTCGGGCAGCTGTGCATCGTACGCCTCGTCCAGGTCGAAGTCGTCGTCGTCCGCATCGCCGAGTCCGGCGTCCAGCACCTCGTGTTCCAGCATCCCCTCATCATTGCAGTCTGAGGTGACGGACGGGTTAACCCGGTCAGGAGACGGTGCGCTCGCGCGGAGCGGGCACCTGGTCGTCCTCGTACACGTTGAAGCGGTAGCCGACGTTGCGGACGGTTCCGATCAGCTGCTCGAGGTCGCCGAGCTTCGCCCGCAGACGGCGCACGTGCACGTCGACCGTGCGGGTGCCGCCGAAGTAGTCGTAGCCCCACACCTCGCTGAGCAGCTGCTCGCGCGTGAACACGCGCGACGGATGCGTGGCGAAGAAGTGCAGGAGCTGGAACTCCTTGTAGGTGAGGTCGAGCGGCTTGCCGTGCACCTTCGCCGAGTACGAGGACTCGTCGATGGTGATGCCGGAGGTCTGGATGCGGGTGGACACCTGATCAGCGGTCTGCCGGCCGATGGCGAGCCGCACCCGCGCGTCGACCTCGGCGGGGCCCGCCGTCACCAGGACCACGTCGTCGACGCCCCAGTCGGTCGACACCGCGGTCAGACCGCCCTCGGTGACGATGAGCAGCAGCGGAGCGTCGAGCCCGGTGGTGTTGAGGATCTTGCACAGCGACTTCGCGCCCACGAGATCGACCCGCGCATCGACGAAGATGACGTCGGCACTGGGGGCGTTCACGAGCTGTGCCGGCTCGGCCGGGATCTGCCGGACGCGGTGGCTCAGCAGTTCGAGCGCGGGCAGGGCAGGCCCACCTCCGGGTGCGGAGCTCAAGACCAGAAGCTGTGCCAACTCGCCGTCCTCTCGGCGCGCGAACACGCACCGTGTGCTGACAGTTTAGGGCGTGACACAATGGGCTCGTGGCCGTCCCTGAACTCGCTCCCCGCCGCACGTTCGGCGGAGTGGTCGCGGTGTGGGTGGCCGCGGCGGTGATCGGGGTCGCGATCGGGCTGTTCGTGCCGGAGGACGACCGCGCCGCGTGGCTCACGCTGGGCCTCGGGTTCAGCCTGGTCCTGGCGTTCGCCGTGCAGCTGTCCGCCGGGCGGTCGCAGGGGTTCATCCGGCGGGTCGCGCTCAGCATCCTGGGCGCTCTTCTCGCGCTCGGTGTGATCAGCGTCGCGTTCGGGCTGGCCGCACTGGTTCCGGGATAGAGTGGGCCTATGGATCTCGTCGCGCTCGAACTCTTCTTCGTGGGCCTGCTGGCACTGGCGTCGCTGGCGATCGCGTTCGTCTCGGGCGTGGTGATCAAGAACCTCTACCGCGGCCAGCGCTGACGGGCGCCCCGTGCTCGATCTTCCGACCGATCTCCCCGCCGACCTCGCGCCGCTGTCGTGGCTCGTCGGCGTCTGGGAGGGCTCCGGCGTCATCGACTACGAGACCGCGGAGCACCGCTACGCCGGCGAGTTCGCCCACCGGGTCAGCTTCAGCCATGACGGCGGCGCGTACCTGAACTACTCGGCGACGGCATGGATGCTGGATGCCGACGGTCACAGCGACGTCCCCCTCGTCTCGGAGATCGGGTTCTGGCGGCTCTCCCGGGTCGCGGACGACAGTGATGCCGGTCCCGGGCTGCTGCCCGCTCGCTCCGCAGCGTCGGCGCCGCGCACCGCCGACGACGTCGAGGCGCTGCGCAACGCGGCCGGCGGCTTCGACATCGAGGTCTCGCTCGTGCACTCCGACGGCGTCACCGAGCTGTACCTCGGCCAGATCAAGGGACCGCGCATCGACATCGCGACCGACGCGGTCGTGCGCACGGCGGCGGCGAAGCCCTATACGGCGGCCACCCGCATGTACGGTCTCGTCGACGGACATCTGCTGTGGGCGTGGGACATCGCCGCCCTCGGCAGCGAACTCGCCTCGCACGCGTCCGCGCGCCTCGCGCGGGTGGACTGATGACGAGCCCGTTCGCGCGCGTGCCCGGCGCCGTCGTCGACGAGGGCGGCGTGCTGCAGCACCTCGGCGCACCCCTCGCGGAGCAGCGCGCCCTGGCCCGCGGCACGGCGATCGCGCCACTCGGCGACCGGGCGGTGCTCGCAGTCCCCGGCGAGGACAGGCTGAGCTGGCTCGACTCGCTCACGTCGCAGGCGGTGACGGCCCTCGCGCCCGGTGAGGGCAGCGAGCTGCTGGTCCTCGACCCTAACGGGCGTATCGAGCATGCGGCCGCGATCGTCGACGACGGGGAGACCGCGTGGCTGATCGTCGACCGCGCCGACGCGGAGGCCCTGCTGGGCTGGCTGCGCAGGATGCGGTTCCGGCTGCGCGTCGACCCGCGCGACGCGAGTGCCGAGTTGGCCGTCGTCGGCGGAACCGCCGCGGCCCTCGCGGCGGTGCATGCGGCCGCACCCGCCGGGGTGCCGCTGGTCTGGCGCGACCCCTGGCCGGCGGTGAGCGCCGGTGGGCACGCCTATGCCGCGATCGCGCCGCACCCCGGCGCCGACCGCGAGTGGAGCGAGGCGCTCGTCGCGCCGGAGGAGCTCGACCGCATCGCCGACGAGGCGACCGCCGGCCGGATCGCCCTGGCGGGCGCCGCGGCGGCCGATGCGCTGCGCGTCGCCGCCTGGCGGCCGCGCTGGGCGGCCGAGGTCGATGAGCGTGCCCTGCCGCACGAGACCGACTGGCTGCGCACCGCGGTGCACCTGCAGAAGGGCTGCTACCGCGGCCAGGAGACCGTCGCCAAGGTGCACAACCTCGGCCACCCGCCGCGCCGCCTGATCGCGCTGCACCTCGACGGCAGCGACAGCGTGCTGCCGGTGCGCGGCGCTGAGGTGCGCGTGGGTGACGACGTCGTAGGTGCGGTCACCTCGACCGCGCTGCACTACGAGGAGGGTCCGATCGCCCTCGCGATCGTCCGCCGGTCGACGCCGATCGACGCCGCACTGGTCGTCGCGACCGACGACGGCGACATCGCCGCGGCCCAGGAGGTCATCGTCCCGCCCGAGGCGGGAGCGACGGCTCAGGTGCCGCGCATCACCCGTCTGTCGCGCCGCGCCGCGGCCCAGTGAGCGCCGGATGACCGACGCGCCGCCGCCGCTGACCGTCCAGGTCCCGACCGGCTGGCGCCGCCGCCTCGATCCCCGCCCCGGCCTCGCACGGCTCCGGGACTCGGCGGCTGCGATCGTGCAGATCGTGGTCGCGGCGACCGGGGCGTACGTGTTCGCGAACATGGTGCTGGGCCATCCGGCGCCGCTGCTCGCGGCGACCGTGACGATCTCCAGTCTCGGCCTCGTGCGCGACGCGCGCCCGCGGCGGGTGCTCGAGACGGTGCTCGGGATGCTGGTGGGCATCCTCGTGGCCGAGCTGCTCCTGATCGTCGCGGGCTCCGGCTGGTGGCAGCTGGGGCTCGCGCTGGCGCTGACGCTCACGGTGGCGCGGTTCCTCTCGCCCCAAGCGAGCTTCGCGATCGCCGCCGCCATCCAGTCGCTCATCGTGATGGTCTCGCTCGGGGCCCCGTTCCTGCGGCTGGTCGACGGCATCGTGGGCGGGGTGGCTGCGCTGCTGGTCACCGCGCTCGTGCCGCGGAGCACGGTGCGCGTGGAGGTCCGTGACGCCCGGCGGCTGTTCACGGCGGCCGACGGCGTCATCGCCACCCTCGCGTACGCGCTGAGCCGGGGCGAGCGGCTCCGTGCCGAGCGGGGGCTGGAGAAGGCGCGAGCCGTGGGATCGGTCGTGGACGCCTGGCGCACCTCGCTGGAGTCGGGCGCGGCGATCGCGCGGATCTCGCCGTTCCTGCGCCGCCAGCGCGACGAGCTGGCCCGTCATCAGCGCATCTGCCAGTCGGTGGATCTCGCCACCCGCAACCTCCGGGTCGTGGCGCGCCGCGTGGTGTACCTCTCCAGCGACGGGCAGCCGCGGCCGGTCGCTGCGAGCATCCTCACCGATCTTGCGAGGGGGATGCAGCTGATCGCCGCCTCCCTGGAGGACATCTCGCTGGAGCCCGCGGCGCGGGAGTCGCTGCGCGCCGTCGCGGTGCGCCTGGATCCGCCTCGGCTGCTGCCGGGCGCCGGCCTCGGTGAGCACAACCTCATCGTCGCGATGCGGCCGCTCGCGGTCGATCTGCTCATGGCGACGGGCATGAGCTCCGACGAGGCGCACGCGACGATCCCGCGGATCTGATCGGGCCGCTCAGGCGGGTGCGACCGCCGCCCAGGGCACCGTCACCTCGCCGAGCCGCCAGCGTGACCGTGCCTGCAGCGGCCACCCGGCCGCAGTGAGCGACGAGAGCGCGCCGACCCAGCGCTGCGCAGGGCCGAAGGTCGACAGCGCGGCCGCGCGCTCCCACTCCAGGTCGAGCGCCGCGAGGAAGTCATGCACACGCTCGCCGCTCACATTGCGGTGGATGAGCGCCTTGGGCAGCCGCTCCGCCGCGACCGAGGGGCGTTCCAGTCCCGCGAGCCGCAGCGAGACGCTGAACGTGCGGGGTGCGGCATCCGCGCCGACGGCCACCCACGTCATGATGCGGCCGAGCTCGTCACAGGTGCCCTCGACGAGCAGGCCATCAGGGGCGAGTCGGCCGGCCATCTGATCCCACGCGCCGCGCACCTGCGCCTCGTCGTACTGGCGCAGCACATTGAAGGCCCTGATGACGGCCGGGCGGCGCTCGCCGGTCGGGACTTCGAACCCGCCCGCGGCGAACGACACCAGGGCGTCCGGGGCAAATGTCGAGCGCCCTGCCCGCACCTCGCCCAGCTGCGCCCGTGCCCGGGCGACCCGCTCCGGCGCGATCTCCAGGCCGAGCACCTCCACGTCCGGCCGCGCGCGAGCCAGGCGCGCGTGCAGCTCGAGCGCGGTGACCCCGCTGGCGCCGTATCCGAGGTCGATCACGAACGGGTCAGCGCTGCGCAGCAGCGCCGGATGCCGGGCGATCCACCGGTCGACGCGGCGCAGGCGATTGGTGCCCGTCGTCCCGCGGGTGACCTGTCCGACAGGTGCGGATCCACGGGCCATGGCCCCATGATCCCACGGCTATCATGGGGCCATGACTGCGCCTTACACGCTGATCCTCCTCCGCCACGGGCAGAGCGAGTGGAACCAGTCCAACCAGTTCACGGGCTGGGTCGATGTGCGCCTGACGGAGCTCGGCAAGAGCGAGGCTCAGCGCGGCGGCGAGCTGCTGAAGGAGTCGGGTCTGCACCCCGACATCCTCTACACCTCGGTGCTCAGCCGCGCGATCCAGACCGCGAACATCGCGCTGGATGCGGCCGATCGCCTGTGGATCCCGGTGAAGCGCTCCTGGCGCCTCAACGAGCGCCACTACGGCGCCCTGCAGGGCAAGGACAAGGCGCAGACGCTCGAGGAGTTCGGCAACGACCAGTTCATGCTCTGGCGCCGCTCGTTCGACGTGCCGCCGCCCGAGCTCGCCGACGACGACCAGTACAGCCAGATCGACGACCCGCGCTACGCCGGCATCGACGGCGAGGTGCCGCGCACCGAGTCGCTGAAGCTCGTCATCGACCGGCTGCTGCCCTACTGGGAGAGCGAGATCGTCCCCGACCTCCGCGCCGGCAAGACGGTGCTCGTCACCGCGCACGGCAACTCGCTGCGCGCGCTGGTCAAGCACCTCGACGGCATCAGTGACGCGGACATCGCCGAGCTCAACATCCCGACCGGGATCCCGCTGGTCTACCGCCTCGACGAGGACCTGAAGCCGATCGGCGCGGGCGAGTACCTCGACCCCGCCGCTGCGGCCGCCGGCGCGGCCGCCGTGGCGAACCAGGGCGCGAAGCACTAGAACACGACACGACGCAGAAGAGCGGATGCCCCTTCGGAGGGCATCCGCTCTTCTGCGTGTAGGGGCGCGGTGGCGCTCAGGCGCCGCCCGGCTGCCCGGCGACCGCGCTGTCGACCGTCGTCCAGTCGCCGGTCGACAGGTAGAGCACCTTCTTGGCGACCGATACCGCGTGGTCGGCGAAGCGCTCGTGGTAGCGGCTGGCGAGGGTGGCGTCGACCGTCGCGGCCGCCTCGCCCTTCCACGAGTCGCTGAGGACCTTCTCGAACACGCTGGCGTGCAGCTCGTCGAGCTCGTCGTCGGCGTTGCGGATGAGGTCGATCAGCGAGTGGTCCTCTGTGCGCAGCAGCTCGGTGAGCTGCCGTGCCACCTCGACGTCGAGCTCGCCCATCTTGGTGAACGTCGACTTGAGGCCGCGCGGGATCGCGCGCTCCGGGAACCGCATGCGCGTCAGCTGCGCGATGTGCTCGGCGATGTCGCCCATGCGCTCCAGCGACGCGCTCACACGCAGGGCGCTGACGACGATGCGCAGGTCGCGGGCGACCGGCTGCTGCCTGGCCAGGATCTCGATCGCGAGCTCGTCGAGGGCGATGGCCTTCTCGTCGATGATGTCGTCGGCTTCGATCACCTCTTCGGCCAGCGCCACGTCGCTGGTCCCGAACGCACGGGTCGCCTTGTCGATCGCCTCGGCGACCAATTCGGAGATCTCGACCAGCCGCGCCTGGACGTCCTCAAGGGACTGATGGAAGACTTCGCGCATTGCCGCACCTCTCTGATCCGCGCACGCACCCGCATCCGCGTCTGCGGCGATTGTCGCCAGCGAAGGTTAACGAACGGTGCTGCGCGAGTGAATAGTATCCGCCGTGCCCCCGCAGCGACGGCTTCCGGCGGATCGTCCGTTCACCTGCCCTCTACGCTGGAGCCATGGATACGGTGCAGCTGGCGCTGCTCGCCCTGCTTCTGGGCGTGGCGATCGGCGGCTCCGTGACGGCGATCATCGTGGCCGCGCTGCGCACGCGCGACCGGGCGCGGACCGTCACCTCGGTCGCCATTCCCGAAGGCGTCCTCGATGTGCTGCACGGTCTGGACGACCCGGCCGCGGTCGTCGACTCGTCCTCGACGGCGGTCGCCGCATCCGATGCCGCTCGTGTCTTCGGCATCCGCGAGGGTGAAGCGATCGTCGAGCCGGCGCTGCGCACGCTCGCCCGCCAGGTGCGGGATGCCGGCACCACCGCGACGGTCACCCTCCGGCTGCGACGCGCGGGCCGCACGGCGGAGCCGCGCCTCGTGTCGGTGCGCGCCACGCGCATCACGCCGCGCCTCTCGCTGCTCGTCCTGCGCGACATCACCGAGCACGAGCGGGTCGAGCAGATGCGCCGCGACTTCGTCGCCAACACCAGCCACGAGCTGAAGACGCCCGTGGGCGCGGTCAGTCTGCTGGCCGAGGCGATCGAGTCCGCCGCGGACGACCCGGATCAGGTGCGCATCTTCACGGCGCGGCTGAGCGCCGAGGCGGCGAGGCTCGGTCTGCTGAGCTCCCGCATCATGGACCTGTCGCGGCTGCAGTCGGCCGACCAGCTGATCTCCCAGCGGACCGTCGCGGTCGACGAGGTCGTCGTCTCGGCGCTGGAGGCGCACGCCATCCAGGCCGATGCCGCCGGAGTCGATGTGGTGCGAGGAGGGCAGCGGGGCCTCCACGTGCAGGGCGACCCCCAGGTGCTCAGCGAGGCCGTCGGCAACCTGGTCGCCAACGCCATCGTCTACTCGCCGAAGGGCGCGAGCGTCGGCGTCGGCGTGAAGGAGGTCGAGGGGGCGGTGGAGATCGCCGTCACCGACCGTGGCATCGGCATCCCCGAGGCCGACCAGGAGCGCGTGTTCGAGCGGTTCTACCGCACCGATCAGGCCCGTTCGCGCCGCACCGGCGGCACCGGGCTCGGGCTCTCGATCGTCAAGCACGCCGTGCAGAGGCACGGCGGCGATGTGCGCGTCTGGTCGCAGCCGGGGCAGGGATCCACCTTCACGATCCGGCTGCCCATCAGCGGACCGCCGGAAGAGCTCACGCCCGGTGGGCGCAAGGAGCGCAAGCCCAAGAAGAAGAAGAAGAAGCGCGCCCCCGCGGTGCGCATGAACGGAGAACCCGCATGACCCGCGTACTGATCGTCGAGGACGAGCCCGACCTCGCCGACCCGCTGGCCTATCTGCTGCGGCGGGAGGGCTACGACGTCGACATCGCCGAGGACGGCCCGAGCGCGCTGACGTCCTTCCGCGAACGCGGCGCCGACATCGTGCTGCTCGACCTGATGCTGCCCGGCATGTCCGGCACGGAGGTCTGCCGCCAGATCCGCAGCACCTCCGGTGTTCCGATCATCATGCTCACCGCGAAGGACTCCGAGGTCGACATCGTCGTCGGGCTGGAGCTCGGCGCCGACGACTACGTCACCAAGCCGTACTCCGCCCGCGAGCTGCTCGCGCGCATGCGGGCGGTCCTGCGCCGTCAGGTGCAGGTGGGCGACGACCTCGACGAGCGGGTGCTCGACAGCGGCCGGGTGCTCCTCGACGTCGACCGGCACACCGTCGCCGTCAACGGGGCGGAGATCAGCATGCCGCTGAAGGAGTTCGAGCTGCTCGAGTTCCTGATGCGCAACGCCGGACGCGTGATGACCCGCGGTCAGCTGATCGACCGGGTGTGGGGGAGCGACTACTTCGGCGACACGAAGACGCTGGACGTGCACATCAAGCGCATCCGCTCGCGCATCGAGCAGAACCCGGGCGAGCCCGAGCTGCTGAAGACCGTGCGCGGGCTCGGATACCGCTTCGAAGGCTGAGCGTCAGGGCGCGAGCGCGGAGTACTGCGGCAGCGTGCCGTCCAGCACGGGCACGCTCACGAGTGCGCCCTCGCCGTCGCCGGACTGCACCAGCATCGTGATGTCGCTGCCTGCGGGGGTGTCGATGCCCTCGAGGAGCAGCGGCTCGTCCTCCCCGCCGAGGGAGAGGGTCGTGCGCGCGGGCACCAGGATCGTCTCGGTGATCGACGGGTCCTCGGAGTCGAGGGTGACGGTCTGCGCCTGATCGGTGTCGTTGACGAGGGCCGCGACGAAGTTGCCCTGCGCGCCGGTCTCGTCGGTGACGATGAGGGCGTTGCGCACCTGCACGGGCCCCGAGCTGTTCGGAACATTGACGCCATCGGACGCCGAGTAGGGGATGGTGGTCGCCTGCGTCGACATGAAGCTGCAGCCGGTGGTCCCGGCGAGGACGGCGGCACTCAGGGCGAGCGACGCGATGAAGCGCGAATTCACGGATCCTCCCAGGACGGATGACGGCACTCAGTCATTCTATGACCACGCTGTTCCCGGCATCGACGTGCCTCGACTCCCAGCGGCGGAACTCTAGCGTATGTCGCCTGTGGTATCATTAAGGTTGCCGAAAGGACATAACTGCATGCTTTTTGAGGTTGGCGAGACGGTCGTTTACCCGCACCACGGGGCCGCGACGATCATTGAGGTCAAGGACCGGGTCATCAAGGGCGAGACCAAGAAGTACCTGAAGCTCAACGTCACGCAGGGCGATCTGATCATCGAGGTCCCCGCTGAGAACGTCGACTTGGTCGGCGTCCGTGATGTCATCGGCAAGGAAGGCCTCGACAAGGTGTTCGAGGTGCTCCGCGCGCCGTTCACCGAGGAGCCGACCAACTGGTCGCGCCGGTACAAGGCGAACCTCGAGAAGCTGGCGTCCGGTGACGTGATCAAGGTGAGCGAGGTCGTCCGCGACCTGTGGCGCCGCGATCAGGACCGCGGACTGTCGGCCGGAGAGAAGCGGATGCTGGCGAAGGCCAAGCAGATCCTGGTCTCCGAGCTGGCGCTCGCCGAGAAGACCGATGAGGAGAAGGCTTCGGTCATCCTCGACGAGGTCCTCGCCTCCTGAGCCGGCCACCGTCGAGCGCGTAGTCTCGGTGGGGTGAGCATCACCCCCGTTCCGCGTGTCGGCGTCATCGTGGTCGCTGCGGGCTCCGGCTCGCGTCTCGGTGCCGATGCCCCCAAGGCGTTCGTCGGCCTCGACGGCCACACCATGCTTCGCCATGCCCTCCGGGGCGTGTTCGACGGCCCGACCGCGCAGGTCGTGATCGTCGTGCCGCGCGGACGCGAGGGCGACGCGCGCACCGACGCCCTCGAGGCCGCCGGCGACCGCCGCGACCTCGTCACCGTCGTGACCGGTGGAGACAGCCGCCAGGCGTCCGTCGCGGCCGGGCTCGCTGCCCTCTGGGGAGACGTCGAGGTCGTGCTCGTGCACGACGCCGCGCGCGCGCTCACCCCTGCGGCGGTGTTCGCGCGCGTGGCGGATGCCGTCGCCAACGGCCGCGGGGCGGTGCTGCCGGTGCTGCCCGTCGTCGACACCATCAAGCAGGTCGACGGCGACGCCGTCGCCGCAGCCGTCGATCGCGACGTCCTCGCGGCCGCGCAGACGCCGCAGGGCTTCCGTCGCGACATCCTCGACACGGCCTATCGGGTCGCGGACCGCGACTACACCGACGACGCCGCGCTGGTCGCCGCTGCGGGGCATCAGGTCTTCACGGTGGCCGGCGACCCGCTCGCGTTCAAGATCACCACCCCTGCCGACCTCGAGCGGGCGCGAGCCGTGCTGACACCGCGGACCACGGTGCCGCTGCCGCGCGTCGGCGTGGGCACAGACGTGCACGCGTTCGGCGGCGAAGGCACCCTCTGGCTCGCGGGGATCGAATGGCCCGGTGAGGCGCCGCTGTCCGGGCACTCCGACGGCGATGCCGTCGCCCACGCGATCGTCGACGCGCTGCTCTCCGCGGCCGGCCTCGGCGACATCGGCACCCACTTCGGCACCGACCACCCCGAGTACGCGGGCGCGCATGCGGACGCCTTCCTGACCCGCACCCTCGCCCTGCTCGCTGAGGCCGGCTGGCGGGTGGGCAACGTCTCGGTGCAGGTGCAGTCGAACCGTCCGAAGTTCGCGCCGCGGCGAGCGGAGGCCGAGGCGGCGCTGTCGGCCGCGCTCGGGGGAGCGCCGGTCTCGGTCGCCGCGACGACGACCGACGGCCTGGGGTTCACCGGTTCGGGCGAGGGCGTCTCCGCCTTCGCGGTCGCCCTGATCGTCCCGGGGTGAGCGTCAGAGCGTCAGGGTCATGAACACGGAGTGCCGGTCGGGCACGTAGCCGTCGAACGGCCCGCACTCCACGAAGCCCTCCCGCGCGTAGAGCGTGCGCGCAGGGACGAACTCCTCGGTCGCGCCGGTCTCCAGCCAGAGGCTCGCGAGCCCGCGCGCCCGGGCGTCGGCGACGATGTGCCGCAGGATGCTGCGCCCCACCCCGCTGCCGCGGAACCGGTCGTCGACCCGCATCGACTTGAGCTCGCCACGGCGCGTGTCGAGCATCTTGAGCGCGCCGATCCCGGCGACCTGGCCGTCGATCCAGGCCGACCAGAACGTGATCGACGGGTCACGCAGCGCGTCGACATCGAGCGCGTGGACGCTGTCGGCCGGAGAGGTGGCGTGCATCCCGTCGAGGTGGAACGCGATCAGTCGGCGGGTGGCGTCGCCGGAGAGGTCGTCGACGCGGATCTCGAGGGTGGTGCTCATGGCGTGCTCCAGTGTGCCACCGCGGTGTTTCGGAGCGGTTTCAGGCCTCCACGGCGAACGGCGCGGGGTCGCGGGTGGTGCGCGAGCCCCACGCGAGGAGCACCAGGCCGGCGCCCAACACGATGAGCCCGACGATCGCGAGCACGCTCAGCCGTTCCCCGAGCACCACGATGCCCAGGATGCTCGCCGTCAGCGGCTCACCGAGGGTGAGGGTCGCGGCGGTCGCGGCCGTGAGTCCGCTCAGGCCCCACGTGAACAGCACGTACGCGATCGAGATGGTGGCCAGGCCCAGCCACAGCGCCATGGTGAGACCCGTGGACGTCGCGAGCCAGGTGACGTCGACGAACGGGAGCACGAGCGCCGCCAGCGCCGCCGAACTCGCGCCCATGGCACCCACCACGGTGAACGGATCCCATCCTTCGTCGAGCAGTCGCCGCTGCACGTTCGCGATGACCGCGAACGTGGCGCCGGCGCCGACCGACCCCAGCAGCCCGACCGGATCGGTGCCCGTCGTGGCACCGGCTTCGCCCCCGAAGCCGAGCAGCACGACCCCGGCGGTCGCGAGGGCGGTCGCGCCCATCCAGGTCGGGCTCGGCAGACGGCGAGTGAGGGCCCACTCGAGCAGCCCGGCGAGGATGGGCGCCGAGCCGAGCGCGATCACCGTGCCCACGGCGACGCCGTTTCGTGCGGTGCCCAGGAAGAAGAGCGGCTGGTAAAGCGCCAGGCACAGCCCCGTGACCGCCATCAGCGCCAGCGTCCGCGCGTCGAGCCGGGGCCGGTCGGTCGGCGCGGTGCGGCGGGCGTGCCGTGCCGCGAGCGTGAACGCGAGGAGCGCGAGACCGGTGCCGCCGATGACCATGCGTATGACCCCGATCGACAGCGGGGTGGTCCCGTCGGGGCCGAGGGCCTGCGAGGTGCCGGTGGTGCCGAAGAGCATCGCGGCGGCGAGGACAGCGAGGACGTGGAGCATCGTTCCCATTTGTACCGCAAACCCGGCCGGTAGGCTGGGGAGGTGACGGTACGGCTCTATGACACCAAGGCGCAGGCGCTGCGCGACTTCGTGCCCCTCGATCCGGAGAACGTCACGATCTACGTGTGCGGTCCGACGGTGCAGTCGGGGCCCCACATCGGGCACCTGCGCGGTGCGCTGAGCTTCGACATCCTGCGCCGCTGGCTCACCCACCGGCACGGCCGGGTCACGTTCGTGCGCAACGTCACCGACATCGACGACAAGGTGCTGGCCAACGCGACCGACGGCGAGCCGTGGTGGGCGCTGGCCTACCGGATGGAGCTCGAGTTCACGCGCGCGTACAGCGCGATCGGCATCCTCCCGCCGACGTACGAGCCGCGGGCGACCGCATCCATCCCGCAGATGCACGAGATCATCCAGCGGCTGATCGACGCGGGGCACGCCTACGCGTCGGCCGGCGACGTGTACTTCGACGTGCGCTCGTGGCCCGCGTACGGCGCGCTGACCAATCAGTCGCCCGATGCGATGGAGGCTGCGGAGGATGCTGATCCTCGCGGCAAGCGGAGCCCGCAGGACTTCGCGCTCTGGAAGGGCGGGAAGAGCGACGAGCCCGCATCGGCGACATGGGACTCGCCGTGGGGTGCCGGGCGACCGGGCTGGCACATCGAGTGCTCGGCGATGTCGCGCCGGTACCTCGGACCGGAGTTCGACATCCACGGGGGCGGACTCGACCTGCGATTCCCGCACCACGAGAACGAGCTCGCGCAGTCGACCGCGGCCGGCGACGCGTTCGCGCGGTACTGGGTGCACAACGGACTCGTCACGGTCAACGGCCAGAAGATGTCGAAGTCGCTGTTCAACTTCGTCCTGGCGGAGGATGTGCTGCGCGAGCACGACCCGCTGGTCGTGCGCTATGCGCTCGCAGCCGCGCACTATCGCTCGAGTCTCGACATCACCGCGTCGACGTTCACCGAGGCCGAGGCGGCGATCGACCGGATCCGCACGTTCCTCGACCGGGTGACGCGCGCCGGCGAATTCGGGTGGCTCTCGTACGGCAACGACGATTTCTCCGCGGCGCTGGATGACGACCTCGGGGTGCCGCAGGCCCTTGCCGTGATCCACGCCCGGGTGCGCGACGGCAACACCGCGCTGGACAGCGGCGACGTCGGCTCGGCGCGCGAGATCGCCGGGGAAGTGGCTGTGATGACCGACGTGCTCGGCATCAACCCGCTCGCCGCTGAATGGGCGTCGACGGATGCCTCGGCCGAGGCCTCCGCGCTCGACGCTCTCGTGCAGAGCCTCATCACCCAGCGCGCCGAGGCGCGCGCCACCAAGGACTGGGCTGCCGCGGATCGCATCCGCGACGCCGTCGCCGCCGCGGGCATCGCCCTCGAGGACACCGCCGACGGCACCCACTGGAACCTCGCCGGGGATCGCCCCGGCACGAAGGAGTAGATCATGGCCGGAAAGCCGGGGCGCCCGGGCGCCAGCAAGGGCAACAAGAAGGGCCCCACGAAGGGCACGGGCGGCAAGAACAAGCGCTCCCTCGAAGGGCGCGGGCCGACGCCCAAGGCGGAGGACCGCGCCTGGCACCCCGCGGGCAAGCGCAAGGCCGCGGCCGAGCGCTACGCCGCGGCGGGCGGGCGGGGGAAGCCGGCCGGCCAGTCGCAGTCGCGGCCCCGTGCGGCGAAGAAGGAAGACGACACCGAGACGGTCACCGGCCGCAACTCGGTGCTCGAGGCGCTGCGGGCGAAGATCCCCGCCAGCGCGTTCTACATCGCGCAGCGCGTGGAGATGGACGACCGCGTCAAGGAGATGCTGTCGATCGCGACCCACCGCGGCATACCCGTCCTCGAGGTGACCCGTCCGGAGCTCGACCGCATGGCCGGCTTCGACGGCGTACATCAGGGCGTCGCCCTCAAGGTGCCGCCGTACGAGTACGCGCACCCGCAGGACCTGCTCGAGCAGGTCATCGACCGCGGCCAGGTGCCGCTGTTCGTGGCCCTCGACGGCATCACCGACCCGCGCAACCTCGGCGCGATCATCCGCTCCACCGCCGCCTTCGGCGGGCACGCGGTGATCCTGCCCCAGCGCCGCTCCGCGAGCGTGAACTCCGCCGCCTGGAAGACCAGTGCGGGAGCGGCCGCCCGCGTGCCCGTGGCCATCGCGGCGAACCTGACCGCGATGCTCAAGGAGTTCAAGAAGCAGGGCGTGTTCGTCCTCGGCCTCGACGGCGGCGGCGATGTGTCGCTGCCCGCGCTCGAGCTCGCCGACCGGCCCGTCGTGATCGTCGTCGGCTCCGAGGGCAAAGGCCTGTCGCGCCTCGTCACCGAGAACTGCGACCAGATCGTCTCCATTCCGATCTCGGCATCGACCGAGTCGCTGAACGCCGGCATCGCCGCATCCGTCGCGCTGTACCAGGTCGCGTCGCTGCGCGCGGGAAAGGACGCCTAGCATGACCCGCATCGCCGTCATCGGCGGAACCGGCTACGCCGGCCGCCACATCGTCGTCGAGGCCGTCCGCCGCGGACACGACGTCGTCGCCGTCTCCCGCAAGATCCCGGCCGAGCGCATCGAGGGCGCCACCCACATCGAGGGGACGATTCTCGACGTCCCAGGCCTCCTGCACGAGCTGCAGGGCGTCGACGCGATCGTGACCGCGATCGCGCCGCGCGGCGACATGGCCGATGCGGCCGTCCCCGGCGTGCTCGAGCTCGCCGAGAACCTCGCAGGCACCGGCATCCGCCTCGGCGTCATCGGCGGCGCAGGCAGCTCGCTGTCGGCACCGGAGGGTCCGCGCCTCATGGAGCTCGACTTCCCGGAGGAGTACCTGTTCGAAGCGCAGACCGGCCTCGATTCGCTCGAGGGGCTGCGCGCCACGCCCGCGTCGGTCGACTGGTTCCTCGTGCACCCGGCCGAGACCTTCGGCGCCTGGAACCCGGGTGAGCGCACCGGCGCCTACCGCGACGGGGGACAGGTGGTCGTGCGCGACGCGGACGGGGTGTCGAACATCTCCGGCCCCGACCTGGGCGTCGCCGTCGTGGACGAGATCGAGAGCCCGCAGCACCGCCGCGAGAACTTCACCGTCGGCTACTAGACCAGGTCGCGCCAGTCGACGTCGGGCTCGTCGTCCTCATCGGCGACGACGGCCCTGCCGCTGCGTGTGATCACGGGCAGTGACATGGTCTCGGTGGTCGGGCCCATCACCGTCGCCTCGTCGCGGCGGTGCCTCAGCACGTTGTCGATGTAGCTGCTGAGGGCCTCGGCGAGCGGCACCGACTTTCCCTTCGCCTGCGAGAGATACCAGCGGTGCTCCAGCAGCTGGTGGAACACCTCCGCCGGCTCGAGCTTCGCCCGCATGTCGAAGGGGACGGCCTTCACGACGGGTTCGAACACCCGTGTGAGCCACTCGTGCGCGGCCATCTCCTCCTCGTCGCCGAGGCGCGAGATGCGCGCGCGGAACTCGTCGAGGTCGTTCAGCAGGCGCCTGGCCTGGTTCTCCTCGACGTCGAGCCCGGTCAGGCGCAGCAGACGCCGCTGGTGGTGACCGGCGTCGACGACCTTCGGCTCGATCGACACCGTGGTGCCGTCGTCGGTGGCCTCCATCGACATCTCGCCGATGTCGAAGCCCAGGTCGTTGAGGCGACGCACCCGCTCGGTGATGCGCCACGACTCGTCGACGGCGAACGTCTCCGCGGCCGTGAGCGCGGCCCACAGCGAGTGGTACGACGAGACGATGCCGTCGGCGATGGCGATCGCATCCACCCCGCCCTCGAGGCGGCCGCCGGCTTCGAGATCCATGATCTCGCCGGCGATGTTGGTGCGGGCGACGTCGAGGTCGTGCGCCCGCTGACCCGGGGTCAGGCCGCTCTCGTGCAGCTCGCCGGTCTCGGCGTCGACGAGGTATGCGGCGAATGCGCCCGCGTCGCGGCGGAAGAGCGTGTTCGACAGTGACACGTCGCCCCAGAAGAACCCCACGTTGTGCAGGCGGACGAGCAGCACCGCGAGCGCATCCACCAGCCGGCCCGCCGTGTCCGGCCGCAGCACCTGGGTGAAGAGGGCGCGATAGGGAAGCGAGAAGCGCAGGTGCGTCGTGACGAGAGCTGCCGGCAGCGGCTTGCCCGCAGCATCCGTCCGACCGGCGATGACGGCCGCGCGCTCGACGCAGGGCGAGTTCAGGCGCGTGAGATGGCCGAGCATGTCGTACTCGCGGCGGGCCATCTCCTCGGTCGTCTCCTTGACGGCGACGACGCCGCCGGAGAGGTTCGCGAACCGGACGAGGTGGCGGGAGAGACCCTTGGGAAGGTAGACGATCGTGCTGGACGGCCAGTCCGCCAGGGGCGTCGACCACGGCAGGGCGAGCAGGCCCGGATCGACGGTGCGGGCGGTGATGCTCAGCGACTGGGGGGCCATGCGCGCCTCTCGACGAAACACCGCGGCGCGGGCGGTCGGTGACGCGCCCGCGCCGCGGTGGTTGATCCGGTCAGGCCGAGGCGATCGCCTTGTCGGTCAGGCGCTCGCCCGACTCGACGTCGAACACGTGCACGTGTCCGGGGACGGCGGCCAGGACGACCTTGTCGCCCGCGTTCGGGTGACGGCGGCCGTCGACGCGCGCGACGATGTCGGTGCGCTTGCCGTTGATCTCGGTGTGGCCGTAGAGGTAGCCGTCCGCGCCGAGCTCCTCGACGAGGTCGACATCCACCGGGAGGCCCTGGCCGTCCGACGGGTTGACGACGATGTCCTCGGGACGCACGCCGATGGTGACCTGGGAGCCGTGCGCCCGGGCGAGCGTGTCCGCCTCGACGCCGACGACCGACGAGCCGAAGCGCACGCCGCCCTCGGCCAGGTCAGCCGGGAACAGGTTCATCGCGGGCGAGCCGATGAAGCCGGCCACGAACACGTTGTTCGGCTTCTCGTACAGGTCGCGCGGCGTGCCCAC
The DNA here is from genome assembly GCF_027943945.1 of Microbacterium terricola. Taxonomy (NCBI): domain Bacteria; kingdom Bacillati; phylum Actinomycetota; class Actinomycetes; order Micrococcales; family Microbacteriaceae; genus Microbacterium; species Microbacterium terricola. Next base: position 2,123,325 of record NZ_AP027141.1, on the reverse strand, counting down.
CTGCTGGAGGAGGCCGTCCTTGAGCACCGCGATGCGGTCGCCCATCGTGAGCGCCTCGGTCTGGTCGTGCGTGACGTAGACCGTGGTGACACCCAGGCGACGCTGCAGCGACGCGATCTGGGTGCGGGTCTGCACGCGCAGCTTGGCGTCGAGGTTCGACAGCGGCTCGTCCATGAGGAACACCTGCGGCTGGCGGACGATCGCGCGGCCCATGGCGACGCGCTGACGCTGGCCACCCGAGAGGGCCTTCGGCTTGCGGGTGAGGTACTCCTCGAGGTCGAGGAGCTTCGCGGCCTCGAGGACGCGCTGTGCACGCTCCTCCTTGCCGACGCCCGCGATCTTCAGGGCGAAGCCCATGTTCTCCGCGACGGTCATGTGCGGGTAGAGCGCGTAGTTCTGGAACACCATCGCGATGTCGCGGTCCTTGGGCGGGACGTCGGTGACGTCGCGATCGCCGATCAGGATGCGGCCCGAGTTGACCTCTTCGAGGCCGGCCAGCATGCGCAGCGAGGTGGACTTTCCACAGCCGGACGGACCGACCAGGACGAGGAATTCGCCATCGGCGACCTCGAGGTTGAGCTTGTCCACGGCGGGGCGAGTGCCCCCGGGGTACAGGCGGGTTGCGTTGTCGAACGTGACGGACGCCATTTTCTTCTCCTTCACCGGCAGGTACGTGCCGGACGATCCGTTGTGAGGAATGTGCGGGGGCTTTCCCGCGCGCCCCTGATGGGACGTGATGCCAGTATGGCATGCGCCCCTGTGCAGGGGCCGTGCATGCTGTGTCTGGGCTTTTCCCAGCCTGTCTCGTTAGCATCGTTTCGGCCGCGTGTCCGTTGCGCCCCGGGTTCCCGTGCCCGATTCCCCGAGAGGTTCCATGTCCAGCGACGAGAGTTCCCAGTCGTCCTCGAGCGACCGCCGAGAGGCGGTGCGTGAGAAGGCGCTGCAGGTGCAGACCCAGCAGTCGCGCATGCGGATGCTGCGTCGCGGCACGATCGGCGCCGTCGTGGTCGCCGCCATCGTCGCGACCACGGTGATCATCACCTCGGTGGTGTCCTCCGCGGTCAAGCCCAACCTCGTCCCGGCGAACGCGGCCGACGACGGCTTCGTGGTGACCTCGTTCGACGGCATCCCGGCGGGTTCGGGTGCGATGGACGTCTCGGCCACGCCGAAGGCGAGCGAGGACACGGGGAAGTCGTCCACCCCCGCGGCGAGCGACCAGGCCGTCGTCGACATCCGCGTGTACGTGGACTACCTGTCCGAGGGCTCTGGCATGTTCCAGCAGGCCAACGTGCAGCAGCTGGCCCAGTGGGTCGGCACCGACACCGTCTCGCTCACCTACTACCCGGTCGCGATGCTCACCGCCAAGTCCAACGGCACGAAGTACTCGCTGCGCGCCGCGAGCGCGGCGGCCTGCGTGGCCGGCTACGCGCCCGAGCGGTTCGCCGCCTACAACCACACGCTGCTGACGCAGCAGCCCGCGGTTGACAGCGGCGGGTACAGCGACACCGAGCTGGCCGACATGGCGCAGGCGTCGGGCGTGAGCAACCCCAAGCCGGTGCGCGCATGCATCGAGGACGAGAAGTACCTCAGCTGGGCCAAGGAGGCGACGGAGCGCGCCCTCGAGGACCTGCCGGACACCGACGGGCTCGTGCTCACCGGCACGCCGACCGTGCTTGTCAACGGCATTCCCTACATCGGCGCCCTCGACGACGCGCAGGAGTTCTCGCAGTTCGTCATGACCAGCGCGAGCGACGCGTACTACCAGACGCCGAGCCCGACGCCGACGCCCTCCGACTGACCGGGTCCTGTGCCGCCTGTCGGATTCGAACCGACGACCTTCGCTTTACAAGAGCGCTGCGCTACCACTGCGCCAAGGCGGCATGCCGCGCTCGGGGCACGGCGGCATCGAGTCTAGTCGGCCCTGCATGATGGGATGATGACCCGACGCCGTCTTCCCGTCTGGCTCGCGCTCGGCGGAGCCGTCCTCATCGGCGTGCTCACCGCCCTGCAGGCCCGCATCAACGGCCAGCTCGGCGTGCGCCTCGACGACGGGTTCGCCGCGGCCGTCGTCTCGTTCGGCTCGGGCCTGGTGATCCTCCTCGCCCTGTCGGCGCTGCTGCCGTCGGGGCGGCGAGGGTTCGCGACGCTCGTCACCGAAGTGCGCGGGCGCCGGATCCCGTTCTGGATGCTGTGCGGCGGAGCGGCGGGCGCCCTCACCGTCGCGACCCAGGGGCTCGCCGTCGGGATCATCGGGGTGTCGCTGTTCACGGTCGGGGTGGTGGCCGGCCAGGCCGTGTGCGGTCTGGTGATCGACCGGATCGGGTACGGCCCCGCCGGCATCGTCGCGGTCACGCTCGGCCGCGTCGGCGGTGCCGCGCTCGCGCTCGTCGCCGTCGGCGTCTCGCTCACCGGCTCCGGGGTCCATGATGTGCCGGCATGGATGCTGGTGCTCCCCGTGCTCGCCGGCGCGGGCATCGCGTGGCAGCAGGCCACGAACGGACGGCTCCGGCAGCGCGTCGGCACCCCGTTGACGGCGACGCTCGTCAACTTCATCGGCGGCACGCTGCTGCTGGCGATCGCCGCGGCCGTCCACATCGCGATCGACGGCCCGCCCGCGGCCTTCCCGACCGACCCCTGGCTGTACCTGGGCGGCGCAACGGGAGTCGTCTACATCATGCTGTCGGCGGGACTCGTGGCGCACACGGGCGTGCTGCTGATGGGCCTGGCCTCCGTCGTCGGACAGCTGTCCATGTCGCTCATCCTCGACCTGACGTGGCCGGCGCCGGCGAGCCCTGGTCTCGCGCAGGAGCTCATCATGGTGGCGATCGCGATGGCCTCGGTGGTCGTCGCGACCGCGCGGCGGCGCCGTGGTCAGGCGGGCATGCGCGAGAGGAGCGGGCGGGCGTCCAGCGCCTTGCGGCGTCCGCCGCCCGAGCGCTCCGGCTTGCCGCCGACGTAGAGCCAGCCGAGCAGCTCCTCGTCCTTGCCGAGGCCGTGCGCCTTCGCGACCGCCTTGCTGCGCGTGTAGTGCCCCGTGCGCCAGATGACGCCCCAGCCCGCCTCGTCCAGCAGCAGGCTCAGCATGTGCGCGACGCCGGAGGCGACCGCCTCCTGCTCCCAGCGGGGCACCTTGCCGCTCTTGCGGTAGCTGGCGACCACGGCGATCAGCAGCGGCGCGCGCAGCGGCTTGGTCGAGTGGCCCTTCTCGCCGTCCGCCTTGTGGATGGCACGCCCGAGCACCTCCCGGTCACTGCCGCGCAGCTCGATGAGCCGCCACGGTCGCAGCGACGAGTGGTCGGCGACCCGGCCGGCAGCGGAGACGAGCCGGAGCAGCTCCGCGTGAGTGGGTGCGGCATCCGTCACCTTCGACCAGGAGCGCCGCGCCCGCACCGCCTCGAGGGCGCCGGTCACTGCTCCTCCGGGGCGAACGACAGCGACAGCGAGTTCATGCAGTAGCGGTCGCCGGTCGGGGTGCCGAACCCATCGGGGAAGACGTGGCCGAGGTGCGAGCCGCAGTTCGCGCAGCGGACCTCGGTGCGCAGCATCCCGTGGCTGCGGTCCTCGATCAGCTGGACGGCGTCCGGCCGCACCGACTCGTAGAAGCTCGGCCACCCGCAGTGCGAGTCGAACTTGGTGCCGCTCTGGAACAGCTCAGCACCGCACGCGGCGCAGGTGTACAGGCCGGCGCGGCTCTCGTCGAGCAGCTCGCCGGTCCACGGCCGCTCGGTGCCCGCCTCGCGCAGCACCGCGTACTGGTCGGGGCTCAGCTCGGCGCGCCACTGGTCATCGCTCTTGTCCACGGCGTAGGTCATGGGTTCCTCCTGGTTCGCTCCTATTCAACCGCAGCCGCCTGCCGCCTGTTCCGTGGTCGCTGGGCGTTCGCCGCGAGAATGGGGGAATGGACCACGACCTCTCCGCCGTCGCCGACCGCTACCGCCGGTTCGCGCAGACGGAGGCCCCCGGCCGCTCTGCGCTGTACGGCGAGTGGGCGGCGGGAGTGGCCGCGGACGTGGAGATCGCGGGCATCATCGCGCGCATCGACGCCGCGCGCCGGCAGCCGCCGCTCGTCTTCGCCGTGACACGGATGCTGGGAGCCCCCGAATCCGGGTACCCGGCTTGGGCCGCGTGGCTGCGGGCGAACGCGGACGCCGTCGTTCGAGAGTGCGGGCGCCGTGCGCTGCAGACCAACGAGCCCGGCCGATGCGCCGCGCTGCTGCCCGCGCTCAGCGCCATCCGCGGCCCGATCGCCCTGCTCGAGCTGGGCGCGAGCGCCGGCCTGTGCCTGTACCCGGACCGCTACTCGTACCGCTACCGCGGCGGCCCCGACCTCGACCCCGCGGACGGCGCCTCGACGGTCGTCCTCGAGGCCGAGGCCCGGGGCGCGTTGCCGGAGCTCCGGCTGCCCGAGGTCGTCTGGCGGGCTGGCGTCGATCTGCACCCCCTGGATGCCGCCGACCCGGACGACCGCCGGTTCCTGACCACCCTCGTCTGGCCGGGGGAGGACGGCCGTGCCGAGCGCATCGCTGCCGCGCTCGACATCGTCGCCGCCGACCCGCCGCTGCTGATCGGCGGGGACGCGACGGATCCCGCCGTGCTCGATGCCGCGATCGCTCTCGCGCCGCGGGAAGCCCGTCTCGTGATCACCACGCCCGGCCTGCTGCCGCACGTCCCGTGGGCCGCCCGCGAACGGCTGTTCGCGCACCTGCGCGAGGTCGACGCGGAGTGGGTCACGATCGATCCGGTCGGCCTCCACACCCAGTGGGAGCCGGCGCCGGCCGCGGACCTGACGGGGTTCGTGCTCGGCCGCAACCGGCGAGCGCTCGCCGTGGTCGACCCGCTCGGCGGTTTCGTGGAGTGGCGCGCGGGCGCTGAGCCCGTGGATGGCTAGCGTGGAGGGGTGCCCCTCTCCGACCGCGATCGCGCCATCCTGGCGTTCGAGACCGAGTGGACCAGGCACGCGGGTGCGAAGGAAGAGGCCATCCGCGCGCAGCTGAGCCTCTCGCCCGCCCGGTACTACCAGCTGCTGGGCCGCCTCATCGAGACGGCCGATGCGCTCGAGCACGATCCCATGCTCGTCAAGCGGCTGCGCCGCATCCGGGACGCCCGCGCGCGGACACGGCTGGAGCGTGCCGCCCGGTAGCATCGTGGGGTGGCGAAATCGACGTACCCCAGGGATCGCTTCGACGACCTCCCGGCGGACGCCGGCCGGATCGGCGCCCATCGTGCCGAGAACCCCCGCATGAACGGCTGGGTCGTGATGATCTGGGCTGTCGTGGCCACCGTCGTGCTGGTGGCCGCCGGCATCCTCGGCACCCTCCTGGCCACCGGGCGGATCGACCTGTTCCCGGCCCCCGAGGCGACCGTCGCCTCGACCCCCGCGCCGGAGATCACGCCGGTGCTCGACCCGACCTACACGGTGCTGGTGCTCAACGCCACGTCGCAGGACGGTCTCGCCACCGAGGTGAAGACCGAGATCGAAGCGGCCGGCTGGGCCGCGGAGGACGTGCTGGCCAGTGAGGCCAGCCAGGACGACTTCGAGACGACCACCGTCTACTACGCGTTCGAGGAGGACGCCGCGGCCGCCGCAGGACTCGCGGATGTGCTCGGCGGCGCCCTCGTCGCCCAGAGCGACCAGTATCTCCAGACGGCCGCCGGCGAGGGCGACGAGCAGCCCAAGCAGCTGACGGTCGTGCTCGGCATGGACCGCGTCGAAGAACCCTGATTCCGGGGCGTGTTTCGCGCCGGTAAACACTTGGATGCGGCCATGTCAACAGTTCCGCATCTGGCGCGAAGCGCGGATTCTCCCTGCATACGATGACGTTGTCGCACCAGCAACAGGAGATTCGCATGACCCAGGGCACCGTCAAATGGTTCAACGCTGAGAAGGGCTTCGGCTTCATCACCGCAGAGGGCCAGGACGTCTTCGTCCACTACTCGAACATCGACATGACCGGCTTCCGCGTCCTCGAAGAGGGGCAGACCGTCGAGTTCACGGTCGGAGCCGGGCAGAAGGGCCCGCAGGCCGAAGCCGTGCGCGTCGTCGCCTGACACGGCGCGGCTCTCGATATGCTCCGCGGGTGACCTCCCGACCCCTGCGCCGCAGCGCACTCGTCGCACTCGCTCTGACCGCCGTGCTGCTGGCCGGCTGCACCGGTGCGCCGGAGGCGGCCGTGACGTCGGCGACACCGTCGCCGACGGCGACCGAGACGCCCACTCCGACGCCGACCCCCACACCGACGCCGAAGCCGACGACCGGCAGCTCGCCGCTCACGGGCGAGGAGGTGGCGCTGGGGAAGATCACCGGGCCGTCCCTGGCCGCGAAGATCGACAACCACTGGGACGCTCGCCCGCAGTGGGGGCTCGACCACACCGACATGCTCTACGAGGAGCTCGTCGAAGGCGGGCTGACGCGGTACGTGGCGGTGTGGTTCTCGGATGTGCCGAAGGAGATCGGGCCGGTGCGCAGCATCCGTCCCATGGATCCGGACATCATCAGCCCGCTCGGCGGGATCGTGGCCTATTCGGGCGGCAAGCCCCAGTTCGTCGCGATGATGCACGACACCCCGGTCCACAACGCGGTCCACGGCGGCGCGGACGACGAGTACATGTTCCGCTCGAACGCGAAGTACGCGCCGCACAACGTCGTCGTCAACGCGCGGGAGCTGCGCGCCGCGTACAAGGACATCGACCCGCCGCAGCAGCAGTTCGCGCACGCGAAGATCGCCGAGACGGCATCGGCGACCGTGTACGGGACGCCGGCGAAGGGCATGGACGTGGCGTTCTCGCCCGTGTCCGCCCGCGGCTGGCGCTGGAACGCGCACTCGGCGACGTACCTGCGCACGCAGGACGGCAACAAGGACATGGACTCGGCGGGCAAGCAGCTGCGGGCCACGAACGTCGTGGTGATGCAGGTCGACATCGACTGGTCGTACGGAATCGTGCCGCGCACCGTCATGGTCGACTCGGGGAAGGCCTGGGTCTCCACCGGCGGCAAGGTCGTCAGCGCCACGTGGTCGAAGAAGAGCAAGACCGCGCCGATCACGCTCACCAACGAGCACGGCGTGGACATCTACCTCGCTCCGGGCAACACCTGGATCGAGCTGGTTCCGACGAGCGGCTCCGTGAAGGTCGTCCGCTGACCCACCGCCCTCGCGGCGGCTTGCACTCGACTGGGGCGAGTGCCAGAATGAATTAGCACTCACTCTTGTTGAGTGCTAATGACTGATCCAACGTCCGGGAGGGACGACACACACATGGCAAAGATCATCGCTTTCGATGAGGAAGCCCGCCGTGGCCTCGAGCGGGGCCTCAACATCCTCGCCGACGCCGTCAAGGTGACCCTCGGCCCGCGCGGCCGCAACGTCGTGCTCGAGAAGAAGTGGGGCGCCCCCACGATCACGAACGACGGCGTCTCGATCGCGAAGGAGATCGAGCTCGACGACCCGTACGAGAAGATCGGCGCGGAGCTCGTCAAGGAGGTCGCCAAGAAGACGGATGACGTCGCGGGCGACGGCACCACCACCGCCACCGTGCTCGCTCAGGCGCTCGTGCGCGAGGGCCTGCGCAACGTCGCCGCCGGCGCCGACCCCATCTCGCTCAAGAAGGGCATCGAGAAGGCCGTCACCGCCATCACCGACGAGCTGCTGGCCTCGGCCAAGGAGGTCGAGTCGAAGGAGCAGATCGCCGCGACCGCGTCGATCTCCGCCGCAGACACCTCGATCGGCGACCTGATCGCCGAGGCGATCGACAAGGTCGGCAAGGAGGGTGTGGTCACCGTCGAGGAGTCCAACACCTTCGGCACCGAGCTCGAGCTCACCGAGGGCATGCGCTTCGACAAGGGCTACCTGAACCCCTACTTCGTGACCGACCCGGAGCGTCAGGAAGCGGTCTTCGAAGACCCCTACATCCTGATCGCGAACCAGAAGATCTCGAACATCAAGGACCTGCTGCCGATCGTCGACAAGGTGATCCAGGACGGCAAGGAGCTCCTCATCATCGCCGAGGACGTCGAGGGCGAAGCCCTGGCCACCCTGGTGCTGAACAAGATCCGCGGCATCTTCAAGTCGGCTGCCGTCAAGGCTCCCGGCTTCGGCGACCGTCGCAAGGCGCAGCTGCAGGACATCGCGATCCTCACCGGCGGCCAGGTCATCACCGAGGAGGTCGGTCTCAAGCTCGAGAACGCCACCCTCGACCTGCTCGGCCGTGCGCGCAAGGTCATCATCACCAAGGATGAGACGACCATCATCGAGGGTGCCGGCGACGCCGCGCAGATCGAGGGTCGCGTGACCCAGATCCGCCGCGAGATCGAGAACACCGACAGCGACTACGACCGCGAGAAGCTGCAGGAGCGCCTCGCCAAGCTCGCCGGCGGCGTTGCCGTCATCAAGGCGGGCGCGGCCACCGAGGTCGAGCTCAAGGAGCGCAAGCACCGCATCGAGGACGCCGTTCGCAACGCGAAGGCGGCCGTCGAGGAGGGCATCGTCCCCGGTGGTGGCGTGGCCCTCATCCAGTCCGGCCGCAAGGCGCTGGCCAGCCTCGAGCTGACCGGTGACGAGGCGACCGGCGCGAACATCGTGCGCGTCGCGATCGAGGCCCCGCTCAAGCAGATCGCGCTGAACGCCGGTCTCGAGCCGGGTGTCGTCGCGAACAAGGTGGCCGAGCTGCCCGACGGTCACGGCCTCAACGCCGCGACCGGCGAGTACGGTGACCTGTTCGCACAGGGCATCATCGACCCCGCCAAGGTGACCCGCTCGGCGCTGCAGAACGCAGCCTCGATCGCCGGCCTGTTCCTCACGACCGAGGCCGTCGTCGCCGACAAGCCGGAGAAGTCGGCGGCTCCGGCCGGCGACCCGACCGGTGGCATGGACTTCTGATCCAGCGCTCGTCGTAGCAGTTCAGGAAGGCCCCTCTTCGGAGGGGCCTTCCGTCGTCGGTGGGGGTTCGTGTCGGCGGATGTCCGGCGGACCGAACTCAGAGCGATGGGTGTCGACACTCCCATGGCGGATGCCGGCGCCCGGCGTGTCGGCGACGATCTCACTCGGTTCTGCTCGCCACCCCTGCGCCGTCGGCCCAGAGTGCGCCGAGGATCGCGGCCTCGACCAGGTCCCAGTCGTGCACGACCATGGCGTAGTCGAACCGCAGAGTGCGGTAGCCCCAGGCCGCCGCATGGGCGTCCCGCACGAGATCCTTGTGCCGGTGCGATGTGTCGTCGTGGTTGTCCCTGCCGTCGACCTCGATGATCAGGCGATCACCCACGAGGAGATCGACCCGACCGACGCCGAACACCTCCGCCTGCGTGCACACCCGCAGTCCGTGCCCCCGCAGCCGCCAGCGGACGAGCGACTCCAGCCCGCTGTCGGCATCGGATCTCGCCAGGCGCATCGCGGCGCGCGCTGCCTCGTTGGTGTGCGTGTGCAGCCACTGGTGGCCCTCCGCGGTGAGGAGCCGTTGACGCAGCGCAGACTCGAGGGCCACGAAGAACTCCTCGACCCCACGGCAGGACAGGATCTGCCGCAGCACTCTCGGAACCGACGGAGTGCCGAAGGAGTCGACGGGCGGACCGTCGTCCCAGTGCTCCGTGCACCCGCACGGCGAGGGCAGTCGCGGATGATGACGACGGCCGTTGCGATGCATCCAGACGTGCACGTCGGCACTGTCATCGAGCACCCACAGGCCCAGATGCCTGGCGGCGCTCACACATCCGAGCACCCCGCCGTGCGCGACCGCCTCGGTGAGCGGGAGGCAGGCGCCCGCACTCGCATAGACCCCGCGGCGCAGCATCCGCCAACGCCCGTCCTCGACCGCGGAACTGATCGCTCGGCGACTCATCCCCGTGGCGCGGAGACGCCCGAAGGACTGCACGGAGTCGCCCGCGGAGCACATGCCCACAACCCTGGCCGGGGGTGAGGCAGAGGAGGGGGCGGCCGCTCGATCGGTGGACGTCTCAGAGGGCCGGCCCTCCTGAGGAGGAGCGGCTGGCGGAACCGAATCGCGAGACATTCGCGGCGACGCGCCGAGGACGGATGCTGCCCCGCGGCGTGTCGCGGACGATCTCTCTCATTCGTGCTCGCGCGGGCGGCGTCACTCCTGGGGGGAGGGGGAGCCGGGCTCGGGCACGCGCAGTCGGCTCGTCCAGGCGAACAGACGCTCCACGGCCAGCGACGCTGCCACGCCGATGAACGCACCCGACAGCAGCAGCAGGAGCTGCATGAACGTCTGACCCGACGGGTCGGTCCAGCGGGCGAGTCCCTCGCCGAGCTGGAACTGCTGCGCGAGCCCGGCGTACGTGAGCGTCCAGGCGACCGAGTCGACCCACTCGTGCTCACCGTCGCCCTCGACGGTGACGCTCGTCGCCTCGACCACGTCGCCGGCCGGGGTGACGGTGAGGTCGAGCAGATCGTTCGGACCCGCTTCCAGCACGGCGGTCAGCGTCGAGTACCGGCCGGGGTCGACGATCGCGAAAGACACCGCGGGGTCGACGATGCCGCCGGTGAGCATGTTGATGGCGGGGCTGCGCGACGTGCTCTGGCCGGCCAGCGCGGTCGACCACTCGCGCACGGGGTGGCCGCGGATCTCGACGACATCGGCGTCGATCGTCATCACGAAGAGCTGACGCGCGGGCAGGCCGTCCATCGCCGCGCTGTCGCAGGCGGCCTCGTCGCCGTCCTCGGCGACCTCGACGCCATCGGGCAGCGCGAGAGCCTCGAGCCGGGCATCGCAGGCCAGCGAGATCGCGATGCGCGCCCGGGTGGCGGCCGGGAAGTCGGCCGGCACCATCGTGCCCGGAGACGCCATCGCGGCGCTCAGCAGCACATCGCCGTCGCGCTGGAGGCGCCAGGTCACCTCGACCGCCGCATCCTCGGTGCCGGTGGCGACCGAGACGGTGTCGTTGACCGTGACACCGAGGTCGACGGTGGGGACGGTCGTGGCGGCGAGCCCCATCCAGACGCCGACCGCGCCGATCGCGGCCACCGCCGCAGCCGACAGTGCGACGCCGATCCTCCCGCGGACGCTCACGGGGGAATGCTAGCGGCCGCGCGCCGGCCGGGTGGCTACTTCGGGACGGCGAAGATGACGACCCAGTAGTGGCCGTAGGGGCCGCCGTGGACGTATCCGACGCCCACGCCGCGGTAGGACTTGCCGAGGATGTTGGCCCTGTGACCGCTCGAATTCATCCACGCTCTCATGACGGACGACGCCGTGGGGTAGCCGGCGGCGATGTTCTCGCCCGACGATCTCCAGGTCGCCGTGCCGATCTTGGCCATGCGCCACGTCGACGTGCTGTGCTTGAAGATGCCGTTGGTCGCCAAGTGCTTCGCCCAGGTCTCGGCCGCGGATCGCAGGGATGCGGTGACCTTCAGCTTGGGCAGGCCGGCGGCGGCGCGCTTCTGGTTGATGAACGCCGTGACTCTCTGCTCGGGAGTCGTGCCACTGGTGGCCGAGACCGCGAACTGACTCGTGAGCGCGCCCGAGGCGGGGGTCGAGGCGGCGGATGAGGCGGGGGCGACGGGCGGTGCCGCGGCGGCGGAGGTCGCGGCGGAGCCGGCGACGAGGGTGACGGTGAGGGCGAGCGCGCTGAGCGCGCGCAGGGGCGTGGTGGGGAGGCGCACGAAGACTCCTGTGCGGTCGGGGGACGCACCCGCGGGGCGACGGGCACATTCCACGGTAGCCACGACCACCGCCGGATCCCGGCCTCGATCAGGAGAATCTCACGCCCTTCTCACGCGAGCGGTCACCGCGAGCGGGCTCCGCGCACGCTCATCGGAACAGGCTCATCGACGCCTGCTCGGCGTCGGCATACTGCCTGCCGGCCACGCCGAGTGCGGCGTTCACGCCCACGATCGCCTCGTCCACGTGACGCTGCGCGGCGCGCCACTGGTCGACGACGCCCTGGAACGCGATCGAGGCGGCGCCGGTCCACGTGGACTGCAGCTGCGTGAGCTGGGCGAGCATCGCCTGGTTCTCGGACTGCACGCGCTCGATCGTGCCGCGCATCGCGGCGGTGGTGGTGAGGACGGCGTCGCTGTCGACGGAGTAGACGGCCATGGCGGATCTCCTGTCTGGAAGGTGATCAGCCCACGGTACGAGCGGGCGGAGTGCGCATACCCCCGAACCGGGATGCTGCGCACACCCCCGTGCGCGAGCCCCGCTGGGGAGGAGTCAGCCCTCGGCAGGTAGCTGCGGTCGCGGGATCGGCTGGGTCTCGATGAACAGGTGGTCGGCCGCATCCCTCGTGTGATCGAGCGGGAAGGACACGCGGAAGGTGGCGCCGCCGCCCGGGGTGTCCGACACGGCGACCGCTCCGTGCAGCGCCTCGACGATGGAGGCGACGATCGACAGGCCGAGGCCCGTGCCGCCGGTCTCGCGCGCCCGTGAGGTGTCGGCTCGCCAGAAGCGCTGGAAGATCTTGTCCTTGATCTGGTCGGGGACGCCCTCGCCGTGATCCGCCACCTCGACCCAGCCCATGCCGGCCTCCGCATCCACCCCGATCCGCAGCTCGATGGGCGAGGTCTCGACCGTGAACCGACGGGCGTTGCCGAGCAGGTTCGCGACGACCTGCCTGATCCGGTTCTCGTCGCCGAGCACGACAGGGGCGAGCACCGGAGGCACCGCGACCGGCTGCGTGATGGGTGCGTGCGCGGTGGTCTCGTCCGGCGCCGGCTTGCGGCGGCGCAGGATCGACAGGGCCTCGCCGGCGCGGGCGATCGGCGCGGCCCGCCTGCGCGGCGCGGTGGTGGTCGGCACGGCGGTCGGCGAGACGCGGGAGGGCTGCGCATCGCGCGCCGTGGTGTCGATCACGGTGACCGGGCGCTGCGGGGAGGCGGCACGGACGTCCAGCGCCGCATCGCGGGCGACCGGGCGCAGGTCGACGGGCCCGATCACGACGTCGCGACGCTCGTCGAGGCGGGCGAGGGCGAGCAGGTCCTCGACCAGGAGGCCCATGCGCACAGCCTCCTTCTCGATGCGCTCCATCGCCTGGGAGACGTCCTCGTCGGAGTCGATCGCTCCCATCCGGTACAGCTCGGCGTAGCCGCGGACGGTGACGAGCGGGGTGCGCAGCTCGTGGCTGGCGTCGCCGATGAACCGGCGCATCTGCTGCACGGTCGAGTCGCGCTGGGTGATCGCAGCATCCACCCTGCCGAGCATCGTGTTGATCGCCGCCTTGAGTTTGCCCACCTCGGTGCGCGGCTCGATGTCGGTCATGCGCTGGCTGAAGTCGCCCGCGGCGATGGCCATCGCGGTGGATTCGACCTGACCGAGGCTGCGGAACGTCAGGGTCACGAGCCACCGGGTGAGCAGGGCACCGGCGAGGATGATGACGAACGCCAGGATCAGGTAGATGCCGATGTACGTCGCGACGATCCGGTTGACCTGCGAGGTGGGCTGGGCGATCAGCTGGGTGTAGCCGATCCCGGTGCCGGCGACCTCCTGCGCCGACACGCTCGCGTGGAACGGCGCCCCGCCCTCCGCGCTCGGCAGGTTGAACGGCTCGACGCCCTGCTCGATGGTCTTGGCGAGCGGGTACGACTGCGGGAAGACCGGGGGCATCTCGCTGCCGTCGCCGCCGCCGGTCGCGAGACGCTCACCGGTGGGGCCGTAGACGGCGATGAAGAACTCGACGGCGGCCGCCGACTCCTTCGGGGTGAAGGTCAGCTGTCCGCCGTCGACGCTGATGTCGAACAGAGAGGTCGTCACGTCCGTGCTGGCCGCCTGCATCAGCTGCGCGTCGAGGCTGTCGATCAGGGTGGAGCGCAGGAACGCCATCGTGCCGAAGCCGGCCGCGAACACGCCGACCGCGAGCAGCATTACCGTGACGCCGGTGACCTTCGCGCGCAGGCTGATGCCGCGCCACCACCGGGTGATCGCGTCGCTCTTGCCCACATGGGCGCCCACGGCCACGGATCAGGCGGGCTTGCCGGCCTTGAGCATGTAGCCGAAGCCCCGCTTCGTCTGGATCAGCGGCTCGGTGGAGTGCGGGTCGATCTTGCGCCGCAGGTAGGAGATGTAGCTCTCCACGATGCCCGCGTCGCCGTTGAAGTCGTACTCCCACACGTGGTCGAGGATCTGCGCCTTGCTGAGCACCCTGTTGGGGTTGAGCATGAGGTAGCGCAGCAGCTTGAACTCGGTGGGGCTGAGGTCGATCGACGCGTCACCGACCAGCACGTCATGCGTGTCCTGATCCATCGTCAGCTCGCCCGCGCGGATGATCGACTCCTCGTCGGCCTGCATCGTGCGGCGCAGGATGGCCTGGATGCGGGCCACGATCTCGTCGAGGCTGAACGGCTTGGTGACGTAGTCGTCGCCGCCGGCGTTGAGGCCGGTGATCTTGTCCTCGGTGTCGTCCTTCGCGGTGAGGAACAGGATCGGGGCGGTGTATCCGGCGCCGCGGAGGCGCTTGGTGACGCTGAAGCCGTTCATGTCCGGCAGCATCACGTCGAGCACGATCAGGTCGGGTTCCTCTTCGAGGACGGCCGAGATCGTCTGGGCTCCGTTGGCGACGGCCCTGACCTGATAGCCGGCGAAGCGCAGGCTCGTGATGAGCAGGTCGCGGATGTTCGGCTCGTCGTCGACGACGAGGATGCGCGGTGCGGTCATGCCCTCATTATGGCGACCCTTTCCCTGCGCAGGCTGGATATCGCACGGAGCGGTCGACACCGGGGCGCCCGCCGCCCTACTGTCGGGAGCACGGCGACCCCTGAGGAGGCACGGTGCTGGCGGTGATGGCGATCGTCAACAGGACGCCGGATTCCTTCTACGACCGCGGGGCCACGTTCGCCCTGGACGCCGCGGTGGCGGCGGGCGTCGCCGCCGCGGAGGCGGGCGCCGGATACGTGGATGTGGGCGGCGTGAAGTTCGCGCCGGGACCCCCTGTGCCCGTTGACGAGGAGATCGCGCGGGTCGTGCCGGTGGTGCGGGAGCTCTCGCCGATCGTGCCGGTGAGCGTGGACACGTTCCAGCCCGCGGTCGCGCGGGCGGCCATCGCGGCCGGGGCCACGGTGATCAACGACACGACCGGGCTGCGCGACCCCGAGATGGTCGCGGTCGTCGCCGACAGCGACGCGAGCATCGTCATCGCGCACAGCCTGGCGCCGCCGCGCACCTCCTACCCGCAGCCGCAGTACGACGACGTCGTCGCCGAGGTCCGCGAGGCGCTCCGCAGCCGCAGGGAGGCCGCGCTCGCCGCGGGCATCGCGCCCGACCGGATCATCCTCGACCCCGGTCACGACCTGAATAAGAACACCCTCCACTCGCTGGAGCTCACCCGCCGGCTCGGCGAGCTGGCCGATCTCGGCTCGCCCCTGCTCGTGGCGCTGTCGAACAAGGACTTCGTCGGGGAGACGCTCGACCGGGCGCGGGGGGACCGCGTCGCCGGCTCGCTCGCGGCGGCGGTGTTCTGCGCGCTGCAGGGCGCGCGGATCTTCCGCGCGCACAACGTCCCCGAGACGGTCGACGCGCTGCGGATGGTCGAGGCGATCCTCGGATGGCGCGAGCCCGCGTACCTCCGCCACAACATGCGACCGGAGGGGAACGACTGATGCCGACCCGCGACGAGCTCTTCGCCGCCTACGCCCTGGCCGATCGCACCACCCCGCGCGTGCGGATGAACTTCGTGCAGAGCGCGGACGGCGCAGCGACCATCGACCGTCGCAGCGGAGGTCTCGGGGGTCCGACCGACCGGGAGCTCATGACGGTGCTGCGCACGATGGCGGACGTCGTGCTCGTCGGCGCGGGCACGGTGCGGGCAGAGGGCTACGGCGGCATCCGGGTGCCGGAGGCGGATGCTGCCTGGCGCCGGGAGCGCGGACTGCCCGCGCAGCCGGCGCTCGCGGTCGTCAGCGGCGACCTCGGCCTCGAGCCGGGCGACGGGGTGTTCACGCGGGCCGAGAGCCGGCCGATCGTGATCACCCGTGCGGAGGCGCCGCAGGCGCGCCGTGCCGCCCTCGCGCAGGTGGCCGACGTGTGGGAGTGCGGCGCAGCATCCGTCGATCTGAACGGGATGCTGCGCGCCCTGGCCGCGCGCGGCCTCACGCAGGTGCTGTGCGAGGGCGGGCCGCACCTGTTCGGCGCGCTGCTCGACGCGGGCCTGGTCGACGAGGTGTGCCTGACGATCGCGCCGCGCGCGGTGGGGGGCAGCGCGGGGCGGATCGCCCGCGGAGCGGAGGAGGCCGACCGGCCGCTGCAGCTGCTCGGCGCGATCACCGACGACGAGGGATTCGTCTTCCTGCGCTACGCGGCGCAGGCCCGCGCGTAGGACATCATGGAGGGATGACGACGCCCCCGCTCGCGCCGCCCGTCGCGGTGCCCCTGCTCCCGCCGGACGCGACCGAGGGCGGGCTCGCGTTCCACCGGCTGGTGTTCGCGCGGCGTCGCTCCGGATGGTGGACGCCGCTGGTCGTGGGACTGCTCGGCGCCGCCCTGTACCTGGCCATGCTCGTCGTCGTGACGCTGGGCATGTTCCTCCTGATGCTGTGGAACTCCGGCGTCGCCGATTCGTTCCTGCGGATGACGTCCGGCGCTGCTGTCATCTTCGACCTCACCGATCCGCTCATGCTCGCGTTCATGCTGGTCACCATCGTGCTGATGCTGCCGGCCTACGTGCTGGCCTCGCTCATCGTGAACGGCCGCAGACTGGGGCTCATCTCCTCGGCGGCGGGCCGACTGCGCTGGGGCTGGCTGCTGCTGTGCACCGGCATCGCGGTCGTCGTCATGCTCGTCGTCTCGGGGCTGTCGCTGCTGCTGCCCGCCGATGCGTCGGGCGATCCCGGCTCGGTCGTCGCGCCGAGCGACAACCCGCAGCTGTGGGTCTCGCTGGCCGTCATCCTGCTGCTCATCCCGCTGCAGTCGGCGGCCGAGGAGTACGTGTTCCGCGGGTACCTGCAGCAGGCGATCGGACGCTGGCTGCGGCATCCGCTCTTCGCGATCCTGCTGCCGGTGCCCCTGTTCGTGCTCGGCCACCTGTACGACCCGCTCGGTCAGGCCGGCGTCGCGGTGTTCGCGGTCGTCGCGGGCTGGCTCACCTGGCGCACGGGTGGGCTCGAGGCGGGCATCGGCCTGCACATCGTGAACAACCTGCTCGCGTTCCTGCTCGCCCTCGCCGGGCTCGGCGACGTGAACTCGAGCTCGCCGGGTGTGGCGGGCCTGCTCGTCTCGACCGTCACGGTGGTCGGGTACGCGGTGGTGGTCGAGCTGGTGTTCCGGCGGTCGCACATCCACCGCACGCTGCTGCTGCAGGTGCCCGCGCCGCAGCCGGTGCCCGCGCCGGTGTCCGAGGTGCTCACCCCGGCGGTCGCGGAGGGCGACGGGATCGACGCGACGACGCCGCGCTGACCGTCGCGAGATAAGGAGAAGACGCGGGCGGAGGAGCGTCTGGCCACCTGCGCCCCTCCCGTCGCCACATCTCCTTGTCTCGCGACACGGGGGCAGCGGGCGGGATCGACGCGACTACGCCGCGGTGATCGACTCCGCGTCGAGGATCGTGTAGCTGTAGCCCTGCTCGGCGAGGAACCGCTGACGGTTCTGCGCGAAGTCCTGATCGACGGTGTCGCGGGCGGTGAGGGTGTAGAAGCTCGCCGTGTTGCCCGACTCCTTCGGACGCAGCAGGCGCCCGAGGCGCTGGGCCTCCTCCTGGCGTGACCCGAAGGATCCGGAGACCTGGATGGCGACGGACGCCTCCGGCAGGTCGATCGAGAAGTTCGCGACCTTCGAGACCACCAGCAGCGAGATCTCGCCGACCCGGAACGCCTGGTACAGCTCCTCGCGCTCGTCCACGGGCGTGGCGCCGGTGATCTTGGGAGCGTTGAGCGCCTCGGCGAGCGTGTCGATCTGGTCGAGGTACTGGCCGATCACCAGGATGCGCTCACCCTCGTGCTTGGCGACGAGGTCGCGGACGACCCGGATCTTCGCCGGTGCGGTCGCGGCGAGCCGGTAGCGCTCCTCGTCGGCGGCCGCGGCGTACTCCAGCCGGTCGCCGGCGGGCAGGTCGACGCGCACCTCGTAGCAGGCGGCGGGGGAGATGAAGCCCTGGGCTTCGATCTCCTTCCACGGCGCGTCGAACCGCTTGGGGCCGATGAGGCTGAACACATCGCCTTCGCGGCCGTCCTCGCGGACGAGGGTGGCGGTGAGCCCCAGGCGGCGCCGCGCCTGCAGGTCGGCAGTGAGCTTGAACACCGGCGCGGGCAGCAGGTGGACCTCGTCGTAGACGATGAGGCCCCAGTCGAGCGCGTCGAGGAGGGCCAGGTGCGCGTACTGGCCTTTCCGCTTGGCGGTGAGGATCTGGTAGGTCGCGATCGTGACCGGCTTGACCTCCTTGGCCTGGCCGGAGTACTCGCCGATCTCCTCTGGTGTCAGCGAGGTGCGCTTGAGCAGCTCGTCGCGCCACTGCCGCGCGCTGACCGTGTTGGTCACCAGGATCAGGGTGGTGGTCTTCGTGTCGGCCATCGCGCCGGCGCCGACGAGCGTCTTGCCCGCGCCGCAGGGGAGCACGACGACGCCGGATCCCCCCTCGGTGAAGGTGTCGACCGCGTGGCGCTGGTAGGGCCGCAGCGACCAGCCGTCCTCGGCCAGATCGATCGGATGCGGTGTCCCGGGCGTGTAGCCGGCGAGATCCTCGGCGGGCCAGCCGATCTTCAGCAGCTCCTGCTTGATGTGACCGCGGGCCCACGCGTCGACGATGTAGGTGTCGGGGGAGGGGTGGCCGATCAGCAGGGGCTGGATGCGCTTGTTGCGCGAGACCTCGGCGAGCACGGGCTCGTCGCTGGAGCGGAGCACGAGGGTGCCCTCGTCGTCGCGCTCGATGACGAGCCGGCCGTAGCGGCCGACGCTCTCACGGATGTCGATCGACACGGACGGGGGCACGGGGAAGCGCGACCAGCGCTCGAGGGTCGCGAGCATGTCTTCGGCGGCATGTCCTGCGGCGCGCGCATTCCACAGGCCGAGGCGCGTGATGCGGTACGTGTGGATGTGCTCGGGAGCGCGCTCGAGCTCCGCGAACACCGCGAGCTCGTGCCGGGCGGACTCGGCGTCCGGATGGGCGACTTCGAGCAGCACCGTCCGGTCGCTCTGCACGATGAGGGGACCGTCAGCCATAACGGTCAATCCTATCGGCCTGGGGAGGCCGGGCGGCGCTCAGGGGACCGGACGCACCGCGACGATGCTCGATACCGGCAGCGTGCGCTCGACGTCGGCGGCACGATCGCGTCCGCGCAGACGGCCGCCGCCGAGGCCGGTCGCCTCGACCGTGAAGGCGCGCTCCGCGCCGTCGGGCATCCGCACCGCGACGACGATGACGGAGCGCGAGCGCACCGCCTGCTCGAGCTCGCGGGTCAGCCACGCCGCGTCCGTGTCGGCGTCGTCGCCGCCGCGCAGCCGCTCGATGAGAGGGCCGTACAGCTCGACCGGCGTCGGGATGGGCGCGCCGGACCCGGGTGCGACCCGGCGGTGCAGCGCCTCCGGCTCGCCGTCCGGGTCGAGGGCGACCACGGGGTAGCGCGCATCGGCGAGCGCCCAGTAGACGGAATCGCGCGAGACCCGCGACAGCAGCGCGTCGCCGACCGGGATGAGTCCGAGCGCCCGCAGCGCCTGGTCGACCGCGATCGTCTCGCGGAGTCCCGAGTCGGCGCTGGTCACCTCGGTGCGCCCTGAGACCTCGTCGGCGCGCACGCGCACCTGACCGTGGCGGGCGGCGGTGCTCTGGATGAGGTACTCCAGCGGCTGCGGGATGCCGGTGAGCGACAGCGACGCCAGGAACGCGCGGATCGACCCGGCGGTCTCGCCCTCGGTCATCCCCGCGCCGATGGTGTCGGCGCTGAACCGGTACGTCGAGGCCTGCGCGCGCGATTCGCGGCGGGCGAGCCCGCGCAGGCGCAGATCGAGCGCGGGCACGAGCGGCCCGGGCGCGATCGCGGTCAGGTCGGCCTGCAGGTACACCCGGTCGATCTCGGCGGGGAGGTGTGCGCTCAGCATCCCGGTGTCCAGTGGAGCGCCCGTGCGGAGGGTGCGCGTCCATTCCGGTTCCGCCGCGTCGTCGGTGAGCAGGCCCCACCGGGTCGCGATCGTCCGCTGCTGCGCGGCGAACGCCGGCCAGTCGGTGCGCAGCGGATACGCCGCCACCCAGGATCCGACCGGCAGGATCTCTCCGGAGGGCGTGCGCACGCCGTCCGGAGCGCCGTCGCGGAGCGCCTCGACGACGACCCGCCAGCGCTCGGAGGTCGAGGACTGCAGCCACGCCTCGCCCTCGGGCGTGACGCGCCACTCGCGCTCGGTCGGGCTCAGCAGCCCCGCGATGGCGGCGGACTCGATGAGGTCGTCGAGCTCGTCCGGGGTCGACACCGCACCGGCCTCGACCAGTCGGCGCCGGTCGACGGCGCTCACCGGACCGGCCCCGGTGCGCACGAGGGGCAGGTGCGAGGCGGCCAGCAGCACGTCGGCGAGGGCACCGGTCGTGGTGAACGCGCGCTCGGCGGCTGCCGCGGCGTGCTCATCGTCGGCGAGGGGCGGCTCGGTCGGCTCGTCCGTGGGCGTGAAGGCGTCCGGGCGCGTCTGCCGGGCGACGGCGAGACGCAGGGCGACGGCGGCGTAGGGGGCGCCGGTCTCGTCGGCCAGGGCGAGGCGGGTCGTCGCGGGCGACGACGCGGTCCCGTCAGCGAGGCTCCGCAGCGCGGTGCGCGGGAGACGGGCCAGCGCCCGGTCGACCGAAGGGGCATCGAGCAGCGCGGCGGCCGTGTCGAAGAAGTCGCGCCAGGGTGCGGCGGGCGACATGCCCCGCTCGGCCAGAGTGCAGGCGAGCGCGACGTCGTCCTGGCCGGACAGCCAGGTCGCCAGAGCGCGCTCGTCGCTGACCACTCAGGTGCCCTTGTTCGCTCGTGCCCTCCGCACGAAGCTCATGATGAGCACGGTCACGAGCAGGATGAAGGCCACGATCGGCGCGATGTAGACGAGCACGCCCAGGAACGGCCACACGCCCGTCGCGAAGTCGGCGCCCGTCGCGGAGCCGATCATGATCGCCAGGAAGGCGACGATGGACAGCAGAAGCAGACCCAGCGACATGAACGCCAGGATGCGGTCGATACGGCGGATCGGGACGTCCTCGCCGGGGGTGCGCGTGCTCATCCGGATCAGCCTATCGCCTGGGGTCCTTCGTCGGTGCGTGCCGGTAGGCTGGAGGGAGGGACGCACCGGTCCCGAATTCCGTCATGCCCGCCGTTCGCGGCGGCGCGATACCCAGCGAGGTCTCCATGCCCACCGGCAAGGTCAGGTTCTACGACGAGGAGAAGGGGTTCGGCTTCATCACCACTGATGACGGCCAGGACGTCTTCCTGCACGCCACTGCCCTCCCCGCAGGCACGCCCGCCCTCAAGCAGGGCACCCGTCTCGAGTTCGGCGTCGCCGACGGCAAGCGCGGCCTGCAGGCGCTGTCGGTGCGGGTCCTCGAGGCCCCGGTGAGCCTCTCGAAGCGCTCTCGCAAGCCCGCTGACGACATGGCGATCATCGTCGAAGACCTCGTGAAGCTGCTCGACGGCATCGGGGGCGACCTGCGCCACGGACGCTACCCGAGCGGCTCGCACGCCAAGAAGGTCGCCGCCGTGCTGCGCAAGGTGGCCGATGAACTCGACGCCTGAGCCCGACCCCGTCCTGGTCGCCGCGCGCGACCTGGCGCTGGCCGCGCTGAGCGAGGTCACGCCGGCCAGCTCCATCGGCGAGCCGGCCGACTACCGCGTCGAAGACGACGGCGTCGTCTCGCTGCGGTTCCACAACCGTCTCCCCGGCTACCCGGGGTGGTACTGGACCGTCTCGCTCGCGCGGGTCGAGGATGCCGAGCCGAGCGTCCTCGAGGTCGAGCTGCTGCCGGGCGACGGCGCGCTGCTCGCACCCGAGTGGGTGCCGTGGGCCGAGCGTCTGGCCGACTACCAGGCCGCGCAGGCGGCGCAGGCCGAAGCGGATGCTGTCGACGGCGATGACGAGGGTCTCGCCGACGACGAGCTCGACGATGACGAGCTCGACGATGACGACCTGGACGATCTGGACGCGGCCGACTTCGATCAGGACGGCTCGCCGATCCTGCACTCCGGCGATGTCGACGGCGTCGACATCGACGTGCTCTCCGACGAGCCCGAGGACGATGTCGACGAGGTCGACGACGCCGGCTTCGCGGACGACGAGTCGGAGGATGACGCGGACGACGACGACGAGTCCGAGGACTCCGACGACGACGACTCCGACGACGAACACTCCGACGACGAAGAGCCCGAGGGCGACTCAGCCGACGAGGACTGAGCCGCCGCTCAGCCCGCGACCGTGAACCGCGCGGTCAGCAGGTCCTCGTCGCGCGACGACGCTCCCACGAGCAGCTCGAACGTCCCGGCTTCCACGATGCGGTTGCCGGCAGCATCCACGATCGTGCACTCCGCCACCGGCAGACGCAGCTCGACCGTCGCGCTCTCACCGGGTGCCAGATCGACCGTGCGGAACGTCTTGAGCTCCTTGTCGGCCCAGCTGACCGACGTCACCTCGTCGCGCACATAGACCTGCACGACCTCGCGCGCGGGGCGGCTGCCCGTGTTGCGCACCGTGACCTCGGCGCGCACGACGTCGCCCTTCACCACCGTGGGCTGCGGGATGCGCAGCTCGGCATATTCCACGCTCGTGTACGACAGGCCCTCGCCGAACACGTGTGCGGGGCTCTGCGTGAGGTCGGCGTAGCGGTCGCCGTGCTGGCCGCGGATCTGGTTGTAGTAGGTCGGCTGCTGGCCGACGTGCCGGGCGAACGAGATCGGCAGGCGGCCGGTCGGCTCGATGCGGCCGAGCAGCAGCTCAGCGATCGCACGGCCGCCCTGCATGCCGGGGCTCGCCGCCCACACCAGCGCGGCGGCGCGTCGCACCGACTCGGGCAGCACGAGCGGCTTCGAGGCGAGCAGCACCACCACGAGCGGCGTGCCGGTGGCCACGAGCGCCTCGAGCAGGGCGATCTGGCCGCCGATGAGCTCGAGCGTGGCCGTCGAGCGGCCCTCGCCGACCAGCTCGATGCGGTCGCCGACGACGGCGACCACGACGTCGGCGGCCTCCGCGGCCGCGACGGCCTCGGCGATGAGCGCCTCGTCGGGCTGCGTCGGCACGACCACCTGCGGGCGGGGCTGGCCGTCGGGGAAGAAAGCCCCGGCCGGATCCTGCTCCAGGGTGAGGATGTCGGAGCCGCGCGCGTAGTCGACGCTCCAGCCGGCCGGCACCTCTGCACGGAGTCCGTCGAGCACCGTTGTGATCATCTCGCGCGGGTGCCCGTCGGGCAGCCAGTCCGCCTGCCCGGACGAGCCGGCCCAGTCGCCGAGCTGCGTCTGCGCGTCGTCGGCGAGGGGCCCGACGACCGCGATCCGCCGAGCCGGCGCATCCGCGAGCGGCAGCGTGCCGTCGTTGCGCAGCAGCACGAGCGAGCGGCGGGCGGCCTCGAGGTTGAGGTCGGCGTGCGGGGCGCTGCCGACAACGGCGGCGATGCGCGCCACGTCAGGGTGACGCGGGTTCTCGAACAGGCCGAACTCGAACTTGAGCGTGAGGATGCGCGAGACCGCCTGGTCGAGGTCCGACTCGGCGAGGAGCCCCTGCTCGATGGCGTCGAGGGCGCCCTGGTAGAAGCCGGGGGTGGTCATCACCATGTCGTTGCCGGCCTTGACGGCCGCGGCGGCCGCGTGCGCGTAGTCGGGCTGCACCTTCTGCTCCCACACCATCCGCCCGACGTTGTCCCAGTCGGTGATGAGCGTGCCGGTGTAGCCCCATTCGCCGCGCAGCACGTCGTTGAGCAGCCAGTCGTTGACCGTGATCGGCACGCCGTCGGTGGTCTGGTAGCCGAGCATGAACGTGCGGCAGCCCTCGCGGGCGACCCGCTCGAACGGCGGCAGGAACCACGAGCGGAGCTTGCGGCGCGAGATGTCGGCCTCGCTCGCGTCGCGGCCGCCCTGCGTCTCTGAGTAGCCGGCGAAGTGCTTGGCGGTCGCGAGGATCGCGTCCTGGTCGTCGAGGCCACCGCCCTGGTAGCCGCGCACCATGGCCGAGGCCAGCTCGCCGATGAGGAACGGGTCCTCGCCGAAGGTCTCGTCGACACGGCCCCAGCGCAGGTCCCGCGCGATGCACAGCACCGGCGAGAACGTCCAGTGCACGCCCGTGGCGGCGACCTCGACGGCGGTCGCCCGCGCCACCCGCTCGAGCAGATCGGCGTCCCACGACGCGGCCATCCCGAGCTGCGTCGGGAAGATCGTCGACCCCTCGAAGAACGAGTGACCGTGGATGCAGTCCTCGCCGACGAGCAGCGGGATCTGCAGGCGCGTCTGCGCGACGAGATCGTGCGCGCGGACGAGGCGCTCGGGGGACGTGTGCAGGATCGAGCCGACATGCTGGCGGAGCACCTGGTCGTCGAGGTCCTCGCGGGCGTCCAGCTGCATCATCTGACCGACCTTCTCCTCCCGCGTCATGTGCGAGAGGAGGTCGGCGACCCGCTCGGCGACGGTTCGTGTCGCGTCGAGGTAGGGGGCTTCGGTGATCACTGATTCTCCTGGGGGGATGCGGCAGGCACGGTGCGGACGGCCGTGACGGTGTCGTTGACGTTCATGCCCTTCTTCTTCAGGGCGCGAGCGCGCTCGCCGGCGGAGCGCAGGCGGGGGTTGACGTACTCGTCGATGCCGAAGTTGATGAGGGAGAGGGCGACGCCGATCGCGGCGATGCACAGGCCGGGAGGCATGAACCACCACCACTGACCCAGCCGGAAGGCGCCCTGCGCGCTCGCCCAGTTGAGGATCGTGCCCCAGTTGTAGGTCGTGACCGGGATGACGCCGATGTACGACAGCGTGGTGAGGGCGATGATGGCGGCCGTGACCGTCCCCACGAAGCTCGCGGCGATGAGCGCCATGAGGTTGGGGAGCATCTCGACGGTGATGATGCGACGCAGCGGTTCGCCGTTGGCGCGTGCGGCCAGGACGAAGTCGCGGCTGCGCAGAGACATCGTCTGCGCGCGCAGCACGCGGGCACCCCACGCCCAGCCGATGATGCCGAGCACCGCTGCGATCAGGATCAGCGGCGGATCCTCGAACATCGTGGACACGATGATGATGAGCGGGATGCCGGGGATCACCAGGAACACGTTGGTGACCGCCGAGAGGGCCTCGCTCCGCCACCCGCGCAGATAGCCCGAGCTCACGCCGATGACGATCGCGATGATCGTCGCGATGAACGCGGCGAGGAAGCCGACCACGATGACGCCGCGCGTCCCGTGGATGACCTGGCTCAGCACGTCCTCGCCGATGTGCGTCGTGCCCAGCCAGTGCGCGGCCGACGGCGGCTGGAACCGCGCGGTGTTGTCGACCTTGGTCGGCGAGTACGGCGCGAGCACGTCGGCGAAGATCGCGACGAGCACGAAGAAGCCGAGGATCATCAGGCCGGCGATCGACTTCCGGTTGCGGAACATCGCGAAGGCGTTGCCGAGCCTGGTCCAGAAGGTCGGCCGCTTGCGGAGGTCCTTCGCGGCGGGCGAAGGGGTGCGCAGGGTGGCTGTGGCCGGCGTGTTGGCCGGGAGCTGCGCCGTGGTGTCGTTGGCGATGGTGTCCATGCTCAGGCCTCCGTCTGGCGCGTGCGCGGGTCGAGGAATGCGTAGGCGACGTCCGCGAGGAGGTTCGCCAGGAGCACCGAGATCGTGATCACGAGGAACACCCCCTGCATGAGGGCGTAGTCCTTCGCGTTGGTGGCGTCGAGCAGGAGCTTTCCGACGCCGGGGTAGCTGAACACGACCTCCATGACGATCGTGCCGCCGACGATGAAGCCGAGCGCGAGCGCGAAGCTCTGGATCTGCGGGAGCACGGCGTTGCGTGCCGCGTAGCGCCACAGCACCCGGTTCTTCGGCATGCCCTTGGCCTGCGCCACCGTGACGTAGTCCTCGTCGAGCACGGTCAGCATCATGTTGCGCATGCCCAGCATCCATCCGCCGAGCGAGGCGATGATGATCGTCCCCGCAGGCAGGACGCCGTGGTGGATGACGTCGCCGATGAACTCCCACGACCACTCGGGCGCCATGCCGACGCCGTAGGCCTTGCCGATGGGGAACCACCCGAGCATGACCGCGAACACCGAGATGGCGAGCAGGCCCAGCCAGAAGTACGGGATGGTGCTGAAGAACGTCGTGATCGGGATCAGCGCGTCCAGGCGGCTCCCGCGGCGCCAGCCGACGATCGCGCCGCCGATGGTGCCGACGGCGAAGGCGATGAGCGTCGCGAAGCCCACGAGGCCGACCGTCCAGATCAGGGACTGTCCGACGACCTCGGTCACCGGGCGCATGCCGTTCAGCAGCGAGATGCCGAGGTCGCCCTGCAGCAGGTGGCCCCAGTAGTCGACGTACTGCTGCCAGATGGACTTGTCGGTGTCGAGCCCGAGGAGGGCCCGCAGCGCTTCGGCGGCCTCGGGCGAGATGTTGCGGTTGCGGGCCAGATAGTTCGTGACCGCGTCACCCTTCATCAGGCGGGGGAGGAGGAAGTTGATCGTGATCGCGGCCCACAGCGTGAAGAGGTAGAACGCGGCACGGCCGCCGAGGAACCGCCAGGGGATGCGGGAGTGGGCCTTGACGGCGCGGGTCGCTGTCGTCCCCGACGCGATCGCGTCGAAGGGCTGGTCTGGGAGCTGGGGAGCGACGGCGCTCATTTCGCACCTCCGAGGTCGCCGGTTGCGTGGGCGAAGAAGGTGTCCGGATCCGGGGATGCCGCGCGCAACTCTTGGGTGTACGGGTTCTGGGGTCGCAGGATCACGTCGTCGGCCGGCCCGCGCTCGACGATGCGTCCCTGGTTGAGCACGATGATCTCGTC
Organism: Microbacterium terricola; assembly: GCF_027943945.1. Taxonomy (NCBI): domain Bacteria; kingdom Bacillati; phylum Actinomycetota; class Actinomycetes; order Micrococcales; family Microbacteriaceae; genus Microbacterium; species Microbacterium terricola. The sequence continues at coordinate 2,096,497 of NZ_AP027141.1, read as the reverse complement.
GCTGAAGTGCCGCGCGGTCGCGAGGTCATGGGTGATGTAGAGCACACCCAGGCCCTTCTCGCGCTGCAGGTCGGCGAGCAGGTTGAGCACGCCGAGCCGGATCGACACGTCGAGCATCGACACGGGCTCATCGGCGACGAGGATCTTCGGGCGCGAGGCGAGGGCGCGGGCGATGGCGACGCGCTGCCGCTGGCCGCCCGACAGCTCGTGCGGGCGACGGTCGATCACGGTGTCGGCGTCGAGGCGGACGCGATCGAGCAGGCGGCGCACCTCGTCGTCGAGCTGGGCCTTCGGCACGACGTTGTCGAGCTCGAGCGGCCGCTGGATGGCGTAGCGGATGGAGTGGTACGGGTTCAGCGAGGCGAACGGGTCCTGGAAGACCATGCGCAGCTGCTGGCGGTACGCGCGCAGTCCCTTGCCGCGCTGGGGGATCGGCTGGCCGTCGAAGCGGACCTCGCCGCTCGTGGGCCGCTCCAGCTGGGTGAGGATCTTGGCGATCGTCGACTTGCCGCTGCCCGACTGGCCGACGAGGCCGATCGTCTGGCCCGAGTGGAGCGCGAAGCTCACATCGTCGAGGGCTTTGATCTGTCCGGCGCCGCGCACCGAGTACGACTTGGTGACGGCATCGAATTCGAGGACGGTCATCGGCGGACCACCCCCCTCTCTCCGGTGAGTCGCGGGAACGACGCGAGCAGTGTGCGGGTGTATTCGTCCTGCGGATCGGTCCAGATGCGCTCCGCGGTGTCGAGCTCGACGATCTCACCCTCGCGCATGATCGCGATGCGATCGCTGATCTCGAGCAGGAGCGGGAGGTCGTGGGTGATGAAGACGACGGAGAAGCCGAAGTCGTGGCGCAGCTCCGAGATCTGACGCAGGATCTCGCGCTGCACCAGCACGTCGAGTGCGGTCGTCGGCTCGTCCATGACCATGAGCTGGGGACGCAGCGCGAGGGCCATGGCGATCATGACGCGCTGGCGCATGCCGCCGGACAGCTCGTGGGGGTAGGAGCGGTAGCGCTGCGCGCCGACCTTGACGATCTCGAGCAGCTCGATGACGGCGGCGCGGCGCTCGGAGCGCGAGAGGTTCGGGCGGTGCACCTCGAAGACGTCATCGAGTTGCGAGCCGATGGTGGCGACCGGGTTCAGCGAGTTCATCGCGCCCTGGAAGACCATGGAGATCTTGTCCCAGCGGAACCGGCGCATCTCCTCTGGCTCGAGGCTGTTGATGTCGATGTCCTCGCCGCCGGCGTCGTGGAAGACGACCGAGCCGCTCGTGATGACGGCCGGAGGCCGGAGCAGGCGCTGGACGCCGTAGGCGAGGGTGGTCTTCCCGCATCCGCTCTCGCCGGCGAGACCGAGGATCTCGCCGCGCTGCAGTTCGAGGGTGACGTTCTTGACCGCGTGCACCGGCGGGTCGACGTCGTAGACGATCGAGAAGTCGTTGATGGAGAGCAGGGGATCGCTCATCAGTGGTCGCTTTCAGGAGGGGTGACGCACAGACGGGGCGGATGCTGAGCATCCGCCCCGTCTGCGATGCGTCACTCGGCGGGCTGCAGCTTGGTCAGGATCTGCACGATCGCCGGCTGCGTCGGGTCAGCCGAGGAGTACTGGTCGTCCTCCGACGGCCATCCGACGTAGTTGCGCGTGTTGAACTCGCCCAGGAGCGGGTGAGCACCGAGCGGGATCGCCGGGACGTCCTCGACGAACGCGGTCTGGATGACCTCGAGCGCCGCGGTGCGGTCCTCGTCCGACGACGCGTTCGCGTACGTGTTCAGCGCCTCGGTGACCGCCGGGTCGTCGTAGCGGCCGAAGTTGAAGGCCGCCTTGTCGTCGACGATCCACTTCGGGTCCATCGTGGAGGTGTAGAGGCCGTAGGCGTTGCCCGTGTCCTCGAGCCAGTGGATGATCGCCTGGAAGGTGCCCTCCTGGCGAGCGGCGTCCCAGCCGCCCCAGTCAGGCTGGTCGACCTTGACCTCGATGCCGAGGCCTTCCTTGAGCTCTTCGGCAATGAGCGCCTGCTCGGTGTTCCAGTCGCTCCAGCCGGCGGGGACCGAGATCGAGAACGTGACGGCCTCGCCGTCCGGGTCGATCAGAGCCTCGTCCTTCCAGGTGTAGCCGGCGTCCGTGAGGACGGCCTTGGCCTTGTCGACGTCGACCGAGTAGTCCTGGCCGGCGTACTCGGGGGCGATCTCGTCCTCGAGCAGGCTGCCGAGACCGGTCACGCTCCAGACCGCCTCGCTCGCGCCCTCGCGGGCGATGTCGACGTAGGCCTGACGGTCGATCGTCCATGCCAGCGCCTGGCGCAGGGCCGGGTCGTTGAACGGCTTGGTCTGCAGGTTCATGAACAGCGTGCCCGCGCCCGCGGTGGGCGAGACGAGGAACTGGTTGTCGGGGTCGGCCGACAGGTAGCTGTCCTCGATCTGCGGGATGAACGCCTGAGCCCAGTCGGCCTCGCCGGTGGCCAGCGCGGTGGTGAGCGCCGCGTTGTCGCCGTACGAGACGTAGTGCAGCTCGGGAACCGCCAGCTCGCCGCCCCAGTAGTCGGGGTTCGCGGTGAGGGTGACCGACTCGGTCGTCCACGAGTCCATGACGTACGGGCCGGTGCCGACGACCTGACCCTCACCCGTGAGGGGGTCGGTGTTCGGGTCTGCGATGTCCGCCCAGATGTGCTCGGGCACGATCTGGAAGTGCAGCACGCGCGCCTGCTGCGTGAACTTGGAGCTGTTGAAGTCGAGGGTCACGGTGTCACCGTCGACGGTGACCGCCTTGAGGTCCAGCGCGTTGGTGTCGTTGAGCTTGCCGTCGAGGACCTGCTTGTACGAGAACGCGATGTCCTCAGCCGTGAAGTCCTCGCCGTCGCTCCACTTCACGCCGCTGCGGGCCTTGGCCGTGAGCTGCGTGTAGTCGTCGTTCCAGGTCACGGACTCGGCCAGCCACGGCGTGGTGCCGAGGTCGCCGGTCGGGTTGACGAGGGCGAGCGACTCGAAGATGACCTTGCCGTAGCCGTACTTGGCGGCCGACGAGTCACCCAGGTACGGGTTGTTCGACTCGGTGCTGATGGCGCCGTCCGGCTTCGCGATCGTGAGCGCGACGGTTCCCTGCCCGGTGCCTTCGTTGCTGGTGTTGTCGTCGGTGCCGGCGCCGGCGCAGCCGGTGAGCACCAGTGCCGTCGCGATGCCGACGACAGCGAGGGAGGTTCTGAGCCTCATTGCTTCTCCTTCGTAGTGGACGTGCGGCGACGACCGGTCCTGGAAGGATCACTCGGCGCCGAGTGTGATTGCGGAATCAACTTACAATCAAGTAAGTAAGTTTGCAACAGCATGGTGCCGCAGTGCGAAGACGCGTCTGCGTAGACTCTGATCCGCACGCGGACGGGAGGGATCGACATGGTGGATTCGCGCAGGCAGACGCGGTCGCGCCCGGAGACGCTCGTTCGTCGCAAGGAGATCATAAAGGTCGCGGCTGAGGTCTTCGGTGCCAAGGGGTACGCCGGGGGAACCCTCGTCGAGATCGCGGAGCACGTGGGCATGACCCACGCCGGAATCCTGCACCACTTCGGGTCGAAGGATCAGCTCCTCCTCGAGGTGCTCGACTACCGCGATGAGACCGATGTCGAAGACCTCGAGGAGCGCCACATCCCCGGCGGCGCCGAGCTCTTCCGTCACCTGATCCGCACGGCGACGAAGAACGCCGAGCGCGCGGGCATCGTGCAGTCGTTCGTCGTGCTGTCGGCCGAGTCGGTCACCGACGATCACCCGGCCCGGGAGTTCTTCCGCAGTCGCTACGAGACGCTGCGCGGCGAGATCGAGCGCGCCTTCCGCAGCATGTGCGACGAGGCGGGCGTCGCGGAGCCGCAGAAGGTCGCGGATGCGGCCGCCGCGATCCTGGCCGCGATGGACGGCCTGCAGGTGCAGTGGCTGCTGCAGCAGGACGCCGTGGACCTCGCGCGCAGCACCGAGTTCGCGATCGAGGCGATCGTCTCCGCCGTGCTGCATCCGCAGCCGGCACCCCTGGCCTGACGCTCCGCCACCGAGGCGCGGGGCGCGGGGCGTCAGCCGCGGAGGCCGTCCACGGTGTAGTCGATGCAGCGGATCAGCTGGCGCACGTCGTCCGGCTCGACCGACACGAACGTCGCGATGCGCAGCTGGTTGCGGCCGAGCTTGCGGTAGGGCTCGGTGTCGACGATGCCGTTGGAGCGCAGGCTCTTGGCGACGGCCGCAGCATCCACGCTCTCGTCGAAGTCGATCGTGACGACGACGGGGGAGCGATCGGCCGGGTCGGCGACGAACGGGGTGGCGAACGACGAGGCCTCCGCCCACGCGTACAGCGCGCTCGACGACTCGCGGGTGCGCCCGTCCGCCCACTGCAGGCCGCCGTTCGCGGTGATCCACTCGAGCTGCTTGTCGAGCAGGAACAGCGTCGACAGGGCAGGGGTGTTCAGGGTCTGGTTGAGGCGCGAGTTGTCCAGCGCGTTCTTCAGGCTGAGGAACTCGGGGATGTACCGACCGGATGCGGCGATCCGCTCGATCCGCTCGATCGCCGCGGGCGAGACCGCCGCGAACCACAGTCCGCCGTCCGAGCCGAGGTTCTTCTGCGGGGCGAAGTAGTAGACATCGGCCTGGTGCAGCGAGAAGTTGATGCCGCCGGCGGCGCTGGTCGCGTCGATGACGGTGAGGGCGCCCTCGTCGCCCTCCACGCGCTGGATCGCCGTGGCGACGCCGGTCGAGGTCTCGTTGTGCGGCCAGGCGTACACGTCGACGCCCTCGACGGCCTCTGCGGCGATGCTCGTGCCGGGGGCCGAGCTGCGCACGTCGGGCGCTTCCAGCCACGGGGCGGCGGCGGCCGCGGCGAACTTGCCGCCGAACTCGCCGAACACGAGGTTCTGGCTGCGCTTCTCGATGAGGCCGAAGGCGGCAGCATCCCAGAAGGCGGTCGATCCGCCGTTGCCGACGATGATCTCGTAGCCGCTCGGCGCCCGGAACAGATCGGACAGCTGTACGCGCACCTGACCGACGAGGCTCTTCACCGGAGACTGCCGGTGCGACGTGCCCATGAGCGCGGAGCCGGGGCCGACCAGGGCCGCCAGGTGCTCGTCGCGCACCTTCGACGGGCCGCAGCCGAAGCGTCCGTCGGCGGGCAGGATTTCACGGGGGAGAGCGACGTGGGCCATGCCCTCGATTCTAGGGATGCGGTCGCCCGCCGCCAGCCGTGTGACACCGCCCGTGGGCACTCGCGGCTTCGCTAGGCTGGACGGGCACCAGACGACCCGCTGAGGACGACATGACCGACCTGATCGACACCACCGAGATGTACCTGCGCACCATCCTCGAACTCGAGGAGGAGAGCATCGTGCCGCTGCGCGCGCGCATCTCCGAGCGGCTCGGCCACTCCGGCCCCACGGTGTCGCAGACGGTCGGGCGGATGGAGCGCGACGGCCTCGTCGTCGTCTCGGACGACCGCACCCTCCAGCTCACCGACGACGGCCGCCAGAAGGCCGTCGACGTCATGCGCAAGCACCGCCTCGCCGAGCGCCTGCTCTCCGACGTGATCGGCCTGGACTGGGCGTACGTGCACGAAGAGGCCTGCCGCTGGGAGCACGTGATGAGCGAGCAGGTCGAGCGGCGTCTCGTCGAGCTCCTCGGCCACCCCACCGAATCGCCCTACGGCAACCCGATCCCCGGCCTCGCCCAGCTCGGCGACGCCGCCGCGAACACCTTCGACCAGGGCGTCATCGGACTGGTCCGCAAGCTGAACACCGTCGGCGCGCCGATCTCCGGCACGGTGCGGCGTCTCGCCGAGCCCGCTCAGGTCGACCCCGAACTGCTGCAGCAGCTCAAGAACGCGGGCGTCGTGCCCGGCGGCACCGGCGACTTCCAGTTCAGCGAGGGCTACGTGCTCGTGCAGATGAGCGGCTCCGACGACGCGCTCGAACTGCCCGTCGAGGTCGCCTCGCACATCTTCCTGGTCGACGACGCCGCCTGAGATCCGTCCGGATCAGCCCCGGGAATCCGGCGCAGAACGGCTCCTCCCCAGCCTGCGCGAACCCGCACAGCCACCTGGGAATGGCGTCGTGAGCGTGACATGTTCGTTACCTTCGGGTAGCGTGAGGGAGTCCACAGGCGAGAAGCCCGCCGTCGGATCCCGTTCAGATTGCCTCTCCGGCTCGTCGTCTGCACGGTGAAACCCGCACCAAGTGCCCCGAACACGCAGTGCTGACGAGCCAGCGCCGCGGCGCAGAGGCGCCGGAGGACTGAGTTGGCTGAAGAGAACGAAACGGCGTATCCCGTTGCCCCGACGACGGGATCGAGCCGCAAGGCCGAGCGCCAGCGCGTCGCGAGCTCCGCGAAGGCCGTGCGTGCCGCCGATCGCCCCGCGCCCCGCCCCGCTCGCGCCCCCCGCCGCACGGCCAAGCCGCTGCGCAGCCTCGTGATCCTCACCATGGTCGGCGGCCTCGTCGCCACCGTGGCACTCCCCGCCTACGGCGCCTGGCGCCCCACCGAGGCGGAGGCTGTCACCATCCAGCAGCTCGCCAACGACAACGCGCAGTCCCTGGTCGTCGCCTCCGACGCGACGAACTCCACGCTCAACCGCGAGAGCTACTCGGCCACCACGTCCGAGCAGATCGCGAAGAAGAAGGCGCAGGAGGCCGCGGCCGCCCGCGCCAAGGAGCTCGCAGCATCCGTCGCCTCGACGACCTCCCAGTTCGCATCGGTCGACCTCTCGATGGTCGCCCCCGGCACCGGCGCGGTGCGCTGGCCGCTCGCGAGCTTCACCATGGGCGAGGGCTTCGGCGCTCGCGGCGGTGCCCACATGGGCGTCGACATGCTCATCGGGCAGGGCACGCCGATCTACGCGGCAGCAGCCGGCGTGGTGCGTGTCTCGCAGGAGAGCTTCGGCGGCTACGGCGTCGCGGTCACCATCGATCACGTCATCAACGGCGTGAAGGTCTCCACCCTCTACGGGCACATGACGTACGGCAGCCGCCAGGTCTCGTCGGGCCAGACCGTCAAGGTCGGCCAGGTCATCGGCCTCGTCGGCAGCACCGGCCGCTCGACGGCCAACCACCTCCACTTCGAGGTGATGGTCAACGGCGGGCACGTCAACCCGATCAGCTGGCTCAACGCCAACGCCGGCTGAACAGTTCGACACGCGCACCCCGTGCGCGGCCCCTGCACGCCAGGCGTGCATTAGCCTGATCCCGACGCTTGAGAGAAGCGGAGGGAAGCCGGATGTACACGACACCGCGCATGCGCACCATGGATGCGCTCGGTCGACTCGTCCTCCGGCATCGTACGAGCGGATGCTGCGGCTCTGCCGCCGCGCCTGGGCGCTGTCTGTGAAGACAGCGCCTTTTTCGTACCCCTGCGCAGCTTGATCCCGTCGCGATTCGAATACCGAGAAGCCGTCCCGGCCATTCGAGAGGATGAGAGATGCGCACACTGGTGCTCAATGCAGGGTACGAGCCGCTGGCCGTCGTGTCGTTCAAGCGGGCGCTCGTGCTCGTGATGAACGAGAAGGCGACCGTCGTCGAGCACATCGACGGAAGACCCGTGTGGGGCGCGTCGGCGGCGTATGAACGCCCCGCCGTGATCCTGCTGACGCGCTACGTGCGCATCCCCGGTGGGCGGCACGTGCCGGTGACCCGCCGCGGGGTGCTGCGCCGCGATGCGCACCGGTGCGGGTACTGCGGCAAGACGGCGTCGACGATCGACCACATCCTGCCCCGCTCGCGCGGAGGCGCGGACACGTGGGAGAACCTCGTCGCGTGCTGCCTGCGCTGCAACAACGTCAAGGGCGACCGCACGCCGCAGGAGATGGGGTGGGAGCTGCACCTGATCCCGCGCCCTCCGCACGGCGTGCAGTGGACGGTGCGCGGCACCGAACGCGCCGAGCCCGCCTGGGAGCGCTACCTGGAGCTCGCGGCCTAGGTCTCGGGCTCCGCGCCGGGCAGAACAGCGAGAGATCCTCGCCGACGCGCGGGGCGACAGCATCCGTCCGCGGCGTGTCCCGAGAAGTCTCTCGCAGTTGTGTCCGATGCCGGCGGTCGCGCGGGTCGCCTCAGTCGGACAGGCCGGCGTCGAGCAGGGCGAGCCAGCGGGTCAGGATCGGCTCGAGGGCGGCGGTGTCGGCCGCGCCGAGCTCGGCCAGCAGTCGGTGCTCGTTGTCGAGGTGCGCGGTGAAGGCCTCGTCGATCAGCGCGACGCCGGCGGGGGTCAGCCGCACGAGCCGGCGGCGTCCGTCCGACGCCTCCTGCCGGCGCTCGACCAGTCCGCGCGCCGCCAGCCGGTCCACTCGCTTCGTGAGCCCGCCGGTGGTGACCAGCGTGTGCTCGGCGAGCTCGCCGGCCGGCCGCTCGTAGGGGGCGCCCGCGCGCCGCAGCGTCGCCAGCACGTCGAACTCGCCCTCGCTCAGCCCGAACTGCGCGTAGACCGGGGTCAGGCGCGCGGTGAGCTCGAGGGCGACGCGGTGCAGGCGGCCGATCACGCCCTGAGGTGACGGGTCCAGGTCGGGGCGCTCGTGCGCCCAGGCGGCCTGGATCCGGGCGATGCGATCGGGGGAGGCGGCAGCATCCATGCCTTCACTATATCTTCCAGGGAAGGTAAAGTGTCTTCCGTGGAAGATAACAGACTGCGCTGGATCGCCGTCACCGCGATCGCCCCCATCGCGTGGGGGAGCACCTACGTCGTCACGCGGCAGCTGCTGCCGCCCGACGCGCCGCTGTGGGGCGGGGTGCTGCGGGCGCTGCCGGCCGGGCTCATCGTGCTGCTGCTGGCGCGCCGGCTGCCGCGCGGGTCGTGGTGGTGGCGCTCGCTCGTGCTCGGCGTGCTCAACGTCGGCGGCTTCTTCGTGCTGGTCTACATCGCCGGCCAGCGGCTGCCGTCGAGCCTGGCCGCGACGCTGATGTCGACCTCGGCGCTGTGCATGCTGCTGTTCGCCTGGCTCGTGCTACGCCGGCGTCCGCGGGCGGCGACCGTGACCGGCGCGCTGATCGGAGTGCTCGGAGTCGTGGTGATGTTCGGCATCGGGTCCGCGCCGGCCGACCCGTGGGGCGTCGCTGCCTCGCTCGGGGCGATGGTGGCCTCGTCGCTCGGGTTCGTGCTGACCGTGCGCTGGGGCGCAGATGTGCCCGCGCTGCCGATGACCGCGTGGCAGCTGATCGCGGGGTCGCTCGTGCTCGTGCCGGTCGCGCTGCTCGTCGAGGGCGCCCCGCCGGAGCTCACGGCGACCTCGGCGCTGGGGTTCGCGTACGTCACGGTCGTGGCGACGGCGCTTGCGTACGTGGCCTGGTTCACCGGACTCCGGATGCTGTCGCCCGGCGTCGTCGGAGTGATCGGGCTGCTGAATCCCCTCACCGGCGTCGTGCTCGGGGTGCTCGTGGCGGGGGAGCCTTTCGGGCTGCCGCAGGCGGTCGGGGTGGGGCTCGTGGTGGTGGGCGTGCTCGTGGGAGTGGCGCCCGGGAGGCGGTCGCCCGGGGTGCGCCGAGCACAACGGCGGGAGGTTCTCGCCGACGCGCCGGGCGACAGCATCCGTCCGCGGGGTGTCGCGTAATATCCCTCGCAGTTGTGTCCCGAAGCCGCCGGACGCGCATGTCGGAGGCTGGCGATATCTTCGAGTCTCGATGTAGAAGATCTAGAACATCTGTTCTATTCTGTCGAGATGAGGGCGATCGTGCACGACCAGGCGAACGCCGCGCGGGAGGTGGGGCGCGACGCGCCGCGTGACGGGCGGCGGGATGCGTCGCGCGACGTGTCCGGCGAGGTGCGACGCCTGCGCGCCCAGCTCGAGCGGGTGCAGGGGCGTTCGCTCGACGCGCCCGTGCTGCCGGTGCATCCGGCCTTCACCTCGCTGCTGCCCGGCGGGGGACTGCGTCCGGGGGCGGCGTACTCGCTGTCGCGCTCGACCTCGCTGCTGACCGCCCTGCTGGCCGCGCCGTCGCAGACCGGCACCTGGTGCGGGGTCGTCGGCATGCCCGAGCTCGGCGCAGAGGCGGCCGAGCGCGCCGGCATCGACCTGAGCCGGCTGGTGATGATCCCCGATCCGGGCGGGCGCTGGCTCGCGGTCACCTCGACCGTCGCCGAGGTGCTTCCGGTCGTGGCGGTGCGCCCGTCGACCCGGGCCGCCGACGGCGAGGTGTCGCGCATGGCCGCGCGCCTGCGCGATCGCGGTGCCGTGCTGCTCGTGCAGGGGGCGTGGCCGCAGGCCGAGGCGATCCTCGAGCTCGACGAGCCGCGGTGGGCGGGGCTCGGCCGCGGGCACGGCTACGTCTCCGGGCGCGAGGTCACCGTGACGGCGCGCAGCCGCCGCTGGCCGAGCCCGCATCGGCAGCGGATGCTGCTGCCCGGCGCCGAGGGGCAGCCGGTGGCGCTGCGCCCCGGCGTGCGCGAGAGCGTCGAGCCGCTGCCGATGCCGATCAGGGCGGTGGGGTGACATGCGCCCCGACGCTCCGGTGCGCAGCCTCGTGCTGTGGCTCCCCGACTGGCCGGTCACGGCGCTCACCCGCGACGGCGCCGACCCGCCGTCGGCCGACCGCCCGATCGCGGTGATGGCGAACAACACGGTCGTCGCCTGCTCCGCCGCTGCCCGCGCCGAGGGGGTGCGCCGCGGGCAGCGGCGGCGCGACGCGCAGTCGCGGTGCCCAGGGCTGCTCGTCGCCCCGGCCGATCCCGCCCAGGAGCAGCGGGCCTTCGCGCCTGTGGTGGCCCTCATCGAAGACCGGGCGCCCGGGGTGCAGATCCTGCGGCCGGGGCTCTGCGCCATGCGCGCGCGGGGGCCCGCCCGGTTCTACGGCGGCGAGGCCGAGGCGGCGCGGATGCTGCAGGCCGTGCTGTACGAGCTCGAGCTGGCCGATGTGCGCGCCGGGGTCGCCGACGGTCCGTTCACGGCCGAGCAGGCCGCCCGGGTGGGCACGAGTGCGGCCGAGCCGGTCTGCGTGGTGCCGACGGGCGGGGCCGCGGGGTTCCTCGCGCCGCTGCCGGTCACCTTCCTCGGCGACGGGGTCGAGCCGGAGCTGCTCGCCCGGCTCGGGGTGCAGACGCTCGGGGCGTTCGCGGCGATGGAACCAGACCGGGTGCGCGAGCGGTTCGGCGACCGGGGGATGCGGCTGCACGCCCTGGCCGGAGGCCGCGACTCGCAGCCGGTGCAGCCGCGGGTGCCGCCGCCCGAGCTGCACCGCGAGGTGGCCTTCGAGCCGCCGCTCGAGCTCGCCGAGCAGGTGGCGTTCGGCATGCGCATCGCGGCCGAGGAGTTCATCGCGGGGCTCGGCGCGGTCGACCTGGTCTGCACCGAGCTGCGCGTCGAGCTGCTCGGCGACCAGGGCGAGCGCAGCGAGCGGGTGTGGCTGCATCCAGGCTCGTTCGACGCGGCGGCGGTGGTCGACCGCGTCCGGTGGCAGCTCGCCGAAGACGCGCAGCGCCGCATCCTGCGCAGCGGGGTGTCGCTGGCGCGCATCTCGCCGGAGGCGGTGGATGCCGCATCCCACCACGTCCCCGCGATCTTCGGCGCGGGCACCGACGAGCGGGTGCACCATGCGCTGTCGCGGGTGCAGGCGATGCTCGGGCACCGCGGAGTGGTGACCCCCGCGATCGGCGGCGGCCGCTGGCTGGCCGAGCGGCAGGTGCTGGTGCCGTGGGGCGATCGGGCGGTGCTGGCGAAGGAGCGCGCGCGACCGTGGCCGGGGAGCCTGCCCGATCCGCTGCCGGCGACGGTGTTCCCGGTGCCCGCCGCCGTCGAGGTGGTCGATGCGGAGGGGGACTCCGTCGCGGTGGGCGACCGCGACGCGCTCACGGCGGTGCCGGCGGTGCTGCACGAGGGCGGCCGGCAGCGGGCGATCGTGGCGTGGGCGGGGCCGTGGCCGGTCATCGAGCGGGCGTGGGATGCGGTGCGCTCACGTCGTGCGCACCGGTTCCAGGTCGTCGACGCCGACGGAGCGGCCTGGCTGCTCGTATGCGAGCGCGGCGAGTGGGCCGCGGAGGGCCGCTATGACTGAGTGGCGTTTCGTCTCGGTCGCTGCGCTCCCTCGCTCAACGACCCGCGGGGGGAACCGGGTCGTTGAGACCGCGCAGCGAGACGAAACGCCGCGAGGTGAGCTGACGGGGCGTTTCGTCTCGGTCGCTGCGCTCCCTCGCTCAACGACCCGCGGGCGGGGGCTCTGATGGGCTTCCACAACCCGGGGGTGCCGTGGTCGGAGATGGAGGCGCTGCTCAGCGACCGCCGCCGCCCCGGCGGTCCGCCCGCGGGTGCCGACGGCGGCGACAGCCCCGCGTGGTCGCGCAAGCGCGGCAAGTACGCGCCGCCGACCATCGAGCGTCCGGGCGACGCGGTGCCCTACGCCGAGCTGCACGCGCACTCGTCGTTCTCGTTCCTCGACGGCGCCTCGTCGCCCGAAGACCTGGCCGAAGAGGCCGAGCGGCTCGGCCTGCACGCCCTGGCGGTCACCGACCACGACGGGTTCTACGGCATCGTCCGGTTCGCCGAGGCCGCCGAGGCGATGCAGCTGAAGACGGTGTTCGGGGCCGAGCTGTCGCTCGGGCTGCCCGGCCCGCAGAACGGCGAGGCCGACCCGACGGGGTCGCACTTGCTCGTCCTCGCGCGCGGCGAGGAGGGCTATCACCGGCTCGCCGCCGCGCTCACCCACGCCCAGCTTGCCGGGGCAGAGAAGGGGCGGCCGGTGTACGACCTCGACGAGCTCGCCGCGCAGGCCGAGGGGCAGTGGGCCGTGCTCACCGGGTGCCGCAAGGGCGCGGTGCGCCAGGCGCTCCGCACAGAAGGACCAGATGCCGCCGCCGACGAGCTCGACCGGCTCGTCGCCCTGTTCGGCCGCGACGCCGTGCATGTCGAGCTCATCGACCACGGCGGACCGCTCGACAGCCGCGACAACGACGTGCTCGCCGGTCTCGCCGCCGAGCGCGGTCTGCCCCTCCTGGCCACCAACAACGTGCACTACGCCGCGCCCGAGCGCGCCACCCTGGCCGCAGCGGTCGCGGCGGTGCGCGCCCATCGCGGACTCGACGAGCTCGACGGCTGGCTGCCCGCCCACGCGGGCGCGCACCTGCGCTCGGGGGCCGAGATGGCCGCGCGCTTCGCCCGATACCCCGGCGCGGTCGCCCGCACCGTGACCCTCGCCGACGAGCTCGCCTTCCCGCTGCGGCGCGCGAAGCCCGCGCTGCCGAAGCAGCAGGTGCCGGAGGGGCACACCCCGATGACCTGGCTGCGTCATCTGGTCTGGGAGGCCGTGCCGCGCAAGTACCCCGACCTCACCGACGACAACCGGAAGCGCATCGAGAAGGAGCTCGGCGTCATCGAGATGAAGGACTTCCCCGGGTACTTCCTCATCGTGCACGGGATCGTCCAAGAGGCGCGGCGCCGCGGCATCCTGTGTCAGGGGAGGGGATCCGCCGCCAACAGCGCCATCTGCTACCTGCTCGACATCACCGCCGTCGACGCGATCGGCTACGACCTGCCGTTCGAGCGGTTCCTCTCCAGCCTGCGCGACGAAGAGCCCGACATCGACGTCGACTTCGACTCCGACCGGCGCGAGGAGGTGATCCAGTGGGTGTACGCGACCTACGGGCGCGAGCGGGCGGCGCAGGTGGCCAACGTCATCCAGTACCGGCCGAAGAACGCGGTGCGCGACATGGCGAAGGCGCTCGGGCACTCGCCGGGGCAGCAGGACGCCTGGTCGAAGCAGGTGGAGGGCTGGGGTGCGCACCTCGAGACCGGGGCGGAGCACGACATCCCCGACCAGGTGATCGAGTACGCGAGCGAGCTGCTGAAGGCGCCGCGGCACCTCGGCATCCACTCCGGCGGCATGGTGCTCACCGACCGGCCCGTCGGCGAGGTGGTGCCCATCGAACACGCCCGCATGGAGAACCGCACCGTCATCCAGTGGGACAAGGACGACGCCGCCTGGATGGGCCTGGTCAAGTTCGACCTGCTCGGACTCGGGATGCTGGCGGCCCTGCAGTACTGCTTCGACATGATCCGGGCGACCACGGGGGAGGACTGGGAGCTCGCGACCATCCCGAAGGAGGAGGCCGCCGTCTACGACATGCTGTGCCGGGCGGATTCGATCGGGGTGTTCCAGGTCGAGTCGCGCGCGCAGATGGGGCTGCTGCCGCGGCTGCAGCCGCGGCGGTTCTACGACCTGGTGATCGAAATCGCCCTGATCCGCCCCGGCCCGATCCAGGGTGGCGCGGTGCATCCGTACGTGCGGCGGAAGCTCGGTCGCGAGGAGGTCACCTACGCCCACCCCAAGCTCGAGCCGGTGCTCGCGCGCACCCTCGGCATCCCGATCTTCCAGGAGCAGCTCATGCAGATGGCGGTCGCCGTCGGCGAGGTCAGCGGCGAGGACGCCGACCTGCTGCGCCGGGCGATGGGCTCGAAGCGAGGGGTGGAGCGCATCGAATCGCTGCGCGACAAGCTGTACGAGGGGATGGCGCGCAACGGCCTCGTCGGCCAGGACGCCGACGACATCTACGCCAAGATCCAGGCGTTCGCGAACTTCGGGTTCGCGGAGTCGCACTCGCTGTCGTTCGGGCTGCTGGTGTACGCCAGCTCGTGGATCAAGCTGCACTATCCGGGCGCGTTCCTGGCCGGGCTGCTGCGCGCGCAGCCGATGGGGTTCTACTCGCCGGCGACGCTGACCGCCGACGCGCGGCGGCACGGCGTGGAGGTGCGCCGCCCCGACCTGCACGCCTCCGGCGTCGAGGCCCTGCTCGAGCCCGTGGAGGGGGCTGACGACGTTTCGTCTCGCTTCGCTCGCTCAACGAGCCGCGAGGGTCACCCGGACCCGCGGGTCGTTGAGCGAGGGAGCGCAGCGACCGAGACGAAACGCACCCCCACTGGCCTCACCTCCTGCACCCACCGCGACCAGCCGCCCGTCGGGCCCTTCGACATCGACGCGCCCGACGAGTCGGCGGCGCACCGCCGTGACGGGGCGTTCGCGGTGCGGCTCGGGCTCGCCGCAGTGAAGGGCATCGGCGCGGTCGTCGCCACCCGCATCGTCGCCGAGCGCGACGCGTGCGGCCCCTACCGCGACCTGCGCGACCTGGTGCGTCGCACCGGCGTCACCGCCGCGCAGCTCGAGGCGCTCGCCACTGCCGGGGCGTTCGAGTGCCTGGGCCTCAGCCGGCGTGAGGCGATCTGGCTCGCGGGCTCTGCCGCACAGGACCGGGTCGAGTTCCTGCCCGACTCCCTCATCTCCGTGCAGCCGCCGCTGTTCACCGACCAGACCAGCTACGACATCCTCGCCGCCGACCTGTGGGCGACGGGCATCTCGACCGACGACCATCCGATGGCTCACTACCGGTCGGGGCTCGACGCCCGCGGGGTGCTCACCGCCACCGAGCTGCGCCGGCACGAGACCGGGCGGCGCATCGAGGTCGCCGGACTCGTGACCCACCGGCAGCGGCCGGCGACAGCATCCGGTGTCACGTTCCTCAACCTCGAGGACGAGCACGGCGTGGTCAACGTCATCTGCACGGTGGGGGTGTGGAACAGGTACCGCAGGGTCGTGCGCGATTCGCCCGCCCTGATCGTGCGGGGGATGCTGGAGCGCTCACCCGAGGGCGTCACCAACGTGCTGGCCGACCGGTTCGAAGACCTGCGGGTGGGGGTGCAGCACCGTGCGCGGGACTTCCGCTAGGCGAGCGTCAGCCCGGCGACCTCGAGCCAGAGGAAGGCCACCACCACGAAGAGCAGACCGGTGTAGACGAGGTCCTCGATCCAGTCGATCAGGCCCGGCTTGCGTTCGAGCATGATCACGGGGTTGTAGTAGAACACCGAGACCACGACGATGAGCGCGGCGAAGATGAGGCCCACCCACGCGGCAGCGGCGAACCCGCTGAACAGGAGCGCGATCACGACCGCCGCGACGATGTACAGCCACAGGTCCGAGACCAGGAAGGCGCGCATCGAGTCATGGCGGGAGGTGCCCGCCTTGGCGGTCGCCCGCCAGAGCTCGTAGGCGAGCGAGATCGTGAACGCGATGACCAGCAGCCACGCCGACAGCGTCTCCAGCAGACTTGGATGCACTTTTCCTCCCCGGGAGAAGTAAAGCGATGCCGATCCGTCACCGTCAAGATCTGGGTGCACCACGGCGGGCCGGGGCTACCATCACGGCATGGCCGCCGCATCCGCTGTCGAGATCGTCCGCTCGTTCATGACCGCCTTCCACGAGCAGGACCGGGCGAGGGCCGAATCGCTGATGGCCGACGCCTTCGTGTTCACCAGTCCGCAGGACGACCACATCGACAAGCAGGCGTGGCTGGAGCGCTGCTTCCCCAGTGCCGACCACTTCGACGGCGCATCCGAGACGCTCGAGATGGTCGAGGTGGACGGGATCGTCCTGCACCGGTACGAGTACCAGGTCGAGGGGGTGCGGTGGCGCAACACCGAAGCCCTCCGGGTGGAAGACGGTCGGGTGCGCGAGGTCGAGGTGTACTTCGGCGGCGCCGTCGATCCACGGCCCTGAGCCACGCGCTCGCGACTCGGTGGGGTTGCTGGACGGAGCACACAGCGCAGCCGGGTAGCGTGGAAAACGTGAGTACCCCCCGGCCCACGCGAGTGTCGGCCGCGCCCCTCGAGACGAGGCGGTCGCGCCGGCGCCGCTTCCACGAGCTCAGCCGCAAGCGGCGCAAGCGCCTGACGATCACGACCGCGGTCAGCGTCGTGACCCTCGTCGTGCTCGGCGTCAGCGTGAGCGGGATGATCGGGCGGGCGCAGGCGATGGAGGGCTACGCGGCCACCGCCGCCGAGATCGTGCAGCTGCGCGACGGTGTGCCGATCGACGAGCTGACGGATGCTGTCGCCACCGCGCAGGCGGCGCTCGCCGTGCAGAGCGGGCTGCCCTCCGGCAAGGCCTCCACCGCGCTCGCCGACGCGGCCACCGCGGCCGAGGATGCCCTCGCGACCGCGCAGACCGCCGTGCAGGGCAGCGCGGGCATCGACGTGGCGCATGCGGATGCGCTGGCGACGGCATCCGGTGTCCAGGGCCGGGTCGACGCACTGCGTGCGGCGGCCGACGCGTCCACCGCGCAGCTCGACGC
Source organism: Microbacterium terricola (assembly GCF_027943945.1). NCBI lineage: Bacteria > Bacillati > Actinomycetota > Actinomycetes > Micrococcales > Microbacteriaceae > Microbacterium > Microbacterium terricola. Next base: position 2,079,453 of record NZ_AP027141.1, on the reverse strand, counting down.
TCTCACCGCCGCGCGCACTGCCTTCGTCGACAGCGCCGTCGCCGGCGCCGACGACGTGCTGGGCGACTACTCGGATGCCGAGAAGTCGACCGAGGATGCGCTCTACGTGGCGCGGGAGACCCTGTCGACCGCCGTCGACGTGGCCGCGGCGCTGCAGACCGCGACCTCCGCCGCAGCCGATGTGCGCAGCTCCGCCGGCGGGTACCGCGCCGAGATCGCCGCGCAGGTGACGGGATCGCAGCCGACTGGGGGAGACGTCGCGGCGCAGCTCGAGTACCTGCTCGCCTACGCCACCGACTACAACACCGCCGACTGGGGCGACGACAACCCGTCCGGCGGCGACTGCGTCAACTTCACCAGTCAGGGGCTGCTCGCCCGCGGCTGGCAGATGGACGGCACCTGGTCGTCGACCGGGCCGTCGGGCGGGTCGAAGGCGTGGGTGCTGACGCCCGCGATGGACGAGTACCTGCAGGCGAACGGGTTCGTCTCGCACGGCGTCGACGACCTCGACCGCGTGCGGGTGGGCGACGTGGGCATCTTCGACTGGGGCGAGAACGGCGCGGGCCGCGACCACACGATGACCGTGTCGAAGGTGGACTACACCGTCGAGGGCCCGATCATCTCGTTCGCGAGCCACAACTCCGACGGGCCGTATCGCGAGCTGATCTCGGCGCTGTACGAGGAGCACTCCGACTCGACGGTGAAGATCTACTCGATCCCTTAAGTCATCTCACCTCTCGGCGGCGCCGCCGCCTGACCCCATTGCGCGCGCGGCGACGGATCGGGACACTGGGCGGACGCCCACACCGACGGGAGACGCCATGTCTGAAGCGGATGCCCGCGCACCGCGCGCTCCTGTCGTCGAGGCGGTGATGTCGCATCGCGAGATCCTGTTCGTGATCTTCGGCCTGATGGCGGGCATGTTCCTGTCGGCGCTCGACCAGACGATCGTGGGTACGTCGATCCGCACGATCGGTGACGACTTGAACGGCCTCAGCCAGCAGGCGTGGGTGACGACGGCGTACCTGATCGTGTCGACGATCTCGACGCCGATCTACGGCAAGCTGTCCGACATCTTCGGCCGGCGGCCGCTGTTCATCTTCGCGATCGTCGTGTTCATCATCGGGTCGATCCTCGCGACCTTCTCCACCTCGATGCTGCAGCTCGCCGCGTTCCGGGCGATCCAGGGCCTCGGCGCCGGCGGCCTCATGTCGATGCCGCTGGCGATCATGGGCGACATCCTCGCGCCGCGCGAGCGCGCGAAGTATCAGGGGTACTTCCTCGCGGTGTTCGGCATCTCGAGCGTGATCGGCCCGCTCGTCGGCGGCCTGTTTGCCGGCGCAGAGGAGATCCTCGGGATCGCGGGCTGGCGGTGGGTGTTCCTCATCAACGTGCCGATCGGCCTGGTCGCGCTGATCATCGTGCTGCGGTTCCTGCACATCCCGAAGCAGCCGAGGCATTCGGTGCGGATCGACTGGTGGGGCGCCGCGTTCGTGATCATGGCGCTCGTGCCGCTGCTGCTCGTCGCCGAGCAGGGCCGCGAGTGGGGCTGGGGCTCGGCGATCTCGATCGCCTGTTACGTGATCGGCGGCCTCGGCATCATCGCCTTCGTGATCGCCGAGACGCTCATGAAGGACGACGCGCTCATCCCGCTGAAGCTGTTCCGCTCGTCGACGTTCTCGATGGCGACCGTGATCGGCGTGTTCGTCGGCTTCGGCATGTTCGGCGCGATGATGACGATCCCGCTGTACCTGCAGCTGGTGCTCGGCTCGACGCCGACGCAGAGCGGCCTCGAGATGCTGCCGATGATCCTCGGTCTCATGATCGCGTCGATCGCGAGCGGGCAGATCATCGCGCGGACCGGCCGGTACCGGATCTTCCCGATCCTGGGCACAGCCCTGCTCGCCGGCGGGTTCTTCTGGCTCACCAAGCTCGAGTACGACCGCTCGTACTGGTTCATGGCCGGCGCCATGCTGCTCGTCGGCCTCGGTCTCGGGCAGCTCATGCAGACCCTCACCATCGCCAGCCAGAACTCGGTCGGGCTACGCGACATGGGCGTCGCGACGAGTTCGTCGACGTTCTTCCGGCAGATCGGCGGAACCCTCGGCACCGCCGTGCTGCTCTCGCTGCTGTTCACCGTGCTGCCCACGAACATCCAGGCCTCGCTCGCCGACGACGACACGCTCACCTCTGCGTTGGATGCCGCGCTCGACCCCGACGTGGCGAACGACCCGGCGAACGCCGCGATCATGGAGCAGATCTACGCCCCGATCGTCACCGGCGTGACCGACGCGACGACCGCGCAGATCGAGGACGGTCTCGCGCAGGCGGAGGATGCTGCGACCCAGGCGGTCGCGGATCAGGTCGCGGCGGGGGAGATCCCCGCCAGTGCGCAGGATGCGGCCACGGAGCAGGCGGTCGCGCAGGCTCAGGCCGAGGCGGCAGCGCAGATCAAGGAGGAGATCCCGGTCGCGCAGATCGCCGACGACGGCACCGTGACGCTCGACTTCTCGGACGACGACGCCCGCGCCGCATTCGTCGCCTCGGTCGCTCCCACCCTGGAGGACCAGTTCGCCGAGTCGTCGGAGGACTCCTCCGGTGACAGCGGAACCCTGGACGACACGTCGTTCCTCACCGGCGCCGACCCGCGGCTGACGAAGCCGTTCCTCGTCGCGTTCAACGACTCGACAGTCACGGTCTACTGGGTCGCGATGTGGGTCGTCATCGTGGCATTCATCCTCACGCTGTTCTTCCGCACCCCGCCGCTGCGCGACAAGTCAGCGCTGCAGGAGGCCGCGGACGACGCCGCGATGATGGCGCAGCGCGCAGCGAACGAGACCGGCGCGCTGGTCGAACCGGTCGCCGTGACGACCGGGTCGCTGCGCACGATCACGCTCGAGGACGACCCGCCGCTGACTCGCAGGGACCTGCGCGGCCAATAGACTGGAGGGCACAAGCCTCTGTAGCTCAATGGAAGAGCTGCTCCGTCCTAAGGAGAGGGTTGGGGGTTCGAGTCCCTCCAGGGGCACACTTGTTTTTCGCCTGTGATCAGGGATTCTTCTAAGGTCAGACCACTCGAAAAGTCGTTTTTGCCCGCTTTTTGCCCGCATTCTGAAAACTCCGAGGCCGGATTCGAGGCGAAAACAACGCCCTCCACGATGCTTCGTTTGGCGTCTCAGATCGCCAGAATGGAGCGTTTCGGGCGTGCGGAGCCTCGTCGAAAAACTGAGCAATCTGCACTCTAAGGCTTTGACGGCCGGGCGTAGCGGGTCTGCGGACCTGTCGGCAGCGCAACGAGCGGCATGGCGGCGTTGAGTCGCGTCGCGACTTCGTCCAGATCGTCTTCAAACAGATCGGCGTAGGTGTCGAGCGTCATCGCCGCCGATGCGTGCCCAAGCATCCGCTGCACCGCCTTCACGTTGGCGCCCGAACTGATCGCGAGCGACGCGGCGGTGTGGCGAAGGTCGTGGGGGGTCACCCGGGGGATGGACGGGTCGGCCGCTTGCGCACGCTTCACCGCGTTCGCAAACCAGCCTTGGGCGCCGGAGTTGCGCATGTGATTGACTCCGTCGCCGAACAGCAGTCCCTCGGGTCCCTTGCCAGCGCACGCCTGCTCGATCATCGGCGCGAGCCGCTCGGGGTAGGGGACGGAGCGCTTCTCATGCGTCTTGGGAGTGCCGACGTGGATCTCGTAGGCGATCATCACCGCGTTCTCCTCGATGACGAAGCGTTTGCGCAGGCGGTTCACACTCCGAACGCGGAGTCCTGTCGCTTCGCCCCAGCGCAGGCCCGTGTACGCAAGCGTCAAAACGAGCGTCGCATGCGCCGAGCATGCCGCCAGCGTCGCCACCTGATCGTGAGTGAGGTAGACGCGACGCTTGCCCGGTCCCTTCCGGGGGAGGCTGCGCACATGTCGCGCCGGGTTACTCGCGAGGCGACGATCGTCGATCGCGACGTCGAGGATGCCGGCGAGCACTCCGAGAGCGCGCAGAACCACCGTCCGCGATTTCTGCGTCGCGAGGTCGGACACCCAGTCCTGCACTTCGGAGCGCCTGATCGACCAGATCTCGCGGTCGGCCCACACCGGAGCGACATGGTTCGTCCACGCTCGCTCGAGCGTCATGTAGTACGACGGCTTCGTCATCGGCGGCTGTTTGGATCGCAACCAACTGTCTGCGAACATCCGCACCGGCACTCGGGACGCCGCCGGATCGATGTACTCGCCCTTTGACTTCGACACCGTCACCATCGAGAGGTACAGCTTCGCTTCGCGCATCGTCGTGAACCCGCGCTTCTCCGCCTCGCTACGATCCGGCTTGCGGTAGCGCACGCGATAGCGGCGGCCCTTCACCGTTTCGTACGGGGTGATGGTGCCCATCTCGACCTCCACTCATGCCGGGTTGACGGTCAGTATCGAGTCAGTGTCGGACACAGCGAGCGCTTCGTCAACGACGCTGGAACGCGATGCATGACGACGGCGGAGAACGTCGCAAACTGTCGACGGGGACCGGGTGCCGTCCCTCCGAAGCCGACAGCGTAGCGATCGCGCGCGGCTTCGTGCCGGGCTATCGCGGCATGTACTGCTCGCTCGCTTCGCTCGGTCCGCGATTCCACTTTCCCGGCACTCCGCCGCGCCCGATCGCTGGTGGGCTAAATGTCGAAAAGCAGAGCGGGGGCCGTGCGTCGGTCATGAGCTATGGTCACGGATCTCAATGTCGGAGGGGCGCATCAGACTGATCTACTCGCTCGACCGGCGGGTTTCCCGACCGAATGGAGCACTCCATGACCGACGCCAACTACACCGCGATGCTGATCATCCTCGATCGCTCGGGTTCCATGAGCCTTGTCCGTGACGACATGATCGGCGGGATTGAGCAACTGATCGCCACACAGGCTGGCCAGCCCGGGATGCTAACCATCGATGTCGTGACGTTCGACACCGAGATTGAGGTGACTCATCGCTTCGCTGATCCCAAGTCCATCAAGGTCGAGCTCGTTCCCCGGGGTGGTACCGCGCTCTACGACGCGGTGGGGTGGTCGTTCAACGGGTTCGGCCAGGCGCTGGCTGAACTGCCTGAGCACGCGCGCCCGGGCTTGGTGCTCGTCACCATCGTGACCGACGGTGAGGAGAACAGTTCCCGTGAGTACACCGCCGAGATGGTGACCACGATGATCGAGCACCAGCGTGAGGTGTTCGACTGGGACGTTTCTTTCCTTGGCGCCAACCAGGACGCGGTCGAAGCGGCTCGCAAGATCGGCATCCAGGCCGAGGACGCGATCGACTATGACCTCGGAGCCGTGGGCGCGGTGATGAGCGCGCACGCTGCCAAGCTCAGCCGGCGCCGTCAGGGCAACCGGACGGGTTACACGGCAGAGGAGCGCGGAATCGCACGGGGAGACAGCTCCGGCTCATAGTTGGCGAGCAACGGCCACGAACGGCGGCGCTGGCGCGCGGTGTCGAAGCCCCGGGCGTGCTCTCGTCGAGGCGCCCGCTACGATCGGCTGGGGGAGACGGGGAGGATGGCAGCCGCCGTCCATCCAAACTTTGTCGGGCGCTCAGCAATGTCGTTGGTCACCCATAGACTGATCAACTTTCCGATTCGAGGAGGAGGTGGCCGTGAGTTCAGCGCGAGAGCAGTCAGAGCGCTACAAGCTGTCCTTCACGACCGGCCGCCTGTTCCTGCAGAACGCTTCCCTCGCCGCTGAAATCTACGGTCGACTTCATGACTGGCGAGAGGTGCGCGAGGCCATCGACTCCGCGAACCTTCTCCAGAGCCGCGCATCCCGGAGCGCAACTCGTATGGGCGGGGAGCTGATTCAGAGGCTTCAAGAGCTCACCGACGCGGAGGTTTCGCTGCTCGCAGTCGTTACAGGAGAGGAGCGCGCTCAGTTGATGTGGGTTGCTACCTGTCGCCGCTACTCACTCATCGGCGAGTTCGCCGAGGAGGTGCTTCGTGAGCGCTTCCTTCAGCTGGCCGCGGATGTGCTGCCGGAGCACTTCGACTCGTTCATCCGTGGGAAGGCGCTCTGGCACGACGAACTCGGCGAGGTCACGTCGAAGACGATGCAGAAACTGCGCTCGACCGTCTTCCTCTTGATGCGCGACGCGGGTCTCACCGGTGATGACGGCAGAATCATCCCCGCCGTCCTATCGAGGCGCGTGCGCGACGAGCTCGCGAAGCGCACGCCGAGTGACGTCCGCTTCTTTCCAACAAGGGAGGCGGCATGACCACGCAGCAGGTCTTGGAGCAGGAGCAGCACCTCGTGTCGGTGCTCGGAAGTCGCCGATTCCTCGAGATGGAGGGGCTCGGCAACGAAGTGCCGTTCTTCATCTACCCCTACGACCCCGAAGACTCGCTGGCCGTCGCGGCAGCAAAGAAGCGTCTCAAGAACAAGCTGAAGAACGAACACGGCGTCACCGTCCTGGAGATCAACCTCTACGACCTCACGGTCGAGATGCTCCAAGCGCGCGGTGTGTGGGAGCGGCTCCTGAAGCTCGAAGTCGAACAGGGGAAGGACGCACTCCTCAAGCCGCTGCAGAACATGCTGGATCCGGGGTCGAAGCTGATCCCGGCGATCAAAGAGCGACTCGACGCCGCGTCCTACGACATTCTCTTCCTCACAGGCATCGGCGAGGTGTTCCCTTACATCCGCTCGCACAGTGTTCTGAACAACCTGCAGACTGTCGCGACGAGCAAGCCGATGCTCATGTTCTTTCCCGGTGACTACAAGCAATCGGGAACCTCCGGCTCATCGCTCGTGCTCTTCGGGCGACTCAAAGACGACAACTACTACCGGGCGTTCGACATCCGGGATCGGGAGGCCTGACGGTGAAGCTCCATGACATCTTCGAGAAGGACATCACTCGTCCGATCGACGGCGTGATCAAGGCCGACGATACGACCCACCTCGGTACGGAGGTCGAGGAGTATGTCCTCACCAAGGAGGCGGAGACGGCGCTGTCGAACCTTCTGGAGGAATACACCAACTACAGCAACGCGAACGGAGTCTGGATCTCGGGCTTCTTCGGCTCGGGCAAGTCACACCTGCTTAAGATGCTGGCGCACCTGCTTGGGGACGTCGACGGCCAGGACTTCCCGCGCGCGCAGGTCTCGGACAGCTTCAAGACGAAGACGACCGACAACTTCCTGAAGGCCTCGCTCAAGAAGTCGGAAGGCATCCCAGCCCGCAGCCTTCTCTTCAACATCGACCAGGTGGCCGACGCCCAGGGCGGCGACAAGACCGACGCGATCCTGAAGGTCTTCATCAAAGTCTTCAACAACAGTCGCGGCTACTACGGCATGCAGCCGCACGTCGCCCGCTTCGAGCGCGATCTCGACTCCCGCGGGCTCCTTCCGCAGTTCATAGAGACGTACCAGCGGATCGCCGGCATGCCGTGGACTGAAGGGCGGGAGCTCGACGTGCTGGAAGAGCCGAACGTTGCCGCCGCCTACGCAGAGATCTCAGGCACTGCCACGGGCGCCCCCGAAAACATTCTGGAGAAGTACCGCGATTCGTACCGCGTCGACATCGACGAGTTCGCAAATGAGGTCGTCGCCTGGCTCGACAAGCAGGGGCCGGGTATGCGACTCAACTTCTTCGTTGACGAGGTCGGCCAGTTCATCGGCGAAGACGGGAAGATGAAGCTGCAGCTCCAGTCCATCGTCGAGACGCTGAACACGAAGGCGAAGGGCCGCGCCTGGGTGTTCGTCACGAGTCAGGAGGCGATTGACCGGATCGTCGGCGACCAGTCGGCGCAGCAGGCGTACGACTTCTCGAAGATTCAGGGCCGGTTCAAGACGCGCGTCAGTCTCTCCAGCGCCGATGTCGAAGAGGTCATCCGCAAGCGCCTCCTGGCGAAGAATTCGACTGGGGTGATCGAGCTGAAAGCGATCTATGCGAAGGAGTCCGGCAACTTCAAGACTCTCTTCGACTTCGTCGGGGGACGCACCTATCCCAACTACCCGGACGAGGCGCGCTTCGTTTCGACCTACCCCTTCGTGAACTACCAGTTCCCGCTCTTCAGCGCCGCACTGGTCGGCCTGTCGGAGCACAACGCGTTCACCGGCCGGCACGCCTCGGTCGGCGAACGATCAATGCTCGGCGTCGTGCAGCAGGTCGCGAAGGAGCTGGACGGGGCTGAGGTCGGCCAGATCGCCGCGTTCGACAACCTCTTCGCCGGCATCCGCGACACCGTTCAGGCGGCGACGAAGCGGTCGATTGACGTGGCCGAGAAGAACCTTCCGGATCAGGAGTCTGATGTCACGAAACTGGCTGTCCGCGTGCTCAAGGCGCTGTTCCTCGTCAAGTACGTTGATGGGTTTCGGGCGACTGCGCGGAACCTGACGGTACTTGTATACGACCGTTTCGGCCGCAACCTCCAGGAGCTCTCGAAGAACGTCGAGGAAGCGCTCGCGCTGCTGGAGACGCAGACCTATGTGCAGCGCAACGGCGACACGTACGAGTACCTGACCAACGAAGAGCAGGAGATCGAGAACGAGATCAAGATCGTCGATCTTGACAGTTCCGAGGTCGGCAAGCGGCTCTTCGAGATGCTCTCGCAGGACGTTCTCAAGACCCCGAAGTTCCGGTACAAGACGGGCAAGGGGGATTACCTCGACTACAGCTTCGGCTACCGGATCGATGACGTCAGCTATGGTCCGCAACACGCACTGACCGTCCACTTCTTCACACCTGGCTACCCGCACGTTCTGCAGACGATCCGGGCGCACAGCACAGGTCTCGACGAGGTCCGGGTTGTCCTCGACGCGGATGCGGGACTCTTCGGTGATCTGCGCCTCCTGCTGAAGACCGAGAAGTACGTCAAGCAGAAGCAGAATGGATCGCTCACGGCGGTGCAGCAGCGCCTCCTCGGGGCCAAGGCGCAGCAGAACCTTGAGCGGAAGAAGGAACTGCTGGAGCGCCTGCGCCGCGCGATCGGCAAGGCAACCCTCATCGTCTACACGGTTGACGTGGAGTCGAGCAGCGAGGTCGCCGACACTCGCGTCTTCGACGGCCTGAGTGTGCTGGTTACGAAGGCCTACCCGCAGCTCTCGCTCCTCGGCGGCAAGGTCTACATCGAGTCCGACATCCAGAAGTTCGTTCAGGCGCCCGCCGACGGTCTCGTCACGGTCGACACTGCACTGACGGATGCCGCGAACGAGGTCTACTCGGTCGGTGTCCAGCAGCGAGCCAACATCGGCCAGCAGGTCACGGCCAAGACGATCGTCGATCAGTTCACCGGGAAGCCCTACGGCTGGGACCAGACCTCGATTCTGGTCGTGATCGCCTACCTCTTCGGCGGCTCACGCATCACAATCGAGCACAACGGGAACCTGCTCAAGCGCACCGAGATGCCGCCGCTGCTCAAGAACACACAGCAGCTCGTCAACCTCAAGATCGGCGTGCAGAAAAGCTACGACGAGAAGAAGGTCACCGCCTTCCGCAAGTTCGTCACCGAGTTCTTCGACGAGGGCGTCACGCCGAAGGACCCGCTGGAGCTGGCACACTTCGGCGCCGACAAACTGAAGGACCAGCTGGGCAGGCTCAAAGAGGCGCGCGCCGCCTACGACTACCCCTTCATCGCTCAGCTCGACCCCTCGATCACCCTGCTGGCGAGCGTCGCCGGAAAGACCGACGAGTGGTACCTGACTGAGTTCGCACAGGCGGACGAACTGGTAGAGGCGAAGGAGACCGTGCTCGACCCGATCCGCGCCTTCCTGAAGGACGATCGAAAGACGATCTACGACGGAGTCCGCAGGTTCCTCCGAGATGCGAGCGACAACCTCGGCTATCTCCCCAAGGGAGCGGCCGAACCGGTGCAGGTGCTGTTGGATGATCTCGCCGTGTTCCGGGGACACCGGATCGTGGATCTTCAGCACCAGGCCGACGCGCTGCGGCAGCAGGTCGGTGAGCTTGTCAAAGACGAGCAGGGCAAGGCGGCTGATTCGATAGAGCAACGCCGCATCCAGCTGCAGCGCACCGCCGAGTACAACGAGGCGAACGAAGCCGCGCAGGGCCGGGCGCTCGATCGCGTCGACCGCGCGATCCAGCAGGTGTGGGAAGAGACCAGCATCTCGAAGATCAAGCTCGCGTCCAACAGCTTCGCGACGTCGACCTTCCCATCCCTCGTCGCCGATCTCGCCGCCGCGCGCCCCGTGGTCGATCTCGCCGGTGGCGAGCCCTCGGGCTTCGCGAACGGAGGGGAGGGGCCGATCTCGCCGAAGCCCCCCACTGTGCCCCAGCCGAAACCCACCGTGGCCATTTCGCAGATCGACGTCGCCGGAGGAAAGTTCGTGCTCACGAGCGCTGCGGATGTCGACGAGTACGTCGAAGCGCTCCGCGCTGCGCTCCAGTCCACAATCGCCGAGGGGAAGCGGATCACGCGCTGATGGAGACTGCACCGCTCAAGTCCTTTGCCACGAAGGCGCGCACCGATCTGATCAAGGAAGTGGGAGCGCGGGTCTCCGTCGTTCTCGCGGAGAACTCGCTAGCACGCGTCGAGTCGCTTGCCGCCGTCCGCCGACTGGAGGAGGCAATCGTCAGAGACGGGCGCGACCAGGTGATCGACCGGGTTGCCTATACCTGGTTCAACCGGATCATCGCGCTGCGCTTCATGGATGCGAACGGCTACACGCCGTCCGCGATAGTCTCGCCGGAAGCGGGCCGCGCGACTGGTCAACCAGAGGTGCTCGCCGAGGCGAAGGCGGGCTCCTTAGACAGCTCCGTCGTCCCGGAGAAGACGCAGGAGACGATCACTGCGCTCTTCAACCGAACCCGCCCGAGCCAAGACCCTGACGGGGAAGCCTACGGCTTGCTCCTCGAGGCGTACTGCCGCTCATGGCACAAGGCCATGCCGTTCATGTTCGAGCGCGAGGGCGATTACACCGAGCTGCTCATACCGGCCGCGCTGCTCGCTGTCGACTCGCTGCGGGACCGTGCGGTGAGGACCCTCACTGAGGAGGTATGCCGCGACGTCGAGGTGATCGGATGGCTCTACCAGTTCTACATCTCGGAGCGGAAAGACGAGGTCTTCGACGGATTCAAGAAGAATAAGAAGGCCGGCGCCGCCGAGATTCCTGCCGCTACCCAGCTCTTCACTCCCCACTGGATCGTGCGGTACCTCGTAGAAAACTCGGTCGGGCGACTCTGGCTGCTGAACAACCCCTCCTCCCGGCTGGCCGAGCAGATGGACTACTACATCAAGCCGGTCGACGAGGAGACGGACTTCCTCAAGATCGCGAAGCCGGAGGAGTTGAAGATCATCGACCCGGCGGTCGGTTCGGGGCACATGCTCACGTACGCCTTCGACCTGCTTTACGCGATCTACATGGAGAGGGGCTATGACCCCGCAGAGATCCCGGGCCTGATCCTCCAGCACAATCTCTACGGGACCGAGATCGACCCCCGCGCCGGTGCGCTCGCCGCCTTCGCCCTCACAATGAAGGCGGCCGCAAGGCGGAAGCTCTTCCTGAAGAACCCTGTCGCGCCGAACGTTCGCGTGCTCGAGGCCATCCACTTCGACCTCGCTGAACTCGACTACCTTTGGTCACTCACCGACGGCGCCGGACTCACACGCAGCGACGCGGACGAATTCTGGAACGCGTTCGAGCACGCCGACACATTCGGCTCACTCATCCGGCCGAAGGAGCAGCTCACCGCGCCGTTGAAGTCGGCAATTGAGGGGGCCCCGACAGAGCGCGATCTACTGCACGGCGAAACGCTCGGGAAGGCCGGGGCCGTCCTCGCGCAAACGGCGTACCTTTCGAAGCGGTATGCCGTCGTCGTCGCGAATCCTCCATACATGGGAACTGCGAGTATGGGCGGCCCGCTAGTCGAGTTTGCTGCCAGGAACTTTCCCCAATCCAAGAACGATCTCTTCGCTATGTTCATCGAGCGCAACCTTCTGCTTGCGCTCGCTCGTGGCGAGGTAGGCATGATCACAATGCAGTCTTGGATGTTCCTCGCGGCATTCCAGGCGCTCCGGGCGCTGCTTCTTCGTAGCCACGCAGTGAACACCATCGCCCACCTCGGAGCTGGAGCGTTTGAGTCGATTGGCGGGGAAGTTGTCACCACGGTGGCATTCACGGTCCGGGCCGGCGCGGCCGTGGGCGAGACCTCGGTTGCCCGCCTGGTAGACATCTCTCCCGCAAGCGCGAAGGATGCCACTTTCCGAGCCCTGGTTTCGGCACCCGACGATCCGCGATGGTTCAAGAAGAACCTTCGCGACTTGCTAAACGTCCCAAGGAGTCCGTTTGCGTACTGGTTCTCACACGAAGTCACCAGCTTGTTCGGGAGCGGGCGCTCGGTTGGTTCAGTCGCGGAGACCGCAAAGGGCATGGTGACGGCCGACAACGCATCGTTTGTGCGCCAATGGTGGGAGGTCGAGTTCGACAACATTGGATTCGGTGCCGATACGCGCAAGGCTGCGGAGGCGCTCGGGAGTCGATGGTTCCCGTACGCCAGGGGCGGGAGCTATAGAAAGTGGTTCGGCAACGTCGATGCCGTTGTCGACTGGTCCCACGATGGGCGCGCTATTCAGACCACGATGACGCCCGACGGCAAACGAGTCCGCGCCACAAACACCAATCTGACTCGAATCTTCAAGCGTGGGATCAGTTGGAGCAGCATAACGACTGGCCGGCCGTCGTTCCGGCTCGTCGATCAAGGGCACTTGTACGACGCGGCCGGCGGGATTTGTCAATCCTCCGCCGATCTCTACCTGATGGGGTTGATGAACTCACGTGCTATCGAAGCCGTGCTCCACGGCCTTAATCCGACGATCAACTTGCCGCCCGATTATGTGGGTGCGGTTCCCGTGCCCGAGAGCGGTCCCAGCGATGCCATTGACCGCGAGGTGTCGCGCGCGGTCGATATTCAGCGAGCAGAATGGGGTTCCCGGGAGACAACGTGGGAGTTCGAGGGGATCGACCTAAGCGATCACGGAGGGCGCCTTCCTGCCATCCTCGAGCGGCGGCGGGCCCGATTCTCGGCGGGTCAGGTGGAGCTCGACGCTCTCGAACGCTGGCTTGACGCGTACTTTGATGCAGAGCTCGGTGTTAGGAGTGAGACTGCCCCCAAGTCTGCGAATGCCTGGGCAGAAGACGTCTACGCGATCGCTGATGCCGTTCTGGACTTCATCTCCTACGCAGTCGGCTGCATGTTCGGGCGCTACAGTCTCGACGAGCCGGGGCTGATCCTCGCCGACCAGGGGAACACGCTTGGGGAGTACGTGGCGAAGGTCCCGAATCCGTCGTTCATGCCAGACCACGACAATGTGATCCCGATCGTCGATGGCGATTGGTTCGAGGACGACATCGTCGCCCGGTTCCGCAAGTTCCTTCGCGTGGCCTTGGGTGAGGAGCACTTCGAGGAGAACCTGCAGTTTGTCACCGAGTCGCTCGGGGTGAAGGACATCCGTGACTATTTCGTGAAGTCGTTCTACGACGACCACGTCAGGCGGTACAAGAAGCGCCCGATCTACTGGCTCTTCCGGAGCCCGAAGGGTTCATTCAGCGCCCTGATCTACTTGCACCGCTACAACCCCTCCACAGCATCGACTGTGCTCACCGGCTACCTCCGCGAGTTCATCGGCAAGCTTGAAGCCAATCTCGAGCACCAGGGCCGCGTCGCCGCCGGCATGGGCGGTGCGTCACCGCGTGAAGTAGCTGCCGCGCTGAAGGAAGCTGACCGGATCCGCAAGGTCCTGGTCGAGCTCCGCGATTACGAGCACGACGTGCTCTTCCCTCTGGCGGGCCAGCAGATCGCCCTCGACCTCGACGACGGCGTACTCGTCAACTACCAGAAGCTAGGAGCCGCGCTCAAGGACATCGGTCTGAAGAGGGGCGGCTCCGGTGAGTGACATCGGCGTCCTGAAGAAGGGGCTCGCCGAGCGCTTCGCGAGCGGCAGGAAGTCGGGTGACCGTCACATCGTCTTCTGGCACGATCCGGAGGGCGACTACCAGGCCGACCTCGATCAGCTCGAGGCGGAACTCGACGAAATTGAGGTCATCCGGGTCGACGGTGACGAGTATGCGGTCAAACATCGGCTACTGAAAGAGCAGCCAAACCAGGCCTTCATCGTCTACCGCAAGGGCCCCATCCCCGGCGGCGTGGGCAATTGGCTATGGGACCTCGAACTCGCCTACGGAGTCTTCACCGCTGATCGCGCCTCGATGGACGCGCAGGATCTCGGCCTCCCGCTCTCGATGCAACCGGTCGTCGCTCAGCATCCGAAGTTCTTCAACAGTGCCGATCGCAAAGCAAAGCTCAAGGGGCTACTCAGCGCCGACGACGACCGCACGATGCTCCGCGCAAAGATGAGTGCAGTCGCGCTCGGGCTCAAGGCACACAGCTTCGGTGAGCTCACCAGGGCTCTTCTCATCGAGAATGCCTCGGGAGCGTCGGTTGGCTACGACGCGCTCCATTCTTACGGACTGACTGATTTCTACTGGGAAGGCGCCAAAGGAATCTACGGCTACGAGTCGCCGGATCCGAAGATCGGCGACTTCGTCGAGTGGGTGTTCACGCAGGCGAATACCGACTTCGGTTCCGCTCGAGTCGGGCTTCGACACGATTACAGCGCGTGGCGGAATGATGTCCGGAGCCGCGAAGCAATGGCAGCGCTTGCCCGCCGCGTCGAGAGAGACCTCGGCGTCGAAGCCCAGATCGCCGATCGTGACTACCACGAGGTGCTCAATTCCGATGTCTTCGAGGCGATCGACTGGAAGATCATCGGCGACCTCGCCCTCGGCGTCAGCAACCAGAGCCTCACCGTCCGCGACCTGCAGGAAGCGGAGAGAGCCCGCCAGACCACCTTCTGGTACACCCTCGATCCGTCAATCCGCGCGCTCTACACCGCCATCCGCTCCGCCGCCGAACTGCTGCATGACATCAGCACACTGAGCGTCGCAATTGCTGACTTCGACGACGGGCTCTCGAAGTACAAGGACCGCTGGTACCGCATAGACCAGCGTTACCGACAGTTCCTTCTCGCCACTCACGCCACCGAACACGCCGATCAGCTCGCCCCACTCATCGAGCAGGTCGAGCTGTACTACACAAACAAATACGTCTTCCCGCTCGCAACCGAGTGGCAGAAGCAGATCGATGCCGTTCAGTCATGGAAGTCGGTCGCGTACCGGTCGCAGGGGTCATTCCACAAGTCGTTCGTTGACCCGATCGTCTCGCAAGGACGCCGCGTCGTCGTCGTCATCTCCGACGCGCTCCGCTATGAGGTCGCCGACGAACTCGCCTCCGCCCTGCGGAGCGATACGAAAATCGCCTATGACGCGAAGGTCGACATCATCCTCGGTGCCCTTCCGAGCTACACGCAGCTGGGCATGGCGTCCTTGCTTCCGCACACGACCATCGGATTTGCGGGCAAGGGAAGCGACGTCGTCGTCGACGGTAAGCCGGCCGGCGGCCTCGTCAACCGAACGAAGATCCTCGACGGAATCGGCGGCACCGCCATCAGCGCCGAGGACGTGCTCGCGAAGAAGATCAAGGACGAGCTGCGGCCCTATCTGCAGCAACACAAGATTGTGTACGTCTACCACGACACCATCGACAAGCGCAGCCACAAGCTCGGCGCCGAGTCTGGTACTCCCGAGGCGGCGAGAGATGCCATCGCAGAATTGACGAAACTGATCGGCAATCTCACCTCCGCCGACGCGAACGTGCTCATCACCAGCGATCACGGGTTTCTCTTTCAGGAATCGAAGATCGGCGATGGCAGCAAACTAGATGAAGAACCACACGGTGACATCAAGTACCGAGACCGACGCTTCCTGCTCGGCGAGGACTTCAAACAGACAGCTTCCTTCAACACGTTCGCCTCATCACAGCTCGGGCTCACCGGCGACTGGCAGGTGCACATTCCGAAGTCGATCTACAGACTCACGCAAAAGCTCCAGGGTGCCGCAGATCGTTTCGTCCACGGTGGCGCGACATTGCAGGAGGTCGTCGTGCCTGTCGTCACCGTCACCCGCAAGGGCAAGAGTGAGGCGAAGCCGGTCGACGTGCAGATCAAGCCCAAGAGCGACGTGCTGACAAACGCGATCGTGCGGATCAGCCTGCTGCAGGCCGAACCCATCAGCGAGCGCACCCACGCGCGGGAGCTCCGCGCTGCCTTCTACTACGGCGACGCCCTGATCTCAGACCAGGTGGTCGTTGTCTTCGCCGCGACGGGTGATGAGCGGGATCGCCTGCAGGAGATCAAGCTTCAGATCCGCCCCGACGCTGGAGTGCCGCTTGGCGCGCAAGTCGAGCTCCGACTCGAACAGCCGAGCG
Organism: Microbacterium terricola; assembly: GCF_027943945.1. NCBI lineage: Bacteria > Bacillati > Actinomycetota > Actinomycetes > Micrococcales > Microbacteriaceae > Microbacterium > Microbacterium terricola. The sequence goes on along the minus strand of NZ_AP027141.1, from coordinate 2,063,163 downwards.
CGAACAGCAATTCGTGGCAGGCGCCTTACAAGCACATGTTCACGAACCGGATCACGGCTACGCCAGACTTCTAAGGGGAGGAGGATCCATGACGAACCTCGACGAGGCACTTAGCGATCTCGGTGTAGCCGAGGATGAGGAGGTCTATGTGCCTGCCTTCACCGACGAGGAGTCCGACCTCGATCGGAAGGTGAATGACCTCTTCGCCGGATCCGTGGTCCGCAAAGACCTCGTCAAAGCGGTGCGCGGCAACGCCGTTGTGCCCGGATATGTGCTCGAGTACCTCCTCGGCCAGTACGCCGCCTCTGACGACGAGGACACCATCCAGGACGGCATCGACATGGTGCGCAGCATCCTCGCCGAGCACTATGTCAACCGGAACGAGAAGGTACTGATCCAGTCGACGATCCGCGAGAAGGGCAAGCACCGGATCATCGACCGGGTCACCGTCGACCTCAATACGAAGCAGGACTTCTACGAGGCGTCTTTCGAGAACCTCGACATCAAGGGCGTGCCGATCGACGCCAACACCGTGACGAACAACCAGAAGCTGCTTGTTGGCGGCGTCTGGTGCATCTGCGACATCGAGTATCAGCCGAGTGACGGTCCGACCGAGCCGTGGGTGCTCGCGAACCTCAAGCCGATCCAGATCGCCGGCGTCGACTTCGATCGCTACTACGCGGCGCGCGCATCGTTCACGACGGACGAGTGGATCGACGTCCTGATGCAGTCGATCGGGCTCAACCCGGACCAATTCAGCCGCAGAGGCAAGCTCATCGCCCTCACCCGGCTCATCCCTTTCGTCGAGCGCAACTACAACCTCGTCGAGCTCGGCCCGAAGGGCACCGGAAAGTCGCATACATTCAGCGAGCTCTCGCCGAACGGTGCGCTGATCTCCGGTGGCGAGGTCACAGTCGCAAAGCTCTTCGTCAACAACGCGAACGGCAAGCTCGGGCTGGTCGGCTACTGGGATGTCGTCGCCTTTGACGAGTTCGCGGCGAATCGCCGCACCGACCAGAACCTGGTCAACATCATGAAGAACTACATGGCGAACAAGCAGTTCAACCGCGGCAACCAGCCGCTCGGGGCTGAGGCATCCATGGTCTTCATCGGCAACACGTCCCACACCGTGCCATATATGCTGCAACACTCCGATCTCTTCGACGAGCTTCCTGATTCATACCGCGATGCTGCGTGGCTCGACCGCATTCACCACTACATCCCCGGGTGGGAAGTGTCGCCGATCCGCTCAGAGATGTTCTCTGACGGTTATGGCTTCGTTGTCGACTACCTTGCCGAGATCCTCCACTCCAAGCGATCGGAGGATTTCTCCGATAAGTACCAGGCGCACTTCACACTCGGCTCTGACATTTCCACCCGCGACCGCGACGGCATCAACAAGACCTTCTCCGGCCTCATGAAGCTCATCCATCCGACGGGAACTGCCACTCCGGACGAGATGGAACAGGTGCTCGCCTACGCCATCGAGGGCCGCAAGCGAGTCAAGGATCAGATTCTGCGCATCGACGCGACCATGCGGGACAACCCGCCGCGCTTTGGCTACCAGGACGCGCTCGGCGCCTGGCACGACGTCGTCACGGTTGAGGAGAATCAGTACCCGCAGCTGTACCGCCGCGATTGGGACACGGAAGCCCTGGGCTCCGGAATCGCTGGGAGCGACTTGCCCACCTACACTCCGCCGGCGCCCACACATCAGCCGTATTCCGTCGTCTCAGTTGCCCCGCCGCTGCCGATTGTGCCCGATGGTAGCGATGCACCCGTCGTTCCCGACGCCACGACGCCGCTCTTCGAGGGCATCCGTGACTTCAAGGCGGGGCAGACGGGTGTGTCGTATGAGAACGTGATTTTGCCCTACGTCGTGGGTGCCGCAAAGATCACCGTCATCGACCCCTACATCCGGATGCCACACCAAGTTCGCAACGTCGGAGACCTCCTTGGGCTTATCGCTCTCGCCAAGGGGCCGGCCGATGAGGTCGTCGTCGAACTCGTCACTACGCAGACGGACAAGGATCACTTGAAGAAGGACCAGCTCGAGCGCCTCGTTGCTTTGCGCGAAGCTGCACTGAGCTTCGGCGTCAACCTGGACATCCGGCTTGTCGATGGCATCCACGACCGTTCGATCGTCACTGACCACGGCTGGCGAATTCTTCTGGGGAAGGGCCTCGACATCTGGGAGCCTCCGACGAATGCGATCGCAGAAGCTCGACAGGAGTTCCGGCGCATCAAATCCGACACGACCTTCACCTACGCCCGCACGCCGATCGAAGGCGCGTGACGGTGGCGGGTCTGCATCCAGCACAGGCAGCGCTCCAGGAGGTCGTCCGAGGGCGCCAGGTGGGGAACTGGGAGCTCACGGAGCCGCTGGGGCGCGGAGGCCAGGGCACGACGTGGCGAGCCATCTGGAAGAGGGAGGACCACTCGCTTACCCGGGTGGGTGTGGCCGGCGGACGACTCAATCGTGGCGTCATCAAGCTGATGCTGCCGCCCGCCCCGGATGAAGTGCCGATCCCGCCAGCCCGATTCGACGCCTGGCTCGCGGGTGAAGTGAAGGCCTTTCTTTTCGAGGCGATGGTCCTGAGCAAGATCGACAGTCCGTACATCCCTGGCGTCTTCGAGGCCGCGACGCAGCAGACCCAGGCTGGCTGGGATGTGCCGTGGTTCGCGACCGAACTCATCAGCGGGCGCAGTCTCGCGGAGCAAGTCGGCACGGTCGGGCCGATGGATCAGAACCAGCTCCTCGATCTCGCGCACGATATCGTCGCCGCCCTCGTCGCTATTCATCACGTCGGGCTCGTCCACCTCGATCTCAAACCAGACAACGTCATGCTCGAACCGGGCAGGGCTCGCCTCATCGATTTCGGGCTCGTCACGAAGGCGAACCAGAAGGGGCGCCTTGGCGGGACACCCGGCTTCTTCACCCCGGAGCAACTCGACGAAGTGATCGAAGAGCGGGATTTCGCGCCCGCTGCCGATGTGTTCAAGCTCGGGGTGACTCTCGCGATTGCCGCGGGCGTCCGGCTGCCGGACATCTGGGGCACGGACCCATTCGGTGAGGACGAAACCGTTCGCCGTGCGATGCGTAAAGGCGCCCAACTCGTGTCCTTGAAACCCGTACTTCGAGACCTGATCACGCCGATGCTCGCCTTTGACCCGTTCGCGCGCCCAACTGCGGCCGCCGTGCTGGAGCAGGTTCGCGATCTGCTCCCTGCCGGGAATTCGAAGGGTTCCGGCAAAGCGCAGGGTGGTGGGGCAACGGCGCCCCCTGCACTGCCGAAGCCGCCACAGCCTGCCGACAGACCAGCACGTGCCGCAGCCGCAGGCCAGCCGGTGCCCGCCGCAGCCGGGGTCGGAAACGCGAACCTCGGCGCGAGGGTCGTCGTGGTTGATCGCCTCGGCCTCGACTGGACGGGGGTCGTCGTCGGTGTCGACACAAAGCGCCCCGGCAACATCCTCGTGAAGCACGAGTCGACTCGTGGCGCCGAGAACGTCCGCTCGTACCCGCTGAGCCAAGTGGTCCGCGGTACACCGCTGAAGTAGGTCGGTCGCCATAGTTGGTGGGCACTCCGCCGCTCGCCGTACCGCCCGCATGATCGTCTATCGCGGATAGATCCGCGACAGGTCTAAATGCGGTGGCGCTCCGGCGTCTCGTGCAGGACGGGCGCCGAATACGAGTCGGCAATCCGGTCGAAGAAGTACACGTAGTATCCGCTAATGGGTGTATCGCCCTCGCGAAGGTACACCGCCTTGGGGCTCGATTCGTGCGGCTGCTGCAATGGTGTGCTGAATGCTGTCGGAATGCCCCCACCGGGGAAAACGGGCATGCGATACCGCTTCCCGTCGATCGGTCCGCCGAGCATCACCGCGGGCACGTGCTCGAGTTCGCTGTCGTGGAATGTCTTATTGGCCATGGATCTCTCCTCTTCGTCAAGCTGCATCGACGATGCCGAGGGACGGGTGGCACCACCACCTCCCCAGCTCGGGAAAGTCCATCAGACTACATCAGGCCACCGACATTGACATGAGCAAGCCAGGAGCAGTGTGGCTTCGCGCGTTGCCGGATCGGGCTAGGAATCGAAGCTCGCGCCTGGAACGGTGATCTGGACGACGGCACCAGAAACTGCCGCGTTGCATCCCCTCAATGGGAGAAGCTCTGATAGTCCGACTTGATGCGAGCCTGTTGTAGCGCAACGCCCGTCAAGGCGTTCCGGACTAGGGGCCGTCGATGGCTTCGATGAGCCGAACAAACGCGCTGAGCTCCTTCACCCCGGTCACGGTCGTCGGCAAGTGCGAAGTGAGGCCAGGGGAGTGGACCAACCAGCTGGCCCACTGTGCACGGGAGATCGCCACATTCAGGCGATTGCGGTTGATAAGGAAGTCCATTCCGCGTGGCGCCTCTGACGCATCCGAGGCGGCGAGCGACACGATCGAGACCACTGCCTCGCGCCCCTGGAACTTGTCGACAGTGCCTACCTGCATATCTGAGAACCCTGCTGCCGCGAGGGAGTCGAGGACGAGCTGGCGCTGGGCGTTATATGGCGTGACGATGATGATGTCGTTTGGGCGGAGCGCTTCGTTGGTACGTCCGCTCGATGGGTCGGTCCAATGCGCCCCGACAAGCTGACGCACGAGGTCGACGACGGCGGATCCCTCCTCCGACGATGCGACCGAGTTTCCGGTGTGCTCGACCGGCACCGCGTGCAGCCCTGACCCCCAGCCTTCGAGATGACGCTCGCGAGTGCACTCATGCGCGTGTAGGGCGTTGGCGTAGGACAGCTGCGACACCTGACGGGTGAGCGCGGCATCCATCCGTCGAGTGAGTGGCAGGAAGTATCCGAATTCGGGTGGCAGCACGCTCGCGCCGTCGGCGATCCAGCCGAGCGCTGATTCGTCGACCGGCTGCGGGTGGGTGCCCTGCGACACCTGAGGCAACTGCTGCGGGTCGCCGAGCAGCAGCACGCGCTGGGCGCCGAGCGAGACCGCGATTGTGTTGGCGAGTGAGAACTGCCCCGCCTCGTCGATGACGAGCAGATCGAGCTGCTGTCGCGCGATCTGCTTCTCGTTCGAGAACGCCCAGGCGGTCGCGCCGACGACATAGCCGGCAGGCTGGCTATCTGTCCATGCTGAGATCTTCGAGGAATCGACCGATTCGTAGGGCGCCCTCTGGTCTCCTGAGACGTGCGCGAGCAAGGCAGGGTCGATACCCGCTTTGACGATTCCGCTGAGGAAGTTGTCGATGACGGCGTGGGACTGCGCGGTGACACCGATCTTCCACCCCTCGTTCACCAGTTCTGCGATTGCGTGGGCGCCGGTGTGCGTCTTGCCGGTTCCGGGAGGCCCCTGCACCGCGAGGTAGGACCGATCGACATCGCGGATGGCGGCGGCGAGAGCGGGGGAGTCAAGTACGTCGACGGGAGTGAGGCGGCCCGATTGGGTGCGAGGGTGTCGGCGGAGTAGGATGTCACCCGCGGGATCCTGCGGCACGTCGGGGTAGGCAGCGAGCAGACTCCTCGCCCATTCGAGGATCGCGTTCCGCTGGGCGGTGACAGCGATCGGGCCGCCCGGAACGAGCGCGATCGGCAGCGCGGAGTAGGTCTCCTCGCCCTTGCGGAGCACCTCGCGCACGATCAGAACGTCGTCTGCTGCGTCGCCCTCGACCGAGGTGATGGTCGCGTCGTGGGTCGGGCGGGCTCGCGGGTCGTCGCGTTCAGTGCGGGGAGCATCGCTGTCGCTCTCGTAGACGAGGCGAGCGTTGGCCTGATCGGATGCCTTGAACTTCGAGCCGGGCCCCGCGGTGCCCGTGAGGCGGAGAGTGCGCCGGAGGTTCTGTCGCGCGGTCTCGCGGTGCCAGTCCTGCACCACCTCGACGCCGTGGATGGCGAGCACGTCGCGGTCGTCAGCCCATTCGTCGATGGGCTCGAGCAGACGGGCGAAGTGCTCCCACCAGCCCTTCTTGTCTTCCCGGCCGTAGTATCGGACGGCGGCCGCGGCGAGCGCCGCCGCGAAGCGCGACGGATTGTCTTGGACCGTCAGAGGGTCGCCGGCCAGTTGCTGGAGCGACTCGGAGAGCACTGTCTCCTCAACCGCCAGCACGCTCAGCGTCGGCTCAGCGCGCTCGACCGCTTCATCGGCATCCACCCGCGTCGCGGCATCCGGAGCGAGCGATCGCAGCCAGTCACGTAGAGCGAGCGTCGAGCGACAGTCGTACTCGTTGTATTCCGCGATCTTGTCGAGCTTCTGCTGGTAGCTCTCGAAGTCGCGGATGCGTCTCAGCTCGACCGCCTCCGCATACTCGACGATCGAGTCGCCCGCGTTGGTCACTCCATCGTCGTTACGCAGGTCGGCGCCCATGTAGAGGGGCTCGAGCTTCTTGATCGAGTACGAGGGCGAACCCACGCGGAGCGCGCCGCGCACAGTCGCGTACAAGTCGACGAGCACGTGGCGACGAAAGAGATTGTCGACGATGTCTTCGCCGTAGCCGTGCCGGATCGCGAGCTGCGCCAGGTGCGTGCGTTCATACGACGCGTAGTGGTAGATGTGCATGTTCGGATGCTGCGCGCGCCGCGCCGTGACGTAGTTGAGGAAGTCGCGGAGCGCGCGACCCTCTTCCGCGAAGTCGTGCGCCCAGAACGCCCGGAACGTGCCATCGTCCTCGACGAGCCCGAACAGGTAGTCAAGGCCCCACACGTGCCCCGAACCGTCGGTGTAGAGCGGATCGCCTTCGAAGTCGAAGAAGATGTCTCCGGGGTCAGGTGCCGGCAGCGCGAGGAGCGGCACGGCCGAGGTCAACTCGTAGGGCGGCGCCTCCCCTTTCACCGCGTTCAACTGCAGCCCTGCTTGTGCGCGCAGATTTTCGAGCGTTCGCGCACCGATCCCTTCGACGGTGCTGGCGCTCTCGGCGAGCTGGTCGATCGTGCGGATGTTGGCCTTCGCAAGGCGTTCGCGCTGCGAACGGCGAAGGTTCGCGACCAACAGCACATCGCGCTGCGCCTCGATCTCGGCCTCGCAGTGGTCGCATGCCCCACAGATCGAGAATCGAACGTCACCCCAGGTCACGGGGACACCATCGGCGCCTTCGGCGTCGCGGATGCACAGGAGTTCAAACAGACGCCGACGTCGCACCCGGTATACGGGCAGGAGATCCTCGACGAGGTGGTGCGACGGGGTGCCATCGCCCAACAGGAGCGTCACGGTGTCATCGACCCGGATGCCGTTGCGCTCGAGGATGTCAGCGTAGGCCGCGAGCTGGAGCACCGCCGTGACCTTCTCGGAACGCGCGAGCTTCGTGTCCTCCACTCGGTAGCGACCGTCAGGCTGGCGACCGATGAAGTCGGCGAACCCGACGAAGGCCGTGCCCGTAGTCGCGTCGTCTTCAAACATCGTCGCTTGGAACACGACATCGACGCCGTCTTCGAAGGCTTGAGCGGCGAGCGCTGCCGCCCCGCTCATGGACTCGCGCGTAAGCGGGTCAGGTCGCGCAAACTCGCGCACGCCGAGCCCGAACTCGTCGCGGTACTTCTGCAGCACGCGCAGTTCGTGTTCGTCGCCCAGCGCAGCCGTGCGGTTCATCAGCTTGTCTTCCTTGACGGCGAGCTTGTCGATGCGACCGCGCAGCTGATCGAGCTTGCGCAGGAACGCGAACTCACACTTCGACGCCGTGGTGAGGTCGCTCGCAGAGGTGACGAGGGTGCCATCAGAGAGGATGAACAAGAAGATCCTTCCGTCAGTGAACGCGTCAAGTCGGTTCTGGAAGCGCACCGTCGACACTCGGACAGTATCGGATTGCGCGGACAGACGATCTGCGGGGTCGGGCGGCTAAGTGCGCGATATTGCAGCGCCCATCAGCGGGAACCCAGTCGCGACTCAGCGCCTCGCACATTGCCCTGTGACGCACGCATCCGGTGAAACGCAAGTTGCAATGTGCACAGTCGCTGGTGCCTCACCTGCATCGAGCGCACCAGAAGCGCAGATGATCGGGTTCAAATCCAGTGCCGATTGCGGCGGTCGGCTCTCCGATCGCCTGCTCGCCTCAAGGGCGACAGCGTACTCAGAAGACGTCCTGAGTCACTTCTGGACTGTCCGGAGAAGTTTGATCGCTGATTCCTCGGCTCTGCCAATCGCCGAAATTCGTACCGGTTGCGGCGTCAATCCAAGATGTGCGTCCGTTTGCAGAGCGACCCGCGACCACTGCAGCTGCTGCTGACGGCGACGAGAACACCACGTCTTGGGTGAATCGTGCGAGCGTGCCTGCTTCCTGCAGAAGCGTCCCGTCGCTGAGCAGCGCGATGTGTTGTTGCTGGTACCCAGGGTGCCGATGCGTCCCGACCCAATCTGCCCTGGCGGTTGAACCCTGCAGCACGGTGAACTCACCGTCGACCTCTTGGGCCACGGCTGAGACGCCATGGCGGGGAATATCAAATCGGAAGGTGGGGGACGTTCGTGCGCCAGCCGGGTCGGCTGACGGCGAACTCGCCTTACTAATGTTCATGACACGCGTCGGGCGGAACTCCGTTATTCCGAGGACCGGAAGAACTATTTGCACTTGGCTGAGGTAGTACTCCATGTCCGATCGATCAGCCTCGGGCAGCTGGATTGGGCTCGGCGCTGTCCCATTCATCACTGTGGCTCGCTTGGCTGTCGCGGCTGCGGCGATGAGTTTCGCCTCGAGATAGCGCGCATGCGCCTTCGTGACGTTTGCGTCCTTCGATGTCAGGACGACCACTCGATCCCAGAAGTCCTTCCCGCCAACCTCCTCGGCACGTGCATGCTGGCGAAGTCGAACTGCAATATCGTCACCCTCACCGACGTAGACGGCCTTGCCCGAAGGTGCCTGCGATTCTGGATCGTCGCCGAGTAGAAGGTACACGCCGGTTCGACGGACCTCCTCGCGGGCAAGCAGACTTGCGATGTCCGAGCGTGGGGCCGCAATGATGTGACCTGTCCAATTCATAATCTCGGCCGTCAACAGGCCGCCCGGTGTTCCGTCCACCAGGTAGACCCGAATCTGTTTGCCCTCGACCAAGGTCGCGCCTCCATGTCGATATGCGGCCGCTAGAGCGGGCGGCGCTTCCTGCAGTCTTCCATGACGATGCGCATCAACTACGAATTGCTGCGCGAACCAAAGGGTCCCGATCTGATTCCCCCAAGAGCGGCGCTCCGACTTTCCGAGCATATGGGTTCTCCATGCGACAGCTCTCGCAGAATCGAAACTACGATGCACGCAGGCATCCATGATGCCCGGCGCCATCTAGCGCCATTGCGCTCCACGTGCCGACAGCCGAGAAAAATACCTGGATAAGTGGCAAATCACGAGTCTAGTCTGGCGCTATGCGCGGGGGCCTGGAGCGGTGGAAGAGGGGTGTCGACTCCCGTGGCGTCCGGCAGGCGATCGCCTACGCGCTCGAGGGAACCTGCGACGCACACCGATCGCACACGAGCGGCGCTGAGGCGCTCGAGAAGTACGCCGAGGCATCCGAATCGACCGTCACCAGGTTCATCGTCGCGAGTGGCCGGATCGGTAGCGATCAGCTCGCTGCCGGCGGTCTGCGGGTCTGGATCACCGGGCACGATCCGATCACGGGGGAGGAGCGCGGCCACCAGCGCCTGACCCCCGACGCGGACCTCCTCCTCGATGGGACGATCAACCACCCGAAGACCTACAGCATCGCCGCGCTCCTGCACCCCGAGCTCGCCACCGAGTTCGAAGCGATGCAGGACCGGCTCCGTGACCGCATCCTGCTGACTTGGCAAAGCGAGCTCAACGCGCGCCGAGGGCACAACGGACTCATACGTGAAGACATCGCCCGGATCGAAGTCGTTGAGCTCCAGCACCGTCGCTCACGCGCGCTCGACCCTCACATCCACCGGCACCTGTGGTTAAACATCAAGGTCCTTGGCGCGGATGGCCAATGGTCGAATCTCGACTCCCGCGCCGCGATGAAGCTGCATACCGTCATCAACGCCGAAGGCGAACTCGCCGCCCGCACCGATCCCGCATGGATCGCCGCGCTTGCCCGGCACGGCTACACGCTCAACGGCGCGGGGGAGATCACCGAGCTCGCCAGCGCCGTGCGCCCCCTCTCACGGCGATCCGCACAGATCGAGTCCAACCGTGCCCGACTGATCGCCGAATGGTCGGCAGCACACGGAGGATTGGCGCCGAGCGTCGAGGCTCTGCAGCAGATCGACCGACGCGCCTGGGCGGTGGCGCGTCCGAACAAGCCCGCCGACATCGATGTAATGTCCTGGGAGTCCACGGTCCGCGACGAGATCGCGGCGCTCGATCCGAACTTGATCGCGCCGCATTCAGCCGTTCCGATCCTCGTCAGTGACCTGCACGTCGTCGACCTCGATCTACTCGCCGCGCAGGCGATTGTCGATGCGGACAAACGGTCCACCTCCAGCGGTGGGCGATTCAGCATCTTCGACCTTCGCGCGGGTGCGATCCGCGCACTCTCGCGAACCGGTGTCGTTGCAGAGCGCGACCAGCTCGACGGCCTGATCGCCGACGTCACCGCGGACGCCGCCCGTGCCGTGCATTGCCTCGTTGCTGATGACCCGCCCGCGCACGTGAAGGCCTTCATGGCGACCGAGACCGTACGTGCCAAGGTGCGCCTCGCCGGGCGTCTGGACGTGCTCGCACGGCAGGGGCGCTCCCTGCTGCCGAACGAGCTGCGCCGGTTCGCACACAACGAAGATCTCTCGACACTGGATGCCTCGCAGGCCGTCGCGGCCTGCGCCATCGCCGGCACAGACGGGCTCGTGACGGTGACGGGCCCTGCCGGCACGGGCAAGACGTTGATGTTGCGCGTTGCGTTCGCCGCGCTCACGGCCCAACGGCGTCGGATGCTCGTCGTTGCTCCGACGCGCAAGGCTGCGTCGGTGGCGTCCCGCGAGGTCGGGGCCGCGGCATCCAGTCTCCATGCCCTGCTCCTGGACCATGGCTACCGGTGGGGCACTGATGAGGGTGGCGCGACGGTCTGGACGCGGCTCCGTCGTGGAGATGTCGAGGTCGGCGCGGACGCCGTCTATGCGGGTCCGGCCCGATACCCGCTGCGACCACGCGATCGGATCGTCGTCGACGAAGCCGGCATGGTCGACCTGCAGACCGCGAACGTGCTCGTCGAGCTCGCGATCGAGCAGGGCGTCGGACTGGCATTCGTGGGCGACGCACACCAGGCGTTGCCAGTCGGGCACGCGGGCGCGATGGGCTCCGCCATTCGACACTCAAACGCTGCGGTCGAACTCGACACGGTGCATCGGTTCCGCGATCCCGACTACGCGGCGCTCACGCTGCGGTTGCGGAACGCCGGCGATCACGAACTAGCCCTGACGGTCGCCGGGGAGCTCGTGGACCGCGGCCACGTCGACTGCGTCGATCACCTCGACGCGGCGCGCGAGGCGATGATCGAGGCGTACTTTGCCTGGCACGCGCGCGGCAAGCGAGTGACGCTGGTTTGCGGCTCAAACGCAGAGGCGGATGCCATCAACGACGCCATCCAGCAGCGGCGGGTCGACCAGGGCGAACTCGATGCCGGCGTCGTTGCATGGGGGATGGGAGCGCAGCGCATCCTCGTCGGCGACACCGTCCAGACCCGTCGCAACGACCGGATCACCGGCGTCGAGAATCGTGCGCAGTGGATCGTGCGCGAGATCCGGGAGGAGTGCGTCGACCTCGTGTCGGTTGGCGACAGCGGCGAACTGGCCCGCGTCTCCGCGGACTATGCGCGCGACCACCTGCAGCTCGCGTATGCGTCGACGGTGCACGGAGTGCAGGGCGACACGGCCGACGCGTCGGTTGTCGGACCCGATGTGGATGCCGCCGGACTCTACGTCGGCCTCACGCGCGGGCGAGTGCACAACGCCACCATCGTGGTTGCGCGGACGGATGCAGAAGCTCGTGAGTGCCTCGCTGATTCGATGCAGCGGGGCACGCCGGAGTTGACGATGCAGGATGCCGTGCGCGCAGCGCGGGCGGAGCTACAGCGGGCAGCTAAGTGGCAGGAGGCGGGGACCGTGGTGAGGCAGCCGCGTGCGGTTCGCGGGATCGGGCTTTGACCGAGGCTTTGGAGCGTGGTTGCCATTGGCCGTCTATTCGCATCGATACGTTGGGGACCAACCGATCGCCAAAGGAGAAGTCGGTGACTGCGTCACTAATCTTCACAACCGAGCCGCTCGCGACGCGTGCCCTCGCAGCTGAGATCCGCCATGATCAAGCGCTCCTTGTCGAGAAACTCGCAGCACACGTTGGCGAGGATCGTCTGGGTCGATTCGCGGACGTCAGAGCAGAGTATGGCGATCAGAAGATAGACATCGCGCTCATCTTTAGTGGGCCGGAGTTCGTCCTCGGCATTGAGGCGAAGTTCGATCACGCGCTCACGGAAGACCAGGTCGATCGGGAGTTGACCGTCGCTGATCACTTGGTGGTGTTGCTACTCGAGAGGGAGCACGCGACCGAGTGGCTTCCTCACAAGGAGCGTGTTTCTCTGATGACCTGGGAGGAGGTGCTCGAATGCTTCCCGCAATCGCGCCTCACGCTCACGGAGGTACGCGCGGCGCGTTCAGGCAAGAGCGCTGTCGAAGCGCGGCTCCGTCAACTGATCGAACCGGCTCAGCAGCGGTTGGGATCGGACTGGACCATCGACAGTAGGCGAGGCGGATCCGGCATGCCTGCGCTCAACTTCCACTCGCCCATGATCGGCGATGCCCAGCTTCGGGCCGTGCTCCAAGTCGCTCAGCGAGCCATGCCGGCCGCAGGTGACCCCGTGCCTCTGCGTTTTAGCGTCGGCGTCAGCGTGATCGCTGATTCGACCAGCTATCCTCGCGATGCGTCGGCGACGCCGCCGTGGGTCGACGCGGTGCGGCGGCTACGGGACGACGTCATTGGCGATCGAGTCGAGGACCTGCACCTCAGCAGACGTCGGCCGAGTTCTGCGCATGTGAACTCGGAGACGGTCAACGGTCGGGCGCATGCACGCAAGCTGGCGATCGTCAGTCACCACTTCGCAGACAGTGAGAGATGGCTGACGACGGGGTACATCGACTGGATTGTGGGGCCGGCATCACAGCGCATGCCACTCGAACGTGTCGAACTGCTCACTGACGCTCTCGTCGAGATCCTTGACAGGTGGTATCGCGTCGAACTCGCAGCGTTCCACGAGTCGCCCCAACAACCGGCGCGTCCGGACGGGTCCGCTCCGTTATGACCCTGTGGACGACGGCTGCGGCATTGTGATCCCGCCACCACCACTCGTCGCACGTGACGCGCTGCGTCGGCGTCTCAAATGCGTACGACCCAACTGACATTCTTGAGCCATGGCGCAACCCACTGAGCTGCTCGCCGTCCTCATCGACGCCGACAACGTGCCCGCATCGAAGATCGGAGCGGTCCTGGCCGAGATCGCGCGCTTCGGCACAGCATCCGTCAAGCGCATCTATGGCGACTGGACGAGTACGCAGCTCAGCGGCTGGAAGGCAGCGGCGAGCGAACATGTCATTCAACCCGTGCAGCAGTTCGCGAACACCGTCGGAAAGAACGCGACGGACAGCGCCCTCATCATCGACGCCATGGACCTGCTGTACACACGTAGGTTCAGTGGGTTCTGCATCGTCTCCTCCGACAGCGATTTCACCCGGCTCGCGACGCGCATTCGGGAGGATGGCGTCACGGTGTACGGATTTGGTGAGCGTAAGACTCCGGAGGCGTTCCGAAACGCGTGCGACTCCTTCACCTACCTCGACGTGCTCGAGGAGGCGGACGCTGGACCGGCAGCAACACCTCTCGCTCGTACGCCAACGCCAGCTCTCCGTCAGGACACGAAGCTCGTCGCGGGACTGCGCTCGTGCGTGTCGACGGCAACGGGCGAAGACGGATGGGCGAACCTGGGCCCTGTCGGCGGCCTCATGCGCAAGCAACAGCCCGACTTCGACCCTCGAAATTGGGGCTACGCAAAGCTCTCGGATCTCGTGCGAGCGATCGGGCTGTTCGACGTAGAGCCACGGCCGATCGGCGGCCTGCAGATCAGGAACAAGTCGAAGTAGACCGCGGCGGTCGTCCGCTACAGAACATATGCGGCAACGTAGCTGCCGCCGACCACTAGTGCGACGAGTGCGCCAACGGTGGACCAGGCGATAATTCGCGGCCAGTCGATCCACCGTCGCGTGCGGATGCCGGGGCCGAAACCGGCGGCATCCGCTGCGCGGACGAACTCGTCGAAGCGGACAGTCACGCGCGGGGCCTCTCGCTGCGGTCGAGACTCGCTCGTTCGCGGACGTGCGCGCTCCCGACGAGGCGGGGGAGAGCTGGGTGACGACGGTGGCGCGCTTGCCGACGGCGCGCTCGACGGCCGAGGCCGCTCAGTTGACCACGAGGCGCTCCCACTTGTCGGCGCGGGAGTTGCGACACGCGCAGGATCACTCGTGAACTTCACGAGGATGTCGCGCGCTTCGCGCGCGCGATCGAACTCGCGCCCGAGTTGCCTCCGCCTCGCGTCATCCGCGGACGGATGCCGGTCCGGGTGCACCTCCCGCGCCCGTCGTCGGAACGCATCGCGGATCTCCGCGACGCTGGCGCCGCGCGTCACACCGAGCACTTTCCGGGCCTCGTCCAGTGTCATGAGGCATCCACGAGGTATCGCTGATACTCCCGTGCCAGTCGTTCCGCCCTCGCGCGTTCGGCGCCTCGCGTCGCGTGGGTAATGAGTTCTGCGGTCATTCGTCGTCTTCGCACGTGAACGACGACGAGGCAGGCGAAGGCGAACACGAACAACAGCATCGCGGCGAGACCCAGGACGGGGATGTGGGCAATGAAGGCCGCGATGAACGTCGCTGTGCTCGCGAAGGCGGCGATGTTGAACACGCGCATCCAGCCATTCAGGGGGGCGTAGTACTTCGTCGCTGCGTTGTCCCACGTCCTATTTGTCGTCCAGAACTGCCAGCCCTTTGGCGCCGGCTTGAGTCCAGGCAACGGCGTCCACTCGGCCGGGGGTTGCCAGAACGTGTTTGCGCGAATCCAGTTGTCGGTGGGCGTCGGCCAGCCGGGAGGCGTGCGGAAGTCGCCGCGCACGCCAGACACGCGGATTCGTCGGGGGGTCACCGAATCGGGTCCTTCGCTATTGAAGAGATGCTGATCAGCAGATTAGCGGGATCTCCGCGACCGTCATGTGCCACCGCGCGTCCGTAGGCGAACGCCAGCGGAACGTTGACGCCGAGGACTACCATCAACTTGGCAACGCCCGTGTCATCCGAGTGCCGCCGGTAACTGCCGCGACCTGCGTGGGATCCGACAGCGCCCGCTCATCGTGAATCGCAAGGAGCGGATTGTACGGAGCGAGAGCGTCGTCACAAGCGGCATGCGCAAGGCGCGGACCTCGTCGCTGACAGCGACCGACTTGCGCGCTGCGCCCGAGGGCCAGTAAGGCGACGCGCGCTAAGCCTCCCAGGCGCAGTCGACGAGCTCGGTCGACGAAACGTTGCGACGGCGCGCTGTGGTCATTAGGCACCGTATCGATGGTGCAGCAGCGGCTGCATCCCCGTGGCCCCTTCCGGCACACCGAGGAGACCCTCTGCTGAGCAGCCGTGTCGAGCCCCGCGAGGACCGGTGTCGGTGGTTCGCGAGAAGGTGAGGATATTCCGAGGTCGGCAGCAGCTGTCCAATAGAGTGAGCGAACCTCGTCATAGGAGGCGATTCCCCGTTGGAGGTTCCGTGGCGCTGCGCGCAGAGTCCGCTCATGAAGAGGGACGTAAAGGCGTCTTTCGCACTAAGCGGTGGCTAGAGAGTACAACGCACATCGAGCTGAACTTCGACGCCTACGACTGGGCGTCCGAGTGCACCATTAGCTGCCTGGACGGAGGGTTGCAGACGTTCGATCTAAAGGGTCACATCTACCAGTCCAAGTCCATGCTCTATGTAGAGAATAAGTCCTACACCTCCGTCGGTAGCCAGGCGAAGGACTACCAGGACTTCCTGGCGATCGCATACAGCGCGACGGCGGCGGAGATCTCCCGCACCCAGGACCCCCGGTGGCAGTTCATGTGGGTTACGACGTACCCGTTCGCACAGAAGAAATGGCTGAAGCTGACCAAGCGATCCCAGATCAAGGCTGCACTAGAGGCGGATACGACGGGACTGCTCGACGGCAACCCAATCGACGAAGAAGTCTTGGATTTGATGGCCGACAGGGTGTGGCTGCTGGTCTACAACAAGCGGCAGCAAGAGTTCACGCTGACGCCGAAGGAACTCAACATGATCGAAGCGAAGTTGAACCGGAAGGGCAAAGCATGACCATCGATGTTCAGGGCGGCGCTCAGAACGAAGCGCCCGTTGTGTCAGCAGTACGTCAGGCCAGGGCATATTCGCGCTCGGCCGATGTCATCGAGGGCGTCAAGACGGCCGTCATCGATGAACTCAAGCGCCTCGACCCGACCCTCAAGATCAAGAAGACCGACTACTTCAATCACAGCTACGCGCCGGACCTCATTGCTGTTTGGCGGGAGGCAGGTCGAGAGCAGGAGCGCCGGATCTTCATCCGCGGATCGCTGTCCAGCGTTGTTGCTGCTGAGGACGTCGAGTCGCTCGCCGACCAGGAGCCGCTGCTGATTGGGCTGGGAGACGAGAAGAAGAAGGTGCTCGCTGATCTGCGCAAGCAGCTACCGGCGTCGACCCGGACACTGGCAACCGAGGTATCCGCTACTTCACGCATTCCCACGCTGACGCGGGACGAACAGCGGGACACCCAGCTGTCAGGGCTGGTACGAGCAAACATCGTTCGCGGCGGCAGGGGCCTCCTCAGTGATAAGGCCGCGGATCGAATTGTCGCCGTCGAGGAAGACGAACCGCTCGAAGCTCTGAAGGCGTTTCAATCGACCGTTCGCCAGCTGTTCACGGGGGCAACCGCCGAGCGCTTGAATCGCACTGCTGGTCTCCTTGTGGAGTTTTTCGAGGAGCGCCCCAGTCAACAGACGTTGGGGCTGTTGCGGGAGGAACCTCTCCTCGACGGTGAACTACGAGTCGTGCTGCCATATATCTTGAGGCGCGCAAGCGAGGTGAAGTCCTCGGAGGTCTGGGAGGCGCTCGCGTCGATGCTGACCCTCGAGCGCCTCGAATCAATGTCTCCTTCTCTGGCTGACCTTGATCTGACACCGATAATCGCGCGTGCCACGAAGTCAATGACGGCTGGCCGTTCGGCACTATTTCCGAACACGGAAGTGGCGAACGACGAACACGCCGAACTGCCACCGTCGTGGAAGGTTCGAAACGGCCGTCTTGTGGCCGATGTGCACCGTTGGGCGCTTTGGATGGGAACTGACGCCCGAAAGATCCGGGCGCGCGACGACGGTACGGACGCCCGCTGGGATGAACTGTCGGCGCCCCTGCGTGCATTCGACCTCACCGCCATTGAGCTTCATGGACTCAGCCGTCGGTTGGCGGTCGGCAACGAGGACCCTGACACGCTCCGCGAAGATGTTGAGCGGATCCGCGGAACCATCAAAGACGACTTCCATGTCGCGGCAGTCACCGTTCGAGAGAAGGGCGATGCGGACGCCGGCGAGGTGAAGGTTGAGTTTGAAGGTGCAGTCGGGACCGGGAAGGCGACCGTTGACTTCCACGTCCGCGCCGCTGCACTTCTGGCGGTGCGACGTCCTCTGACTGACGAGGATATCGAGACGCTCACAGGCGACTAGCACGGCCCGATCCAGTGGCGCAGAGCTTCCCTCGCAGCAGGGCCGTCCTCACGCGACTTGCCTGCTCGATTCTGCGCGTACCTGATGGCGGGCCAAGCGGCGGAGAACTGGTCCCGCATGAGCACTCAGGCTGGCCCGAAGACGCTCTCCTGCACGGCTTTGACGACCTCCTCGCTCGCCCCCGCCCAGCCGAACCGCCGGAGCAGGTGGAGGCTGGGAGTGAGGGCCAGTTCGCGGCCGGAACGCGGACCGCCACCCGCGGGAAGCTGAACCGTGCGCTCCCAAGCCGACGTCTGCAGTCGGTGCTCGTCGTAGAAGGGTTGCCAGCGGCGGTCTCCCGGGACTAGTTCCCATCCTTTCGCGCCGATGAGCTCGAACGTTACTTGGTAGGGCTCCGCCGGGGCGACTGCACCCTGCAGTCGCTGTGCGAACATCAGAACCTCGGTGAAGTCGGTCACGGGCTGCCAAAGCGGGAAGTACCCGTGACCGGGTTTCGCGTCCGCTCCCCCGTCGTATACATGCCGCCCGTCAAGAGGCAGCGCGTGCCACGACTGGAACTGTCCGCTCTCGAACGCGACCCAGGCCTCACGGTGCATCACCGTTTCCTGCTCGGTCACCCACGAGGCGCCTTGCGCCGGGCGGGACACGAACGGGTAGGGCCAACCGCGCAGATGCAGCGCTGCGCGTCGTATGAGCGAGGCAATCGCGTTGTAGTCGACACGCTCCGCACGGAACTCCTGGGGGCGGATTGTGAACTTGAAGTGAGCGGCCGTCGTGATGTCCGAGATGTCAGCATCGGCCAGGTAATCCGCGGACTCGTCCTCGTAGCGCGATTGTGCGGTCGGCACGCCGCCCGTGGTGAGGTTCGCGGCCGCGGCGAGCGACATGAACTTCGTCACCTGCTTTTGCGTCGCGAGTTCCAAAACGGCGCGCAATTCGTTCTGTGTGTGGCTGGCCGAACTCTCCGGCTTGCGGAACGACCGAGTGTAGAGCTGTCCACGCTGGATATGACGCGGGAAGTCTCTTGCGGCGAGCACGGGGATATCGTCGAACTCCGCGACTAGCAGGACCACCACGTCCTTACCATTCGAGAGTTGGCGGCCAGCGCGGTCGAGTCGGAGAGGCGGGTCGGCAAACTTGTTCAACTTGTCGGAGACATTGTCGTAGTCGAGCCACTCGATAAGCTGCTCCGCGGTGAGTCCGGAGCGGGCCTCATCCACCTCGTCGACACCGATGATTATGGACCCGCCGTCCCGCTGGTTCGCGAGCGCCAGCGCGGCTCGCGCGATCTTCGCGACGAACTCCGGATCGTTGATGGAGCCTGGCCCCTTGAACTCGACGGACCGAATCTCATATCCGCCCTCAATGAGCGCGGCGATCTCCTGGTTGGATAGCACCTGTTCAACGTAAGGGATGCTCGAACATGGCTTCCAGCGCTAGTCGTAGATGCCGTGGACGTGATGGCGGCTGCTCCCGTGCCGCCCTTTACCGCGACGCGCGTTTGGGGATCCCGGGGAAACGACACCCGACCGAACTCTACCCGGCGCCGGCGGACCCGGATCAGTCGATCGTGTCGATCGCGTCGACTTCGGGTACGGGTTCAGCAGGCAAATCAAGTGCGGCGATCGCGACCACGAGCGCGACGACCGAAGCGACCGCCTGCGAGCGGGTTCGTGATCGGTTTCCGTACCGCACGATCTTTCCCCCGAGGAGATCGACGGTCGCCTGGGAAGCCTGGACCCAGAGCCGAGCCTGGACCACCCCTTCCCTTTCCTCGGCGCCGACGACCTCGACGAGCACCAAGTTCCCAGAGATGGCCTCCAACCAGGCCACCGGCACATCACCGTCAGGCAGGTACCGTTCCTCGAGCCCACGAGCCCAGTCGTTCTTGCTCCACTGGGCGTTCGCGGCGCACTCCTTGACGTCAACAGGGAAGGCCTTGATGAGCATCACTCGATGCGGCGACTGTGCGGTCGTCGTCAGCTTCAGCCACGCCACGGCTCAGCCCTTCGGAGGGTGCTGATCATTGCCGTAGGAGTTCTTCGCACCGATCGTCCCGTCCATCCTGCGAATCGTGTGTTCCACGTGGCGATCCTGCGCCATCTGACGCCCGACGGCCTGTTGCTCGGCCTTCGTGCCTCCGACGTGCGCCGCGCGCGAACTGCCCTCCACCTTGCTTTTCCATTGACCGTCTTCGTTGTACGTCGACACGTCACCCTTGGCCATCATGTGCTCCTCCCTGGTTCGATCACGTTGTGCGCCGAACGGTGCCATCATCACCTGGGCCTCCGACATTCACTCGGTAGGGCCTCGTCGTCACTGGATTCACCGCCGCGGTCGGGTTGCTCGCCTAACCCTGCGCGAAGGCGCCACTCGCCACACCAGCGCGCGCCCGCGGGGACCCATCTCCGTGCGAAGCCCGTACAGGGATCGACTCGCGCAGCACCTGGAGTCAGGGGGATTCCTAGTTACGGAAAGTCTCGGAGCGTCGGACGACTCATGCGTGTCGCTGATCGCTCGTGTTCGCGCCTCTGTGCGGCGCTGCCTGTCCTGCGTTCGCGGCGCCTGATACCGCCGCGATCTCGACACCGAATGCTCGTAGCAGGCCAGCTCGGGGGATCATGCGTCGGGGACCGAGTTGAATCGTGGGGATCGTCCCGCTGTCGATGCCGAGCTTGATCGTGCGGTAGTCGACGCCGACGAGCTTGGCGGCATCCTTCATCGTCAGCGCGAGTGAGTTGTTCGTCTTGTTCATGGCCTTCTCCTTTCGGTGAGCAATGCATGTCATCACTTGCCCACACCGTACTCCTGCCGTGAGCAATCCGCGACATGTATTGCTCACCGGCCGGAGATCGTGACAGGCTCATGGCATGAGTGATGGTGACGTCGACGTCGAGGTGACGGCCAGCGAGCGCATCGATGTCGGCGACGGGGTGAGTATCCCCAAGGCATGGGATGCCGTCGCGACCGGCGAGCCGAACGTTGCGGGAGCCATCCGTCTTCGCGTGGTGTTCGACGAACAGCTGCGGCGCACCGTGGCCGCATCGATTCGTCTCGATCGCGTGGGGGAGGGCGACGAAGTGACCGCCGCCGCGCTTCGCGAGGTGCGTGTGCAGTACGTCGTCGCGCTCTCTTCGATGCGCGTGGTCACCGTGGCACGCG
The DNA here is from genome assembly GCF_027943945.1 of Microbacterium terricola. Lineage (NCBI taxonomy): Bacteria > Bacillati > Actinomycetota > Actinomycetes > Micrococcales > Microbacteriaceae > Microbacterium > Microbacterium terricola. The sequence continues at coordinate 2,042,301 of NZ_AP027141.1, read as the reverse complement.
AGGGCGGCACGCCGCAGCGATTGAGCGACTACCTCGCAGACGTGAAATCACGTACCGACCGCACGTACGAGGAAACGGTGCGCGAGGCGGTGCGGCTATACCGGATCGCGACGACCGTGAACCTGGCCCCCCTCAAACTTGTCTCGGAGCAGCTCGGTGTGAGCGTCAGCACGGCGACGCGCATGATGGCACGTGCACGCGAAGCGGGCCTCGCTGAGGACCTGATCCCGAGGGAGACGTACAACCGAATGCGCGCGGACGAAGAGGCGCTGGCGCTCCCGCGCGTGGGGTCGAACTCATCGACAGGCCCCTCGCTGGGCCGTTGACGGCAATCTGGCGCATTCTGACCCCTGTCCGCACATTGCCGGACGACGTTCGCCAAAATGAACAATCTGCTCATAATGCGCGAGTTATCCACAGGTCGAATTCGTTTTTGCCCGTATTCTCTTTTCGCGTGGGTCGGAGAGCCGCCCCGCGACAGGCAGTTCTTGCCCACGTTTTGCCCGCATTCCATTTCCAACTGGCTGTTTTCGGACGTCGCTCGATGCTGCCGTGCTCTCCAAGATCCGCGTAATTCCGCGGTTTCTGTCGCAACACGTCGAAATGCAAAATGCTCAAAACGTGTTCGAGTCCCTCCAGGGGCATCTCTCTTCCTGCGCCTCGACCGGGCCCACACAGCCCCTCAGAGCCGCGCCATCCCCATCCCGACGATGACCACGCCGATGACGATGCCGATGATGCTGCCGAGAGCTTCACCATTGCGGCCGAGCCAGGTGCGCGTGCCGACCAGGCGGGGCTCCATCTTCTCCGGCGCGAGCAGCGTGCCGACGATCGGCACAGCCACCGTTGATCCGGCGATGACCGTATAGACGACGATCGCGATGAGCGCGTCCGAGAGGTCACTCGCGTCGGCGCGAACCGTCAGGCCGGCGGCAACCGCGAGCAGCAGCGCCTTCGGCCGGATGTTCAGGACGAGCGCCAGGCCGAGCGCTGACCAGGGCCCGAGCGAGCCAGCCGACTCCAGCCACTTCGGGATCGCCATCTCCTTGCGGCGGCGCGCACGCCGGAGCGTGAACAGTGTGAGCGCGATGAGCGCGAGACCGAGGACGATCTCGATCCACCCGACGACGGTGTCGGGCTGCCGCGGTGATCGTGACGTCGGCACGGCCTGAGCCGCCAGCGCACTCAAGACGACCACGACGAACAGGCCGACGAGCCACCCGATCAGGAACGGGAGACCTGATCGCTTCCGGTTGGGGGAGAGCAGGATGAGGATCGTCGCCATGATCGGCACCCCGCTGAACGCGACGGCGATCGCGAACGGAAGGATGTTGCCGACAGCCTGCACGATTACCTCCTCACGACGTCACACTACTGACGGGCGACACACAGAGCGGGCAACGCGCAGAGCTCACGGCTCGACGACCACCTTGCCGAGCGCCCGCCCCGCGCCGACATAGGCCAGCGCGGCGGCTGTCTCGCCCAGCGCGAAGCTGCGGTCGATGCGGATGCCGATCTCGCCGGTCACGCATCGGGCAGCGAGCGGCTCGAACGCGGACGGCCCCTGCTGGACGGCGAGGACGCCCATATGCCTGCCGGTCAGGCGTGCGGCAAGCGCGCCGACGGTCAGCAGTCGCAGTAGGGTCCTGACGTTCCCGCCGACCGCCAGGTAGCGCCCACCGGGAGCGAGCGCCCGGCGATAGGCGAAGACCGACCGGTGCGCGACGAGATCCAGGATGAGGTCGTAGTGCCCGGCGCGCGTGAAGTCCTCGGCGCGGTAGTCGATGACGGCGTCGGCTCCGAGCGTGCGCATGAACTCGAGCTTGCCGGCGTTGTCGACGGCCGTGACGTGGGCCCCGGCGGCCTTGGCCACCGGGATCGCGAACGAGCCGGACCCACCGCCGGCGCCGTTGATGAGCACCCGTGCGCCCGGCTCGGCGCGGGCTGTGCCCTGGAGGGCGATCGCCCCCGCCTGCGGGATCGTCGACGCCTGCGCGAAGCTCAGCTCGGGCGGCTTGATCGCGAGCACCGACTCGGGGGCGATCGCGAACTGCGCGAACCCGCCCTTGTGCTGCAGATTGTCGCCGTACACCTCGTCGCCCGGCGCGAAGCGCGTGACTCCGGCTCCCAGCGCGTGGACGACTCCGGCGATGTCCGAGCCGAGCACGTGCCTTCGCGGCCGGCGCAGCCCGCCGAATCGCGCATATGCCGGCGATCCGGTGAGAGCCTCCCAGTCACTCAGATTCAGGGATGTCGCCGCCACCTCGACGAGAACTTCACCTGGTCCGGGCGCGGGCACCGGAAGATCATCGAGCCGGAGCACGTCCGGCCGTCCGTAGCGGTCGTACACGACCGCCCTCATCGTCGGGGCCACGGTGTCAGCGTACGGGTCAGCCGATCGCGACCCGATGGAGACCGGTAGGGCTACTCCTCCGGCGATGCGACCCGCGGGGTCATGAACCACTCCACGAATCGCTGGGCCCGACCGTCCGCGGCGAAATGCACCTCCCACAGGTTCGAGTAGAACTGATGCCCGGGGTAGTCGACGTGGCCCTTGATGATGCCGAGCCGTTCGTTCTCGATGAGCACATCGAGAACGAACTCCGGGTCCGTGGGCTCGTCTTCCTGCCACATCTCGACGATCGCCTCGATGCCGCGGATCGGATCCGCGTCGTCAGGTCGGAACCAGTACTCGGCGTCGTCCGTGAAGATCGCCCTGACGTCGGCGGCGTCCTTCGAGCGCCACGCGCGAATGTAGCCTTCGAGCCATTGAGCGGTCTGCGCCATGCGTCGTGTCTATCGCAGAGGCGCGCGATCGGCCACCACCTCCGCGATCGGGGACGAACGGAGGGTCGGTGGCATGAGGCAGTGTTGACCCATGCCCGCTCCGACCCCCACCCCGACTCAGGCCGCCGCCCTCGACGCCCTCCGCACCCTCGTCGGCCGCGGCGACGCCGAGTTCCACGACGGGCAGTTCGAGGCGATCGAGGCGCTCGTCGACGGCGGCCGCCGCGCGCTCGTCGTGCAGCGCACCGGGTGGGGCAAGTCGGCGGTGTACTTCGTCGCGACGCTGCTGCTGCGCCGGCGCGGCGCCGGGCCTACCGTGCTGGTCTCGCCGCTGCTCGCCCTCATGCGCGACCAGATCGCCGCCGCTCAGCGCGCGGGCGTGCGGGCGGTCGCGATCAACTCCACGAACGCGCACGAGTGGAGCGACGTGCTCGCCCAGCTCGACCGCGACGAGGTCGACGTGCTGCTGCTGTCGCCCGAGCGGCTCAACAACCCGTCGTTCCGCGATCAGCAGCTGCCGCAGCTCGTGCCGCGCATCGGCCTGCTCGTCGTCGACGAGGCGCACTGCATCAGCGACTGGGGCCACGACTTCCGCCCCGACTACCGCCGGCTCCGCGATCTCATCGCACGCATCCCCGCCGGCGTCCCCGTCCTCGCAACCACCGCGACCGCCAACAGTCGCGTCGTGGCGGACGTCGCCGAGCAGCTCGGCGCGCTCGACCAGACCACCGAACAGCCCGAGGTCCTCGTCATCCGCGGGCCGCTTGCGCGCACCTCACTGCGCCTCGGCGTGCTGCGGCTGCCCGACGCGCCCAGCCGGCTCGCCTGGCTCCTCAGCCACCTCGACGACCTGCCCGGCTCGGGCATCATCTACACGCTCACCGTCGGGGCTGCGAACGACACCGCCCGGCTGCTGCGCGACCGCGGCTACGACGTGCGCGCGTACACCGGTCAGACCGACCCGGACGAGCGCGAGGAGTCCGAGACGCTCCTGAAGGACAACCGCGTCAAGGCGCTCGTCGCGACCAGCGCCCTCGGCATGGGGTTCGACAAGCCCGACCTCGGCTTCGTCGTGCACCTCGGCGCGCCGTCGTCGCCGGTGTCGTACTACCAGCAGGTCGGCCGCGCCGGGCGGGCCACCGCATCCGCCGACGTCCTTCTGCTGCCCGGCGTCGAAGACCGCGAGATCTGGCACTACTTCGCCACCGCGTCGATGCCCGACCGGAAGCGCGCTGAGCGCGTGCTGTCCGCCCTGTCGTCGTCGCCGATGTCGACGCCGGCGCTCGAGGCCATCGTCGACATCCGCCGCACTCCGCTCGAGCTGCTGCTGAAGGTGCTCGACGTCGACGGCGCGGTCGCCCGCGTGCAGGGCGGCTGGATCGCGACCGGCCAGCCGTGGACGTACGACGAGGAGCGCTACGGCCGCATCGCGGCGGAGCGCATCGCCGAGCAAGAACACATGATCGACTACGAGCAGACCCGCGCGTGCCGCATGGAGTTCCTGCAGCGCTCACTCGACGACGACACCGCCACGCCGTGCGGGCGCTGCGACAACTGCGCGGGCGCCTGGTTCCCGGCCACGATCGGAAAGGACGCGACGGATGCTGCATCCGCCGCCCTCGACCGCGTCGGCGTTCCGATCGAACCACGCAGGCAGTGGCCGACGGGCGCCGATCGGCTCGGGGTGCCGGCGAAGGGCCGCATCCCCGCCGACGAGCAGGCCGAGGAGGGCAGGGCGCTCGCCCGGCTCACCGACCTCGGCTGGGGCGGGACGCTGCGCGAGATGTTCGCGGCGGGTGCCGCCGACGGCCCGGTGCCGCCGAATGTGCTCGCCGCCTGCGTGCGGGTGCTGGCCGACTGGGGCTGGGCCGAGCGCCCGGTCGCGGTGGTCGCGATGCCGTCGCGGTCGAAGCCACAGCTCGTCGGCTCGCTGGCGCGGGGCATCGCCGAGATCGGGCGGATGCCGCTGCTCGGCGCCCTCGACACAGTCGACGGCGGACCGACCGGGGGACCGGGTGGCAACACCGCCTTCCGGCTCGCCGGGGTGTGGGAGCGGTTCAGCGCCTCCGGGCTCGAGGTTCCGGCCGGACCCCTGCTGCTCGTCGACGACCTCGTCGACAGTCGGTGGACGCTGACCGTCGCCGCCCGCGAGCTGCGGCGGGCCGGGGCGACCGGGGTGCTGCCGTTCGCGCTCGCGCTGCGCGGGTAACACCAGCCCGCGGTCGGGCCCGGCCGGGCGCAAGACCCACATCTGACGGCGGTCGACTGCGCTGGCGGCCGCCGTCAGAATTCTTCAGAGGTCGAAGTCGTCCCACTGCGAACGCACGGGCGTCGCCTCGGCGGCCGGCCATGCCGGACCCTGCCGGCGCAGCCGGTCTGCCTCCTTCGTGAGGTATTCGACGAGCGTGTGGTCGACGATCTCGTCGAAGTTGCCGGACACCCGGGTCGCCATCAGCTGGCTCGACGGCCCCACCAGCACCTCGGCGCGCGAGACGGTCCCGTCATCCTGCAGGGTCGGGATCTCGACCGTCGCCGCAGACCCGGTCTCGGCCAGCGCCTGCGCGTAATCGAGCAGGGCGTGGGCGATATCGCTTCCGGTGAGGAAGGACTCTGCGGTGTACGTGATCCTGTCCATCTCCTGACCATCGCCCCGATCGGCGGCGAGGGCCGTGGGGCTACCGCTCTCCTCGCGGCTGTGATAGCGCGCGGGGGCGACAGCATCCCGCCCGCTAAGTCAGGAGGTCTTCGGCAGGCTCGATGCGCTCGTTCGTGACGACGAGTCCGTTGTTGGTGTTGGCCGCCATGGCGAGCGACTCGGCCCACTCGCGGTTGATCGCGGGCGGGCGGGTGCCGTCGAACTGGAGGCGGATCGCCACGCCGTTGTCGATCCAGATCGCGTGGCGGCCGCTGCCGTTGTCGACCCCGGTCGTCCACGAGATGAAGAAGCCCTCGTTGCGGCGCAGCTTCAGGCTGATGATGATCTGGAGGTGCGCGAGCAGACGATCGTCGAGCGCGAAGTGCGATCCGTCGTAGAAGAGCGTGCCCATGACTGTGACCTCCCCCGCCCGCACCGATCGGTGCCTTCGGGCGAACCTAACATCCCGCTGTCGGTACGGCCACCGGCGGTCGGGTTCACGCCGATGGCCGTCCGGGTCAGCTCAAGCGTCCGAACGTCGCGTCGATGTCAGCCATCTCCATCGCCGCCGTCGCCGCGATCAGCGCCTGCAGCTCCTTGTCGGCGCCGGGGGAGAACTCCTCCCGGCGCTCCGGTGAGATCGTCATGGGCGCGCCCGCGGGGGCCTGCTCACTGGCATCCAGGGTGGTCCCGTCGCCGGAGGGCGACGCTCCCTGGAAGATCTTCCCCGCCTCCGACTGCGCCGTGAGGTCGAACGAGTACTGCTTGCTCTGCAGGCCCAGGTCGATGAGCGCCTTGACCTCCGGGAACCGCTCGGCGTTCGTCTTCGGGATCGGCAGCGTCGTCCGCCACTCCACGCCGAGGGTCTCCAGCGCCCTCGCATACGCGTTCTCGTGCGCCTGGTCGCGCACGATCAGGTACGAGATGGTGCTGCGGGCCATCTTGTTGTCGGTCATCTCGTACAGCCGGCACTTCTGCAGGCGCCCCGTGGACTCGAGCATCAGGTTGTAGAGCAGATCGAGCACGAGGTTGCCCGAGTTGTAGACGTAGCTGCCGCTCCACGGGTTGCCGACCGCATCCACCGGGAGGGCGCCTTGCGCGCCGACCAGGTAGTGGTGGATGTTGCCGGTGTCGAGCGCGATGTTCAGCGGCACCGCGCCGGCGGCCCCCGGCTTGTCGACCGGATCGGACTTCTTGCCCTGGTACTGCGGCGATCCGTCCAGCAGGCGCGAGATCGTCGTGCCGATCAGCTCGACGTGGCTGATCTCCTCGGTGCCGATGCCCTGGATGAGGTCTTTGTACGGCTTGACGTCAGGTCCGCGGAAGTTGATGCTCTGGAAGAGGTACTGCATCATCGTGCGCATCTCGCCGAACTGCCCGCCGAGGCCTTCCTGCAGGGCGTTCGCGGCGGCCGGATCCGGCTCGTCCTCCGCGATCTCGTTGATGAACTCCTGGACGTGGAAATACATGTCGTGCCTCCGTGATCTCGCGCGAGCCGGCGTCAGTGCTCGGCGACGTGCTCGCGCGCCTGCTGTGCCTGGTCCTTGACGGTGCCGGCAGCATCCGTCGTCTCGGACGTGACGGTGTCGACGGCCTCCGCCGCGCGGTCCTTCACCGCGGTCGCCGCCTGCTGCGCGGGCTCCTTGAGACCGCTCGCGACGTCCTTGGCGACGCTCGTCGCCTCGTCCACGAGCGGCTGGGCCTTGTCCTTGACGGTCTCGGCCAGCTCCTTCTCCTTGCGGGAGGCCGGGATCAGGGCCGCGGCGAGCAGACCGACGCCGAAGGCGACGAGTCCGACGGCCAGGGGAGCGCCCTGGGCCTTGTCCTTCGCCTGGTGCGCGAGGTCCTTCGCGCCGTCAGCGAGGTCGGATGCCGACGACGACGCGTCGTCCGCGGCGCCCATCACGCGCTCGCGGACGGAGCCGAACGCGCCCCGCACCTTGTCGACCTGGCGGTCGACGATCTTCGACGGGGTGACCTTGTCGGCGAGTGCGTCGACGTTCTGGCCCAGGTCTTCGCGGGTCCGCTCGATGTCGGCACGGATCGCGTCGGGTGAATCGGTCATCGGTTCTCCTCATTTCTCTTGAATGTCGGGGGGATCTCCTGCAGGGTCTCCACCGTCTGGGGAGCGCCCTTCACTTCCTTCAGCTGACCGCGGCCCATGACGAACAGGATCGCGGCGATCACGGCCCACAGGACCGCGACGATGACGCCCGCCCAGCCGCCGCCGATCCAGACCGCCAGAGCGGCCCAGAAGGCGATCGACAGGAACAGAACGGTCATGGATGCTGCGTACCCGGCGCCGCCGAGCATGCCCGCGCCCTTGGCCGACGTCGTGGCCGACTCCTTGAGCTCGGCCTTGGCGAGCGCGAGCTCCTGGCGCATGAGGGTGGAGAGGTCGCTCGTCACCTCACCGAGCAGCTCGCCGAGCGACGCGGTCGCCGCGCGCTGCTCAGAGGGTGTCGGATCGCTCATGCGAACGCTCCCCGGCGGTCGTGTCGAACCGGGCAGCGGACTCGGCGTAGAGCGGCGAGTCGTAGGCCGGTGCGGTGTCGGGCACCGGCGGAGCGTCGGCGGGAACGGATGTTGCGGGTGCCGGTGTGCCGGCGTCGGCCTCGTCCTTCGCGTTGGCCGCGAGGGCGCGGGTCAGGCGACCGGCCACCAGACCTGCGAGCAGCGCCGCACCGATGAACAGAACCGGACGTGACCGTGCGAACGCCTTGACGTCGCTCAGCACGCCGGCGGGGTCGCGGCTGTCGAGCCAGGATGCGGCGCCGGAGGCGCGGTCGGACACCCGCTGCACGAGGTCGGCGGCGAGACCGGAGCCGTCCGAGTTGCGTGCCATCGACCCGAGCTCGTCGCCCAGGGCACCGAGGCCCGCGGCGAGGCGCGCCTGCTGCGTCGCGGCCTGATCGGTCAGGTCGCTGCGCGTCTGATGGTAGAGGTCGATCGCCTGCGCTTTGGTCTCCCGGGCGACCGAGACCGCTTCGTCCTTCGCCGTGCCGGCGACGTCCTTCGCCGCGTCCTTCGCGGTGTCCTTCAGCTCGCCGGCCTCGTCCTTGACGGTGTCGACCGTGCTCGGCGTCCCGGTGGACGCGTCGTCGGACGCCGTGCTGGGCTGGGTGCCGTTGGGCTGGGTGCCGTTGGGCTGGGTGCCGTAGGGCTGTGTGCCGTAGGGCTGGGTGCCGCCCACGGCGCTGTTGCCATCTGACATGGTGTCTCCTTCTCGCTGGACCGTTCCGTGTTCGGAAGCGGGCGTGACAGGTCTCCGTCGGTTCCGGCTGGCCTGAGGGTTTGTGGGGGCGTGCGGGGCTATCGGTCGAGCCCGACGCGGTCGACCCTGCGGTGGAAGCGCATGCCGGCGAGGCCGCCGAGGAGCGCGCCGACGAGGGCGACGACCGCAGCGCCCACGGCCGGGAGGATCGCGGCGAGGGTCGCGGACTCCGCCGAGACCGGGATCTTCGGGAGCCCGCCGAGGGTCGAGAACATGTCGGTCTGGGTGCCGGCGATCGCGGCGACGATGGCCACGACCACGGCGATGACCACGGCCCACAGCCACACGGCGAGACCCTGCTTGAGTCCGTCGAACCGCGCCATCCGCCCGGCGACGTACCCGCCGGCGTAGTACGAGAGCAGGAGCACGACGCCCAGGACGATCGCGCCCCAGATGCCGGTCGCGCCGGATGCTGTCGCATCCTCCGCGGCCCGCTCCGGGCTGGCGCCGGTGTTCAGGCCGACGACGGCGCCGATCGCCGTCGCGAGGGCGGTGAGCAGCACGGCAGCGCCGGTGGCGGTCAGCCAGCCGAAGAAGGCGGAGCCGAACTTGAAGCCGCCGAAGCGGCTCTTCTCCTGAGCGAGGACGGCTTCGTGCGCGGCGCGACCCGACTCGGCGTTCGCCTGCTCGGCGGGGACGTAGGTCGGGGCATCGGCCGGGCGGCGAGCGCTGGTCGGTGCGGTGGTCGCGGGCTCGGCCACTCGGCCGTTGTGCTCGTTGGAGGTCATAGTGCCGAAGGCTAAGTCGGCGCGCCACGAACTCCCGGCGGGGTTGTCATCGCGGTCGGGTGCGCGTATTGTCCCGACGCCCTGGATACTCGGCCGGTCGCGGCATGCGGTCGCGGGTCGATGGCCCGGCGGTGAGGCTCAGTCGAGGGGCGGTCGCCGCAGACGCTTCACGTCGGTCCGACGCTTCTTCTCGTCGAGGCGCCGTTCCTTGGCTCCGCGGGACGGCTTCGTCGGCCGGCGCTGCGGTGCAGGTGGCCGCAGGGCGTCCGCGATCAGGGCGACCAGCCGCTCCCGCGCCGCATCCCGGTTGCGCAGCTGCGAGCGGTACTCGGAGGCGGCGATCGTCAGGACGCCGTCGACGAGGCGGCCGCCCAGGCGCTCGAGGACCCGCTCGCGCTGAAGCTCCGACAGCGCCGCGGAGCCCGCGGCATCCCATACGAGCTCGGCGCGGGAATCCGCGGTGTTCACGCCCTGCCCACCCGGCCCGGATGACCGCGAGAACCGCCACGACAGCTCCGACTCGGGGATCGTGACTCCCGAGGTGACCCGGAGACCGGGGCGATGAGCGGCGGGCATGGTTCCATCATCCCCTCCGGCTTGGGGTCGATCGCGGCGCCGGTGGTGTCGGCGGGTCGGATCCCCTAGATTGCTCGGCATGACGGGGGCGGCGCCGAGCGGCATCGAGGGTGCGCGGCTGCGCCGGGTCCCGCTGATCGCCGACACCTGGCCGATCACGATCGGTGACCTGGTCGAACTGGCTGCGGGTCAGGTCGCGGAGCCGACCGACCGCCTCGAGACGCTCTACGCCCGCCGGTACGACCAGCTGATCGTCCGCGCTCGGGCCGTCGCCGGCTTCGGCGCAGGCCTGCTCACCGCCCTGCTCGTCGCGGTGATCGTGCCCGCGGCGGACGACCTCATCGATCTGCTGCTCGTGATCCCCGCGCTCATCGTGTCGGCGCTCGTCGTCGGCGTCGGAGTGCTGCTGCATGTCGCCGCCGCGCGGGTGCAGCGCGAGTACATCGTCGCCCACGCGATCCTCGGCGACCTCCTCGCCATCGGCCCGCTGCCACGGGGGAGTGCGTCACCATGAACGTCGCCGTCACGGTGGTGCTGCTGGTCGGCGTGGTCGCGCTGGCGGGGATCGGCGCAGCATCCGCCGTCCAGCGACGCCGCGAGCGCCCCGTCGGTCGGCATGCCGCCAAGGGGGTCGAGTCGCTGCTCGCGCGATCGGGTCGGGAGCAGGTCGCCGAGGCGCTGGGCGACCTCGCGGCGGTGCCGATCTCGGTGATCGTGGCGGATCCGGTGCTGGAGGCGCGGCTGCGCACCGCGCTCGCCGCTGCGAGACCCGACGAGGACGACGGGCTCATCAGCCAGCCGGGCCCGGGGGAGCGGTACGCCGGGTCGGTGTTCAGCGTGCTGGTCTCCGACCTCGGTGACCTCGACGAGCGGCTCGCGCGGGTGCTCGGCGAGACCTTCGACCCGCACGCCACGGACTGGCCCCGCCTCGACGGGCGGGTGCGGCGGGCGGTCGAGCAGAACCTCATCTCGCACGATGCTGCGGACAAGGTCATCGACGCGGTCGGGCTGCGGCGGCATCTCGAGGAGCACGGCACGGCCACGACGCGGCGCGTGCTCGACGCGATCACGGGCGTGCGGTCGACGTGGAAGTCGCTCGGCCGTTTCGCGGCCGCGCATGAGGGCGAAGCGGATGCGTCGCCCGAGCGTGATGAGACGCCGGCCGAGAAGGCGGGCGTCGACGAGACGGAACGGACGGTCGAATCACCCGAGGTCGCCGAGGGCGACGAGCCGCGGACCGACGGGGACAGCCCGCGCGGCTAGTCCTCTGGCGCCGGCTCCGGCCCTGGGTTGTGCATGAACTCGATGCGGATGCCGTTGGCGTCCTCCAGGAACGCGGCGTAGTAGCGGTCGTTGAAGCGCGGGTACAGCTTCGGCGCGCGTACGACCGACCAGCCGGCATCCACAGCGATCTCGTGCAGGCGGTCGACCTCGGCGCGCGAGTCGACCGCGAAGGCGAGGTGCTGCCATCCGACCCGGCCGTGCCGGTGCGGACCGGTGCCGGGTTGGCTGGCCGGCAGGAGGATGAACTCGGTCTCGCCCTCGGTGTGCCACGAGACCCCGTTGTCCGCGTCGTAGCGCGTGAAGCCCAGGGCGGTCATCACCGGATCGAACTGCGCGATCGCGGTCGGGAGGTCGTCGACGGAGACGCCGAGATGGTCGAAGACAGGCATGTGCCTCAGGTGAGCCGCTCGAAGACCAGAGTCGCCTGGATGCGGTCGCCGCCGCCGAATCCGCCGGTCCCCGACGAGGCCGTGGTGATCGTGTGCAGGCGGTAGCCGAGCGCGGCCTGCGCGTTGATCGCCTTCTCCAGCTCGGTGAGATTGCCTGATCCGCTGCCGAAGAACTTCTCCTTCAGCACGACCTGGAGCACGACGTAGCTCATGCCCGCCGGCGCGGGCCGTGGCTGGGCGCCGGCCACAGCATCCGCTTGGGCTCGGGCGATCACTCCGTCGAGACCGGGAGCTTTCGGTGCGGGCGGCTGCACGGTGTCGGTCCACGCCTGGCCGTCCCACCACCTCGTGGTTCCCGTGCCGTCGTCGTACCAGCCGGCTTGTGCGTCGGTCATGGGGCATCCTCTCCGTCGGGGATCGCTGGTGTCAGCGGTCTGCAGCATCCACAGCGTATTGGGCCATCCGCCCCGCGGTCTCGAACCCGCCCCGCCGGGTCGAGCACAACAGCGGGAGATCCGGGGTGACACGCCGCCCGGGTGGCCGGCCGACCGGCGTGTCGCCGGAAATCTCCCGCGGTTGTGCACGGCGACGAGACCGCCGGCGACGCGCGGCGCGGGCGCGCATCGGCCCCGGGCGCGCCGGCGGTCGCTAGCATTCGATCGTGACGCGGGACACATCGGATGTCGGAGCCGTCGTCGACGTCCGGTCGCTGACCGCCGCCGACGCGCAGGGCCTCGACGCGGCGCTGCCCGATCGCGACTGGGCGGTCCTCCCGGCGGGGTTCCGTCGGGTCGCGTTCACCGTCCCGAGCGGGGAGCTCGCCGGGTTCGAGATCGGCCCGATCGACGGGTGCCCCGTCGTACTCGTGCCGGGCGTCACCGGGTCGAAGGAGGACTTCGTGCTGATGGCGCCGCTGCTGGCCGCAGCGGGGTTCCGGGTCATCAGCTTCGACCTCGCCGGGCAGTACGAATCAGCCGCCGCCGGCCCCGAGCGGCTCTCGCCGCCGCGCCCGCACTACGACCACCCGCTCTTCGAAGACGACCTGGTCGCGGTGCTCGAGACCCTGCCGGAGCCCGCGCATCTGCTCGGGTACTCGTTCGCGGGGACGGTCGCGCAGCTCGTCGCGGTGCACCGGCGCGACCTCGTCGCCTCACTGAGCCTGCTGGGCTGCCCGCCGATCTCGGGTCAGGCGTTCCGCGACGTGAAGGTGCTCGGGCCGATGTCGCGGTGGACGCCGCCGTCCGCGGGTGCGGCACTGATGATCTGGGGCGTGCGCAACAACCTGAACCGGGTGAAGCCGGGACGCGTGGCGTTCGCGCGGGCGCGGTTCTCCCTGACCCGGCGCGACAGTGTGCGCGACGTCATCGGGCTGATGCGCGCGACGCCCGACCTCGACGCGCCGCTGCGGCGCACCGGCATCCCGATCTTCGTCGCCGCCGGGCACCACGATCTCTGGCCCGGCGCGGCGCATCGCGCGTTCGCCGAGCGGCTGGGCGCGCGCCTCGCGCTGTACACGACCGGCCACAGCCCGTGCGAGACGACTCCGCACGAGCTCAGCCGCGATCTCGTGGCGCTCTACGACGAGGTGGACACGTCCGGCTCGAGTTGAGGACCACGGGCGGCGCGCCGCCACGCGCTGCGCCGCGAGATCAGCGACTCCTCGCGGGCGTTGAGCGCGAGCGTGCTCAGCCCGACCCGCACCCTGCGGCCGAAGCCGGCGAAGGTCGCGAACGGGCGGGCGGACACGCCGACGACGAGGTCCATGTCGAAGCGGATGTTCGTGCCCGGCTCGAGGTTCATGCAGATGTCGAAGTCGTCGTGCACGTCGGCCATCGTGCGGTGCACCCTGGTCCGGACGTCGCGCCAGGTGTCGGCGCGGAGCGCGAGGTTCGAGCCGTACAGGACGGGATGGCCCATGATGCCGCCGACCACGACCCGGTACGCCCCGATGTAGAGGTGCTCCGCCACCCAGTGCGTGAGCGGGCTCCCGCCGTAGAAGGCGCCGGGGCCACTCAGGGCGTCAAGACCGCGGTCGTCCTCGAAGGCGGCGACCACGCGCGCGGCCCAGTCCGGCGGCGGCACGGAGTCGGCGTCGAGCCGGGCCAGCAGGTCGCCCCGAGCGGCATCGAACCCCGCGGCGGTGGCGGGCAGGACGCCCCGGATGCTCTCGGTGACGACCCGCGCCCCGGCGGCGCGGGCGACGGCCGCGGTCGCATCGGTGCTGCCGTTGTCGACCACGACGATCTCGTCGACGGCACGCGTCTGCACCGCCAGAGCGTCCAGGCAGCTGCGGAGCATGGCGGCGTCGTTGTACGAGGGGATCACTACAGACAGGGCGGGCATCGCGAGGCTCAGCCTAGGGGTCTCGGGGCGTCCCGTGGGTCACATCCGCGGCAGCGAGCCGTCGCGTGTTCGTCGCGAGCACAACAGCGAGAGATCCTGCCCGACACGCCGGGTGACAGCATCCGTCCCCGGCGTGTCGCGGACGACGCCCCGCAGTTGTGCACGAGCCCGGACGGCTCACCCGTCCTCACCGGGCAGATGCGCCGGACCGATCACCACCCGGCGGCGATCGCGCACCCACACCACGCCACCCTCCCGGTGCTCGGCGCGCGTCGCGAACCGGTAGCGGTACGAGACGGCGCGCACCCACCGTGGGCGCTCGCCGTCGAACGGGTCGTGGCGCAGCAGTCGCAGCGTGGCCGGATCGGCCCGCAGCAGCTGCGCCAGGAACGGCGTGAACCACTCCTCGAGCGGTGTGCCGAGGGGCAGGAACCACATCAGCCAGTCCAGCCGCAGGTGGTACGGCGCGAACTGGCGCGGGATGCGGGTGAGGTCGCCCGGCTTTCCCTTGAATCCGTACTCGTGCCAGGTCGCCGCATCCGGGTCGGGATCGCGCGTCGCCTCCACGACGATCTCGATCCGCTCCTTCGTCACCGTGCCGAACGCGCCGTAGGCGTTGGCGAGCTGCCACCGGTTGAAGCTCGCGTTCATCAGCTGGCGCCGCGCGAACAGGTTGCGCAGCGCGGGCCAGCTCAGCACGACGTACAGCAGCGCGACCGCCGCCGTGACGATCAGCCAGGGCAGCGGCATCCCGTCGATCATCCAGGGCGGATCGGATGCCGGTGCCGCGGCATCTGCGCCGATGCCCGGCACGCCGATGGTCGCGAACGCGAGCACGATGGTCGCCCAATTGAGCCACGCGAAGTTGCCGGTGAGCACGAGCCAGGTCTGCGTGGCGATCACGATCGCGGCGGCGACCGCGCCGATGAGGGCGGGCACGGGCCCGGGCACCCAGAGCCCGAGGATCGGGAAAAACAGGAAGAACGGCACGACGAGCTGCGCGAAATGGTTGCCGAGCACCTCGAGCTCGTGGAACCCGCGCGGCAGCAGGTGCGCCTGGCGGCTGAGCGGGCCCGGCATCGGCTGCGTCTCGTGGTGGTACGTGAGCGCGGACAGGTCGCGCCATTCCCGGCCGCCGCGGATCTTGATCATCCCGGCGCCGAACTCGAGCCGAAACAGCAGCCACCAGAACAGGACGATCACGACCGTCGGGGGCGGCTGGTCGTCCGAGCCGAGGAACGCCGCCAGGAAGCCGGCCTCCAGCAGCAGCATCTCCCACCCGAACCCGTAGAACGTCTGCCCGATGCTGACGATCGACATGTAGCCGAGCCAGAGCAGCAGGAAGCCGGCCATCGGCACCCATGGCCAGGACAGCTGCGGCAGCCCGGCGACGAGCGTCGCGGACAGGGCGATGCCGAGCCAGCACAGGACGACCAGCATCCGGTCGGAATAGCGGACCCAGCGGAACAGGGTCGGGCGCAGCAGACGGCCGCGTGCGGGGGAGGAGGCGGCCCAGGCGAGGAGGTCCGGCGCGGGCATGAGGCCGCGCTCGCCGAGGAGCGGGCGGAACTGGTTCAGGCTCGAGACGAAGGCGACCAGGTAGAGCGCCGCGATGCCCCGCTGCAGCACCTGCCGCGCGAACTCGAAGTCGACCGCCGCGAATCCGTCCATGTCATGTCCACCGGGCGCTCATTCTCCCGCGCGCAGCGGACACGGGGAAGGTGGTCGGGATCGAGATCCCGACCACCTTCCGGCCGAATCAGCGGAACGCGTCCTTGACGTCCTCAGCCGCGTTCTTGACGTCAGCCTTGGCTTGGTCCACATGTCCCTCGGTCTCGAGCTTCTTGTCACCGGTTGCCTTGCCGGCGGCTTCCTTGCTCTTGCCCTTGAGGTCCTCTGCGGCGTTTTCGATCTTGTCGTCCAAGCCCATCGGTCGCCCCCTTTCTGTCGGTGGTGCCCGCGGGGTCCCGCGGTCACTGAGCCCATCCGACAGCGAATCGGCTCGCGCGGGGCAGGGGCTTGACTCGGAGGCGTCTTCGGGTACAGTCCGCCGTCACCAGCCGGTCGTGAGCACCCGATCGAGCATGTCGACGAAGAAGTCGGCCGATGCGGTGGTCAGGCAGAGCGGCGGCTTGATCTTCAGCACGTTCTGGTGGTCGCCGGTGGGCTGCATGATCACGCCCAGCTCGAGCAGCCGGTCGCAGATGGCCGCGGTCTCGGTGGTGGCCGGCTCGAGGGTCGCGCGGTCGCGGACGAATTCGAGGCCCAGATACAGGCCGGCGCCGTGCACGGTTCCGACGAGCGGATGCTGTGCGCCCAGCGCCTCGAGACGCCCCTTCAGATGCGCGCCGACCACCCGCGCGTTCTCCTGCAGCGCCTCGTCGGCGATGATGTCGAGCACCGTCGTGCCGACGACGGACGAGACCGGCGATCCGCCCGTGGACGAGAAGAAGTACCCCTGCGTGCGGTACCGCTCGGCGATCGCGCGTGTCGTGACCACGGCGCCGAGCGGGTGCCCCGCCCCGATCGACTTCGCCACCGCGACGATGTCGGGCACGACACCCTGCTGCTCGAAGCCCCAGAACCAGTCGCCCAACCGCCCGAAGCCGACCTGCACCTCGTCGGCGATCGCGAGTCCGCCGAGCTCACGGACCGCGGCGTACACCTCGGCCAGGTAGCCGTCGGGGAGGGCGATGCCGCCGGCGTTGCCGAACCAGCTCTCGCAGATGAACCCGGCGATCTGTGCGCCTCCGGCCGCGAGCGCGCGCAGGTGCGCGACGGCCTCGGGTGCGTAGCGCGCGGCCTCGACGCCCCGGTGCGCGCCCCGGTAGCCGTTCGCGGCGGCGACGGTGTGCACCCAGCTCGGACGGGTGGCGAGCGCGTGCGGGTTGTCGGCGACCGAGGTGGAGACGGCATCGCTCGCGAAAGTCCAGCCGTGGTACGCCTCGCGCATCGCGACGATGTCGGTGCGGCCGGTGGCGGCCATGGCCAGCCGAAGGGCGAGGTCGGCGGCCTCCGAGCCGGAGTTGACCAGGAACACCGTGTCGAGCTCGTCGGGCAGCGTGGCCGCGAGGCGCTCGGCGTACTCGGTGATGGCCGCGTAGTGGAACCGCGAGTTCGTGTTCAGCAGGCGCAGCTGACGGCCGGCCGCCTCCGCGATGCGCGGGTGCGCGTGCCCGACCGAGGCGACGTTGTTGACCATGTCGAGGTACACGCGGCCGTCGGTGTCGATGAGGTGCTCGCGCCAGCCGCGCTCGATCCGCGGGGGCCGGGCGTAGTAGTGCTCCTGGACGTCGGCCAGCACGCTCGCGCGGCGGGCGAGGAGGTCGGCGTCTGCCGGCGCTGCGGGTGCCTCGGGTGGTCCGGGCTGCTCGGGTGCGGGGAACCCGATGGCCGCAGCCGGGTCGCCGACGAGCCCCTGCCAGCCGGGCAGGACGGCGGGGGCGAGCCACGCGGGCACGTCGGCGCCGGCCGCGGTGAGGCGGACGTCGATCCGGGCGCGGGGCGGCAGCATCCGCTCGTCTGTGTCGAACGCCCCCGTGACGCGGACGGATGCGTCGCCCGCCGTGATCGTGACGCCGGTCGGGTCGCGGTCGACCGTAGCGCCCTCCGGCACGTGCAGCGGCGTCTCGTGGGCGAGCCACAGGGTGGCAGCGGTCGGGATGGTCGCGGGGGCCGTCGGGGTGCGCAGGGGTGCTCCGGTCAGCACGGGCGACAGGGCGGGCAGGAGTACGGCGCCCGCGCCGCCGTCGAGCGCTCTCTGCGCGGCGCGGTCGAGGGCGTCGTGGTCGAGCCACGCGCCCTCGTCGTTGAGCGGCGCCGTCGTGCCCGCGTCGAGGAGGACCGTCGGGCCGTCGATGTCGAGGAGAGGTGCGGCACCCCAGCGAGGGGAGTCGTCGATGGGGAGGCCGAGCGCGTGGCGGATCAGCCGGGTCATCACGGCGACCGGGACCGCGGCGGCCTGCTCGAGGATGCGGTACTCCCGGTCGAGGCCGTCGGTCGCGTAGGCGTTGTCGGCGTCGAGCCGCACCTGCTGGCGGCCGCTCAGCACCAGGACAGCGCCGCGCAGCACGACGAGCGGCCAGAGCGCATCGGCCTCGTCGGTGTTCAGGGGGCGCAGCTCATGGAATGCCCGGATCGCCGGGAGTGTCGAGAGCGGGGTGGCACCGTCGTGGTGCAGCACCGACGAGAGGGTGACGGCCAGCTCGCCGACCGCCCACGACGCGGCGACGTCGCCGAAGTCGATGATGGCATCGGGCAGGGCGCCGGGCAGGTCGGGGGCGAGGATGTTGTCGTCGGTGATGTCCCAGTGCCCGAGCTGGCGGGGGAGGCGATCGGCGACGGGCGCCAGAGCCTGTCGGGCGGCGTGCGCGACCGCCGCGACGCGCTCGCGCACGGCGAGGTCGGGCTCGAGGGGGAGCAGCGTGTCGATGACGCGGCCGGCGTGGCGCAGGTCCCACTGCAGGGTGCGCGCGGCCGCCGGGTGGTCGAGGTCGGCGAGGGCGAGGCTCGCGCGGGCGGAGAGCTCGCCCATCCGCGCGACGACGGCGGGGGCGAGGTACGCCGACCCGGTCAGGGTGCTGCCCGACACGAAGCTGATGATGCGGGCGTGCAGGGGTCCCTGCGACGTCTGCCACCAGCCCTCCGCGCCGGGCACGACGTGCGGCGTGCGCACGGTGGGCTGGCGCTCGCCGACCCGGGCACCGGCGAGGGTCTGCAGCTCGATCTCGGGTTCGGTGAAGACCGGGTTGCTGATCTTCAGCACACCCAGCGGCTCGGGGGCGCCGACCGGGTGCACGAGGAAGTTCTGGTCCTGCTGGCTGCCGAGTTCGGTGAGCATCGCGTCGATGCCGAACTCGCTGCGCACCAGGGCCGTCGCCTCGTCGAGGCCGAGTGTGGGCGTCGGCAGTTCGACGTGGGCGAAGTAGTCGAAGAGCACGGAGTCTGTCTAGCAGACGGGTGCTCGTGAGGACGTTCGGCGTCGCGAGGACATTCGGGCGCCCCAACATCCTCCGTTCGCCGATTCTCCTCACGAGCGGATGCTGCGCGCCCGGCGCCGGGGCCGGGCACACAGCATCCGACCGTCACTCAGGGCTGCCGGCCTCCGCCGGGGCCGCCGCCCTGACCGCCACCGCGGATGCCACCCGCGAGGGCGGTGCCCTCCGTGGCGGTCGCCGCGACGGTGCCGTTCACGACCACCGAGTACTCGCCGCCGTCGACGACCTCGGCCGAGCTGAACACGATCGACGCGTACTGCTTCGTGGCGGTGATCGTGCCGATCACGGTGCCGTCAGCATCCTGCACCTCGATCACGTCTCCGGCCTGACCACTGACCGTCGCACCGACCCAGGGCTGCGTGGACTCCTCGCCGGGCGACTCCGCCATCCCGGAGCTGCCGATCGCGACCAGCGACCCACCCGTGACGGTGATGCCGCCGTTCGAGTCGAGCGCGCCGTTGCCGTCGTTCGTGGGCCCCAAGACGGTGATGTCGCCGCCCGAGACGGTGAGCGATCCGTTCGAGTCGAGGCCGTCGCCGCCCGCGTCGACGACGAGGGTGCCGCCGCTGATGACCAGGGTCTCGCCGGTGTCCTGCATGCCGCCGCCCATGCCGCCGCCGCCGTCGGTCGTGGTGGTCGCGTTGCCGGAGGCGTTCACGCCGTCGTCGGCCGCGGTGACCGAGATGTCGCCGCCGGAGAGGGCGATGTCGACGCCTTCGAGTCCCTCGTTCGACTGCGCGACGGTGACCGAGCCGTCGCGGATCTCGAGCGCCTGCTCGGCGTGGAGGCCGTCGTCGCCCGCCGTGACGGTGAGTGTGCCCCCGCCGATGCCGATGGAGCCGTCCGAGTGCACGGCATCGTCGGCCGCGTCGACCGACACCTCGCCGCCCTCGACGATCAGTGCGACTCCGGCCACGATGCCCTTGGGCGACGCGTCGGCGCCGACCGTGGCGCGCGCGCCGCCACCCGCGGTGACGTCGAGGGTGCCGCCCGTGATCACCACGTCGGTGGCGGCGGTGAGCCCGTCGTCGCCGGCGGTGAGGGTCAGGTCGCCGCCCTCGATCACGATGTAGCCGCGCGTGGTGTCCTCGTCCTGGTCGCTCTTCAGGGCGTCACCGGCGGCGGTGACCTCGACCGTGCCGCCCTCGATGACGAGCGAGTCCTTGCCGCGCAGGCCGTCGTCGGCGGCATCGACGGTGATCGTGCCCGAGAGGACGGCGAGGTCGTCGGTGCTGGTGATGCCGTCGTTGCCGTTGCCGGTCACCTCGAGCGAGCCTGTGCCGGTGATCGTCAGGTCGGCGTCGGCGTAGATCGCGGCGTTCGCGTCGGCCGTGTCGTCGTAGGAGGCGGCATCCGACACCGCGTTGTCGCTGCCGTCGGCGAGCGAGATGACCACGTCGTCCGCCGTCACCACGTCGATCGCGGCGCCGTCGGGGTTGTCGATCTGCGCGTCGTCGAGGATCAGCACGACCAGTGCGTCGTCGGCCGCGTCGACCACGACCGACCCGGCGAGCGACCCGGACAGCGTGTACACGCCGGCCGTGGTGATCGTGACGGTCGAGCCGTCGACGGCGACCCCGTCGGCCGAGGTGCTGGCGGTCGAACCGCTCAGGGTGATCGCCTCGGCGTCGGCGGCCGACCACTCGTCGTCGCGGACCACCGACGCATCCTCGTTCGCCGCGAGCACCGCGTCGGCCGTGAGATCCGAGTCGACGACCGCGGCGGCCTGGGTGCTCGACTCGCTCGTGGTCGATCCGGACGAGCCGATCGCCGCGTCGACGGCGCAGCCGGCCAACACGACGGCGGCGAGGGTCAGGGGGACGGCGGACAGGATCAGGCGGCGGTGGCGCATGACTCCTCCTCAGGGGTGGGGATGGTGCGGGGGTTCTGGAACGAGGTGCGCAGGAGGCGCGCCCACTTGTTGCGGGGGAGGGCGGGGTGCATCGCGGCGAGGCCGGTGGCGTACTTGCTCACCGTCGATGGGCGGTGCCCTGCCCGCCAGAGCAGGCGATCGATGCGGGATGCTGCGGCCGGCGACTTCGTCTCGACGATCGCGATGTCGGGCAGCTCGAACGCGCTCCCGTCGGGGGCGATCCACTGCAGGTCGGTGTCGATCGTGGCGCGGGCGGCGCCGTCGGCGGCCAGGAGGGTCGCGCGCCGGTACCGGGTGGTGAGGGTGGGCAGGAGGTCGTCAGCCCGTTCGGCGGGGACGCCGATGGCGTCGAACGCCCCGGCCACCTCGACCAGTGCGTCGTTCGTGAGCACGTCTGCTCGGTCGGGGTCGTACGCGCTGCGCTCCTTGACGGTCGTGCCGCGGGCGCCGCGGGTCTTGATCTCGAGGAACGAGGTGCCGACGTCGAGGTAGCTGCGGGTGCGCAGCTTGAAGCGGCGCCGGCGCGGCTGCGCCGCCATCCGGTAGCTCAGCAGGTCGGGGGTGTCGAAGTACACGGAGGCGTACCCGAACTCGCGGGCGCCGTCGATCTCGAGCACCCTGGCGGGTTCGTCGATCGCGCCGAGGATCGCCGCCAGATCACCGCGCGGCACGACGTACTTGCGGTCGACGCGGGTGAGCAGCGCGGCCTCGGAGACCAGCTCGTCGAGGCTGAGCGGCTCGAAACGGAGGAGGGCCGCGGCGGTCACGCGCGGGCTCCGACGAGCTGGCGTGCGGCGGCGCCGGTGGAGATCGCCGCCTTCCAGCGCACATCGACGAGGGTGGTGTCGTTCACGAGGTCGAGCTCCTGGACGGTGAGCGAGGTCACCGGGCCGCCCAGGCGGGCGGCGAGCTCGGCGCGCAGCTCTCCCTCGTCGGTGATGGCGCGGTCGACGCGGATCACCTGGTGCCGGCTGCGGGCGAGGAGCGCCGGGTGGTCGGCGGCCCACATGGCGACGAGGATCAGGGCGGCCAGCGCGGTGACCGGCCACGGGTTCGTCTGCGGAAGCCCGGTGATGAGGCCGAGGGCGAGCGCCGCGAAGTAGTAGGCGACCTCGCGCTGCGAGATCTCGGACGAGCGCAGGCGGATGATCGACAGCACCCCGAACAGCCCGAGCCCGAGGCCGGCGGCGACGTCCGCGCTGCCGAGCACGGTGGTCACGGCGAGGACGCCGACGTTGACGCCGATGAACGCGACGACGAGGTCGCGGCGGTGGTGCCGGCGGTAGTAGAGGCCGAAGCTCAGCAGCAGGATCGCGGCGAGGTCGATGCCGGCGAGGATGAGGGCGGTGGGTGTCATGAAGGCGTTCTCCCGGTGTTCACGTGGTGTGCCCCCATTCGAACCGGCGGCCCTATGGGGTCCCTATGCCGCGTCTGTGCCGGGCTTTCGGATCCCGTAGCCGCATCCTGTGGTGGGGGTGGCGGTTGGGGCTGGGGTTGGCTGGCGCGCCACTTCCCTGCAACCGCGCCACAGGCCTATGGCGCGGATGCGGCGAAGTGGCGCGCATGCGGCGATGTGGCGCGGTCAGCTGCTGTGACGGGGCCGCGGGCGAGGGGGCGCGAGCTCAGGTGTCAGGTGGTGCCGCTCGGCGGGCGGGATGCGGCAGCAACTGCCACGTGAAGCGCGGGGTCGGGACGCCGGCCCACGTGGGGGCCCGCAGTTCCCGCATCCTGTGGTCCGAAGACGACGCTGCGCTGCACGCCGTAGCTGATGACGAACAGCACGATCTCGGTCGCGATCTTGGCGGGCAGGAGCGCCCAGCCTGAGTCGGTGAGGAACGACATCCAGGCGATGTTCGAGCCGAGCAGCGCGAGGGCGAGCAGCCCGTACCGCAGCGCCTGCACCCCGATCCGCCCGCCGCGCGCGAAGACCACCCGCCGGTTCACCGTGAAGTTGACGGCGGCGCTCAGCACCCGGGCGGCGACGATCGACGGCACCATCCAGCCGGTGAGCGCCGTGAACACGAGCAGGGCGATCGTGTCGACGAGGAAGGCCAGCAGCGACGACCCGGCGAACAGCACGATCGGCAGCAGCACCCGCAGCGAGTCGATCACTGGGCGGAAATGGCTCGACTCGTTGCGGCCCAGGTAGACCGTCTCGATCGGCACCTCGGTCAGCGCGATGCCGTCGCGCGGTGCCCGCAGCAGCATCGTCAGCTCGTACTCGAAGCGCTCCCCGTGCAGGCCGCGGAGCCAGTCGAGGAGCGTCGCGGGGATGCCGCGCAGGCCGGTCTGCGTGTCGGAGACCGGCGTGCCCGCGGCGGCGCGGAAGAGCCACCGCGTCGCCGTGTTCCCGATCCGGCTGCGGGCGGGGACACCCGGGCCCGAGAACGTGCGGCAGCCCAGCACGAGGGTGGGTTCGTCCGCCGTGGCATCGGCCCGCAGGCGCTCGGCGACGCGGACGATGTCGGCGACGGTGTGCTGGCCGTCGGCGTCGGCCGTGACGACGTCCTCGCCGGGCCACGCCTGCGCGATGTGCGCGAACCCCGACTTCAGCGCAGCGCCCTTGCCGTGGTTGACGTCGTGGGCGATGACGGTCGCGCCGGCCGCCTGCGCGGCGGTGAACACGGGGGAGGAGCGGATGCTGCTGCCGTCGTCGACGACCAGCACCTGCGTGTCGGGGTCAGCGGCGAGCAGGTCGGCGACCAGCCGGGGGAGGGTGTCACCCGGATCGAGCGCGGGGATGAGCACGATCACCGGGTCACTCCGCGATGTACAGGATGTCGCTGGTGCCGCGCTCGCCGCCGTTGGAGGGCTGGTTCACCACCTCGCCGTCGTAGTACATCGTCGAGGAGCCGCCGCCGTCGAGGTTGTACGCGGTGGTCGCGCCCAGGCCGATCATGATGTCGGCCAGCTCGGTCATCGTCACGCCGCGGCTGTACCCGGTGGCACGGCCGTCGACCACGACGAAGACCAGGTGGTTCTCGTCGATCACCCCGACCGCCGTGCGCGGCTGCGCGCCCTGGATCGAGTGGTTGCCGAAGTTGGTGTCGACCTCGACATCGTCGATCCCGGCGACGACCGCGCCGTCCTCGACGACCGCCGGGCCGAAGCTCAGGGTGTTCCAGGCGCCGTCGGCGAGCAGCTCATCGGCGGTGGTCGCCGTCTCGTCGTAGACCTCCACCCGGCCGTCGGTGTAGAACGCCAGGCCGGTGCGAGCCGGCTCGTCGCGGTACACCACGCCGTTGCGAATCACGATCCCGGTGTCGCGGAACCCGTAGTAGTCGCCGTTGATGGCGAACAGGGCGTCATTGTCCTCGGCGATGCCGCTCGTCGTCTCGGTGATGTTCTCGCCGAACTGGTCCTTGGCGAACGCCGACCGCAGATCGGTGGCGTCGCCGAGCGTCACCTCCGCGACGTAGTACGTGACGGTGTCGTCGCCGGTTCCGGTGACGACGGTGCGCACATCGACCGCGGTGTCAGCATCCGTCTGCGTCGCGTCTGTCGATCCGGTCGAGTCGGTCGCTGTGTGTGCGGCCTCATAGGCGCTGGCATCGGCGATCTCGACGTGCTCCACCAGGAAGCGGTCGACCGCCCAGGCGGTGCCGCCGCCGGCGGCGAGCAGCACGACGAGTCCTGCGGCGATGAGGGTGGTGCGGAGGCGGCGGGTGCGGGGGCGGGATCTGACCATGCTCCCTTGCTACGGGCCGCGCTGATGCGCGCGCTCGCCGCCGGCTATGCGTCGCCCAGGCGGCAGCTCAGAGCATCGTCAGGAGGTGGCGGCCTCGAACGCCTCGAGCACCGAGGCGGGCACCCGGCCGCGCTCGGACACCTGGTAGCCGTTCTGCTTGGCCCACTCGCGCACCGGCCCGTAGTCCTTCTGCCCGGTGCGGCGGCGACCGCGTGCGCTCGCCGCGCTCGACGCGGCGGGCGTCCGCCCCGACGAGATCCGGCGCGCCGCGGCGACGAACGGGTCGAAGGCCGCGCGCAGGGCGGCGGCGTTGTCGTCGGTGAGGTCGATCTCGTACGCGACGCCGTCGAGCGAGAAGAGCACGGTCTCGCCTTCGCCGACCTCGAGGACGCTGCCGTCGAGGTCGTCGACGAGCTGATGCACGATTCTGCGGGCCATGCCCAGAACCCTACTCAGGGCAGCAGGCCGGCGCGACGAGCCTTCGCCACTGCGGCGTGGCGCGTCGAGGCGTCGAGCTTGGCCATCGCCGCCTGCAGGTACGACTTGACGGTGCCCTCGCGCAGACCCAGGGCCGCCGCGATCTCGCCGTTGGTCTCGCCGAGGCCGGCGTGGGCGAGCACGTCGAGCTCGCGGGGCGCGAGGCTGACGTCGAGGTCGAGCGCGGGCGGCGCCGCGGCCGAGGAGAGGGAGGCGAGGCGCGTCTCGACCGCGGTCAGCCGCGACCGCAGCTCGGGGTCGTCCACCCCCGCGGCGATCCTGCGCAGCTCGGCATAGCTCTCGCGCAGCTCCTCCCGGGCGGTCGCCGGGAGGACGTCGACCGGGCCGGTCGAGGTCAGGGCGAGCCGCCGCTGCACCTCGTCGCGCACCCGGAGCTCGGCCGCCAGCTCGTCGGCGACCGCGAGGGCGGGCCGGGCGACCACATCGCCGACCGGTGCCTGCGACCAGGCGCCGCAGTACAGCACGGCACGGGAACGCCCGGAGACGACCACCGGCACGGCGAACAGCGTCGAGATGCCCTCGCCGAGGATGGCGCGGTCGTAGTCGTGCGTGATCGAGCGGGCGACCCGGTAGTCCAGGGCCAGCCGAGGGCGCTTCTCGACGAGGGCGCGACCGCCGAGACCGCGCATCGCGTGCACGACGAGACCGTCGATGCTGCGGGTGCGGGCACCCGAGATCGCGGAGATGTGGATGGCGCCGTCGCGCTCGAGACCGCCGAAGGCCACGGGGAAGCGGGTGCGACGCGCCAGATCGCCGACCGCTCGTGCGATCAGCTGCTCATCGGGTTCCGAGTCTGCGTGTGTGAGCACGCACTACCTACTTCCGGGGGTGACGGCACCTTCGCCGCGTTCGTAGCGTCGAGGATACCACTCGGTCGGTGGCGTGCCTCCGGCCGAGCACCCTCTCCAGGCGCACCGCAGCGCCGCGTTCATGAGGCAAGGAGGCCACATGTCCGATACCCGGTCAGAAACCGCCCCACCCGGTGGCATCGATTACGTCGCCGTCGAGCAGTCGCCGCGATTCGTCGAATTGAAACGGCGTCACCGCGGGTTCGTCTTCCCGCTCGCTGTCGCCTTCCTCGTCTGGTACTTCGCCTACGTGCTGCTGTCGTCCTTCGCGCCCGACTTCATGGCGCAGCGCGTCTCGGGTGACATCACCGTCGGGCTGCTGTTCGGTCTCGGCCAGTTCGTGACGACCTTCGCGATCACGATGACCTACGTCTGGTACGCCAACCGCAAGCTCGACCCGGTCTCCGAGGAGATCCGCGCCGAGCTCGAGGCGAAGGAGCCCTCCGCATGAACGAAGTGCTCAGCACGGTCGAGGCCGCCGTCGAGACCGTCGAGAACAACCCGATCCTGAACATCTCGATCTTCGCCGCGTTCGTCGCCGTGACGTTGTTCATCGTCATCCGGGCCAGCCGCAACAACAAGACCGCGGCCGACTACTACGCCGCCGGTCGCTCGTTCACCGGGCCGCAGAACGGCTTCGCGATCTCCGGCGACTACCTGTCCGCCGCGTCGTTCCTCGGGATCACGGGCGCGATCGCGATCAACGGATACGACGGGTTCCTGTACTCGATCGGGTTCCTGGTCGCCTGGCTCGTCGCGCTCCTGCTCGTCGCCGAGCTCATGCGCAACACCGGCAAGTTCACGATGGCGGATGTCCTCGCCTTCCGTCTGCGTGCCCGCCCGGTGCGCATGGCCGCGGCGATCACGACCCTCGCGGTGTGCTTCTTCTACCTGCTGGCGCAGATGGCCGGCGCCGGCGGCCTCGTCGCGCTGCTGCTCGGCATCGACGACCGCATCGGCCAGTCGGTCGTCGTGGCCGTGGTCGGCGTGCTGATGATCGTGTACGTGCTGATCGGCGGCATGAAGGGCACCACCTGGGTGCAGATCGTCAAGGCGTTCCTGCTCATCGGCGGTGCGCTGGTGATGACGATCTGGGTGCTCGCGATCAACGGGTTCAGCCTGAACGCCGTCCTCGAGAGCGCGGTCGACACGGCCGGCACCGACGCCATCCTGGCGCCGGGCCTGCAGTACGGCGCCAACCCGTGGGACTTCATCTCGCTCGCGATCGCGCTGGTGCTCGGCACGGCGGGTCTGCCGCACGTGCTGATGCGCTTCTACACGGTGCCCACCGCGAAGGAGGCTCGCCGTTCGGTGGTCTGGGCGATCTGGCTGATCGGCCTGTTCTACCTGCTCACCCTTGTGCTCGGCTACGGCGCGGGCGCACTGGTGGGTGCGGAGACGATCATCGCCGCACCGGGTGGCGTGAACTCGGCGGCGCCGCTGCTGGCGTTCGAGCTGGGCGGACCGCTGCTGCTCGGGTTCATCTCCGCTGTCGCGTTCGCCACGATCCTCGCGGTCGTCGCGGGCCTGACGATCACCGCGGCGGCGTCGTTCGCGCACGACATCTACGCGAACGTCGTGAAGAAGGGCGATGTGCCGCCGGACGGCGAGGTCAAGGTCGCCCGTCGCACGGTCATCGTGATCGGCGTCCTCGCGATCATCGGCGGCATCGGCGTGCAGGGGCAGAACGTGGCGTTCCTCGTGGCACTCGCCTTCGCCGTGGCGGCGTCGGCGAACCTGCCGACGATCATCTACTCGTTGTTCTGGCGCAGGTTCACCACCCGCGGCGCGGTCTGGAGCATGTACGGGGGACTCGCCGCGGCGGTCATCCTGATCGTGCTGTCGCCCGTGTTCTGGGGCACGGAGACGAGCGTGTTCAAGAACGTCGGCACGGCGATCTGGCCGCTGAACAACCCCGGCATCGTGTCGATCCCGGTCGGGTTCTTCCTCGGCTGGCTCGGCACCGTGACGTCGCGGACCAAGGAGGACCCGACCAAGGCCGCCGAGATGGAAGTCCGGTCGCTCACGGGCTACGGCGCGGAGAAGGCCTCGTCGCACTGACCGGCAGGAGCGACGCGCGGCCCGGGTGGGGAACCCGGGCCGCGCTGCGCAGGCGGCCTACTCGCCTGCCACGGGCCGATCGCGTTCGAGGTCCACGAGGAACCTCTTGATCTCGGGATGCCCGCCGTATTCGCCGAGCGACCCGTCGGCGCGGACCACACGATGCACCGGCACCACGATCGAGAACGGCGTGGTCGCGCAGGCCGTGCCCACCGCGCGGGCCGCGCGGGGACGACCCGCGTCGATCGCCACCTCGCCGTACCCGGCGGTCTCGCCGTACGGGATGCGGCACACCGCCTGCAGCGCGTCGAGTGTGAACCCGCGCACCAGCCGCCAGTCGAGCGGCAGATCGAAGTCGGTGCGCTCGCCGGCGAAGTACTCGTCGAGCTGGGCACCGGCCGCTCGTGCCGTCGCGGTGGTGTCGTCGGGCGCGAGCGCCGCGTCGAGCTGGTGCTCGAGGCCGCTCAGCGAGGCCGACAGGTCGTCGCGCAGCGGGTGCAGGGTCACGATGCCGTCGGCGCCCGAGACGATGAGCACCTCCCCGATGGGGGACGGGTGCAGGTGGAACGTGAACGGCGCCGAGGTCATGCGACCATCCTGGCGCGCCCCGGCGATCGGCGGCCGCGGCACGGTCGAACGGGGGACGGATGCTGTCGCCGCCCGCCTGGGGAGGAACGGCCGGTCATCCGGCGTGTCGGCAATCGGCCGACACCCTGTCGCGGTGACGGGCCAGCGCGACACGCGCGCTTAGGGTGATCTCTGTGTGGCGAGCTGAAGGCAGCGCCGTGGTCGGCGAGGAAGACATCGTCACCGCGGCAGCGGTGACTCCGAGCGACCTCGGGCTCTCGGAGCCCGGGGTGACGGTCGTGCACGTCGCCGAGCCCGAACGCGACCGCCTGCGGGGCCAGGCGGCCCAGCTCGGCGGCCGCTCCACCCTCCTGCACTTCGACGACGAGGTCGACGCGGGCCTCGAGATCACCAAGGCGCACCCTGGCAGCCTGCCGCAGTTCCTGACCGGCCGGTCGACCCTCGTGTCGAACCTGTTCCGCGACGAGGTCGCCCTGCGCAACGCGCATCTGGCCGCCGAGCGCATCACCGCAAAGAACGTCGAGCTGCGCACCGCGCGCGGCATCGAGCCGGTGCACCTCGCCGTTGGCCTCGCCACCTGGAAGATCGGCGGCATGCCGTGCACCGCCCCGGTGCTGTTGCGGCCGCTCGCGATCCGCCGCCACCACGCCGACTTCGAGCTCAAGCTGCACTCGTCGTTCATCGTCAACCCCGAGCTCGTGCACGCCCTGCGCGTGCACTTCGGCATCCAGGTCGACGGCCGGGCGCTGGCCGCCCTCGCCATCGACGACGGCGTCTTCAAGCCCCAGCCCGTCATCGACCAGCTGCGCGCGCTGACCCGCTCGATCGACTCGTTCGTGGTCAAGCCGCGGCTCGTGGTGTCGAGCTTCGCCGACGTCGCCGCGCAGATGGTGCGCGACACCGTCGAGCTCGACCACCCGGTGCTGAACGCGCTCGCGGGTCACGCCTCCGACCGCGAGGCCTTGGCGGTGCAGCCGTCCGCGTCGCCGGTGGTGAGCCCCGACGAGCGGGCCCCCGCATCCGACACGCTCCTCCTCGATGCCGACGCCGAGCAGGAGCGAGTCCTCGCGCGCATCGCCGCAGGGCAGTCGCTCGTCGTGCACACGCTTCCCGGCACCGGCGGCACGCAGACCGTGATCAACGCCCTCGGTGCGCTCGTGCGCGACGGCAAGCGCGTGCTCGTCGTGAGCGCCCGCCGCTCCACGCTCGAGGGCGTCCGCCACCGGCTCGGCGGCATCGGCCTCCCCGGCCTCGCGGTGTCGCCCCGGCACCTGCGGCGCGACCTCATCCGGGCGATCGGCCGCAACGAGAAGGCCGAGCAGCCCAAGACCTCCGACGTCGACGACGCCCTCGTGCGCCTGCGCGGCGTGCTGCGCGACTACCGCTCGGCCGTGACCGTGCGTCACGGCGCGCTGGGCGTGTCGGTGCTCGAGATCCTCCGTGAGCTGTCCGAGCTCGCCCAGGTCACGCCCGCGCCGACCGCGCAGACCCGGTTCGACCGCGACACGCTCGGGCGCCTCGCCTCGGCGCGCCCCGAGGCGGCTGCGAAGCTCGCCACCGCGGCCCGCCTGGGCGAGTTCCGCTTCGGGCCCGACGACTCGCCCTGGTACGGGGTGTCGTTCGACTCGACGATCCAGGCGAACTCGGCGCACGCGCTCGCCGGCAAGCTGCATCGCCAGGGCGTGCCGTCGCTCGTCGAGCGCGGCTACGAGCTCATCGCGCAGACGCGCATGCGCCCGTTCGAGACGGTTGCCGAGATGGGCGCCTACCTGCGCCTGCTGCGCGGCATCCGCGACTCGCTCGACCGCTTCAGCCCCACCGTCTTCGAGCGCCCCCTCACCGAGCTCATCCAGGCGCACGCGCCTCGCCGCGACGCGCCGAACATGACGGCGCCGAACCGTCGTCGACTGCGGAAGCTGTCGAAGGAGTACATCCGCCCGGGCGTGCACATCACCGACATGCACGAGGCCCTGCTGCGCGTCCAGCAGCAGCGCACCGAGTGGCAGCGGTTCGTGGCCGCCGGGGTCGTCCCCGAGGTGCCGTTGGGCCTCGCCGACGTGCAGGTGGCGTGGCAGCGGGTCGACGCCGAGCTCGGCGAGCTCGACGCGATCCTCGGCCGCTCGGGCACCGCCCGCCTGGCCATGCAGCCCATCACGCAGCTCGTGCGCATCCTCGCCTCGCTCGCGGCCGACTCCGCGGTCTTCGAGAACCTCGTCGAACGCGCCACGCTCCGCGGCGAGCTCGCTGCCCTTGGGCTCGACGGCCTGCTCACCGAGCTGTCGGTCCGCCACGTGCCGGAAGACCGCGTCGGCGCGGAGCTGGAATTCGCCTGGTGGCAGTCGGCCCTCGAGCACCTGCTCCGCAGCGACCGCGCACTGCTCGGCGCCAACACCTCCGTCGCCGACCGGCTCGAGCGCGACTTCCGGCTCGTCGACGAGGCGCACGCCGCCGCATCGGGTCCGCTCCTGGCCGCCCAGCTGGCGACGCAGTGGCGCATCGGCATCGTCGACCACCCCCGTGAGGCGAGCGCCCTGAAGCGCGCCCTCACGCAGGGCGAGCCGACGCCCGTTCAGCTGGCCGCCGCGGCTCCCACGCTGCTGCGCACGCTCGCGCCGGTGTGGATCGCGTCGCCCTACGACGTGCCCTTCCTCCCCGACGACATGGCGTTCGACGTCGTCCTGATCGCGGATGCTGCGGCTCTCGCCCTCGCCGAGGCCGCCCCCGCCCTGCGGCGCAGCCGCCAGGTCGTCGTGTTCGGCGACCCGGTGACGCAGAAGCCGACGCCGTTCCGTGTGGCCGCCGGCATCCCCGGTCCGGACGACGAGCTCGAGGAGGAGTTCGACGACGTCAGCGTCTTCGAGCGGCTCGCCGAGCTGCTGCCGGTCGAGACCCTGACGCGCAGCTACCGCGCCGGCGGCGAGGATCTCGCCGAGCTCGTCAACGAGGCGTTCTACGGCGGCGAGATCGTGTCGCTGCCCTGGGCCGGCTCGTACCTCGGCCGCGGCAGCCTCAGCGTCGACTACGTCGAGGGCGGTGTCGGCGCGCCCGACCCGATCACCGGCGCGGTCGAGAGCCCCGACGCCGAGGTGGCGCGCGTCGTCACGCTCGTCGTCGAGCACGCGGTCAACCGCGGCTCGGAGTCGCTCATGGTGATCACCGCCAGCGAGCGTCACGCCGACCGCATCCGCGCCGCCGTCGAGGCGGCGTTCGCCGGCCGCTCCGACGTCGCCGACTTCGTCTCGCGCGAGACCGCCGAGCCGTTCGCCGTGCTCAGCCTCGAGGAGTCGGTGGCCGAGAGCCGCGACCGCGTGATCCTCTCGCTGGGCTTCGGACTGACCAAGCACGGTCGCGTCCTCAGCGACTTCGGCGACCTGTCGACCCCCGACGGCGAGCGGCTGCTGACCGTCGGCATGACCCGTGCCCGTCGCTCGATGGTGATCGTCTCGTCGATCCGGCCGTCCGCGTTCGACGACGGACGCCTCGAGTACGGCGCGGCGACCCTGATGGGCATTCTCGGCAACATCGCCGCCCGCTCGCGCGAGGCGCGCCTCGAAGACCTCGCCGACCCGCTCACCCGCTCGCTCGCCCGTGAGCTGCGCCGTCTCGGCGTCTCGGTCGACGTGCACTACCGCGGCCTGCTGCCGCTGGTCGCCCAGCACGGCGGCAAGGCGGTCGTGGTCGAGAGCGACCCCGAGACGATCGGCGAGTCCCTGCGCGAGTCGCTGCGACTGCGCCCGCAGATCCTGCGCAGGCTCGGCTGGCACTACGTGCGCGTGCACTCGTTCGACCTGTACAGCGACCCGGCCGGCGTGGCGGCGCGGATCGCCGCGATGCTCGGCGTCGCGCCGGATTCGGCGACCGCCGACCCCGACACCCAGCCGATCGATGTCATCGAGTAACCGTCAGCGCATCGTCCGGGTGGCCGGCTCGCGCCGGGCGAAGCTCACGCCCGCGCCCGGCTCATCGGCCGAGCCGGTGCCGTCGGACGAGGAGACGGATGCTGAGCCCGCCCCGAGCGGGGAGGCCGCCGCATCCGGTCCGAACGACGAGCGGCTCCGCCGGGACGTGCCGCCGCACTATTGACGCGACGCGGGTCAATGCTGCGAAGCTGCGTTGACGCGCGTCGGGTCAAGGGTGAGTAGGCGCCCCGGCGCCGTATCGAAACCTGACGCGGGGTACGTTTCGTCTCGCTTCGCTCGCTCAACGACCCGCGAGGGAACCTCGCTTCGCTCGCTCAACGACCCGGTGAGGGAGAGGGGCTTCGCTCAGCGACCTGTGGGGGGAGTCTGGGTCGCCAGAAGGTCGCGGATCTGGATGAGCAGCTCCTGCTCGGTCGGGAGGTCGGAGGCCTCCTCCTCGGCGACGCCGGCCTTCGCCGCTGCGCGCTCCTTGAACCTGTTCATCGGGTACACGAAGACGAAGTAGACGATCACGGCCACGGCGAGGAAGTTGATGATCGCGCCGAGGATCCCGCCGATCGCGAACGTCGACTTGCCTCCACCGGTCAGCGAGGGAACGACCCACACCCACTTGCTCAGATCGCCCACCTGGAAGATGAGCCCGATGAGCGGGTTGATGAAGCCCTCGACGAGCGCCGTCACGATCGCGGTGAACGCCGCGCCGATGACGACCGCGACCGCGAGGTCGATGACATTGCCGCGGGTGATGAAGTCCCTGAAGCCCTTGATCATGGGTGCAGCCCCCTCGATGACGGCCGGGCGACCCGGCTCACGAACCCGACGGTGCGGGTGAGGCCTTTGCCTCAGACTTCGATGATGTCGAAGACGTGCTCGTGCCGCCACCCGAGGAGGATCCGCCGCTCGCACGCGAGTCGGTGCGGTAGAAGCCGGAGCCGTTGAACGTCACTCCGATCGAGCCGTACTCCTTGCGCAGCTCGCCGCCGCATTCGGGGCACTCGGTGAGCGTCGGGTCGGCGAAGGACTGCACGGCGTCGAAACGGTGGCCGCACGCGCGGCAGGCATAGGCGTAGGTAGGCATGGTGTGCTCCGGGGGAGGTCAGCGCCGCGTCGGCGCCAGTTCAAGGGTCTGAGTGGGTGTCACGACGCCGGTGACCGGCTGATCGTGGAGGTCGCGGGGGACGTCGTCGACGAGCTCCGAGTCGAAGATGACGGCGTACACGGGCGGGCAGTTCTCCATCGACCCGATCGTCTTGTCGAAGTAGCCGCGCCCCCAGCCGAGCCGCATGCCGGTGCGGTCGACGGCGGCTGCGGGGATGACGAGGAGGTCGACGTCGTTCACGGCCATCGGGCTGAGCAGCTCGCCGACCGGCTCGGGCAGGCCGAACATCCCCTCGACGATGTCGTCCCCGTCGCCGGCGACGGCCCAGTCCAGCAGGCCGTCGGCGCGCGTCACCGGAAGGAGGACGCGGATGCCGCGGGCCACCGCCGCATTGACGAACTCGCGCGTGCCGGGCTCGGTCGGCGTGGACAGGAAGCAAGAGATCGACCGCGCACCGACGCGCTCGACCAGCGCATCGAGCTGGCTGCGGATGCCGGCGGCCGCAGCATCCCGTGCCGAGGAGGAGAGGTTCTGGCGGCGCTCGCGGAGATCCGCGCGCAGCGCGCGCTTGGCATCGGCGATGGCGTCGGACATGCGTCGATTCTAGGCGCCCGGATAGAGTGTGCCTCATGCCTCCCGCCAAGTCGTTCAAAGCCGTCATCCCCGCCGCCGGGCTGGGTACTCGCTTCCTGCCCGCAACGAAGGCGATGCCGAAGGAGATGCTGCCCGTCGTCGACAAGCCCGCGATCCAGTACGTCGTGGAGGAGGCGGTGCAGGCCGGGATCGACGACATCCTCGTCATCATCGGCCGCAACAAGAACGCGATCTCGAACCACTTCGACGCGGTGCCGGAGCTCGAGGTGAAGCTCAAGGACAAGGGCGACGACGATCGCCTCCGCCGGGTGATGGCCTCGAGCGACCTCGCCGACATCCACTTCGTCCGCCAGGGCGAGCCGAAGGGCCTCGGGCACGCCGTGCTGCGCGCCAAGGCGCACGTCGGCGACCACCCGTTCGCCGTGCTGCTCGGTGACGACCTGATCGACGAGCGCGACGAGCTGCTCACGCTGATGCTCGCCGAGCACGAGCGCACCGGTGCCGCGATCGTCGCGCTGATGGAGGTCTCGCCGGACCACATCCACATGTACGGCGCGGCCGCGGTGGAGCGAGACGGCGACGACGCTGACGTGGTCACGGTCACCGGACTCGTCGAGAAGCCGAAGGCGGAGGACGCGCCGTCGAACCTCGCGGTGATCGGCCGCTACGTGCTCGCCCCGTCGGTGTTCGAGATCCTCGAGCGCACCGAGCCGGGCAAGGGCGGCGAGATCCAGCTGACCGACGCGCTGCAGGAGCTCGCGGCCGACCCGGACGGTCCTGGCGTGCGCGGCGTCATCTTCCGCGGCCGCCGCTACGACACCGGCGATAGGGTCGACTACATCAAGGCCATCGTGCAGCTGGCCGCCGACCGCGATGATCTCGGTCCCGACCTGCGCCCGTGGTTCAAGGAGTTCGCAGCGGGTCTCTGACGCTGCCGTCACGAGGGGGAGCGCGGTGGATCTTTCTGGCCCGCGCCAGCACGGCAAGGTGTCGATCCGGCTCGTGCGCCAGCGCGACGCGCGCACGCTGCAGAACGAGCTGATGACCAACCGCGCCTGGCTGCGGCGGTGGGAGGCGACGAGCCCCGACGGCGTGGTCTCGATGGACATGCGCGCGAGCGTGCGCCGGCTGCTGCAGCAGTACCGCGACGGCCAGGGCGTGCCCTTCGTGATGGAGTGGGACGGCGAGCTGGCCGGCACGCTGAACGTCTGGGGCATCGCGCGCGGGTCGCTGTCGTCGGCGACGATCGGCTACTGGGTGAGCGAGCGGTTCGCCGGCCGCGGGATCACCCCGACCGGGGTCGCGCTGGCCACGGACGTCTGCTTCCGCGAGCTGAACCTGCACCGGATGGAGATCTGCATCCGGCCGGAGAACCTCGCGAGCCTGCGGGTGGTCGAGAAGCTCGGCTTCCGGTACGAGGGCATGCGTCGCCGGTTCATCCACATCGACGGCGATTGGCGCGACCACTACGCCTTCGCGCTCGTCCGCGAAGAGGTGCCTGGCGGCGTGCTGCAGCGGTGGCTGCAAGGCCGTGCACCGCAGGATGCTGCCGCCATCCCTCCCGCGGATCGCCTCCGCACCTGAAAGGACAGCGCGACACGCGCACCGCATGCGCGGGCTGGAGACCGCTTGTCGCATACCGTTGGCGGCATGGGTGGGCAGGTGCTCGGTGGCGGCGTGGTCGTACTAGTCGCCGTCGTGCTCTGGCTCGTCTATCTCCTGCCGAGCTGGCACAGCCGCCGGCAGTACGACGCGGCTGAGCGCAACGCCGTCCGTCTCAACCAGGCGCTGCGCGTGCTGGCCGAGACGAGCGAGACGCCCCAGGAGGTGCGACTCGAGCTCAACGCGCGCACCGCGCTCGCCCAGCAGAAGCTCGCCCGCCGTGCGCTCGCCGAACGCGAGCACGCTGCTCTCGAGCACGCCAGGATCGACCTCGACCACGCGCGCCTCGAGAAGATCGCCGCCCGCGAGCTTCCCGAGGCACGCCGTGCCCGCGCACGCCGGCGCACCCGCCTGGCCCTCACCACCACGACCCTCGCGGCCCTCGCCCTGGCCCTGCTGGGCGGGTGGCTGGTCGTGCAGACCGGTGCCCAGGCCCTGCTGTGGACGTCTGTCGCCGTGGCGGCCGGCTGCGCAGTGATGCTGCGCCGGATGGCCAGGGTCACGGCCCGCGCGGCCGTCCGCGAAGTGCTGCCGGATGCGGTCGTCCGCCGCGATCTGGCCGTGCAGGATCTCGAACTCGCACCCGCCCGTGCGGGCTGGCAGCCGCGCGAGCTCCCGCGCCCGCTGACGGCCTCCGCCGGGTCTCGTGCGGCCCGGGTGCTCGACGCCGAGGCCGCGCGCGCGGCGCTCGAGCAGGCGGGCGTGCACGAGGCGATGCGCGAGCGCGCAGAGGCGCTGCGCCCCGCATCCATCCAGACCGCGCGCCTCGCGCGCACCGCCTCGGACGACGAGATCGAGGCGCACGTGAGGGCCCTGCTGGCGCAGCGCGCCGTGGGTCAGTAGCGGCCCCTCCTCGATTCCAGAACCACGCGCCGAGCGTGATAATGTAGCCGAGGTTCTTGGGCCTGTGGCGCAGTTGGTAGCGCGCTTCGTTCGCAATGAAGAGGTCAGGGGTTCGAATCCCCTCAGGTCCACCACCAGCCCAGAAGGCCCCCGCTCGCCGGGGGCCTTCTGCATTTCCGCGAGGGGGAGCAGGGCGGCGCAGCCGACCCGCAGCAGCCGACCCGCACAGCGAAGGGCCCCGCCGCTGCGAACAGCGACGGGGCCCTCCTTCAGCGGTCGGCAGTCGTCAGCGCTTGGCGACCTTGCCGGTGACCTTGCTGGTGACGGTCTTCGACGTGTAGTTGGCCGCCGCGACCGTGACCTTCACGTACACCTTCTTGCCCACGTGGCTGTTGGCGAGGGTCAGCGTCGACGCGCTGCTCACCTTCTTGCCGTCCACGTACCAGCTGTAGCTGACCTTCTTCGACACGGCCGGCCAGCCCGACAGGGCCGCCGAGAGCGTCTTGCCGGCCTTCACGGTGCCGGTGATCTTCACGGTCGCCGCCGAGGGGAAGCTGAGCGCAGCCACCTTCGCCGTCGCGGTGCTCGAGATGATCTTCGTCGCGTATCCGGGCTTCACCCCGGCGACGACGAACGAGATCCTGGCGCCGATGTCCTTCGACGTCAGCGTGTAGCTCGTGCCGACCGCTCCGCCGATCGCGACGCCGTCGCGCAGCCAGCGGAAGGTGAGCGACGTGCTGTCGTCCCACCCGCTGACCGTCGCGGTGAGCTTCTTCCCGTAGACCGCGGAGCCCAAGATGGTGGCCGTCGCCTTCGAGCTCAGCGACGCCGTGACGACCGGCGCCGTGGCGGCGCTCGTCCGGGTGACCGTGGTGAACCCGGGCTTGGTGCCGGTCACCGCCACCGAGATCCGCGATCCGAGATCGGCCAGGCCGAGCGTGTAGCTCGCACCTGTCGCTCCGCTGATGGCCTCGCCATCGCGCAGCCACTCGTAGGCGAGCTCGGCGCCCTCGTCCCAGACGCCCGCGGATGCCGTCAGCGTCGTGCCGAAGACGGCCGATCCCGCGATCGTCGGCACGGGCGACGCGGTGAACGGCGCGGTCACGACCGCGTCCGTCGGGTCGCTCGTCAGGGTGACCGGGGAGAAGTGCTCCTTCGATCCGGTCACCGTGACCGTCACGGTCTTGCCGACAGCCGTCGCCGGGATGACGAAGGTCGGGTCGGTCGCGCCCTCGACGGGTGTCTCGTCGAGCGCCCACTGGTACGCGAAGGCGGTGCCCTCGGTCCATCCGTCGGTGACGGCCGTCAGCGTGGAGCCGTAGGCTGCCGTGCCGCTGATCACCGGCGCCGCGGAGGCGACGTCGTACGTGGCGATCTCGAGCGACGATGCGCAGGTCGCGCAGGTGCCGCCGAGCGTCGCCACACGGGCGGTCGCGGTCAGCTCCGTGCCCGATGCGTCGTCCGAGACCACCGCGGCGAAGCTCGCCGTGCTCGAGGCGGCCGTCGCCGTGGCGGGCACCGCCCAGGTGAGCGTCGTGCCGTTGAGCGTGAGCCCGGCCGGCAGCGCCGCGGCGTCGATCGTCGCAGCGTCGAGGACCTCGCTCAGGTCGACCGTCACGACCGACGTGGCCAGCGGCACGCGGCCCGTGTTGGCGGCGGTGAGCGTGTACGTCACCGTGTCGCCTCGCTCGACGGGCGCGCCGCCCGCGGCGGCCAGCGTGACCGAGAGCTTCTCGGGCCACGCGGGCTTGTCCGCATCCAGGATCCAGTCCTGGTAGAACGCGGTCAGGTCGCGCCCGGAGAGCTCCTCAGCGAGGTCCTTCAGGTCGGCGCCGCTCTTGCTGGTGCCGGCGTTGTCGGTCTGCCACTTCTTGATCAGGCTGAAGAACGCGGTGTCGCCGATCGCCGTCTTGAGGGCTTCCCAGAACTGCGCGCCCCGCGTGTACGTCTGGTAGCTGTACAGCTCGGCCGAGTCGGTCTGCCCGCCCGGTGCGATCGCCCAGTTCGCCGAGGTGCTCGCCGAGTTGTTCCAGGAGTTGAAGTACGAGGTCTCCGTCTGCGTCGTGCTGGTGCCGAACCCGGCGGTGGAGTTGTAGAAGGTCGGGCCCCAGGTGGCCATGCCCTCGTTGATCCAGATGTCGGTCCACGTGACCGGCGACACGCTGTCGCCGTACCACTGGTGCACCAGCTCGTGGATGAGCGTGTTCCCGCCCACCGAGCTCGCGGACGGGAAGAACGAGCGGTCCTGCGTCTCGAGCGCGTAGTTGATGCCGCTGGGGACGGAGTCCACGACGACGCCCGTGCTCTTGCCCGGGTACGGGCCGTAGAGCGTCTCGAGGTTGCGGATGATCGTGCCGAGCTGCCCGACGCGGTTCGTGATGGTCGTCTTGTTCGCCGAGGACAGGCCGAACTCCATGAATGACCAGGCGGGGATCGCCGAGCCGTCGCTGAGGGTGACCTGCGACTCGATCACGTCGTAGCGGCCGATCGAGATGAGCGCCAGCTCCGACGCCATCGGCTTCGTCTGGGTCCACTCCCACGTCGTGCGCGTGCCGTCCTCGGACGCCGTCTTCGCGGTGAGCTCGCCGTTGCTCACGGCCGCAGCCGTGCCCGGCGCGGTGCCGGCGACGGTGTTGAGCGTCGTCGGGACGTCGAGGGTGAAGACGTAGGTCGCCTTGTCGGACGGCGTGTTGTTGACCGGGTAGCCGGTCATCGCGCCCACGGGCTGCCCGAGGAAGGTCGCCCCGTCGCTCGTGCGGTTCCAGCCTTCGGACGAGCCGTCCAGGTCGGTGTGCGAGCTCGGGGTGCCGTGGTACCGGACCTCGGTGGTGAACTCGCCGCTGACCGGCGTCGCCGGAGTGACCACGAGCTTGAACGTGATGGTGCCGGGGTCGACGATGCGCTCCCAGGTGGCGGCGACGCCGTTGACCGTCACCGCGTCGATCTCGAGCCCCTCGAAGTCGAGCGAGAAGGACTTCAGCGGCACCTCTGCCTTCGCGGTCATCGTGCTGGTCGCGACGATCGAGCCGGCGATGTAGCTGCCGGACTGCGTGGCGTCGGGCGTCCACGCCAGATCGACGTCGTAGTGCAGCGCGTCGTAGCCGCCGTTGCCGACGTTCGGGAACATCGCGTCCCCTGACGTGTGCGCACCGTCGATCGGCTCGTCGGCGGCGTGTGCCGCCGCCGGCAGACCGACGAGCGTGCCGCCCGTGATCAGCAGTGGAAGGGAGAGTGCGAGGACGCGCCGCAGACGGGCACCCCTCACGTCGGATTTCGTCGCCATGAATGGCCCCCAAGGTCATCGTGCGTGTCGAGAGTCGCGCGCAGTCGCGCACGATTCCACACGCTAGGGAGCCGATGTTTCCCGTTCGTGTCGGCGGCGTTCCGGGCGCGGATCCTCTGCCCGAAACAGGTGTTCTGGCGTGTGCAGGACGTTGGATGCCCGTTTCTTCCTGCCTCCGCCGGAACACCTGTTCTGGGCGGGTGGAGGGACCTGTTCCGGGCGGGTGTAGGGACCTGTTCCGGGCGGGTCGAGCTCGGGGGAGGAAGGGGTCAGCGGGTCAGGAGACCTCGTGGAGCACGAACGCGCCGAGGAAGCCCGCTGTCGCCCAGAGGCCCGTGAGCAGGTGCTGCTCCTCGAACGCCTCCGGGATCATGGTGCTGCAGATCATCGCGAGCAGGCCGCCCGCGGCGATCGTCGTGACGAGGGCGGTGAGCTCGGGCGAGGCCGACTGGAAGGCCGTGTAGCCGACCACGGCGGCGACGACGGTGATCGCGGCGATGCTGCCCCAGAGAGCGAACACGCGGCGCGCCGACGCGCCGCTGCGCTTGAGCTCGGCCGTCGAGCCGAGTCCCTCCGGCACGTTGCTGATCGCCACGGCGGCGACGATCGGGATGCTGAGGCCGCCGCCGATGACCGAGAGCCCCATCACGATCGACTCCGGGATGCCGTCGATCAGCGCGCCGAGGGCGATCGCGATGCCGCTGCCTCCGCCGAGCTTCGCCGCCGAGCGGCGGCGGACGGCGTTCGCGGGCACGCCGTCTGAGTGGGGCTTCGCGGGTCGCGAGACCAGCCAGTCGGCGGCCGTGTAGATCAGCGCACCGGCGAGGAAGCCGATCACCGTGGGCACGAGCCCGCCGTCCGCAGCGGCCTCCTCGACCAGCTCGTACGCGAGGGTCGAGATCAGCACGCCCGCGCCGAGCGCCATGATCGCGGCGACGACGCGCTGCGGGATGTCGACGAACCACGCGATCGCGGCGCCGACGAGCAGCATCCCGCCGCCGATGATGCCGCTCAGCGCGGCGAGCCACACACCCATGGGCTCACCCTACGGGTCGGTCAGGCGGCCGTGGCCTCCCGCGCGCGGAGATCCTTGCGCAGGATCTTGCCGGCGGTCGACTTCGGGATCGCGTCGATGAACTCGACCCTGCGCACCTTCTTGTGCGGGGCGACGTTCTCGGCGACGAACGCCATCACGTCCTCGGCTGTGAGACCGGAGTCGGGCGCGGCGACGACGAAGGCCTTCGGGATCTCCTGCTTGTCCTCGTCGTTGACCCCGATCACTGCCGCGTCCATCACCTTCGGGTGGCTGAGCAGCAGCGCCTCGAGCTCGGCCGGCGCGATCTGGTAGCCCTTGTACTTGATCAGCTCCTTCGCGCGGTCGACGATCGAGAAGTAGCCGCCCTCGTGGTACACGGCGACGTCGCCGGTGTGCAGGAAGCCGTCCGCGTCGAGGGTCTCGGCGGTCGCCTCGGGGTTGTTCAGGTAGCCGAGCATCACGTTCGGCCCCTTCACCAGCAGCTCGCCCGGCCGCGTCGCGCCGTTCTCCTCGATCTCGGTGATCTCCTCGCCCGTGGCGGTGTCGATGAGCTTGCAGACCTCGTTCGGCAGTGCGGCGCCGACCGAGCTGACCGGCACGTCGTCGCGCTCGTAGTGCATCGCGTGCGACACGGGGCTGAGCTCGCTCATGCCGTAGCCCTGCAGCATCCGCGCGTTGATGCGCCGACCGGCGATCTCGGCGGTCTCGCCGTCGAGGGGAGCAGCGCCGGAGAAGACGGTGTGCACGCTGGAGATGTCGAACTGGTCGACGATCGGGTGCTTCGCCAGCGCGACCGCGATCGGCGGGGCGATGTAGAGGTACGTGCACTGGAACTTCTGGATGACGGTGAGGAACTCGACCAGGTCGAACTTCGGCATCGTGACCAGGCTCGCTCGCCGCCGCAGCGCGAGATTGAGCAGCACCGTCATGCCGTAGATGTGGAAGAACGGCAGGACCGCGAGCACGCGGTCGTCGGCGGTGAGGTTCATGTTCGGCACGCACTGCGCCACGTTCGCCACGAGGTTGCGGTGGCTCAGCATCACCCCCTTCGGGATGCCGGTGGTGCCCGACGAGTAGGGGAGCACGGCGACGTGCGTGGCCGGATCGAAGCTCACCTCGGGTGCCTGCCGGCCCTCGGTCAGCAGCTCGCGCAGGTGGGGGTGGCCCTCGGCGCCGTCGAGCACGATGAGGTGGTCGTCGGCGATCCCGACCGCCGCGGCGGCGGCCTTCGCCTGGGGGAGGAGTGGGCTGACCGTGATCAGCCAGGTGGCCCCCGCATCCTTCAGCTGCTTCTCGATCTCACCGGGCGTGTACAGCGAGTTGATGGTCGTCACCGTGGCGCCGGCGCGCAGGATCCCGTGGAAGACGGTGGCGAAGGCGGGGACGTTCGGGCAGAGCAGGCCGACGACCGTCTCCAGGCCGACGTCGCGGGCGGCGAGGGCGCCGGCGAGCAGATCGATCTGCCCGCGCAGCGCGCCGTAGCTCGTCTCGGCCCCGGTCGCAGGGTCGATCAGGGCGACGCGGCCGAGGTCGTCGTCGCTGAGCGAGCCGAACAGGTAGTCGTAGACGCTGAGCGCGGGGATCTCGACGTCGGGGTACGGGCTTTCGAACACGAGGATTCTCCCTTGATTCTCCGTGCGGCGGTTCGGCGGCGCTGCCGATTGCGGTCCATCATGCCACGGGGTCGCGAGACTGCGACCCCCTTCGGGTGGAACTGAGTCCCGCGCCGCGCCGTCGCGGTCCGCGGGCCGCGCCTACTTGCCGATCTCGTCCGCGGTGAGCAGCGATGCCGCCGGCACCCAGCCGGTGCCGCCGGTGGCGACCACCTTGCGCCACGACCCGCTCGAGGCGAGGAACTGGAGCTTGGTGTGCTTCGGGACCGTGATGACGGATGCTGCGGACGCCGACGGCTCGGCGCGCAGCGGGAGCACGCCGGCCGCGTAGCGGACGGGCGAGCGCCGGATGTCGGTCGACTTCACCCACCACGTCTTCGAGCCCACCTTGACCTTGGTGAAGCTGCCGTACGTGCTCACCCGTGTGATCTTCGTGCCGTAGACGATCTTCGAGGCGCCGGTGGCGCAGCTCGTCGAGGGGGCGACACGCGAGGTGATCGATGCGCGTGTCGTCGTGGTGGATGTGGCGATGATGTAGATCCCGCTCGCGGAGGAGACACCCGACGTCGGAGCCGTGCAGGGGCCGGCGGTCGTGCTGCTCGGCTTGGTGTTCGTGCCGGCCGGCGCCTTCGAGTAGCCAGCGAAGTTCTGCGTGTAATAGGCCCTGCCGTCGGAGTCGAGGGCGACCCCGATGCCGATGTGCGTGTACGAGG
Organism: Microbacterium terricola; assembly: GCF_027943945.1. Lineage (NCBI taxonomy): Bacteria > Bacillati > Actinomycetota > Actinomycetes > Micrococcales > Microbacteriaceae > Microbacterium > Microbacterium terricola. The sequence continues at coordinate 1,998,969 of NZ_AP027141.1, read as the reverse complement.
TGCTGAGGATGTTCTTCCGGTGACCCTCGCTCTTCATCCAGGCGCCGACGACCGCGGTCGGCGCGTACCCGGCGGCGACGTTCTCGCCCGCGGCGCGCCAGCCGCTCGGGATCTGGCTGCTGTAGTTCGGGTTGTGCGACATCTTCTTCGCGGCGGCCTGCTTGCCCGACCACTTGGTCGCCACGCTGTTGATGCCGCTGTTCATCGTGAGCGGCTTCACGCCCGCTTTCGTGCGCTGTGCGTTGACCTGGTCGAAGATCAGCTTCTGGACCTGCGCGACGGACATGCCGGAGATGCTCACCGCCGCATGGGCGGGCGGCGCGGGCGCGATCGCGAGGGCGGTGCCGCCGGTGAGCACGAGGCTCAGGGCGAGGGTGAGGGACAGCAGGCGGGCGTGGCGGAACGGGTACCGGGGGGATGGCACGACGAACGTCTCCAGATCTCCCCCCACGGGGAGGGTACCAAAGACGCGTCAGTGCGCGAGCAGCGGCTCCCTGTGTCCGAGTCGCTCCGCCGCCAGCCCCTCTGCGGCGGCCAGCGGAGTGACCCCGCGGGCCTCGGCCTCGTCGTAGATCCGCCGGACGGTGTCGCCGATGGCGCCGACCCTGGCCATGATCTCGCTGCGGGTGCCGATCCGCTTGGCCTCGAGGTCGAGGTAGATGACGCCGCCGGCGTTGACCACGAAGTCGGGGGCGTAGAGGATGCCGCGGGCGGCGAGGCGGTCGGCGCCGGTGCGGTCGGCCAGCGGGTTGTTCGCCGGGCCGCACACGGCACGGGCGGCGAGACCGTCGATGACGTCGTCGGTCAGCAGCCCGCCGATCCCGGCCGGCACGAAGACGTCCGCGGGCACGAGGTGCTCGGTGCCCGGCTCGCACCAGGCGGCGTCGAGCTCGGCGGCGAGGTCGCGCTTGGTGAGGTTGACGTCGGTGACGGTCAGCGCGGCGCCCTCGGCCGCGAGCCGCACGGCCAGCCGGCTCCCGACCTGTCCGAGCCCGGACACGGTGATCCGGCGACCTGCCACCTCCGGCGAACCGGTGACGCGCTCCAGGGTGGCACGCAGCGCCTCGTACACGCCGAGGCTCGTGGGGCCGGCCGGCTCGCCCGAGCCGCCGACCGCGTCGGGGAGCCCGACGACGTGTGCGGTGCGCTCGCTCACCACGAGCATGTCCTCGGTGGTCGAGCCGACGTCCTCCGCCGTGCGGTACAGCCCGCCGAGCGACTCGACGGCGTCGCCGAGGTCGAGGAACGCGTCGCGGCGGCGCGTCGCATCGAGCGTCTCGCCCGCCGGCAGCCAGATGACCGACTTGCCGCCGCCGGCGTCGAGCCCGGCTGCGGCGTTCTTCAGCGTCATCGCCGCCGACAGCCGGAGCGCGTCGCCCAGCGCGTCGCCGAAGCCGGCGTACGACCAGAGCCGCGCGCCTCCGAGTGCGGAACCGAGGACGGAGGAGTGCAGCGCGACGATGATGACGAGTCCGCTGCGTCGCCCGGTGATCACCTCCACGCGCTCGTGGGTGAACTCGGGCAGGGGCAGTGCGGGCGTCATTGCGATCTTCCTTCGGCTGGCCTTGTGGGCTGTGCGCTCCCGGATCCGCGGCGTTGCGGCATCCTTCCTCCATTGCATCACCGCCGTGCGGGATGTTCAAGCGGTGGCTCCGGTGTTGCGCAGATTGCGCGATCGAGTCGGCGTCGCCTCATCGGTAATGTCGCAGTATGTCCGACGGTCTCTCGCCCCGCAGCCGCCTCGTCCACGACTCGCTCCGCAGCGCCGGCGTCATGGGCGAGATCGTCGTGCTCCCGGATGCTGCCGCCACCGCACCGCTGGCGGCCGCCGCTCTGGGGGTCGAGGTCGGGGCGATCGCCAACAGCCTCGTGTTCCGATGCGACGACGAGGCGCTCCTGGTGATGACCAGCGGTGCGCACCGCGTCGACACGGCGGCGCTCGCCGAGCGGCTCGGCCGCGGCCCGATCCGCCGCGCCACGCCCGAGCAGGTGCGCGAGGCGACCGGTCAGGCGATCGGCGGGGTCGCGCCGACGGGCCACCCCGCGCCGATCGTGACCATCGTCGACGAGGCGCTCGCCGCGTTCGACGAGATCTGGGCGGCCGGCGGCACGCCGCACACCGTCTTCCCACTGACGTTCGACGAGCTCGTGCGTCTCACCGGCGGCACCGTCGCGAAGGTCGACTAGGCCGGCGGCGCCGGCGGTCGCCTACGGTCGCGGCGCGGCGTAGAGCCGGCGACCGAGCTCGGCAGCGGCGGTCTCGACGAGCGGCACGAGGGCATCAGCCTGCCGCGGCGGTTCGTCCGACCAGGTGACGGCGATCGCCGCGACCGGCCAGCCGGCGTGATCGCGGACGGCGACACCGACCGAGCGCAGCCCGAGGGTCACCTCGCCGTCCTCGGAGGCATGCCCGTCCGCCCGCGCGGCGCGGAGGACCTCGCGCAGCGCGCCGGGCGTGGCCGGGCCGCGGCCGGTGCGATCGGCGAACGACGCCGCATCCGGGTAGAGCGCCCTGACCTGCTCACGGGGGAGCGCGGCGAGCATCGCGCGGCCCGTCGCCGTGAGGTGCGCGGGCAGCCGGACACCCACGTCGGTCACCAGGGCGGGGCGGCGCGGGGCGCGCTCTTCGACGATGTAGACCACATCGCGCCCGCTCATCACGGCGAGGTGCGCGCTCTCGCCCGCGCGGTCGGCGAGGGCGGCGATGAGCGGCCGGCCGATGCGGGCGAGCGGCGCCTGCCGCGTATAGCCGCCGCCCAGCTCGAACGCCGCCGTCCCGAGACCCCAGCGGCGCTCGCCCGGCAGGTGCACGACGTAGCCGTGCTCGGCGAGGACCGTGAGCAGGTGGTAGACGCTCGAGCGGGGGATCTCGAGCTGGTCCGCGAGCGTGCGGGCGGCGATCGGGCCGCGCTGGCGCGCGAGGAACGACAGGATCCGCAGCGTCTGGTCGGCGGCGGGCACCTGCGTGCGCTCGGGTGAGTTGTCTGACATACCAGACACAGGATGCCACACCGCCCTGTCGCGACCCACCGGAGAGGTGTGGAATCGAGGGCATGAGCACCATCACCACCTCCGACGTCGTCACGGTCGGCGCCGCCCCCCTGCGCCCGGAGGACGTCGTCGCCGTCGCGCGGCACGGCGCGCGCATCGAGATCGACCACGCAGCGCTGGCGCGGGTGGCCGCGACCCGCGCCCTCGTCGAAGGGCTCGCGAGCGACCCGCATCCGCACTACGGCATCTCGACGGGCTTCGGCGCGCTGGCGACCACCTTCATCGCGCCGGACCGCCGCCGGCAGCTGCAGGCCAGCCTGATCCGCTCGCACGCCGCCGGCACCGGCGCCGAGGTCGAGTCGGAGGTCGTGCGCGCGCTCCAGCTGCTGCGCCTCCAGACCCTCGCCACCGGGCACACCGGGGTGCGGCCGGCGGTCGTGGAGACCTATGCGGGCATGCTCAACGCCGGCATCACCCCGATCGTGCGCGAGTACGGCTCGCTGGGCTGCTCGGGCGACCTCGCGCCCCTGTCGCACCTCGCGCTCGCGGCGATGGGCGAGGGGGAGGTGCGCGATCGATCCGGCGCACTCGTGCCTGCCGCGGAGGCGCTGGCGACAGCATCCCTCGCTCCGCTCGTGCTCGAGGAGAAGGAGGGGCTCGCCCTCATCAACGGCACCGACGGCATGCTCGGGATGCTGCTGCTCGCCCTGCACGACCTGTCGGTGCTGCTGGAGACCGCCGACATCGCCGCCGCCATGTCGATCGAGAGCCAGCTCGGCACCGACGCCGTGTTCGCCGCCGACCTGATGGCCCTGCGCCCGCAGGTGGGGCAGGCCGTGTCCGCGCTGAACCTGCGCGCGCTGCTCGGCGACTCGCCGATGGTCGCGAGCCACAAGGGTCCGGAGGACGGCCGCGTGCAGGACGCGTACTCGCTGCGCTGCGCGCCGCAGGTGCACGGCGCCGCCCGCGACACCGTCGAGCATGCGCGCATGATCGCCGCGCGCGAACTCGCCTCGGCCGTCGACAACCCGGTCATCACCGATGACGGGCGGGTGCAGTCCAACGGCAACTTCCACGGCGCGCCGGTCGCGTACGTGCTCGACTTCCTCGCGATCGCGGTCGCCGACGTCGCCTCGATCTCGGAGCGCCGCACCGACCGGGCGCTCGACCCGGCGCGCAGCCACGGGCTGCCGCCGTTCCTCGCGCACGAGGTGGGCGTCGACTCGGGGCTGATGATCGCGCAGTACGCCGCGGCGGGGATCGTCTCTGAGCTCAAGCGCCTGGCCGTGCCCGCATCCGTCGACTCGATCCCGTCCTCGGCGATGCAGGAGGACCACGTCTCGATGGGATGGGCCGCGGCCCGCAAGCTCCGCCGCGGCATCGACGGGCTCGCCCGGGTGCTGGCGATCGAGGTGCTCACGGCATCCCGCGCACTCGACCTGCGGGCGCCGCTGCAGCCCGGCCAGGGGACGGGCGCGGTGCGCGACCTCGTGCGCACGGTCGCCGCCGGCCCCGGCCCGGACCACTACGTCAGCCCCGACATCGAGGCGGTCACCGCGCTCGTGCTCTCGGGGGCCGTGGCCGAGGCCGCGGGGCTTCGGCCGGAACACCTGTTCTCGCCGGCACAGGACGAAGCCGGCGCCGATGATCCTGCCTGAGCCAGAACACCTGTTCTCGACGACGGATGCAGCAGAGACGACGGATGCAGCAGAGGAGCACACCATGACCACCGAGACCACGTCGGCCACCGAGCCGGCCACCGAGCCGGCCACCGAGCCGGCCACCGAGCGGGCCACCACGCAGGCCACCGAGCGGGCCGCCGCGGCCACGCCGCCCGGCGCCCGCACCGTCCGCGCCGCGCGCGGCGCGGAGCGCACCGCGAAGAGCTGGGGCGCCGAGGCCGCGAAGCGGATGCTGATGAACAACCTCGATCCGGAGGTCGCCGAGCATCCGGAGGACCTGGTCGTCTACGGCGGCACCGGCAAGGCGGCGCGCTCGTGGGAGGCGTACGACGCGATCGTGCGCACCCTCGACGAGCTCGAGCCCGATGAGACGCTGCTCGTGCAGTCGGGCAAGCCGGTCGGGGTGTTCCGCACGCACGAGTGGGCGCCGCGGGTGCTCATCGCAAACTCCAACCTGGTCGGAGACTGGGCGACGTGGCCGGAGTTCCGCCGGCTCGAAGAGCTCGGCCTCACGATGTACGGCCAGATGACCGCCGGCTCGTGGATCTACATCGGCACTCAGGGCATCCTGCAGGGCACGTATGAGACCTTCGCCGCGGTGGCGCGGTCGCTCGACCGCGCGTCGCTCGCCGGCACGCTCACCCTGACCGGCGGATGCGGCGGCATGGGCGGTGCGCAGCCGCTCGCGGTCACCATGAACGACGGCGCGGTGCTCGTCGTCGACGTCGACGAGTCGCGCCTGACCCGCCGGGTCGAGCACGGGTACCTCGACGAGTACACCGCCGACCTGGACGCCGCCGTCGCGCGCGTGGTCGCCGCGAAGGCCGCCGGCGAAGCGCTGTCGGTCGGCGTCGTCGGCAACGCCGCCGAAGTGTTCCCCGAGCTCCTCCGCCGTGGCACCCCGATCGACATCGTCACCGACCAGACCAGCGCGCACGACCCGCTCGCGTATCTGCCCGTCGGTGTGGCGTTCGAGGACTGGAAGGCGGCAGCATCCGCCGATCCGGAAGGCTTCACCGTCCGTGCGCGCGAGTCGATGGCGGCGCACGTGGCCGCGATGGTCGGATTCCAGGATGCGGGGGCCGCCGTGTTCGACTACGGCAACTCGATCCGCAGAGAGGCGGAGCTGGGCGGGTTCGACCGCGCGTTCGCGTTCCCCGGCTTCGTGCCCGCGTACATCCGCCCGCTCTTCGCCGAGGGCAAGGGGCCGTTCCGCTGGGTGGCGCTCTCGGGCGACCCGGAGGACATCGCCAAGACCGACCGTGCCGTGGCCGAGCTGTTCCCCGAGGACGCGGCACTGCACCGCTGGCTCGACAAGGCCGCGCGCCAGGTTCACTTCGAGGGGCTGCCCGCGCGGATCTGCTGGCTCGGGTACCAGGAGCGCCACCTGGCCGGGCTGAAGTTCAACGAGATGGTCGCCTCCGGCGAGCTCTCCGGCCCGATCGTGATCGGACGCGACCACCTCGACTCGGGGTCGGTGGCCTCGCCCTACCGCGAGACCGAGGCGATGGCAGACGGGTCCGACGCCATCGCCGACTGGCCGCTGCTGAACGCGCTGCTCAACACCGCCAGCGGCGCCTCGTGGGTGTCGCTGCATCACGGCGGCGGCGTCGGCATCGGCCGGTCGATCCACGCGGGGCAGGTGACCGTCGCCGACGGCACGGCGCTCGCGGCCGAGAAGATCGCGCGCGTGCTGACGAACGACCCCGGTACCGGCGTCATGCGCCACGTCGACGCCGGCTACGAGCGGGCGAAGGAGGTCGCGCGCGAGCGCGGCCTGAAGGTGCCGATGCTGTGAGCGCCGTGCTGATCACGAACATCGGCGAGCTGACCACGAACGTCGGCGCCGAAGGAGACCCGTGCGGCACGATGACGGATGCTGCGGTGCTCGTCGTCGGCGACCGCATCGCCTGGGTCGGTCCTGCGGCGGAAGCCCCGGACGCTTCGGCTCGCTTCGCTCGCTCAACGACCGGCGGGGAGCCCCACGCCGTCGAGGTCGTCGACGCGGGCGGGCGCGCGGTCATCCCGGGGTTCGTCGACAGCCACACGCACCTCGTCTTCGGCGGCGATCGCGCCGAGGAGTTCGCCGCGCGCATGGCGGGGCAGTCATATGCCGCGGGCGGCATCCGCACGACAGTGGCCGCGACCCGCGCGGCGACCGACGACGAGCTGCGGCACCGGCTGTCCGGATTCGTCGACGAGCTGCACGCGCAGGGCACGACGACCTTCGAGGTCAAGACCGGCTACGGGCTCACCGTCGCCGACGAGGAGCGCCTCGCCCGGCTGGCCGCGGAGGTGACGCCCGAGGTCACCTTCCTGGGCGCGCACGTGGTGCCGGTCGAGTATGCCGATCGCCGCGACGACTACGTCGACCTGGTCGCCGGTCCGATGCTTGACGCCGTCGCACCGCACAGCCGCTGGATCGACGTCTTCTGCGAGACCGGTGCCTTCACCCCCGCGGAGACCGAGCGCATCCTCGCGGCGGGCGCCGCGCGGGGCCTCGGCATCCGCGTGCACGGCAACCAGCTCGGCCAGGGCGACGGCGTGCGGATCGCGGTCGCGCTGGGTGCCGCATCCGTCGACCACTGCACGTACCTCTCCGACGACGACGTGGCATCCCTCGCCGCGAGCGACACGGTCGCGACCCTGCTGCCCGGCGTCGAGTTCTCGACCCGACAGCCCTACCCCGACGCCCGGCGGCTCATCGACGCGGGCGTCACCGTCGCCCTCGCCAGCGACTGCAATCCCGGCTCGAGCTTCACGAGCTCGATGCCGCTGATGATCGCCCTCGCGGTGCGCGAGATGGGGATGACCCCCGCCGAGGCGGTCTGGGCGGCGACGGCCGGCGGCGCCCGAGCCCTGCGGCGCGACGACGTGGGCGTGATCGCCCCGGGCGCCCGGGCCGACCTCGTGCTGCTGAACGCGCTCACGCGCGTGCACCTGGCCTACCGGCCGGGAGTGCCTTTGGTCGAGCGGGTGTGGCGGGGCGGCGCTGAACTGACTCGGTGAACGGGCGTTTCGTCTCGCTGCGCTCGCTCAACGACCCGGTTCTCGCTGCCCGGGCCTAGTGCCCGGGCGCGTCGAACGCCCACGACACGGGGTCGATCGCGGTGGCGACGTCCCAGTCGTCGGTGTCCCAGGTGAAGCGGGCGACCGCACAGGTGGGCATCTGCGCGATGTCGCCGTCGGAGAGCCGGTCGGCGAGGGCGGACATCCCGGGGTCATGGGCGACGACCACGACCGATCCCGCGCCGGAGGCCGCCGCCGTCGCGAGCAGCGTGCGCGCCGGGGCCCCGTAGAGCTCCTCGTCGAGGTGGACGGCGACCGCGAGCTCGGCGCCGAAGGCCTCCGCCGTCGTCCGTGCGCGCACCGCGGTGCTCGCCAGGATCACGTCCGGGCGGAAGCCCGTCGCCGCGAGCCGGGCGGCCATCGCAGGAGCGTCCCGCCGGCCGCGCGCGTTCAGCGGGCGCTCGTGGTCGTCGAGCGCGGGCGACCCCCAGTCCGACTTCGCGTGCCGCACCAGCACCAGTTCGATCATCGTCCCGCCCTCCCGGCCAGCAGTTCGAGCACGCACAGCGCGGCCAGGCGCACCGTGCGCGCATCGTCAGCGTCCGCCGTCGCGTCGACCTCGACGATGTCGGCGCTGACGACACGCGGCTCCGATGCGATGCCGCGGACGAGCGCACGCAGCTCCCAGGCGGCGAGCCCGCCAGGCACCGACGCGGGGCAACCGGGCGCGACGGACCTGTCGCACACGTCCACGTCGACGTCGAGATGGATGCTGCCGCCACCGGCCCCTGCGATCTCCAGCGCCTCGCCGACCACGTCGTCGATGCCGCGGCGGCGGACGTCGCCGAGCGTGATGACCGTGATGCCCGCCTCGGCCGCGCGGCGGGCGTAGGCCACCGAGTTCGCGAAGTCGGCGATCCCGACCTGCACGATGCGGCGCGGCTCGAATCCGTCCTCGATCAGCCGACGCACGGGCGAGCCGTTCGAGACGCCGTCGCGCAGGTCGTGGTGCGCGTCGAGGGTGATCAGTCCCGCGGCCCCTGACGCCTGGGCGACCGGATACGTGGCGGAATTGTCGCCGCCGAGCGCGATCACGAGTCCCGCCCGCGCACGCAGCTCGGCCACCCGCATCCGCACACGCTCTTCGCCGTCCGGGCCGTCCGGCTCGTCGACGTCACCCGCGTCGACGATGCGCAGCAGCTCGCCGAGGTCGACCGGGTCGGAGCCGACGAGGGCGGCGCTGTACCGGGGGAGCGCGGCCCGCACGGCCGCGGGGGTCGCGTGCGCCCCGGTCGGCGAGAGCGAGGTGCGCCAGGTGGGTACGCCGAGCAGGGCCGCATCCAGGTCGCCGGGGATGGCGTCGAACGACGGCCACGCGCCCGCGCGCGGCCAGAGGTCATCGTGGGAGAGCGCGGTCATGCGGGCACGTAGATCCAGGCGTCGCTGCCGTCGGCGAGGGTCACCTGCGCGCGTCGGAACATGGTCACCTGCAGCTGATCGATGGCGTCGAGCTCGGCATCGGTGACCTGCAGCACCCGCCCGGTCACCTTGTCGCGCGGATTGCCGGTGGCGCGCAGCCGAGGGTGCATCGTCAGGCCGCTCAGATCGGCGAATCGGGCATCGGTGATCTCGACGTAGTCGGCGGTGTAGCCGGAGAGGGTCGCCGGCTCGCTCTCGACCACGCGCCCGAAGGTCGTGCGCTGCACCTCGGGGTCCAGGAAGACCCCGTAGCTGAAGAGCAGCTGGTCGGCGGGCGCATTCATGCGCCCAGGGTACCTAGCCGAGGACCGCGTTCGCGATGGTGTAGATGGCGAGCCCGGCGAGGGCTCCCACGATGGTGCCGTTCAGGCGGATGTACTGCAGGTCGCGGCCCACCATGAGCTCGATCTTCTCGCTCGTCTCGCGGGCATCCCACCGCTCCACCGTCTCGGTGATGATCGAGGCGATGTCGTGCCGGTAGCGGTCGACGAGGAACACCGCGGCGTCGGTGACCCACGTGTCGACGCGTCGCTGCAGGGCCGGCTCCGCGGTCAGGCGCCCGCCGATCTCGGCGAGGGCGCTCGCGGCGCGGCGGCGCAGACTGCTCTCGGGGTCGGCGAGCGAGGCGAGCAGACCCGTCTTCGCGGTGTTCCACGCCTCGGCGGCGAGTTCGCGCACGCGCGGGCTGTCGAACACGGTGCTCTTGGCGTCTTCGAGGCGGCCGATGGTGGCGGGGTCGTGCTGCAGGTTGTCGGCGAGCCTGGTCAGGTACCCGTCGATCGCGTGGCGGGCGGGATGCTGCGCGTCGGCCTGCACGGCGGCGATGAACTTGACGGCCTCGTTGTAGATCGTGTCGTCCACCAGCCGGTGCGCCACCGAGGGCAGCCACGACGGCAGCCGGCGGGAGACGAGCCCGGTGAAGGCGGCGTGATTGGCCTCGAGCCACGCGGCGATGCTGTCGACCCCCATGTCCACGGCGCCGTGATGTGCGCCGGAGTCGACGATGCGACCGAGCCATCCGCCGAGCGACGGACCCCACTCGGGTGCGATGAGGTGCTCGCGGGCGAGACTCTCGATGACGTCCTGGACGTCGTCGTCGCTGAGCGCGGTGAGCACGCCCGAGGCCATGGCCGCCCCCTCGGCGGCGACGCGCTCGGCATGCTCGGGCTGTGCGAGCCATTCGCCGAGGCGCGCGGCGATCGCTGTCGACTCGAGCTTGGTGCGCACGACGTCGCCGCGGAGGAACTCGGTCTCGACGAACTCGCCGAGCGTGCGGCCGATCTCGTCCTTGCGATTCGGGATGATCGCCGTGTGCGGGATCGGGATGCCGAGCGGATGCCGGAACAGTGCGGTCACGGCGAACCAGTCGGCCAGGGCGCCCACCATGCCGCCTTCGGCGGCCGCCCGCACGTACGCCCAGCCGGGCGCCTGCTGCTGCAGCGCGAACGCGACGACGAAGAGCACCGCCATGAAGATCAGAGCGCCGAGGGCGACGCCCTTCATCACCCGCAGGGCGCGGCGGCGCTCCTGATCCGCGGACCCTTCGAACAGCTCAGGGACCGGCGTCGCGGTGGGCGTGGAGGCCATGGCTCATCCTCGCACGCGCCCGGCGGGCCCCGGCCCCGAACCGGTGTCCCCAGCATCCCGAACCGTCCGGCGCCAGCATCCCGAAACAGGTGTTCTGGCGGAGGGAGGGCAGAACCGCACCGAAACCTCCTGCGCTAGCCAGAACAGGAGGTTTCGGCGGGTGAAGTCGCGGCGGGTCGAGTGGGTGTCGGGCCCGGCCGGCGGTGCCGGCTCAGCCGGCGGCGCGGGCGACCAGCTCGGCGATCAGCTTCTCGTCGGCCTTCGACAGCGAGGTGATGGCGTACGACGTCGACCACATGCTGCCCTCGTCGAGCTCGGCGGCCTCTTCGAAGCCGAGGGTGGCGTATCGGCTCTTGAACTTCGACGCCGGCTTGAAGAAGACGACGACCTTGCCGTCGCGCGTGTAGGCGGGGAAGCCGTACCAGGTCTTGGACAGCAGATGAGGGGCCGCCGAGGTCACGATCTCGTCGATGCGCTCGGCGATCGCGCGGTCGTCGTCGGGGAGGCCGGCGATGGCGTCGACGAGATCCTGGCGGTCGATCGCCTGGCGCTCGGCGGGGCTCTTCCCCTTGCGCTGCTCGGCCTTGAGCTCGGCGGCGCGCTGGCGCATCGCTGCGCGCTCGTCGGCGGAGAATCCGGACTTGGTGTCTTTGGCTGCGTTCACGAGGCCAACGATACGGATCGGGGGCTCGTCGCGCTTCTCGATTCCTGCTCGGTTACCCCTCGATCGGGCCGAGCCACGCCGTGGCCACCGTGCTGTGCGCCGACTCGGGGTCGGACGGATGGAAGAGGCCGGCCAGCACGTCGCGGTAGAGGCGCCCGAGCTCGGCGCCGGCGAAGTACGACGACCCGCCGGCGACGAGGATCGCCTCGTCGACCACGGCCTTGGCCGTGGTGACGGCCCGGTGCTTCACCCCGGCGAGCTGCGCGAACCACTGGCCGCCGTGATCGGCGAGCCCGTCGACGTCGTGGCAGAGCGCGGCGATCTGCGGCGGGAGCGCGTCGTAGGCGAGCGCCATCTCCGCGATCCGCCACCGGATGTCGGGGTCCTGGCTGTAGGTGGCGCCGGTCTTCTTGGACGTCCGGCGCTGCGCCGTGGCGACCGCGACTTCCAGCGCCCGCCGTGCGATCCCGGTGTACACCGACGCGAGCAGCAGTTCGAAGACGCTGAAGATGCCGAACACCAGCGGGTCGGGGTTGGGTCCCGGGGCGATCCGCCGCACGACACGGTCGGCCGGCGCGACCGCGCCGTGCAGCTCGGTGGTGCGCGACTGCGTGCCCCGCATGCCGATCGTGTCCCAGTCGTCGCGGGTGGTCACGGCGTCGGTGCGGGGCACGAAGGCGTAGACCATCTGCGGCGCGTCCAGTGAGGTGGTGTCCAGCCCATGGAGGCCCAGTTGCGTCCAGACCGGGGCCAGCGAGGTGAAGATCTTCGTGCCTGTGAAGGCATAGCCGCCGTCCGGGTGGGGCGCAGCATCCGTGTCGCTGCCGAAGAGCACCAGATCGTTGCCGGCCTCGCTGATGCCGAAGGCGAAGACCTCGCCGGCGACGGCGCCTTCCTGCACGAATCGCAGGCTGTCGATGCCGCGGTCGGCGAGCACCTTGGCGACGCCGGTCCAGACCAGGTGCATGTTGATCGCGAGGGCGGTGGCGGGCGCGGCGCCGGCGAGACGCTGCTGCAGCACCGACGCCTCGGCGAGGCTCAGTCCTCCGCCGCCGAGCTCGGCCGGCACCAGGATCGACAGGTAGCCGGCCGCCTGCAGCTCGGCGAGGTCGTCGGACGGGAACGTGTTCTCGCGGTCGTGCACCGCTGCGCGGGAGCGGATGCGGTCGATCAGCTCGTCGGGGAGATGTGCGGCGGGGTCGAACACGCTCATCCGAGCACCTCCAGGAGCTCCGCGATGGTCTCGTCCGGCTTGTCGCGGTGCGGCGAGTGGCCGGCTCCCGCGATCACCGAGACGGCGGCGAGCGGGTTGGCGAGCACTTCGTCGATGAGGGTGCCCGCGAAGATCGAGTACACCTTCGGGTCGCTCGCGATGATGTGCGTCGGCACGCTGAGGCGGGCCGCGGCATCCCGCACGTCCCAGTCGGGATTCTGGATGCTGGTCTGCTCGACCGCCCAGGGGCTCGCCTGCTGCGCCGAGAGCGCCTTCAGCTCGATGTCGTGCTCGTGCCAGTGCGGGTGCTCGGAGCGGACGAAGGCGACCGTCGGGTTCGCGAACGAGGCGGCCTGGCTCTCGCGGACGATCTCGCGATCGGCGGGCAGCAGATGGATCGCCGGGTCGATGAGCACGAGCCGGCGCGTCCACCCTGGTCGGTCGGCGGCGGCGAGGGTGGCGGCGGCGCCGCCGAGCGAGTGCCCGATGACGAGATCCCATGGCGCGTCGGTCGCATCGGCGCGCGCGGCCAGCAGGTCCGCCGCATACGCGGGGATCGTGTAGTCGAGCGTGCGCGGCGCGGTGCCGTGGCCGCGGAGATCCACGGCGTCCGCGCGCCAGCCGGCGTCGGCGAGGGCGTTCGCGTAGCGCCACATCAGGGCGCCGTTCGATCCGAGGCCGTGGACGAGGAGGGCGCGTTGCGACGACGCGGGGTCGCCCCACGACAGCCGGGGCAGGGTGACGGGTGCAGGCATGGGATCAGCCTATGAGCGGCCCGGTGCCCCGGCATCCGGGGCGATGATTGTTGTCATGATCTCGACGGAACTGGCTGTCGCCCTGCGCTCCGCGGGCCTGGTGTGGCATCCCCGCTCCGGCGACCGGTTCCAGCTCGACGAGCCGGAGTTCGAGGCTGACGTCTTCACGGTCAGCGAGATGACGATCGAGCCTCGCGAGTACCCGACCGGCCGCATCCTCTCCTTCAACGGCACGACCGAATGGGCGCTGGACTCGGTGGCGCTCGAGGACGCCCTGTGGCTCCCGCACGAGAGCCAGCTGCGCGAGATGCTGCGCGGGGCGTTCCGGTCGCTCCGGCGCCTGACCGACACGCACGAAGTCGAGATCGTCCTCCGGCGGGGTCAGGACCCGGAGGAGACGCTCGTGTTCGCGCATCCGGAGCCTGCCGACGCCTACGCGCTCGCCGTGCTGGAGATGCTCCGCCGCATCGCCTGAGCGGTCAGGTGATGACCGGCACCGGCTCGGTGTCGGGGATGGGGCTCGCGTCGCGCCCGCGGAGATCGGGGAAGCCGCGCACGAACACGACGGCGACGATCAGCCCGACGGCGGCGAACGCCGCGGCGGCCCAGTACGCGCCCACAGAGCCGACGCCGTCGATGAGGAACCCGGCGACGGCGGAGCCGGTGGCCGCGCCGATGAGCTGGCCGGTGCCGATCCAGCCGTACGCCTCGGCGGTGTCGCTGAACTTGACGCTCGCCGAGGTCATCGCGAACAGGACGGCGAGGGCGGGGGCGATGCCGATGCCGGCGACGATGAGGGTTCCGCCGAGCAGCCAGGGGTTCGGCTCGACCGTCAGGTAGAGCGAGCCTGCGGTCAGCGCGATGCCGAGCGTGACGATGCCGATGCGCCGGGCCATCGCCCACGGCCCCATCGGGATGTGCCCGAACGCGAGACCGCCGGCGAGGCTGCCGACCGAGAACAGCGCGAGCACGAACCCGGCCTCGAGCCCGCCGTGGCCGAACGAGGCGACGACGCCCGCCTCGACCGCGGCGCACGCGCCGATGAGGAGCAGCCCGATCACGGTGCCGAGCAGGACGGCGGGTTTGGTGAGCACCTTGCCGAAGCTGCGACGGCTGCGCGGGATGCGGACGCGCCCGACCTCGGGGGAGAGGATGAACCACGCGCCGCCGCCGATGAGGATCACCACGATGAGCAGGAGCGCGGGCACGGTGCCTGCCTGCGTGGCCACGAGCGTGATGACCACGGGCGCGAGGATCCAGATGATCTCCTGCAGCGAGGCGTCGAGCGAGAACAGCGGGGTCAGCTGTCGGGAGGTGACGAGCTTCGGGTAGATGGTGCGCACGGCCGACTGCACGGGGGGAGTGGACAGCCCGGCGACGAGGCCGAGCACCATGTAGGCGGGCACCGCCATCTCGACCAGGGCGAGAACGGCGATCGACAGGGCGCACACGGCGAGCGTGAGGCTCAGCACGCGGCGCATGCCCCAGATGCCCATCCAGCGGCTGGTCACGGGTCCGGCGATGGCCTGCCCGATGGAGGTGGCGGCCAGCACCAGGCCGGCGGCGCCGTACGAGCCGGTGACGTGCTCGATGTGCAGCAGGATCGCCAGGCTGGTCATCCCGTTGGGGAACCGTGCGGTGAGCTGGGCCGCGATGATGCGCCCCACACCCGGAGTGCGCAGAAGTTCCCGGTAGCTCGCCACGCACCCACGCTACCGGCCGCGATGGGGCTCCGACACGCCGGGGCCGCATTCCACAGTCGAACCCGATGTCGGTGGATCCGTCTACCGTGACGCCTGTGGATGGATGCTGCCGCAGCATCCGAAATCCGCAGGATTCAGGCATTTTCCAGGTTGCCCGTTCTGTGGATGAATCGGTGGAGAACCTGTGTTGTACATGGGGAGAGCGGTGGAAAACTACACGAATGTAACTACTACCCCTTGTGGTGCTATCTAATGTCCGTACCCATATGTAGTATTGGACTCCCGGCGGAGCACTGCCGGAGAAAACGTAGAGAAGTGAAGGGAGAGACGGATCACATGGCGATCACCGTCTACACGAAGCCGGCCTGTGTGCAGTGCACCGCGACGTACCGCGCACTGGACTCCAAGGGCATCGAATACGAGATCCACGACCTCTCGGTCGACCCCGCTGCTCTCGAGCAGGTGAAGGCGCTCGGCTACCTGCAGGCGCCGGTCGTCATCACCGATGAAGACCACTGGTCGGGCTTCCGTCCCGACAAGATCGACGAGCTCGCCTCGCGTCTGGCCTGATCCGCAAGGTGCTCAGGAGCCGGGGTGAGAAATGACCGCGGTGACGACTGAAGCACCGTTGCTGGTCTACTTCTCCAGCATTTCCGGGAACACCGCCCGCTTCGTCGAGAAGCTCGGGATGCGGGCGGTGCGTATCCCGTTGCACGCGTCGGAGGCGGCCCTCACCGTCGAGGAGCCGTTCGTCCTGGTGACGCCCACCTATGGGGGCGGCCAGGGGCGCGGTGTGGAGAAGGGTGCCGTTCCCAAGCAGGTGATCCGGTTCCTCAACGACGAGCGCAACCGCCGCCTGATCCGTGGAGTGATCTCCGCGGGCAACACGAACTTCGGCGAGCACTTCGGTGCCGCCGGCGACATCATCAGCCGCAAGTGCCACGTGCCGCACTTGTACCGGCTTGAACTATTCGGCACGACGGAAGACGTCGATCGCGTGAGCGAAGGATTGGAACGATGGTGGAATCAGCAGTGACGGCAGTGGCCGAGTTCAAGGGGAACCCCGCGTTCGAGGGGCTCGACTACCACGCGCTCAACGCGATGCTCAACCTCTACGGCGCGGACGGCAAGATCCAGTTCGACGCCGACAAGCGTGCGGCGCGCGAGTACTTCCTGCAGCACGTGAACCAGAACACGGTGTTCTTCCACTCGCTGAAGGAGCGCCTCGACTACCTGGTCGAGAAGGAGTACTACGAGGCGGCAGTCCTCGAGAAGTACCCCTTCGAGTTCATCCAGGAGCTCAACGACTTCGCGTACTCGAAGAAGTTCCGCTTCGAGACCTTCCTCGGCGCGTTCAAGTACTACACGAGCTACACGCTGAAGACCTTCGACGGCAAGCGGTACCTCGAGCGCTTCGAGGACCGCGTCGTGATGACCGCCCTCGGCCTCGCCGACGGCGACCAGAAGCTCGCGCACGACCTGGTGGAGGAGATCATCTCCGGCCGCTTCCAGCCGGCCACGCCGACCTTCCTGAACTCGGGCAAGGCACAGCGCGGTGAGCTCGTGTCGTGCTTCCTGCTGCGCATCGAAGACAACATGGAGTCGATCGCCCGCGGCATCAACTCCGCGCTGCAGCTGAGCAAGCGCGGCGGCGGCGTCGCCCTGCTGCTGTCGAACATCCGCGAGTCGGGTGCGCCGATCAAGCAGATCGAGAACCAGTCGTCGGGCATCATCCCCGTGATGAAGCTCCTCGAAGACAGCTTCAGCTACGCGAACCAGCTCGGCGCACGCCAGGGCGCGGGCGCGGTGTACCTGAACGCGCACCACCCCGACATCATGCGGTTCCTCGACACCAAGCGTGAGAACGCCGACGAGAAGATCCGCATCAAGACGCTCTCGCTCGGTGTCGTCGTGCCCGACATCACCTTCGAGCTCGCCCGCAACGACGAGGACATGTACCTGTTCTCGCCGTACGACGTCGAGAAGGTCTACGGCGTGCCGTTCGGCGACATCTCGGTCACCGAGAAGTACCGCGAGATGGTCGACGACGCGCGCATCAAGAAGACCAAGATCAACGCTCGCGAGTTCTTCCAGACGATCGCCGAGATCCAGTTCGAGTCCGGCTACCCGTACGTCATGTTCGAAGACACGGTGAACCGCGCGAACCCGATCAAGGGCCGCATCAACATGTCGAACCTCTGCAGCGAGATCCTGCAGGTGAACACGCCGACCACGTACAACGAGGACCTCTCGTACAACGAGATCGGCAAGGACATCTCGTGCAACCTCGGCTCGATGAACATCGCGCTGTCGATGGATGCCGACGACCTCGGCCAGACGGTCGAGACCGCGATCCGCGCGCTCAGCGCCGTCAGCGAGCAGAGCCACATCGCCTCGGTCCGCTCGATCGAGGACGGCAACGACCGCTCGCACGCGATCGGCCTCGGGCAGATGAACCTGCACGGCTACCTCGCCCGCGAGCACGTGTACTACGGCTCGGAAGAGGGCATCGACTTCACGAACATCTACTTCTACACGGTGCTGTTCCACGCGCTGCGCGCCTCGAACAACCTCGCCATCGAGAAGGGCCAGGCGTTCGACGGCTTCGAGGACTCGACCTACGCGAGCGGAACGTTCTTCGACAAGTACATCGAGCGCGCCTGGGTTCCCGAGACCGAGAAGGTCGCCGAGCTGTTCGCCGGCAAGCACATCCCCACGCCCGAGGACTGGGCCGCGCTGAAGGCATCGATCCAGCAGCACGGCATCTACAACCAGAACCTGCAGGCGGTCCCGCCGACCGGCTCGATCTCGTACATCAACAACTCGACGAGCTCGATCCACCCGATCGCGTCGAAGATCGAGATCCGCAAGGAAGGCAAGCTCGGCCGCGTCTACTACCCGGCCGCGTTCATGACGAACGACAACCTGGAGTACTACCAGGACGCGTACGAGATCGGCTACGAGAAGGTCATCGACACGTACGCCGCCGCCACGCAGCACGTCGACCAGGGCCTGTCGCTGACGCTGTTCTTCAAGGACACCGCCACCACGCGCGACATCAACAAGGCCCAGATCTACGCATGGCGCAAGGGCATCAAGACGATCTACTACATCCGCCTGCGGCAGATGGCGCTCGAGGGCACGGACATGTCCGAGTGCGTCTCGTGCATGCTCTGACCCGCGCCCGCTGAGAGAGAACCTGACATGAGCGAAAAGCTTCAGCTCCTGAACCACGTCCAGGCCATCAACTGGAACCGCATCGAGGACGACAAGGACCTCGAGGTCTGGAACCGCCTGGTGAACAACTTCTGGCTGCCCGAGAAGGTGCCGCTGTCCAACGACATCCAGTCGTGGAACACGCTGACGCCCGACGAGCAGCTGCTGACGATGCGCGTGTTCACCGGTCTCACCCTGCTCGACACCATCCAGGGCACGGTCGGCGCCGTCTCGCTCATCCCCGATGCGATCACCCCGCACGAGGAGGCCGTCTACACGAACATCGCGTTCATGGAGTCGGTGCACGCCAAGAGCTACTCGTCGATCTTCTCGACGCTCGCGTCGACGAAGGAGATCGATGAGGCGTTCCGCTGGTCGGTCGAGAACCCGAACCTTCAGAAGAAGGCTCAGAT
The DNA here is from genome assembly GCF_027943945.1 of Microbacterium terricola. NCBI lineage: Bacteria > Bacillati > Actinomycetota > Actinomycetes > Micrococcales > Microbacteriaceae > Microbacterium > Microbacterium terricola. The sequence goes on along the minus strand of NZ_AP027141.1, from coordinate 1,980,257 downwards.
CGTCATGGACTACTACCGTGGCGACGAGCCGCTCAAGCGCAAGGTCGCCTCGACCCTGCTCGAGAGCTTCCTGTTCTACTCGGGCTTCTATCTGCCGATGCACTGGTCGTCGCGGGCGAAGCTGACGAACACGGCCGACCTCATCCGCCTCATCATCCGTGACGAGGCCGTGCACGGGTACTACATCGGCTACAAGTTCCAGAAGGGTCTCGAGAAGGTCACCGAGGCCGAGCGCGACGAGCTCAAGGACTACACGTTCTCGCTGCTCTACGAGCTCTACGACAACGAGGTGCAGTACACGCAGGACCTCTACGACGGCGTCGGCCTGACCGAGGACGTCAAGAAGTTCCTGCACTACAACGCCAACAAGGCGCTGATGAACCTCGGCTACGAGGCGATGTTCCCGTCCTCGGTCACGAACGTGAACCCGGCGATCCTGTCGGCCCTGTCGCCGAACGCCGACGAGAACCACGACTTCTTCAGCGGCTCGGGCTCGTCGTACGTCATCGGCAAGGCCGAGGCCACCGAGGACGAGGACTGGGAGTTCTGAACCGACGCGGTCACTGAACCGCGCGCCAGCCTGAAACCCCTGCCGGATGCCTCCGGCGGGGGTTTCTCGCTACTTCGGGTCGAATGCGAGCCAGATGCCCTCTTCGGGGGTGCTGTTCCACACCAGCGCGATGTCGCCGAACGTGCCCGTCTGAGGGCCGCCCGTGCCCGACTCGAGGGTCGCGAGGATGGCGTCCTGGTCGGCCTCCTCCGGGATCAGCTCCTTGATGAGGCACTCGTAGGCGTCGCCGGTGGTGTCGTCGGTGCCCGTGTAAGCGATGCCGTCGCCCTGCACGACGATGCCGGCATCCGCCCCGCCGCACTTCTCCGCGACGCTCGTCGTGGTGGTGGGGGAGCAGGCGGTCAGCGCCACGGCGGCCACAATGAGGAGAGGAGCGATCGCCCCGAGGGTCTTCTTCACAGCGGCGAGCATAACCCGCCCTGCTGTGCTCTCCTCACCGGGCGGTGCGGCGCACAGACGCGGTGACCGTGAACTTGGCGTTGCGGGCGACCTGCCGCGTCGGGCCGACGACCCGCTCGAGCTCGGCGCGGTAGCGCAGTGGGGAGTTCCACACCGTCCACAGCTCGCCGCCGGGGCGCAGCACGCGGGCGGCGCCCGCGAAGAGCCGTGGCGCGATCTCGTCGGTGACCGCGGCCCCCGAGTGGAACGGCGGGTTCAGCGCGATGAACGACACACTCGCGTCGGGAAGTGCGGCCACGCCGTCGTCGCGCACCACCCGCACCCGGTCGGCCACGCCGTTGGCCTCGGCGGTCGCCTGGGCCGAGGCGACGGCCGCGGCGGACAGGTCGCACGCGTAGACGACGCGATCCGGATGCTGTCGCGCCAGCGAGACGGCGACGACGCCGGTCCCGCACGCGAGGTCGACGAGCGCGTCGTCGCCCGGGATCTCCCGCGGGAGGCTCTCGAGCAGGAGCCGGGTGCCGATGTCGATGCCGGTGCCGGCGAAGACGCCGCCGAGTGCACGGACGGTGACGTCGCCGTGTCGTGCCGTTCGGGGCTGGGGGTCGCGGCCGGCGAGCGGCTCGCGCGCCACCAGCACCCGCGATTTCTGGCGGGCGTGGGTGACGTCGAGTCGGGCGAAGTGCGCGCGGAGCACATCGTTCATCGCGACCGCCATGTGCTTGATCCGCCCACCCGCGTAGACCACGACGTCGGGCGCCGCGTGCGCGGCGATCAGCCCGGCGATGTCGTCGAGCGCGTCGAGCGCGCGCGGGAGGCGCAGCAGCACCACGCGGGCGCCGCGGACGAGATCGGCGGTGAGCCCGAGCGAGCGATAGCCGGTCACTCCGAGATCCACAGCATTCGCCGCGAGCGCGCGCTCTCCGGTCAGCGCGTCCTGATGTACCCGCACGTCCTCGGCGCCGTCGTGGAGTGCGGCCAGGGTGAGCGCCCCGTACGCGTCTCCGATGACGACGAGCTCGCCCGCAGTCAGCCCCGAGCGCGCACTCGCGGACTCGTCGAGGATCAGGCGGTCGGCAGCATCCACCGCGACGAGCCCCTCGCCCTCGATGTCGGGCCTGCGCCGCAGCGCGTCGAACGGAAAAGTCACCTGCCCACGCTAACGCGCGCGGGCCGTGCCCCGTCGATACGATGGGGCCATGCCCGAGCGTCCGCCGTTCAGCCCCGTCATCGCCCTGCTGACGGTGTCGAGCGTGTGGGACGCGCACCTGGGCGCCGCGCTGAAGGATCTGGGCCTGACCACCCGCAAGTACGGGCTGCTCGCGCACATCGACGCGACCCCCGGCATCTCGTTCAGCGAGCTCGCCCGTCGCTCGCAGATCACCGTGCAGACCGCTCACACGGCGGTGCGCACGCTCGTCGCCGACGAGCTCGTCCGCGACGACATGTCGCACGCCGGATCCGCCTCCGACTTGCGCGTCACGAAGAAGGGCCGCCGCGCCCTGGCCGAGGCCGAGGTGCGGCTCGCGTCGCTCGACGAGCGGCTCACCGCCGGCGTCCCCACCCTCGCGAACGCCCTGCAGGGCCTGCACGAAGAGCCCTACGCGGGCACGGACGCCCACTCGCGCTGAGTCCCGGCGTCGGTGGGGTCTGGCAGAGTCGAGTCATGACCCGCATCGGCGCGATCTTCAGCCCGCACCCGCACGCCCCCGAGGAGCTGCGCGACGCCGCCCTCGCCGCCCAGGAGAGCGGGATCGACGAACTGTGGCTCTGGGAGGACTGCTTCCAGCAGTCCGCGTTCGCCGCCGCGTCCGCCGTGCTCGCGTGGACCGAGACTCTGCACGTCGGCATCGGCATCTCGCCCATGCCGCTGCGCAATGTCGCCCTGACGGCGATGGAGATCACCACGATGGAGCACCTGTTCCCCGGGCGCCTGCTGCCGGGCGTCGGTCACGGCGTGCTGCCGTGGATGGAGCAGGTGGGTGCCCGCGTCGCCTCGCCGCTCACCCTCATGCGCGAGTACGTCCCCGCGCTGCGTGCGCTGCTCGCCGGCGAGGAGGTGTCGGTGCAGGGGCGCTACGTCACGCTCGACCGGGTGCGCCTCGACCGGCCGCCGACGACGGCCCCGCTCGTCTATGCCGCGGCCGAGGGGCCGAAGACGCTCCTGACCAGCGGCGCGGTGGCCGACGGAGTGGTTCTCGACAGCCGCCACACCGCGGAAGAGGTGGCGACCGCTGTTGCGGCGGTGCAGCGCGGCCGGTCCGAGGCCGGTCGCTCCGGCAAGCCCGACGTGATCGCTTACGTCATGGCGGCGTTTGGAGCGGATGCGGTCGCCCGCGCGACGACGGAGTTCGAGGTGTTCGGCGGCCAGCCGGGTCAACCGCCCGCCGACGCCGCGCAGCGGGTGGCGGCCGGCGACATCGACGCCGTGACGGCCGCGGCGTCGCGGTTCGCCGCGGCCGGAGTCGATTCGGTCGTGCTGCTGCCCACCGCCGACTCCGATCTGCGCGAGTTCTACGCGGCCGCCGGCGAAGTCGCCCGGCGGGTGCGCGCGTGAGGGTCGTGCAGACGATCGCCCGGTGGGCGCTGGCCGCCCTGCTGCTCGTCGCCGGCGCCTCGCATCTCACGTGGGGGCGCCGTGGCTACCGGATCGTCGTGCCCGACTGGGCCGTGCGCACGTCGAAGCTCGACAAGGACGCCATCGTGGTCGCCTCCGGCGCCGTGGAGATCATGCTCGGCGCGGCGACGCTGGTGCTGCCGCGCGACCGCCGCACGGTCGGCGCGCTGATCGCCGCCTTCTTCGTGGCCGTGTTCCCCGGGAACGTCCACCAGTGGCGGACGAAGCGCTCCGCCCCGATGCTCGACACCGACACGAAGCGCCTCGTGCGCCTCTTCCTGCAGCCGGTGCTGGTCGTCTGGGCGCTGTGGAGCACGCGTGGCGAGGTCAGCCGACGACGGCGCTGACCTCGGCGGTCAGGACGAGGGGCAGCGACGGGTCGGCGCTCCACTCCTCGAGTGAGCCGTCATAGACGCGCACGTCCGACACGCCGGCGTGGCGCAGCGCGAGCGCGTTCGCGGTGGCGGAGATGCCGCCGCCGCAGTACAGCAGCACCTCACGGTCGAGGTCGACCCCCGCAGCGGTGAAAGCCGCACGGACGGCGGCGGGGGTCCGCACGAGCCCGGCCTCATCGAAGAGCTCGCGAGCAGGCACGTTCGCGCTCCCGGGGATATGCCCGCGGCGGGTGTACCTGGTGGGCTCCGCGCCGGCGAACGACGCCCGGCTCAGTCCGCACACGAGGTTCGCGGTCGGCAGGGCGCCGAGCACCTCGTCGCGGTCGATCCAGGCCGGGCGGCGCGCATGCGCGGTCCAGCGTTCGGCCGGGGCCGCCGCCGGCGGCTCGTCCGACTCGACGACGGCTCCGCCCGCATCCCGCCATGCAGCCAGTCCACCGTCGAGCACGCGCACGTCGACGTCGATGCCGTCGAGCAGGTACCAGAGCCGCGCTGCCCACAGGCCGCCGGCCGTGTCGTAGGCGACGACCCGGTCGTGGGGTCCGACGCCGAGGTCGGCCAGCCGGTCGGCGATCTGCTGCGGCTCCGGGTGGTGGTCGTGGGTGACGTGCGGCACCGAGAAGTCGGTGTCGATCGCGACGTGCCGTGACCCAGGGAGGTGTGCCGTCGCCCACCGGGGGCGGCCGCTCGTCGCGGTGAAGTCCCCGTCGAATCGCGGTCGACGCAGGATCAGGGTGGCGTCGAACACGGTCGGCGGCGTCGGCCCGTCGAGCTCGGTGCGGAGCTCGGCAGCGCTCACGAAGACCTGCGTCACGCCGCGGCCTCTTCGTCGACGCGAACGGCGCCGGGCGCGAGCGCACGTGTCCACTCGTCCGGCCGGGCCAGGATGCCGTGCGACGCGAGCCAGTCGGCGTACTCGCCCATCGCGGCCGAACGGATGCCGCCCCACTGTCCGCCGTCGAACCACGTCGGAGCCACGAGCTCGATCGAGCGTCGGATCACGTCGTCGGGGAAGTACGGCGTCACCGCGGCGAACACCTCCGCGGCCTCGTCCCGCTGCTGCCCGGCGCGCTCAAAGCCGCGCCGGGTCGCGTCGACGAAGGCGGCCACGAGGCCCGCGTCCAGGCGGTCGAGTGCGCCGCCGAGCAGGTAGCTGTGGTAGCGGATGCCGAGCTCGTCGTCGACCCGCCACACCCGCTCGGGCCGGTCGGCCCGCTCGCTGAGCAGGATGTCCCACGACCAGTACGAGCCGAAGGTCGCATCCGCATGGCCCGCCGCCAGATCGTCCGCCGTGAGCTCGCGGGCACCGGCGTCGACCAGCTCGACCCGATCGGGATCCCCGCCCGCGCGGGCGACCAGCTCGCGGACGATCGCGACGCCGCGCGGCGTCGGGTTGAGCGCGATCCGGCGCCCCTCGAGGTCGGCGAGGGAGCGGATGCCGGAGGACTGAAGTGTGCGGACGGTCTCGAGCCCACGCTGGTTGATCGCGGCGACGGCGCGGAGGTCCTGCCCGAGCTCGCGTCGCACGAGCAGCCGGTTCGTCGGGAACACGCCGAGGTCGGCGCGGCCGGTGACGATGTGCTCGAGGGTGTCGCCGATGCCCGGGTCGACGGTGCGGATCTCGAGCTCGATGCCGGCGTCGCGATACCAGCCCTGCTCGCGGGCGACGTAGAAGCCCGCCGCGTTGGGCCACGGGTGGAAGTACTCCAGCGCGAGGGTCAGGCGGGTGCTCATGCGGTCTCTCCTGTCGGGGTGAGCTCGAAGTCGCCGTCGACGGCGCGAGCGATGTAGTCGGCGGCGGCGCGCGGGCGCTCGACCATGATGAAGTGCTCCTCCTGCGCGGCCCAGCGGTCCCAGTGCGGTGCGTAGAGCTCGCCGTCGCGTGCCAGGGCGCGTCGCTTGCGGTCGGCGTCGGGCGCCTCGACCCACACGGCCAGGTCGGCGGTGCGGCGCGACCGGGCGGTGAGCGTGCCGATGCCCTCGACGATGAGGGGCGCGGCGTCGTCGACCTCGTGCCAGACCCCGGGGCGGTCGGCGGCCCAGTCCCATGACCGCCACCGCGCGCGCTCGCCGCGCTCGCGAGGCTCCAGCACGGAGGTGCGGATGTGGTCGCTCGCCCAATGCAGTCCGTCCCAGCCGGGGTAGATGTCGTCGAGCCGGATGAGCCGGGCCTCGGGGCGCGCGGCGGCGACCGCCCTGGCCAGGCTCGACTTGCCTGCGCCGGAGCGCCCGTCGACGAGCAGGGTCCTGGCGCGGTCGAACCGGCTCAGCAGATCAGCGAGCACCGATGAAGCTCCAGTTTCCGGTCATGACCGCGACCGCGATCGAGGTCAGCCCGATGGCGCCGCCGATCACGATGAGGCCCACGTCCGAGGCGGTCAGAGTGGATTCCCTGGCCCAGGTGCGGGTGGGGAACGCGCCGAACCCGCGCGCCTCCATCGCCGTGGCGAGCTTGGACCCGCGCCGCACGGCGAAGACGAGCAGCGCGAACGCCTGCCCTGCTCCGCGGCGCACGCGGCCGGTGTCGGCGACACCGCGGGCGCGGCGGGCATAGCCGAGGTACTGCCAGTCCTCCTGCAGCAGCCCGATCAGGCGGAAGCCGGCCAGCGCTCCGAGCACGAACCGCGCGGGCAGCCGCAGGATCTGCGCGAGTCCGTCCGCCAGATCGGTCGGGTCGATGTCGAGGAACAGCAGGATCGACGGCAGGCCGATGGCGAGCACCCGCAGGAAGGTCGCGGCGGCGAGGGCGATCGACCCGTCGCTGACGGTGATGAGCAGGAACTGCACGTGCACCTCGCCGCTCACCTGCCCGTAGAGGAGGATCGTCAAGCCGGTCAGTGCCGCGGCGATCACCACGGGAAGGCTGCGCCGCAGGAACCTCCGCAGCGAGATGCCGGAGGCCAGCAGCACGACCGTCTCGAGCACGAGGGCGGTCAGCGCGGAGACCCAGTCGACGCTGAAGACCAGGGCGACCGCGATGAGCAGGGCGGCCAGCATCCGTGCGACCGGGTTGGCGCGGGTGACGTCCACGAGTGCGACGGTCATGAGACGCCCGCCTTCGCGTCATCGGCCCACGCGGGCAGCTCGATGCGGTCGTCGGCGAGCAGATCGGCGAACTCCTCGTCGTGGGTGACGGCGACGACCGCCGTGCCGGCATCGACGATGTCGGCGACGAGGCGGACGAGCTCCTCCCACGTGCGACGGTCCTGTCCGAACGTGGGCTCGTCCAGGATGATCACCGCGGGCGCGGTCGCGAGCACCGTCGCGACCGAGAGCCGGCGCTTCTCGCCGCCGGACAGCGTGTAGGGGTTCGCCCCAGCGAGATGGTCGAGGCGCAGCCGCCGCAGCAGGTCGCCGGTGATCTCGGCGATCCGGGTCTCGTCGTACTTGAGCGCACGTGGTCCGATCGCGAGTTCGTCGCGCACGCTCGCGGCGAGGAACTGGTGCTCCGGGTCCTGGAAGACGCTGCCGATGCGGGTGAGCAGCTCGCGCGACTTCCACTCGATCGGCGAGGTGCGGCCCGGATCGGGGGCGAGCTGGGGCTCGGCGGTCAGCGCGCCGGCGGCCGCAGGGAGGAGCCCGCCGAGCGTGAGCGCGAGCGTCGACTTGCCCGCGCCGTTCGGGCCGGTGACGACGGTGGTGCGGCCACGGCGGATCGTGAAGTCGAACGTGGGGGGCAGATGGGCCGCCGACGGATACCCGACGGCGAGAGCGGATGCTGTCAGCACGACACTCTGGTCGGCGCAGCGCGTCCGGCTGAGCTCCGGGAGCGGGGCGTGCGGGACCCACACGCCCGCCTCGAGGAGCTCGGCGCGCTCACGGTCGATGACGTCCGCAGCGGGCCCGTCGGCGACGATCCGGCCGCTGCGGCCGAACACGATCGCCCGATCGACGACCGGCAGCCACACGGACGTGCGGTGCTCGATCACGACCAGCGTGGCGCCGGTGTGGGCGGCGACCGCGGCGACGGCGTCGCGGACCTCGCGCACGCCGACCGGGTCGAGATTCGCGGTCGGTTCGTCGAGCAGGATCAGCCCGGGTTCCATCGCGATCACACCCGCCAGGGCGAGACGCTGCTTCTGCCCGCCCGACAGTGCGGAGGTCTCGTGGTCGCGGGGGATCGCGAGGCCGACGCGTTCGAGGGCGGCGTGCACGCGCGCCCAGATCCCGTCGCGGGGTACCTTCAGGTTCTCCATGCCGAACGCCACGTCGTCCCCGACGCGGGAGAGGATCACCTGCGAGTCGGGGTCCTGCAGCACCACGCCGATGCGGTCGCGGCGCTCGGCGGGCCTGGCGCCGTCGACGGTGAGCGAACCCTGCTCCTCGCCGTCGTCCTGGTCGCCCAGCAGGCCGGCGATCCCGTGCAGCAGGGTCGACTTGCCTGCACCCGACGAACCGAGCAGCAGCACGCGCTCACCCGGCTCGATGCGCAGGTCGAGACCGGCGACGGCCCAGCCGTCTCGGCCGGCGTGGCGCCAGCCCCAGCCGTCGGCGCGGACTGCCGCGCCGACGGCGTGCTCGGGGGTGCCTGACGTCATCAGCGCGCGTCGCGGACGCGCGCTTCGCGACCCGCCGCGAAGCGGCTGAGCGCGCCGGTGGCGGCGATCCAGCGGACGACGAACCAGGGCAGCACTCCGGCGAGGATCGCGCCGGACACGATCGCGGAGACCGTGTAGATGGCGATGAAGGGTGCGGCGGAGCCGGGGTACCAGAGGATGAGGTCGTTGATCGCGAGCGCGAGGCCGGAGACGGCGCCCGCGAGGATCGCCACCGGCAGGTTCCAGCGGCGGTAGAGGAAGATCGCGAAGACGATCTCCGCGCCGAGCCCCTGCACGATGCCCGACTCGATCGTCAGGATGCCCCACTGGTTTCCGACCAGGGCGGAGACCACCGCGGCGATCAGCTCGCCGTAGAGAGCCGCACCAGGCTTGCGGATCACGAGTGCGGTGAGCACCCCGGCGAAGAGCCAGCCGCCGCCGACGAGCGCCTGCAGACCAGGGAGCAGCGCGCTCAGGGGAGCGCTGATCGGGTTGGACGCGATGTTCCAGAGGACGAAGACGAGGCCGGAGGCCACGCCCAGAACACTGGCGACGACGATGTCGATGACGCGCCAGCGCAGCCGGCTGACGGTACGAGGTGCGGGTGCCGAGGCGTCGGCGCGCGCGGAGGTCTGGGAGGAGGTCATGGGGTTCCTTGCGAGGCGAGGCGGATCAGGACGCTCAAGTATGCGTCGTCGGATTCCGATCCTGTGTGCACCACTGACGCTAGCGGTAACTTGTGTATGCGAAGTGATGCTGGATGTATACAGTGAAGGTGTGATGGATCGAACGCCTGTGCATGCCCAGCTGCGCGCCGACCTGGTCGACGGACGCTTCGGCGCCGACGAGCCGCTCGTCGAGGTCGCCCTGGCCGCGCTCTACGGCGTGTCGCGGACGCCCGTGCGGGAGGCGCTCAACCGCCTGGAGCAGGAGGGGCTCATCGTCCGGTCGCTGCGGGGCTTCCGCATCCGATCGGGCACCCCCGAAGACGTGATCGAGATCTACGACGTGCGGATCGCCCTCGAGCGGGCGGCGGCCGAGGCGGCGGCCGTCGTGCGCACCGACCTGCATCTCGCTGAGCTCGACCAGCTTCAGCGCCAGTCGCGAGCCGCCGGTGGAGACGCTGTGCTCTCGCGTCGCCTGCACTCCCGGTTCCACGAGGTGCTGTGGCAGGCGTCGCAGAACGCGACGCTGCAGTCGATGCTCGCGGGGCTCATCGCGCGGCTGCGCATCTTCGACCGCGAGACGCAGCATCGCGACGATCGTGCCGACTCCCTGGGGGAGCACGACCTGATCCTTGCGGCCCTGCGCGATCGCGATCCGGACGCAGCGGGCGCTGCCATCTCCGCGCATCTCCGCCGCACCAAGCAGGAGCGCCTGGACACCTTCGCTCTGCGGCGGATCGGCTCGCGCTGATCCACCCTTGCTTTCCATGTTGGAAAGTGATTCACTTTCCAACATGGAAAACGAGAGCACCCACCCCGCCGGCGAACTCGACGCGATCGCCGAGGCGCGCGCCGCGATCGTGCGACGCAGTCGTACCCCTCGGTGGTACTTCGCCGTCGTGGGCGTGCTCATCGCACTCCTCGTGCTGACGATCGGGCTCGGGATGGGCACGTGGTGGTATCTGCCCGCGATCTTCGCGGTCCTCGTGATCGAGGGGGTCGTCATCGCCGCGCACCGCAGGGTGACGGGCACGTCCGTCCCGGGGTCGGCGTGGCCGGTCTGGGTGTGGGTGGGCGCCGCGATCCTCGCCGTGCTGCCCGTGCTCACCGGCGTCGCGCTGCGGATGGGAGGCGCGCCCGACTGGACCATCGTCGCCGTCGCTGTGGTCGGAGGGCTGACGGCCGGTTTCGGCGCAGCGGTGATGAACCGTCGTTGGGAAGCGACGCGGGTCACGCCGTGACCGAAGCGCGCTTCGACGAAATCGTGCACGCCCCGCAGCGGCTGCGCATCCTCGCGATGCTCGACGCGATCTCGGGCGATGTCGAGTTCGCCGCCCTGCGGGATGCGCTCGGAGTGGCGGATTCGGTGGTGAGCAAGCACCTCAAAGTGCTGGCGGATGCCGACTACATCTCGGTGCGCAAGGCCGCGGCTCTCGGGCGCCAGCGCACCTGGATCGCGCTGACGACGCAGGGGAGCCGGGCATACGCGGCGCATGTCGCCTCGCTCAGGGAGATCCTGGGTGGGACGCCGCACTCGGCCCCGGCGGATGCGCTCGCGCCCGCGGATGCGCTCGCGCCCGACGTCGTCGCGGACGTGCGTCAGAACGGCGGGGGATCGGCGTCCGGGACGAACCGGACCGTGGACGGCGGTCTGTCGAGGTAGCTCCGCCCGGTCGGCCCGGTCCACTCGAGCACCCCGGCACCGAGCTGGCGCACCCGCCACTCGGTCGCGTGCTTCAGGGTGTGGTGGCGACGGCAGAAGCACGCAAGATTGCACTCACTGGTCTCGCCGCCGAGCGCCGCGTCGATGGTGTGGTCGATGTCGGTGCGACGGGCGCGGCGCCGGCAGCCGGGAAAGCGGCAGCGCTCGTCGCGCGCATGCAGGAATCGCTTCAGCTCTGCGCTGGGCCGGTAGCGGTCGACGGCTATCGGGAGCCCCGTGAACGGATCGGTCAGGACGCGGTCCCAACCGGGAGCGCTTGCGGCCAGCCGACGGGCGACGTCGATCGAGATGGGACCGTATCCCGCGAGCACGGCCGGCCGGCGCTCGACGCCGGCGAGCGAGAGGGCGGGCACCGTGATCTGGACGTGGCCGCGGATCGCACCCATCGCCGCTGGGTCGCCGTGGGCGGTCGGTGCGCCAGCGAGCAGCAGATCGGCCGCGACATCGGCCCGCATCTCGTCGAGGCCGCGCAGATCGACGGGCTCGTCGGTGGACTCGCGGTCTTTGGCGGGTGCCGTCACGACGGCCGCGATCGACGCATCCCCCGTGCCGGCGGGTGCTGTCCCCTCCTCGAGTCGGCCGGCGGATGGCAACGACGCATTCTCGTCGGACTCGCCGGCAGCGTCGCGCACCGCATGGGCGAGCTGGGTGACGCGGTCGTAGATCGCGTGGACGAGCGTCGCATCGTGATCGATCTGCAGCCGGGCCAGGCCGTCGTCGAGATCGAGCAGCCGCACGCCTCGCCGGCCCTGCGCCTGCCGCGCGCGATCGGCGGCCGTCGCAGGATCCATCGTGGCGGCGAGCGTGCGCGCGGGCTCGCGCATGCGACCCGCGCTCTCGGTCTGGGCGATCTCGAGCATCCGGGCTTCGAAGACGGCCCGCGTCTCGTCGTCGGCGATCGTCGAGCCGGTGTCGCGGATGACGGCGGCCTGTGCCGCGTCGATCTGCCCGGTGGCGAGCGCCGCCCAGGTCGTCGGGAGGCGGAAAACGAGATTGCCGGCGTCGCCGATGCGCGACTGCATGGTCTGGTCGCTGATGCGCAGCGCCGCGGCCAGTTCGGCGGCGACCTCGCGCGCAGCCAGCGCGGTGCCGAAATCGCGACGGCCGAGGGCGTGTCGCTGCGCTTCGCGCTGTGCGATGAGATCCACCGCCCGCGCCAGGACGCGGGTCTCCTCGGCCTGCGCCGCGGCGACAGCCGAGTGGGCGTGGACCGCATCGGCGGTGAGCGCATCCAGCTCGCGGCGCCACACGTCGAGGTCGACCGCGTCTGGTCGGTGTCCGCCCATCAGTGCTCCTGGTGTTCACGCTCGATCGAGCGATCCGCACGGTGGGCACTTCCGCGTTGTCTCCCCTCAGTATAGTTCAGACATACGACACGCACAATGGCTGAAGCAAAAGACAATAGAACAGAGATTCCCGCGGTCAACCCAGAGTGTCGGCACACAGTGCCACAATGCGGGGATGCTGCTGGCCGAGCTCGTCGACGCCGTCTCCGCTGTCGCGGCCACCTCGTCGCGACTGGCCAAGACCGCGGCGCTTGCTGACGTGCTGCGACGCCTGTCGCCCGAAGAGATCGCCCCGGCCATCGGACTCCTCACCGCGCAGCCGCGCCAGGGGAGGATCGGCGTCGGCTGGCGCACCGTCGCCGCCACCGCCGTCACCCACCGTGCGGCACCCGAGCTGACGGTCGGCGCCGTCGACGCCGCGCTCGACGGACTGGCGGCCACCGCGGGAGCGGGTTCGGCGGCCGCCCGCCGCGCCGACCTCGACGCGTTCGCCGCGCGGGCGACGGCGGGGGAGTGGGACTTCCTCACCAGGGTGCTCACCGGCGAGCTGCGCAGCGGTGCGCTCGAGGGCGTCCTCCTGGACGCCGTGGCTAAAGCATCCGATCGCCCCGCTGCCGCCGTCCGCCGCGCGGCGATGCTCACCGGCGATCTGGGCGAGACGGCGGTGATCGCCCTCACCGGAACCGCCGCTGACCTCGACGCCGTCGGCCTCGTAGTCGGCCGCGCCGTCGCACCGATGCTCGCCTCGACGGCCGCGACGCCGGCCGCGGCGCTCGCGATCACGGGGAAGGCCTCGGTCGAGTACAAGCTCGACGGCGCGCGCATCCAGGTGCATCGCGCGGGCGACGACGTCCGTGTGTTCACCCGCAACCTCGCCGACGTGACGCACCGGCTGCCGGAGATCGTCGAGGTCGTGCGCGCTCTGCCGGCCGCATCCGTCATCCTCGACGGCGAGACGCTCTCGCTCGACGAAGCCGGAGCCCCGCGCCCCTTCCAAGACACGATGGCGAGATTCGGAGCCGAGGTCGCCCGCGACATCGCGCTCCGGCCGTGGTTCTTCGACATCCTCCACGTCGACGGTCGCGACCTCATCGACGAGCCGCTGTCGGTGCGGCGCGACGTGCTCGAGCGGGTCGCCGGGCCGTGGCGTGTCCCGGCGACGGTGACCGATGATGACGCCGTGGCCGACGCGTTCTCCCGGGCCGCCCTCGCAGACGGGCACGAGGGCATCGTCGTGAAGGGGCTCGATGAGCCGTACGCCGCAGGGCGCCGGGGCAAGAGCTGGGTGAAGGTCAAGCCCGTCCTCACCTTCGACCTGGTCGTCCTGGCCGTCGAACCGGGCTCCGGCCGTCGCACGGGCCTGCTCTCGAACCTGCACCTGGGCGCGCGGGACGCGACGGGCGAGTTCGGCGGCGGCTTCGTCATGGTGGGCAAGACCTTCAAGGGGCTCACCGATGCGCTGCTGCAGTGGCAGACCTCGCACTTCCCGACGATCGAGACGGGCCGCACGGCCTATGCGCTGCACGTCGAACCCGTCACCGTCGTCGAGATCGCGATCGACGGCGTGCAGCGATCGAGCCGCTACCCGGGTGGCATCGCGCTGCGCTTCGCCCGCGTCAAGGCCTACCGGCCCGACAAGGGCCCGCACGAGGCCGACACGATCCAGGCGCTGCGGGCGCTCCTGCGGGGCTGAGTCATGCGCATCGTCGTCCTCACCGGCGCGGGCATTTCGGCCGAGAGCGGCGTGCCGACGTTCCGCGATGCGGACGGGCTCTGGGAGGGGCACCGGGTCGAGGAGGTCGCCACCCCGGAGGGATTCGAGGCCGACCCCGACCTCGTGCTGCAGTTCTATGACGAGCGACGGCGGGCGTCGGCATCCGTCCATCCGAACGCCGCACATCTCGCGCTCGCGCGCCTGGAGCGCGAGTTCGGCGAGCGGATGCTGGTCGTCACCCAGAACGTCGACGACCTGCACGAGCGCGCGGGCACCCATCGGCTGCTGCACATGCACGGCGAGCTCTTCCGTGCCCGGTGCACGCATTGCCGGGCCCGACCGCAGTGGCAGGGCGACCTGATCGGCCTGCCGCCGTGCCCGGAGTGCGGCGTCGCCGCGCTGCGGCCGGACGTGGTGTGGTTCGGCGAGATGCCCTACGGGCTCGACGAGATCGAGCGGGCTGTCGCGACGTGCGACCTGTTCGTGTCGATCGGCACCTCCGGTGCGGTGTATCCGGCGGCCGGGTACGCCGCACTGGCCGCTGCCCTCGGCGCGCGCACCCTCGAGCTCAACCTCGTGCCGAGCGACGCGGCCGTGCCCTTCGACGAGGTCCGTGCAGGTCTCGCCACCGTCGTCGTGCCCGCATGGGTCGACGAGCTCGTCCGGTGACCCATACTCGGACGATGAAGACATTCGCACGCTGGGTCCTCGCCGGCGCCATGGTGTTCGCCGGAGTCAGCCACCTGTTCTGGGCGCGCAAGGAGTTCCAGGCGCAGGTGCCCGACCTCATCACCGAGACCCTCCCGATCGACAAGGACGGTGTCGTGGTCGCCTCCGGCGCCGTCGAGATCATGCTCGGCGCGGCGCTCGTGCTGTTCCCGAAGGATCGCCCGAGAGTCGGCGCGATCCTCGCGGCGTTCTTCATCGCGATCTTCCCCGGCAACATCGCGCAGTACCTCGACAAGCGCGATGGGTTCGGGCTCGACACCGACGCGAAGCGCCTCGTGCGGCTGGTCTTCCAGCCCGTGCTCGTCGCGTGGGCGTGGTGGTCGACGCGCCCGTGAGGCCTGAGGGCGATCAGCGGGCGGGTGCGCTCACCGCGTACCGGTGCTCGGGGCGGCCGGTCGTCCCGTAGCGCAGCCGCACGTCGATCACGCCCCGCGCGGCCAGCGCGGACAGGTGACGCTGCGCTGTCGCCCGCGAGATCCCGGCGAGCTCGCCGATCTCGGCGGCCGAGGCCTCCGTCGTGCCGAGGGTCTCCAGGATGAGCTGCTCCGTGGCCGACCGTGACGCCGTCGACTGGTCGCCCACCCCGTGCAGGATCGCGAGGGCCCGGTCGAGCTCGTCCTGACCGAGCGGACGGTCGGCGCCGATCAGGTTGCGGAAGCGCGCGTAGCGGTCGAGCCGCTCGGTGAGGGCGCGCGGCTCGAACGGCTTCACGAGGTAGCCGAGCGCGCCGGCGTGCAGCGCGCGGCGCACCGTGGCCGCGTCGTTCGCCGCGGACAGCACGAAGGCGTCGATGCCGGCCGTGCGCGCGAGCTCGATGCCGTCTCCATCGGGCAGATACACGTCCACCAGCAGCAGATCCGGCCGCTGGTCCCGGATCGCGGCGACCGCGTCGGCCACGGAACGAACCGGGTCGAGCACGGCGAATCCGGCCTTGTCCGCGACGATGTCGCGGTGCAGTCCGGCTACCCGGAAGTCGTCGTCGACGACGAGGACGCGCAGGGTCATGGGGTCTCCTCTCGGGAGGACGGATGCTGCGGCACGACGACACCGGGCACACGCGCGCCGAAGACCGCACCCGCCCCCCTGCCACCAGGGTCGATGATCCACACGTCGCCGCCGCGCCGCCGCGCGAGCTCGCGCGAGAGCGGCAGGCCGATGCCGAGACCGTGGAGGGCATCGGCCGGCAGGTTCTCCCTGCCCGTGGTCGTGAACACGTCGACGCCGGCGGCGATGCCGTGGCCGGAATCGGCCACGGTCATGACGAGCTGGTCGACGTCGGTGAGGAACGTCGTCTCGACGCGAGCAGGTGCCCCGGCGCGAGCCGCCGCCGTCGCGGCGTTGTCGAGCAGGTTGCCGAGGATCGCGGCGACGTCCTCCACCTGCGTGAGGGTGCCGAGCACGAGGGTGCCCTCGCCCACGGTCAGCGCGACCCCGCGCTCGCCGAGTTCGAGCGACTTGGCGCCCAGGAACGACTGCAGGAACGGGTCGGTGACCCGGCCGAGTCCGGCCACGGGGAAGTCCACGGCGCCCCGCTCGAGCTGCTCGGC
Source organism: Microbacterium terricola (assembly GCF_027943945.1). Taxonomy (NCBI): domain Bacteria; kingdom Bacillati; phylum Actinomycetota; class Actinomycetes; order Micrococcales; family Microbacteriaceae; genus Microbacterium; species Microbacterium terricola. Next base: position 1,964,073 of record NZ_AP027141.1, on the reverse strand, counting down.
GAGGAATGCGCGCGCGTCCGCCGGACGGTCGGCGTCGATCAGGCCGGTCGCGACGTGCAGGCGGTTGGCGAACTCGTGCCGCTGCACCCGCAGCGCTCCGGTCATCGCGCGCACCGTGTCGAGTCGCTCGCTGAGCGCCACCAGATCGGTGCGGTCGCGGACGATGACCACGTCGCCCAGGCTCCGCCCGTCGCGCTGCACCGGGTGGCTGTCGAGGTAGAGCACGCGGTCGCCGACAACCATGCCGTCGCGGGCGCCGCCGGCGGAGATCGCCGCGACCACGGAGGCCGTCGCCCCTGCCTCGACCAGGGTGCGGCCGATCGGAGCGGCGAGTCCCAGCATCCGCTCGGCCGCGGTGTTGCACACGCGCACGACGCCGCGCGGGTCGAGGGCGACGACACCGTCGCCGACGCCGTCGAGCACGGCCGCCTGATTCTGCACCAGCGACACGAGCTCCTCCGGCTGCAGGCCGAGGGTCAGGCGCTCCCAGCGCCGACGCATGACGAACGTCGCGAGCGCGGCCAGAGCGAACGCGCCGAGCGCGGCCACTGCGATCGTCGCGATCAGCACGGGCAGGTCGTCGAAGACACTGGCCCGTTCGAACCCCACGCTCACTTCGCCGACGGGCGCACCGCCCCCGAAGGGGAGGATAGGCACCTTCGCGCGCGCGGACTCGCCGAGCGTGCCGCGCTCCCAGTCCACGACCTCGTTGCCGGCGAGCACGTCCGCGAACGGGGTCGAGACGACCTCGCCGAGCAGGGCCTCGTTCGGATGGGCGAGACGGATGCCGTGATCATCGGCGATGACGACGAACAGCGCATCGGTGCGCGCGGCGACGGCCGTCGACAGCTCCTGCAGCGGGCCGTCCTTCAGCTCATCCGGATCCGGACTGCCCGGATCTGCCGAGATCTCCGCCACGAGGGCGCGGACGTCGGGGTCCTCCGCGACCGTGCGGGCGATGTTCAGGGCCGACGACTCCGACTCGGCGCGCAGCTGCTGGACGCCGAGGACCAGGAACACCGTCGTGCACATCGCGACCACGGCCGCGACGAGCGCGAGCTGCAGCAGCAGCACCCTCGTCGCGAATCTCATGACCGCCTCCTCGCGATGGTGAGCACAATGCGCGCAACCCACGCTACGCGCAGAAGGTGCCGCAATGCGAGATAGCGCGCGCTCGCTGCGCGGCGCGCCTAGATTCGCGGGAATCGCACACGGCGGTGTGTGCGGCAGACAGACGAAGGAGTCGAGATGCACACCAGCTCTCTCATCCTCGCGGCAGCGGCCGACGAGGGATACGACACGGCCTTCGTGCCGCCCGAGGGCGTCCTCGTGATCCTCGGGTTCGCGATGGTGCTCACCTTCATGGTGCTCATCATGACGCGGCGCCTGACGCCGATGGTCGCGCTGATCCTCGTGCCGACCGCGTTCGGCCTGTTCGCCGGCGCGGGCCTGGGCCTCGGCGACATGATCCTCGAGGCGATCGGCACGATGGCGCCGACCGCGGCCCTGCTGATGTTCGCGATCATGTTCTTCGGCATCATGATCGACGTCGGCCTGTTCGACCCGCTCATCCGCTTCATCACGCGGCTGCTCGGCGACGACCCCGCCAAGGTCGTGCTCGGCACCGCCCTGCTCGCGGGCGCCGTCTCCCTCGACGGCGACGGCTCGACGACCTTCATCATCACGACCTCGGCGATGCTGCCGATCTACCTCCGGCTCGGGATGAGCCCGGTCGTCCTGACCTGCGTCGCCGGTCTGATGAACGGCACCCTGAACATCGTCCCCTGGGGCGGCCCGACCGTCCGCGCCGCCGCGGCGCTCGGCGTCGAGCCGACCGACATCTTCGTGCCGATGCTGCCGTCGCTGGCCGCCGGTCTCGTCGTCGCGCTCACCTTCGCCTGGTTCCTCGGGCTGTCGGAGCGCCGTCGTCTCGCCGGATCGATCGACACGTCACGACTGGATGCCGGCACGCGCGGTGACGGGATCCTGGGTGCTCCTCGCCTCTTCCGCGGCGCCGACGCCAAGCCCGGCGCACGGGCGAACCTGCGCACCGGGAACCTCGTCACGGTCTCGGGCAGCCGGAGCGCCGTCGCTGTCGCCGAGCTGGCGGACCCGAGCGACACCGCGATGGCCGACACCATGCTCGACCCGAACCGGGCGACGCTGCGACCGAAGCTCATCTGGTTCAACCTCGCCCTGACGCTCGCCGTCATGGTGCTGCTGGTGCTCGACATCTTCCCGCTGCCGTATGTGTTCATGGTGGGCGCCGCGGTCGCGCTGTTCGTCAACTTCCCGAAGCTGAAGTCGCAGGCGGATGAGATCGTCGCGCACGCGCCGAGCATCGTCGGGGTGGTCTCCATGGTCCTCGCCGCCGGCGTGCTGGTCGGCGTGCTCAACGGCACGGGCATGGTCGACGCGATGGCGAGCTGGATCACGACGGTCATCCCCGCTCCGCTCGGACCCTTCATGGCGGTGATCACCGGCGTGCTGTCGATCCCGTTCACGTTCTTCATGTCGAACGACGCGTTCTACTTCGGGATCCTGCCGATCCTCGCCGAGAGCGCGGCGACGTACGGGATCACCCCCGTGGAGATGGCGCGGGCGTCGGTGACCGGTCAGCCGGTGCATCTGCAGAGCCCGCTCGTCCCCGCCATCCTGCTGCTGGTGTCGCTCGCCAACGTGAACCTGGGCGATCACCACAAGAAGGTGCTGTGGCGCGCGACCGTGGTCTCGCTGGTCATGCTCACGGTCGGCGTGCTGGTGGGATCGATCCCCTTCGCGGCCTGACCTGGCTGGCTGAAACCGGCCAGCCGGACCAGGCCTGCGGGCGGGCGGGATCGGCCGGGGGTAGCATCGGACGGCCATGACCGATGCTGCTCTCGCCGACCTCGCCCGCCTGCTGTCGCCCGACTCCCTGATCCTCGACGAGAGTGTCCGTGAGGCTTACGCCCACGATGACGCGGAATGGGCGGAGTACACGACACCGTCCGCTGTGGTCAGGGCCGCGTCCATCGACGACGTCGTGGCCACGGTGACCTGGGCGGCCCGCCACGGTGTCGCGATCGTCCCGCGCGGGGCCGGCACTGGTCTGTCGGGCGGGGCGAACGCGACGAGCGGAAGTCTCGTCCTCACGCTCGAGCGGATGACCGAGGTGCTCGAGGTCAACGTCGAGGAGCGCTACGCCCGGGTGCAGGCCGGTGTGCTCAACGACGCGCTGCGGCAGGAGGTCGCGGCATCCGGACTCTGGTACCCGCCCGACCCCGCGAGCCAGGCGATCTCGACGATCGGCGGCAACGTCGCGACCAACGCCGGCGGCATCTGCTGCGTCAAGTACGGCGTCACCCGCGACTACGTGCTGGGCCTCACGGTGGTGCTCGCCGACGGCAGCATCGCCCGGCTCGGACGCACGACCGCGAAGGGCGTCACCGGGTATGACCTCACGGCGCTGATGGTGGGCTCGGAGGGCACCCTCGGCATCGTCGTCGAGGCGACTCTGAAGCTGCTGCCGCCCGGCGGCCGCGAGGAGCGAGCCGTCGTGGGCTACTTCCCTTCACTCACGGCAGCCGGGCGCGCAGTCGCGGCCGTCGCCGCGGCGGGCATCGTGCCGGCGGCACTCGAGCTGATCGACCGGATGTGCCTGCACGCCGTGGCGCAGTGGCAGGGGTGGGATCTGCCGGAGGGTGCGGCGGCGCTGCTGCTGGCCAAGGTCGACGAGGCCGGCGAAGCCGGAGAGCGACTGGCCGCCCGGCTCGAGGATGCCTTCCGCGACGCCGGCGGCGCGGCGGTCGAGCGGGCGGACGACCCCGCCGAGATCGACCGGCTGTTCCGCGCCCGCCGCTTGGCGTATCCCGCACTCGAGCGGCTCGGTCCGGTCCTCACCGAGGATGTGTGCGTGCCCCGCGGCGCGGTGCCCGAGATGCTCGCCCGCATCGAGGCGATCGCCGCCGATGCCGACGTCGTGATCGCCAACATCGCCCATGCGGGTGACGGCAATCTGCACCCGCTCATCATCGCGCCCGAGGGAGACGAGGCAGCGAAGGCCAGGGCCAAGGGCGCCTTCGATCGCATCGTGACCGCGTGCCGCGCCCTGGGCGGCACCGTCACCGGCGAGCATGGGGTGGGCCTGTTGAAGCTGCCTGGTGCCGCGGCGGAGCTGAGCCCGACCGTCATCCGTCTGCACGCGGACATCAAGCGAGCGCTCGACCCGCAGGGCATCCTCAACCCCGGCAAGGCGTTCCCGACGGAAGGTGCCCCCGCATGAGCTCGATCACCGCCGACGACGGGGTGCGCCTGGACTACACCGTGTCGGGCGACCCCGCAGGGCGGCCGGTGGTGCTGCTGGCCGGCTTCAAGGCGGCCGCGACGACATGGCGCTATCAGCTGAAGCCCCTGCAGGATGCGGGGTATCGCGTGATCGCCGTCGACCTCCGTGGGCACGGCACGAGCGAACGCCCGGCCGAGGGTGTCGACATGGCGCGCCGTGGCGCCGACGTGCACGCCGTGCTCGAGCGTCTCGACCTGAACGACGTCGTGCTCATCGGCGGTTCGATGGGCGGAAACACGATCTGGGCGTACCTGCAGCAGCACGGTGCCGCGAGAGTCGGCGCGGTCGTCATCGTGGACCAGACGCCGAAGATGCTCAACACGCCGGACTGGCCGCACGGCTTCTACGGCTACGACGCCTCGAACGTCGACACGTACTTCGCCGAGCGCATCCCCGACACCGGCCACGGTACGCCGATCGCACGCAGGGGGATGCGGCTGGTACGGCTCCTCCGCCTGATGAAGGGCGCGGATGCCGGTGCTCTCAGCGAGGGTGAGCTCGCCCTCCTGGACGACCACGCGAAGAAGGACTGGCGTCCCGTCATCGCGGCGACGAGCGTACCCGTGCTCTTCGTCGCCGGCGCGGAGAGCGAGTTCTGGCCGAGCGCGCACGCGGTCGCCGCTGCCGCGCTCGCGTCGCGGGGGACGGCGGTCGTGCTCGCGAACGACGGGCACGCGGCGAACATGGAGCAGCCGAAGGCCTTCAACCGCGCGGTGCTGCAGTTCCTCGCCGGCGCGAGCTGACCCTGGTCACTCGCGCAGGCGCACGAGGCGCTCGTGCCCGGTCTCCTCGAGCTCGGCGATCGATTCGCGTGCCTTCACGAAGTCGTTGAAGGAGCGGTAGCCGAGGGCCTTCTCGCTGAACGAGGGGTCCATCCGCCGCATGTGGGTCTTCACCGCCGAGCTGTGCAGCCACTCGGAGTCGTCGTTCTTGTCATGACCGAGGCGGAGGGCGCGCTCGAGCAGTCGCGTCGCGGTCTCCTGCGGGTCCGGCTCGTCGGGCTGTGCCACCTCGGGTGCGGCCTCCGCGCTCGCGGCGACGCTCTTGGTCGTGGCTCGCCTGCTCGTGCGCTTCGCAGGTGCGGCCGCACCGCCGAGCGCGTCGTTGAGGGCTGCCTCGACCTCGGCCGCGCGCGGTGCGCCTGCGGCTGTCTCGGCCGGCTCCGCCGTGCTCTCGGCGTCGGGGGCGGGCTTCGCAGGGGAGCGCCGCGACCCCGACCGCGTCTTGGCGGTCGTGACCGGGGCGTCCGTCGGCGCGCCCTCGGCTTGCGGCTCCTCGGCGGTCGCCGCGGGGGCCTTGGCCTTGCCGCGGCTTCGAGCGGCAGCATCCTTCGCCGTCTCGCGCGTCACGCGTGGGACGCCAGGGAGCGAGTCGTAGGCCTCGAACTCGTCGCACGCGGCGGCGAGCGATTTGGCCGTGGAGCCGGCGACGCCCACGCCCACCACATAGCGGCCGAGACGCTTGCAGCGCTGGGCGAGCGGCACGTAGTCGCTGTCGCCCGCGACGATCACGACGTGCGTGAGGTCGGGCAGGCGGAACATGTCCTCCACGGTGTCGACGGCGAGGCGGATGTCCGCGCCGTTCTTCGCGTAAGCGGCGGCGGGGAACAGCTGCACCAGGTCGACCGCGCGGGCGACGAGCTGGGAGCGGTACACCGCGTTCACCGGCGCCGACCAGTCCGCGTACGCCCGGGTGAGCACGAGCGTGCCGAACGAGGCGGCGTAGTCGATGATCGCGCCCACGTCGATGGTGGCAGCCGCGAGGCGCTCGGCGATCTCGGGGTCGCCGGCGTTCTCGCTGATGCGCTGGCGGTCACGCGAGTAGGCGTTGCGCCCGTGCACCCGGTCGTACCAGCTCATGACGATGTTGTCGAAGTCGAGGTAGACCGCGACGCGGGGGTTCTGGGGGTCCGGCATGACTCCAGTGTGTCAGCCGCAGGAATGGCGAGACAGCAGCACAGCGGATACATAGAATTCCGTCATGCCGTATGTGTTCTCCCTCCTCGTGGTCGGCGCCATGATCTTCGCGCTCGTCGACATCATCACGCGCGACGAGTGGCAGGTGAAGCACCTGCCGCGCTGGGCGTGGCTGCTCATGGTCCTGGTGCTCCCGTTCATCGGCACCGTGCTCTGGTTCGCCCTCGGCCGCGAGTACACCGGGGGAGCGGCGCGGGCGCAGCGCGCCCCGGCGCGGCAGAGCGCCCCGACCGGGTACGTGGCACCGACGCACGGACGGCGCAGCACCGAGGAGCAGCTGGCGGATCTCGAGCGTGAGATCGAAGAGGAGCGCCTGCGTGCGGAGATCGCGCGACGCGCGCGCGATCAGGCCTCCGAGGGGTAGGCGACGCCGATCTGACGGCGGATCTCGTCCATCGTCTCCATGATCGCGACGGTGTCGTCCAGCGGCAGCACGTCGCTGTCGAGCGACCCATCGGCGACGAACTGCTCTGCGGCGATCGCCTGGTACTGCATGCCGCGGCCCTCGACCTGCGAGACGTAGTCCTCGACGATCGTGCCGTCCGGGGTGATCAGCCGGAACGAGGTCGGGGTGTACCAGACGCGGTCGATGTCGATGCGCGCGGTCGTGCCGACGATGTGCGCTGTGTTGGGGCCGGCCGCGCGGGACGACGAGAGCGTGCTCGATACGGCGCCGCCGGCGTGGGTGAACAGCGTGGCCACCTCGGTGTCGGCGCCCGTCTCGCCCAGTCGAGCGGTTGCGGTCACCGACGACGGCGCCCCCAGCACGTCCCACGTGAACGAGACCGGGTAGATCCCGAGATCGAGCAGGGCGCCGCCGCCGAGCTCGAGCGCGTTCAGGCGGTGCTCCGGATCGGCCGGCAGCTGCTGGGTGTGGTCGGCGAAGGCCGTCCGCACTTCGCCGAGCGCACCGCTCGCGACGAGTTCGCGGATCCGCGCCATGTGCGGCAGGTACCGCGTCCACATCGCCTCCATGGCGAGCACGCCCTGCGCTCGTGCGGCGTCGCGCACGGCGGCTGCCTCGGCGCCGGTCAGCGTGAAGGGCTTCTCGACGAGCACGTGCTTGCCGTGCGAGATGGCGAGCAGGGCATCCTCGGCGTGCATCGGGTGCGGCGTGGCGATGTAGACGATGTCGACGTCCGGGTCGGCGACGAGGCCCTCGTACGATCCGTGGGCGCGGGGGATGTCGAACTCCGCCGCGAACCGCTCGGCCGATTCGAGCCGGCGCGAGCCGACGGCGGCGAGGTCGAGTCCCGCGGTGCGCAGGTCGCGTGCGAAGGAGTGGGCGATGCCACCCGTGGCGAGGATTCCCCAGCGAAGTCCGGTCATGCCTCGAGCGTACTGGCGACCGGCGGCTGATCGGAGAGGGCGAGCACGAACGCGACGATGCCGAGCGCGGGCCCGGCGAGCACGGGGCCTCGCCCGAACGACCACTCCTCATCGGTCGCGGCGATCGTATGGCCCTTCAGCACGGCTCGGCGATCGAAGGGGCCGCTCGTCGCGCCCCACAGTGCGACGGCGCCGGTGATGGCTGCGTGCAGGCGCGGCGTGCCTCCGGTCTCGGCGGCGAGCACGAGCAGGGCGCGGGTCGCGTGCACGAGCGAGCGGATGCTGCGCCTCTTCCCCGTCCGCACACTCGCGGACAGGGCGGGGAGGCCGTCCACCGGATCGGCGTCGAGGCGCGCGGCGCGCACGAAGTCGGCGGCGAGCCGGCCGGCCCGCTCGGCGTCGACGCCGCCCAGCAGACGCTGGGCCTCGTCGATGACCTGCGCGACGGCCACGCGGCGGTCGCTCGTGACGTCCGTCTCGTCGCCGTGCGGGCGGCCGTTGAGCGGAAGGAACCGGGCGAAGTCGGCCATGATGCCAGTGTAGGCATGCGCCCCCGGGCGCCCGGCGGTGCATAATGGCACCCGAGGCCGTGTGACCGTGCACATGCCTCCACCCGCTTCCCCCAGAGAGCCACCATGAGCGACGACGCCCCCGGCCGCAGGCCGAGCATCCGCGATGTCGCGCGGCTCGCGGGCGTCTCGCATCAGACCGTCTCCCGCGTGCTCAACGAGCACCCCAGCATCCGGCCCGAGACGCGCGAGCGCGTGCTCACGGTCATGGCGGAGCTGCAGTACCGCCCGAACCGGGCCGCCCGCGCGCTGGTCACCAGCCGGTCGCAGACCATCGGCATCCTCTCCGCCTCCAGCACGATGTACGGCCCCGCGTCCAGCATCGCGTCGATCGAGGCAGCCGCGCAGGAGCGGGGCTACTGGGTGAGCACGGCGAACATCGACGCCTCGGCTCCGCAGTCCATCCCCGACGGCATCGCGCATCTGATGGCGCAGTCGATCGAGGGACTCGTCGTCATCGCGCCGCAGGTGCGGGTGTTCCGGGCGCTCGCCGCCCAGCAGCTCGACATCCCGTACGTCACCCTCCAGTCGACCGGCCTCGACCCCGACCACACCCTCACCGTCGACCAGATCGGCGGGGCGCGCCTCGCGACGAAACACCTGATCAGCCTGGGACATCGGCAGATCTACCACCTCGCAGGACCGCAGGACTGGATCGAGGCGGAGGCGCGCATGCGCGGATTCCTCGAGGAGATGAGCGCGAACGACATCCCCACCACCGCACCGATCCTGGGGGACTGGACGGCCGAGTTCGGCTACTACGCCGGCCGCGAGCTGCTGCGGGTGCGGGACTTCACCGCGATCTTCTCGTCGAACGACCAGATGGCGCTCGGACTGATGCACGCGATCCGCGACGAGGGGCTGGATGTGCCCCGCGACATCAGCATCGTCGGCTTCGACGACATCCCCGAGGCGGCTCACTTCTGGCCGCCGCTGACGACCGTGCGGCAGGACTTCGCGGAACTCGGCAGGCGCTGCGTCGACCTGCTGCTGGGTCCGCGCGGCGACGCGGATGAGCCCGCCGCCACCCCGACGATCATGCCCGAGCTGATCGTCCGCGGGTCCGCAGCGCCCCTCCGCTGAGACACAGGCTTCCGTTACCAACCCGAGACCGAGTGAAGTTGACACTCTCGGGCCGGACGTGGCTACACTTGCCGATGTGAACGGTCACATGGACTGTCACATCGGCTGTCACATCGACCGCCGCACAGCCAGACCAGACAAGGGAGTCGGCACAGTGGTGCAGGGCACGGATTCCGAGACGCAGGATCGCTACGTCTCCGGCGTGAAGACCGAGGTCGCGATCGCCCGTGTCCGCGCCGAGGTGGCCGCCCTCCACGCCGAGCTCGTCCGCTACGGCCTCATCGTCTGGACCGGCGGCAACGTCTCGGGCCGCGTGCCCGGCGCCGATCTGTTCGTGATCAAGCCGTCCGGCGTCTCGTACGACGACCTGGCGCCCGAGAACATGATCCTCTGCGATCTCGACGGCAACGTCATCCCCGGCACCCCCGGCAGCGAGCGGTCGCCCTCGTCCGACACCGCGGCGCACGCATACGTCTACCGGAACATGCCCGAGGTCGGCGGCGTCGTGCACACCCACTCCACCTACGCTGTGGCGTGGGCGGCGCGCGGCGAGGAGATCCCCTGCGTCATCACGGCGATGGCCGACGAGTTCGGCGGCCCCATCCCGGTGGGCCCCTTCGCGATCATCGGCGACGACTCGATCGGCAAGGGCATCGTCGAGACGCTCTCCGGCCACCGCAGCCGCGGCGTGCTCATGCAGAACCACGGCCCGTTCACGATCGGCACGAACGCGAAGGACGCCGTCAAGGCGGCCGTCATGCTCGAGGACGTCGCCCGCACCGTGCACATCGCCCGTCAGGGCGGCCCCCTCATCCCTCTCCCGCAGGACGCCATCGACCGGCTCTACGACCGGTACCAGAACGTCTACGGACAGACCACCGACGACCGCCGGTAGCCCGAAACCCTGGGCGCGGTCACAACTGAATACCGAACACCAAGACAGTGATGTCCACTGGAAAGGAACCACAGTGAAGATCAAGAGGATCATGATCGCGGCTGTCGCCGCGGGCGCCCTGGCGCTGACCGCCTGCTCCGGCAGCACCGGCGGCACCGGCACCACCGAGGGCGAAGGCGACGGCGGCCTCATCGGCGTCGCGATGCCCACCAAGAGCTCGGAGCGCTGGATCCAGGACGGCGACGCCGTCAAGGCTGCGCTCGAGGCCGAGGGCTACACCGTCGACCTGCAGTACGCAGAGGACGACATCCCCACCCAGGTCTCGCAGATCGAGAACATGATCACGAAGGGTGCCGAGGCGCTCATCGTGGCCTCGATCGACGGCACCACGCTGACGGAGGTCCTCCAGACCGCCGCAGACAGCGACGTGCCCGTCATCGCGTACGACCGCCTCATCAAGGGCACCGAGAACGTCGACTACTACGCGACGTTCGACAACGAGCTCGTCGGCAACCAGCAGGCGTGGACCCTCCTGAACGGCCTCGGCCTGACGGACCTCGAGGGCAACCCGGCCGAGGACGCGCCCAAGGGTCCGTTCAACATCGAGCTGTTCGCCGGCTCGCTGGACGACAACAACGCGTTCTTCTTCTTCAACGGCGCGATGGATGTCCTGAACCCGTACATCGAGGACGGCACGCTGGTCGTGAAGTCGGGTCAGACCGACATCGAGCAGGCCGCCACGCTCCGCTGGGACGGCGAGACCGCCCAGAGCCGCATGGAGGACATCCTCACGTCGCAGTACTCGGACGGCTCGAAGGTCAACGCGGTGCTGTCGCCCTACGACGGCATCTCGCGCGGCATCATCTCGGCTCTCACCGACGCCGGCTACACCACCGGTGACGAGTGGCCGATCATCTCGGGCCAGGACGCCGAGGTCGACTCGGTCAAGGCGATCCTCTCGGGTGAGCAGTACGCGACGATCTTCAAGGACACGCGTGAGCTCGCCAAGGTCGCTGCCGGCATGGCCATCTCCGTGCTGAACGGCGAGGAGCCCGAGGTCAACGACACCGAGACGTACGACAACGACGTGAAGGTCGTCCCCTCGTACCTGCTCGCGCCGGTGCCGGTCGTCAAGGACAACGTCGAGTCGGCCCTGGTCGACACCGGCTACTGGACGGCTGAGGAGCTCGGCCTCTAACGAGGTCTCTCCACCTGTCGAATCGGCGACGACGGTGGGGCATCCGCCCCACCGTCGTCGCCTCCAGTACGCTCCCGGTGTCGGGACCCCACGAGGAAGTCGGAGAACGTGACGAACAACATCCTGGAGATGCGCGGCATCACCAAGACGTTCCCGGGTGTGAAGGCCCTCTCGAACGTCAATTTCGAGGTCGAACGCGGCGAGATCCACGCGATCTGCGGCGAGAACGGCGCGGGCAAGTCCACGCTCATGAAGGTGCTGTCGGGTGTGTACCCGCACGGCACATACGACGGCGACATCGTGTACGCCGGCGACGAGGTGCAGTTCCGCAACCTCCGCGACAGCGAGGCGCGCGGGATCGTCATCATCCACCAGGAGCTGGCCCTCAGCCCCTACCTCTCGATCGCCGAGAACATCTTCCTCAACAATGAGCGCAAGGGCGCCGGCGGCCTCATCGACTGGAACAAGACCAACTCCGAGGCCGGGGCGCTGCTGCGCCGCGTGGGCCTCCGCGAGAACCCGACGACCAAGGTCAATCAGATCGGCGTCGGCAAGCAGCAGCTGGTCGAGATCGCGAAGGCGCTCTCCAAGGAGGTGAAGCTCCTCATCCTCGACGAGCCCACCGCCGCGCTCAACGACGAGGACTCCGACCACCTGCTCGACCTGATCCTCAACCTCCGCGAGGAGGGGATCACGTCGATCATCATCAGCCACAAGCTCAACGAGATCAAAAAGGTCGCCGACACGGTGACGGTCATCCGCGACGGCAAGACGATCGAGACGATCGCCAAGCAGGACGTCACAGAGGACCGCATCATCAAGGACATGGTGGGCCGCGATCTCGAGCACCGCTATCCCGACCACGAACCGCAGATCGGCGACGAGCTGCTGCGCGTCGAGGACTGGACGGCGCACCACCCGCAGGACCCGAGCCGGGTCATGGTCGACAACGTCTCGATCAACGTGCGCGCCGGTGAGATCGTCGGCATCGCCGGCCTCATGGGCGCGGGCCGCACCGAGTTCGCGATGAGCCTGTTCGGCCACAGCTACGGCTCGCGCATCTCGGGCAAGGTCTTCATGCGCGGCAAGGAGATCCGCACCCGCACCGTCGCCGAGGCGATCGACAACGGGCTCGCGTACGCGACGGAAGACCGCAAGACGTACGGCCTCAACCTCATCGAGGACATCAAGCGCAACATCTCGATGGCGTCGCTGAAGAAGCTCGAAGCGGCCGGCCTCGTGAACGACAACGAGGAGTACAAGGTCGCCGACGACTTCCGCAAGAGCATGAACATCAAGGCGCCCAACGTGCTGGTCAAGACCGGGAAGCTCTCCGGCGGCAACCAGCAGAAGGTCGTCCTGTCGAAGTGGATCTACTCCGATCCCGACGTGCTCATCCTCGACGAGCCCACCCGCGGCATCGACGTCGGCGCGAAGTACGAGATCTACACGATCATCAACAAGCTCGCAGCATCCGGCAAGGGGATCATCGTGATCTCCTCCGAGCTTCCCGAGCTGCTCGGCATCTCGGACCGCGTGTACGCCCTCAGCGAGGGGCGCATCACCGGCGAGCTGCCGATCGAGCAGGCCACACCCGAGTCCGTCCTCAAGCTCATGACCATGGAGAAGCCCCGCTGACGGGGCCCGCAGGAGACACAACCATGTCAAACGACAATCCCTCGACCGAGACCGCCGCGGGCGGGCTCGTCCACCCGACCGAGAACAAGTTCACGAGCTGGCTGAGCCACGTGCTCAGCGATCTGGGCAAGAACGGCATCTTCATCGCGCTGATCGCCGTGGTCGCCCTGTTCGCGATCCTGACCAACGGCATCCTGCTGCGCCCGCAGAACATCTCGAACCTGATCGTGCAGAACGGGTACATCCTCGTTCTGGCGATCGGCATGGTGATGATCATCATCGCGGGTCACATCGACCTGTCCGTCGGGTCGGTGGCCGCCTTCGTCGGCGCCGTCTCCGGCGTCCTCGCGGTGAAGCTGGAGCTGCCGTGGCCGGTGGCGATCCTCCTCTCGCTGCTGATCGGCGCCCTGGTCGGCGCGTGGCAGGGCTTCTGGGTCGCCTACGTCGGGATTCCCGCGTTCATCGTGACGCTGGCCGGCATGCTGATCTTCCGCGGCCTCGCGCTCGTCGTGCTCGGCAACGCGAACATCGGCTCGTTCCCCACCGAGTACCGCGCGATCGGCAACGGCTTCATCTCCGGTGTGTTCGGCGAGTCCAGCCCCGATCTGTTCACGCTCATCATCGGCGCCGCGGGTATCGTCGCGTTCGTCCTGCAGCAGGTGCGCACCCGCCGCGGACGTGAGAAGTACGACCAGGAAGTCGAGCCGCTCACCTGGTTCATCGTCAAGCTCGTGCTCATCGCCGTCGTCATCGGCTGGTTCACCTGGGCACTGGCGTCGTACAAGGGCATCCCGGTGACGCTGATCATCCTGGCGATCCTCGTGCTCGTCTACGGCATCGTCATGAACCGGACCGTCTTCGGCCGCCACATCTACGCCATCGGCGGCAACCGCCACGCGGCGGAGCTGTCGGGCATCAAGACCCGCCGGGTCGACTTCTGGCTGTTCGTGAACATGGGCTTCCTCGCGGCGCTCGCGGGCCTCATCTTCACCGCCCGACTGAACCTGGCCGGTCCGAAGGCCGGTGACGGCTTCGAGCTCGAAGCGATCTCGGCCGCGTTCATCGGCGGTGCGGCGGTGCAGGGTGGTGTCGGCACCATCGGCGGCGCCATCATCGGTGGTCTGATCATCGGCGTGCTCAACAACGGCATGTCGATCATGGGCATCGGCATCGAGTGGCAGCAGGCCGTCAAGGGCCTCGTGCTGCTGCTGGCCGTCGCGTTCGACGTCTACAACAAGCGGCGCTCCGGCAACTGAGCCGCTGCAGACAGAAGCCCCGCCCGGGAGACCGGGCGGGGCTTCTGTCGTTGCCGGGCGTCAGACCTGATCGAGCGACGCGCGGAGGTCGGCCACGATGTCGGCAGGGTCCTCCAGGCCGATCGACAGACGGATCGTCGTCGATCCGATGCCCGATTCGGCCAGCTGCGCGGGGGTCATGTGGCTGTGCGTCATCGACGACGGGTGCGCGACCAGGCTGCGCGCGTCGCCGATGTTGGCGACGAGCCGCACGACCCGCAGACGGTCGATGAACGCCTCCACCCGCGCGAAGTCGCCCGCCGGGTCACCGGTCTGGTGCAGGTCGAACGAGAAGACGGATGCGGCGCCCCGGGGCAGATACTTCTGCGCCTGCGCGTGCCAGGGGCTCGATTCCAGGCCGGGGTGGTGCACACGCGCGACGGCGGCGTGCTGGTCGAGGAACCGGGCCACCTCGAGCGCGGACGCGCTGTGGCGGGCGACCCGGAGGTCGAGCGTCTCCAGGCCCTGGAGCAGCTGGAACGCGTTGAACGCGGACAGCGACGGCCCGAGGTCGTGGATGTACTTCGTCTTGACCAGTGCGATGTACGGCGAGCCCTTCGCGCCGAAGCGCTCGAGCAGGCTGCCGCCGGCGACCCGCCGGTAGGGCTCGGTGAGCTGCGGCCAGCGGGGCGCGTCCGCGCCGAAGTCGAAGGTGCCGAGGTCGACGATCACGCCGCCGAGCGAGGTGCCGTGGCCGCCGAGGAACTTGGTCGCGGAGTGCACGACGATGTCGGCGCCGAGATCCTTCGCGCGGTGCAGGTAGGGGGTCGCGACGGTGTTGTCGAGGACGAGCGGCACGCCGGCCTCGTGCGCGATCGCTGCGACGGCATGCGCGTCGAGCACCTGCGCGATGGGGTTGGTGACCGACTCGGCGAACAGGGCGCGCGTGGTCGGGCGCACCGCATCCCGCCATGCCTGCGTGTCGTCCTGATCGACGAAGGTGACCTCGATGCCCCAGTCCGCGAACGTCTCCTGCAGCAGGTCGATCGTGCCGCCGTAGAGCTGGCGGGCAGCCACGATGTGCTCGCCCTGCTGCGCGAGCGCCAGCAGGGCGAGGGCGACGGCGGCCTGACCCGAGCCCACCGCGGCGGCCGCCACGCCGTCTTCGAGCGCGGTCACCCGCTGCTCGAAGACGAGGACCGTCGGGTTGGCGGCGCGGCTGTAGATGTTGCCCTCGCGGCGAAGCGCGAACAGGTCGCGGGCCTCGCTGAGGGAGCCGAACTGGAACGCGTTGGACTGGTAGATCGGCGGGACCGCGGTGTTCTCGGCGGCACCGGCGGTGAAGCCCGCCTGGACCTGCGCCGTCGCGAAGGAGAGGGGAGCATCAGACATGGCTCCATTGTCGCGGCTGACGGGAGCCGCGCCCCGCCCGTATGTCGCCATGTTGCGGCGCTACTGGACGGACGCGCTCAGAGCCTTCTGGATCCGCTGGATCGACACGGCCTCCGCCGTGCCCAACTGCTGGGCGAACAGGCTCACGCGGTACTCCTCCAGGAGCCACCGCGCGTGCACGAGCGACGCCGGTGCGGTGGGCGGAGGCGGCAGCATCCCACCCGCCTCCGTGTAGAGCGCGGCGGCACGCTCGAACTCGCTCATCCGCTGCCGGTCGCGCCCGGGGTTGTCGGCGAGCGCGGTGATGCGCTCGAGGGCCCCGCGCAGATACCGGGGCAGGTGCGCGAGACGCGCGAGCCCGGTGCGGGAGATGAAACCAGGGTGCACGAGCGCCGCGACCTGGCCCTTGACCTCGTTCAGGGCGCCGAGCAGCGTGAGGGAGTTCTGCCCGCGGACGGCGCGTTCGACGTCGCGGGAGGCGGTGAGGATGCGGGCGGCCAGCGAGACGGCGGCGAACAGCTCGTCGACGACGACCGCGGACAGCGCCGCGCGGACACGCTCGAACGCCTCGGGCGTCCGCACGAGCTCGCCCCCCGTCTCGCGCTGGATCACGGCGTCGGCGACGGCGACCCGTGCGTCCTCGATGAGGGCCTTCGCGGAGGGGTAGGGCGAGGCGGCGAGGGCGAGCTTCTCGGATGCGGTGAGGTGCTCGAGCACGTATGCCGCCGGCGAAGGGATCGCCAGCAGCAGGAGTCGCCGCACCCCGGCGCGAGAGGCTGCCACGGCGGCCTCCGGGGTGGCCTCGATGCGCGTCGCGACACCCGTGCCCTCGTCGACCAGCGCGGGGTATCCGCGCACGACGCCGCCGGCGACCTTCGTGTCGACCACGTCGGGCAGCGACCCGAGGTCCCACGAGGTGAGTCCGGTGCGCTCGGGGAAGGCGGCCGACGCGGGGGACGCCGCTGCGGCGATCGCCGCGGCGGGCCCGCGGGGCGGAGACGCCTTGGCGAGGGATCGCGACACGGAGGCGCGCGCCTTGCCCGACAGACGCTCCTGGAGTGCGGGCAGGTCACGGTCGGCGCCGACCGGGCGTCCGCGCTCGTCGACGGCGCGGAACGACACGAGCAGGTGCCCCGGCACCCGCTCGAGCTCGAAGTCGGCGGCGGTCACCGGCTGGTTCGCGACCCGCTGGATGCGCTGGGCGAGGGCATCGCGCAACGGCACGGGAGGCAGCCCCGCATGCGACTCGGGGCCGGACCCGGCGAGCTCCTCGGCGAAGCGCGCGGCCCAGTCGGCCGCGGGCACGACGTGCCGGCGGATGGCCTTGGGCAGCGAGCGGATCAGTCCGGCGATGAGCTCGTCGCGGAGGCCGGGCACCTGCCAGTCGAAGCCCACCGGCCGCAGCTGGGCCAGCAGCGCGAGCGGCACGACAGCCGTCACGCCGTCATCGGGCGCGCCCGGCTCGAACCGGTACGCGAGGGACAGCACCTGGTCGCCCTGGGTCCAGCGCGCGGGGAAGTCGCGCTCGTCGCCGCGCGCGGACTCGTCGATGAGGTCCGCCTCGGTCAGATCGAGCAGGCGCGGCGTGCGGGCGACCGCATCCTTCCACCACGTCTCGAACGAGCGCTGATCGAAGACGTCGCGCGGGATGCGGGCGTCGTAGAAGGCGTACACCGCCTCGTCGCCGACGAGGATGTCGCGTCGGCGCTCGCGCTCCTCGATCTTCTCCAGGAGTCTGCGCTGCTCGCGGTTGCGGCGCTCGAAGGCGGTGAGGCGCTTGTCGAGGCTGCTGGAGTCCCAGTCGCCCTCGACGAGGGCATGGCGCAGGAACATCTCGCGGGCCAGCGGCCGGTCGAAGCGGGCCAGCTGCACCCGGCGGCGGGGGATGATCTCGACGCCGAAGAGCGTGACCTTCTCGTACGCGGATGCTGCGCCCGCCGACTTCGACCAGTGCGGCTCGCCCAGCTGGCGCTTGGCCAGATCTCCCGCCAGGTCCTCCGCCCACGCCGGGTCGACGGCGGCGACCGTGCGGGCGAAGAGGCGCGACGTCTCGACGAGCTCGGCGGCCATCACGGCGGACGGGCGCTTCTTCTTCAGCCCTGAACCGGGGAAGATCGCGAACCGCGTGCCGCGGGCGCCGAGGTAGTCGGCGGCCTGCGGGCGCTTCTGGTCGCCGCCACGAGCGCTGCGCTCGTCGACGATGCCGATGTGCGAGAGCAGGCCGGCCAGGATCGCCTTGTGGATCTCGTCGGGGTCGGCGGTCTCCACCGTGCTCCCGCCTGCGGTGGAGGTTCCGCCTCGGCGCTTCGCGCCGACGAGGGTGCTGAGCTGACGGTGCACGTCGGCCCACTCCCGAACGCGCACATAGTTGAGGTGCTCGTTGCGGCACAGGCGCCGGAAGGCGCTCGAGCCGAGCTCGGCCTGCTGCTCCTGGAGGTGGTTCCACAGGTTGAGCAGCGAGAGGAAGTCGCTGGTGGGGTCGGTGAACCGGGCGTGCAGCCGGTCGGCCTCCTCGCGGCGCTCCTCCGGTCGTTCGCGGACGTCCTGGATCGACATCCCCGCGACGATGACGAGCACGTCGCGCTGCACGCCGGTGCGCTCCGCCTCGACCAGCATGCGGGCGAAGCGCGGGTCGATCGGAAGGCGCGAGATGCGCCGACCGATGTCGGTGAGGGTCGGCTCGCCGCGGCGGAGGGACACGGCGCCGAGCTCGACCAGCAGATCGAGCGCGGCGCGCACGCCGCGCGAGTCCGGCGGGGTGAGGAAGGGGAACGAGGCGATGTCGCCGAAGCCCAGCGCGAGCATCTGCAGGATCACGGACGCGAGGCTCGTCCGCAGGATCTCGGGCTCGGTGAACTCGGGCCGCTTGTCGAAGTCGTCCTCGCCGTAGAGGCGGATGGCGATGCCGGCCGTGGTGCGGCCCGCACGGCCCGACCGCTGCTGTGCGGAGGCCTGCGAGATGGCCTCGATCGGCAGACGCTGGATCTTGGAGCGGTTGCTGTACCGCGAGATGCGGGCCGTGCCGGTGTCGATCACGTAGCGGATGCCGGGGACCGTGAGGCTCGTCTCGGCGACGTTGGTCGACAGGATGACGCGACGACGCACCCCCGCGACGGTGGAGCGCTCGAAGACGCGGTGCTGCTCGGCCGCAGAGAGCCGGCCGTACAGCGGCAGCACCTCGGTGGGAGCGGCGTCCTTCGCGTACATGCCGCGGACGGCATCTGCCGCATCCCGGATCTCCGCCTCGCCGGGAAGGAACACCAGGACGTCGCCCGCCGCCTCGCGATCGAGCTCGCGGAGCGCGGCGGTGATCCCGTCGACGTCGTCGCCGTCGGCGGCGCTCGCGGGGGAGTCGCCGGCGGCCCCGGCTGCGGTCGCCGAGCCCGTCGCGGGCCGGTACCTGATCTCCACCGGGTAGGTGCGGCCGGACACCTCGACCACCGGCGCCGGCACGTCGCCACGGGCGAAGTGCCGCGCGAACGACTCCGGATCGATCGTCGCCGAGGTGACGATCACCTTGAGATCGGGGCGCTTCGGGAGCAGCTGGGTGAGGTACCCGAGCAGGAAGTCGATGTTGAGCGACCGCTCGTGCGCCTCGTCGATGATGATCGTGTCGTAGCGGCGCAGCATCCGATCCCGATGGATCTCGTTCAGCAGGATGCCGTCGGTCATCACGGCGATGCGGGTGTCTTCGGTCACCTTGTCGGTGAAGCGCACCTTGTAGCCGACGGCGGTGCCGAGCGGGACCTGCAGCTCCTCGGCCACGCGCTCGGCGATCGTGCGGGCGGCGATGCGGCGGGGCTGCGTGTGGGCGATGCGCGTGCGGCCGAGCTCGAGGCAGATCTTCGGCAGCTGCGTGGTCTTGCCCGAGCCCGTGGCTCCCGCGACGATGACGACCTGGTTGTCGCGGATGGCGCGCGCGATCTCATCCCGCGCCGCGCTGACGGGCAGCTCGGGGGGATAGGAGATGACTGGCTCTGACACGGGCATAGCCTTCGATCGTATCGCCCGCGCCGGGGTTCGCGACCGCTCGTAGGCTGGATGCATGCCAGAGATCACCACCCTCACGCTCAACGACGGCCACACCATCCCGCAGCTCGGCTACGGCGTCTTCCGCATCCCGCCCGCGGAGACCGAGAAGGCGGTGACCGAGGCGCTCGAGCTCGGCTACCGGCACATCGACACCGCGGCGATCTACGGCAACGAGGAGGGCGTCGGCGCGGCGATCGCGGCCAGCGGCATCCCGCGCGACGAGCTGTTCGTCACCACCAAGCTGTGGAACGACCGCCACGACGGCGACGAGCCGGACGCCGCGATCCGCGAGAGCCTCGACCGGCTCGGGCTCGAGCAGGTCGACCTGTACCTCGTGCACTGGCCGACGCCGGCCCGCGACAACTACCTGCACGCGTGGGAGAAGCTCATCGAGCTGCGCGACGCGGGCCTCGCTCGCAGCATCGGGGTGTCGAACCACCTCGTCCCGCACCTCGAGAAGATCGTGGCGGCCACGGGCATCGTCCCCGCCGTCAACCAGATCGAGCTGCACCCGGCCTACCAGGAGCGGGAGATCACCGAGTGGGCGGCAGCCCGCGACATCCGCATCGAGGCGTGGGGCCCGCTCGGCCAGGGCAAGTACGACCTGTTCGGGGCCGAGCCGGTGGCCCGCGCCGCCGAGGCGCACGGGAAGACGCCCGCCCAGGTCGTGCTGCGGTGGCACCTGCAGCACGGCAACATCGTGTTCCCGAAGTCGGTGCGCCGCGCGCGCCTCGCCGAGAACCTCGACGTGTTCGACTTCGAGCTGACCGCGGACGAGGTCGCCGGCATCGACGGCCTCGAGGTCGCGGACGGCGGCGGGCGCGTCAGCGCCCACCCCGACGAGCTGAACTGACGGGGCTCAGCCGGCGGCGAGCTGCTCGCCCGCGTTGACCCTCACCTGTCGCAATCTGCGGGTTTCCCTGCACTTCGCGACAGGTGAGCGGCGTGTTCGAGGACTCTTGCGGCCTCGCGCTTTCGTTCACCTGTCGCAATTGGCGGGTTTCCCTGCACTTCGCGACAGTTGAGCGGCGTGTGGCCGAGGACAGGGACTCCTCCCCAGACCATTCGGAGTGCCCGTTCTTCGCCGAACAGGGCGAAGCGGCTCAGGCAACGCGGTTGCGCGTGAACATGGGCGGATGCTGCCACCACCGCTCCCCAGGGTGCTCGGCGACCGGTTCCGCGTCGCCGACGCGCTGCGCGCCGGTGCAGGTACGAACCGGCTCCGCAAGCCGGATCTCGACAGGCCGTTCCACGGGGTGCGAGCGCTGCGCGAGCGGGCGAGCACCGTCGTTGATTTCGACGCGTTCGGACAACCTCGGGGGGAGCTCGAGCGCAGGCACCTGCGTCGCGCGTTCGACTATTCGGTGTGCATGACCGAGCACG
Organism: Microbacterium terricola; assembly: GCF_027943945.1. NCBI lineage: Bacteria > Bacillati > Actinomycetota > Actinomycetes > Micrococcales > Microbacteriaceae > Microbacterium > Microbacterium terricola. The sequence continues at coordinate 1,943,019 of NZ_AP027141.1, read as the reverse complement.
AGTTCTTCTGCCATACGACCGCGGCAGTGATCTGGGGACTCCCGCTGCCGCCCGAGCTCCTGCGCGCTCCCGGGCTCGATGTCGCGGTCCTCGCACCACGCCGCTTGCCGCGGGGTGTCGGGATCCGCGGCCATCAAGCAGTTCCGAAACTGACCCGTCGGGCGAGCGAGCCGCGCTCCGGACTCTCGGTCACGAGCCCAGCCACGACGTGGGCGATGCTCGCTCGCACGCTGCGCGACCCGCGTGATCTGGTGGCGGTGGGCGACGCCGTGGTGCGCGAGTGGCGGGTCGCTGAGCCACTGGCAACCCGCGCCGACCTCGAGGCAGCCCTCGCCGCCGGCCGTCGGATCGGCATCGGGCGGCTCCGTGAAGCGCTGCCGTATGTGCGAACGGGGTCCGCATCCCGTCCCGAGACCCGGACGCGCCTCGAGTTGATCGACGCCGGGCTTCCCGAGCCGTCGCTCAACTTCGATATCTACGTCGACGACGTGCGGTTGGCCTGTGTCGATCTCGCTTACCCAGCGCTGAAGATCGCGATCGAGTATGAGGGCGAGCACCACCTCCTCAGCCCGGCGCAGTGGGCGCGCGACATCGAGCGCTACGACCGACTGCGCGCCGCGGGCTGGTGCGTCATCCGGGTCACCAAGATCGAATTGTTCTCACACCCCGATCGACTCGTGCGCCGCGTCGCCGTGGCGATCGCCTCGCGGCGCTGAGTCGCGACGGCGTGCCGCCCTGTCCGCCCGAGCACGAGCATCCTCTCGCCGCGACCTCACCTGTCGCAACATGCGCGAAATCGCACCGATTGCGTCAGGTGAGCGGACTCGCGCGGCCGTTCATGACCCTCACCTGTCGCAATGTGCAGGAAATCGTACAGATCGCGACAGGTGAGCGGAAGGCAGAGGCCACAGCGACAGGGAGTCAGTGACCCACACGATCAGTGACCCCGACGAGCGGAACTGACCGGGCTCAGCCGGCGACGAGCTGAACTGACGGGGCTCAGCCGGCGGCGAGCTGCTCGCCGTCGGCGTCCTCGGCGGGCGCCGCGCTGACGCCGAACACCATCTCGAGCGCGGCCTCGAACTCCTCGATCCGGCCCTGGGCGGCGAACTCGCGCGCCCGCACCGACGGCGCGTGCGAAAGCACGCCGGCGAAGTGGCGCAGGGCGGCTTCGGTGCGGGCCTCGTCCTCGCCGACCCGCAGCCGGCTGAGCTCCGACATGAGCGCCTGCTGGATGTGGGAGCGCAGCGCGACCACAGCGGGGGCCGCGGCGCGCTCGGCGGCGTACGTGGCGACGGCCGAGCCGACCACCTCGTGCGCACCGGCGCTCAGCTCCGGCAGCGACGCGTGGCGTCCGATCAGCTCGAGGTCGAGCAGCTCCACGCCGCCCACCGCGCCGACAGCGGGGTCGACGTTGCGGGGCAGGCCCAGGTCGATGATGAGCCGCTGCCGGGTGTCGGGGATGTCGTCGGGCGTGATGACGTACCGGGCGGTGCAGGTGATGACGATGTCGGCCCCCGCGAGCGCCTCGCCCAGGGTGGGCTCGGCGCGCACCCCGTAGCGCGCGGCGAACTGCTGCGCGCGGCCGGTGGCCGAGAAGACCCGGATGTCGCGGGCACCGCGCGCCTGCAGTGCGGCGATCGTGGTGGCCGCGTACTGGCCGGTGCCGACCAGCAGCACGGGCGTGGTGGCCCAGTCGGTGACCCTGGTGTCGACGAGGTCGAGGGCCAGTCGCGCCAGCGAGCGGCCGGCGGCGGACAGATCGGCCTTCGCCCGCACCGCCCTGGTCGCGTATGCGGCGCGCTGGAAGACCTGCTCCAGCTCGGTGCTCGTGGTGCCGATCTCCCGGGCGGCCGCGAGCGCGCGCTGCACCTGCCCGGTGATCTCGTCCTCTCCGACGACCATCGACTCGAGGCCGGAGCTCACCGCGAACAAGTGCCGCACCGCGTCGTCGCCGACGAGGGCGACCGCCGAGTCGCGCAGCGACAGGGCGTCGTCACCGGCGACGGAGGCGACGGCGTCGAGCACGGCCTCATGGGCGAGCACCGCGCCGCTCGTGACCGGCTCGTCCAGCTCGAGGTACGCCTCGAAGCGGTTGCAGGTGGCCAGCACGACCGCACCGCGCACGAACTCGTGGGCGTTGAGCACGTCCGCCGCGGTCGTCGCAGACACCTTCGAGATGCGATCGAGCACCTCGAAGTCCGTGTTGCGATGGTTCGCGGTCACGCAGAAGAGCACCCGGCGATTCTACCCGGCACCTCGCCCGACCCCGGTGCGCCTAGCCTGGAGGGATGCCATCGCTCCCCACATCCCTGCCGTCGCAGCATCCGCTCGTGGACGGGCGCACCGCGTCGTCGCCGCTCGTGCGGGCCGCGCGGGGTGAGCGCTCCGACACGCTGCCGGTGTGGTTCATGCGCCAGGCCGGTCGCTCGCTGCCCGAATACCGCGCGTCGCGGGCGGGCACCGAGATGCTCGACGCCTGCCTCGATCCGGCGCTCGCGAGCGAGATCACCCTGCAGCCCGTGCGCCGCCACGGCGTCGACGCCGCCGTGTTCTTCAGCGACATCGTCGTGCCCGTGCTGCTGGCCGGCGTCGACGTGCGGATCGTGCCGGGACGCGGCCCCGTGCTCGATGACCCCATCCGCTCCGCCGCCGACGTGATGGCACTGCGCCCGGTCGACCCGGAGGTGTTCGCGCCGATCAGCGAGGCGGTCGCGCTCACCGTCGCGGAGCTCGGCTCGACACCCCTCATCGGCTTCGGAGGTGCGCCCTACACGCTCGCGAGCTATCTCATCGAGGGCGGTCCGTCGCGCGAGCAGCTGCGCGCCCGGGCGCTCATGCGCACCGACCCGCAGACCTGGGCCACCCTGCTGAACTGGTGCGCCGACGTCACCGGGGCGTTCCTGCGGGCACAGGTGCTCGCCGGTGCGAGCGTCGTCCAGCTCTTCGACTCGTGGGCAGGGTCGCTCTCGCGCACCGACTACCAGCGCCGCGTCGCCCCGCACAGCCGCCGCGCCTTCGACGCGCTGCGCGGCCTCGAGGTGCCCCGCATCCACTTCGGCCTCGGGATGGGCGAGATGCTCGACCTCCAGCGCGGACTCGGCGCCGACGTCATCGGCATCGACTGGCGGCTGCCGCTCGACGAGGCGAATGAGCGCCTCGGCGGCGCGGTGCCGCTGCAGGGCAACCTCGACCCGGCGCTGCTGACCGCGGGGGAGCCCTTGATCGCCCGCCACGTCGCCGACGTCATCGAGCGCGGCAGCGCAGCGCCCGCCCACATCGTGAACCTCGGACACGGCGTGCCCCCGGACACCGACCCGGGCGTGCTCACCCGGATTGTGGAGATCGTGCACGAATCCGGCCGCTGATTCGCGGGTCCGCGAGAAGCGGGGGAGGATGGACGGGTGAGCGACCAGACCCACCACTACGCCCTCTGGGCCGTGCTGCGGCGCGACCCGCACCCCGCGACCCTCGACGGGGACCGTCCCTCGGCCGCCGACGTGATCGCCGAGCTCGGCGACACCGTGCGGGGGGTCTACGACGTGTCGGGCCTGCGGGCGGATGCTGACGTGCTCATCTGGCTGGTCGGCCACGCGGCCGACGAGCTCCAAGCAGCGCTGCGCGCGCTGCGCCGGAGCGCGGAGCTCGCCCCCCTCCTGCCGACGTGGAACGCCCTCGGCGTGCACCGCGACGCGGAGTTCAGTCGCGACCACGCCCCCGCGTATGCGCGCGGCCTCGCGCCGAAGCAGTGGGTCACGGTGTACCCGTTCGTCCGCAGCTACGAGTGGTACATCCTGCCCGCCGAGGAGCGCGGCGAGATGCTGCGCGACCACGGTCTCAAGGGCCGCGAGTACCCGCAGGTGCAGTCGAACACCGTCGCGAGCTTCGCCCTCGGCGACTACGAGTGGCTGCTCGCGCTCGAGGCGGACGACCCCATCGAGCTGGTCGACCTGATGCGCCACCTGCGGGCCACCGAGGCGCGCCGGCACGTCCGCGAGGAGGTCCCGTTCTTCACGGGCCGGCTCATCGCGGCATCCGAGTTGGCGGAGGTGCTCTCGTGACCGGCGCGCAGGGTCCCGTGCCCGGCGCGACGCCGGCCGCCGCCGACGGTGCGGAGCACGTCGAGGAGGCCGTCGCGTACGACGCGATCCTGCTCGCGAGCTTCGGCGGGCCGGAGGGGCAGGATGACGTCATCCCCTTCCTCCGCAACGTCACACGCGGCCGCGGCATCCCCGAGGAGCGCCTCGAGGAGGTCGCGCACCACTACCGCGCCTTCGGCGGCGTGAGCCCGATCAACGACCAGAACCGCGAGCTCAAGGCCGCGCTCGAGGCCGAGCTGGCGTCGCGCGGCATCGACCTCCCCGTGCTGTGGGGCAACCGCAACTGGGCGCCCTACCTCGCCGACGCCCTGCGCGAGGCGGACGACCGCGGCTTCACCAAGCTCATCGCGATCGGCACGAGCGCCTACTCGTCCTACTCGAGCTGCCGGCAGTACCGCGAGGACTACGCCATGGCACTCGACGAGACCGGCCTCGCCGGCGTCATCGCGATCGACAAGGTGCGCCAGTTCTTCGACCACCCCGGCTTCGTGCAGCCGTTCATCGACGGCGTGAACGCGGGCATCGCCGAGCTCGGCGACACGCCCAAGGTGCACGTGCTCTTCGCGACGCACTCCGTGCCGACGGACGACGCCGTGCGCTCGGGCCCGCGCGACCGCGACTTCGGCGAGGGCGGCGCGTACGCGGCGCAGCACCTCGCGGTCGCCGAGGTCGTCATGGCCGGGCACCCGGACGTCCCGTGGGATCTCGTCTACCAGTCGCGCTCGGGCCCGCCCAGCCAGCCCTGGCTCGAGCCCGACATCAACGACCGCATCGAGGAGCTCGCCGCCGACGGGGTCACGGGTCTCGTCATCGTGCCGGTCGGGTTCATCTCGGACCACATGGAAGTGAAGTGGGACCTCGACACCGAGGCGCTCGACACTGCGCGCGAGCACGGCATGACGGCCGTGCGGGTGCCGACCCCCGGCGTGCACGCGGCCTTCGTGAGCGGGCTCGTCGATCTCGTGCTGGAGCGCCGTGACGGCGTGCCGACCTCCGAGCGGCCCGCGCTGACCTCGCTCGGTCCGTGGTTCGACGTCTGCCGACCCGGATGCTGCGAGAACATCCGCCTCGGGTTCAAGCCCGCCCTCGCCGGGATCGCGCCGTGAGCGCGCTGCGCATCGGCACGCGGGCGAGCGCCCTCGCGATGACCCAGGCGGGCACGGTCGCCGCGCAGCTCGGCGGTGAGCTCGTCACGATCACCTCGGAGGGCGACACGTCGACCGCGTCGCTGGCGTCGCTCGGCGGCACCGGGGTGTTCGCGAAGGCGCTGCGCGACGCGCTGCTGGCAGGGGAGGTGGATGCTGTCGTCCACTCGTACAAGGACCTGCCCACCGTCGCCGAGCCCGGCCTGAGGATCGCCGCCGTGCCCCGCCGCGCCGATGTGCGCGACGCGCTCTGCGCCCGCGACGGCCTCACCCTCGAGACGCTGCCTGAGGGCGCGCGCGTCGGCACGGGCTCCCCGCGGCGCCGCGCGCAGCTGGCGGCGCGCCGCCCCGACCTCGTGCTCGTCGACATCCGCGGCAACGTCGACACGCGGCTCGCCCGCGTCGGAGCCGACGACCCGGAGCGGGCGCTCGACGCCGTCGTGCTCGCCGCGGCGGGCCTCGATCGGCTCGGGCGCCTCGACGAGGCCGCCACCGAGCTGCTCTCGCCGGACTCGTGGCCGACCGCTGCGGCGCAGGGTGCCCTCGCGGTCGAGGTGCGCGCGGGGGAGAACCCGTTCGACGGCCGCATCCGCCGCATCGACCACCGCGCCTCGCGCATCACCGCCGAGGCGGAGCGGGGCGTGCTGGCGAGGCTCGAAGCAGGGTGCGCCGCCCCGATCGGGGTGCACGCGTTCTTCGAGGACGACCTCGTCTTCCTCAGCGCCCGCGTCTACGCGCCGGACGGCTCGGCCCAGCTGACCAGCTCGCACGCCGCCGCCGACGACGTCGACGTGGCCGAGGAGCTGGCCGTCCGGGTCGCCGACGAGCTGCTCGCCCTGGGCGCAGCCGACCTCGCCCCGCTGCGCGACCCCGGTGCGGAGGACCGCTCGTGACCGGGTTCCCGTCCGAGCGCCTGCGGCGCACCCGCGCGACCCCGGCCTGGCGGCGACTGGTCCGCGAGACCCGGCCGGCGCCCGAGCAGCTCGTGCTGCCGCTGTTCGTCCGCGAGGACAGCGCGGAGCCCGTGCCGATCAGTTCGATGCCCGGCGTGGTCCAGCACTCGCTCGACTCGCTCAAGGCCGAGCTGCACCGGGCGGCCGAGGCCGGCATCGGCGGCGTCATGCTCTTCGGCATCCCGACGCACAAGGACGCCGAGGGCTCCGGGGCGACCGACCCGGGCGGCATCCTCAACGTCGCAACCCGCATCGCCGCGACCGAGGTGGGCGATGCCCTCGTCGTGCAGACGGACCTGTGCCTGGACGAGTTCACCGACCACGGGCACTGCGGCGTCCTCGACGCCCGCGGCCGGGTCGACAACGACGCCACGCTGGTCCGCTATCGCGACATGGCCCTCGCCCAGGCCGAGGCCGGGTCGCACCTCCTCGGGCTGTCCGGGATGATGGACGGCCAGACCGCCGAGGTCCGCACCGCCCTCGATGCGGCCGGCCACGCCGACGTCGCCCTGCTGGGCTACGCCGCCAAGTACGCCTCGGCGTTCTACGGACCCTTCCGCGAGGCGGTGCAGTCCTCGCTCGAGGGCGATCGCCGCACCTACCAGCTCGACCCAGCCAACCGGCGCGAGGGCGCCCGCGAGATCGCGTTCGACGTGGCAGAGGGCGCAGACATCGTGATGGTCAAGCCCGCGATGTCGTACCTCGACGTGCTGGCGGATGCCGCAGCATCCTCACCGGTGCAGGTCTGGGCGTACCAGGTCAGCGGCGAGTACGCCATGATCGAGGCCGCCGCGGCGCACGGCTGGATCGACCGCGAGCGTGCGGTCGACGAGTCGGTGACCTCGATCTTCCGCGCCGGCGCCGACGCGGTGCTGACCTACTGGGCGCTCGAGCTCGCCGCGCGGCTCTCCGGCCGCTGAGTCACGAGCCGAACGAGGAGACACGCATGACCACGAACGAGACCGCAGCCACCCGCGCCCGCGCGGTGATCCCCGGCGGCGTGAACTCGCCGGTGCGGGCCTTCGGCTCGGTCGGCGGCACGCCGCTGTCGATCGTGTCGGCGTCCGGCCCGCGCGTGCGCGACGTGACCGGTCGCGACTACATCGACCTGGTCGCCTCGTGGGGCCCCGCGCTGCTCGGCCACGCGCACCCCGAGGTCGTCGCGGCGGTGCAGGACGCGGCCGCGCGAGGCCTGTCGTTCGGCGCGTCGACGCCGGGCGAGACCGAGCTCGCCGAGCTCGTCATCGACCGGCTCCAGGTAGACGGCCGGGCCGCCATCGAGCGGCTGCGGCTCGTCTCGACCGGCACGGAGGCGACCATGACCGCGATCCGCATCGCCCGCGGGGCGACCGGTCGTGACGTGATCATCAAGTTCGCCGGCCACTACCACGGTCACTCCGACGGGCTGCTGGCCGAGTCCGGCTCGGGGATCGCCACGCTCGGGCTGCCCGGCTCCGCCGGCGTGCCCGCCGAGATCGCCGGGCTCACGCTCGTGCTGCCGTACAACGACCGCGCTGCCGTCGAGGCCGCGTTCGCCGCGCATCCAGGGCGCATCGCCGCGATCATCACCGAGGCCGCGGGCGCCAACGCCGGCGTGCTCGTGCCCGACCCGGGGTTCAACGCGTTCCTCGTCGACACCGCGCACGCGCACGGCGCTCTGCTGATCCTCGATGAGGTGCTCACCGGCTTCCGGGTCGGCCCGGCCGGCTGGTGGGGTCTCGAGCAGCGTGCGGGGGCCGCGTGGACTCCCGACCTGATCACCTTCGGCAAGGTCATCGGCGGCGGCATGCCGCTGGCCGCGATCGGGGGGCGGCGCGACCTGCTCGAGCTGCTCGCCCCGCTCGGCCCCGTCTACCAGGCCGGCACGCTGAGCGGCAATCCGCTCGCGGTGGCCGCGGGGATCGCGACGCTCCGGCTCGCCGACGACGCAGTCTACCGCCGAGTGGATGCGGCCGCCGCCGCCGTCTCGTCGGCGCTCGACGAGGCGCTCGGGGCCGCCGGTGTCGCGCACACGATCTCGCGGGCGGGCAGCCTCTTCTCGGTCGCCTTCCGCGACACCCCTGTGCGCGACTATGCCGACGCGAAGGACCAGGACGCCTGGCGCTACCCGCCGTTCTTCCACGCCATGCTCGAGGCCGGCGTCTCGCTCCCGCCCAGCGTGTTCGAGGCGTGGTTCCTCACCGCGGCGCACGACGACGAGACCGTCGAGCGCATCATCGCGGCGCTGCCCGCCGCGGCGGGGGCGGCAGCATCCGCTCGTCCGTGAACGGGCGCGTCAGATCCAGCCGGGCATCCAGTTGTGCAGCTGCCAGAAGCTGTACGGCACCGGCGTGCCCGTGAGGATCGGATACCAGAACGCCGACAGGGCGAGAGCGACGACGAGGAACACGCCGACGACGCGCTGCCCTGACGTGCGCCGGTAGGCCGAATCACCGGGCGCGCCCGCGACGGCACGCAGCGCGAAGGTGAGCGCGAGCACCAGGAACGGCAGGGTCGCGATCGTATAGAACTGGAAGATCGTGCGCTCCGGGTACAGCAGCCAGGGCAGGTAGGTCGCCCCGACGCCGACCAGGACGATCGCGTGCCGCCAGTCGCGGGCGACGACGAACCGGTAGCCGAGCCAGATCACGGCGGCGACGCCGGCGTACCAGATCAGCGGATTCGGCATGCTGTAGATGTTCTGCACCAGGTCGCCCTGCTGCTGGTAGTACATCGAGGTCGGCCGCAGCAGCAGCGGCCACTGCCATGCCGGCGACGCGTACCCGTGCGGCGCGGTCAGGCCGACGTGGAAGTTGTAGATGGCCTGGTGGTAGGTCCACAGGTTCTGCAGCGCCGATGCATCAGGGTCTGCGCTGCGATCCCAGCCGCCCTCCGTGGTGAGCCAGCCGATCCAGGATGCCAGGTAGACCGCCACCGCCACCGGGATGAACAGCAGGAACGCCACGACCCCCTGACGCACGACGGCGGCGAGCGGCCAGAACGCGACGCCGAGGCGACGCCGGGCGAGCGCGTCAGTGACGACGAGGTAGACGCCGAGGGCGGCGGCGACGTACAGCCCCGACCACTTGACGGCGGTGGCCGCGCCGATCGCGGCGCCCGCGGCGAGGACCCACGGGCGGTTCCAGAACACCGGCCCCCACGGGGACGGATCGGCGTCGGGGTCGCGCGCGGCGGCGTCGTCGATCGCGGCTTCGAGCCGGCGCAGGTGCGTGCGCCGGTCGAGCAGGACGAACCAGACCGCGAGCAGCACGAAGAACGTCAGGAAGATGTCGAGCAGGGCCACGCGGCTCAGCACGATCGCCAGGCCGTCGACGGCCATCAGCAGCCCTGCCACGCTCGCGAACGAGGTGGAGCCGGTCAGGTGCCGGGCGATCAGGTAGACGCTGAGCACCACCGCCGTGCCGACCAGGGCGGCGATCACCCGCCACGCGACGGCCGTGTCAGGGCCGAACAGTCCGAACCCGATGCCGATCAGGAACCGCCCGAGGGGCGGGTGCACGACGAAGCTGCCGACGGTCGAGAAGATGTCGGTCTCGCCCGCGAGGAACCGCGGGTCGGCCTCCTCGGGCCAGGTGGCGGGGTAGCCCAGGTTCCACTGCGTCCAGGAGTCCTTGGCGTAGTACGTCTCGTCGAAGACGAGGGCGTGCGGATGGCCGAGGTTCCACAGCCGCAGCACGCCGGCGAGCAGGGTGATGAGGGTGGGGGCGAGCCAGCGCCAGCGGCGGGCGATCGCCGGATCGGTGACGACGCGCGAGGCCCAGCGGTCGTACAGCGAGAGGCGGGCCCCCTGCGGGCTCGGAGCGGTCGTCGTCACGATGCCCAGCCTATGCTGGGGCGGTGATCATCCTCGCTGCGACGCCGATCGGGAACCTCTCTGACGCGTCGCGGCGGCTGATCGAGGCGCTCGGATCGGCGACCGTCATCGCCGCGGAGGACACCCGCACCACACAGCGGCTCCTCGCTGCGCTCGGCATCGACAACCGCCCGCGGCTGATCGCCCTCCACGACCACAACGAGAAGCAGCGCGCTGCCGAGCTCGTGGCGCTCGCGCGCGAGCAGGACCTCCTGGTGCTCAGCGACGCGGGCATGCCGACGGTGAGCGATCCGGGCTACGGGCTCGTCGTGGAGGCCGCGGCGCAGGGGGTCACCGTCACGGCGATCCCCGGGCCGAGCGCCGTGCTCACCGCGCTCGCGGTGTCGGGGCTGCCGACCGACCGCTTCACGTTCGAGGGTTTCGTCGGGCGGAAGTCGGGGGAGCGGCGCGCGGCGTTCCGGTCGCTGGCCGCCGAGTCGCGCACCATGGTCTTCTTCGACGCCCCGACCAGGGTGGGGGCGACCCTCGCCGACATGGCCGCGGTGTTCGGCGCAGAGCGGCGGGCGGCGGTGTGCCGGGAGCTCACGAAGCTCCATGAGGAGGTCGCGCGCGGCTCGCTCGCGGAGCTCGTGGAGTGGGCCGCCGCCGGGGTGCGCGGCGAGCTCGTCATCGTCGTCGACGGCGCGACCGAGCAGGAGGTGGCGTTCCCCGACGCCGTCGCCCAGGTGCTCGCGCAGGTGGCGGCCGGAACCAGACTGAAGGATGCTGCGGCGGAGGTCTCCGCGCACACCGGGCACTCGTCGCGCGAGCTGTATCAGGCCGGCCTGGCCGCCAAGCGCTGAGCTCAGCCCTTGACGGAGCCGGCGATGAGGCCGCCGACGATGTAGCGCTGCAGCGAGAAGAACAGCACCAGCACCGGGATCGAGGCGAGCACCGCCCCCGCGGCGAACAGTCCCCAGTTGGCGGAGAGCTGGTTCGACACCCACTGGAACATGCCGACCGCGAGGGTCCAGTTGTCCTCGGAGACGAGCACGATCTTCGACACGATGTAGTCGCCGAACGCCGCGATGAACGAGAGCAGGGCGACCACCGCGAGGATCGGGGTGACCAGCGGGATGATCAGCCGCCAGAAGATCTGCGCGTGCGTGGCGCCGTCGATCTTGGCGGACTCGTCGATCTCGATGGGGATGGTGTTGAAGAACCCGTACATGAGGAAGGTGTTCACGCCGAGCGCGCCGCCGAGATACACGCAGATCAGGGCGAGCTTGGAGTTCAGCCCCAGTGCGGGGACGACCTCGCCGAGGCTCAGCAGCATGAGGAAGATGGCGACGAAGGCGAGCGCCTGCGGGAACATCTGGATGATCAGGAGCGTGGTGAGGCCCCCGCGCCGCCCGGCGAACCGGAACCGCGAGAACGCGTACGCGGCGGCGGCACCCATCAGGACGGCGCCGATCGCCGAGGCGAAGCCGACGATCAGCGTGTTCGCGAACCAGGTCCAGTAGCTCGTGTCGGCGAGGGCCGCGTAGTTCGACAGGTCGAACGCCGAGAAGATCGCGTTGCTGGCGGCGAGGCTCGTGCTCGGGTTGAAGGACGCCGAGAGGATGTAGACGAGCGGGAAGACGGCGTAGAAGAGCACCACCACCGCCAGCAGGTACTTCCAGCCGACCTCGAGGATCCAGCGCCTGCGGCGGGCCGCCGTGCGACTGCCGTCCTGCCCCGGCTTCTGTCCCGTCGTGCGGACGGTGTCTGTGAGCGTCGTCTCGGACATCTCTAGAACTCCTCGAGCTTGCGGGTCTGTCGGAACGCGATCGCGGCGATCACGCCGACCACGATGAACACGATGATCGAGAGCGCACTGGCGAGGCCGTAGTCGGCGGCACCCCCGGAGACGCCGGAGATGTCCCAGATCGCGGATATGAGGATGTCCGTGGCTCCGAGCGCATACGGCGCGCCCGGTATGGCCGGACCGCCGTTGTTGAACATGTAGATGACCGTGAAGTTGTTGAAGCTGAAGGCGAACGACGAGATCAGCAGGGGCGCGGTCGCAACGAGCACCAGCGGCAGGATGATCGACCGCAGCTGGCGTGAGCGGCTCGCGCCGTCGATCGACGCGGCCTCCAGGGCGTCGGCGGGCAGCGCCTGGATCGCGCCGGTGCACACCAGGAAGTAGTACGGGTAGGTCAGCCAGATGTTGACGAACAGCACCGCGCCCCGCGCCAGCCAGGGGTCGCCCAGCCAGTCGATGTTCGCGCCGAAGAAGAAGAGCTCGTTGATGACGCCGAACTCGGAGTTGAACATGCCCCGGAACAGCAGCGCCGACATGAAGGCGGGGAACGCGTACGGGAGGATGAAGAGCGTGCGGAGGAACTTGCGTCCGCGCACCCGGGGGTCGTTGTAAATGATCGCGAGGATGAGGCCCATCGCGAACGGGATCGCGACCGACAGGACGGCGAACACCACCGTCCACACGGCCACCACCGAGAGCGCTTCGAAGAGCGCGGGATCGGTGAACAGTCGCGTGAAGTTCTCCCAGCCGACCGTCACCGCCCAGCCCGTGGGGAGCTTGGTGCCGTCCTCCGCGACGAAGTTGCCGTGGTCGTCGGCGCTGTAGACCGTGCCGTTGACCGTGTCGGTGATCGTCTGCGCCTGCTCGTCCCAGACCAGCGTGGACGTGTAGATCGCGCCGGTGCTGCCGTCGCGGGTGCGGATGGAGCCCTCGTTCGGGTCGTCCGACACCGGCACGCGCAGCTCCTGCACTTCCTGCTGCATCGCCTTGTCGCTGATGAGGTCGTTGCGCGGGACGATCTGCCACCCCGGCACGTCGGCCGGGGCGCCGGTGTCGCCGGTCTGCGCCACGACCTCGAGGGGCTGCTCGGCGCTGCCGACCTTGACCTCACCGGCGTCGGTGATCGCGAAGCCGAGGACGCCGGCCCGCTCCACGACGGCGAGCGGGTAGGTGGGGGAGCCTTCGACGCGCCGCTCGCCCTGGATGAGGGCGGCCTCGACGGCCTGCTCCTGGGTGCCGACGTGCCCGGTGCCGTAATTGGTGAAGGCGATGAACGCCGTGTAGCCGAAGATGAAGACCTGGAAGACGAACAGGAAGATCAGTCCGGGCAGCAGGTACTTGAGGGGGATCGAGCGCTTGGTGAAGTAGACCACGTCGGCGACGAGCAGGATGACGATCGAACCGACGAGAACGATCCAGGACCCGACCTGAGCGGCAGCGATGATCGTCAGGACGCCGAAGGCGTTGATCACCGCCAGGATGACGAGCTTCACGAGGAAGCCCCAACCGAGGCCTTTCCATGCGCGGGCGTGCGACTCGCGTGGGGGCGCCGATGGCGCCGTCGCGGGCTCTGTGGCCGTCCCCTGCGGAACCGACATGTGCTTCTCCTACTCGACGGGTGTCATGCGGTGTCCGGGGCGGGAGCGGTGCTCCCGCCCCGGACAGGGGATCAGCCGATCGCGGCCTCGAGGTCGGCGACCATCTTGTCCCACGTCGACGCCGGGTCAGCGCCCTTGATGATCTGCACCTGAGCGGCGTTCCAGAGGTCCCAGACCGAGCCCATCTCGGGGATCGACGGCATCGGGACGCCGTTCTGCGACGACGCGAGGAAGCCGGCGATGACCGGGTCGGAGGAGACCTCCTCGGCCAGGCTGCTCCACGCGGGGATGCGCGGGTCGGCCTCGTAGAGCGCCTTCTGCGCGTCGTCGGTGGCGAGGTAGTTCACGAGGAACTCCTGTGCGACCAGCGCGTTCTCGCTCTGCGAGCTCAGGTAGAAGCCCTGCACGCCCACGAACGGAGCAGCGGTCTCGCCGCCGGCCGAGGGGATCGGGTTCACCTTGATCTTGGCGCCCTGAGCGGTGAGGGTCTCGATCGCCCACGGGCCCTGGACGGTGTACGCGGCCTTGCCGGACGCGAACAGCTCGTTGTTGGTGTCGTAGTCGATCGTGGTCGAGATGTGCTTGGTGCCCTTCTCGCCCTCCGCGCCGAGCCACTCGGCGAAGGCGGTGCCGGCGTCGCCGCCCATGCCGACCTCGCTCGTGTAGGAGCCGGTGTCGTCCTGGACGAACACGGGGGCGCCGAAGGAGGTCTGGAACCCGTACATCGTGTACGCGTCACCGGTCTGCCCGCCCGTGTTGATCACGAACGGCCGCTCGGCGCCGGACTCCTCGCCCGCGGCGATCATGTCGTCCCACGTGGCGGGGGCGTCCTCGCCGACGAGGTCGGTGTTCTGGATGAGCGCGATCGTCTCGAGCGAGTACGGCAGCGCGTAGAGCTGACCGTCGTAGGTCATCGCCGACAGCGCGACGTCCTCGAACGAGTCGGCCTTGTCGCCCAGGTCGATGGTGTCCACGACACCGGCGGCGACGAGCGCGCCGAGCCAGTCGTGCGCACCGATCGTGAGGTCGGGGCCCTCACCGGTCGGGACCTGGTTGATGAAGTCGTTGCGGATGTCTTCGAAGTTCTTCTGGACGAGCTCGATCTTGCCGCCCGTCTCCTCTTCGAACGCGGCCGCGGCGGCCTCGATGGCGGGCTTGCGGTTCTCGTCGGTCCAGATCGTCAGCGTGACGCCCGAGGCGTCGATCGCGGCGTCCTCCGTCTCGGACGGGGTCGCGCTGGGGCTGCTGCTGCAGCCGGCGAGGAGGATGGCCGAGGCGAGTGCGACGGCGCCGATTCCCATCTTGCGCATGGATTTTCCTTCCGTGGTGCGGTCGGTCCAGCGCTCCCCGTGGGAGATCGCGCCGTCACGACCTTTTCTTGGCGGGTGTCGTGACCGGCGGCCACGACGTCGTGTTCCTTAGTGCTGTGGTGCAGCCGAGGCTGCGGTGGTGGGGACGGTCAGAGACCACCCCCCTCGAGGACTCGTGGAGTACGGAGGACGGCTACTTCGCCACCCGCCACGTCCAGCATGCCCGCGATCTGTGTTCCCGTCAGCAGCTCGGTGCCGGCGGCCCGCAACGATACGGTCTCGCTGCGATGGTTGATCGCCACCAGGTAGTCGGCGTCAGCGCCGCGCCGGGTGACCAGTTCGAATCCCTCGGGATAGCCGCTCGGGGCGACGTCGGCATCCGCGTACACGGCGCCCATCAGCGCGGTGAGCCCCGCGCGATCGAGCTTCGTGCTCACGTACCAGCCGGTGCCCGCGCCGTGGCTGTGGCGGGTGATGGCGGGCCGGCCGGCGCCGGGGCCGTCGATGTACGTCGCGACGACCTCCGCGCCCTCGACGACGAGGTCCTCCTGCCAGGCGGTCGCGCCGAGCGTGCCAGGCTCGCCGCCGCTCCAGGCGATCGTCGTGGCGTCGCCCTCGCGCAGCGGGAGGAACTCCTCGACTCGGACGCCGAGTGCGTCCTTGAGGGGGGCTCCGAAGCCGCCGGGGTGGACGGCGTCGTTCTCGTCCACGATCCCGGAGAAGAACGAGACGACCAGGGTGCCGCCGGCTTCGACGTACGCGGTGAGGTTCGCGGCGTCGGCCGCGGACAGCAGGTACTGCGCGGGCGCGACCACCAGGCGGTAGCCGGACAGGTCCTGGCCGGGCAGGGCGAAGTCGACGGTGATCCCGTCGCGCCAGAGCTGCTCGTAGTACGCGCGCACCTGGGTCTGGTGGGTGATGTCCTCCGAGGGCCGCCACTCCAGGTCCTGCGCCCAGAACGACTCGAAGTCCCACAGCACCGCGACGTCGGCGACGACGCGCGATCCGCGGACCTCGTCGAGCCTGCCGAGCTTCGCGCCGAGGTCGACGACCTCGCGGAACACGCGGGACTCCGTGCCGGCGTGGGGGATCATCGCGGAGTGGAACTTCTCCGCACCCGAGCGGGAGGCGCGCCACTGGAAGAAGAGGATGGCGTCGGCGCCGCGGGCGAGGTGCGACAGCGAGTTGCGCGCCATCTCACCCGGTCGCTTGGCGACGTTGCGCGGCTGCCAGTTCACGGCGGAGGTGGAGTGCTCCATCAGGATCCACGGCTTGCCGCCGCCGACCGAGCGGGAGAGGTCGGCCGCGATGGCCAGGCCGATCTCGCCCTCCTCGTCTGCGGCCCACAGGTAGTGGTCGTCCGAGACGATGTCGAGCTCGCGGGCCCATGCCCACATGTCGGTCGTCCAGCTCTGGTTCGCCATGAAGTTCGTCGTGATCGGCTGCGCGGCGTGCGCGCGGATCGCGTCGCGCTCGAGGATGAAGCACTCGCGCAGCTGGTGGTCCGTGAAGCGCGCGAAGTCGAGGCGCTGCGCGGGGTTGACCACGGAGGGTGCCGCGGCGGGAGCGCCGATGTGCTCCCAGTCGCCGTAGCGCTGACCCCAGAAGGTGGTTCCCCACGCGGTGTTCAGGGCGTCCAGGGTGCCGTAGCGGTCCTGCAGCCAGCCGCGGAACGCGCGGACCGACTGCTCCGAGTAGTCCTCGCCGACGGGCACGCCGTACTCGTTGTGGATGTGCCACAGCACCACGGCGGGGTGGTCGCCGTAGCGCTCGGCGAGCGCGGAGGCGATGCGGACGACCGCGTCGCGGTACGCAGGCGACGAGTGCGATGCCATGCCGCGGGCGCCGAAGCCCATCACGGTGCCGTCGCGGGTGAGCACCCTGGCGTCCGGGTGCGCGGCGAAGAACCACGCGGGCGGGGATGCCGTCGGGGTGCCGAGGTCGGCGCGGATGCCGTTCTCGTGCAGCAGGTCGAGCAGCTCGTCGAGCCACGCGAAGTCGAACTCGCCCTCGTCGGTCTCGATGAGGGCCCACGCGAAGATGCCCACGCTGACGAGGTTGACCCCCGCCTGCTTCATCAGGGCGACGTCCTCGATCCACGTCTCTCGCGGCCACTGCTCCGGGGTGTAGTCACCGCCATAGGCGATTCCCCGCAGATCGGGCCAGGCGGGCGACGAGGTCATGGAGACCCTCCTTCGGATCTGTGACGGCGCGGGTGCGCAACGGCGGTCGGGGCGGGTCTGGGACAAACCTGTGACCGGTCACAGTCTTACTCGGCGGCCTCGGTCCGATCAAGTCGCTGCAGGGGTTCGTTATTCAACTGTGACCGGTCCCACGATAGAGTCGCGGCGTGACCGAGACTGACGAGCGAAGGCGCCCGACGATCCGCGATGTGGCGGCTGCCGCCGGTGTGTCGCGCGGCACGGTGTCGCGGGTGATCAACGGCGGGCACTGGGTCTCGCCCGACGCGCGCGAGGCCGTCGAAGAGGCCATCCGCCGCACCGGCTACACCGCGAACCACGCGGCGCGCAGCCTCGCGACGGGCCGCGCCGACTCTGTGGCGTTCCTGCTCACCGAGTCGCAGCACCTGCTGTTCTCCGACCCGACCTTCGCGCTGCTGCTGCGCGGGGCGACCGAGGCGCTCGCGCAGCGCTCGATGACCCTCGTCCTGCTCATCGCCGACACCGCCGCAGAGCGGGCCAATGTCGAGCACTACGTGCGGGCGGGCCACGTCGACGGCGTGCTGCTGATCTCCTCGCACGAGTCGGACCCGCTGCTCGCCTCCCTCATCGCCGCCGGCGTCCCCACTGTCTGCAGCGGCGTGCCGCTGGGCGACCGCGCCCACGTGCCGACGGTCTCGGTCGACGAGGAGGAGTCGGCGCGCGTCATGACCCGGTACCTGATCGACCGCGGCTACCGGAAGATCGCGATCATCACGGGCCCCAACGACACCCCCGGCGGACGGCACCGCCTCGAGGGCTTCCAGGAGGTGATGGGCGACCGGTTCGACCCCGACCTCGTCGAGCAGGACAGCTACGACGCCGAGGCGGGCGCCGCCGCCATGACGAAGCTCCTCGAGCGCGCGCCCGACATCGACGCCGTGTTCGCCGCATCCGACGTCATGGCCGTCGGCGCGATCGCCGCGGCCCGCCGGATGGGGCGCCGCGTCCCCGACGACCTCGCCGTCGCGGGCTTCGACGATTCCGGCCTCGCCGCCACCCACGACCCGCCCCTCACGACGATGCGCCAGCCGTGGGCGCAGATCAGCAGCTCGATGGTCGAGATGATCCTCGACGTCATCGCCGGGCGCCCGCGCGAGGCCGTCGTGCTGCCGACGACGCTCGTCGCGCGCGAGAGCGCGTAGGCCCCGTCACACGGGAAGCGGCGGCACCAGCCGGAACTAGACTTCACTGGTGACATCAGGCGGCTCCTTCTACATCACGACCCCGATCTACTACCCGAGCGATGTGCCCCACATCGGGCACGGGTACACGACGGTGGCCGTCGACACGCTCGCGCGGTGGCACCGCCAGGCCGGCGACGACACATGGATGCTGACCGGCACCGACGAACACGGCCAGAAGATGCTCCGCGCGGCCGCCGCCAACGGCGTGACGCCGCAGGAGTGGGTCGACAAGCTCGTCACCGAGTCGTGGTTCCCGCTGCTGACGACCCTCGACGTCGCCAACGACGACTTCATCCGCACGACGCAGCAGCGTCATGAGGAGCGCGTGCAGCAGTTCGTGCAGGCCATCTACGACCGCGGCTACATCTACGCAGGTGAGTACGAGGCGCTGTACTGCGTGGGCTGCGAGGAGTTCAAGCCGGAGTCCGAGATCGTCGACGGCACCGGCGCCTTCGAGGGCCTGAAGGTCTGCGCCATCCACTCCAAGCCGCTCGAGCTGCTCCAGGAGAAGAACTACTTCTTCAAGCTCAGCGAGTTCCAGGACAAGCTGCTCGAGCTCTACCGGACGCAGCCGGACTTCATCCGTCCGGAGTCCGCGCGCAACGAGGTCGTCTCGTTCGTCAAGAACGGGCTCAAGGACCTCTCCATCTCGCGCTCGGCGTTCGACTGGGGCATCCAGGTGCCGTGGGACGAGCGCCACGTCATCTACGTGTGGGTCGACGCGCTGCTGAATTACGCCACCGCCGTCGGCTACGGCAACGATGCGGAGCAGTTCGACCGCCGCTGGCCGGCGTACCACGTGGTGGGCAAGGACATCCTCCGCTTCCACGCCGTCATCTGGCCGGCCATGCTCATGGCGGCCGGGCTCGAGGTGCCCCGCGGCGTGTTCGCGCACGGCTGGCTGCTCGTCGGCGGCGAGAAGATGTCGAAGTCGAAGCTCACCGGCATCGCGCCGACCGAGATCACCGACGTGTTCGGGTCGGACGCCTACCGGTTCTACTTCCTGTCGGCGATCGCGTTCGGCCAGGACGGCTCCTTCTCGTGGGAGGACCTCGCCGCGCGCTATCAGGCCGAGCTCGCGAACGGCTTCGGCAACCTCGCCTCGCGCACGATCGCCATGATCGAGCGGTACTTCGACGGCGTCGTGCCTGCGGCCGGCGAGTACACGGACGGCGACCTGGCCGTGCAGAAGACGGTGGCGGATGCCGCGAGGGCGGCGGACGCCGCCATCGAGCGCTTCCGCATCGACGAGGCGATCGCCGCGGTCTGGACCATCGTCGACGCGCTGAACGGGTACATCACCGAGAACGAGCCGTGGGCGCTGGCCAAGGACGCGGAGAACCGGGCGCGCCTGAGCACCGTCCTGTACACGGCGGCGGAGGGGCTGCGCGCCCTGGCCGTGCTGCTGTCGCCCGTGATCCCGGCGGCGACCGCCAAGCTGTGGGTCGCGCTCGGCGCCGACGGAGCCCTCGGGGCGCTCGTCGACCAGCCGCTGCGCGAAGCCGGAGCATGGGGCCTCCTGCCGGCGGGGACGACGGTGCAGCAGCTCGCGCCGCTGTTCCCCCGTGTGGAGAGCGCGTGACCGACCCCAGCCAGTACGTGCGGCAGCGCGAGAAGGGGTCGCGCGACGTGAGCTATCCGCCCGCGCCCGAGCCGCTGGCCGTGCCGGTGTACGACAACCACGCGCACCTCGAGATCCAGGACGGGCCCTCGTCGGAGTCGGACTCCGCCGCGGACGGACTGAGCCTGGACGAGCAGCTCGCGCGCGCCGAGTCCGTCGGTGTGATCGGGGTCGTGCAGGCGGGCGGCGACATCGAGTCGAGCCGGTGGTCCGCCTGGGCGGCGGCATCCCACCCGCGGGTGCTCGCGGCGGTCGCGATCCACCCGAACGAGGCGCCGTTGTACGCCGCGGCGGGGCGACTCGACGAGGCGATCGCCGTCATCGACGAGCTGGCCGCGCAGCCGCGCGTGCGGGCGATCGGAGAGACCGGGCTCGATGTCTTCCGCACCGACGAGACCGGGATGCCCGCGCAGTTCGAGAGCTTCGAGGCGCACATCGCCCTCGCCAAGAAGCACGGCATCGCGATGCAGATCCACGACCGTGATGCGCATGCGCCGGTGCTCGAGACCCTGGAGCGGGTGGGCGCGCCGGAGCGCACGGTGTTCCACTGCTTCTCGGGCGACGAGGCGATGGCCAGGTTCAGCGCGGAGCGCGGCTACTACCTGTCGTTCGCCGGCAACGTCACATTCCGCAACGCGCAGACCCTCCGCGACGCGCTCGCGGTGACGCCGCTGGAGCGGATCCTCGTCGAGACCGACGCGCCGTTCCTCACCCCGACGCCCTACCGCGGCCGTCCCAACGCGCCGTACCTGATCCCCGTCACGGTGCGGTTCATGGCCGCGGAGCTCGGTGTCGACCTCGACGCGTTCTGCGCGCAGATCGCGGCGAACACCGTCGCGGTGTACGGCTCGTTCGCCGACTGACGCCCTCGCGTTCACACGCCGGTCATCGGCGCGTCCCCAGCTGTACGAAACATGCCGGTAACATTCTGCGGAAGTCGAGTGACCTCACGATCTCGGCACCCGAGGCAGGGGGACCGCATGCGCTCCGCCGAGTACACCGCGCCCGAGCGCGTGCTGGTGCATCTGAGCGACACGCACCTGCGCGCGGCAGGCTCGAAGCTGTACGACGAGATCGACGCGGCCGAGCGTCTCGGTCGCGTGCTCGCCTCCATCGAGGCGAGCGGCCTGCGCCCGCACGCCGTGGTGGTCACCGGCGATCTCGCCGACTACGGCGAGCCCGCGGCCTATCTGCAGCTGCGTGCCCTCGTCGAGCCGTTCGCCGCGCGCCTGGGCACCCGCGTGCTGTGGGTGATGGGCAACCACGACGACCGGGCCGCGTTCCGCACCGTCCTCCACGGCGATGAAGCCGCCTCGCTCGCCCCTGTCGATCGGGTCGATGAGCTCGACGGGCTTCGTCTCGTCACCCTGGACACCACCGTGCCTGGCCACCACCACGGAGAGCTGCGCGATGAGCAGCTCAGGTGGCTGCGCGACGTGCTGGCCACGCCGGCGCCGCTGGGCACGATCCTCGCCATGCACCACCCGCCCGTCCCGAGCGTGCTGCCGCTCGCGGCCACGGTCGAACTGCGCGATCAGGCGCGCCTCAGCGGCGTGCTGCGCGGCAGCGACGTGCGCGCGATCATCGCGGGGCACCTGCACTACTCGACGTTCGCGACCTTCGCGGGCATTCCCGTCTCGGTGGCGTCGGCCACCTGCTACACGCAGGACCTCACCGTGCCGGTCGGGGGCACCCGGCCGCAGGACGGCGCTCAGGGGTACAACCTCGTGCACGTCTACGACGACACGGTCGTCCACTCCGTCGTCCCGGTGGCGGCCGCGCCGCATCCGCTCGAGTACGTCGACGCAGCGGAGGCGCTGCGCCGCCTCGCGGAGGCGGGCATCGGACCCGCGGCGGTCAGCGGCCCGCGCCGGAGCGCGCCGCCGACTCAGCCGCTGCCGGTACTGCGCTGACCTCGGGGCGCTCCCAGGGTCCTGCCACGGGGAACATGCGCTCCAGCGCGTCCACCACGGCGCGCACCCGCACGGACTCCGGCACGTCGGCTGCCCCGCCGTCGTTCAGGCAGAACATGTCGACGCGCCGGTCGGAGGTGAGGCGCTCCAGCCGCGGCAGTGCCGAGGCCATCGTGGTCTGCACGTAGCGCACCCGCGGCTCGTTCGTCGCGATCGCACGCCCCGTGAACAGCGCGTGGTAGTGGTACAGGCAGTTGGTCGCGGAGATGTCGGTCGCGGCGCGGAAGCGGGATGCCGCAGTGCGGGCGAAGTCGTCGGCGTACTCGCGTTCGAGCTCGGCCATGACGCTGCGGCGCAGCGGCGTCGCGCAGTGCTCCAGGTCGCGCGTGATCACGCGGCCGAAGCGCTCCTGCAGGAGGGCGCGGTTCACGCGCAGCGCATTGTCGTGGCCGCTGCGCTCGAGGCGCGTCGGGCCGGTGCCGATGCGGACGCCGCACTCGACGAACTTCGAGACCCCGCCGGGCGTGAAGAACAGCTCGGGGTCGACCGGGCGGCCGAAGAACATGTCGTCGTTCGAGTACAGGAAGTGCTCGGCGAGTCCGTCGATGCGGTGCAGCTGGGCCTCGACGGCGTGCGAGTTGTGCGTCGGCAGCACCGTCGGGTCGGCGAAGAACTCCTCGCTGCGGACGATCGTCACCTTCGGGTGATCGAGCAGCCAGGCCGGTGCGGGGGAATCGGTGGCGATGAAGATCCGCCGCACCCACGGCGCGTACATGTGCACGCTGCGCAGGGCGTAGCGGAGCTCGTCGACGTGCCGGTAGCGGGCGGGGCCGTCGTCGCCTTCGCCCACGACGTACTCGGCCAGCCGGGCCGCGCGCTGGCGCTGGAACTCGGTCGACGATCCGTCCACCCACGAGAAGACGATGTCGACGTCGGCGGTGAACTCGTCCGGGTGCGGGTCGAACATGCCGGCGATGCTCGACCAGGTGCGCCCGAAGCGCTCGATCTCGACCTGCTCCACGTCCTCCGCGGGGGTCGCGCGGCGCATCACGGCGTTCTCGCGCGGCGCGTGGACGATGCCGTCCTCGGTGCGCCAGAACTCGACGCGGACGCTGGACTCGACGCCGTACGCGAGCACCCCCGCGCGCACCAGCCGCGGCCGGAACAGGCGCAGCGCGTCGGTGCGGGGCTCCTTGGCCGCCTCGGCGAACAGCACGGGAGCGGCTCCCTTGGGCTTGACGTAGAGCGGCTCGCGCGCGCCGAGCGCGGTCAGGGCCGCGACGGCGGCGCTGCGGTGGGTCGCGTCGATCGCGAGTGCGGGGGAGTGCAGCCCGTGGCGGATGAGCACGACGGCGATGCCGGCGGATTCGAGCGCGTCGGCGATCAGGAGCAGATCGGCGGTGCGCGCCGCATCCGGCGTCGCGGCGGGGTCGTGGAGGTGCAGGATGCCACGCTCGAGCACGACGTCGTCTCGATCGAGCAGGGCGGACCAGGGGACGGATCCTGCGGGCAGCGCGGTCAACGCGTTCATGGGCGTCCTCCTTCGAAATGCGGTGCGCCCAGGGTAGGCGCGTGCGGTTTCGCGGAGATTTCGCCGCTGTGCCTGTCTCAGTCGCCGCGCGACTTCTTCGCAGGTCGGGTGAACAGCGTCTCGGTCTGCTCGAGCTCCATGCCCTTGGTCTCGGGGATCTTCCATGCCACGTAGACGAACGAGAGGGCAGCGAACACCGCATACATACCGTACGTCAGTGGGAGCGACCAGGCCGACATCGCCGGGAAGCTCACAGTCACCAGGAAGTTGGCGACCCACTGCGCACCGGCTGCGACGCCGAGCGCCTTGCCGCGGATGCGGCTCGGGAAGATCTCGCCGAGCAGCACCCAGACGAGCGGACCCCAGGACGCGCCGAACCCGATCACGAACACGTTCGCGGCCACGAGCGCGATCGGACCCCACGGGGCCGGCAGCACGACCGCACCGTCGGCATCGGTGGTCGAGAACACGAACGAGATCGCCATCACCGCGAGCGACACCGTCATCAGCACGGAGCCGGTGAGGAGGATGGGCTTGCGGCCCACCCGGTCCACCAGGAAGATCGCGACGAGCGTGATGAGCACGTTGGTGATCGACGTCACCACGCTGATGCCGGTGGCCGCCTCCTCGGGGAATCCGACCGACTGCCAGAGACTCGTCGAGTAGTAGAAGATCACGTTGATGCCGACGAACTGCTGGAACACCGACAGGATGATGCCGACCCAGACGATGCCCTGCAGGCCGAAGACGGGGCCGCGCAGCGAGACGCCGGCGTGCTTGCGATCCGTCTCGATCGCGTTGGTCAGCTCGGTGACGGTCTTCTCGAGGTCGGCCTCCGGCACGAGCCGGGCGAAGATCGCGCGCGCCTCGTCGGTGCGGCCCTTCGCGAGCAGGTAGCGGGGCGACTCGGGCATCGTGAAGGCGAGGATGCCGTAGACGGCGGCCGGGATCACGCCGACGAGGAACATCCAGCGCCACGCCTCCAGGCCCAGCCAGAAGGTCTCGGAGGCGCCGCCTGCGCCCCACGCGAACAGGGCGTCGCTGAGCAGGGCGACGAAGATGCCCAGGGTGATCGCGAGCTGCTGCAGCGAGGCGAGTCCGCCGCGGATCTGGCGGGGCGCGATCTCGGCGATATAGGCGGGGGCGACGACGGAGGCGATGCCGATGCCGAGGCCGCCGATGATGCGCCACAGGATCAGGTCGGGCACGCTGAAGCACAGCGCCGACCCGATCGAGCTGATCAGGAACATCGCCGAGCCCAGCATCATGACCTTGAGTCGGCCCCACCGGTCGGACAGGTTGCCCGCGATGACCGCGCCGACCGCGCAGCCGAGGAGGGCGACCGCGACGACGAAGCCGGTGAGGACCTCGCCCATCTCGAAGTTGCCCTGGATGGACTCGACCGCGCCGTTGATGACCGAGGAGTCGAAGCCGAACAGGAACCCGCCGACCGCCGCCGCGACCGACAGGCCGACGGCTCGGCGCCCGTAGGGGCTGCGGAGGGAGAAGGCTTTGGCGGGAATCGCGGAGGAGTCGGTCACTCCTGTCACACTAGCCACCGAGGTGGACGGCGGCGACCCACGCCTGCATCGCCGAGCGGGAGTTCCCGTCGTCGATGGCGTCGTCGGGCAGGTCGGCCAGCGCGGCCTGCGCGACGGCGAGCGCGTCGGCGCCGGCGAGGGCGGAGTACATCAGTACGTAGTCGCCCAGTGGTCCACGGAAGGATGCTGCGCCCCCCGCCTCCGCGACGTTCCGCGCGATCCGATCGGGGTCGCCGGCGAGGTACTCCTGGGCGAGCGGACCCATCGGCAGCAGCTGGATGCCGAGGATCGCCGAGGGCTCGGCGCTGAACCAGGTGGCGTAGTCGCGCTTGCCGCCCCAGCTCAGCGAGACGATCCCGTGTTCGTACCCGTCGGCGAGATCCTTCGGCTCCAGCCAGAGTGTGCGGGCGGCCTCGGCCTCGGCCGACAGCATCCATTCCGCCGTCGCCGCCAGGGCGTCGTCGCTGCGCACCTGCGCCCACAGCGCGAGGCCGTTCCACGCCGCGACGGCCTCGGAGCTGGACTCCTGGTTGTTGCCGTCGGCGAACGGCGCGGGGCCGGACGCCCACGAGTGGCCGCGGTAGGGGTCGAAGACCCGCAGCGCGGGCAGGTCGGGGTCGTCGGCGCCGGTGGCGATGTCGGCGGCGAGGAGGTCGATCACGGGGGCGAGCGCGGCGGCGGCGGAGGGGCGGTGCTCGGCGAGGGCCGCGGCCGCGAGCAGGAAGTGCCCGTAGTGGAAGTGGTGGTCGTTGCCCTCCTCGGAGCCGAACGAGGGCTCGCGCCCGACCACGAGGTGCAGGGCGTCGTCGTAGGTGACGCACTGCGCGGTGCGTGTCGCGCACCCGTCCGCCTGGATCCAGGGCGCGAGCTCCTCGTCGAGCCGGTCGGCCACCTCGTCAGCCAGCGCATCGGCCCCGATCGAACGGGCGAGGGAGAGCAGATCGCCGAGCCGCGCGAGCGCCTTGCCGCCGTAGTAGGTGTCCACCGGGAGCGGCCCGGTGGCGGCGAGGTCGGCGTCGATCTGCGTGGCGAGACGCGCGCGCTCCGACTCGTCCAGCCGGGCGAGGTCGTACGCATCGCGGGCTTCCAGCCGCGGCACGTCCCATTCGAGCCCGGTCGCGGCGCAGGCGGATGCGGTGCCGTAGGCGGTCGGGAAGCTGCCGAGTCCGCAGTCGTCCGCGCCGTCGCGTCCGGCGAACGGGACGAGCACGGTCGCGGAGGTGCCCTCGTACTCCAGGGTGGTCGTGGCCGTCTCGGCCGTCGTCGAGTGGGAGACGGCGACGGCGTCCACCGGTGCTGACAGGGCCGCCGTCCACGCCGCCAGTGTGGAATCGGCGGGCACGGCGAACCACTGCGCGCTCGCGCCGACGGCGACGTGGAGGCCGCCGCCGTCCCACTCGGCGCCGGGAGCCGTCACGCCGAAGGACGTCTCGTCGGCAGAAGCAGCCCACACCCCGTCTCCCGAGGGCGTGAGGGCAGCGGCCGGGGTGAGGGTGGCGTCGCGTGCGGCGGTGAACCCGACGACGGGCCAGCCCTCCGCGACGGTGACGTCGCCGATCGCGCCGTCGCCGTCCGAGTAGCGCAGCGTGACCGAGACGGGATCCGCGCGCACGACCTGGAAGCCGGTGGCCGCGAGGTCGACGCCCAGACCGCCGGCGAACAGCGCGGACACCGTGGTCGCGCTCGCTGTGACCGGGGGCAGGTCCACCGCGAAGCCGTCGGCCGACGCGGCGAACGCGAGGGGGTACGGGTACACCGGCTGCGGGTCGGCGCCGAACGCGAGGCCCGAGTACCAGCGGTTGGTCGGCGGCGTGACCCCCTCGGCGAGCCTGCTCATGTCGAGGGTGGCGGTGCGCTGCATCGGCACGTCGGCGAGCGGCGCGGCGGAGGGGCCCGCGTCGGTGTCCGCGTCGGTGCCCGCCGCCGTGCAGCCGCCCAACAGCACAGCCGCCGCGGCGATCGCGGTGAGGCGCAGCATCCGTCGTCCGCCTCGGATGCTCACCACCCGACCTTGCGCAGGAAGTCGCGCGCCGCATCGGCGGCACCCGCGAGCGGGCCGTCATCGCGCAGCTGGAGGGTCGCCGTGACCGGCGTGCCCGGCTGGTAGAGACCCCCGATCGGCTCGGCGGCGAGGGCCTTGCTGTCGATGACGATCGTCGAGCTCGCCTGGCCGTCGACCGTGTCGACGTCGATGGTGCTCACGGTGCCGGTGACGACCTGATCGTCCGGCAGCGACACCTCGACGCTCGAGCCCTCGCCGATGCGGCCGTAGTCCCGCGGGGTCAGCACGAACTCGGCGGCCACGGCCAGGGTGCCCGCCCGGTTGATGGTCGCGAGCACCTCGCCGCCCTGCACGAAGTCGCCCACCGGGGCGAGCACCTCCGAGAGCGTGCCGTCCACGGTCGAGACGATGGCGTAGGTGCCGTCGTCGTCGACCGGCATGCCGAGGTCGTCCGCGGTGACGACGTCGGATTCGAGGTCGCGCGCCAGCTGCGGACTGCGCACCTCGAACAGCGTCTCGCCCTCCTCGACCTCGTCGCCGACTGCGGCGTCCATGGTCGTCACCGTGCCCGGGTAGGCGCTGCCGACCGTGAACGACTCGGCGGTGATCGACGCCGACCGGCTCTCGGCCCTCGACTGGCGCTGCGTGAACACGAGCGTGCACGCGGCGACGATCGCGAACACGACCAGCAACCCGAGGAGGAGCCGGATGCGGGCGCCCCAGGTCATGCGATGCTCCGCTCGGCGATGGCGGCCCGTGCGGCGGCACGTCCCACGAGCACCTCGTCAGGGACGGCGGGGACAGGCAGCGGCCTGGCGACGATCGTGACGAGCTCGGGCGTCTCGGCGGGGGGCGACGTCGAGAGCACCCGCTGCGGGTGGCGCACCAGGTGCTGCTCGCGGAACGCGGCGCCGATGAACGCCCCGAGGATCACGGTGTTCGTGAGGTTCCATGCCGTCGCGAGCGTGGGCGTGCCGTTCTGCAGATCCCGCCAGATCGCGACCACCGAGGTCAGGGCGAGGAACACGAAGAACAGCACCTGCGGCACGATGAACTCGAACGGCGACCTGTGGGACGCCGACCCGGTGACATGCCAGCCGACGTCCTTCCCGGTGATCACGTTCCAGAGCGCCTTCGTGTAGATCGGGAACGAGACCGTCGCGAGCGTGAGCGTCTCCCACCGGAACGACCCGACCACGAACCACGCCAGCACGACCTGCATGAGGTAGAAGCCCGCGTAGTACAGCGCCCACGTCACCGCCGTGATGGTGAGGTTCATCGGGCGGAGGTCGAAGTAGATCTCCAGCGGCGGCACGAGCAGGAGCAGCAGCGGGCAGATGCCGGTGAGGTAGAACGTCGCCGTCACGAAGTACTGCACGCGCTGGTCGCCCGTCAGCCGTCGACGCGGGCTGAGCGGATTGTGCGTCAACAGGATCTCGAAGCCGCCTGTCGCCCAGCGCAGCTGCTGCTTGCTGTACGCCTCGATCGTCTCGGGCGCCTCGCCGACGGCGAGGATGTCGGCGATGTAGACCGAGCGCCAGCCCCGTTCGTGCAACGACAGCGCGGTCCAGACATCCTCCGACTTCGAGTCCGTGTGGATGCCGCCGATGTCGTCGATCGCCGCACGGCGGAAGATGACGTTCGTGCCGACGCAGAAGGCCGCGTTGAAGCGGTTGCGGCCGCGCTGGACGAACCGGTAGAACACCGTCTGCATGAAGGCGGCGCCGCGCGCGATGACCGTGTGCAGGTTGCCGTACGCCTGCGGGGTCTGCACGAACGCCACGTTGTCGTCCGTGAAGAACGGCACCGTCTCGACCAGGAAGTCCGGGTCGGGGACGAAGTCCGCATCGAAGACCGCGAAGAACTCGCCCGTGGTGGCCGACAGTGCGTGGTTGATATTGCCGGCCTTCGCGCCGTTCGAGCTGAGCCGGCGGATGTACCAGGCGCCGAGCTCCGCCGTGGCGTCCTTGAGCGCGTCCGAGCGCCCGTCGTCGAGCACCCAGGTGCGGTGCGCGCCGCGCATCGCCACCGCGGCAGCCACGGTCCGCCTGATGGTGTCGAGGTCTTCGCCGTACGCCGTGATGTAGACGTCGACGAGCACCTCCCTGCCGCCGAGCCGGACGGTGTCGTCGCCGTCTGCGAGCAGGGTCCTGCGGGCCTCGTGGTACGCGAAGTCCCGCGGCTCGTACCCCGAGGACAGGATCGTCCACATCGACAGCAGCGCCTGCACGACCAGCACCGTCTCGGCGATGAGCACGAGACTGTAGGGCAGCAGGTCGCCGCGGTTCGCCGGGTTGAGCAGGAACAGCGCGTACGCGACCACCCCGAGGGTGGCGAGCACCGAGACCAGCACGAACAGTGCGGAGGTCTCGCTGACGCGGACGACGCGTCCGCCGCGGTCGAATCGGGTGAGCTGTGTGGGTGGTCGGGTGATCGGCATCTTTCCCCCCGGAGTGATGTCGGTGCTTCCTCCGCGGCCACGTCGACGCCTGAACCCCCATGATGTGCGCGGCGCGCGACGGCGGGGTACCCGCTCTGTGAACGTCGCGTGACGATTGGCTGGATGCCGACTGGGTAGGGTGAACGCATGCCCGTGACCCTCCTCGGCGCCGGCGAGATCCGCGCGCTCGCCGCTGAACTCGACGTGACGCCGACCAAGAAGCTCGGGCAGAACTTCGTCGTCGACGCCAACACCGTGCGCAAGATCGTGCAGGTCGCCGGCGTGCAAACCGGGGAGCACGTCGTCGAGGTGGGGCCAGGGCTCGGATCGCTCACGCTCGCGATCCTGGAGACCGGGGCCGCGGTCACCGCCGTCGAGATCGACCACCGCCTGGCCGCCCGGCTGCCGGAGACGGCCGCGGCGCACGGCGTCGCCCCCGACGCCTTGACCGTCGTCGACGCCGATGCGCTGCGCGTGTCGGAGCTGCCGGGCGAGCCCAGCGTGCTGGTCGCGAACCTGCCCTACAACGTGAGCGTCCCGGTGCTGCTGCATTTCCTGGAGACCTTCCCGCACCTGCAGCGCGGCGTCGTGATGGTGCAGGCCGAGGTGGGCGAGCGCCTGGCCGCCCCACCAGGGTCGAAGGTCTACGGCGCACCGAGCGTGAAGGCGGCCTGGTACGGCCCGTGGCGGCTGGCCGGCACGGTCTCGCGCCAGGTGTTTTGGCCGGTGCCCAACGTCGACAGCGTGCTGGTCGCGTTCCGCCGCGACGCCGAGCCGCGCACCGACGAGGACGAGCGCCGCCGCACCTTCGCGATCGTCGACGCCGCCTTCCAGCAGCGGCGCAAGATGCTGCGTCAGGCACTGTCGAGCGTGCTCGGCGGGTCGGCGGCCGCAGCATCCGACATCCTCGTCGCCGCAGGCGTCGTACCCACGGCCCGCGGCGAGGAGCTCGGGGTCGACGACTTCGTGCGCATCGCCCGCGCGGCGGGCCCGCTCGCTCGCTAGGGTCGAAGGATGACCGACGCACCGCGCTTCCGCCCCGACGTCGCCGATATCCACCGGCCCTACGCGGCCGCCGACGACCGCTACGCGAGCACCGAGTACCGCCAGGTCGGCACCTCGGGACTGTACCTGCCGCCGCTGTCGCTCGGGCTGTGGTGGAACTTCGGCGACAACATCCCGATCGACAACCAGCGCACGCTGCTGCGCCACGCGTTCGACCGGGGTATCACCCACTTCGACCTGGCCAACAACTACGGCCCGCCATACGGCTCGGCCGAGAAGAACTTCGGCCGCATCTTCGCCGAGGACTTCCGCCCGTACCGCGATGAGCTGATCATCTCGTCGAAGGCCGGATGGGACATGTGGCCCGGTCCGTATGGCGACCTCGCCAGCCGCAAGTACATCCTCGCCAGCGCCGAGCAGTCGCTCACGCGCATGGGCCTCGACTACGTCGACATCTTCTACTCGCACCGGGTCGACCCGGTCACCCCCATCGAGGAGACCATCGGGGCGCTCGACACGCTGGTGCGGCAGGGCAAGGCGCTGTACGTCGGCATCTCGTCGTACAGCGCGGAGCGCACCGCGGTCGCCGCGGCCGTCGCGCGCGACCTGGGCACGCCCCTGGTGATCCACCAGCCCGCCTACTCGATCCTGAATCGCTGGGTCGAGGACGGCCTGAGCGGCGTGCTGAAGCAGGAGGGCATGGGCGCGATCGCGTTCACCCCGCTCGCGCAGGGGCTGCTCACCGACAAGTACCTCGGCGACGGCACGGCGCAGCGCGCGCAGCAGCGCTCGTCGCTGCCGCAGCAGCAGCTCTCCGCGCACGGGCTGGCGACGCTGCGCGGACTCGACGTCATCGCGAAGGAGCGCGGGCAGACGCTCGCGCAGCTGGCGATCCAGTGGGTCCTGCGCGACGGCGTGGTCGCCTCGGCGCTCATCGGCGCGAGCCGCCCCGCACAGCTCGACGAGAACATCGCGGCGCTGACCGGTCCCGGCTTCTCGGCCGAGGAGCTGGAGCAGATCGACTCCCTCTCGGACGGCATCGACGTCGACCTGTGGGCTGAGTCGGCACAGCTGTGACGGAGGTCCTGGTCGCCGACCGCGTGCACGTGCGGGCACCCGGCAAGCTCAACGTTTTCTTCGAAGTCGGCGGTGCACAGGCCGACGGGTACCACGACGTGGCATCGGCGTACCAGGCCGTCTCGCTGTACGAGGACGTCTGGGCGGAGCCGGCACGCGACTTCACGGTGTCGATCTCCGGCACCGTCGATGTGACCGGCGTTCCCGCCGACGACCGCAATCTCGCGCTCCGGGCGGCGCGGCTGGTCGCGAAGGAGATCGGCCACGACGGCGGCGTGCACCTCGACATCGTCAAGCACGTCCCCGTCGCGGGCGGGATGGGCGGAGGCTCGGCGGATGCCGCCGCCGCCCTCGTCGCCTGCGACGCGCTCTGGGGCGCGGAGCTCGGCACGCACGGGCTGCACCGCCTCGCCGCCCGGCTCGGCGCGGATGTGCCGTTCGCGCTCATGGGCGGCACCGCCATCGGCACCGGCCGCGGTGACCAGCTCAGCCCTGCGCTGGCGAAGGGGCGCTTCGACTGGGTCATCGTGACATCGGAGGAGGGCCTGTCGACCCCCGAGGTCTACCGCCGCCTCGACGAGCTGCGCGCAGGGCCCGACATCGCCCCTGCGCCGCGCGTTCCCGCCGTCGACCCCGGGGTGCTGCACGCCCTCCGGGCCGGCGACGCCGTGGCGCTCGCCGCCTACGTGCGCAACGACCTGCAGGCCGCAGCGCTCTCGACCCGCCCCGAACTGCGCGACGTGCTCGAGACCGCGGAGCGCTCGGGTGCGCTCGCCGGCCTCGTGTCCGGATCGGGGCCGACGCTCGCCTTCCTCGCCGGCGGCGCCGAGGAGGCCCTCGAGCTGCAGGTGACCCTCGCCGCGGCCCGCCACCCCGCCCTGCACGTGCACGGACCGGTGCCGGGCGCGCGCGTCATGCCGGTCTGACCGACCCCCCCCAGAACGGAGCGACCATGGACGATCTCGTGCGCACCCACCACGACGGGCCGGTGGACGGCGCCGCAGCGGCGGCCTTGGCCGACCGGGGCCTGCGGCTGACGCGCGTGCCGAACGACGACCGACCGGGCTTCGGCTCCTGGCTGGATGCGGTCGCGCGCGGCTTCCTCGACGGCGAGCGCAGCGATCTGCACCGCGCCGCCGCGTTCGAGCGGCTCGGCCAGCGGCGGCTGATCGGCGTGTTCGACGACAGCGCACCGGAGCCGACCGTGCCGGTGGGCACCTTCGCCTCGTGGGTGAGTGAGCTCACGGTGCCGGGGGGCACCAGCATCCCGTCCTGCGCCATCAGCTCGGTCACGGTCGCGCCCACCCACCACCGGCGCGGCATCGCCCGGGCGATGATGGAGGGCGAGCTGCGCGCCGCGGACGCACTCGGCGTGCCCGTCGCCGTCCTCACGGTCAGCGAGTCCACTCTCTACGGCCGCTACGGGTTCGCCTCGGCCGCTGCCGCCGTGTCGCTGCGCATCGAGACACGCCGCGCCGGCTGGACCGGGCCCGCCGCCCCCGGCCGCGTGGACTTCATCTCGCGGGAGCGGTGGCGCGAGCTCGCCCCGCAGGTGCACGAACGAGGGCGCACCCGCAGGGCGGGGGAGATCGAGATGCCCGGCGGCCACTGGGATCGGCTCGCGCGCACGCGCCCCGACGCGGAGGATCCGGGCAAGGTCCGCGCCGTGCAGTACGCGGGCCTCGACGGCGACGTGACCGGGGTCGCGGTCTACTCGGTGGAGGAGAACCACGACGACTTCACGAAGTCGATCGCGCACGTCCACCTGCTGCTCGCGGGGGACGACGACGCGTACGCGGGCCTGTGGCGGTTCTTCCTGCAGCTCGACCTGATCGGCGAGGTGCGCGCCAGCGAGCTCTCGCTGGACGAGCCGCTGCTGTGGATGATCGCCGACCAGCGGGCCGCCGTGATCACGGTGCGCGACCATCAGTACGTCCGGGTGCTCGACGTGCCGGCCGCCCTCACAGCACGGCGCTACGGCGCTGCCGGCGTCTTCGCGCTCGACGTGGCCGACCCGCTCGGCATCGGCGGAGGCCGCTGGGTGCTGCGGGTCGACGCGGACGGCGCGGGAGCGGTGTCACCGTGGGAGGGGGACGCCCCCGAGGGCGCGGTGCGCGTCCAGCTGGGCACGGCGGAGCTCTCGGCCCTGTATCTGGGCGGCGTCTCCGCTGCGGCGCTCGCCACCGCCGGGCGCCTGCGCGCGTCGGATGTGGTGGCTCTCGCGCGCACATTCGCGTGGCACGAGAGCCCGCGGCTGAGCTTCTGGTACTGATCGGCCCCCGCCCCGCGCACGCCACGTAGGCTCGGAGGACGCGAGAGCAAGGAGCTGCGTTGAGAGCACGAATCGGTGACACCGTCTACGCCGAGGCCCCGGAGTCCGACCTGATCCGCATCGAAGGCAACTGGTATTTCCCGCCCGCAAGCGTCGACTTCAGTCTGCTGCAGGAGAGCCCGACGCCGTACACCTGCCCCTGGAAGGGCGAGTGCCAGTACTACTCGGTCCACGAGGGCGACCAGACGCTCGCCGACCGCGCATGGGCCTATCCCACCCCGTATCCGACCGGCATCGAGCGCGTCGGCAGGGACTTCTCCGGCTACCTCGCCTTCTGGAAAGAGGTCGAGGTGGCGTAGCACCCGGAACCATGCGCCTACCCTGGAGAGGACATGGCGCATCTTCTGGGGGCTGAAGCCCTCCACCTCGAATTCCCGACCAAGGTCGTCTTCGACGCCGTCTCCCTCGGCATCGACGAGGGCGACCGCATCGGCATCGTCGGCCGCAACGGCGACGGCAAATCGAGCCTGCTCGCCATGCTCGCGGGGCGGATGGAGCCGGACGCCGGCCGCGTGACCGTGCGCGGGGGAGTGACGGTGGGCGTCCTCGACCAGGCCGACACCCTCCCCGACGACGAGACCGTCGGCCACGCGGTCGTCGGCGACACTCCCGAGCACGAGTGGGCGGGCTCCGCGCGGGTGCGCGACGTGATCGCGGGACTCCTGGGCGGACTGCCCTGGGACGCGCGGCTCGGCTCGCTCTCCGGCGGACAGCGGCGGCGGGTGGCCCTCGCGCAGCTGCTCACGGGCGACCACGACATCATCATGCTCGACGAGCCGACCAACCACCTCGACGTCGAGGCGATCGCCTGGCTCGCCGCGCACCTGAAGACCCGGTGGCCCGCGAACGCGGCCGGGCTCCTCATCGTCACGCACGACCGGTGGTTCCTCGACGAGGTCTGCACCCGCACGTGGGAGGTCCACGACCGCATCGTCGAGCCCTTCGACGGCGGTTACGCCGCCTACATCCTGCAGCGCGTGGAGCGCGACCGGCAGTCGGCCGTCATCGAGCAGCGCCGCCAGAACCTGGCCCGCAAGGAGCTCGCCTGGCTGCGCCGAGGGGCGCCCGCGCGCACCTCGAAGCCGAAGTTCCGCATCGACGCGGCGAACGCCCTGATCGAGGACGTGCCGGAGATCCGCGACCGGGTCGGCCTGCAGTCGCTCGCGGTGTCCCGGCTGGGCAAGGACGTCGTCGACCTGCTCGACGTGGGCGTCTCGTACCCGGCACCCGTCGGCGCGCACGAGGTGCTGCGCGACGTCGAGTGGCGTATCGCACCCGGCGAGCGCACCGGCATCCTCGGTGTGAACGGCGCGGGGAAGTCCACGCTGCTCGGCCTCGTGGCCGGCACCGTCGAGCCCACGTCGGGGCGGGTCAAGCGCGGCAAGACCGTGCAGGTCGCGACCCTCACCCAGCGCCTCGACGAGCTCGAGCAGCACCTCGACGACCCGGTGCGCGTGGTCATCGCGCGCCTGCGCACCACCTACACCTTCGGTGCGGGGTCCAAGGCGCAGGAGCTCACCCCCGGTCAGCTGCTCGAGCGGATGGGCTTCGCCAGCGCCCAGCTGTCGACCCCCGTGAAGGACCTCTCCGGCGGTCAGAAGCGGCGCCTGCAGCTGCTGCTGATCCTCCTCGACCAGCCGAACGTGCTGATCCTCGACGAGCCCACCAACGACCTCGACACCGACATGCTCGCGGCGCTGGAGGACCTGCTGGACAGCTGGCCGGGCACGCTCCTCGTCGTCTCGCACGACCGGTACTTCCTGGAGCGCGTCACCGACCAGCAGTACGCGATCCTGCACGGGCGTCTGCGGCATCTGCCCGGCGGCGTCGACGAGTACCTGCGTCTGCGCCGTCGCGACGACGCGGATGCCGTGCAGGGGCCCGCCGCCGCCGTCGCTGCGCCCGCCGGCCTGGCCGGAGCGGAGCTGCGCGCGGCCACGAAGGAGCTCGCCGCGCTGGAGCGCCGCATGGAGAAGCTCGAGGCGCAGATCACCGCCGCGCGCACGGCGCTCGCCGAGCACGACCAGGGCGACTACGTCGGACTGGCCGCCGAGATGCAGCGCATCAGCGGACTCGAGGCCGAGCGCGATGACGCCGAGGGCCGCTGGTTCGAGCTCACCGAACTCGTCGGCTGAGCGCCGCGGCACGGGCGATGGTCAGGCGTCGAAGCCCAGGCTGAGCTTGCGGAGGAGCGCCGCGAGCCGCTCCCGGTCGGCGCGGCTGAGGCTGCCGAGCAGCACGGCCTCCGCGTCGACCAGCCGGGTGATGGCGGCATCCACGCGCGTGCGGCCGTCCTCGGTCAGGATGACCAGGATGCTGCGCCCGTCGTCCGGGTCGGCCTCTCGTCGCACGAGCCGCCGGCCCACGAGGCGGTCGATGCGGTTCGTCATGGTGCCGCTGGAGACGAGCGTCTGCTGCAGCAGCTGCTTGGGGCTCAGCCGGTACGGCTCGCCCGCCCGGCGGAGCGCGGACAGCACGTCCCACTCCCACGGCTCCAGGTCGCTGCGCCGGAACGCCTCGCGCCGGGCGCGGTCGAGGTGACGCGAGAGCCGGTCGACCCGCGACAGGACCTCGAGGGGGGAGAAGTCGAGGTCGGGCCGCTGGGCGAGCCAGGCCTCGACGATGCGATCGACCTCGTCGGACTCGTGTGCCACCCGCCCATTATGGGGGTTGATTCCGCTCGACGCGTGCGAGAGACTGTGACCGTTCCCAGTGACTGTGACCGGTCACAGCCATCGATCGACGAGGATCGGAGCACGAGAAGATGCATGCACGCCCGCACACCCGCTGGATGAGGATCGCCGCCATCGCGGCCACGGCGGGGGCGGTGACACTCGGCATGGTCGCTCCGGCAGCGGCGGTCGACGGTCCCGTCGAGGCCGGCATCGTGGTCGACAAGGTCGACGGACTCCCCGAGGACTTCATCAACGGCGTCGACGTGTCGTCCGCGCTGGCGCTGGAGGACTCCGGCGTCGTCTTCCGCGACGAGGACGGCGAACCCGCCGATCTGTTCGCGGTCCTGGCCGACGCGGGCGTCACCGACGTGCGGGTGCGGGTGTGGAACGACCCCTTCGATGCGGAGGGCAACGGCTATGGCGGCGGCGACGTCGACGTCGCCCGCGCGGTCGAGATCGGCGAGCGGGCGACGGACGCGGGTCTGCGGGTCCTCGTCGACTTCCACTACTCCGACTTCTGGGCCGACCCCGCCAAGCAGAAGGCGCCCAAGGCGTGGGCGTCGCTGTCGGTCCCCGAGAAGGCGACGGCCGTCGGGGAGTACACCGCCGATGCGCTGCAGCAGTTCGAGGACGCCGGCGTCGACGTGCGCATGGTGCAGATCGGCAACGAGACGAACAACGGCATCGCCGGTGTGACCGGCTGGGCCGGCATGGCGCAGATCTTCTCGGCCGGGTCTGCCGCCGTCCGCGCGACGCTTCCCGACGCGCTCGTCGCCGTGCACTTCACCAACCCCGAGACCTCCGGCCGGTACGCCGGGTACGCGAAGAGCCTCAGCGACTACGACGTCGACTACGACGTGTTCGCCTCGTCGTACTACCCGTACTGGCACGGCAGCCTGAGCAACCTCACGACCGTCCTCCGCCAGGTCGCCGACACATACGGCAAGGACGTGATGGTCGCCGAGACCTCGTGGGCCTACACCCTCGAGGACGGCGACGGGCACGGCAACGTCATCGACCTGCCGAGCGAGGCCACGCAGTACCCGGTGAGCGTGCAGGGCCAGGCCACCGCGCTCCGCGACGTGATCGCCGCCGTCGTCGGGGTGGGAGACGCGGGTATCGGCGTCTTCTACTGGGAGCCCGCGTGGCTGCCGGTCGGGCCGCCCGAGGACCTGGCGCAGAACAAGGTGCTCTGGGAGCGCGACGGCTCAGGGTGGGCATCGAGCTACGCGGGCGAGTTCGACCCCGACGACGCGGGCGAGTGGTACGGCGGGTCGGCCTGGGACAACCAGGCGCTCTTCGACCACGACGGCGTGCCGCTGGAGTCGCTGCGGACCTTCGCGTACGCCCGCACCGGCGCGACCGCGCCGCGCGAGGTCACCTCCGTCGAGAAGCCGGCCCTGACGTTCGCGGACGGCGATCCGATCGCCCTGCCCGCCACCGTCGAGATCTCCTACAACGACGGCTCGACCGAGGACGAGGCGGTGACCTGGTCGGAGGCCGCAGAGTGGATCGACGGGCCAGGGGCGTACCGCGTCGACGGGCGGACCGCATCCGGCCATGCCACGGTCGCGACCGTCACCGTGCTGGCGTCGAACCTGCTGCGCAACCCCGGCTTCGAAGCGGCCGACGTCAGCATGTGGCGGGCCACCGGTCCGCTGACCCTGCGCGCCACGGACGATCCGCACTCGGGGACCCGCTCGGCGCACTTCTACTCGGGTGCGGCATACACGTACTCGCTGTCGCAGACCGTCACGGCCAGCACGGCCGGCAAGTACACCGCCTCGGCGGCGCTGCAGGGCGACGGGGAGGATGCTGCGAGCACCGTCCGGATCGCCGTGACGACGTCATCAGGGGCGACCGCCGGCGCGCCGTTCGCGATGACCGGATGGCGGCAGTGGTCGACCCCGACCACCGCTCCGGTCGCTGTGGCTGCCGGCGAGACCGTGACGGTCACGATCTCGGCGACGCTGTCAGCTGGTGCCTGGGGCACCCTCGACGATGTCGTGCTCGCGCGGCTCGCGCCGGATGCCGCAGACACGAGCGCGCTCGAAGCCGCCCTCGAACGCGCTGAGGGGCTCGACCGCGACATCATCACCGCGGCCTCGCTCGCGGTGCTCGACGACGCCGTCGAGATCTCCGAGGTCGTCCTGGCCGCCACGACGCCCACGCAGACCCGCGTCACCGCGGCTCTCGCGCGCATGGACGCCGCGTTCGCGCAGCTTGAGCTGATCGGCGAGGCGCCCGCGCCGGAGATCGCGCCCGTCGCGCTCACGGTGGTCGAGGGTGACGCGATCGCCCTTCCGACCACGGTCGCGCTCACCTCGTGGAACGGCGCGGTCGAGCGCGTCCCGGTGACCTGGTCGGACGCCGTGTCGTGGATCGAGGGACCGGGCGAGTACGCGATCCCCGGCACGGCGCGCGGCGAGACCGCGACGGCGACGGTCACCGTCACCGAGCGGCAGTGGGTGCTCGATCCGGGCTTCGAGGACGCCGCGTCGTCGGCGTGGACGGTCGCAGGGCCGGGCGCGTCGATCGGGCAGACCGCGGACGCGGCGGCCGGAGCGCGCGCGGTGAGCTTCTGGAGCGACAGCGCGTACGCGTTCACGGTGTCGCAGCGCATCACGGGGGTCTCCGCGGGCACGTACGCCCTGCGGGCCACGACCCAGGGCGACGGCGAGGGCGCGGGCGATGCACTGACGATCAGCGCGACCACTGCCCAGGGGCGCGCGAGCGCGCCCCTGGCACTGGACGGGTGGCAGGTGTTCCGCACCGCCACCACGGGGCTCGTCACGGTGGACGACGGCGACGCCCTCACGGTGACGGCCTCGCTCGCGCTCAGCGCGGGCGCCTGGGGCACGGTCGACGAGATCCGGCTCGCCCGGGCCGGCGACCCTGTCGACGACAGTGCGCTCGTGGAAGCGATCGCGGCAGCATCCGCTCTCGACCGCGGCGCCTACACCGCCTGGTCGTGGGCGCCGCTGGAGGCAGCGCTCGCGAGGGCGCGCGTCGTCGCCGACGCCGACTGGCCGACCGCTGCGCGCATCGGCCAGGCGCGGACGCTGCTCGCCGACGCGCGGGCCGGTCTCGTGCGCCGCGATGCCGACAGCGCCACCGCCGCACCGGCGAAGGGCGTCCTCTCGCACGACAACGGGCAGGACACCGGGCTGCAGGACGGCGACTACCGGGTGACGATGAACCTCTGGTGGGGCGTGAACGGCTCCTCGTTCCGCCTCTACGAGAACGGCGAGCTCGTCGACGTCGTGGCGCTGGACTACGCGGGCGACCGCCGGGCGCAGACCGCGACCGTGCGGATCACGGGCCGCACCGACGGCACCTACGTGTACACCGGCGAGGTCGTCAACACCCGCGGCGCCACCGCCGTGCAGCCGGTGATGGTGAAGGTGACCGCGGCGAAGCCGGGCACCCCGGTGCTCAGCCACGACAACTGGGACACCGACGGCTCGTTCGTGGTGACGGCGAACATGTGGTGGGGCACGAACGCCACCTCGTACCGCTTCTACCAGGACGGGGTGCTGGCCTCGGAGGGTCCGCTCGCGGCCAAGACCCCGAGCGCGCAGACCGCGCGACTGCAGGTGAAGGGCGCGGGAATCGGCACGCACATGTACCGGGTCGAGTTCGTCAACGCGGCCGGGACCACCTCGAGCACGTCGCTCGCCGTCGTCGTGAGGCGCTGAGGGCTGGCAGACTTGGACCGCGGCCGCACCACCGGCGGCCGCGGTCCGCCGTGGTGTAATGGCAGCACGACAGCCTTTGGAGCTGTGAGGTCTAGGTTCGAATCCTGGCGGCGGAGCATGACCGAGAACACCGCGGATCCGTCGCTCGCCGTGATCATCCTGGCCGCCGGCCAGGGCACCCGCATGAAGTCGTCGGTGCCCAAGGTGCTGCACCGCATCGGCGGCCGGCCGCTGGTCGGCCACGTGCTCGACACCGCGCGCGATCTCGCGCCCGCGCACGTGCTCGTCGTGGTGCGCCACGAGCGCGACCAGGTCGCCGAGGCCGTCATGGGCGTCTCGCCGGGGATCGTCGTCGTCGACCAGGACGACGTCCCCGGCACCGGCAGGGCCGTCGAGGTGGCGCTCGCCGCGCTGCCCGACTACTCGGGAGACGTCCTGGTGCTCAGCGGCGACGTGCCGCTCCTCGATGCAGACACCC
The DNA here is from genome assembly GCF_027943945.1 of Microbacterium terricola. Classification (NCBI taxonomy): domain Bacteria; kingdom Bacillati; phylum Actinomycetota; class Actinomycetes; order Micrococcales; family Microbacteriaceae; genus Microbacterium; species Microbacterium terricola. The sequence goes on along the minus strand of NZ_AP027141.1, from coordinate 1,902,594 downwards.
TCAGCGGCCTGATCCGGGCGCATCGCGCCGGCGGGACCGCGGTCACTCTCCTGAGCGCCGTGCTCGAGGACGCGACCGGCTACGGCCGGGTGATCCGGGACGAGGCGGGCGACGTCGACCGGATCGTCGAGCAGAAGGACGCCACCGACGACGAGGCGGCGGTCACCGAGATCAACGCCGGCGTCTACGTCTTCCAGGCCGAGCCGCTGCGCGCCCAGCTCGCGCAGGTGGGCACCGCCAACGCGCAGGGCGAGAAGTACCTCACCGACGTGATCGGACTGCTGCGTGCCCAGGCCCTCGGGGTGGCGGCATCCGTCGTCCGTGACGTGGCGCTGACGCTCGGAGTCAATGACCGTGCCCAGCTGGCCGAGGCGGCGCGGCTGCTGAACGCGCGCACCGTGCGCCGCTGGCAGCTCGCCGGCGCGTCGATCCTCGACCCGGCGACCACCTGGATCGACGTGACGGCGACGCTCGCGCCGGACGTGACCGTGCTGCCGAACACGCACATCCTGCGGGCCAGCACGGTCGCCGAGGGCGCGATCATCGGCCCCGACACCAGCCTGGTGGACTGCGAGGTGGGCGAGGGCGCCACCGTGCGCCGCACCGACGCGACCCTCGCGGTGATCGGCGCCGGGGCGACAGTCGGCCCGTTCGCGTACCTGCGGCCGGGCACCGTGCTCGCCGCCGACGGCAAGATCGGCACCTTCGTAGAGACGAAGAACTCGTCGATCGGCCGGGGCAGCAAGGTGCCCCACCTGTCGTACATCGGCGACACCACGATCGGGGAGCACGTCAACCTCGGCGCGGGGGCGATCACGGCGAACTACGACGACCTGGCCAAGCACCGCACCGAGATCGGCGACGAGGTCCACACCGGTTCGCACAACGTCTTCGTCGCGCCCGTTAGGATCGGAGACGGAGCGAAGACCGGAGCCGGTGCCGTCATCCGCAAGGATGTGCCACCCGGGGCCCTCGCACTCAGCGTCGCCCCTCAGCGCAATGTCGAGGGGTGGGTCGAGAAGAACAGACCGGGAACGGGCGCGGCAGAGGCCGTGGTCAAGGCTCGGTCCGCACAGAAGGCGGACGATGGCTCGCAAGAAGAAGACGGTTGATCTCGATCGCGAGCACGACATCGCGCCGGGTCTGGTCGCCAAGACCAAGAAGCGACTCGTCGTCCTGACCGGAAGCTCGCACCCCGAGCTCGCGCGGCAGGTGGTCGAGGCGATCGGCACCGAGCTGGTGCCGACCGAGCACCGCACCTTCGCCTCCGGCGAGATCCTGACCCGGTTCGAGGTCTCGATCCGCGGCTGCGACGCCTTCATCATCCAGTCCTTCGGCCCGCCCGTGAACGAGTGGCTGATGGAGCTGCTCATCATGCTCGACGCGGCCAAGCGCGCGTCCGCCAAGCGCATCACCGTCGTCGCCCCGTACTACCCGTACTCGCGCCAGGACAAGAAGGGCCGCGGCCGTGAGCCGATCAGCGCCCGCCTCGTCTCCGACCTGATGAAGACCGCCGGTGCCGACCGCGTGATGAGCGTCGACCTCCACGCCGCGCAGATCCAGGGTTTCTTCGACGGGCCCGTCGACCACCTGTTCGCCAAGCCGGTGCTGCTCGAGTACTTCGAGAAGACGCTCTCCGAGGCGGACCGCGCGCTCCTCACCGTCGTCTCGCCCGACACCGGCCGCGTGCGCGTGGCCGACCAGTGGTCCGACAGCCTCGGCGCCCCGCTGGCGATCATCCACAAGCGCCGCGACCCGAATGTGGCGAACCAGGTCACCGTCAACGAGATCGTCGGCGAGGTCGCCGGTCGCGTCTGCCTGCTGGTGGACGACATGATCGACACCGGCGGCACGATCGTGAAAGCCGCGGAGGCACTGAAGAAGAACGGCGCCGAGCGCGTCATCGTCGCCGCGACCCACGCGATCTTCAGCGCGCCCGCCACCGACCGCCTGCAGAGCCCGGCGATCGACGAGGTCGTCGTCACCGACACCGTGCCTGTGCCCGAAGACAAGCGCTTCCCGACGCTCACGATCCTGCCGATCGCCCCGCTGCTGGCCCGGGCGATCCACGAGGTCTTCGAAGACGGATCCGTCACGAGCATGTTCGACGGAGCCGCCTGACACTAGCCTGAGCTTGCCGGATCCGGGAGGAACCATGACAGCTCAGCTCACCGACGCCGACCTCGCGATCGTCCGTCCGCACGCCCGGTCGGCGGACGACGTCGTCACCGCGCTCGGCACCGACGGCCACGGTCTCTCGAGCGAGGAGGCGCGCGCGCGACTCGCACGCGTCGGCCCCAACCAGCTGCCGGAGCCCGCCCGCAAGCCCGCGATCGTGCGCTTCCTCGTGCACTTCAACGACACCCTGATCTACATCCTGCTCGCGGCCGCCGTCATCAAGGCGGTGATGGGGGACTGGCTGGACTTCTGGGTGATCATGGCGGTCGCGATCATCAACGCCGTCATCGGCTACATCCAGGAGGGGCGCGCCGAGAAGGCGCTGGCCGGGATCAGGGGGATGCTGTCCGCCGACGCGAGCGTGCGCCGTGACGGAGGGTGGGGCACGATCCCGTCGTCCGACCTCGTCCCCGGCGACATCGTCCGGCTCATGCCCGGCGATCGTGTTCCCGCCGATGTGCGGCTGACGCAGGCCTTCCAGCTGCGGGTGGACGAATCGGCGCTGACGGGCGAGTCGGTGCCCTCATCCAAGGACCTCGCCCCCGTCGACGACGACGCCGGTGTCGGCGACCGCACGTCGATGGCGTTCTCCGGCACGATCGTCGCCGCCGGACAGGGCCGGGGCGTCGTCACCGGCACCGGCGTCTCGACTGAGATCGGGAAGATCCAGACGCTCGCCGACGAGGCCGGCTCGCTCGCCACGCCCCTCACCCGGCAGCTCGACGACTTCGGGCGGCTCCTCACGATCGTCATCCTCGCGATGGCGGCCGTGATGCTGCTGATCGGCCGGTTCCTGCACCAGATGCCGTTCGACGACCTCATCTCCGCGGCGATCGGCTTCGCGGTCGCCGCCATCCCGGAAGGGCTGCCCGCCCTGGTCACGATCACCCTGGCGATCGGCGTGCAGCAGATGGCCAAGCGGCAGGCGATCACCCGCAAGCTCCCCGCGGTCGAAGCCCTGGGCTCGGTCACCACGGTGTGCTCCGACAAGACCGGGACGCTGACGAAGAACGAGATGACCGTGCGCAGCATCGTGACCCCCGTCGCGACCTACGACGTGACGGGTCTCGGGTACGACCCCGACGGCGCGATCGAGCCGCGCGAGGGGCAGTCCGGCGGCGACCTCGCCGCGATCCTCGCCGTGGCGACCCTGTGCAACGACGCCCACATCGTGGCCGACCCCGCCGCGGCCTCCGGCGACGGAGGCTGGGCGCTGGTCGGGGAGCCCACCGAGGGTGCCCTGAAGGTCGTCGCGATGAAGGGTGCCGTGAACGCCGGCGGCAGCACCCGCGTCGGCGTGCTGCCCTTCGACTCCGCGAACAAGTTCATGGCGACCCTCAACGAGGGTTCCGACTCGTCGCGGGCGATCCTCGTGAAGGGGGCTCCTGACCGGCTGCTCGATCGGTCCGGATCGCAGCGCGGCCTGCGGGGGGCCGAGCCGCTCGACCGCGCGCGGTGGGACGGGGTCGTCGACGAGCTCAGCGCGCAGGGGCTGCGGGTGCTCGCCGCCGCGCGTCGGCCGGTGCCCGCCGGAACCGACGGGCTCGGCATCGACGATCTGCACGACCTCGAGTTCCTCGGCGTGTGGGGCATCGTCGACCCGCCGCGGCCGGAGGCGATCGAGGCGATCGCGGACTGCCACCACGCCGGCATCAGCGTGAAGATGATCACGGGCGACCACGCGGGCACGGCGCTCGCGATCGGACGCGAGATGGGCCTGGTCAGCGGCGACGACGTGCGCGTCCTCACCGGCGCCGAGCTCGAGGCGCTGAGCCAGGACCAGCTCACCCGGGTGGTGCGCGACGTCGACGTCTACGCCCGCACCAGCCCCGAGCACAAGATCCGCATCGTGCGCGCGCTGCAGGCACACGACGAGGTCGTCGCGATGACCGGCGACGGGGTCAACGACGCGCCGGCCCTCACCAGGGCGAACGTCGGGATCGCGATGGGCATCAAGGGCACCGAGGCGACCAAGGAGGCCGCCGAGATCGTCCTCGCGGACGACAACTTCGCCACGATCCGCAGCGCGATCCGCGAGGGCCGCCGCATCTACGACAACCTCCGGAAGTCGGTCGTCTTCCTGCTGCCCACCAACGGCGCGCAGTCGCTGGTCATCCTCATCGCCGTGGTCTTCGGGCTCACCCTGCCGCTGACCTCGGTGCAGGTGCTGTGGGTCAACATGGTGACGGCGCTGACGCTCTCGCTCGCGCTCGCGTACGAGCCTGCCGAGCGGGGCATCATGTCGCGGCCGCCTCGCCGCACGGGCGGGGGCATCATCGACGGGCGCGAGTTCGGGTTCGTGCTGGTGGTGTCCGTCCTCATCGCGGCCGCCGCGATGGGGGTGTTCTACACGCAGGTGGCCGTCGGCGTGGCCGTCGAGTACGCACGGACCCAGGCCGTGCTCATGCTCGCACTCGGTCAGCTCGCCTACCTGCTCAACTGCCGGTTCCTGACGCGGTCGAGCATCACAACTGACGTGTTCCGCGGCAACCGGATGGTGTGGATCTCGGCCGCCGCGCTGATCGCGCTGCAGCTCGTGTTCACCTACGTGCCGTTCATGAACGTGCTCTTCGAGTCGGTCCCGCTGGGCGCGCAGTCGTGGCTGCTGCCGCTGCTGCTGTCCGTCGTGATCTTCTTCCTCGTCGAGGTGCTCAAGGGCGTGCTGCGCACGCGCGACGCCGGGCCGCGACGCTGATTCAAAGCGGTCTCATAGGCGGTTCGGCAACCATGGCGAGCGGACCCGCCTAGCGTGGGACATCCCCCCGTACCGCTGCAGAAGGAGGACCCCATGATCCGCACTCCCGCCGCCCCCCGTCCGCTCCGCGTCGGAGCCGGTCTCGCCGGCGTCGCCGGGATCGTCCTGCTCGCCGGCTGCTCCACGACCGGCGGCGGCACCACCGACGTCGACGGCGAGCAGTCCAGCGCGCCGAGCAGCGAGTCGAGCGCGTCCGGCGACACGGGCGACTCGTCGACCGCGAGCTACGCCGACGGCACCTACACGGCCGAGGGGTCGTACGCGACGCCCGAATCGGTCGAGACCATCTCCGTCACGGTCACCCTCGCAGACGACGTCATCACCGCCGTCGAGGTGACGGGCAACCCGACCAGGCGCGAGTCCGAGCAGTACCAGGGCGAGTTCATCGGCGGGATCGCCGATGTCGTCGTGGGCAAGGACATCGACGAGATCTCGGTCAGCCGGGTCGCCGGCTCCTCGCTCACGAGCGGCGGGTTCAACGAGGCGATCGATCAGATCAAGGCGGATGCGGCGGCCTGATCCCGTGAGCAGGGCGCCGGAGCGGGTCGTGTGGCGGTTCGAGGCCATCGGCACCGTGTGGGAGATCGAGTCCGCCCACGCGCTTCCCCCGTCGGTGCGGACGACCGTGACGGAGACGATCGCCTCGTTCGACCTGGAGTGGTCGCGGTTCCGCGACGACTCGCTCGTGTCGCGGCTCGCGGCGGGCGGGTCGGCACCCGCGCCGGCGGACGCCGCGCCGATGCTCGCGGTCTACGCGGAGCTGTCGGAGGCCACGGACGGCGCCGTGAACCCGCTCGTCGGCGGACCCCTCGCGCGGCGCGGCTACGACGCCGCCTACTCGCTGCGCGACGAGGGGCCGTCCGCGGCACCGGCCGCATGGACCGACCTCCTGACCTGGCGGGACGGGCGACTCGCCCTCGCCGCACCCGCGCTGATCGACGTCGGCGCGCTCGGGAAGGGGCGCCTGGTGGATCTGGTGCTCGCGGAGACGCAGCACGCCGCCGGGGGAGACCTCGTGGTCGACGCAGGGGGAGACATCGCCGTGCGCGGCGCGGCGCAGCGGATCGCGCTCGAGCACCCGTACGACCCGCAGCGCGCGATCGGCGTCTGGGAGGTCGCCGATGCGGCCCTCTGCGCATCGGCGACGAATCGCCGCGCCTGGGGCGACGGGCTGCACCATGTGCTCGACGCCCGCACCGGCGAGCCGGTGCGCACCATCGCCGCGACCTGGGCGCTCGCACCAGACGCCATGCACGCGGATGCGGCCGCGACCGCGCTCTTCTTCGACGGCGGACCGGCGCTGGCGCACCGGTGGGGCGTCGAATGGGTGCGGATGACGACCGACGGCCGGGTGGAGTGGTCACCAGGCTGCGGCGCGACCCTCTTCACGGGGCGATAGCGTGGACGTGTGAGCGAAGCGCCCGTGCACGTCATGACCGGAACCCTCACCGCGCTGTGGAACCGCGTCTACGCGCAGCTCGGCCGGCTCTCGATGTACCGGCTGGTGCTGCTCGGGCTCGCGGCGCTCGCGCTGGTGGCCCTCATCCTGTCGTTCTTCGGGCTGGTCGCCCCCACGCCCCTCGAGCTGGTCGTCAGTCTCGCCGTCCTGTGCGGCGTCTGCGTCGTGGTGGACGCGGTCGCCCAGCGGATGCTGGGACTCCCGGCACGGGTGGAGTCGTCCCTGATCACGGCTCACATCCTGCTGTTCGTGCTGCGACCCACGCTCGAGCCGGTCGCGCTGGTCGGGCTCGCCGTGGCCGCGGCCGTCGCGTCGCTCTCGAAGTACGCGCTGGCCTGGCGCGGGCGCCACATCTTCAACCCCGCCGCGGTCGGCGCGACCGTGCTGACGCTGCTCAGCATCCCGTGGCCCGAGCTCGGCGCCTCGTCGTGGTGGGTCGGGACTCCGGCGATGGCCGCGCCCGTGATCCTCGTCGGGGTGGCGGTGCTCTGGCGCACCGAGAAGCTCCGGGTCGTCGGGATCTTCCTCCTCATCGCGGTCGCGGTGGCGCTCCTGCGCACCGTGGCCCAGTACCAGGCGGCCGGCCTGGAGATCGACTACGGCCAGGTGCTCTGGAGCGTGCTGTGGTCCTCGCCGTTCCTGTTCCTCGGCGCGTTCATGCTGTCCGAGCCGCTCACCCTGCCGCCGCGGCGCTGGCAGCAGTCCACGGTCGCCGCGGTCGTCGGTGTGCTCGCCGGATGGCCGATCCCGCTGGGCGAGATCACCCTGGGCCAGGAGCGGGCGCTGCTGATCGGCAACCTCGTCGCCTTCGCGTTCTCGTTCCGCGCGGCGGTGCGGCTCACCCTCGTCTCGCGTGAGCAGATCACCGCGAGCGTGCAGCAGCTCACGTTCCGGACCGCGCGCCGCCTCGCCTTCTCGCCGGGCCAGTACGTCGAGCTCGAGGTGCCGCATCCGCATCCCGATGCCCGGGGCACCCGGCGCGAATTCAGCATCGCGTCGGCGCCGGAGGACCTTCCGCAGCTCGTCGTCGCGTTCAAGGAGTCGACCGGACCGGACGGCAAGCCGCAGAGCTCGTACAAGAAGGCCCTCGCGCAGGTGTCGCCGGGGGGCGCACTGGCGGCGACCGGCGTGTGGGGCGACTTCCTGCTGCCGAGCCGTCACGGCGCACCCGTTCTCATGGTCGCCGCGGGCATCGGCGTGACCCCGTTCGTGTCGCAGCTGCGCCACGTCAGCGCCGCGGCGGAGGACCGCGACATCGTGCTCGTGTACATCGCGTCGACCGCGGCCGAGCTGGCCTTCCGCGACGAGCTGGCCGCCACCCGCGTCCCGGTGGTGGTCTTCACCCGCGACGAGCCGGAGTCGCTGCCGGCGCACTGGCGGTGGGCGGGCGGCGTGCGCCTGGACGCCGACGGCCTCCTCGCGGTCGTGCCCGACATCTCGGCGCGCCACGCGTACATCTCCGGCCCGGCCGGCCTCATCGCCGACCTCGCGCCGGCCCTCGAGCGGGCCCGCTCGATCACGACCGACGCCTTCAGCGGCTATTGAGCGCCACCGCTGGGCGTCAGGTGGCAGCTCATCCAGGCTGAATGAGGGATGCTGCTCCGCTCCGTCAGGTGGCAGTTCTTGTCGCTGCGCGTGGGCGATGCGACAGTTCGTGACACCTCATCCCGGCCGGCCGGCCGTCAGGTGGCAGTTCGGGTCGCCCGGGCGCGCGCAGGCGACACCGAGTGACCCTCATCCGGGCCGACCTCAGGGATGCTGTGCCGCGGCGCGCGTCGGTCAGGCCTCGGCCGCGTCGGCCGGGCGCGCCGGCAGACGCAGCTCGAACGTGGTGTCGCCGGGGGTGCTCTGCACACTCAGCGTCCCGCCGTGCGCGTCGACGATGGCCTTCGCGATCGACAGGCCGAGACCGGTGCCGCCGGTCTTCCGCGCGCGCGACCGGTCGGCCCGCGAGAAGCGCTCGAACAGGTCGTCGGCGATCGCCGGATCGACCCCGGGGCCGTCGTCGTGCACCCGCAGCACCGCCTGACCGTCGGCACGATGCACGCTCACCGTGACGGTCGTGCCGGCAGGGGTGTGCGTCCGGGCGTTCGCGAGCAGGTTCGCTGCGACCTGGTGCAGGCGCACCGCGTCGCCGGCGACCACGACGGGATCCTCGCCCAGGTCGAGCTGCCAGATGTGGTCGGGGCCGGCCGGCCGCGCATCGGCGACCGCCTCGATCGCCAGCTGCGACAGGTCGACGGAGCCGTACACGAGCTCCTGGCCCTCGTCGAGCCGCGCCAGCAGCAGGAGGTCCTCGACCAGGGTCGTCATCCGCAGCGACTGCGCCTGGATGCGCTCGAGGGACGACTCCGTGTTCTCAGAGAGGTCGGGCGCCCGCAGCGACAGCTCCGAGTAGCCGCGGATCGATGCCAGCGGCGTGCGCAGCTCGTGGCTCGCGTCGGCGACGAAGCGACGCATCCGCTCCTCGTTGCGCTGTCGCGCGTCGAGCGACTCGTCGACGTGGTCGAGCAGCGTGTTCAGCGCGTGGCCGACGCGCCCGATCTCGGTGTGCTCGTCGGCCTGATCGCCCGGCACGCGCTCGCTGATCGTCACCGCGCCCTCGGACATCGGCATGGCGGCCACGCGGGTGGCGGTGTCGGCGACGGCGCGCAGCGGCGCGAGGCTGGCCCTGATGACCAGGGCGATCACCGCCGCGAGCAGCAGCAGGCCGCCCGCGGTGACCAGCAGCATCGTGGTGAGCATCTGGGTGATCGTCGTCTGCACCTCGCTCAGGGGCAGGCCGGCGACGGCGACGTAGCTCTGCGCCTGGTAGGCGGTCACGCGGTACTCGCCGAGACCGGGCACGTCGACATCGTGCTCCGGCTGGCTGATCCCTTCGACGACCGCGTCGACCTGCTCGTCGGAGAGGGTCTCGACGTCCGTGTCCGACGCGACGACGGCGCCGGTGGTCGTGCCCTCCGGCGCGCGCACGATCAGCAGCGTGCCCGGCTGCTCACGGCCGGCCTCGAGCACGTCGTACGCCGTGATGGGCTCGCCAGGGGGACCGTACTGCAGCTGCAGCAGCACCTGGCCGGTCTGCTGCTGCGTGGTCTGCAGCTTGGCGTTCAGATTGTCCTGCAGCACGGTGCCGAAGACCGCGCTCGTGGCCACGGCGATGATCACGAGCATGAGCGACACGATGCCGATCACCGCGACCATCAGTCGCGTCTGCAGGCTCCAGCGCAGCCTCGGCGCCGTGGTGGGGGACGGCTCGGCCGGCTCCGCGTCGGCGGTCTGCGTCACTGGGGCGCCTTGATCATGTAGCCGACGCCGCGCACAGTGTGGATGAGCGGCTCGCGGCCCGCGTCGATCTTCTTCCGCAGGTACGAGATGTACAGCTCGACGACGCTGGAGCGCCCGCCGAAGTCGTAGTTCCAGACCCGGTCGAGGATCTGCGCCTTCGACACCACCCGGCGCTGGTTGCGCATGAGGAAGCGCAGCAGCTCGAACTCGGTCGCGGTCAGCTCGATCGCCTGGCCGGCGCGCTCGACCTCGTGGCTGTCCTCGTTCAGCGACAGGTCGGCGACCCGCAGGATGGGCTCGGCCTCGTCGGCGAGGGCGCTGCCCGCGCGCCGCATGAGGCCGCGCAGCCGCGCCACGACCTCCTCGAGGCTGAACGGCTTGGTGACGTAGTCGTCTCCGCCCGCGGTGAGGCCGGCGACCCGGTCGCCGACGGAATCCTTCGCGGTGAGGAACAGCACGGGCACGTCGTTGCCGGAGTGGCGCAGCCGCTGCAGCACCGCCATGCCGTCGAGGTCGGGCATCATGATGTCGAGCACCATGGCGTCCGGCTCGAACTCCCGCGCCGACTGCAGCGCCTGGAAGCCGCTCGCGGCCGTGCGCACGTCCCATCCCTCCATCCGCAGCGCCATCGACAGCAGATCGGTGAGCATCTGCTCGTCGTCGACGACCAGCACGCGCAGGGGCGTGCCGTCGGGGCGGTGGAGGGCGGTGGCGGGAGCGATCGCGGTCATGGGTTCATTGTGCGCGCATTCCTATGGGCCTGCTGTGGAAGAACCTATGCGGATGCTGTGAGCTCCGCGCTCATACGGATTCCATAAGGCGCGCTGAACCGCCGCATCGCCGCCGCTCGTACCGTCATCCTCGTGAGGCAGGCCCCCGCCGCCAGAAGGAGACCCATGTACGGCACGTACCTACGGCGCGAGCTCGCCGGCCGGAAGAAGCAGACGATCATCGTCGCCACCGGCCTCGCGATCGCCATCGCGCTCGTCATCATCGTCAACGCACTCGCGGCCGGCGTCCGCGACGCGCAGTCCCAGGCGCTCGAGTCGGTCTACGGCGTCGGCACCGACATCACCGTCACCGGCTCGATGGCGGAGCCGGGGGAGGGCGGCCAGGGCGGCCGGTTCGAGTTCGACGAGGAGGGCGGCACGACCGCCGACGACGGCACGACCTCGCTCAGCCAGTCGCGGCTGACCGCCGACATGATGCGCGGAACGCTCGAGGCCTCGACCGTCGACACCGTCGCAGGCCTGGACGGCGTGGCCGCCGCATCCGGCGCCCTCAGCCTCACCAACGCCACCTTCTCGGGCGAGCTCCCGCAGCGCCCCGATGACTCCGGCGCGACCACCGAGACGCAGGGGCAGGCGCCTCCGCAGGGCGACGGCGGCGGCGCGGGCGGCGGCTTCGGCGGCGGCTCGTTCGACGTCGAGTCCTACACCGTGCTGGGCATCGACCCCGCCGACACCGCGGTCGGACCGCTGTCGGCCGTCGAGGTGACGGACGGGCGCGGGCTCGCGTCGTCCGACGCCGGGGCGGACGTCGCCGTGCTGGACGCGACCTACGCCTCGACCAGCGAGCTCGCCGTGGGCGACACCATCGACGTGGGCGGCACCGACGTCGAGGTGGTCGGCATCGTCTCCGCCACCGGCAGCGAGGCCGACACCGCCGCGAACGTATACCTGCCGCTGGACACCGCGCAGACCATCGCCGGCCTCGACGACGTCGTGTCGACGGTGTACGTGCAGGCCGAGTCGGCCGACGCCATCGCCTCCGTGCAGTCGGCGATCGAGGCGGAGCTGCCCGACGCCACCGTCAGTTCGCAGTCCGATCTCGCCGCGACCGTCTCCGGCTCGCTCTCCAGTGCCACGTCGCTGATCACGAACCTCGGCACCTGGCTGTCCATCATCGTGCTCGCGGTCGCCCTGGCGATGGCGGTGCTGTTCACCATCTCCGGCGTCTCGCGCCGCACGCGCGAGTTCGGCACGCTCAAGGCCATCGGCTGGTCCAACGGACGCGTCGTCGGCCAGGTCGCCGGCGAGTCGGTCGTGCAGGGCCTCATCGGCGGCGCGGCCGGTCTCGTGATCGGGCTGGCGGGCATCGCGGCCATCAACCTCATCTCCCCGACGATCTCGGCGGCTCCCGCTGCCGCGACGCAGACCGGACCGGGCGGCGGCCAGATGATGATGGGCGGCGGCGGACCGTTCGCGCAGGCGTCGCAGACCGCCGCCGACATCGTCCTGCACGCCCCGCTCACGCCGTGGGTGATCGTCGCCGCGGTCGGCCTCGCCGTCGCCGGCGGCCTGCTCGCCGGGGCGTTCGGCGGCTGGCGCGCCGCGCGGCTCAGCCCGGCCGAAGCCCTCCGATCGGTGGGCTGACCGATGGAACCCGCCCTTTCCGACCCGCAGGCCTCCACGACAGGAGAGAACATGACCATCGCAGACGTGCACGCCGAGACGCCGGCGGCACCCGCATCCCCCGTCCCCATCTACCGGCTCGCGCAGGTCACGCGCACCTACCGGCAGAAGGGCCGGATCGTGAAGGCGCTCGACGGCGTCGACCTCGACATCGCCGCGGGGGAGTTCGCGACCATCCAGGGACCGACCGGCGGCGGGAAGTCGACCCTCCTGCAGCTGCTCGGCGCCCTCGACAAGCCGTCCAGCGGATCGCTGCGGCTCGGCGACCTCGACATGGCGACCGCGACGAGCGCCCAGCTCGGGGCGCTGCGCGCCCGCGAGATCGGGTTCGTGTTCCAGGGGTTCAACCTCATCCCGACGCTGACCGCGCACGAGAACGTCGACATGGGCCTCGAGCCGCTCGGCCTGCCGAGGCAGGAGCGGGCCGACCGAGTCACCGAGGCGCTCACCCACGTGGGCCTCGCCGACCGCGCCGACCACAAGCCGGGCGAGCTCTCCGGGGGCCAGCAGCAGCGCGTCGCGATCGCCCGCGCGATCGTGAAGCGACCGACGGTGCTCCTGGCCGACGAGCCGACGGGCAACCTCGACGAGAGCATGCGCGACGAGATCCTCACGCTGCTGCGGAGCCTGAACGAGGAGGGGCTGACGCTCATCGTCGTGACCCACGACTCGGCGGTCGCCCGCAGGGCGAGCCGACGCCTGAAGCTCGAGCGCGGCAGCATCCGCGACATCACGCGCTGACCGGAGACCCCCGGTCGTGGACGTATCGTGGGCATCATGACGGTCATCGACTCGGGGGTCTACGTCGACGGGGTGCGGATCGCCTCCGGCGACGCACCCTCCGACGCCATCGCCCGCGCCCGGACCAACGGGGGGATGGCCTGGATCGGGCTGCGCAGGGCGGACGGCGACGAGCTCCGCGTGATCGCCGACCTGCTCGGGCTGCATCCGCTCGCCGTGCAGGGCAGCCTCGCCGGCCATCAGCGTGCCAAGATCGAGCACTTCGGCAAGACCGTGTTCGTCGTGCTGCATCCGGCCACGTACATCGACGAGACCGAGCGGGTCGAGTCCAGCGAGGTGGACGTGTTCGTCGGCCCCGACTACATCGTGACCGTCCAGGACGACGACGACATCGACACGGATGCGGTGCGTCAGCGCCTCGAGGCGCACCCCGAGGTGCTGGCGCGCGGCCCCTACGGCGTCGTCTGGGCGCTCGTCGAGGAGGTGCTCAGCGGCTACCGCCCGGTCGCGGACGGCGTCGAGAACGACATCGACGAGATCGAGGAGGAGCTGTTCTCCGATCACCCGCATGTGACGCGGCGGATCTTCGACCTGCAGCGCGAGGTGATCGACCTCCAGCACGCGACCTCCGCGCTCCCTGACGTCATCCGGCGCCTGGAGGAGACCCTGACCGCGCAGGGCAAGAGCGCGGGTTCCGCGGCGCTGCGGGCGAGCTCCGACCGCGCCCAGCATGTCGTGGAGCGCATCGACGGATTCCGGCACACCCTCGACGCCGCCCTGACCGTGCACGCCACGCTCATCGAGCAGCAGAACAACGTCGCCATGCGGCGGATGTCGGAGCAGGGTCTCGCCCAGAACGACCAGGTCAAGAAGATCTCGGCGTGGGCGGCCATCGGCTTCGCGCCGACCCTGGTCGGCACCGTGTACGGCATGAACTTCCGCTACATGCCCGAACTCGACTGGGTGTGGGGGTATCCGATGGCGCTCGGGCTGATGGCCGCGGTCAGCGGCGCGCTGTATGTGCTGTTCCGGCGGCAGGGCTGGCTCTGACGAGCCGTCAGCGGTCGCGGCGGGGCAGGAGCAGGAAGGCCAGCAGCAGCATGAGCAGCATCCCGATCGTCGCGCCGAGCGTGTTCGCGACGATGTCCCGCACGTCGGGAACCCGCGAGTCGAGGTAGGCGGCCTGCAGCGTCTCGATCGCCCCGCTGACGGCGAGGCCGAGCAGGGGAGCGGTCCACCACCCGCGGACGCCGAACCAGAGCACGGCGAACACCCCGAGCGGCACGAACATCGCGACGTTGGCGGCGAATTCGACGCGGTCGAACGTGATCCACGCCGTCGACTCGCGCTGCGCCAGCCAGACCAGCAGCCGGTCGAGCGCGTCGGCGATGTCGGATCCGTACGGACGTGCCCGCAGCGTCAGCCAGGCCACCGCCCACAGATAGGCGGCGCTGAGCACGGCGAGCACGATCCGCGCGGTCGCCCGCTGCACGCGCAGCGACGCGGGGACCGAGCTCACCGAACTCAGTGCGTGTCCTCGGCCTCGATCTCGGTGCGATCGCCCGACCAGAGCGTGTGGAAGGTGCCGTCGCGGTCGACGCGCTTGTACGTGTGCGCGCCGAAGAAGTCGCGCTGACCCTGCACGAGCGCGGCCGGCAGGCGCTCGGCGCGCAGCCCGTCGTAATACGCCAGCGACGACGCGAACGCGGGAGCCGGGATGCCGGTGCCCGCCGCGGACTGCACGATGCGCCGCCACGAGTCCTGCGCCCGGCCGAGGGCCTCGACGAAGTACGGGGCGGTGAGCAGCACCGGCAGCTCGGGAGCCTCGGCGTAGGCGTCGGCGATGCGGTTGAGGAACTGGGCGCGGATGATGCAGCCGCCGCGCCAGATCTTCGAGACGGCGCCGAGGTCGATGGTCCAGTCGTACTCGGCTGCGCCGGCGCGGATCTCGTCGAACCCCTGCGAGTACGCGACGATCTTCGAGGCGTACAGCGCGAGCCGCACGTCTTCGATGAAGGCGTCGGCGTCGTCGACGAACCCGGTGGAGGCCGAGGGGCCGGGCAGGTCGCGCGAGACGGCGCGCTGCTCGGGGTGGCTCGACAGCGAGCGGGCGAACACGGCCTCGGCGATGCCGGAGACCGGGGTGCCCAGGTTCAGCGCGGTCTGCACCGTCCAGGCGCCGGTGCCCTTCGCGCCGGCCTGGTCGAGGATGACGTCCACCAGCGGCTGGCCGGTCGCGGCGTCGACCTGGCGCAGCACCTCGGCGGTGATCTCGATGAGGTAGCTCTCCAGCTCGCCGCGGTTCCACTCGGCGAAGACGTCGGCGATCTCGGCCGGGCTCTTGCCGGTGCCACGGCGGATGAGGTCGTAGGCCTCGGCGATCAGCTGCATGTCGGCGTACTCGATGCCGTTGTGCACCATCTTCACGAAGTGCCCTGCGCCGTCGTGGCCGATGTGCGTGACGCACGGCTCGCCCTCGGCGACCGCGGCGATCGACTTCAGGATCGGGCCCAGGGTGACCCACGACTCGTCCGAGCCGCCCGGCATGATCGACGGGCCGAGCAGCGCGCCCTCCTCGCCGCCGGAGATCCCGGCGCCGACGAAGTTGATGCCGGTCTCGCGGACGGCCTTCTCACGGCGGATCGTGTCGGTGAACAGCGCGTTGCCGCCGTCGACGATGATGTCGCCCGGTTCGAAGACCTCGACGAGCGCGTTGATCACGGCGTCGGTGCCTGCGCCGGCCTTGACCATGATGATCGCCGTGCGCGGCTTCGTCAGCGTCGCCGCGAATTCCTCGTACGTGAAAGCGGGAGCGAAGCCGGCCTCGGGGTGCTCGGCGAGCAGCTCATCGGTCTTCGAACGGCTGCGGTTGTACACCGCCACCGTGTTCCCCTCGCGGCTGGCCAGGTTCCTGGCCAGGTTCGACCCCATGACCGCAAGGCCCACCACACCGATATTCGCCACTGCCTCAGACACGCACTCTCCTGTCGTCGTTCGCTTCCAGCCTAGAGTCTGACGTGTGCGTGTTGCACCGCGAGGGCTGGATGCCCCCGCGACGAGGGAGCCGATGGTGAGCGAGCGTGCGCGCACGGTCCGGCCGGTGGTCGTGATGGGGCCGAGCGGCTCGGGCAAGACCGTGATCGGCGCACGTCTGGCCGCCCTGCACGGAGCGCTGTTCATCGACGCCGACGATCTGCATCCCGCCGCCAGCATCGCGAAGATGGCGGCGGGCATCCCACTGGACGACGACGACCGGATGCCGTGGCTCGACGACGTCGGCCGCGCGCTGCGCGAGCGGGGCGAGGTCGTCGTGGCCTGCTCGGCGCTGGCCCGCAGGTACCGGGACCGGATCCGCGCGCAGGCGCCGGACGCGGTGTTCGTGGAGCTCGAGGTGACCCCGGACGAGCTGGCGAGGCGCATGGCCGAGCGCGAGCACTTCATGCCGCCCGCGCTCCTGGCGTCCCAGTTGAGCACGCTCGAGCCGCTCGCCGCCGACGAGGCGGGCGTGCGGATCAGCGCCGCAGGAGCGATCGACGATGTGGCCGCGGACGCGTCCGCCGCGCTGGCGGATCAGTCCTTGCGGTAGGCGGAGCGGCCCATCGAGAAGAACGCCGCGGCCGTGCCGACCACGCCGCCGAGGGCGATGAGACCGATCACGCCGAGCAGGATGTTCGAGGCGAGCTGGCTGTCGATCATGGGTCCTCCATCGGGAAAGGGGCAGCGTCTCCATCGTAGTGACGGCGCTGGTAGACTTGGGATTCGTACTTCGGCGAGGGGTGCCCGCGACCCGCAAGGGTGAGCACAGGCATCCGTGATCGACGCGGTGAAGCAGGCTCACACGGCTTTCCTCACGCGCATGCGTTCGAGTCGAACCCCAGCCCCACATCCGGGCCCGTGTGCCCTGCAAGGAGATTCCATCATGTCGACCGAAACCGACAACAAGGTCACCGCCGAGCTGCGCGAGAACTTCGGCAAGGGCTTCGCCCGCCGTCTGCGCGCCGCCGGCCAGATCCCCGCCGTCCTGTACGGCCACGGCACCGACCCGGTGCACGTCGCGCTGCCCGGCCACCAGGTCGCGCTGCTCATCCGCCGCGCGAACGCACTGCTCGAGCTCGACATCGCGGGCAAGAGCCACCTCGCGCTCGTCAAGGACGTGCAGAAGGACCCGGTGCACCAGATCATCGAGCACATCGACCTCCTCGTCGTGAAGAAGGGCGAGAAGCTCGCCGTCGACGTGCCGATCGTCGTCGTGGGCGAGTCGTTCGCCGGCACCATCGTCAACCTCGACAACACCACGGTGTCGCTCGAGGTCGAGGCCACGCACATCCCGCAGCACATCGAGGTCGACGTCGAGGGCCTCGAGGAGGGCGCGCACATCACCGCCGCCGACCTGAAGCTGCCCAAGGGCGCGACCCTGGCCGGCGACCCGGAGCTGCTCATCGTCGCCATCGCGACCCCGGCCGCGCCGACCGCCGACGACGAGGCTGCTGACGCCGCTGTCGCCGCGACGGCCGAGGCCGCCGCCGAGGCACCCGCCGAGGACGCCGCCGCCGAGTAAGTCACCGTCCGGAGCCCGTCACCGCCGTCACCGGTGGGGGCGGGCTTCGTCGTCGAGAGGGATGTCATGGCCGAGACGTGGCTGGTCGTGGGACTGGGCAACCCCGGTCCGCGCTACGAGCTGACGCGCCACAACGTGGGCCAGCTCGTCGTCGATGTGCTCGCGGAGCGCCGCGGCGAGGGCTTCAAGGCGCACAAGGCGAACGCGCGCGTGGCCGAGACCTGGCTGCGCCCGGGCGGGCCGAAGATCATCCTCGCCAAGCCGAACTCGTTCATGAACGTCTCCGGCGGCCCCGTCGCGGGCCTCGCGAAGTTCTACGGCATCGAGCCGGACCGCATCGTCGTCGTGCACGACGAGCTCGACATCCCGTTCGACACCGTCAAGCTGAAGATCGGCGGCGGGCACGGCGGCCACAACGGGGTGCGTGACGTCGCGAAGGCTCTCGACACCGCGGAGTTCCCGCGCGTCAGGGTCGGCATCGGCCGGCCGCCCGGGCGTCAGGACGCGGCGGACTGGGTGCTCGACCCGTTCGGCGCGACCGAGCGGCAGAACCTGCCGATCCTGCTGGGCGATGCGGCGGATGCGGTGGAGCAGCTCATCGGCGAGGGCCTCCTCGCCGCACAGCAGAAGCACCACGCCCCGCGGGCGTGACCGCGCCGGCCGCGCTGTCGGTGGAGCGCAATAGACTCGTCCGGTGACAATTCCCGGGATCGTGCGCGCCCTCGAGCAGGCGGAATCCTTCCGGGATGCCGTCGCCTCCTCCTCCGTCGACGGGGAGTTCTCGCTCGTCGAGGGCCTCGATGCCCCCCTGCTCGCGGCGATGCTCGACCGGCGCCGCACGGCGGGGCACCCCCCGCTCCTCCTGGCCGTCGCCCCGACCGGTCGGCGGGCGGAGGCGCTCGGCCCCGCCGTGGGCGCGCTGCTGCCGGGGTCGGAGGTGCTCCACTTCCCCGCGTGGGAGACCTTGCCGCACGAGCGGCTCAGCCCGAGCGCCGAGATCGTCGGGCGCAGGCTCGAGGTGCTGGCGCACATCGCGCGGTGGACGGGCGAGACGCCCCTCGTCATCACCGCGTCCGTGCGCGGGGCGATCCAGCCCCTGGCGGCGGGGCTGACCGATGCGCCGGTGCTGCGGCTGGTCGCGGGCGAGCGCGGCTACGAGCTCACCGAGGTCGCGGCGCAGCTCGTCGAGCTCGCGTACCACCGCGTCGACATGGTCTCGCGTCGCGGCGAGTTCGCCGTCCGCGGCGGCATCCTCGATGTCTTCCCGCCGACGGCGCCGCACCCGTTCCGCATCGAGTTCTTCGGCGACGAGGTCGAGCAGATCCGCTCGTTCTCGGTCGCCGATCAGCGGTCGCTCCCCGACGACGTCCACGGGATCGAGGTGCTGCCGAGCCGTGAGCTGCTGCTCACCCCCGCGGTGCGCGAGCGTGCCGCCACGCTGACGGCCCAGTTCCCCGGGCTGCGCGGCATGCTCGAGAAGATGTCCGAGGGCATTCCGGTGGAGGGCATGGAGTCGCTCATGCCCGCCGTCGTCGATGCTCTCGTGACGCTCGTGGACTACCTGCCCCAGGGAGCGGCGATCGCACTCGCCGATCCCGAGCGCGCCGTGACCCGCGCGATCACCCTCGGCGAGACCAACCGCGAGTTCCTCGAGGCCGCATGGAACGCGGCGACCGCCGGTGCCGAGAGCCCGATCGACCTGGGCGCGGGCGACTTCCTGACCCTGCCGGCGCTCCGCGAAGCGGCGAGCCGGCGAGGGCAGGTCTGGTGGACACTCTCCAGCTTCGATTCCGGCGAGGCGGATGCGGCGGCGGAGGGCCTCTTCGGCGTGGACGCCGCCCTCGAAGCGCGCGCCGTGGTGCGTGTCCCCGGCGTCGCCGTGCCCTCGTTCCAGGGCAACGTCGACGGGGCGACCGCCCACATCGGCCAGCTGGTCGCCGACGGCTGGCGCGTCGTCGTCGTGTCGGAGGGCACTGGTCTCGTCGAGCGCGCGCGCGACGTCCTCGCCGAGCGGGGCATCGCCGCGCGCAAGGTCGACACCCTCATCGATGCGCCGGAGGGCGGCGTCGCCCATCTGGTGACCTGCGCCCTCGAGCGCGGCTTCGAGATGCCCGACGCGAAGATCGCGGTGCTCACCGAGTCGGAGTTCTACGGGCGCACGATCAGCGGCGAGCGCGGGGTCGTCAAGAAGCTCGCCTCACGTCGCCGCAACGTCGTCGACCCGCTGCAGCTCAAGGCGGGGGACTACGTCGTCCACACCACTCACGGCATCGGCAAGTTCGTCGAGCTGACCCAGCGCGAGGTCTCCAGCGGTGGACGCAATGCGATCAAGAGCGTCCGCGAGTACCTCGTGCTCGAATACGCGCCCTCCAAGCGCGGGCACCCCGGCGACAAGCTGTTCGTGCCGACCGATCAGCTCGACCTGCTCTCGCGCTACGTCGGCGGTGAAGCTCCGACGCTGTCGAAGATGGGCGGATCCGACTGGGCGCAGGCCAAGGGCAAGGCGCGCAAGGCCGTCCGCGACATCGCTGTCGAGCTGGTGAAGCTGTACTCGGCGCGGATGGCGGCCAAGGGGCACGCGTTCGGGCCCGACACGCCGTGGCAGCGCGAGCTCGAGGAGGCGTTCCCGTTCGCCGAGACCCTCGACCAGCTGCAGACGATCGACGAGATCAAGGCCGACATGGAGAAGCCGATCCCGATGGACCGGCTCCTCTCCGGCGACGTCGGGTTCGGCAAGACCGAGGTCGCCGTGCGCGCCGCGTTCAAGGCGATCCAGGACGGCAAGCAGGTCGCCATGCTCGTGCCGACGACCCTGCTCGTCAAGCAGCACCTCGAGACGTTCACCGAGCGGTTCGCCGGCTTCCCGGTCAAGGTGAAGGCGCTCTCCCGCTTCCAGACCGACAAGCAGGCCAGGGACGTGCTGGCCGGGCTCACCGACGGCACGGTCGACATGGTGATCGGGACCCACCGCATCCTCACCGAGAAGGTCATCTTCAAGGATCTGGGCCTCATGATCATCGACGAGGAGCAGCGGTTCGGCGTGGAGCACAAGGACACGCTCAAGAAGATGAAGACCAACGTCGACATCCTCGCGATGAGCGCGACGCCGATCCCGCGCACCCTCGAGATGGCGGTCACCGGGATCCGCGAGATGTCGACGCTGCAGACCCCGCCGGAGGACCGCCACCCGATCCTGTCGTACGTGGGGCCGCGCAACGACAAGCAGATCGCCGCAGCGATCCGCCGTGAGCTGCTGCGCGAGGGCCAGGTCTTCTACGTGCACAACCGGGTGCAGTCGATCCAGCGGGTCGCCGCAGACCTCGCCGAGCTCGTCCCCGAGGCCCGCATCGCGGTGGCGCACGGGCAGATGGGCGAGCACGCCCTCGAGGAGGTCGTCGACGGCTTCTGGGAGCGCAAG
This sequence comes from Microbacterium terricola, assembly GCF_027943945.1. Classification (NCBI taxonomy): domain Bacteria; kingdom Bacillati; phylum Actinomycetota; class Actinomycetes; order Micrococcales; family Microbacteriaceae; genus Microbacterium; species Microbacterium terricola. Next base: position 1,881,786 of record NZ_AP027141.1, on the reverse strand, counting down.
TTCGACGTGCTGGTGTGCACCACGATCGTCGAGACGGGCCTCGACATCTCCAACGCCAACACGATCATCATCGACCGCGCCGACAAGTACGGGCTGTCGCAGCTGCACCAGCTGCGCGGCCGAGTGGGCCGCGCCCGTGAGCGCGCGTACGCGTACTTCCTCTACGACGAGATGAAGCCGCTGTCCGAGACCGCCGCCGACCGGCTCGAGACGATCGCGGTCAACAACGATCTGGGCTCGGGCATGCAGGTCGCCCTGAAGGACCTCGAGATCCGCGGCGCCGGCAACATGCTGGGCGCCGAGCAGGCCGGGCACATCGCCGGCGTCGGGTTCGACCTGTACCTCCGCATGATCGGCGAGGCGGTCTCCACCTTCCGCGGGGATGACGTCGAGGGGCCGACCGAGCTCCGGCTCGAGCTGCCCATCCAGGCGCGCATCCCGGAGACCTACATCGACAGCGAGCGCCTGCGGCTGGAGGCGTACCAGAAGCTGTCGGCGGCAGCATCCGCCGCCGCGAAGGACGACGCCATCGACCTGGTGATCGACGAGCTGCGCGACCGCTACGGCGAGCCGCCGGCCGATGTCGAGGGTCTGCTTGCGGTCGCGCGGCTGCGTCGGCGCGCCGCGCAGGCAGGGCTGGCCGATGTCGTGGCGATGGGCCCCAACCTGCGCATCGCGCCGGCGCATCTCGCCGACTCGATGCGCGTGCGCCTGCAGCGCCTGCACCCCAGGGCGAAGGTCCTCGCCGGCGGCGACGCGCTCATCGTGCCCCTGCCGACCGCCGGCGGCGAGCCGCTCGGCGACGCGCAGCTCATCGCCTGGGTCGCGCAGCTGCTCGATCAGCTGTGGCCGGTAAAGGATCCGGCGCCGGTGCGCGCTGAGGCGTAGCCGGGCGCCGTGGCGACGGACCCCTCCGGGTCAGATGACGCCCTGCGCGAGCATGGCGTGGGCGATGCGCTCGAAGCTCGCTGAGTTCGCCCCGACGACATAGTCGCCCGGCCGTCCGTAGCGCTCGGCCGCGTCGAACGCGGCCCGGTGCACACCCTGCATGATCGAGCGCAGCTTGGCCTCGCTGTCGGCGAAGGTCCAGCGCTGCCGTGCCGCGTTCTGGCTCATCTCCAGCGCCGAGGTCGCGACGCCGCCGGCGTTGGCGGCCTTGCCTGGTCCGAAGAGCACGCCCGCGGACTGGAACAGCTCGATGGCCTCCGGGGTGGACGGCATGTTCGCGCCCTCGGCGACGGCGCGCACGCCGTTCGCGATGAGCGCCCGTGCGTCGTCAGCGCCGAGCTCGTTCTGCGTCGCCGACGGGATCGCGATGTCGACCGCGACCTCCCACGGCCGAGCGTCCTCGACGAACCGGGCCCCCGGGCGCTGAGCGGCGTACGCCGAGATCCGGGTGCGGTCGACCTCCTTGACCTGCCGGAGCAGGGCGAGGTCGATGCCGGCGTCGTCGACGACGTAGCCGGAGGAGTCGGATGCCGTCACCGGCGTCGCGCCGAGCTGGTACGCCTTGTCGATCGCGTAGATCGCGACATTGCCCGAGCCGGAGACGCCGACGCGCTTGCCCTCGAGCGACTCGCCGTGCACGGCGAGCATCTCCTGGGCGAAGTAGACCGCACCATAGCCGGTGGCCTCGGTGCGCACCTCGGCACCGCCCCACTGCACGCCCTTGCCGGTGAACATGCCGGACTCGTGGCGGTTCGTGATCTTGCGGTACTGCCCGAACAGGTAGCCGATCTCCCTGGCTCCGACGCCGATGTCACCCGCGGGGACGTCGGTGTGCTCACCGAGGTGCCGGTAGAGCTCGCTCATGAACGACTGGCAGAAGCGCATGATCTCGGCATCGGAGCGCCCGTGCGGGTCGAAGTCGCTGCCGCCCTTCGCTCCGCCGATGCCCTGCCCGGTGAGCGCATTCTTGAAGATCTGCTCGAAGCCGAGGAACTTGATGATCGACAGGTTCACCGAGGGGTGGAAGCGCAGCCCGCCCTTGTACGGGCCCAGCACCGAGGAGAACTGCACGCGGAACCCGCGGTTGACCTGCAGGCGGCCGTCGTCATCCACCCACGGCACGCGGAACATGATCTGGCGCTCAGGCTCGACGAGGCGCTCCAGGATCCCGGCGTCGACGAACTGCGGATGCGCATCGAGCACCGGGGCGATCGACTCGAGCACCTCGTGCACGGCCTGGAGGAACTCCGGTTCGTGGGGGTTGCGGGCGACGACGGTCTCCAGCACGCCGCGCACGGCAGGGGGAGTGTCAAGGAGCGTGAGTGACATGGGGGGACTTTCAGAGACATGGAGAACCCGCGGGGGTCGGGCACCTCCAGCCTAGCTTTGCGCCCCCAGTGGTCTGACCATGTGACGCGGGCCGGCTCAGATCGAGATCCACCCGGTCACGAGCGCGACCACGCCCACGATCGCCCCCAGTGCGACGACCGTGAAGATCACCGCCTCGCCGCGGGTGAAGATGCGGCGTCCCTGCTCGCGGCGCGAGATCGCGAACAGCACGGTCGCGGGCGCGTAGACGATCAGCGAGACGAGCAGATAGGTCGTGCCGGACGCGAGCAGCAGGAAGATGGCGTAGGCCGTCGCGAGCAGGGCGACGGGCAGATCCGCGCGCCCGCGGCCGTCCGGGTCGGTCAGCGCGATGCGCAGCGCGTAGCCCGCGGCCAGGAGGTACGGGACCAGCATCAGAGAGCTGGTGAGATCGAGGGCGAAGTTGAACGCGTCGGCCGAGAACAGCACGACGACAAGGCCGACCTGGGCGACGGCGGCCGTCATCAGCAGGGCCGACACCGGCACGTCGCGGTGGTCCGTCGTGCGCAGGAAGCGCGGCATGTCGTCGTCGCGGGCCGCCGCCAGCAGCACCTCGGCGGCCATCAGCGTCCACGCCAGGTATGCGCCGAGCACCGCGACGATCAGGCCGATGCTGATCAGGATCGCCCCCCACTGGCCGACGACCGCCTCGAGCACGCCGGCCATCGACGGCTGCCGCAGCGCCGCGATCTTCTCGCGCGGGAGGATGCCGTACGAGACGATCGTGACGGACGCGAACACGGCGAACACGCTCGCGAAGCCCAGGGTCGTCGCACGGCCGATGTCCTGACGCCGACGCGCGTGTCGGGAGTAGACGCTGGCGCCCTCGACTCCCAGGAAGACGAAGACGGTGACGAGCATCGTGGCCCGCACCTGCGAGAAGAGCGAGCCCGCGTCGTCGCCGCCCGCCCAGTTCGCCGCGAACACGGCGGGGTCGAACGCGAACACGCACAGTGCGACGAAGACGAGGATCGGCACGATCTTCGCGACCGTGACCACCCGGTTGATCGCGGCGGCCTGCCGCGCACCCAGCCGGATGAGGAAGAAGAACGTCCAAAGCAGCACCGAGGCCACGAGGACCGCGGCGGGGGTGTCGCCCGCGCCGAAGACCGGGGCGATCGCGCCGAGCGTCGACATGATGAACACGAGGTAGAACACATTCCCCGCGACCGCGCTCGCCCAGTAGCCGAACGCGGAGAAGAAGCCCGGATACTGCCCGAACCCCGCCTTGGCGTACGCGTAGACCCCCGCGTCGAGGTGCGGCCTGCGGATCGCGAGCCGCTGGAAGACGAGGGCGAGCATGAACGTGCCCGTGCCGGCGACCGCCCAGGCGATGAGGGCGCCGGCGACCCCGGTCTCTGCGGCGAAGCGTCCAGGCAGCGAGAAGACGCCTGCGCCGACCATGGACCCGACGACGAGGCCGCTCAGCGTCAGCATCGACAGCCGCGCGGGCGCGGTGGTGTTCTCGGTCACGCACCCAGGATGGCAGGTCCGCCGCTCCGAGGGTGCGCGGCGATACGCTGGCACCGTTCGAGGGAGGCAGCGTGGAGTTCCAGCACCTCGGGGCGAGGCCCCGCATCCATCGCGACGCGGTGATCGCACCCACGGCCGTCATCAGCGGCGACGTCGAGATCGGCGCAGACTGCCAGGTGCTGCACGGCGCGGTGATCACCGCCGAGGGCGGCCCGATCACGCTCGGCGCGAGCGTCATCGTGATGGAGAACGCGCTCATCCGGGCGAGCGCGACCCATCCGGTGCACATCGGAGACCACACCCTGGTCGGGCCGATGGCGAGCATCTCGGGCGCCACCATCGGCGAGGAGGTCTTCCTCGCGACCGGCACCCGGGTCTTCAACGGCGCACGGGTGGGGGAGCGCAGCGAGGTGCGGATCAACGCCGTCGTGCATCTGCGCACGGTGCTGCCTGCGGAGTCGGTCGTCCCGATCGGCTGGGTCGCGGTCGGCGACCCCGCTCAGCTGCTCTCACCCGACCGGCACGAAGAGATCTGGGCGCTGCAGAAGGACCTCGACTTCCCCGGCTACGTGTTCGGGCTCGACCGGCAGACACCGGACCTGATGGTGCAGCTCACCGAGCGCTACGGCAGCAGCCTCGCGCGCCACTCCCGCGACGAGCGCGTGGACTGACCGGCGCGGCGGGTCAGGACCAGAGCAGGCCGCAGTCGCGGCAGCCGAACTCGAGGCGGTCGACCCACCCCTGCTCGTGTCCGAGCTCCCTGCGCCGCTCGAGGTCGATCGCGAACCAGTGCGGCTCGACGACACGGACATCGAGCGAGCCGCAGCCGGGGCACATCTCTACGACGACGGATCGTGTCATGCCGACACGGTAACCCCGGGCCGCCGCTCACTCGGCAGCGACGCGCGTCACCCGGTGTTCTGCAGGCCGGCGGCCACGCCGCTGACCGACAGCAGCAGCAGGCGCTGCGCATCCGCGGGCGCCGGGTGCGACTCGTCGCGCAGCGCCCGGAGCGCCCGCAGCTGCAGCAGCGACAGGGCGTCGACGTACGGGCTGCGCATCTTCACGGCCCGCTGCAGCACCGGCTTGCCGCCGAGCAGCTCGGTGCCCGCGGTGGCGCGGATGACCCACGAGCGGGTGAGCTCCATCTCCTCGACCACCAGCGCGGCGAGATCGTCGCGGTCGCCGAGGGCGAGGTAGCGCCGGGCGATCCGGTCGTCGGCCTTCGCGAGGCTCATGGCGACGTTGTCGATCATGGTGCGGAAGAGCGGCCACTCCTCGTAGGCGCGGGCGATGGTCTCCTCGTCGCCGACAGCCTCGAGGGCAGTGCCCAGCCCGAACCAGCCGGCCAGGTTGATGCGGGCCTGCGACCAGGCGAACACCCACGGGATGGCGCGGAGGTCCTCCAGCGATTCGACCGAGAGCCCGCGCCGCGCAGGGCGCGAGCCGAGCGCGAGCAGGCCGATCTCCTCCATCGGGGTGACCCGCGCGAACCAGGGGGCGAAGCCCGGCGCCTTCACGAGGGAGAAGAAGCGCTCCCGCGACGCGGTGTCCATCGTCGCCGCCATCGCGGCGTACCGCTCCGCCGCCTCGGAGTTGCGCTTCTCGACCGAGGGCGCCGAGGCGAGCAGCACCGCGGCGGCCACCTGATCGATGTGGCGCATCGCGATCGCGGGGTCGCCGTAACGGGCGAAGATGACCTCACCCTGCTCGGTGAGCTTGAAGCGTCCGTCGACGGAGTGGGGCGGCTGGGCCATGACGGCGGAGTTCGCCGGCCCGCCACCGCGGCCGAGGGCGCCGCCGCGGCCGTGGAAGAGGGTGAGCTCGATGCCCTCCTCGAGCGCCCAGGCCGAGATCAGGGCCTGCGCCTCGTAGAGCGCCAGGTTCGCGGCGACGGGTCCGACGTCCTTCGACGAGTCGGAGTAGCCGAGCATGACCTCCAGGCGCCGCCCCGTGGCCTCCAGCCGCGCGGCGAACTCGGGATGCTGGACGATCTCGGCGAGGATCGCGGGCGCGGCCTGCAGGTCGGCGAAGGTCTCGAAGAGGGGGATGACGTCCAGCACCGGCGGCACGCCGTCGCCGGTGGCGTGCCGGGCGAGCCGGTGCACCGCGGCGAGGTCGTCGGCCGACTGCGTGAACGACACGATGTACCGACCAGCGGCGCGCGGACCGTACTGCGCCTGCAGGTGCGCGATGGTGCGGAACACCTCGAGCACCTCCTCGGTCTGCTCCGTGCGCGCGGCGCCGGAGTCGAGCTCGGCGAGCACCTTCGCGTGCACCGCGGAATGCTGGCGCACCTCGAGTTCGGTGAGGTGGAAGCCGTAGGTCTCCACCTGCCAGATCAGCTGCTGCAGGTGCCCGTACGCCTGGCGCGGTGCGCCCGCCAGTGCGAGCGACTGCTGCACGACGCGCAGGTCGGCCAGCAGGTGCTCCGGGTCGGCGTACGCGAGGTCCTGCTCGCTCGCCCGGGTCGCGCCGATCTTCCGGGCGATCAGCAGCAGCAGTCGCCGGTGGTGCTCGTCGGGCGAGCGCTGCGCGATCTCCCGCGCGGCATCCGCGTCCTCGGCGGCGAGGCGGTCCCACAGCGCGACCAGCGCCGCGCTCGGCGGGGTCGTGTCGGCGTCGAGGGTGAGTCCGCGGCCGATGCGCAGCGCCGTGCGCTCGAGGCCCAGCAGCACGTGCTCGCTCGCGATCGCGGCTGCCGCGCGGGTGACCGACGACGTCACGAACGGGTTGCCGTCACGGTCGCCGCCGACCCAGGAGCCGATGCGCACGAAGGGGCGCACCACCGGCTCGCGGCTGCCCGCCGCGACACCCTGCAGCGCGTCGTCCACGCGCCGGTACACGTGCGGGATCGCGGTGTAGAGCGTCTCGTCGAACACCGCCATGACCGCGCGCACCTCGTCGGTGGGCGAGGGCTTCTCCGGCCGCAGCGGCGCCGTGCGCCACAGCGTGTCGATCTCCTCCAGCATCCGCCGCTCCGCGCGGCGCTGGTCGGCGCCGCCGCGCAGCGACGCCTCGTACTCGTCGAGCAGGCCGGCGAGGCGCCGGATGCTGGTGGACACCGCGCGCCGGCGGGCCTCGGTCGGGTGGGCTGTGAAGACGGGATGGAACCGCAGCGACTGCAGGCGGCGCAGCGCCGTGTCGTCGCCGACCTCCGCGGCCAGGCGCACGAAGGCGGCCGCGACGGAGTCGGTGGCGTCCTCGCGGTCGGGGCGGCCGTCGCGCTCGCGCAGGACGCGCACGCGCTGGTGCTCCTCGGCGAGGTTCACCAGGTGGAAGTAGCACGTGAACGCGCGGGCGACCTCCTCCGCGCGGGCGGCGGAGAAGGAGTCCGCGATCGCCGCGGCGCGCTCGAACGCCTCGGGCGTCTCATCCGTGTAGGCCTGGATCGTCGCCGCGCGCAGGCGCTCGACGTCGTCGTACAGGTCGGCCGAGCCGCTCTCGCGCAGGACCCGGCCGAGCAGGCCGCCCAGCATCCGCACATCCGAGCGCATCGGGCTCGGGATCTCCTGGCCTGCCTCGAATCGGCCGACGAGGTCGATCACTTCGGTCTGGGTGAGCTCACGCATCCCTCCACGCTAGCGCGGCGTTGTTACGCCTCTGTCACACCGGGGCCGCCCGAGACGCATGGTTACGATGGTCCCGAGGAGCGCCGGGAAGTCTGGTCGGCATCCATTTGTGCACTCCTCGAAAGGCCGGTACCCCGTGAGGCTCCTCCGCTCCGACCGCTTCCCCGCCGTTCTCCTGCTCGCCGCCGCCGCCCTCGGGCTGATCGTCGCCAACACGGCGGCGGGCCCCGCGGTCATCGACGCGTTCGCCGTCCACATCGGGCCCGCGCCGTTCGACCTCTCCCTGACCCACTGGGTGCAGGACGGCCTGCTCGCGATCTTCTTCTTCTCGGTCTCGGTCGAGCTGCAGTACGAGCTGACCAGGGGAGAGCTGGGCAGCGCCCGTCGGGCGGCGCTGCCGGCGATCGCGGCGACCGGAGGCGTGCTGGTGCCGATTGCGATCTACCTCGCGATCGCCGCGCCCGCCGGGTTCGCCCCCGGCTGGCCGATCCCGACGGCGACCGACATCGCCTTCGCGCTCGGCGTGCTCGCCATGTTCGGCCGCGGGCTGCCCTCGCGGGTGCGGGTGTTCCTGCTGGCCCTCGCGATCCTCGACGACATCGTCGGCATCGTGTTCATCGCCGTGCTGTTCGCGACCGACCTGAACCTCTGGATGCTGCTGCTGGGCATCGTGACGGCGACGGCCTTCGCGATCGTCAGCCGCATGATCGACACCCGGATCCGCCGCGGGCTGGTGGTCGTGCTGATCCTGCTCGCCATCGCCACCTGGGTGTTCGTCTTCCTCTCGGGTGTGCACGCGACCATCGCGGGCGTCGTCCTCGGGCTCGCGATGGCGCAGTCGCCCGCACTCGTCGCGCGGCATGCGCTGGAGCCGTGGATCAACGGCCTGATCCTGCCCCTGTTCGCCTTCACCGCTGCCCTGGTGCCCATTCCGGGCGGGGGAGAGGGGCTCTCGCCCGCGTTCTGGGCGATCCTCGTCGCCCTGCCGGTCGGCAAGCTCGTCGGCGTGGCCGGCGCCGGCTGGCTCGGCCAGCGGCTGCTCGGCGGGCCGCGTCTGGCGACCGGCGATCTGCTGGCGGCGGGCGCGCTGGCCGGCATCGGGTTCACGGTGTCGCTGCTGCTCGCGGCGCTCGCCTTCGCGGACGACGCGGCTGCTCGTGATCAGGCGACGCTCGGCGTGCTCGCGGGCTCGATGATCGCCCTGGCCGTGTCGGCGGTGCTGGTCAGCCTGCGCGCGCGGCATCATCGGAGGATCGCCGCCACATCGCAGGAGACGCCATGACCGATTCAGCCGACCCGCTGCGCAGCGCCGCCGACACCATGAGGGCCGTGCGCGACCGCTGCGTCTGGTCGCAGCAGATCACGCACCGCGACCTCGTGCCCTACCTCATCGAGGAGAGCGCCGAGCTGATCGACGCGGTCGAGGAGGGACCCCGCGCTGAGCTGCGCGAGGAGCTCGGCGACCTGCTCTGGCAGGTGCTGTTCCACGCCGAGATCGCCTCGCGCGACCCGGACGACCCGTTCGACATCGACGACGTCGCCCGCGGGCTGACCGAGAAGATGGTGCGACGGCATCCGCATGTGTTCGCCGGTGAGACCGCCGAGACGCCCGAGCAGGTGCTGGTGCTGTGGAACGCGGCCAAGGCGGCCGAGAAGCACACCCGCACGAGTGTGCTCGACGGAGTGAGCGAGCGGATGCCGTCGCTCGCGCTCGCGCAGAAGCTCGTCGGCAAGGCGGCCCAGGTGGGAAGTCCCGTCGACGCGGAGCGCGGCACGTCGCCCGGGCCCGCGTCCGAAGCCGAGCTCGGCGACGCCCTCCTGGCGCTGGTCGCCACCGCGCGCGCCCGCGGGTGGGACGCCGAACGCGCCCTCCGCGAGCGGCTGCGGACGCTGCAGACCGACATCCGCCAGGCCGAATCGGGCCCCACCGGCTGATCCCGCCCCCGGCTCGGAGTCCGCGCCGCAGCGCACCCCCCCCCGTCCGCCCCGCAACGCACCCCCGCCTGCCCAGAACACCTGTTCCGGCGGGCACAGGACGACGTGGCCCTGAAACCACCTCCCCTCGCCAGAACAGGTGTTTCGGCGCGCGGCGGCCGGGCCGACTGCGGGGCGCCCACCGCGACCTGGAAGAATGGTGCTGTGGCATCCGTGAACCCGCCGCGCGGCATGCGCGACTTCCTCCCCGCCGACAAGGCCCGCCGCGAGCGCGTGCTCGCCGTCATCCGCGAGCGCTACCGCGCCCACGGGTTCGACGAGATCGAGACACCGGTCGTCGAGGAGTACTCCCGCCTGCACGCAGGCATCGGCGGCGACAACGAGAAGCTCGCGTACAACGTGCTCAAGCGCGGTCTCGACGCCGACGCGATCCGGGCGGGCGCCGACGACCCTGCCGCGCTCGCCGACCTCGGCCTGCGCTACGACCTCACGGTGCCGCTCGCGCGGTTCTACGCGAGCCACCGCGGCGAGCTGCCGTCCGTCTTCCGCTCGATCCAGATCGCACCGGTGTGGCGCGCCGAGCGCCCGCAGAAGGGCCGCTACCGCCAGTTCGTGCAGTGCGACATCGACATCATCGGCGACGGATCGGCGCGCGCCGAGGCCGAGCTGATCGTCGCCACGCTCGACACGGTCGACGCGCTCGGCCTCGACGGAGGCTCCGTGCGCGTGAACGACCGCCGCGTCCTCGAGTGGATGCTGGCGAGCTTCGGCTTCACGGACGACGAGAAGCCGGGCGTGCTCATCACGATCGACAAGCTCGACAAGATCGGGCCCGCCGGCGTCGCCGCGGAGCTGCGCGGTCGCGGGACGACTCCGACCGCCGTCGATGCGTTCGAGGCGTTCCTGACCCGGCCGCAGACCCTCGAGTACCACCCGTACGGCGAGCGGCAGATCCGCAAGGCGCTCCCCGAGGGCGCACCCGACGAGGTCGTCGGACACCTCGTCGGCATCGGCGAGGCGGTGGCGGCAGCGCGCAGCGGCGACGGCGACGTTCCGCTCGTCTTCGACCCCTTCCTCGTCCGCGGCATGGGCTACTACACGGGCACGATCTTCGAGCTGGCGCACCCGAGCGTCGACTACTCGCTCGGCGGCGGCGGCCGCTACGACGGCATGATCGGCCGCTTCCTCGGCCAGGACGTGCCGGCCGTCGGCTTCTCGATCGGCTTCGAGCGCATCGTCGACCTCATCGCGGACGGTGACGCCGCAGCCGCCAGCGCGATCGTGCTCGTCCACGATCGCGACGTGCCCCTGGGGGAGCTCCTGGCGATCAAGGCCGGGCTCCTCGCGGATGGCGCCCGCGTGCGCCTCGAGCAGCGCACCAAGAACCTCAAGGCGCTGCTCGAGCGATCGGCCGCCGACGGGTACACGTCGTTCGCGACCGTGACGGCAGGCGCGGCACTCGCCGACCTGGAGATCAAGCCGCTCGCCTGACGCCGCTGCCGGGAACCCGCGGGATCAGCCTGCCGTCGACGAGGTGACGCGCTTCTTCTCGCGCACGTACACCTCGCGGCGCACCCGCGCGACGACGTCGCCGGCGGCATCGGTGATCTCGGTCTCGAACCACTCGAGCACCTTCGCGCCGCCGCGGGCGCGCTCGCGCAGCTCGGCCGCCTTCTCCGGCGGCACGTGGAACTGCGCGGTGAGCACGCCGCTCCCCGGTTTGACGAACTCGATCTCGCCGCGCGTGTCCCACACCACGTAGTCGCGGCCGAGCTGGTGCATCACCAGCATGAAGAAGTACGGATCGGTCATCGCCGACATCGATCCGCCGAACGCCGTCTTCACGTAGTTGCGGGTGATCCGGTTGACGTGCAGCTCGACGGTGGCGCGCGTCCAGTCGTCCGAGAACCGCCTGATGCGGATGCCGCTGAACAGGTTCGGCGCCCACAGGCTCATGCCGATGGCCAGGCGTCGGGGGGTGATCTGCATGACCGAGAGTGTGCCGGAGGAGACGGATGCTGCGCACATCGATGGTCGAAGACCCACAATGCACCGTTGCGACCGGGCGTCCGAGGCGGTTGGCTGACCACATGAGCGATCCCACCCCCGCGGCCTGGGCGGCCGTCGACAGCTACCTCGCCGAGACCCTCGTCGGCCACGACAGCGATCTCGAGCGCGCGCTGGCCGAGCAGAACGCCGCCGGGCTGCCGCCGATCGAGGTGGCGCCGCTGAATGGCAAGTTCCTGCATCTGCTGGCACGGATCAGCGGCGCCCGACGGGTGCTCGAGATCGGCACCCTCGGCGCCTACTCCACGATCTGGATGGCCCGCGGCCTGCCGGCGGACGGGCGGGTCGTGACCATCGAGGCCGAGGGGCGCAACGCCGCGATCGCCCGCGCCAACCTCGAGCGGGCGGGCGTGGGGGACAAGGTCGAGATCCTCGTCGGCCGCGGCGCCGATGTCCTGCCGACCCTCGAGGGCGGCGAGCCCTTCGACCTCGTCTTCATCGACGCCGACAAGGAGTCCAACACCATCTACCTCGACTGGGCGGCCCGGCTCGGCCACCCCGGCACGGTCGTGGTCGTCGACAACATCGGCAGGGGCGGTCAGGTCGCCCACGCGGACACCGGCAGCTCGCAGGTGGATGGCACGCGCGCCGGGCTGCAGATGCTCGGCGCCGACCCGCGGTTCGACGCCACCGCCCTGCAGACGCTCGACGCGAAGGGATGGGACGGCGTCGCGGTCGCCATCGTCGTCTGACAGGCGAGGGGACCTGTGGCGACGGCATCCTGATCACTAGACTCGGGCTCGGACCGATGACGCTCCGCGATCCACCTCCACGACGTAAGTCACAAGAAACGCAAGGGGTCCCCAGTGGCACTTATCGAGGCAGTAGGCGCGCGCGAAATCCTGGATTCGCGCGGCAATCCGACCGTCGAGGTGGAGGTGCTGCTCGATGACGGCATCGTCCAGCGCGCTGCCGTCCCGTCGGGCGCGTCCACCGGCGCCTTCGAGGCGTACGAGCTGCGCGACGGCGACAAGGGCCGCTACGGCGGCAAGGGCGTGCTGAAGGCCGTCTCCGCCGTGCTCGACGAGCTCGGCCCGGCTGTCGAAGGCGTCGAAGCCAGCGAGCAGCGCACCGTCGACGAGATCCTGATCGCGACCGACGGCACCGACAACAAGAAGCGCGCGGGCGCCAACGCGATCCTGGGCGTCTCGCTCGCCGTCGCGAAGGCCGCGGCGGACAGCGCCGACCTGCCCCTGTTCCGCTACCTGGGCGGACCGAACGCGCACGTCCTGCCCATCCCGCTGTTCAACGTCATCAACGGCGGTTCGCACGCCGACAACGGCATCGACATGCAGGAGTTCTTCCTCGCGCCGATCGGCGCGTCGAGCTTCGCCGAGGCGCTCCGCTGGGGTGCCGAGACCTACCACGTGCTGCACAGCGAGCTGAAGGCCGCCGGCTACGCCACCGGCCTCGGCGACGAGGGCGGCTTCGCCCCCGACCTGAAGAGCAACCGCGAGGGCCTGGACTTCCTGGTCAAGGCGATCGAGAAGGCCGGCTTCGCCGTCGGCACCGACATCGCGCTGGGCATGGATGTCGCGGCCACCGAGTTCTTCAGCGACGGCGTGTACCGCTTCGAAGGCGCGGACTGGTCGGCCGAGAAGCTCACCGACTACTACGTCGACCTCGCCGACTCGTACCCGATCGTCACGATCGAGGACGCGCTCGCGGAGGACGACTGGGAGGCCTGGGGCGCTCTGACCGAGGCGCTCGGCAAGAAGATCCAGCTCGTCGGCGACGACCTGTTCGTGACCAACCCCGAGCGCCTGGCGAAGGGCATCGAGCTGGGCATCGCCAACTCGCTGCTCGTGAAGGTCAACCAGATCGGCACGCTCACCGAGACGCTCGACGCGGTCGAGCTCGCGCACCGCTCCGGCTACACGACGATGTTCTCGCACCGCTCCGGCGAGACCGAGGACACCACCATCGCCGACCTCGTCGTCGCGGTGAACTCGGGTCAGATCAAGAGCGGCGCGCCCGCTCGCAGCGAGCGCGTCGCGAAATACAATCAGCTTCTGCGCATCGAAGAGGAGCTGGGCGACGCCGCGACGTTCATCGGCCGCTCCGCGTTCCCGCGCTACAAGGCCTGACGCACGATCGAGAGGGGGAGCCGTGAGCGACACGACGGCTCCCCCTTCCCGTGCCCGCGGGACGCGCGCGGTGCGCGGGCGCGTGGACGTGCGCGGGTGGCTCGGCGGCATCCGGCTCTCCGGGTTCATGGTCATCATGCTCGGCCTCGTCGTGCTCGCCGCGTTCGTGCTGGTGCCCACGATCGGCACGTACATCGATCAGCGCCAGAAGGTCGCCGCGCTCGAGGAGTCGGTGCAGCTCGCGAACGACGAGGTCGCCGCGCTCCGGGCGCAGCGCGATCGCTGGAGCGACCCCGCGTACATCACCACGCAGGCGCGGGAGCGGCTGTACTACGTGCAGCCGGGCGAAGTGGTCTATCTCGTCGACAACGACCTGCCGGCGTCCGCCACCCCGCAGGAGGAGGCGCCGGTCAGCGAGGACGTCGAGGCGACGCACACCGACTGGATGGCGCAGCTGGTGCGCTCGGTGACGGCCGCGGGCCTGGCCGAGACCGTGTCCGGCGAGGCGGACTGATCAGCGCCGTCCCAGCCGGGGCCGGTAGCCTGGGCGGCGTGAGCACCCCGCCGTATCCTCCCGTCGACGACGCTGACCTCGAGGTCATGCGCGAGCAGCTCGGCCGCCCCGCACGGGGTGTCGTCGGCATCGCGGCGCGCTGCGTCTGCGGCAACCCGACCGTGGCTGCCACCGCGCCCCGGCTGCCCGACGGCACGCCGTTCCCGACGTTCTACTACCTCACCCATCCCGCGGCGACCGCGGCGATGTCGACGCTCGAGGCCGGTCAGGTCATGCGAGCCCTCGCCGACGACCTCGCCGCGGATGAGGAGCTCGCTGCCGCCTACACGCGTGCGCACGAGGCCTACCTGCGCGACCGGGAGCCGTTCGGCCACGTCGAGGAGATCGACGGCATCTCCGCCGGCGGCATGCCCACCCGCGTCAAGTGCCTGCACGCGCTGGCCGCTCATGCGCTGGCCGCTGGGCCCGGCGTGAACCCGATCGGCGACCGCGCGCTCGCCCTGTCCAACTGGTCGCCGGACCGCTGCGTCTGCGCGCACCCGGGCAAGGGCGCATGAGGCGCCGCCTCACCGCAGCCGCCGCGGCGCTCGTCGCCACGGCGCTGCTCGTCGGGGCGGCCCCTGAGATCGACGACCAGGTCGACGTCGAGCACGTCGGCGTCGACGAGACCACCGAGGTCGAGGAGACCCCGGCGCCCGATCCCGTCCGGGCCAAGGAGTACTGGCTCGACGACTACGGCGTCGAGGACGCCTGGAAGAGCTCGAAAGGCGCCGGCGTGCGCATCGCCGTCATCGACACCGGTGTGGGGCGCGAGCCCGAGGAGTTCCAGGGCGCCGTCGTGGACGGCACCGACGTGTCGGGCATGGGCTCGCCGGACGGGCGCACCCCGGTCGGCGCGGTGGACGGCAACCACGGCAGCTGGGTCGCCTCGCTTGCGGCGTCCCGCGGCACCGGCAAGGGCACCGGCATGATCGGCGTGGCCCCCGAAGCCGAGATCCTCTCGATCTCGGTGGGCTTCGGGTCGTCGGTGACGGTGCCCTTCGACGAGCAGATCGCCACGGCCATGCGCTGGGCGGTCGATCACGGTGCGGATGTCATCAACCTCTCCCTGACGACCAACTCCGCGGGCTGGGACGAGAGCTGGGACGACGCGTTCCTGTACGCGTTCGAGAACGACGTCGTCGTGGTCGTGGCCGCCGGCAACCGGGGCAGCGGAACCTCGCGCGTGGGTGCACCGGCGACGATCCCCGGGGTGCTCACGGTGGCCGGCGTCGATCGGAACGGTGAGGCCAGCGTCGAGGCGTCGACGCAGGGCATCACCATCGGCGTCTCGGCGCCGAGCGAGGAGCTGCTCGGGGTCTCCGCCGACGGCGACCTCGTGCAGTGGAACGGCACCAGCGGCGCGGCGCCGATCGTGGCGGGCGTCGCCGCGCTCATCCGCTCCGCGCACCCCGAGCTCGACGCCGTCAACGTCATCAACCGGATCATCCGCACCGCGCGGCCCGCGGACGACGCGACCGCGGTGCCCGACCCGCTCTACGGGTACGGACTCGTGGATGCCGAGGCCGCCGTCACCGAGGACGTCCCGCTCGTCAGCGTGAACCCGATGGGCAGCCTCGCCGACTGGGTACGGCTGTACCGGCGCGCCGACGCGATCCCCGCGCCCGTGCCCACGGCGACCCCCGTCGAGATCGCGCCGCTGCCGCGCGCGGAGGTGCCGACGCGGCCCTCGTCGCCGCTGCTGCCGTCGCGGGAGACGCTGCTCTACGGGAGCCTGCCGCTGATGGGGGGGACCATGGGCGGTATACTGATAGCGCTCGGCGTCACCGTTGCTGTCCGACGCATCCGATTGGCGCGCGCATCCCGCACGTCGAGCCGTTGATCCGCGAGGAGTCCCACCCATCGTGTCCAGCACTGTGACCGCCGTGCCCAAGATCCTCATCGTCGGCGGCGGCTACGCCGGCTTCTACACGGCCTGGAAACTCGAGAAGCACCTCCGCAAGGGCGAGGCCGACGTCACCATCGTCGACCCGCTGCCCTACATGACCTACCAGCCGTTCCTGCCGGAGGTCGCCGCGGGCGAGATCGAGGCGCGCCACGTCATCGTCGGCCTGCGCCGCCACCTCAAGCGCACCCGCGTGGTCACCGCGAAGGTCACGCAGATCGACCACGCGTCCAAGACCGCGACGCTCACCCCGGCCGAGGGCGAGCCGTGGCAGGAGACCTACGACCAGATCGTCGTCACCGCCGGTGCCGTCTCGCGCACCTTCCCGATCCCCGGCATCGCCGACAACGCGATCGGCCTCAAGACGATCGAGGAGGCCGTCGCCATCCGCGACCGCATCCTGACGAACTTCGACCGCGCGGCGAACCTCGCGCCCGGCCCCGAGCGCGACCGCCTGCTGACCGTCGTGGTCGTCGGCGGCGGCTTCGCCGGCATCGAGGTCTTCGCCGAGCTGCGCGCCCTGGCATCCTCGCTGCTCAAGGACTACCCGCAGCTGAGCTTCGACGACACGCACTTCCACCTCATCGAGGCGATGGGGCGCATCATGCCGGAGGTGTCGCTGAAGACGAGCGAGTGGGTGCTGAAGAGCCTCGCCACCCGCGGCGCCAACGTGCACCTCGACACGCAGCTCACCGGTGCGATCGACGGCAACGTCGAGCTGTCGACGGGCGAGGTCATCCCGACCGACCTCATCGTCTGGACCGCGGGCGTCATGGCCAACCCCACCGTCGTGCGCGGCAGCGACCTGCCCGTCGAGGAGCGCGGCCGCATCCGCACCCGCGCCGACCTGCGGGTGGGCAGCGACGAGGAGATCGTCGAGGGCGCCTGGGCGGCCGGCGACGTCTCCGCCGTGCCCGACCTCACCGGCGGCGGCGTGGGCGGATACTGCGTGCCCAACGCCCAGCACGCCGTGCGTCAGGCGAAGCTGCTCGCGAAGAACCTCGTCGCCGTGCTCCGCGGAGAGGTGCCCCGCGAGTACATCCACAAGAACCTCGGCGCCGTGGCCGGCCTCGGCCTCTACAACGGCGTCTTCCAGTCGGGCAAGTTCGCGCTCAAGGGCTTCATCGCCTGGTGCGCGCACCGCGGCTACCACGGCCTGGCGATGCCGTCGTGGGAGCGCAAGTGGCGCGTCATCGGCGACTGGTGGCACAACTTCTGGCTGCACCGCGACAACGTCTCGCTGCAGACCGTGCAGAACCCCCGCTACGTGTTCGAGGAGTTCGCGGCCCGGCCGCGCCCCGCGCAGCCGGCCCCCGAGGCCGCGCCGGCACCGGCCATCGACCCGAAGAGCATCGCCAAGGAGAACGCCGAACCCGCCGCCAAGGCACCTGCCAAGGTGAAGGCCAAGGCCTGACCCTCCCGCATCCGCGGTCCTCGATCGCCGCGACGTCGACGCACTAGTCTGACGTCGCGGCGATCGTCGTTTCGCGGCGCGCCCCCATAGCCCAATCGGCAGAGGCAGGCGACTTAAAATCGCTTCAGTCTGGGTTCGAGTCCCAGTGGGGGTACCACAGGATCCGCGCTGTCGACATGCTCAGCGGGGCGGACGGATGCTGGCGAAACCGACGCCGGAAACGGGTCCGCCACGCGGGGGAGCGGCGTGGTCGGAGACACCCCCGGAGAACGCGTAGGCTGATCGCTTGTGTCGAAGCGAAGGAGCCCGAAACCGATGAGCATCGACCTCTTGGATGCCACCGCGGCGTCCACCGAGTCCTGGCGGAATCCGGCCGAGTACTGGCCGGCGATGACGCGTGCCGTCGCGGACCTGTCCGGGCCCGTCGCGGCCATCAGCCTGCCCGCGCTGCGCTACAACGCGCTCGACATGGTCGTGCGCTCCAGCGGGGTGCCCATCCGCGTCGCGAGCAAGTCGGTGCGCGTGCGCCAGGTCGTCGACGCGACGCTCGCCCTGCCCGGCTACCACGGCATCCTCGCCTTCACCCTGCCGGAGGCGCTCTGGCTGGCCGAGACGCACGACGACGTCGTGCTCGGCTACCCGACGGCCGACCGCGCCGCGATCGCCGCGCTCGCGGCCGACGAGGCTGCGGCCTCCCGCGTCACCCTGATGGTCGACGATCTCGCCCAGCTCGATCTCATCGACGGCATCGTCGCACCTGCCGGACGCGCCGTCATCCGTCTCGCCATCGACGCCGACGCCTCATGGCGGGCGCCCGGCCTCGGCCACATCGGCGTGCGCCGCTCGCCGGTGCACACGCCCGACGAGGTCGCCGCGCTCGCGCGCGCGATCGCCGGTCGCGCGGGCTTCCGGCTCGTCGGCCTGATGATGTACGAGGCTCAGATCGCCGGCCAGGGCGACGCCACCGGCTCGGGCGACGCGATGATCCGCTGGATGCAGCGCCGCTCGTCGCAGGAGCTCCTCGACCGCCGCGGCGCCATCGTCGAGGCGGTGCACGCTGTCGCGCCGCTGGAGTTCGTCAACGGCGGCGGCACCGGCTCGCTGGAGTACACCGCTTCCGACCTCTCCGTCACGGAGCTCACGGCGGGCAGCGGCCTGCTCGCGGGGCACCTGTTCGACGGCTACCGCATCTTCGACCCGGCGCCCGCTGCCGCGTTCTCGCTCGAGGTCGTGCGCAAGCCCGCGCCCGACATCGCCACCGTGCTGGGCGGCGGCTGGATCGCCTCCGGCCCGCCGGTGGCCTCGCGACAGCCGCTGCCGGTGTGGCCGCAGGGTCTGAGCACGCTCGCCCGCGAGGGCGCGGGCGAGGTCCAGACGCCCCTGCAGGGCGAGTCCGCGCGCGGACTCTCGGTCGGCGACCGCGTCTGGTTCCGCCACTCCAAGAGCGGCGAGCTCGCCGAGCGCGTCGACCGCTACCACCTCATCGACGGCGACCGCATCGTCGGCGAGGCTCCCACCTACCGCGGCGAGGGGAAGACGTTCCTGTGACCCGACCTGAAGGAACCTGGCAGAACTGGGGTCGCTCGGCGCATGTCCGTCCGCAGCGAGTGGAGTTCCCGCGCAGCACGGATGCGGTCCAGCGCGCCGTGCAGGCGGCGAAGACCCGCGGGATGCTGATCAAGGCGGTCGGCGCCGGCCACAGCTTCACCGGCATCGCGGTGGCGCCGGGAGTCCTGCTCGACCTCACCGACCTGACTGGGCTGGTCGACGTCGACCGCGAGCGCGGCCGCGTGACGCTGCGGGCCGGAACGCGCCTGCACCAGATCCCCGCCCTGCTCGAGCCCTACGGCCTGGCGATGGCGAATCTCGGCGACATCGACCGCCAGTCGATCGCCGGTGCGATCTCGACAGGCACCCACGGCACCGGAAGCCGCTTCGGCGGCATCTCCACCCAGGTCGTCGGCGCGAAGCTCGTGACGGCCGACGGCGAGGTGCTGACGGTGGACGAGCACGAGAACGCCGAGCTGCTGCCGGCGGTCGCCCTCGGACTCGGGGCGCTCGGCATCCTCGTGGAGGTCACCGTGCAGTGCGTGCCCTCCTTCGTGCTGCACGCGGTCGAGCGGCCCGAGCTGCTCGGCGACGTGCTCGGGACGCTCGACGACCGCGCGGACGCAGCCGACCACTTCGAGTTCTACTGGTTCCCGCACACCGACCGCGGCATGACCAAGACCAACACCCGTCTGCCCGCCGATGCCCCGCGTCATCCGCTGCCGGCTGTCGGCAAGTGGCTCGACGACGTGGTCATCGGAACCGCGGTGCACGAGGCGGTCTGCCGGCTCGGCAAGCTCGCGCCCGCCAGCATCCCCGCGGTCAACCGCGCGGCGGCGAAGATCTGGGGGGATCGCGAGTTCACCGACGCCTCCCACCGCGTCTTCGCGACAAACCGCGACGTCCGCTTCCGCGAGATGGAGTACGCCCTTCCGGCTGACAACGTGCGGCCCGCCTTCGACGCCGTGCGCGCGCTGATCGACGAGCGCGGCTGGCGGATCTCGTTCCCGATCGAGGTGCGCTTCGCGGCTGCCGACGATCTGTGGCTCTCGACCGCCCACGGGCGGGCATCCGGCTACATCGCCGTGCACCGGTACTGGCGCGAGGACCCCACCGAGTACTTCGAGGCCGTCGAGCAGATCATGCTCTCCTTCGGCGGGCGCCCGCACTGGGGAAAGATGCACACCCTCGACGCGTCGATCCTGCGCGAGCGCTACCCCCGTTTCGACGACTTCGTGGCCCTGCGCGACCGGCTCGATCCCGACCGGATGTTCCGCAACCGCTACCTCGATCGCGTGCTGGGTGAGTAACGACTGGGAGTAGCGAACGCACCCGTTCGACGGGTCGGGCACGTGGATAGGATGGCCGCATGTGGGAATGGCTTATTCCGGTCCTCATCGCGGTGGCGCTCATCGTCATCGGCTGCGTCTACCTCTGGGCGACCTACAACTCGCTCGTCGGGCTGAACGCGCGCGTCGAGGAGGCCTGGAGCGACATCACCGTGCAGCTCAAGCGCCGAGCCGATCTGCTGCCGAACCTCATCGAGACGGTGAAGGGCTACGCCGCGCACGAGAAGGCGGTGTTCGAGAACGTCACCAGAGCCCGCGCCGAGACCCTCGCCGCCCGCCGTCCGGCTGACGCGGGCGTCGCCGAAGGGCACATGGAGCTGGCGCTGAGGTCGCTGTTCGCCGTGGCAGAGGCGTACCCGCAGCTCCAGGCCAGCCAGAACTACCTGCAGCTGCAGCAGTCGATCGTCGACACCGAAGACAAGATCCAGGCGTCGCGGCGGTTCTACAACGGGGGCGTGCGCGAGCTGAACACCAAGATCGCGGTGTTCCCGAACAACCTCTTCGCACGCAACCTGGGATTCCCGACCCGCGAGTACTTCGAGGTCGTCGACGGGGCAGCGATCTCGGAACCCCCTCGCGTCCAGTTCTGACCGCTCGCACCCGCCTCGTTGTACACCGCGATCAGCCGGAACAAGCGCAACACGTGGCTCATCGTGATCGCGTTCGTGCTGTTCCTCGGCGCCGTGGGGCTGCTGGCGGGCTGGCTCGCCGGCAACAACTGGTGGATCACGGCCTTCGTGCTGCTGTTCGCCGGTGGCTACGCGACGTTCCAGTACTTCCTCGCTGATCGCGAGGCCCTCGCCATGTCGGGCGCCGTCGAGGTGGGGCGCGAGGACGCGCCCCGGTACCACCGCCTCGTCGAGAACCTGTGCATCGCGACCGGCACCCCGATGCCGAAGCTGTACGTCGTGCAGGATGCGGCGCCCAACGCGTTCGCGACCGGACGCACGCCCGAGACCGCGTCGATCACCGTGACGACGGGGCTCTTCGAGCTCATGACGGATCGCGAGCTGGACGGCGTGCTGGGCCACGAGCTCGGTCACATCCGCAACTACGACATCCGCGTCTCGCTGATCGTCTTCGGGCTCGTCGTGGCCGTCGGGGTCCTGGCCGACCTGACGATGCGCGCCGCGTTCTTCGGGAGCCGCGGGCGTGGCGGCGGCAATCAGGCGCAGCTGCTCTTCCTCGTCTTCGGGGTCGTCGCGGCGATCGTCTCGCCGCTGATCGCCGCCGGCGTGCAAGCCGCCGTGTCGCGCCAGCGGGAGTACCTCGCCGACGCGACGAGCGCCCTCACCACACGCGACCCGGACGGGCTCGCATCCGCGCTGGAGAAGTTCGGGCAGCACGCTCAGCCGCTCGCGAAGGCGAACACCTCCATGGCCCACCTGTGGATCGCCGACCCGCTCAGGCCCGGTGCCCTGACGCGCCTGTTCGCGACCCATCCGCCGATCGCCGACCGGGTCGCGCGCCTGCGCGACATCGGCGGGCACTTCTGACCATGCGCACCCTCGCTGCCACCGAGGCGCGCCGCATCGCGGTGACCGCGCAGCTGCTCGGCGCTGAGCGACCGGCCGACATCATGGAGACCGTCGACGGGCTGGGCGCCATCGACACGGAGCCGACCGCCGCGGTCGCCCCCAGCACCGACCTGATCCTGTGGAGCAGGCTCGGCTGGCCGTACCAGCACGCCGACCTGATGCGCCTGTTCGAGCAGGACCGTGCCGTCTTCGAGTGGCGCGGCTTCGTGCGTCCGATGTCCGACCTCCCGCTGTTCCGGCCGGTCATGCGCGCCTGGCCGCCGTACCAGGAGACGCGCGAATGGCTCTCGGCCAATCAGGGGTTCCGCCGCGACGTGCTCGACCGGCTCCGCGCCGAGGGGCCCCAGCATCCCGCGGACGTCCCCGACACCGCCCAGGTGTCGTGGCGCTCCACGGGCTGGACGAACAGCCGCAACTCGTCGCAGATGCTCGAGCTGCTGCTCTCGCGCGGGGAGGTCGCCGTGACCGGCCGCGACGCGAAGGGGCGGCTCTTCGATCTGGCCGAGCGGGTGTATCCGACGGACCTGCCCGAGCTGAGCGACCGCGACGCCGCGAACGCCCGCGCGGAGCGCCGGCTCGGCGCGCTCGGGATCGCCCGCCGGAAGAGCCTCGTGGAATCGGGCGAGACCGTGGACGAGGAGGCGCTGGGCGAGGCGGTGCAGGTCGAGGACGTCGCGGGGGAGTGGCACGTCGACCCGATCGCGCTGACGGCGTCGTACTCCGGCCGGACGGCTCTCCTGTCGCCCTTCGACCGGCTGGTCTTCGACCGAGACAGGCTGGGCGAGCTCTTCGGCTTCGAGTACATCCTGGAGATGTACAAGCCGGCCGCGAAGCGCCGATGGGGGTACTTCGCGCTGCCGATCCTGCACGGCGACCGGCTCGTCGGAAAGCTCGACGCGAAGGCCGACCGCAAAGCAGGGATGCTGCGCGTGCACGCCGTGCACGAGGACGTCACCTTCGACGAGACGATCGCCGACGCGGTCGACGAGCAGATCGCCGACCTCGCGCGCTGGCTCGGTCTCGAGGTCGACCGCGCGCGTTAGCCCGGCTCGTCCGCAGCCAGCGCGGCCGGCTCGGCGAGGCCGCGCTCGTGCCGCGCAGCCTCGGTGACCACCGCAGCGAGGTCGTCGGTCGCGTCGCCCCAGCGTGAGATGGAGATGCGCTCCAGGCCTTGCCATGCGGCGGCCCCGCGCAGCTCTCCGGCGAGCATCTCCGCGGCGTGCGCCGGACGCCCGTGCTCCCACCACGCCGACTGCACGCGCAGCGTGGACGCCGACCTTTCGGCCTTCAGGTCGACGCGCCCGACCAGATCGTCGCCCACCAGGACGGGCAGCGAGTAGTAGCCGTAGCGCCGCTGGGGCGCCGGTGTGTAGATCTCGATGCGATAGGCGAAGTCGAACAGCCGCTCGGCCCGGTCGCGGAACCACACCACCGGATCGAACGGCGTCAGCAGCGCCGCCGCCTCGATGCGCCGCGGCACGACGGCGTCGCTGTGCAGCCACGCCTTGGCCGGCCGCCCGGCTGTGGTCCACCCCTCGACCGCGACGGGCCGCACCTCGCCGGCCTCCTCCAGCTCCGCCACCGCCGTCAGCACTGCGCGGCGATCCCGGATGCGCCAGTAGTCGGCGAGATCGGATGCGGTGGCGACGCCGTACGCACGGGCGGCGCGTCGCACCAGCTCGCGGATCGCCTCGTCGCGGGGTACGGGAGCGGCGAGGACCTCGGCCGGGATCACGTGCTCGGCGAGCCCGTAGCGGCGCTCGAAGCCGCGGCGGCCGGCGATCGCCACCTCCCCGAACATCCACAGGTACTCGAGCGCGTGCTTGACGACATCCCAGTCCCACCACGGTCCGCGCCGCGTCTGCTTGGCGTCGTGATCGATCTGCGCCGGCCGCAGGGGGCCGCGGGCGGCGAGTTCGGCGCGGACCCAGTCGACGATCTCGCGGTGGGTCTGGTACCAGCCGCCGGCGGCGCTGCCGTACTTGGCGCGCATCGCGTCCATGCGGAAGCGGAACAGCGCCCAGTCGCCGGCCGGCACGAACGCCGCGACGTGCGCGAGGTACTCGACGTACGGCGGCCGGCGCGCGAACAGCAGGCGGTCGAGCGCGGACGTGTCGTAGGCGCCGAGCCGCGAGAACAGCGGCATGTAGTGCGAGCGCGCGAACACGTTGACGGAGTCGATCTGCAGCGTGTGCATCCGCTGCAGCGCGAGGTTGATCTGACGCGTGCCGGGCGCGTCGGGACGGGGTCGGGCGAAGCCCTGAGCGGCGAGGGCCACCCGGCGTGCCTCCGCCGCGCTGAGGGATTCCTTCACGCCCGAAAGCCTAGCCATGCGCACCGACACGGCCGCCGGTGCGGCCTAGACTGGCGAGATGAGCGGCACCGACGACAAGCCCCGCGGGCCGGTCGTCTACATCGCGCGTGACCGCCGGCGCACCCGCCGCGACGCCGTCGCCGATGCACTCCCGCAGGGCCTGCGCGTCGCCACCGCCTACTCGTGGCGGCTCCTGGTCATCGCGGCGGCCATCGGCGTCGGCATCTGGCTGGTCATCCAGCTGAAGCTGCTCGTCATCCCGCTCATGGTCGGCATCCTGATCACCGCGCTGCTCTGGCCCGGATTCGCCTGGATGCTGCGGCACCATCTTCCGCGCTGGCTGGCGATCGTCGTCGCGGTGGCCGGAACGCTGATCATCGTCGGCGGACTGCTCTGGCTCGTGATCTGGCAGGTCGCGAGGGAATGGCCCTCAGTCCGCGCGAGCACGGTGGACGCCGTCGAGCAGTTCCGCGAGTACCTCATCAACGGACCGCTCCACCTCACGGCAGGTCAGATCGACGACCTCCTCGCGCAGGGATGGAGCTTCCTGCAGCAGCAGGCGGAGCTGCTGTGGTCGGGAGCGCTCGCGATCGGCACCACCGTCGGGCATGTCGCCACCGGCGCGGTGCTGTCGCTGTTCATCCTGCTCTGCCTGCTCGCCGACGGCGGCGGCATCTGGCGCTGGACCGTGCGTCTCTTCCCGGTCAAGGCGCGCCCCGCCGCCGATGGCGCCGGCCGCGCCGGCTGGGTCACCGTCGTCAACTACGCGCGCACGCAGCTGCTGGTCGCCACGATCGACGCGGTGGGCATCGGCCTGGGCGCCGCCCTGCTCGGCGTCCCCCTCGCGATCCCCGTCGCGGTGCTGGTGTTCCTCGGCGCGTTCGTGCCCATCGTCGGCGCGGTCGTCACCGGCACGGTCGCCGTGTTCCTCGCCCTCGTCTACAACGGGCCGTGGATCGCGCTGTGGATGCTGGTGGTCGTGCTCGGCGTGCAGCAGCTCGAGGGACACGTGCTGCAGCCGCTGCTGATGGGGTCGGCCGTCAAGGTCCACCCGCTCGCCGTCGTGCTCGTCGTGGCCGGAGGCGCCATGATCGCCGGCATCCCCGGAGCCCTGTTCGCGGTGCCCCTCGCCGCGTTCGTCAACGTCGTCGCCGTGTACCTGAGTGCGCGCGCCTGGGAGACCGGTGCGTCGCCGACCGGCGATCTGATCTGGAGCACAGTTCCCCGTCCGAGGAGGACCCCCGCGTGACCCGGCCCACCCTGGCGGCGTTCGAGGACGCCGCCGCCCTCTTGGCGGACGTCATCGTCCGCACCCCCATCGACGAGTCCCAGCACCTCACCGAGCTGCTCGGCGTCCCCGTCTACCTCAAGCTCGAGAACCTGCAGCGCACCGGGTCGTTCAAGATCCGCGGCGCGGCCTACCGGCTCTCCCGGCTCACCCCGGAGGAGCGCGCGAGGGGAGTGGTGGCCGCCTCCGCCGGCAACCACGCGCAGGGCGTCGCCATGGCCGCGCAGGCGCTGGGGATCCACGCGACGATCTTCATGCCGCTGGGCGTGCCGGTGCCCAAGCTCCTGGCCACCCGGGGCTACGGCGCGGACGTGATCCTCGACGGGGCAACGGTCGAGACGCCGCTGCGCCTCGCGGCCGAGTTCGCCGAGCGCACCGGTGCCGTGCTGATCCACCCGTTCGACCACGACGACATCATCGTCGGCCAGGGCACCCTGGGCCTGGAGATCATGGATGCGGTCCCCGACCTCGACACGATCATCATGGGCATCGGCGGCGGTGGCCTGATCGCCGGCGTCGCCGCGGCCGCCAAGGCCCGCGCGGAAGCCGAGGGCCGCCGCATCCGCGTCATCGGCGTCCAGGCCGAGAACTCCGCGGCGTACCCGTCCTCGCTCGCCGCCGGAATGCCGCTCGAGGTGGCCACGACCCCGACGATCGCCGACGGCATCGCGGTCGCCCGGCCGGGCGACATCCCGTTCGAGATCATCCGCGACCTCGTGGACGAGGTCGTCACCGTCAGCGACGACGACATCGCCCGTGCGCTGCTGGTGCTGCTGGAGCGTGCGAAGCAGGTCGTCGAGCCCGCGGGGGCGGTCGGCGTCGCCGCGATCCTGGCCGGCAAGATCCACGCCACCGGTCCGACCCTGTCGATCCTTTCCGGCGGCAACATCGACCCGCTGCTGCTGCAGCGCGTGGTCGCACACGGACTGGCGGCATCCGGCCGCTACATGACCCTGCGCATCCCGCTGCCCGACCGACCTGGTCAGCTGGCCCGCGTCTCCGATCTGCTGTCGAAGGCGGGCGCCAACGTGACCGAGGTCATGCACACACGCCACGGCCAGGGCCTGCAGATCAGCGAGGTGATCCTGCAGCTGAGCGTGGAGACGCGCGGCGAGGAGCACCGGGCGCAGGTCATCGCCACGCTCGAGGAGGCCGGCTTCGCGCCGACCGTCGTGCTCGACTAGGCGAGAGCCCCGTGCGCGGTGCTACTGGCCGTTGTAGGTCTCGACCTTGATGACCTCGACGGCGATGTCGCGCCCGTTCGGCGCGGTGTACGACGTCTTCTCGCCCTCCTTGAGGCCGAGGATCGCGGCACCCAGGGGCGACGCCTCGCTGTACACGTCGAGCTCCGAGTTCGCGGCGATCTCGCGGTTGCCGAGCAGGAACACCTCTTCGCCGCCCGCGACGTTCGCGGTGACGACGGTGCCCGGCTCCACGACGCCGCTGCTCTCGGGAGCCTCGCCGACGGAGGCGTTCTTGAGCAGGTGCTGGAGGGTGCGGATGCGGGCCTCCTGCTTGCCCTGCTCATCCTTGGCGGCGTGGTAGCCGCCGTTCTCCTTGAGGTCGCCCTCTTCGCGGGCTGCCTCGATGCGCTTGGCGATCTCTTCACGGCCGACCGTCGACAGCTGCTCGAGCTCGGCGGCGAGCCGGTCGTAGGCATCCTGCGTGAGGAAGGTCACGGGGGCATCGCTGGACACGTCAGACTCCTTCGATCGGGGGGTGCGTCGATATGCCACGACGCCCCGGCGGATGCCAGGGCGTCGGTCGACTGCGGTGCGGTCAGACTACGTCACCCAGCAGGAGTTGACAAAACCCGTCGTCGCCTCGGCGACTGTCGGTACCGTCTCCTGGAACGCGCGGGAATGCTCGTCGGACGCGGGATACTCGACGACCCGCCAGCCCACGATCCCATGCTGGGTGTCCTGCGCCTCCAGCGCGCACGCGACCGACCGCCCGGGCGGAGCGATGAACTGGAAGTCGATCGTCACGGTGCGCTCGTCGACCACGTGGAAGCCCGTGGCGTCGACGTCGACGTCGTCCAGCGCGCCGGCGACCGTCATCCAGGCGAAAAGCCCCACGGCGACCGCGGCCACCCCCACGATGATGCCCAGCGTCCAGCGCCGGCGCCGCGCGCTGTGGCGTCCGTAGCGCTCGTCGAGCATCTGCTGGGTGGTCGTCATGGGCCGTCCGTCGGGAAGATTAGGCTGGTGCTTCCAGGCTATGCGCTCCGGCGCGGAACGAGGACACCATGCACGACGCGCTGATCGCGCTGATCGCCGCTGCGAGCACGGCGACTCCCACGCCGACACCGTCGACGCCCGATCCCGCCACCGTGACGCCCGGCCCGTGGGGCTTCGCGGCGATCGTCTTCATCGCCGTCGCCGTGATCCTGCTCGTGTGGGACATGATGCGCCGCATCCGCCGCGGACGCGTGCGTGCCGACATCGAGGAGCAGCTCGACGCCGAAGAGCAGGCCGCTCGCGCCGTCGAGGCGACGTCGACCGACGATGAGGACATCGACCGGGAGCGCCCGCAGGCCTGACCCAACAGTCAGGTCTGCTCAGCCAGGCAGGTCGGCTCAGCCGGGGAGTCCGAGCGAGGGCGAGAGCGGGTCCAGCGCGATGAGCAGGCACGCCGCCCAGTGGCAGAGGAACGCGAGCACGGTGCACACGTGGAAGATCTCGTGGAAGCCGAAGTGGCCGGGCCATGGGTTCGGCTTCTTGAGGGCGTAGACGATCGCCCCGCCCGTGTAGAGCAGGCCGCCCACGATGACGAGCACCATCATCGCGGGGTTCGCGACGAACAGGTCCGCCATGTACATCACCGCAGCCCATCCCAGCGCGAGATACAGCGCGACGTAGAGCCAGCGCGGTGCACCGATCCAGAACACGCGGAACAGGATGCCGAGCAGCGCGCCCGTCCACACGACGACCAGCAGCAGGGCCCCCTTCGCCGGCGGCAGCGCGAGCACCGCGATCGGGGTGTACGTGCCGGCGATCAGCAGCAGGATGTTGGCGTGGTCGATGCGCTTGAGCACGGCCTTGGTCGTGGGACCCCAGTTGAACCGGTGGTACAGCGCCGAGTTGCCGAACAGCAGGAGCGAGCTGGCCATGAAGACCGCCGACGCCCACTTCGCAGGCGCTCCCTGAGCCAGGGAGATCAGCACGATGCCCGCGGCGATCGCGACGGGGAACGTCGCGGCGTGGATCCATCCGCGCCAGGACGGCTTGAGTTCGACCTCCGCCTCGGCCGCCTCCATGAGGGGCAGCTGCGGCATCTCCGCGCCGTCGTCGGCGGGCTCGGTCTCGGCGGGTCGGGTCACGTGCCCGAGCCTACGCGGGCGCGTATGCCCGTGGGCGCACACGACGCGTCTCGCCGCCACGGATATCGACCCGCCCGGGCGGTAGCGTAGAGGCCGTGACCGCGTCGAACCAGGGGAGAGGGCCGCTCTATCGGCTCTACACCAGTCGACTGCGGCGACGGCTGTCGCCGGAGACGGTGCCGCACCACGTCGCGATGATGATCGACGGCAACCGGCGCTGGGCCCGCCAGCTCGGGTTCGACTCGGCCGCGCACGGGCACCGCGCGGGTGCCGCGAAGATGCGCGAGTTCCTCGGCTGGTGCGATGAGATCGGCATCAAGGTGGTGTCGCTCTACCTGCTCTCCACCGACAACCTCACCAAGCGGGAGACCGGCGAGCTGAGCGACCTGATCGAGATCATCGCCGAGCTGGCCGACGAGCTGTCCCGCGAGGCGGACTGGCGGGTGCAGCACGTCGGGCGCGCCGACCTCCTCCCGCCCGACCTGGCGCGCGTGCTGGCCGATGCCGCCGAGCGCACGCGCGAGCACACCGGGCTGCACGTCAACCTCGCCGTCGGCTACGGCGGCCGCGGCGAGATCGTCGATGCCGTGCGCAGCATCATCGCGGCACACCAGGTGCAGGGCGGCTCGCTCGACGACCTCGCGGCCAGTCTCACTCCCGAGCAGATCGGCGAGCACCTCTACACCGGCGGTCAGCCCGATCCCGACCTGGTGATCCGCACGTCGGGCGAGCAGCGACTGAGCGACTTCCTCCTCTGGCAGAGCGCGCACAGCGAGTTCTACTTCGTCGAGGCCCTCGGGCCGGACCTGCGCGAGGTCGACTTCCTCCGCGCCATCCGCGACTACACCTCCCGCGATCGGCGTTTCGGCGGCTGAACTGCCACAATGGCAGGGTGAGTCAGCTCGAGGAGTACAGAGCGTCGTTCGACGACGAGCCGGGCTATCTCGACTGGGCGGCGTTCGGACCGCTCGCTCCGTCGGTGCGCGCCGAGGTGCACGCCGACTCCGACCTGCTCGCCACCGGCCGCCGCTCGGGCATCGAGCTCGTCGAAGAGCGCCTCGGCGAGGCCCGCGAGCTCATCGGCGAACTGATCGACGCGCCGGCCGACCAGGTCACGCTGCAGCCGTCGACGACCCAGGGGCTCATGCAGGCGCTCTTCGGTGTCAGCGGCACGATCCTGGTCTCCAGCGGCGACTTCCCGAGCCTGACCCTCGGCGCCACGCGCGCCGCCCAGGCACGTGAAGACACCTCGGTCGCCTGGATGACGCCCGACGCCGACGGCTTCGTCACGCCGGACCTCGTGCGCGACGCGCTCACCGACGACGTCGCAGCGGTGGCCGTCAGCCTGGTGGACTACCGCACCGGGTACCTCGCCGATCTGTCCGCCATCCGCGACGTGATCGGCGACCGCCTCCTCATCGTGGACGCGATCCAGGGGTTCGGCGTGGCGGATGCCGACTACGCCGCAGCCGATGTGGTGTGCGGCCACGGATACAAGTGGCTCCGCGCGGGCCGGGGGACCGGGTTCGCCTGGTTCGGGGACCGCGCCCTGGAGCGACTCACCCCCGTCTTCTCCGGGATCACCGGGACGGATGCTGAGGGCCCGGGCGACGAGGTGCTCGCGCCGTCGCACTCGGCACGCGCGTTCACGGTGAGCCCGACCGACGCGCTCGCTGCCGCGCGGCTGACGGCGGCGCTGCGCGAGGTCCGCGACGTCGGCGTCGCCGAGATCGCCCGCGCGGTCGCGGAGCGCGCAGACGAGGTCATCTCGCTGGCCGATTCGCACGGCATCCCGCTGGCGACACCGCGCGACGCCGCGCGAAGGGCCGGCATCGTCGCGCTCGCGCCCGACCCGGGCGATGCCGCGCACCTGCCGGCGGCGCTCGCGAATGACGGCATCACTTTCACCGCCCGCTCCGGCCTCATCCGCATCGCGGTGCACGCCGGCACCACCGAGGCCACCATGCGCATGCTCGTCGACGCCCTCGCGACGGCAGCATCCGCCCGCGTCTGGTGACGTGGGGAATTAACCCCGTCGTAACAGACACGCCAGCGTGTCGATTCCGTCGCTTCCCCCCGCGAGACGTACGTTGCTCTCAACGGGCAAGGCGCCCGTTCGGGTCGGCCCAGTTGGATCGCGACTCGTGACCACGGTCGACTCGTGACAGCCGGGTGAACCACCCGGGGCGGGAGTGGGTTGTGACCACACGAGCACCTCATCAGCAGCACATCGCCGACGCGACCGAGATTGGCGACGTGTCGACCGACCTGCGCACCTACGTCCTCGATACGTCGGTCCTGCTGAGTGATCCGCGGGCGTTCTTCCGTTTTGCCGAGCACAACGTCGTGATCCCCGTCGTGGTGATCTCGGAGCTCGAGGGCAAGCGGCACGACCCCGAGATCGGCTACTTCGCGCGCCAGGCCCTCCGGCACCTCGACGAGCTCCGCATCGAGCACGGCCGCCTCGACTTCCCGGTCCCGGTGGGCGCGGGCGGCACCCTGCGGGTGGAGCTCAACAACACCGACGCCTCGGTGCTCCCGTCCGGGATCCGTCTCGGCGACAACGACAGCCGCATCCTCGCCGTGGCGATGCACCTCTCCCAGGACGGCCAGGAGGTGACCGTCGTCTCGAAGGACCTTCCCATGCGGGTGAAGGCGGCCTCCCTCGGCATCGTCGCGGAGGAGTACCTCGCCGAGCAGGCCGTCGACTCCGGCTGGACCGGCATCGCGACCCTCGACGTCTCGGGCGACGACCTCAGCGACCTCTACGAGAGCGAGGTCGCCACGAGCGAGCAGGTGCGCGGCATCCCCGTGAACACCGGCCTCATCATCCACTCCGAGCGCGGGTCGGCGCTCGGCCGCGTCACCGGCGACGGCGACTACCGTCTGGTCCGCGGCGACCGCGAGGTGTTCGGCCTGCACGGCCGCTCCGCCGAGCAGCGGATCGCGATCGACCTGCTGCTCGACCCCGAGGTGGGCATCGTCTCCCTCGGCGGCCGCGCGGGCACCGGAAAGTCGGCGCTCGCGCTGTGCGCGGGCCTCGAGGCCGTCCTCGAGCGGCAGCAGCAGAAGAAGATCATCGTCTTCCGCCCCCTGTTCGCCGTCGGCGGCCAGGAGCTCGGCTACCTGCCGGGCGACCAGCAGGAGAAGATGAACCCGTGGGGTCAGGCGGTGTTCGACACCCTGGGCTCGGTCGTCTCGGGCAACGTCCTCGAAGAGGTCGTGGAGCGGGGGATGCTGGAGGTCATGCCTCTGACGCACATCCGCGGCCGGTCGCTGCACGACGCATTCGTGATCGTCGATGAGGCCCAGTCGCTCGAGCGGAACGTGCTCCTCACGGTGCTGAGCCGCATGGGGCAGAACTCGCGGGTCGTGCTGACCCACGATGTCGGCCAGCGCGACAATCTGCGGGTCGGACGCCACGACGGCGTCGCCTCCGTGATCGAGACGCTGAAGGGGCACGACCTGTTCGGGCACGTGACCCTGATGCGCTCGGAGCGCTCCGCGATCGCCGCTCTGGTCACCGATCTCCTGGAGGCGGGCGAGCTCGCCTGAGTGCCGACTGGGGAGATGAGAAGAGTCTCATCCCCCTCTCCTCCCTGTCTCACGCATCAGTGCGACCATGGTGGAAGAGCGCGAGAGCCGCGCCGCCCTGGGGAGGATGATCGTGGACGGTCGAGCACGTCTGGCATTCGGTGGCGCTGCCACCGTCGTCGCCAGCGTCGCCGTGATCGGGGCGGTCGTCGTCTCCCACGGCACGGCCCTGGCTGACTCGGCCGGTGTGGCCGTCGACGGCGCACGCATCGTCGTGGTGCCCTCCCCGGCCACCGCCCCGCGTGCCGCCGCCCCCGTCGCCGTGCTCGAGAAGACCGCACCGGAGACGGTGCCGGCGCCGGAGCCGGAAGACATCCCGGTCGCGGAGACCCGGGACGCGACGGTGCAGACCGAGGGCGCTTCGCGGACGACTCCGTCCGCGCGGACCGCGACGGTCACCGAGAAGAAGGCCACCACGTCGCCGAGCGCACCGAAGGCCCGTCCCCGCACCACCCCCGCTGCGTCGCCCCGCCCCCTCCCGACCGCTCCCGCCGACGGGCAGGACGAGCAGCACGACTGGTCGCGCGAGCGCGTGACCGATTGGATCCGCACGGAGATGCACGACGATGCCGACGCGCACGTCGAGCGCCGTGCCGACCGCAGAACTTCCGCTCAGGAAGAGTCGTCCGACCGCGACCGACGGTGGTCGCAGGACGGATGGAAGAGAGATCAATCGCGCGGTTCCACCGAGAAACGCGATTGACGACGGGCCGACGTCCCCAGCGCGGCCCCTCCCCAGCCCCCGGTGTCCCCCAGCACCGGGGGCTTTCTCTGTCCGGAGGTCGGGAGGTCACTCCCAGCGGTAGCCGGCGCCCCGCACCGTGACGATGTGGTGCGCGCCGAGCTTGCCGCGGAGGTACCGCACGTACACGTCGACCACGTTCGACCCGGGGTCGAAGTCGAGCCCCCACACGCGGCTGAGCAGCTGCTCGCGGGTGAGGACGTGGCCGGGGCTGCGCAGGAACTGCTCGGCGAGGGCGAACTCACGGGTGGACAGCTCCACCTCGTGGCCGTCGACCGTCGCGCGCCGGGCGAGGATGTCGAGCACGACGTCGCCGTGTCCGAGCGAGACGCCGGCCGGAGCGCTGCTCTCGCGCAGCCGGGAGCGCACGCGGGCAAGAAGCTCCTCGAAGGTGAAGGGCTTGGCCACGTAGTCGCTGGCGCCGGCATCCAGTCCTTCGACGGTGTCGCGGGTGCTCGTGCGCGCGGTCAGCATGATGATCGGGATGCTGACGCCCTGGGCACGCGCCTGCTGCACGACCTCGTAGCCGTCCATGCTCGGCAGCCCGATGTCGAGCAGCACGAGATCGAAGTCGTCGCGCAGCATCCGCTCGAGCCCAGCCGCCCCGTCCTCGACGATCGCCGTCTGGTAGCCGTTGGCCTGCAGGCCGCGGCTCACGAAGGAGGCGATGCGCGCCTCGTCCTCCACGATGAGGATCTTCGTCATTCCGCCGCCTCTCGTTGCAGTACGACATCGCCGGCGCGCACGGGCGCCGGAAGCTCGACGGTGGCCACGGGCAGTTGGATGGTGAAGGTCGCGCCGCCACCCGGGGTGTCGGTCACCGTGCACTGGCCGTGGTGGCCCTTCGCGATCGCGTCGACGATCGCGAGGCCGAGACCCGAGCCGCCGACGGCGCGCTTGCCCTGTGCGCGGTCGAAGCGGCGGAAGATGCGGTGGCGGTAGGCGGGCGGGATCCCGGGGCCGTGGTCGCGCACCCAAAGGCTCGCGCCGGTCGCGTCGCGGGAGCTCCCGATCTCGATGGACGAACCCTCCGGCGTGTACTTCGAGGCGTTGTCTGCCAGCTGCAGCCAGGCCTGCAGCAGGCGATCCTGGTCGCCGACGATATCGCCGCGGGCGGTCGCGACGACCGTCCACGGGTGCCCGGGGATGGCCTGCACCAGTTCGCCGACCCGCGCCGTCAGCGCGGCCAGATCGACGTGGGTCATCGAGAACGAGTCGCCCTCCACGGTGGCCAGGAGGTCGATGTCGTCGACGAGACGGGTCATCCGGTCGAGCTCGGCGATGCCGATGTCTCGCGTGTTCTCGACGTCGACGATGTCGCCCGTGTCCATCATCTCGAGGTGTCCGCGCACGATGGTGATGGGCGTCTTCAGCTCGTGCCGGACATCGTCCAGGAGCTGGCGCTGCACGTCGACGGAGCCCTCGAGCCGGTCGAGCATCGAGTTGACGGTGCGCGTGAGATCGGAGATGTCGTCGTTGCCCTCGGCGGGGAGCCGCGGCGAGAGATCGGTGAGCGTGATGGCGTCGGCGGCGTCGCGCAAGGAGCGGATGGGGGAGAGCAGTCGCCCGGCGACGAACCACCCGACGATGCCGATCGCGGCGAGCACGATCAGTGCCGCGACGATGAACGTGGTCGTCGCCGCCGTCACCGGCTCCAACTCCGCGCGCAGGTCGATCGCCCTGATGTACACGCCGTCCTGCGCGTCCCCCTCCATCTCGACCGGGATCGCGATGTAGCGCAGGGTCTGCTCGGCGTTGCTGAAGGTGCCGCGCACGGTCTTGCCGCCGCTGGCGGCGATCTCGGCGATGGTGCGGTCGATGAGCCCGTGGTTGTCGGAGATGTCGAAGCCGGAGAGCGTCTGCGGGCGGAACCGGGCGACACCGTCGATCACGGCGACCGAGCCCTCGTTGCGCGCGGGGACGAGCCGCGAGACCGCCGCACGCAGGAACTCCTCGACCGAGCTGAACTCGTCGATGTCGATGGTCTCCGGCGCGATCCGCGCGCCTGGCGCGGCCGACTCGTCGGCGGATGACTCGCCCGACACGACCAGCAGACGCCCCACCTGGCTGTCCAGCCGATCCATCACCTCGGTGAGGACCCGCTCGCGCTGCACCAGGAACGTGACACTGCCGACGATCGCGAGACCGATGCACGCCACCGCGAGGATCGCCCCGAGGATGCGGGTGCGCGCCGAGATCGGCTTGGGCGTGATGGTCACAGTGCGATTATCGCCCTCCGCTGCGGCGCGCGTCCCGATTTCAGCCCGGATGGGTCATCGAGAGCAGGTCGAGCTTCTCATCCAGCTGCTCCAGGGTGATCTCGCCGCGGTCGACGTAGCCGAGATCGATGACGGCCTCGCGGACGGTGATCCCCTTGGCGACGGAGTGCTTCGCGATCTTGGCCGCGGCCTCGTAGCCGATGACCTTGTTCAGCGGCGTCACGATCGAGGGCGACATGCCGGCCAGCGCCGAGGTGCGCTCGAGATTGGCCTCGAGGCCGTCGACGGTCTTGTCGGCGAGGACGCGCATGGCGTTGGTGAGCAGCCGGATCGACTCGAGCAGCGCGGTGCCCATCACCGGGATGGCGACGTTCAGCTCGAAGGAGCCGGACGCGCCCGCCCAGGCGACCGTCGCGTCATTGCCGATCACGCGGGCGCACACCATGAGGGTCGCCTCGGGGACGACCGGGTTGACCTTGCCGGGCATGATCGACGAGCCCGGCTGCAGGTCGGGGATGTGCAGCTCGCCGAGGCCGGTGTTCGGGCCGGAGCCCATCCAGCGGATGTCGTTGTTGATCTTGGTCAGCGAGACCGCGATCGTGCGAAGCGCGCCGGACGCCTCGACCAGGCCGTCGCGGTTGGCCTGCGCCTCGAAGTGGTCCTTGGCCTCGGTGATCGGCAGCTCGGTCTCGGCGGCGAGCAGGGCGATGACCTTCTGCGGGAAGCCGATCGGGGTGTTGATGCCGGTGCCGACCGCCGTTCCGCCGAGGGGGACCTCGCCGACGCGCGACAGCACGGCCTGGACCCGCTCGATGCCGAGGCGGATCTGGCGCGCGTAGCCGCCGAACTCCTGGCCGAGGGTGACCGGGGTGGCGTCCATGAGGTGGGTGCGGCCGGACTTGACCGCGTCCTTCCACTGCTCGGCCTTCGCCTCGAGCGCGACGGCCAGGTGATCGAGCGCCGGGATGAGGTCGTCGATGAGGGCCTGGGTCACCGCGATGTGCACCGAGGTCGGGAACACGTCGTTGGACGACTGCGACGCGTTGACGTGGTCGTTCGGGTGCACGCTCGCACCCAGCTTGCGGCTGGCGAGCGTGGCGAGCACCTCGTTCATGTTCATGTTCGACGACGTCCCGGAGCCGGTCTGGTACGTGTCGACCGGGAAGTGGGCGTCGTACGCGCCGGTGATGACGTCGTCGGCGGCGGCGGCGATCGCATCGGCGATGGCGCCGTCGAGCGTGCCGAGCTCCTTGTTGGCGAGGGCGGCGGCCTTCTTGATGCGCGCGAGCGCGGCGATCTGGGTGGACTCGAGGCCCGTGCCCGAGATCGGGAAGTTCTCGACCGCACGCTGCGTCTGCGCGGCGTACAGGGCATCCTTGGGGACGCGCACCTCACCCATGGTGTCGTGTTCGATGCGGTATTCGATGTCGGTCACGGCGTTGTTCCTCCTCGATGCGGGCGGTGCCCGCGTGCGTGTTGCGTGATCAGGCTGCCGCGTCGTTCGCGGGGCCCACGATGATGTCGGGCACGACGGTGCCCTCGCCGAGCCGGTAGTTCGCGCCCACGATGGCGAGGCGCTTCTCGGCGACGGCGCGGTTGATGAGTTCGGACGACTGCAGGATCTCGGCGACCGTGTCGCGCAGATGCTCGCGGCCGACCTGCTCTGCGTCGAGCGTCTCAGGGGTCGCATCGGGGCTCGCGCCCAGGACGCGGCGCACCGCAGGGACGATCGCGGAGATCAGGCGCCAGATGTGTGCAGGCAGGGTCGGGGCGTCGACCCGGGTGGAGTCGATCGCGGCGCGCACCGCACCGCACTCGTCGTGACCGAGCACGACGATGAGCGGCACTTCGAGCACAGCGACCGCGTACTCGAGGCTGCCGACGACCGAGTCCGAGATGACCTGGCCCGCGTTGCGGATGACGAACAGGTCGCCGAGGCCCTCGTCGAAGATGATCTCGGCGGCCAGTCGCGAGTCCGAGCAGCCGAACAGCGCCGCGCGCGGGGTCTGCACGTGCGCGAGCTCGTGGCGGCGGTCGACGTCCTGGCGTGGATGCTGCGGCTCGCCGGAGACGAATCGCGCGTTGCCGCGGCGCATCTCTTCCCACACGGTCCGCGGTGTCGGTCGCTCGGTCACTGTGCGTCCTCCTGGAGTTCGAGAACCTGCGCGCTCACCGCGGCCGCCGCCTGCTCCAGCACATCCTCGCCGGCTGCACCGTAGACCATGATCGTGTCGGGACCGGCGGGGGTGCTCAGCGCCGCGGAGATGTTGCCCGCGCGGGAGGCGTCGGGGATGGCGTAGCGCGTCCACTCGACGCCGCCGATCGTGACGGTGTCGTCGGCATCCGCTCCGGAGAGCACGCGCGCAGGCCACGCCTCGTCGGCGTCGAAGCCCTGGGCGACCCGGACATAGCCCGTCTCGTCGGGCACGTAGATGATCGTCCAGACCTCGGGCTCGGCGGAGCTGAGCGCGGCGCCGTTGACCCTCCACGCCGCGGGGACCTCCGGCACGACGACCGTGCGTCCGAGCGACGAGGAGACCTGGTCGGCGACGGCGGGGACGTCGATCGGCTCGCGCGCGGCCGGCTCGCCACGGGGCACGGCGAACACGATCACGACGACGACCGCGACGGTGACCAGGATCGCCGCCACGAGATTGCGGGCGGTCTGGCTGGAGCGGTACACGCGGGACGACTCCGCCTTGCGCGCTGCGGTCTCATCCGGGGTCTCGGGGCGGCCGAGCTCGGCGACGACGCGACCGGCCATCAGGCTTCCGCGGTCTCGGCGTCGGCGCGGGCGGCGTCGAGGCGGCGCTTGGCGCCGAGAAGCCAGTCCTCGCAGCGGGCGGCGAGCGCCTCGCCGCGCTCCCAGAGGGTCAGCGACTCCTCGAGGGTGGGCGCGCCCTGCTCGAGTTCGGCGACGACGCGCACCAGCTCGTCACGGGCCTGCTCGAACGACATGCTCGCGACATCGGCGTGGACGGGAGTCGGCTCGGTCACACTGTCCATCCTAGTTCTCGGCCGGAGCCGGATTCTCGGCCACGGCCCCCTCGGAGCGGGCCGCGAACGACCCTCGGCCGACCGTCACCAGCACCTCGGCGCCGAACGGGGCCTGGGCGGCGTCGCGGACGATGACCCCGTCGGCGAGATGGGCGATCGCGTATCCGCGGGCGAGCGTCGACGCGGGGGAGAGCGCGCGCAGCGCGGCGCGCAGCTCGGCGGCACGGCGAGCTTGCGCGTCGATGCGGCGGTCGATCGTGTCGCGGCCGCGGGAGACGCTCAGCCACAGCTGCTGCGAGCGGGACTGCAGCATCGTCTCGGGCGTGCGCAGCACGGGCCGCGAGCGCAGCTGCTCGAGCTGCGCGATGTCGTGGCCGACCCGCTGCGTGAGCCGCGACGTCAGGCGCGAGCGGAGGTGCGCGATCAGGGCGCGCTGCTCGGAGACGTCGGGCACGATCCGCTTGGCCGCGTCGGTCGGCGTCGATGCGCGCAGGTCGGCGACATCGTCGAGCAGCGGGCGGTCGTTCTCGTGGCCGATGGCGCTGACGACAGGGGTGGATGCCGCGGCCACCGCCCGCACGAGCCGCTCGTCGCTGAAGCCGAGGAGGGTCTGCGGGTCGCCGCCGCCGCGCGCGATCACGATCACGTCGACCTCGGGGTCGGCGTCGAGCGCCGTGAGGGCGGCGATCGTCTCAGGGACGCAGCGATCGCCCTGCACGGCGGCGTACCGGGTGCGGAAGCGCACCTGGGGCCAGCGCAGCTCGGCGTTGCGGTGCACATCCTTCTCCGCGTCCGACCGCTCGCCGGTGATCAGGCCGATCGTGTGCGGGAGGAACGGGAGCGGCCTCTTGCGCGCCGGATCGAACAAGCCCTCTGCGCGCAGCTGCGCGCGCAGGCGCTCGAGTCGCTCGAGCTGGTCGCCGAGGCCCACATGCCGCATCGCGGACACGCCGAACCCGAAGTCGCCGCTGCGGGAGTAGTAGTCGGCCTTCACGCACGCGATGACGTGATCGCCGACCTTGAGGTCGGCCGGCAGCCGCTGCAGCGTGCTCGACCAGATGCGCACCGAGATCACGGATTCGGTGCGGAGGTCTTTCAGTCGCCCGAAGACGTTCCCGCCGCGGAGGTTCCAGGAGGTGATCTCGCCCTCGACCCATACCGAGCCCCACCGCTCGATGAAGCCGCGGATCGTGTCGTTGAGCCGCGAGACCGATGTCGGCGCCTCTGCCGTCGCATCGCGAGGGGCCACCGAATCGGCCGGCGGCGGTACGCCGGGAACCGACTCGGCCTGGAAGGTCGTCATCCGGTCCTCTCGTGATCTCGATGCGGGCATCCCGCTGTCGGCGCTCGCCCAGCCCACCCGCCCTAGACTCGGGTGGTGAGCTCTTCCGCTATCCGAATGCCCGTGCCCCGTGTTCCACGGCGTCGCGAGCGGCTCCAGGATAACCCGGTGGACGGACACAAGCGGGTGCTGCTGGCATCCCCCCGCGGCTACTGCGCGGGCGTGGATCGCGCCGTCATCGCCGTCGAGAAGGCTCTCGAGCGCTATGGCGCGCCGGTCTACGTGCGCAAGCAGATCGTCCACAACATCCACGTCGTGACCGAACTCGAGGCCGCGGGCGCGATCTTCGTCGACGAAGTCGACGAGGTGCCGGAGGGCGCGCACGTCGTCTTCAGCGCGCACGGCGTCTCGCCGGCCGTCGTGAGCGCGGCGGCCGACCGCGGCCTGCGCGCGATCGACGCGACCTGCCCCCTCGTCACCAAGGTGCACCGCGAGGCGGTGCGCTTCGCCCGCGACGACTTCGAGATCCTCCTGATCGGCCACACCGGCCACGAGGAGGTCGAGGGCACGGCGGGCGAAGCGCCCGATCACGTCACCATCGTCAACTCGCCCCTCGAGGCCGACTCGGTCGTGGTGAAGGACCCGGAGAAGGTCGTGTGGCTGTCGCAGACCACGCTCTCGGTCGACGAGACCATGGAGACCGTGCGCCGGCTGCGCGAGCGATTCCCGTCACTGCAGGATCCGCCGTCCGACGACATCTGCTACGCCACCCAGAACCGTCAGGTCGCGATCAAGAAGGTCGCGAAGGACGCCGACCTCGTGATCGTGGTCGGCTCGGCGAACTCGTCGAACAGCGTGCGGCTGGTCGAGGTCGCCCTCGAGTACGGCGCGAAGGCGGCGTACCGGGTCGACTACGCCGACGAGGTCCGCCAGGAGTGGCTCGACGGCGTCGAGACGGTGGGCGTGACCAGCGGCGCGTCCGTGCCCGACGTGCTCGTCCAGGAGGTCCTCGCCGACCTCGCCGCCGCCGGTTACGGCGACGTCGAAGAGGTGCGCACCGCGGAGGAGGACCTCATGTTCTCGCTCCCGAAGGAGCTGCGCCAGGATGCCGGCGGCCGCCGCGACGACCGCGCTCTCGGCGGGCGGACGCGCGCATGAGCGACGCCACGCCGCCGCGCGATGAGCGACCCCGCCCGCAGTACGGCGAGTACGCCACCCCCGAGGAGCAGCGCGCGCACATCCGCCATCCCGACGTGACCGCGGCCATCGAAGCCGGTGAGTCCCTGTCGGCGGCGGCCGCGGCCGCGGCCGCGGCCCAGCCTGCGGCGGCTCCCGCATCCGATCTTCCGCCCGTCGTCGCCGCCGGGAGGCCCGCCCGCCCGGTCGACCGTGTGATCACGATGGCCCTGCTCGGATTCGGTCTCGTGAACGTCCTCTTCTCCGTGGTGAGCTACTTCGACCTCGCCGACGCCATCACGCAGGCGATGCAGATCCTCGGCATCGAGGAGGAGTTCACCAACACGGCCGCC
This sequence comes from Microbacterium terricola, assembly GCF_027943945.1. Lineage (NCBI taxonomy): Bacteria > Bacillati > Actinomycetota > Actinomycetes > Micrococcales > Microbacteriaceae > Microbacterium > Microbacterium terricola. The sequence continues at coordinate 1,840,741 of NZ_AP027141.1, read as the reverse complement.
GCGGATCTGTGGGGCCCGATCGCCGCTGTCGTGCTGACGGTCGGCTACGTGATCACGACCGTGGTCGCGCTGCGCAGCCTCCGGGCGAGGCGGCTGTCGTGGTGGATCCCGCTCGTGGGAGCGGTCATCACCTACATCGGCGTGTACGCGTGCCTCCTGGTGCCGTTCGTCGGCGATCCCGCGTTCATGCAGTACGTCTCGTCGGGAGCGTAGGCGCGCTCGCGCTAGCCTGACGGGATGCCGCGTCTTCTCGCCGTCTGCACCGTCCACCAGCTGCTGCCCGACCCTGGCACGATCGGCGTGACCGGGATCGACAAGCGTCCGGTCGAGGGGCGGGTGCGGGTGGGGCCGTACGGCGTCTACGCCGATGTCCAGGCCGATCGCAAGCACCACGGCGGGCTCGACAAGGCCCTCTACGCGTACGCCCAGGAGGATGCCGCGTACTGGGAGGGCGAGCTCGGCCGCGAGCTCCCGCCCGGCTTCTTCGGCGAGAACCTGCGCACGGAGGGCATCGACGTGAACGCGGCGCGCATCGGGGAGCGCTGGCGGATCGGCGACACCGTGGAGGTCGAGGTCACGATGCCCCGCACCCCGTGCCAGACCTTCGCCCGGTGGGTGGGCGGCGACGACGCCCGCGGCTGGGTGAAGCGGTTCTCGCAGGCGCGCCGGCTCGGTCCGTACCTGCGGGTCGTGCAGCACGGGCGGATCAGCGCCGGCGACGAGATCGTGGTGGTGCACCGGCCGGCCGACGCTCCGGGTCTGCTCGACGTGTACCGCGCCCCGGCGTAGCCCCCGCGGGTGCCCCGTTCCCCCGAGAAACCACATTCGGCGCGAGAAACCATGCCGGAGCTGGTTTCTCGCGCCGAAACGCGAGTCTCGCGGGCGGCGGCCCGCGAGGGTGCGGCTAGGACTGCGACTTGCCGGCGGAGCCGAGCTGCTGCGTCGCCTCGACGACGCGGGCGGCCATGGCCGACTCGGCGACCTTGCCCCAGGCGCGCGGGTCGTAGGCCTTCTTGTTGCCCACCTCGCCGTCCACCTTCAGCACGCCGTCGTAGTTCGCGAACATGAAGCCGGCGACCGAGCGCGTGAACGCGTACTGCGTGTCGGTGTCGATGTTCATCTTCACGACGCCGTTCGCGACGGCCGTGGCGATCTCCTCGTCGGTCGACCCGCTGCCGCCGTGGAAGACCAGGTCGAGCGGCTTCGCGCCGGTGCCGAACTTCTCGGCGATGCCCGCCTGGATCTCTCCGAGCAGCTCGGGACGCAGCTTGACGTTGCCCGGCTTGTAGACGCCGTGCACGTTGCCGAACGTCAGTGCCGCGATGTAACGGCCGTTCTCGCCGAGGCCGAGCGCGTCGACGAACTTCGACACGTCGGCGGTGGTCGTGTAGAGCGCCTCGTTCGAGCCCTCGTGCTTGACGCCGTCCTCCTCGCCGCCGACGACGCCGATCTCGACCTCGAGGATCGCGTTGATCGCCTTCAGGCGGGGGAGGAGCTCCTTGGCGATGTCGATGTTCTCGTCGAGCGGAACGGCCGAGCCGTCCCACATGTGCGACTGGAAGATCGGCTGTCCGCCGTCGGCGACGACCGACTCGGACGCGGCGATGAGCGGCAGCACGAAGTCGTCGAGCGCGGGCTTGGGGCAGTGGTCGGTGTGCAGCGCCACGGTGATGGGGTAGCTCTTGGCGACCTCGTGCACGTAGGCGGCGAAGGCGAGGGCGCCGGTGGCGCGCGCCTTCACGGTGTGGCCGGCGAAGTAGTCGGCACCGCCGGTCGTGACCTGGAGGATGCCGTCGGAGCCGGCCTCGGTCAGGCCCTGCAGGACGGCGTTCACGGACTGCGAGCTGGCGGCATTGATGGCGGGGTAGGCGAATCCGCCTGCCTTCGCACGGTCCAGCATCTCGGCGTACTGGTCTGGGGTGGCGACGGGCATGACAACTCCTTGAATCGGCGGCGTTCCCTCGTCACTCTAGCGAAGGACGCTCGGGCGCGGCATGCCCTGCGACGTCGCGAGGGGCGCGAGGAACCGGTCCTGCCCTGCTGTAAAGAAACGCACTTCCTTCGGCCGATCCGGCCGGAAAGCCGGCCGTTTCGATGAGGCCCGTGGTTAGGCTGGCGCCATGGTGAGTCTGACCGCTGACATGAGTCCGCTGCATCCCGACCGCAATCTCGCTCTGGAACTGGTGCGTGCGACCGAAGCGGCCGCGATCCGCTCCTCGCCGTTCATCGGACGCGGCGCGAAGGAGGCCGCCGACGGCGCGGCGGTCGACGCCATGCGCGCGTTCTTCACCACCGTGAACTTCGACGGGACCATCGTGATCGGCGAGGGCGAGAAAGACGAAGCGCCGATGCTGTTCAACGGCGAGAAGGTCGGCACCGGTCGCGGCCCCCAGGCGGATGTGGCGGTCGACCCGATCGACGGCACGTCGCTGACCGCGGCCGGTCGCAACAACGCGCTCTCGGTGATCGCGGTGTCCGACAGCGGCACGATGCTCGACGCGTCGAGCGTCTTCTACATGGACAAGCTGGTGACGGGTCCGGCGGGCGTGGGCGTCGTCGACATCCGCCTGCCGATCGGCGAGAACATCCGCCTGCTCGCGAAGGCGCTGGGCAAGCCCGTCGAGGAGCTCGTCGTCTCGGTGCTGCACCGCCCTCGCCATGACGGGCTCATCGAGGAGATCCGCGCGGCCGGTGCCGGCACCCGCCTGATGAGCGACGGCGATGTCGCGGGCGGCATCAACGCCGCCCGGCACAACGCGCGCACGGACATGTGCGTCGGCATCGGCGGCAGCCCGGAGGGCATCGTCACCGCCTGTGCGATCAAGGCGCTCGGCGGCCACATCCAGGGTCGGCTCTGGCCGCGGGACGACGACGAGAAGCAGAAGGGGATCGACGCCGGGCTGAAGCTCGACGGTCACGTGTACGAGGCCGACGGTCTCGTCACCGGCAGCAACACGATCTTCGTCGCGACGGGTGTCACCGACGGGCAGCTCGTGGCGGGCGTGCGCCGCGACGGCGGCTACATCTACACCGAGAGCGTCGTGCTGCGCGGCGCGTCGGGGACCCTCCGCCGGATCTCCTCGGAGCACCTCGTCGCCAAGTGGCTGTAGGGGACGAGGGATGCCGCAGCATCCCGTGACGCAGATGTGACCTGCTCTCTCAGGGTTCTCTGGCAGAATCGAATCCGGTGTCAACGGGGATGCATTCGATTTTTCGGTGAGTTCCAGGGAGTGCGAGATGGCGGTTGAGGTGGGCAGCTCGGCACCGCAGACCGGTGCGCATGCGGTCATCAAGGACGCGACCGATCCCGCTCGGCGCCCGGATGTCCTGTTCCGCAAGCGTCGCGACGAGGGTCACCAGGTCTCCCCGTGGTGGCTGATCGGTGCGTTCGTCGCCGTCTCCGCGGGCGTGATCGCGCTCCTCAGCTTCGTTCCCGGCGGAGCCTGACCCTCAGAGCCGCTCGCGCAGGTCGCCCACGTCGGCGCTGAGCGCGTCGGCCACGGGAAGCTGCGCACCTTCGAGCAGCTCCGGTGCGGTCAGTCGCCGCGGCGCCTTCTCGATCACCGCCGGTGTGGCCACCGCATCCAGCTTCGTCTCGTCGATGCCGGGGAACCGCCGCGCGCTCACGAGCACGCGCGTCTCGAGGGACCCGACGAACTTGTTGTAGCTGTCGACGGTGCGCTCGATCGCGCGGCGCAGGTCGTCGGCGTGGGTCGCGAGCCCGCCGAGACGCTCGTACAGCTGGGTGCCCAGGTCGAACAGCGTGCGAGCCTCGGCCGAGACGCTCTGCTGCGTCCACGTGTAGGCGACGGTCTTGAGCACGGCCCAGAGGTTGACCGGCGAGGCGAGGGCGACGCGCTTGCTGAACGCGTAGTCGAGCAGGGACGGGTCTTCCTCGAGCGCCGCGGCGAGCAGCGACTCGCTCGGCACGAAGCAGATCACGAACTCGGGGCTCGCCGACAGCCCGGCCCAGTAGGCCTTCCTCGCGAGGGCGTCGACGTGCGCACGCACCGCTCTGACGTGCTTGCCCAGCAGCGCGCTGCGCTGCGCGGCCTCTGCGCCCTGAGCGGTCACCGGGATCGCGCTCGCCTCGAGGTAGGCGTCGAGCGGCACCTTCGCGTCGACGGCGATCGCCTTGTCGCCGGGCAGGCGGATGATCATGTCGGGCCGCCCTGCGCCGGCGTCCGAGCTGATCGAGGTCTGCACGTCGAAGTCGACGTAGCGCGTCAGCCCGGCCGCCTCGACGACGCGTCGCAGCTGGGTCTCGCCCCACACCCCCCGCGTGCTGCTCGAGCTCAGTGCGCTCGCGAGCGACTCGGTCGTGGCGCGGAGCGCCTCGTCGGACTGCTGCGCCCGGCGCAGCTGCTCGGCGAGCGACCCGAACTGCTCGTGCCGCTCGCGTTCGAGGTCGTCGACCTTGCCCTGCATCGACTGCAGCGTCTCGCGCACCGGCTCGAGCGCCCGCAGCACCGCCTGCTCACGCCGTTCGCGCTCTTCGCGGGCGGCCTGGTCGTGCCGGGTCTGCGCCGCGAGCTCGCGGTAGAGGATCTGCTGGTGGTCGAGCTGCGCCTGCACCCCCTGGCGCGCCGCGTCGCTCGCGGCGAGCTGCGCGCGCAGGTCGGACTGCGCCTCCGCGGCCCGTGCGGCCGCCCGGGCGAGACCGGCGACCCAGCCGAACAGGGCGCCCGCGAGCAGGCAGCCCAGGGCGATGAGCGAGATGGTCAGTGCGTCCATGTGCCCAGGATGCCTCCGACGTCCGACATCGGGTGTGCGACGCTCAGGCGGCGACGAACTCCGCGGGCTGCTCGACGAGGGCTCGCAGCTGCGAGACCTTCACGCCGCTGAGCGCGGCGAGGGAGTGGATGTCGTCTGCTCCGACCCTCCTGGCCGCGTCGATCATGATGTGGGCGCAGGCGAGGGCGTCGGCCGTGGCGTCGTGGTGTGCGAACCCGCTGAAGCCCGCCTCGGCGGCCACGAGCGGCAGCCGGTAGGAGGCGAGGTCGTACGTCTTGCGAGAGACCTGGAGACTGCACACGTACCGGTGGGGCGGATGGGGGTCGCCGGTCGCCGCACAGGCGGCGCGGAGCACCGCCATGTCGAACCCGGCGTTGTGCGCCACGAGCACATCGGCACCGGCGAACGCGGCCAGATCGTCGAGCTGCTCGCTCCAGCCCTTCGCTCCGATGACGTCCTCGGCGCGGATGCCGTGGATCCGCGTGTTCAGCTCGAAGAAGCGGTCGTGGCCGGCAGGCGGCTGGATGAGCCACCCCGCTGTCGCGACCACCTGGCCGTCGCGCACCCGGGTGAGTCCCACCGCACAGGCCGACGCGTTGCTGGAGTTCGCCGTCTCGAAGTCGATCGCGGTGAAGTCCAGTGCCACGCCCTCAGCCTCACCCGAGGTCGCCGACCAGGCGCGCAGGCGCGCCGCTCTTCGCCCGACCGTCGTACCGTTCTCAGGATCGACCGCACCCGGTCTGGCATCCGCATCGATTCGACGGGCCCGCCACGTCCGCGGCTCCTGAGAACGGTACGCGAGTACCCTCGGCCCAGGGAGGCACGTGATGCGCGAGCTCATCGTCTGCAATTTCGTCACCGTCGACGGCCGATATGAGGACGACGACCACGGCATCGTCTCGTTCTTCGAGCATCAGCATCCCGACTACGCCGACGCCGACTCGTTCGACCACTACACCGCAGAGCTGCTGCGCGGCGCCGACACCCTGCTGCTGAGCGGGCGCCGGTCGGCGCTCGGCAACCTCGACTACTGGACGGGCGTGCGCGCCGATCCTGGCGCGACCGACATCCGCCACGAGCTCGCCGAGCTGATCCTCGGCATCGAGACGGTCGTGGTCTCCGACACCATCGCCGAGGCCGACATCGCGCCGTACCCGCACACGCGCATCGTGCGGATCGCCGACGCCCGCACCGAGGTCGCGGCGCTCAAGGAAGGCAGCGGCGGCAGCATCCTGATCCTCCTCGGGCGGGTGCTGTGGAACGACCTGATCCATGCCGGCCTCGTCGACGAGCTGCATCTCGTGACGTTCCCGCTCATCGCCGGCGGGGGAGTGCCGCTGTTCGACAGCCGGCCGCCCGTCGCGCTGAAGCTGCTCGAGACGCGCACCTGGGACGACTCGGGCAATGTGCTCATGCGCTGGCGGGTGGATCCGTCGGAATGAGGGAGGGTCACGAGGGCACGACGAGCGCGGCGAGCTTCGACGCCGTCGCCGAGATCTACGCACGCTCGCGACCTTCGTACCCCCAGGAGAGCGTCGACTGGCTTCTCGACGGCGACCCGGCGGTGGTGGTGGATGTCGGTGCCGGAACCGGTCTGTTCACCCGCCTGCTGCGCGACGGGATCCGCACCGTGATCGCAGTGGAGCCCTCGGCTCCGATGCGCGAAGAGCTGCGAGCGGCGATCCCCGACGTCGAAGCGGTGCAGGGCGCCGGAGAGCGGATGCCGCTGCGCGACGCCTCCGCCGATCTCGCGGTGTTCGCTCAGGCATGGCACTGGGTCGACGTGCCGGCCGCTTCTGCCGAAGTGGCTCGGGTGCTGCGTCCGGGCGGGCGGCTCGGGCTCGTCTGGAATCTCCGCGACGAGCGCGTGGAATGGGTCCGCGCCCTCGGCGTGGCGATGCGGGCGGACGGCGACCATTTCCGCGGCACGGTCGAGGATCCGGGCATCGGGCACCCGTTCGGAACACCGGAGCGATCGTTCGTCCCGTGGGTTCGCCGATGCACGCAGGAGGAGATCATCGCGGACGTGCGGTCGCGGAGCTACTTCGCCCTCCTGACGGCCGCACAGCAGGATCACGTCGCCGCCGCGGTCGAAGCCGTCCTTCAGGCTCACGCCCTCACCTCGGGAGGTCGCGTGATCGAGCTGCCCTACGTCACGGCGTCGTACCGGTACACCAGGCCGTGACGCCGGGACGCCGCATCCGCGCAACGTAGACTTGGGGCCCGTGGCTCTCACTATCGGCATCGTCGGCCTGCCCAACGTCGGCAAGTCCACCCTCTTCAACGCACTCACCAAGAACGACGTGCTCGCGGCGAACTATCCGTTCGCGACGATCGAGCCCAACGTCGGCGTGGTGAGCCTTCCCGATCCGCGGCTCGAGAAGCTCGCGGAGGTGTTCCACTCCGAGCGCATCCTGCCTGCGACGGTCTCCTTCGTCGACATCGCGGGCATCGTGCGCGGCGCCAGCGAGGGCGAGGGGCTCGGCAACCAGTTCCTCGCGAACATCCGCGAGGCAGACGCCATCGCCCAGGTCGTCCGCGGCTTCACCGACGACGACGTCGTGCACGTCGAGGGCGGCGTGAACCCCCAGAACGACCTCGAGACCATCAACGCCGAGCTCATGCTCGCCGACCTGCAGACGCTCGAGAAGGCCGTGCCGCGCATCGAGAAGGAGGTCAAGGGCAAGAAGACCGACCCCTCGGTCCTCGAGGTGGCGGTCGCCGCGAAGGATGCCCTGGAGCGCGGCGTGCTGCTCTCGCACTCGGGCATCGACCTCGCGCCGATCAAGGAGCTGGGCCTGCTCACCGCGAAGCCCTACATCTACGTCTTCAACGTGGACGAGGCGATTCTGACGGATGCTGCCGCCAAGGCTTCCCTGGAGGCCCTGGTCGCCCCGGCCCACGCCGTGTTCCTGGACGCGAAGATCGAGTCGGAGCTGATCGACCTCGACCCGGAGGACGCCGCAGAGCTGCTCGCCTCGACCGGTCAGGACGAGTCGGGGCTGGACCAGCTCGCGCGCATCGGATTCGACACGCTCGGGCTGCAGACCTACCTGACGGCCGGTCCGAAGGAAGCGCGCGCCTGGACGATCGGCAAGGGCTGGAAGGCTCCTCAGGCGGCCGGTGTGATCCACACCGACTTCGAGAAGGGCTTCATCAAGGCCGAGGTCATCTCGTTCGACGACCTCATCGAGGCTGGGTCCGTCCTGGAGGCCCGCCACCGCGGCAAGGCGCGCCTCGAGGGCAAGGAGTACGTCATGCACGACGGCGACGTGGTGGAGTTCCGCTTCAACGTCTGAGCTGTCCAGGTGAGCCGATGGCAGAACTAGCGGATCTCGGCTGTCGCCTGCGAGACCTTCGCCACAGTCGTATACCCGGTCTTCGAGGCGGTGACCTTCACTTTGATGGTCTTGCCCCGATCGGCCGCGGTCAGCAGATATGCAGGCTTCGTCGCGCCCTTGATCGCAGAGTTGTCGCGGTACCACCGGTAGGTCAGGGTGACGCTCGCCGGCCGCCACGCGCCCGCGGTGGCGGTGAGCTTCCTGCCGACCGTGGTCGTGCCGGTGATCTTCGGGGTCGCCGTCACGATGTGTTCCGCATCGATCGTGGTTGTCGGGAGGGACACCTTCGAGAGGGTGGGGTAGCCGGGCTTCGCGCCGGTGACCTTCACCTTGACGGTCCGGCCCTTGTCGGCAGCCGTGAGCTTGTACGTCCAGTTCGTCGCGCCTGAGATGGCCGACGATGCTCGGTACCACTGGTAGGTCGTCTTGGCTGCGGAGGGGGTCCAGATTCCTGGGATCGCGGTGAGGGTCGATCCGACTCGCGTGTTGCCGATGACTCTCGGGGTGGGTGCGGTGAATTTCCCCACCGCAGGGGCCGTCGCATTGGACGTCTTGATGATCGAGCCGTACTCGGACATGCCGGCGACGCGGACACTGATGACCGATCCGAGCTCGTCGTCCGTCGGCGTGAACGCGGGGCCGACTCGGCCGGCCGGCTTGCCGTCGACGAGCCAGGTGTACTCGAAGATCTCGTTCCACCATCCGTAGAAGCCTCGCTTCACCGTCAGCGGCTTCCCTACGATCGCGGTGGAGGCGATCACGGGAGTCGGCGAACCACCCTCGGCGGCGAGGGTGTAGTACTTCCAGCCCGCCTCCTTCAGGTTCGGCACCAGCTGATAGGAGAGCGCTCCGAAGATGCCGCCGGCGGCCACGTCATCCGCGGTAGGGGTGTAGGTGGTCGTGCAGGTGATCATCTCACCGACCTGCATGACGGGTGGGAGGTCGAACTCGCCGCTGTGCTTGACATAGGAGTCCACGGGCATGACGCCGGTGGCCGCGCAGTCGCCGGTGTAGGACGTGACAGGGCCGTCTTGCACCGCTTCCACGACGACGCGCGCATCCTCTGGCAGGGTAACGGCGGAGTTCCCGGCGTTCCTCGCGGTGAAGGTTACGGTAATCGTCTCCCCGGCCGTGAAGACGCCAGCAGAGGCCGGGACTCCGATCTTCAGTTCGAGCGGTGCTGTGTCACGCGCCTGCGCCCCCGCGGGTACCGCGATCACGCCGCCGAGGGCGAAGGCGGCCAGCGCCGCACCGGCCATGATGCGCCGCACAGCGCGCGTCCGATCATCGTTCACGGGCATCCCCATTCGGTAGACCACCTACCGCCTCCTCGTCGAGCCGGTTGAGGTGAGACTACTGGGACCGGCCCGCCTCAGCCAGGAGCTGCCCGGGTCCGAGCGGCCACTCAGCCGCGAGCCGTGGTCAGGGCGGTAGTACGCTCGGTCTGGCGTTCGATCCCTTCGTCGTCGGACTCTGACCCCGCCCGCAGCGACCGGCGCCCACGCCCCGAGAAGATCGAGCCATGACCGCAACCCTCGTCGCCCAGAGCCTCGCCGGCGGCTACGGCCACCGCACCCTCTTCGAGGGCCTCGACCTGACCGTCGCGCCGGGCGACGTGGTCGGCGTCGTGGGGGCGAACGGCGCAGGCAAGTCCACGCTGCTGAAGCTGCTCGCCGGCATCGACGAGCCGCAGGCGGGCACTGTCTCGCTCGCGCCGGCCGACGCCTTCGTGGGCTGGCTGCCGCAGGAGCACGAGCGCATCCCGGGCGAGACCGTCGCCGATTACATCGCCCGACGCACCGGCTGCGCGGACGCGACGCGCGAGATGGATGCTGCCGCCACCGCTCTCGGCGACCCCGACTCCGCGACGCCGGGCGTCGACCCGGCGGACGCGTACTCGGTCGCGCTCGATCGGTGGCTGGCGAGCGGCGCCGCCGATCTCGAGGAGCGGCTCCCCGTGGTGCTCGCGGATCTCGGCCTCGACCTCGGCGGCGATGCGCTCATGACCGCGCTGTCGGGTGGGCAGGCCGCCCGCGTCGGGCTCGCGGCTCTCCTGCTGTCGCGGTTCGACATCGTGCTTCTCGACGAGCCCACGAACGACCTGGACCCGGACGGACTCGAACGCCTGGAGTCGTTCGTGCGCGGGCTGCGGGGCGGCGTCGTTCTGGTCAGCCACGACCGCGAGTTCCTCGCGCGCTGCGTGACCCGTGTGCTCGAGCTCGATCTGGCGCAGAACGCCAACCGGGTCTTCGGCGGCGGCTATGACGCGTACCTCGAAGAGCGCGCGACGCTGCGCCGCCACGCGAGGGAGAAGTACGACGAGTTCGCCGACAAGAAGGCCGACCTCGTGGCGCGAGCGCGGACGCAGCGGGAGTGGTCGAGTCAGGGCGTGCGCAACGCGATGAAGAAGTCGCCCGACAACGACAAGATCCGCCGCAAGGCCGCGACGGAGTCGAGCGAGAAGCAGGCGCAGAAGGTGCGCCAGATGGAGAGCCGGATCGCCCGGCTCGACGAGGTCGAGGAGCCGCGCAAGGAGTGGCAGCTCGAATTCACCATCGGATCGGCACCCCGATCGAGCTCGGTGGTGGCGACGCTGAGCGGCGCGGTGCTCCGCCAGGGCGCATTCACTCTCGGTCCGCTCTCGCTGCAGGTGAACGCGGGCGAGCGCATTGGCATCACCGGACCCAACGGGGCAGGCAAGTCGACGCTCCTCCGCGCGCTGCTGGGCACGCAGGTGCCGGATGAGGGCACGGCGGGCCTCGGCGCCAACGTGCAGATCGGCGAGATCGACCAGGCGCGCGGGCTGCTGGCAGGGTCGCAGCCGCTCGCCGCCGCGTTCGAAGAGCTCGTCCCCGAGATGGCCGCGGGTGAGGTGCGCACGCTGCTCGCGAAGTTCGGACTCAAGGCCGATCACGTGCTGCGACCGGTCGACCAGCTGTCACCGGGGGAGCGCACGCGCGCCGCCCTGGCCCTCCTGCAGGCACGCGGCGTGAATGTGCTGGTGCTCGACGAGCCGACGAACCACCTGGATCTGCCGGCCATCGAGCAGCTGGAACAGGCGCTCGAATCGTACGAGGGGTGTCTGCTGCTCGTGACCCACGACCGACGGATGCTGGCGACGGTGAGGACCGATCGGCACTGGCGTGTCGAGGCCGGACAGGTCACCGAGCGGTAGGAGGTCTCCCGCCGGTCGTTGAGCGAGCGCAGCGAGACGAAACGCCCGCTATCGCCCTTGGCGCTTCTTGTATGTCACGGGCTGACCCTTCACCCGGGGTGTCCGCCCCTTCCCCTTCGACGCTTTCGCCTTGCCGCCGGCCGGAGCGACCTGCTTGGGCGCCGGTGCGGGCGCTGCGGCGATCTGCTGCCGAGCCTCCTCGAGGAGGAGCGCGCCCGCGCCGGTCAGGGCGAGGTTGGACTTGGCTCCCGTGAAGAGCGGGTGTCCGACCTCTTCCTCCAGCTTGTCGATCGAGGTGTACAGCGAGGCCAGCGGGATGCCGAGTGCCTCCGCAGCGCGCGGGAAGTGGATGCCTTCATCGACGAGTGCGACGAACCGTCGGAGCAGGGAGATCTTCACGTGGCGGCGCCTTTCGTTCTCCCCCGAAGGTAGCTCACGGGGCGGGGGCGTCAGCCCGCTCGAGCACGATCACCCCGCGCTCGTCTGCGCCGCAGAATGCGCCGAAGCTGCCGAAGTAGGAGTCAGGATCGGCGCCTGACGGCAGGTCGGAGAGGGTGACGAGATCGCCTTCGCCGAGGATTCCGTCGCCCGAGCCCACGCGGTCTCCACTCGAGAGAACGACGACGTCCGCGTCCTGACGCGCCCCTTCCGGCCACACGATCCACGCGCCGTCCTCGGGCGCGCCGTCCGCGCGCCACATGAAGCAGCCGTTCGTCTCGACCTGGAGTGCGCCGTCCACTGCCGCAGGCCCTGCGGCGTCGAGCACGCCGGCCGATTCCTCGGGACTGAGGGTCGGCAAGCCGAAGCCGGCTTCGGAATCGTCGGCGGCGCATCCGCCCAGCCCGAAGACCACGCCGATGACCGCGGCCAGCGCCACCGTGGAAGCGAGTGCGTGCCGGGTGCTCATTCGATCCACCTCCGCATCATGACAGCACCATCCCCGAGTCAGCACCAGCGCGATTCTCACTCGCTGTTCGCTGAGATCTGACTCAGGGCAGCGGCGGTGCGAACTCCAGAGCGTCCCCCATGCCCTCGGCGAGGGATCCGGTCGCGCGATAGGTCTGACCGTCGAGCGTGAGCTCGATGTCGTAGTCGTACGGCACGTCGCCGAGGGTCTCCGCGTCGGCGACCGAGAGCTCCGCAGTCAGCAGCTCGTCACCGGCGGCGTTGCAGGTGTCGGCTGGCGACGCAGGCGCGACCGTCACGCGGTCGCCATCCGGACCGGTGAGTGTCACCGTGGAGGTGACCTCCGCAGGAGAGACCGACAGGCCGATGAGCGAGACGGAGACCGACCCGGGCTCGTCGTCGGATGCGAGAACGTCGAGGGTGGCGACAGGCGGAGGGAGCGGTCGGTCCGTCGTCGTCTGCAGCGCGATGTACGCGCCGACTGCGCCGACTTCACCGCCGAGCGGCAGGCCGGGCCCGCTCGCGGCGCTGAGCTGCAGCGTATAGTCGCCGGCCTGGCCGACTGGCCGGACTGCCCACCATCCGCCGCCGAGATCGGTCTGCTCGGGTGTGAGCGACCACTCGTCGCATTCGTAGGGCTCGCCCGTGAACTGCGCCGCGCTCAGCGTCCACCCCGCCTGCGGAACGAACACGTAGACGTCTTCGGCGCGGAGGGACGGCAGGTCGTCGGGGATCGTCTCGAGGTTGCTGGCGGCATCCATCGACGCGATGTGCAGCTCGGTGTCGTCGTAGCGCACCACCAGCGCGTCGTCGCCGGTCGGCGAGCCGAACGACTCGGTCACCGCCGGCGTGGGCACACCGCTCGGCGCCGGGTCCGACAGCGCGAAGGGCGATGCGCACCCGGCGAGAGCTGCGACGAGCGTCAGCGGGACGAAGATGAGAAGCCGGCGGCCGTGGACGAAGGTCACCTCCGCATCATGGCATCGCTCGCGGTATGCGGACGTAGTCTGAGCGCATGTCCGTCAGGTCGATCCTGCGCGCCGCGCTCGGCGCAGCGCTGCTCGTCAACGCGGTCCCGCACGGCGTGAGCGGAGTGCAAGGCAAGCCGTTCCCGAGCCCCTTCGGCGATCCCCCAGGGGTGGGGGAGTCCTCGCCCACCTCGAATGTGGCGTGGAGCGCCGTCAACGCGATCGCGGGAGCAGCGGCGCTGCGCCACGGCATCCGCTCACGGGGCCAGGCGGCCGGCGCCGTGGTCGGGGCGATCGGAATGGCCGCGGTGCTCGCATTCCACTTCGGCGACGTGCGGCGCGGGGGTACAGGACTCCGACGCGGCCGGTCCGAGGGAAGCTCGGGTCCGCCGCGCGCGCTCATCGCGGCCACCGAGCCGATCGCGACGATGCTGGCCGGACGGCGCCTCTTCCCGCTCTGGGCGGTGCTCCACCACACGGGCCGCAAGAGCGGCACCCCCTACTCCGTCCCCGTGGCTGTCGTGCCGAGCTCCGATCCCGGCCTGATCGTGATCGGTCTGCCCTGGGGCCCTCACACGAACTGGGCACGCAACGTGGTCGCCGCCGGCACGGCCCGGATCGTCTGGAAGGGCTCGGAGCACATCGTGACCGCCCCGCGCATCGTCGAGCCCGCCATCGCGGCCGCGACCGTGAAGCCGGCGTTCCGCGTCATCGTCGCGCGGATGCCCGCCGCGATCCTCCTGCAGCGGTCGTAGCCGCGCTCGCTCATCCGCCCTCAGCTCCGCGCGGCTCGGCGCCGTCCGGCCATGCCGCGATGCAGACCTTGTTGCCTGCGCGGTCCGCGAGGATCCACGCGCTCGGGGCCTCGGAATCGTCGACGATTCGGCCGCCGGCCGCCACGGCGGCGGCCAGGCGCGACTCCGCCTCGGAACCGGCGACCGAGACGTCGAGGTGCATGGCGTGGCGGAGCGGCTTCGCCGGGTCGAGCTCCTGCATCCACACGGTGGAGCCCTGCCCCAGCGGGTCGATGGTGTTGTCGTCGTGCATCGGCGCGTAGCCGAGCACGGCGCGCCAGAATCCGAGATCGATGGCGTCGGGCTGCGCGGCGATCGCGACCTGGACTTCCTGGACGGCCCGCCTGTCCGCGGCCGCGCCGTGCGCGCGGGCCAGGCCGGAGACCTCCTGGGCGATCGCGATGTGCTCGATCTCGGTGCCCCACAGCTCGCGCGTCAGCTTGACCGTGAGTCGGTCGGCCGCGACGGTCAGCACGGTGCGAGGACCCAGGCCGGGGACAGTCGACACTGCGGCGGCCAACGCGGCCGCCTCCTGCAGGGATCCCACCAGGAAAACCGCCGTCGGGCCGCCGTGCATGACCACCCAGTCCTCGAGGCCGTCGGCGGCGAGGAAGTTGCGCCAGCCTGACTCGCTCATGGCGCCACGCTACGCCCCGGTGCCGACACCCGCGTCGCCGCCCCGCGCCGAGGCAGGCACTGCCAGTGCCTGGTGGCAGCGGTCCGCGGAGCGCACGCTGGAGGGAGCAGGTGGAACGCGCGGGATGCTGATGCCCGCCGTGGAAGGAGCAGCCATGCACACTCGCACACTCGGCCAGGGACTCGACGTCTCGGCGATCGGCCTCGGCGCCATGGGAATGTCGATGAGCTACGGGCCCAACCCCGGCGACCGCGACGACATGATCGGCGTGCTCCGCTACGCGGTGGAGCAGGGTGTGACCCTGATCGACACCGCAGAGGTGTACGGGCCGTTCGACAACGAGGAGCTCGTCGGTGACGCCATCGCGCCCATCCGCGACCAGGTCGTGGTGGCGACGAAGTTCGGGTTCCGCATCGTGGACGGGCGGATGGAGGGCACCGACTCGCGTCCGGAGAACATCCGCCGTGTCGCCGACGCCTCGCTGCGACGCCTCGGCATCGAGGCGATCGACCTGTTCTACCAGCACCGGGTGGACCCCGCGGTGCCCATCGAAGACGTGGCGGGAACAGTGGGCGATCTCATCCGCGAGGGCAAGGTGAAGCACTTCGGGCTCTCTGAGGCGGGTGCAGCGACGATCCGCCGCGCGCACGCGGTGCAGCCGGTGACCGCAGTGCAGAGCGAGTACTCGCTGTGGACCCGCGACCCCGAGGCCGAGGTCCTGCCCGCCTGCGCCGAGCTCGGCATCGGGTTCGTGCCGTTCAGCCCGCTCGGCAAGGGGTTCCTCACCGGCACGGTGTCACCTGACGCCACCTTCGCGGCGAACGAGATCCGGGCTCGTGTGCCGCGGTTCGCGGCGGAGAACCTCCGCGCCAACGAGGCGCTGGTCGACCGGGTGCGCTCGCTCGCCGCCGGGCGCGGGGCGACGCCGGGCCAGGTCGCGCTCGCGTGGCTGCTGGCGCAGCATCCGTTCATCGTCCCCATCCCCGGCACCCGCCGGCGCGAGCGCATCGACGAGAACGCGGGGGCGACCGCCGTCGCACTGTCCGCCGATGACATCGCTGAGCTGAACCTGCTCGTCGAGACCGTCGGCGTGGCCGGCGACCGCTACGACGCGGCGGGGATGGCCGCGGTCGGGCTCTGACGCCCGTCAGCGGGCGGAGAGGGTGAGATTGAGCTCCTCGCCCGCGTCGAGGATCGCCTTGATAGGGTTGGGCATGCGGTCTTCGTTGAGATAGAAGATGTCGTCACGCGTGACGCCGAACCGTGCGGCGACGGGATCGATCAGATCGTCCGCCGCGACCACGTAGACCCGCCGGCCGTCGGCGTCGAGCGTGACAGCACCGTGCGCGCCGATGGTCGGGCCGCGATCGGCGAGGTCGTCGAGCCACGGGCGCAGCGGGTCCATGGTCCAGTCCAGTGGCGCGCGGGCGGCGATGAGCAGCCCGCATCCTTCGTGCTCGCCGCCGGCGACGCTGAGGTCGAGTTCGTCGAAGGCAGTCCAGTCGCCGTGGACGGTCTCGCTCGACAGGTTGAACTCGATGGCGCTGGCGGCAGGGTACTCGCCGAGGTCGTACAGCCCTCCGTCCGCGCACGGGTCCTGCTCCCTGGGGACCAGCGACATCGTGACGATCAGCGACGGATGCGCGCTGACGAGGTCGGTGACAAGGACCTCAGCCTCTTCGCCCACGACGCGCACTTCCACCGCGCCCGCGGTCGAACCGTCCGGCGACGTCAGGATGCCGGTCGCGACGAGCCCCTGGGGCGGCGCCAGCTGCTCCGGTGCCGGCGTGACGGTCGGGGTGCCGGAGGGCGAAGGGCCTGTCGCCGTGTCCGGTGTCGTCGACGCGCCACCCATCGCCGCCGCGATCGCCGCGGCGACGGCGACCACTCCCGCGGTCACGCTGAGCACCCACACGCTGCGCCGTCGCACCGGGGTCATCCTGCCCTAGGTGGCGCGTGAAGGCAGTGCCGTCACGCCACCGTGTTGCCGCACATGCCGCAGATGCCGGTGGCGGGCACCTCGACGTAGCAGTCGGGGCACAGCGCCTTGGGGCGCTCGTCCGATGGGGTCGGGCGACGCACCGCGGGCTGTCGCGTCGAGGGCTGGCGGGCGGCGCGGGGTGCGGCGCGGCCGGGCCGCGTCTCGACGACGGGTGCGGGGCGCTGGAACGCCGGGCGGTGCTCGGCGCAGTAGAACCGCACGAAACCGGCGTGATTCTTCGGATGCTTGTGCTTCACGACCCACAGCTCGGTGCGCGGCCGCAGCTCGGAGTCGGGCCCGCACGTGAAGCAGCGGGTCGGGTCACCCGGGACGACCTCGGCGACGAGCATGGGGCTCTCGAAGGGGATGGCGTCTCTCCAGTCGGATCCGGCGACGATCTTCATGGCATGTCCTCCCTGCGGCGTCCGGCGACGGCCAGACCCTTCCTTCAACGGTACGCGATGACGGGCCGGTGCGGGGGCCGAGCGCCTACGATGGAACCATGGCGACCTCGAACCTCCCCGCACCCACCCTCCAGCCCGTCCCCGACGAGGCGAACCTGCTCGTTTCGGAGCAGGGCGCATCGTGCTGCGGTGGCGGCTGCTGCAGCTGACCTCGCGCTGAGCGCATGCCCGAGTCGCCGGAAGTGCAGGCGCTCGCCGAGTTCCTCGACGCACGCACCCGGTCGGGGCGCATCGAGGGCATCGATCTCGACGAGTTCCGTGCGCTGAAGACGCGGCAGCGACCGCTCACCGAGCTTGCGGGCGCGACGATCAGCGCCGTGCGGCGATTCGGCAAGCACCTCGACGTGCAGACGGATGCTGCGCACCTCGTGATCAGCTTCGGTCGCGCCGGCTGGGCGCGCTGGAACGGCGAGGCCGCTCCGGGCGCCGCCCCCGTGATCGGCCGCATCGCCGTCGGCGACGACCTGATCGAACTCACCGATGCGGGCGAGTGGCTCTCGATCGGACTCTCGGTCGTGGACGACCCCGCCGAGGTCGCGGCGATCGCCAAGCTCGGACCCGATCCGGCCGAACCGGGGTTCACCCGCTCCGCGTTCGACCACGCGGTCGTCGGCCGCCGCAAGCAGCTGAAGGCCCTCCTGCAGGAGCAGGAGTCGTTCGCAGGCATCGGCAACGCCTATTCGGACGAGATCCTGCACGCGGCGAAGCTGCCGCCGGCGGTGCAGGCGGCGTCGCTCGACGAGGAGCAGCGCGACCGGCTCTTCTCCGCCATGACGTCGGTCGTGCGCGACGCCGTCGCAGCGCGGCGCAGCATCCCCCCGCACGAGTTGAAGGCCGCCAAGGTGGCGGCGATGCGCGTGCACGGGCGCGGCGGGGAGGTCTGCCCGGTGTGCGGCGACGTCATCGTCGACCAGGCATCGTCGAGCACGAGCTCGCAGCACTGCCCGACCTGTCAGCTCGCGCAGCCCTGACCCGGGCGACGCGCGTCGACCCCACCCCGTCGTGCCGAGCCCACCGCCTCCGCACGGCGTGCAGGCGGCGGGGTCGAGCGCAAGGTGTGGGGTCGGCGCCGATGCGCCGATGCGCGCCGGGTCAGTGCCCGGCGGGCGGGGCGCCGATGCTGTCGGCCGGCTTCCGGATGAGGAACGCGCCGATGAGCAGCGGCGTCGCCACAATCGCGGCGATCAGGAAGGCCGCGTGGGCCCCGGCGGCGCCCGCGTCGAGCTCCGAGGCGCCGCTCGCGGCCGCCGTCGCGGTGGCCGACGACATCACGGTGATCATCAGGGCGATGCCGGCGGCGCCGGCGACCTGCTGGATCGTGCCGACGACCGCGCTGCCGTACGAGTAGAAGCGCGGCTCGAGGGATCCGAGTGAGGCCGTGAACAGCGGCGTGAAGGTGAGCGCGAGGCCGATCGACAGCACGGTCTGCGCCGCGGCGACCACCCAGATCGAGGTGTGCGCGCCGAAGGTGGTGTAGAACCACAGCATTCCGACGATGATCACGGCGCCCGGGATGAGCAGGATGCGGGTGCCCCTCGCATCGTAGATGCGCCCGATGACCGGACCGAGCAGTCCCATCAGCAGTGATCCGGGCAGCACCGCGAGGCCGGCGGTGAGGGCCGGGATGCCCAGCACGTTCTGCAGGTAGAGGGGCAGCACGGTGATCGCGCCGAAGAACGCCATCGACATGATCGCCAGCTGCGCGACCGACAGCGTGAAGTTGCCCGAGCGGAAGACGCGCAGGTCGAGCAGAGCCTGGTCGGTCCGCTGCAGGACGAACTGGCGCCACACGAACAGGCTCAGCGCGATGATGCTGACCACGAAGGCGACGATGAGCGTGACGGTCGAGCTGGCGGCGGCAGCGGCATCGGACGCCGAGCCGCCGTGCGCAGCCGCGCCGCCGATCTGGCTGAGGCCGTAGACGAGCCCGCCGAAGCCGAACGCGGACAGGATCACCGAGAGCACGTCGATCGGCGCGCGGGTCGTGTCGCCCAGGTTGTGGATCCAGCGGGCGCCCGCGAACAGTGCGAGCAGGGAGATCGGGAGCACGACACCGAAGATCCAGCGCCACCCGACCGTGTCGAGCAGCAGCCCGGACAGGGTGGGCCCGATCGCCGGGGCGAGCGCCATCACGATGCTGACGCGGCCCATCATGCGGCCGCGGGCGTGCGGCGGCACGACCGTCATCAGGGTCGTCATGAGGAGGGGCATCATGATCGCGGTGCCCGATGCCTGCACGACGCGGGCGACGAGCAGCAGCGGGAAGCCGGGGGAGAGGAACGCGATCAGCGTGCCCGCGGAGAACAGCGACATCGCGGCGACGAACACCTGGCGTGTTGTGAAGCGCTGCAGCAGGAATCCGCTGATCGGGATCACCACGGCCATGGTCAGCATGAAGGCGGTCGTCAGCCACTGCGCGGCGACGGCGGTGATGCCGAGGTCGGTGATGAGGTGCGGGATCGCCATCCCCATCGTGGTCTCGTTGAGGATCGCGACGAACGCGGCCGCGAGCAGCAGCCAGATGACGCGGGTCTCCTCCGGCCGCATGCCCGAGGCGGGCGCGGGCGCGAGGCGGATGCTGTCCGTGCCGGGAGCGGTTTCGGTGGTGGCCATAGGTCGGCTCCTCAGGTCTCTCGGTGGGGGATCGGGGCGCGCAACCGTCATCACCGCGGAGACGGATCACACGAGAGGCAAGCTCTCAGGGTAACGGCGGGGTCCGACAGGGCATTCCCGGTGAGCCGGATTCAGCCGATCGGGTCGGTGGGCTCGGGCTCAGGGTCCGACACCTCGGTGTCGTCCTCGCCCAGGTCGGCCGGCGACGGCGAGATCAGCTCGTCGGTCGGCGTGGCCTTCAGCTCGTCGATCTCCGCGCGCACCTCCTCGAGGTCTGCGCCATCGGGGACGTCGGGAGTGGAGGTCATGGCCACAGCCTACCGATCCGGTGTCGCCTGCGCTGGGTAGTGTCGAACACGTGAGCATGGGCGGAGGCGGCGGCGGGCATCCGACCGACGTGCCCCGCACCGGCGCTCCGCGGGGCGGAGCCTCGTTCCGCGGCGTCGACATCGCGGCGCAGAAGCGGCTCAACGCCGATGCTCCCCGCATCCCGCATCTCGGCCGTCGCGTGGTCGCGCTGTTCCGGCCGTATCTGGGCCAGATGATCTCCACCGGCATCCTGGTGATCCTCGGTGCCGCGATCGCGGTCATCCCGCCCCTGATCGTCCAGCGCATCTTCGACGACGCGCTCTTCCCCGTCGACGGCAGTGCGCCCGACATCCCCCTGCTGATCCGCCTCGTCACGGTGATGGTCGCCCTGTTCCTGCTCTCCGCCGCCCTCGGCGTCGCGCAGACCTGGTTCACCTCGACCGTCGGCAACAGGGTCACCGGCGACCTGCGGGTGAAGCTCTTCGAGCACCTGCAGGCGATGGAGCTCGCCTTCTTCACCCGGACGAAGACCGGCGTCATCCAGTCGCGCCTGCAGAACGATGTCGGCGGGGTGTCGGGCGTGCTCACCAACACCGTCACCAGCATCCTCGGCAACGTCGTCACTGTCGTCGCCTCGCTCGCCGCCATGCTCATCATCGACTGGCGGCTCACGCTGATCGCGGTCGTGATGATGCCCCTGCTCGTCCTCGTGCAGCGGCGCGTCGGGCAGGTGCGGGCGCGGATCGCCGGCGAGACGCAGGAGTCGCTCTCCGAGCTCACCGCCATCACGCAGGAGACGCTGAGCGTCTCGGGCATCCTGCTCTCGAAGTCGTTCAACCGTCAGCGCACGGAGTCCGCCCGCTACCAGGGCGAGAACCGCAATCAGGTGCGGCTGCAGGTGCGCAGGGCGATGAGCGGTCAGGGGTTCTTCGCGGTCGTCCAGGTGCTGATGTCGAGCGTCCCCGCGGTCATCTACCTCGTGTCGGGCTACCTGATCACGGGCGGCACCGACACGATCACCGCCGGCACCGTCGTCGCCTTCACCACCGTGCAGGCGCGGCTGCTGATGCCGCTGATGGGGCTCATGCGGGTGGCGCTCGACCTGCAGACCTCGGCGGCGCTGTTCGCGCGCATCTTCGAGTACCTCGACCTGGTGCCCGCCATCCAGGATGCGCCGGACGCCCGGTCGGTCGTGGACGCGCCTGGACCGATCGGCCGCGTCGAGTTCCGCGACGTCGTCTTCCGATATCCGGATGCAGCGCCCGACGCCCGCCCGACGCTGCGGGGCGTGTCGTTCGCGGCAGAGCCTGGGCAGCACGTCGCCTTCGTCGGCCCCTCGGGTGCGGGCAAGACGACCGTGCTCTACCTGACGCCGCGGATGTACGAGGCGTCGGCCGGGTCGGTGCTGTTCGCCGGCGAGGACGTCCGCCGGCTCACGCAGGAGTCGATCATCGACCATGTCGGCATCGTGTCGCAGGAGACGTACCTGTTCCACGCGACGATCCGCGAGAACCTGCGGTACGCCAAGCCCGATGCCACGGACGCCGAGCTGGCCGAGGCGTGCCGTGCCGCCAACATCCACCACATCATCGAGGGGTTCGAGCACGGCTACGACACGATCGTGGGCGAGCGCGGCTATCGGCTCTCCGGGGGCGAGAAGCAGCGCATCGCGATCGCGCGGGTGCTGCTGAAGGATCCGCCGGTGCTGCTCCTCGACGAGGCCACCTCGGCGCTCGACACCGTGTCGGAGCGGGTGGTGCAGGAGGCGCTGGATGCCGCCGCCCGCGGTCGGACGACGCTGTCGATCGCGCATCGTCTGTCCACGGTCATCGGCGCCGACGTGATCCACGTGGTCGACGCGGGGCGCATCGTCGAGTCCGGTACGCATGCCGCGCTGCTCGCCGCCGGCGGCCTGTACGCCGAGCTCGCGGCCGAGCAGCTGGCGGCGTCGCGGATCCTCGACACCGAGGCCGTGCAGCCGCCCGCCGACCATCCGGAGCGGCGCGCCGACCGCGCGCCGGCCGGCGCCGTGGCAGCCGACGCGGCCGAGCTGCTCACCGGGGCGGTCGACACCCTGCCAGGGTCCGTGCCAGGCCGGGTGCCCGGAGCAGTCGTTCCTGTAGATCCTCCTGAGGCGTGAGGGCTACCAGCGCGAAGCGGTCTCCGCGGCGGCCGAGAGCGGCAGGCCCGGCCCCTGCGCGACGAGGTCGCGCGTGAAGTCGCCGAGGGCGGACCGGTAGGCCGGGTCGCCGTGCGTCGTGGCGATCTCGACGAGCGACGGCAGATCCATGTCCTGGACGAGGCGCACTCGGGCGCGCACAGCGTCATCGTGTCCGGCCGCCGCGAGGACGGCGACCCCCGCGGCCATCGCGTCCAGGTACTCGCGCAGCACCGGGAGCGCCGCCTTCGTCTGCGTGATCGAGGATCCGTCCGCGCGCTCGCGCCAGTGCACGACGACATCGGGCACGACGTCGAAGGATCGAGCAGCGGAGTACATCCGCTGGGCGACGATCTGATCCTCGTACAGCCGCCCGACCGGGAAGCGCAGCCCCTGCTCGCGCCAGAACCCGGTGCGGCTGACCTTCGACCAGGCGACGATGTTGCCGGACGCCTCGGGGTGCGCGTCGATCGTCGTCGCGCGGCGCTCGGGGTCGGTGGCCGCAGCGACCCACGGCTGCACGATCCCCGGGTGGTAGGCGCCCTCCGCGTCCGGACGCAGCCGTACGTACGCGCCGACCGCGAAATCGCTGCCGGTCTCCTCGAGCACGCCGGCCAGGCGCGCGAGCGCGTCGGGCGTGTACAGGTCATCGGCGTCGAGGAACCCGACCAGCGGGGTCTCCACCAGGTCCAGCCCTGTGTTGCGGGCGGCCGAGAGTCCCTGACGCGCGGTGTGCCGTACCACGCGGAACCGCGCGTCGGAGGCAGCGGCGGCATCGAAGAGCGCGCCGGTGCCGTCGTTCGAGGCGTCATCCACGAGGATCGCGGTCCAGTCGGTGCGGGTCTGCGCGCGGAGCGAGTCGAGAGCCTCCTGCGCGTACGGGCCCACGTCGTAGCCGGGAACGATCACGGTGATCGCAGAAGAGGTCATCGGCCCGATTCTACGGCGATGACGGATGCGGCGACCGCCGCAGCGACCTCGCCCAGCGGTGCGCTCCACCCGTGCGGGAACGTGAAGCGCACGGCCGTCTGAGCCACGTCCGCGGGCACTCTCATCGCCGTCAGCACGTGCGAGGGCTCGTCGCTGCCCGCGGCGCAGGCGGAGCCGCTGGACGAGACGACGCCGCGTCGCTCGAGCTCGAGCAGCACGGCCTCGCCGCTCGTGCCCGCGAAGGTGAAGCTCGCCGTGCCCGGCAGGCGGCGGACCGGGTGACCGGTCAGGCGCGCCGCCGGGACGCTGCCCAGCACCCGCGCGATGAAGTCGTCGCGCAGCGCGGTGACCCGCGCGGCGTCGCCGGCCCGGTCGTGCTCGGCGAGCTCGAGGGCCGTGGCGATCCCGACGGCGCCCGCGACGTCCTCGGTGCCGCTGCGCCGGCCGCGCTCCTGACCGCCGCCGTGCAGGAGGGGCTCCAGCGGAATCCGTCCGCGGACGCCGAGCACGCCGGTGCCCTTGGGTGCGCCGATCTTGTGCCCGGCGAGGGAGATCGCGTCGACGCCGAGGTCGGCCGCCGACAGCGGCAGCCAGCCGGCGGCCTGCACGGCGTCGAGATGGATCGGGATGCTGCGCCCCACCGGCGCCGCGTGCACCGCGGCCGCGATGGCCGCCGCATCCTGGACGGTGCCGACCTCGTTGTTCGCGTAGCCGACGCTCACCAGCGCGGTGTCGTCGCGGATGGCGGCGGCGACGGCATCCGGGTCCACGACGCCGTCGCCGTCGACCGGGATGTGCGTGACCGCGAAGCCGTGGATGCGCGCGAGGTAGGCGGCGGACTCCAGGATCGACTCGTGCTCGATCGGCGTGGTGATCAGATGGCGTGCGCCGCGCTGAGCGGCGGCGATCGCGATGCCCTTGACCGCGAGGTTGTTGGCCTCGGTGCCGCCGGAGGTGAAGACGATGTCGCCGGTGCGCAGGCCGAGGATCCTGGCGACCCGCGCGCGAGCGTCGCTCAGGGCATCTGCGGCGTCCTCGCCCACGGTGTGATGGCTCGACGGGTTGCCGTAGCGGTGCGTGAGGTGGGGCATCATCGCCTCGAGCACCTCGGGGCGCACCGGGGTGGTGGCGGCGTTGTCGAGGTAGAGCACGGTCAGTCTCCGGCGGCGATGCGGATGTCCAGGCCCAGGTCGAGTGCGGGCGCCGAGTGCGTGAGCGCGCCGACCGAGATGACGTCGACGCCGGTCTCGGCGATGGCGCGCACCGTGTCGAGGCTCACGCCGCCCGATGCCTCGATCGTCGCGCGGCCGGCGATCTGCTCGACGCCCCAGCGCAGCTCGTCGAGGGAGAAGTTGTCGAGCATGATCGTGTCGATGCCCGCGGCGAGCACGCCCTCGATCTGGTCGAGCCGGTCCACCTCGACCTCGACGTGCGTCGTGTGGGGGAGCCGGGCGATCGCCCCCTGCAGGGCCGCGGTGACCGACACGCCGCTCTGGGTCAGCACCGCGAGGTGGTTGTCCTTCGCCATGACCGCGTCCGACAGCGAGAACCGGTGATTGTGCCCGCCGCCGCTCCGCACGGCGTGGCGCTCGAACGCGCGCAGCAGGGGCGTCGTCTTGCGGGTGTCGGCGATGCGGGCGCCGGTGTGGGCCACCTCGGCGACGTAGCGTCCGGTCAGGGTCGCGATGCCCGACATCCGCTGCGTGAAGTTCAGCCCGATGCGCTCGGCGGTGAGCACCGCGCCGGCGGGGCCGGTCACCATCGCGAGAGCGGTGCCGGCCTCGAACCGATCGCCATCGGCGACGAGGAGCTCGACCTGGACGGTCGGGTCGGTCAACCGGAAGGCGGCGGCGAACACGCCGCCGCCGCTGAAGATGCCCGGCTCACGCGCGATGAGCTCGGCCTGCGCGGTCGCGGACGCCGGGATGAGGCTCTCGCTGGTGATGTCGCCCCAGGGGGCGTCCTCGTCGAGAGCGGCGGCGACGACGCGGTCGATGGTGGTCTGGGTGAGCATCAGGCGGCTCCGAGCTGGAGGGCGGGCGTGGCGACGGGCGCGGGAGCGGTGTCGGAGCGGAAGTGGGCGCCGACCGAATCGGTGCGCGCCTCCGCCGCGGCCACCAGATGAGCGGCGACGAGCAGGAGGTTCTCGTCCTCGAGGGCGGCCTCGGTGCGCGGCTCGCGCTCCTGCGCGCGCCAGGCGGCGATCACCGACGCGGCGTGGCGGAGGCCGGCTCCGTCGCGGACGAGCCCTGCGTGCTCCCACATGAGCTGCTGCAGCGCAGCCCGGGTGAACGGGATGCGGCCGGCGTCGGCATCCCGCTCCGTCTGCGCGACGAACCCGTTCTGGGGCGGGACACCGCGCTCCGCGCGGCTCCTCGTGCGGAAGGCGGCTTCTCGTGGCCAGGACGCGGATGCGGCGTCCGCTGTGATCGCGTCGCCCGCGCGGGCGCCGAACACCGCGCCCTCCAGCAGGGAGTTGGAGGCGAGGCGGTTGGCGCCGTGGACGCCGGTGCAGGCGACCTCGCCGACGGCGTAGAGCCCCGGCACGGAGGTGCGGCCCTGCAGATCGGTGACCACGCCGCCCATCAGGTAGTGCGCGGCGGGCGTGACCGGGATGGGCTCGCGCGCCCAGTCCAGCCCGCGCTCGCGGACGGCCGCGTCGATCGTGGGGAACCGGCGCGCCAGGAAGGCGCTGCGCTCCTCGGCCGTGGGCCGCAGACCGGTGGCGTCCAGGAGGACGGGGCGCCCGCCCTGCCGCTCCATCTGCGCGGCGATCGCCCGCGCCACCACGTCGCGCGGCGCGAGCTCGCCGTCCGGGTGCGCGTCGAACGCGAAGCGGCGGCCGTTCTCGTCGATCAGCGTCGCTCCCTCGCCGCGCACGGCCTCTGACACGAGGAACGATGCGCCGGCGGCGAGGACGGTGGGGTGGAACTGGAAGAACTCGAGGTCGCGCACGACGGCGCCGGCCCGCAGCGCCGCGGCGATGCCGTCGCCGGTGGCGACGGAGGGGTTCGTGCTGTGGGCGTAGAGCTCGCCCGCCCCGCCGGTGGCGAGCACGACGGCGTCGGCGGCGAGGGTCTCGCGATCCCGGTCTCCGACGAGGAGCTCGACTCCCGCTGTACGGCCGGAGGCATCCAGGATCAGGTCCACGAGGAACGCGTGCTCGATCACCCGCACCGCGCTGGCGCGGAGCCGGGCCACGAGCGCCTTCTCGATGGCGGTGCCGGTGGCGTCTCCGCCCGAGTGCAGGATGCGCGGGTACGAGTGCGCCGCCTCGAGGCCCTTCACGAACTCGCCGTCGTCGCCGCGGTCGAACGCGACGCCGAGCGCGACCAGCTCGCGGATGCGGGCGGGGCCCTCGTCGACCAGCACGCGGACCGCGTCGGGGTCGCTCAGCCCTGCGCCCGCGGTCATCGTGTCGCGCACGTGGTCCTCGGCGCGATCGTCGTCGAACATGACGCCGGCGATGCCGCCCTGCGCGTAGCGGGTGTTGGCGTGCTCGAGCACGTCCTTCGTCACCAGCGTGACGCGGGCGCCGTGCTCGACCGCGTGGAGGGCCGCGGTGAGGCCGGCGATGCCGCTGCCGACGACGACGACGTGAATCGTCATGGCCGGGCCGCCAGCATCCGCTCGAGCGCGAGGCGTGCGGGGTCGGCGACGTCCGCCGGAACCGTGATGCGGTTCAGGACCGTGCCGGCGACGAGCGCCTCGAGCACCCAGGCGAGGTAGCCGGGGTGGATCCGGTACATCGTCGAGCAGGGGCACACCACGGGGTCGAGGCAGAAGATCTCGTGCTGCGGGTACTCGGCCGCCAGGCGCTGCACGAGGTTGATCTCGGTGCCGACGGCGAATGTGGTCGGCTCGGTCGCCGCGGCGATGGCCTTGCGGATGTAGTCGGTCGACCCGGCCTCGTCTGCGGCGTCGACGACCTCCATCGGGCACTCCGGGTGCACGATCACGCGCACGCCGGGGTGCTCGGCGCGGGCCTTCGCGATCTGGTCGACCGTGAACCGGCGGTGGACCGAGCAGAAGCCGTGCCACAGGATGACGCGCGCATCGGCGAGAGTCCCCGCATCCGATCCGCCGAGAGGCTTGCGCGGGTTCCACATCGGCATCTGCGCGAGCGGCACCCCCATCGCCTTCGCGGTGTTGCGGCCGAGGTGCTGGTCGGGGAAGAACAGCACCCGGCGCCCGCGCGCGAAGGCCCACTCCAGCACGGTGCGGGCGTTCGAGGATGTGCAGACGATGCCGCCGTGGCGGCCGACGAAGCCCTTGATCGCGGCGGAGGAGTTCATGTAGGTGACCGGGATGACCGGCACGAGGCCATCGGCGTCGACCGCGGCCATGTCGCCGTAGACCTCCTCCAGCTGCTCCCAGCACTCCTCGACCTGGTCGATGTCGGCCATGTCGGCCATCGAGCAGCCGGCGGCGAGGTTGGGCAGGATGACGGCCTGCTCGGGGCGCGAGAGCAGATCGGCCGTCTCGGCCATGAAGTGCACGCCGCAGAAGACGATGGCCTCGGCCTCTGGGTGCTCGAGGGCGGCGTTGGCGAGCTGGAACGAGTCGCCCAGGTAGTCGGCGTGGGCGACCACCTCCTCGCGCTGGTAGAAGTGTCCGAGGATCACGACGCGCTCGCCGAGAGTCGCCTTGGCGGCGCGGATGCGCGCGTGCAGCTCGTCATCGGATGCGGTGCGGTACTCGGCGGGCAGCTCGCCCTGGCGGGGCGCGCCGGTCGGGATGACGTCGCCCATCGAGGCGCCGGGACCGTAGCCGGGGCGGATGTCGAAGTTCCACGGACCCGAGGCGAGGTCGGTGTTGCAGGTCTCCGCGGTCGAGGCGCCGGCGACGATCGACTGGATCTCGTGATCGACGGACGGGTCGGTGGGCCGGGGACCGAGAGTGAGGGGCGTCGTGCTCATGATCTGCTCGATTCGCTGTGCGTGAGGGGGCCGCGGTCGGCAAGCTCGACTTCGCGGTTGTAGCGGTAGAGGCGGGCCGGCCGATGGCTGCCCGTGCGGAAGCGTTCTGTCGGGATGAGGGTGCCCGAGTTCTCGACCTGCCGGCGGAAGTTCGCGGGGTCGAGGCGTCGGGAGTAGATCGCCTCGTAGACCTCCCGCAGCTCGGCGAGGGTGAACTCGTCGGCCAGGAGCCCGTGCGCGATCCGGCTGTAGCCGACCTTGCTGCGCAGTCGCCACAGGGCGTAGTCGACGATCTCGCGGTGGTCGAAGGCGAGGCAGGGCAGGTCTGCCGTGTCGAACCAGGCCACGTTCTCCTCGGCGGCGGCCCGCTCGGCCTCGTCTGGTCGGACGAGGGCCCAGTAGACGATCGAGACGACACGCGAGGGGGAGCGGTCCACCGCCCCGAACGCGTACAGCTGCTCGAGGAAGCTCGGCGCGAGTCCGGTCGTCTCGCCGAGGGTGCGGGATGCTGCGGTGTCGAGGCTCTCGGACAGGTCGAGCCATCCGCCAGGGAGCGCCCAGAGACCTTCGTAGGGGTCCCGCGTGCGGCGGACGAGCGGCATGACGACGGCCGGGCGATCGTCCGCAGGATCGCGGCGCAGGCTGAAGATCACCGTCGACACGGCGACGCGCGTCGTGTCGACGTCCGGTCCCGCTGTTCGTGTCACCATGACCCTAAGCCTCCAAAGGACATCTTAGAGTCCCCTTGACCTGAAGTGCAAACGGGTGCGTGGGGAAGTGCACAGGCTCCCTGCGTACGCTGGAGGCCCAGCCCCTGGAGGAACCCGTGCTCGTCGTCGACATCGTGCTGCTCGCCGTCCTCGGCATCGCCCTGCTGATCGGCGTCCAGCGCGGCCTGCTCGCGAGCGCCGGCTCGCTCATCGGCCTCGTCGCCGGCGGCGCGGCGGCGTTCTGGCTCGTTCCGGTCGTCAACGACGCCTGGCCCTGGCTCGAGTGGCGCATGCCCGTCGTGCTGCTGGTCGCGGTCGTGCTCGTGCTCGGCGGAGCGGCGATCGGCGGGGCCATCGGGGCCGCCCTGCGCCGCGGGGTCGACCGCACACCTCTGCGTGGCCTCGACCGGCTGCTGGGCGGTGTCGTGAGCGTCGTCGTGGCCGCCCTCGCGCTGTCGCTGGCCGCCTCGAGCCTCGTCGCCACCGGCGCCCCCGGCGTCTCGGCCGCGGTGGGGTCCTCCCAAGTGCTGCGCACGATCGACCGGCTCACCCCGCCGCCGGTGTCCGAGACGCTCGCCCGGCTCCGCGCCTCCGTCATGGTCGACGGACTGCCCCGTCTCGATGACCTGTTCGGCCTCGGCGGCCTCGGCGGGCTCGGCGGCGCGGCGATCGCCCCCAGCGTCGACCTGGACGTCCCAGAGCTCGCGCTGGCCGCAGCATCCGTCGCCCGCATCTCCGGCACCGCGTACTCGTGCGGCACCAGCTCCAGCGGCACCGGCTTCGTCATCGCGACGGACCGCCTCGTCACGAACGCGCACGTCGTGGCCGGAGTGGCCACGCCCCTCGTGGAGCTGCCGGGGACGAGCGCGCGGGAAGGCCGGATCGTGTACTTCGACCCGATCGACGACCTCGCCGTCATCGCGGTCGACGACCTCGGCGCATCGCCCCTGCCCCTCGGCCCCACCATCGACAGCGGCGCCACCGGCGCGGTGCAGGGGTACCCCTACGGTGGCCCGTTCACCATGGTCGGCGCCGAGGTGCTCTCCGAGGGGAGCGCGCCCATCCCGGACATCTACGACGAGTCGACGGCGCTGCGCGACATCTACGCGCTCGCCGCGACGGTCCAGCCGGGCAACTCCGGCGGACCTCTGCTCACCGGCGACGGCGTCGTCGCCGGGGTCGTGTTCGCGCGGTCCGACAGCGACGAGAACCTCGGGTACGCCATGACCATGGCGGAGCTCGCTCCGGTCGCCGCGCAGGCCACCTCACTCGACCGATCTGTGTCGACCGGAGCCTGCACCGGCTGAGGGTCACCGGCCGGTATGCTGAGACCGCAAATCGAACATCGGGCCACACGATCTTCGCGGGAGAGCTCCGGGCACCGCCCCGGGCACCGAAGGAGCAAGCCTCCCCGCCAATCTCTCAGGTAACGCGTACCGCGAAGACCCGGCCACTCTGAAGAGCGATCCCGGCTGCCCGGTATCCGCCGACGGTGAAAGCGGGATGCTGCATCCCCGCGAAACTCTCAGGCTCATGACAGAGGGGGAGTTCTCAGGCGCCGTCCGGCGTCTGCCTGCCGATCCGGGAGAACTCATGTCCGATCCCACTCCGCCGCGCGAGACGCCGCTGCGCGCTCGCCACGAGGCGCTCGGCGCCTCGTTCACCGACTTCGGCGGCTGGATGATGCCGGTGCGGTACACCTCCGACCTGGCGGAGCACCACGCCGTGCGCACCTCCGCCGGTCTCTTCGACATCTCGCACATGGCGCAGTTCGGGGTCGCCGGCCCCGACCGCGAGGCGTTCCTCGCCTACGCGCTCGCCTTCGATCCGTCGAAGCTCG
The DNA here is from genome assembly GCF_027943945.1 of Microbacterium terricola. Taxonomy (NCBI): domain Bacteria; kingdom Bacillati; phylum Actinomycetota; class Actinomycetes; order Micrococcales; family Microbacteriaceae; genus Microbacterium; species Microbacterium terricola. The sequence goes on along the minus strand of NZ_AP027141.1, from coordinate 1,810,262 downwards.
CGCTCTCCAAGGCGAAGTACACGATGATCCTCGCCCCGAGCGGCGGGATCATCGACGACCTCATCGTGACCCGCAACGCCGAGGACCAGTTCCTCATCGTCGCGAACGCCGGCAACCGCGACGCCGTGCGCGAGGCGCTCACGGAGCGGATCGACGGTTTCGACGCCGTGCTCGTCGAGCTCGACGACGCGCTCATCGCGGTGCAGGGTCCACGCGCACGCGAGATCCTCGAGGCCGTCGAGGGCCTCGACCACGACGACGACCTCGCGATGGGCCACACGCTCGAATCGCTCCCGTACTACACCGCCATGGGCATGCGCTTCGGCGGCGGCGCCGTGCTCGTCAGCCGCACCGGCTACACGGGCGAGGACGGCTTCGAGATCAGCGTCGACGCGGCCGACGTCGGCACGCTGTGGGATGCCGTCCTGGCCGCGGGGGAGCCGTTCGGGCTCACTCCCGCAGGCCTCGCCTCGCGCGACACGCTGCGCCTCGAAGCGGGCATGCCGCTGTACGGCCACGAGCTCTCGCTCGACGTGATCCCCGCCCAGGCGGGCCTGGGCCGCGTCGTCCCGCTGAGGACGAAGGAGGCCGACTTCGTCGGCCGCGCCGCACTCGAGAGCGTCATCGCCGCCGATGCTCCCGTGCTCGTCGGGCTGGTGAGCGCCGGCAAGCGCGCGGGCCGCGCCGGCTACGCCGTGCTCGACGCCGACGGCACGGCGGTGGGCGAGATCACCAGCGGGGCGCTCAGCCCGACGCTGCAGCATCCCATCGCCATGGCGTTCGTCTCGCCGGCCGTCAGCACCCCAGGAACCGAACTCGCCATCGACGTGCGGGGGACGCGAATCCCCGCGACCGTCACCGCCCTGCCTTTCTACCGGAGGACCACATGACCGACCTGACCAGCCTCAAGTACACCGCCGAGCACGAGTGGGTCGCCCTCTCCGGCTCGGTGGCCACGATCGGCATCACCGACTACGCGGCCGACAAGCTCGGCGATGTCGTGTACGTCGACCTCCCCGCCGTCGGCACCGCGCTCACCGCAGATCAGGTCTGCGGCGAGATCGAGTCGACCAAGTCGGTCGGCGAGCTCTACGCGCCCGTCGCCGGCACCGTGGTCGAGGTCAACGACGCCGTCGTCGACGACCCCTCGCTGGTGAACTCGGACGCCTTCGGAGATGGCTGGCTGATCAAGGTCGAGGCCGACGCCGATGCGGTGGCCGGCCTCCTCGACCGTGCCGCCTACGAGGCGCTCACCGGCGGCGACGCGTGACGACCTCGACCCCCGGACTCGCCGACGGGTTCGCCGGGCGGCACATCGGCGTCGACGCCGACGCCCAGCGGATCATGCTCAACGCGCTCGGCTACGACAGCGTCGATGCCCTGCTGCGCACCGCCGTGCCGGCCTCGATCCATGTCGCGCCGCGCGACACGAGCGACATCCCGCCGGCCGCGACCGAGGCGGAGGCCCTGGCGGAGCTGCGCGCTCTCGCCTCGCAGAACCGCACGGCCCGCCCGATGATCGGACTGGGCTACTACGACACCTTCACGCCGTCGGTGATCGCCCGCAACGTCCTTGAGAACCCGTCCTGGTACACCGCGTACACGCCGTACCAGCCGGAGATCTCGCAGGGCCGCCTCGAGGCGCTGATCAACTTCCAGACCATGGTCACCGACCTCACCGGTCTCGCCACCGCGAACGCCTCCATGCTCGATGAGGCCACGGCCGTCGTCGAGGGGATGCTGGTGGCCCGCCGCGCGTCGAAGTCCGCGTCGAACACGTTCCTCGTCGATGCGGACACCCTGCCGCAGACGAAGGCGCTGCTCGAGCACCGCGCCGCTGCGCTCGGGATCGAGCTGCACTTCACGCCGTTCGACATGTCGCCCCCGCCGGTCGACATCGACGTGTTCGGCGCGTTCGTCCAGTACCCCGGCGCATCCGGCCGGGTCTGGGACTTCTCCGAGGTCGCCGAGGCAGTGCACGCCGCGGGCGGGCTCGTCGTCGTCGCCGCCGACCTGCTCGCGCTCACCCTCCTGCGCTCGCCCGCATCCCTCGGTGCGGACGTCGCCGTCGGCACGACGCAGCGCTTCGGCGTCCCGCTGGGCTTCGGCGGACCCCACGCCGGCTACATGGCCGTGCGCGCCGGGCTCGAGCGCCAGCTGCCCGGACGTCTCGTCGGCGTCTCCCAGGACGCATCGGGCCACCCGGCCTACCGCCTGTCCCTGCAGACCCGTGAGCAGCACATCCGTCGTGAGAAGGCGACCTCGAACATCTGCACCGCCCAGGTGCTGCTGGCGGTGATGGCGTCGATGTACGCCGTCTACCACGGCCCCGCCGGTCTCCGGCAGATCGCGACGGACGTCGCCCGCAAGGCCGAGGCGCTCGCGGAGCGGCTGCGCTCGTACGACCTGCGACTCGCGTCGGACGCGTTCTTCGACACCCTGCGCGTCAGCGTGCCCGGCTCGGCGGCACGCGTCGTGGAGCGGGCGCGGGCGCGCGGCTACCAGCTGCACCTCGTGGACGAGGCCACCGTGGGGGTGTCGGTCGACGAGACCACGACCGCCGACGACCTGGCCGCGGTCGCCTGGGCGTTCGGGCTGCCCGAGGGCGAGTTCGTCGGAGGGGGCGAGCAGGGCGAGCGCGCCGTGCCGTTCGCCGACGCGACCGCCCTGGCCGGGGTGCCGGAGGCGCTGCTGCGCCGTGACGCGTACCTGCAGCATCCGGTCTTCAACACGCACCGGTCCGAGACCGCCATGATGCGGTACCTGAAGACGCTCGCCGACCGCGACTACGCGCTCGACCGCGGCATGATCCCGCTCGGCTCCTGCACGATGAAGCTGAACGCGGCGACCGAGATGGCGGCCGTGTCGTGGCCCGAATTCTCCCGCGTGCACCCGTTCGCCCCCGAGGCCGACGTGCGCGGCTACCTCGCGATGATCGAGCAGCTCGAGGTCTGGCTGGCCGAGGTGACCGGGTACGACGCCGTCTCGCTTCAGCCCAACGCGGGTTCGCAGGGCGAGCTGGCGGGTCTGCTCGCGATCCGCGGCTACCACCTGGCCAACGGAGACGTCGAGCGCACCGTGTGCCTCATCCCGTCGTCCGCGCACGGCACGAACGCGGCGTCGGCGGTGCTCGCCGGCATGTCGGTCGTCGTCGTCGCGTGCGACGAGGCGGGCAACGTCGACCTCGACGACCTGCGCGCGAAGGTGGCGGCGCACGCCGACCGTCTCGCGGCACTGATGATCACCTACCCGTCGACGCACGGCGTGTACGAGCAGGACGTGCTCGACATCACGCAGGCGGTGCACGACGCGGGCGGGCAGGTGTACGTCGACGGCGCGAACCTCAACGCCCTGCTCGGGTACGCCCGCTTCGGCGACCTCGGCGGCGACGTGTCGCACCTGAACCTGCACAAGACGTTCGCGATCCCGCACGGCGGCGGCGGACCCGGTGTCGGTCCGGTGGCGGCGAAGGCGCACCTCGCGCCCTACCTGCCCTCGCACCCGCTCGCGCAGCGCGCCGACCATGCGGGCGGCGTCTTCGAGGGCGGGCCGATCTCGGCGGCGCCGTACGGATCCGCGTCGATCCTGCCCATCTCGTGGGCGTACGTGCGGATGATGGGCGCCGAGGGCCTGCGCGCCGCGACCGCCGCCGCTGTGCTGTCGGCCAACTACATCGCCGCGCGGCTGTCGGAGCACTACCCGGTGCTGTATGCGGGGGAGTCCGGCCTGGTCGCGCACGAGTGCATCCTCGATCTGCGCCCGCTCCGCGAGGAGACCGGCGTGACGGTCGACGACGTCGCGAAGCGCCTGATCGACTACGGCTTCCACGCGCCGACGATGTCCTTCCCGGTCGCCGGGACGCTCATGATCGAGCCGACCGAGTCGGAGGACCTGGGCGAGATCGAGCGGTTCATCGAGGCGATGATCGCGATCAAGGCGGAGGCCCTGGCCGTTGCGGCGGGCCAGTGGCCGGCCGACGACAACCCGCTCGTCAACGCCCCGCACACGGCGCAGGCCGTCGTGGTGGGGGAGTGGCAGCATCCGTACTCCCGCGAGGTCGCCGTGTACCCGGTGCCCGCGCAGGTGCGGTCGAAGTACTGGCCGCCGGTGCGCCGCATCGACAACGCCTGGGGCGACCGCAACCTCGTGTGCGCCTGCCCGCCCGTGGAGGCCTTCGCCTAGCGGGAGCCCCGGTGTCGGGGCGCCCCCGCCCCCCCCTCGCGCGCCATGTCGCGGGATAAGGAGATGGCGCAGGGGGAGGGTCGATCCGGGTGGATCGGCCCTCCCCTCACGACATCCCCTTATCTCGCGACGGCGGGGCGGCGGCGGGGCGGTCTCGCGGGGCGGTCTCGCGGGACGGGCGGCGGGGCGGGATACTGCCGCCACCGCGAGCGGCTACGCGGTCGGGCTCGGGGTCGGCGACGGGCCGGGGGTGATGGTCGGCGCGGGCACGGGGCCGAACACGTCCGGCCAGAGCGCCACCGCGAGCGGGTAGCCGACGAAGGCGAACACGTCCAGCAGCGTGTGGGCGATGACGAGCGGCATGACCCTGCCCCAGCGGCGGTAGCACCAGCCGAACACGACGCCCATCGCGAAGTTGCCGACGATCGAGCCGATGCCCTGATATGCGTGGTAGGCCGCGCGCAGGCCGGCCGTCGACAGGATGATCGTCCAGTCGCCCCAGCCGAACCGGCGCAGCCGGTCGAACAGGTACCCGAGGAAGATCACCTCCTCCACGAGCGCGGCCCGCACGGCCGCGAGCACGAGCAGCGGCACGGTCCACCACGCGGCCGCGAGCGGCGCGGCGTTCACCTGGAGCGTGATGTCGAGCATCCGTCCCACCGCGTAGAGCGCGAGCCCCGGCACGCCGATCACGGCGAGCAGCAGCATCCCGCGTCCGAGGTCGCCGCCGAACCGCCGGAAGTCCAGTCCGATCCTGCGCAGCGCGTTGCCGCCAGGCTCCCAGAGCAGGTAGACGACCATCGCCACCAGCGCGAGCGAGAAGAAGATGCTCAGCAGCTGGTACAGCGCGTCCCAGAACGCGATGTCGTCGCGCGACGGGTTCAGCTGCGTCTGCTGCTGACCGAGTCCCTGGTTCTCCTCCAGTGCCCGGAGCACGGAGCGCAGGAACGACAGGATGCTGTAGACCGCCGACTGGCCGACCGTGATGGCCAGGACGATGCCGACCTCCCACGCCAGGCGCCGCCGGGAGAGCGGGACGGGGGCTGGGACCGGTCCCGTGGGCAGATCTGACGCGATGGAGCCGGGCACGTTGTCAGAATGGCACAGCTTTGTGACGGGGAGTAAAGGATATGTAACGGTTTCCGCCGACGTTTTGCTCAGTGCACACCGTCTGCTTAGGGTGGCCGTGTCCGTGTCCAGAGCTGCCACAGGCTGGGCACTTAACCCTTGCACAGGAGGAAATGTGAAGATCGCACGTCTTTTGGCGGGCGTGGGCGTCGTTGCCGCGGGGGCACTCGTGCTCTCTGGCTGCGGCAACCCGTACCAGTCCGAGGTTGTTGAAGGCACGGAGATCAACGTCGCCTACAACGAAGGCTTCATGGCCTTCAACTCGAGCAGCAGCGCCGGCAACAACACCGCCAACTCGAACATCAAGTACATGACCGACGGCGCGTCGGCGTGGGGCTACTACGACAACACGCCCGAGTGGGTGAAGAACACCGACTTCGGCACGTACGAGAAGACGAGCGACGACCCGCTCACCGTCGACTACAAGATCACCGCAGATGCAGTGTGGTCGGACGGCGTTCCGATCGACGAGGCCGACATGCTCATGATGTGGGCTGCGATGTCGACCAAGGTCGAGGGCGGCTGGGCTCCGGCAGCCAGCGCCGGCTGGAACCTCATCTCCGAGACCCCCGAGGTCGGCGACAAGGAGATCACCTTCGTCTACGACAAGCCGTACGTGGACTGGGAGCTGATCGCTCCTCTCGGCGTCTCGGCGCACGGCACGTACGCGCTGGCCTACCCGGACGAGTACGCCGATGTGCAGGCGGCGTGGGACACCTACAAGTCCTCTGACTCGGACGACGACTTCACCAAGTACACCGACGCGGCCAAGGAGTTCGCCGAGGGTGCCAAGGAGAAGGTCATCTCCGCCATCGAAGACGGCGACACCGAGGTCCTGACGGCCCTCGCGACCGCGTGGAACGACGCCTACGTCTACACCACGATGCCCGAGAGCCCCGCTGCGTTCCTCACGGCCGGCCAGTACAACCTGGTCGACACCAAGGAGGACGAGTACACGACCATCGAGGCGAACCCGCTCTTCACCTGGGGCGCTTCGCCCAAGTACGAGAAGATCACGGTCCGTGCGATCGCCGACTCGACCACCGCGCTGCAGGCTCTGCAGTCCGGCGAGCTCGACATCTGGTCGGGTCAGCCCACCTCCGACATCCTCGAGCTCGCTCAGGGCATCGACACCGCTGAGGTTCAGCAGGGTGTCCAGGCCTCGCACGAGCACGTCGACCTGACCGTCAACAACGGCGGCCCGTTCGACCCGGCCACCTACGGTGGCGACGAGGAGAAGGCCCTCAAGGTCCGCCAGGCGTTCCTGAAGGTCATCCCGCGTCAGGAGATCGTCGACAAGATCATCGTCCCGCTGCAGTCCGACGCCGTGGTGCGCAACACCAACCTGGTGAGCGCGTCCGACCCGGAGCGCTACCCGATCCTCACCGAGGCCAACGGCTCGGCTGACTACGCAGACGTCGACGTCGAGGGTGCCAAGGCGCTCCTCGCCGAGGCCGGCGTGACCGGCGACGTCGAGGTCGGCTTCTGGTACCCCGAGGGCAACGTCCGTCGTGGCCAGGAGTTCGAGCTCATCGCGTCGTCCGCTGCCAAGGCGGGCTTCCAGCTCGTCGACCAGAGCGAGCCGAACTGGGTCTTCACCGACCCGTCGCAGGAGCCGATCAACCCGCACGACGCCACGCTGTTCGCTTGGTCGCAGACCTCGCTCGCCGTGGGCGGCTCGGACCAGATCTACGCCTGCTACGACGACCCGAGCCTCAAGGGCGGCAACTACAACGGCTACTGCAACCAGGAGGTCACCGACCTGCTCGCAGAGCTGAACGTCACCGCTGACGCGGACCGTCAGACCGAGATCCTCACCGACACCGAGACCCTCATCTGGGCCGACGCCGTGACGATCCCGATCTTCCAGTTCCCGGGCCTCACGGTCTCGAGCGACAAGGTCACCGGCGTGAAGGCGATGCCGCTCAGCCCCGACTACTTCTGGAACTTCTGGGAGTGGGCGCCGGCTGGCGCTGCCGCCGAGTAATCGGCCGGGGTGAGGGGCGCGAGCCCCTCACCCTCCGATAACCGGAAAAGACTGTGGGTGCCGAGTGACCCTCGGCACCCACAGTCATGTCGGGGTGCCGCGCATACGCGTGCGCGCGACCCGGCGTAGTACCTTTGGCACACCGCTCCCGAACGGATCGAAGACCATGACACCTGCCCCCACGACGAAGCGATCACGTCTGTGCTGACGTTCATTCTGAGGAGACTCGGAGCCACGATCCTCGTGCTCCTCGTCGCCTCCTTCATCGTCTACACGCTCACCGCGATCGGCACCGACCCGCTCGCCGACCTCAAGGCGAGCAACTCCGCGAACCGCCAGCAGATGATCGATGCCCGCATCGAGCAGCTGCACCTGGACGTCCCGCCGGTGCTGCGCTACTTCACGTGGCTCGCCGGCGCCGCGAAGTGCTTCGTGTTCCAGTGCGATCTCGGCGTGGCCTTCAGCCGGAGCAACCAGCCCGTGACCGAGGCCGTCGCCACGGCGGCCGGCTCCACCATCCAGCTGGTCACCGCGTCGATCATCATCGCGATCCTGGTGGGTCTCACCATCGGCATCCTCACCGCGCTGCGCCAGTACAGCGGGTTCGACTACTCGGTCACCTTCCTGACCTTCGTCGTCTACTCGCTCCCCATCTTCTGGGTGGCCGTGCTCCTCAAGGAGTTCGGCGCCATCCGCTTCAATGCGTTCCTGAACGATCCCGTGATCACGGTGTGGGCGGTGGTGGTGACCGGCCTTGTGACGGGCTTCATCTTCGCGGCCGTCCTCGGCGGTCCGTGGAAGACGCGGCTCATCACGTTCGCGTCGGCCGCCGTGGCCAGCGGCGGACTGCTCGCCTTCCTCGGTGTCACCGACTGGTTCTCGCAGCCCACCGTCGGCCTCGTCGGCATCATCGTGACCGGCATCGGCGCCGCCTTCGGCGTGACCGCGATCTCGACGGGCCTCGGCAACCGTCGCGCGCTGTACGCCTCGCTCATCGTCGTGGCCGTGTGGGCCATCGCGTGGTACCCGCTGCAGTTCCTGTTCCTCTACGTCCCGACCGGCTGGATGCTGGTGGGCGTCGCGATCGTGGGCGTCGGGATCGCGATCGGGGTCGGCATCCTCATCGGCGGAGACGACAAGAAGCAGGTCGCGCGCACCGCCGCGATCGTCAGCTTCATCACGTTCCTCGTGGTCGTCGTCGACCGCGTCCTGCTGATCTACCCCGACTACCTCAACCGCATCCCGCAGTCGGGCGTGATCGCGACCATCGGCTCGGAGACGCCGGGGCTCCAGGGCGACATGTGGTTCCACATGCTCGACAGCTTCGCGCACCTCATCCTGCCGACGATCGCGCTGGCCGTCGTCTCGATCGCCGCCTACACGCGGTACGCCCGCTCGAGCCTGCTCGAGGTGATGAACCAGGACTACGTGCGCACCGCACGGGCCAAGGGTCTCACCGAGCGGACCGTCATCGTCCGGCACGCGATGCGCAACGCGCTCATCCCGATCGCGACGATCATCGCGTTCGACATCGGCGCGCTGATCGGCGGCGCGGTCATCACCGAGACGATCTTCGCCTGGAAGGGCATGGGTGCGCTGTTCACCGACGGCCTGCGTGCCGGCGACGTCAACCTCGTGATGGGCTTCTTCGTCGTCACGGGTGTGCTCGCCGTCATCTTCAACCTCATCGCGGATCTGCTGTACTCCGCACTCGACCCCCGGATCCGGGTGAACTGACCATGGCCACAACGCTTCCCACCGACGCCCCGCAGGACCGCGGCTCCGAGCAGTCGCTCGAGCAGAAGGCCGTCGCCGGCCTCAGCCAGGGCGCCCTGGTGCGCCGGCGCTTCTTCCGGCACGCCGGCGCCATGACGGCCCTCGTCGTCCTGGTGCTCGTGATCCTCCTGGCCTTCACCTCGGTCGGCACGGTCATCGGCGGCTCGGGCAACCTGCAGGCCTCCGCCGACGGCACCCTGCAGATCAACGGCTTCCGCATCCCCGGCTGGTGGCCGCTGGACTGGTTCACCACGTACCCGATCGTGAACGGCGGCCAGCCGACGCTGACGATCTGGCCGTTCAGCCTCGGCGAGCACCCGTTCGGGCAGGACACGCTCGGCAAGGACATCTTCGCGCAGGTCATGCGCGGCACTCAGCAGTCGCTGAGCGTCATGTTCCTGGTCGGCATCGTGTCGCTCAGCCTCGGTGTCGTCCTCGGAGCCCTGTCGGGCTTCTACCGCGGCTGGATCGACTCGCTGATCATGCGCTTCACCGACGTGATCATCATCATCCCGATCATCGTCATCGGCTCGATCTTCGGTCGCATCTTCGGCGGCAACGCGATCGTCTTCGGCATCTTCCTCGGCATCCTGAGCTGGACGGGCCTCGCTCGCCTCGTGCGCGGCGAGTTCCTCGCGCTGCGAGAGCGCGAGTTCGTCGATGCGGCGCGCGTCGCCGGCGCGAACAACCGCCGGATCATCTTCCAGCACATCCTGCCCAACGCGGTCGGCATCATCATCGTCAACACGACGCTGCTGATGAGCGCCGCGGTGCTGACCGAGGCCGCCCTGAGCTTCCTCGGCTTCGGCATCACCTACCCGGACGTCTCCCTCGGCCAGATCATCAGCACGTACCGCGAGGCGTTCCGCACGCGGCCGTGGCTGTTCTGGTGGCCGGGCTTCTTCATCATCGTCCTCGCCCTGTGCATCAACTTCATCGGCGACGGCCTGCGCGACGCGTTCGACCCGCGCCAGCAGTCGAAGGTGAGCAAGCGCAGGGCTGCCCGTGCGGTCGCCGCCATCCCGTCCGTCCAGGGCGTGCAGATGGTCGAGGGCCCGACGAGCAGCGATGACCCCGAGCTCGAGACGTACGACGGCAACGGTCTGCCCGACCTGCCCAGCGGCGGCCCGAAGGGTGATCAGCCGTGAGCGGCGGCACCCGCCAGGGTCGCGAGAGCGGCCGCGACCACCGCGACCGTCACCGCGACCAGCCACAGGTTCCAGGTGCTCGTCGTCCCGCCGGGCAGGCCGGGTCCGCCCGTGGTGCGGTACGTCTCCAGGTGGCGGCGCACGATCGCCGTGGCGTCGCCGGACTCGGTGCCCTCCGCATCCGACGGGCGACGCGTGTCGCCTTCGCCGGGCGTGCGGGAGACCTCGTCACGCCGCGTCGCGAGAGCCTGGCGGGCACTCGGTGCGGGAGCGGCCCACGCCCGGATGCGGCGGCCGTCGCGCGTCATGACGGTGAGCGCGTAGCGCGACTCGACGTCGTCGACGTCGCCCCACGGCACGCGGTGCGTGCGGAGGATGTTGCGGATCTCGACGAAGCCCTCGGTGACGGTCACGCACGGATTGATGTACAGCAGCCACGCGCCCCACGCGAACGCGGCGATCGGCCAGAACCAGCCGAACAGCCCTTCGGTGCCCTCGGACAGGATGAGTCCGATGAGCCCGAGCGCGCAGATGACGATGGCGATCACGGCGAGGATCAGACCGCCGCGAGGACGGAAAGTGACCGGTTGAGGCATTCGCCCATCCTGACACGGGAGATGGACCGATGAGCATGAGCGAGCGCGCCCGCGGGCGCCGTCAGACCGGTGCGCCGGCCGCACCCTTCGAAGGCCCCGCACTGTCGGTGAGCGGTCTGAGCGTCGAGTTCTGGGTCGGTGGCCAGTGGGCTGCCGCGGCCAAGCACGTGACCTACGACCTCATGCCGGGCAAGGTGCTCGCGATCGTCGGCGAGTCCGGCTCGGGCAAGAGCACCAGCTCGATGGCGATCATGGGCCTGCTGCCCAAGAACGCGCGGATCAGCGGCAGCGCCAAGCTCGCCGGCCGTGAGCTCGTCAATGCCCCCGTCGAGGTGCTCCGCAAGGTGCGCGGCGAGGGGATCGCGGCGATCTTCCAGGAGCCGATGACGGCGCTCAACCCCGTCTACACGATCGGGTTCCAGATCTCCGAGACGCTGCTGACCCACCGGCACGGCATGACGCGCAAGCAGGCCAGGGAGCGCGCGATCGAGCTGCTCGGCCTCGTCGAGATGCCCGACCCGGAGAAGGCGTACAACTCGTACCCCCACCAGCTCTCCGGCGGGCAGCGGCAGCGCGCGATGATCGCGCAGTCGATCTCGCTCGACCCGCGCGTGCTCATCGCCGACGAGCCGACCACCGCCCTCGACGTGACGGTGCAGGCGGAGATCCTCGATCTGCTGCGCAACCTGCACCAGAAGCTCGACTCGGCCATCATCCTCATCACCCACGACATGGGCGTGGTGGCCGACATGGCCGACGACGTCATGGTGATGAAGGACGGCGACGTCGTCGAGCACGGCCCCGTCGGGCAGATCTTCGGCAAGGCAGAGCACCCGTACACGCGTGCGCTGATGGCGTCGGTGCCTCACCTCGGCCTCGGCGAGGCCGGAGCGGATGCTGCGGCTCGCCACGAGGCGGGCACCGCGGCTCTGGTGCTCGACAAGCTGTGCATCGACTACCCGAAGCGCGGGCGCGTGCCCGCGTTCCGCGCGGTCTCCGATGCGTCCCTGACCATCCAGCCCGGCGAGGTGCTGGGCCTGGTGGGCGAGTCCGGATCGGGCAAGACCACGATCGCGCGCGCCATCGTGGGTCTGATCCCCGTCGCCGAGGGCGCGCTGCGCGTCGCGGGCCAGGACATGGTGGGAGTCGACCCGAAGGAGCTGAAGGCCGTGCGCCGCAAGCTCGGCATCGTCTTCCAGGACCCCGGCTCGTCCCTGAACCCGCGCTGGCCCGTCGGCGAGTCGATCGGCGAGCCACTGCAGCTCGCCGGCCACGACAAGGCCGACATCGCCACGCGCGTCACGGATCTGCTCGACCTCGTCGAGCTGCCGCGCGACTTCCGCAACCGCTACCCGCACGAGCTCTCCGGCGGTCAGCGCCAGCGCATCGGCATCGCCCGTGCGCTCGCGCTCGACCCGACCGTGCTCGTGGCCGACGAGCCGACCAGCGCGCTGGACGTGTCGGTGCAGGCGCGCGTGCTCGAGCTGCTCCAGAACATCCAGAAGGAGAAGCAGTTCGCGACGCTGTTCGTGACGCACGACCTCGCCGTCGTCGACCTGCTCGCCGACCGGATCGCGGTGATGCAGCACGGCAAGATCGTCGAGCAGGGAACGAAGGAGCAGATCCTCCGCAACCCGCAGGACCCGTACACGCAGCGTCTGATCGCCGCCGTCCCTGTACCGGATCCGGCCGAGCAGCGCGTGCGTCGCGAGGCGCGGGCGGCCCTCCTGGCCGCGCAGGAATAGCGCGTCCAGCAGGCACACGGCATCCACTTGTAGAATGGGATGCACCCGACTCCGGGTGCATCCCCTTCTTCTTTCAAGGAACCCTCATGGCGCGCGCCCTCCGTCCGGACCTCCGCAACGTCGCGATCGTCGCGCACGTCGACCACGGCAAGACCACGCTCGTCGACGCGATGCTCCGCCAGACGGGCTCGTTCGGCTCGCACGAGCACATGGAAGAACGCGCCATGGACTCGAACGACCTCGAGCGTGAGAAGGGCATCACGATCCTCGCCAAGAACACGGCGATCACGTACAACGGCATCCACAGCGACGTGCCGGTGACGATCAACGTCATCGACACGCCCGGCCACGCCGACTTCGGCGGCGAGGTCGAGCGCGGCCTCTCGATGGTCGACGGCGTCGTGCTGCTCGTCGACGCGTCCGAGGGTCCGCTGCCGCAGACCCGCTTCGTGCTGCGCAAGGCCCTCGAGGCGAAGCTGCCCGTCATCCTCCTGGTCAACAAGACCGATCGTCCTGATGCACGCATCGCCGAGGTCGAGGAAGAGGCCCACGACCTGCTGCTCGGACTCGCATCCGACCTGGTCGACGACGTGCCCGACCTCGACGTCGACGCCCTGCTCGACGTGCCGGTCGTCTACGCGTCCGGTCGCGCAGGCGCCGCGTCGGCGAACCGTCCCGAGAACGGCGAGCTGCCCGACAACGACGACCTCGAGCCCCTGTTCGACGCGATCCTCCAGCACGTCCCGGCTCCGGCTTACGACGACGAGGCGCCGCTTCAGGCCTGGGTCACGAACCTCGACTCCAGCCCGTTCCTCGGCCGCCTCGCCCTGCTGCGCGTCTTCAACGGCACGCTCAAGAAGGGCCAGACCGTCGCCTGGGTGCGCTCGGACGGCACGACCAGCAACGCCCGCATCACGGAGCTGCTGAAGACCCGTGCGCTCGACCGCTACCCGGCCGAGTCGGCCGGCCCCGGCGACATCGTCGCGATCGCGGGCTTCGAGGACATCACCATCGGCGAGACCATCGCCGACCCCGAGGACGTGCGCCCGCTCCCGGCCATCACGGTCGACGACCCCGCCATCTCGATGACCATCGGCACCAACACCTCGCCGCTGGTCGGCAAGGTCAAGGGCCACAAGCTCACCGCTCGCATGGTGAAGGACCGCCTCGACCGCGAGCTCATCGGAAACGTCTCGCTCAAGGTGGTCGACATCGGGCGCCCCGACGCGTGGGAGGTGCAGGGCCGCGGCGAGCTGGCCCTCGCGATCCTCGTCGAGAACATGCGCCGTGAGGGCTTCGAGCTCACCGTCGGCAAGCCGCAGGTGGTCACGAAGAAGGTCGACGGCAAGACCTACGAGCCGTTCGAGCACCTGACGATCGACGCCCCCGAGGAGTACCTCGGCGCGATCACGCAGCTGCTGGCGACCCGCAAGGGCCGCATGGAGAACATGACGAACCACGGCACCGGCTGGGTGCGCATGGAGTTCGTCGTCCCCTCGCGCGGCCTGATCGGCTTCCGCACCGAGTTCCTCACCACGACCCGCGGCACCGGCATCGCCAACGCCATCTCGCACGGCTACGAGCCGTGGGCCGGCCACATCGTCACGCGTCAGAACGGCTCGATCGTCGCCGACCGCACCGGCGTCGTGACCCCGTTCGCGATCATCGCCCTGCAGGAGCGCATGTCGTTCTTCGTGCAGCCGACCCAGGAGGTCTACGAGGGCATGGTCATCGGCGAGAACTCGCGCGCCGACGACATGGACGTGAACATCACCAAGGAGAAGAAGCTCACCAACATGCGCTCTTCGACCTCGGACTCGTTCGAGTCGATGACCCCGCCTCGTCAGCTCTCGCTCGAGGAGTCGCTCGAGTTCGCGCGCGACGACGAATGCGTCGAGGTCACCCCCGAGATCGTCCGCATCCGCAAGGTGAACCTCGACGCCACCGAGCGCGCCCGCGCCACGGCCCGCCTGAAGCGCCAGGACGCCAACGCGTAACCCCGCATCGCAGAAGGGCAGGTTCTCGGTCGTCCACGGCGACCGGAACCTGCCCTTTCCCGTCGGCGGATAGGCTCGTCGGGTGACCCACCCGCTCGAGATCGACGCCGACGGGGAGCACCGACGGGCGTGGCGGCAGGCGCTCGGCGTCGCGCTGGCCACGAGCGCGTACGGCATCTCCTTCGGGGCCCTCGCGGTCGCGTCCGGACTCGACGTCTGGCAGACCTGCGTGCTCAGCCTCGTGATGTTCACCGGCGGCTCGCAGTTCGCGTTCGTCGGCGTCATCGGCGCGGGCGGCCTGGCCGCGGCTCCCGCTGCGATCGCGTCGGCCTCGCTGCTCGGCGTGCGCAACGTCGCCTACGGCATCCGCATGTCGCCGGTGATCGGCGCGGGCTTCTGGCGACGCGCCGCCGCCGCGCACTTCACGATCGACGAGTCCACGGCCGTCTCGCTCGCGCAGACCACGTCGCGGGCGCGCATGGTCGGGTTCTGGGTCACCGGGATCGGCATCTACGTGGGCTGGAACGCATCCACCCTCGCGGGTGCGCTGCTCGGCGACGTGCTGGGGGATCCGAAGGCGTACGGACTGGATGCTGCGGCCGCCGCCGCCTTCCTGGCGCTCCTCTGGCCGCGTCTGCGGCACCGGCAGCCGATCGCCGTGGGCATCGCGGCGGCGGTCGTGGCCACCGTGCTCACGCCCGTCATGATGCCGGGGGTCCCCGTGCTCATCGCGGCGCTGGTCGCCATCGTCGTCGGGTGGTTCGACTGGCTCGGCCCGGCCGTCCCCGCCGAGGACAACCAGGAGGGGCTGCCGTGACCCTCTGGACCGCGATCTGGACGGCCGCGATCATCTGCGTCGGGCTGAAGACGCTCGGCTACCTCGTGCCGCCGCGCTGGCTCGATGCGCCGCGGCCATCCCGCATCGCCGACCTGCTGACGGTCGCGCTGCTGGCCGCGCTCGTGGCCGTGCAGACCCTCGGAGTGGGCCAGCAGATCGTCGTGGACGCCCGCATCCCGGCCGTCCTGGTCGCCGCGGGGCTCCTGATGCTCCGCGCGCCGTTCCTCGTCGTGGTCGCAGCCGCCGCCCTGGTGGCCGCACTGCTCCGCCTCTGGGGATGGGCCGCCTGACCTAGAGTTGACGGATGCGCAGCGTCGTCGTCGCCCGGGTCGTGACCTGGCTCATCGCCCTGATCGTCGGCGCCGTGTACGGCCTGGCCGGCACGGTCGCCCACGCGTTCGAGCTGGGCTGGTTCCCGCTCGGCCTCGTGCTGGCGATCATCGGATCGGGCGCACTCCTCGTCGCGGTGCGTCTGCTGACGCTCGATCGCTGGGCGGCGCTGGCCACAGGGCTCGGGATGATGCTCACCACCCTCATCGTGTCGGGCAAGGGTCCGGGGGGCTCGGTGATCGTCCCGGAGAGCATCCTCGGGATGGTCTGGACGCTCGCGGTGCCGCTGCTCGTGGCGATCGTGGTCGCCTGGCCGGATCACCGGGCGGCACCTGCGGCGGACGTCACCCCCTCGACGAGCGAACTAGACTGATCACGTGACGTATGTGATCGCTCTTCCGTGCGTCGATGTGAAGGACCGCGCCTGCATCGACGAGTGCCCTGTCGACTGCATCTACGAGGGCGACCGGTCGCTGTACATCCACCCCGACGAATGCGTCGACTGCGGCGCCTGCGAGCCCGTCTGCCCCGTCGAGGCGATCTACTACGAGGACGACCTGCCCGACGAGTGGCAGGACTACTACAAGGCCAACGTCGAGTTCTTCGACGAGGTCGGCTCGCCCGGTGGAGCGGCGAAGGTCGGCGTGATCCACAAGGACCACCCGATCATCGAGGCGCTGCCGCCGCAGGCCCCCTGATCCGGCCGCGCTGACATGGGAGTCTCGGACCTCGCCGACTACCCCTGGGACGCCGTCGCGCCGTACGCGGAGCGCGCCCGCGCCCATCCGGACGGCATCGTCGACCTGTCGATCGGGTCGCCGGTCGATCCGACGCCCGAGCTCATCCGGACGGCCCTCGCGGCATCGACAGACGCCCACTCGTACCCGCAGACGATGGGCACGCCCGATCTCCGCGGCGCGATCGCGCAGTGGTTCGCCCGCCGCCGCGGCGTGGCCGGGCTGACCCCCGAGCACGTCCTGCCGACGGTCGGCTCGAAGGAGCTCGTCGCGCTGCTGCCGCTGCTGCTCGGCCTGGGTCCCGGCGACGTCGTCGTGCATCCGCGCGCCGCGTACCCGACCTACGAGGTCGGCGCACGCCTGGTCGGAGCGACGCCGCTCGCCTCGGACGACCCCGCCGAGTGGCCGGAGAGCACGCGGCTGGTCTGGCTGAACTCGCCCGGCAACCCGGACGGCAGGGTATGGGATGCTGACGCCCTCCGCGTCGCGGTGGCCCGTGCGCGCGAGCTCGGCGCCGTGCTCGCCGGCGACGAGTGCTACGCCGAGCTCGGCTGGGAGTCGCCGTGGGACACCGAGCCGATCCCGTCGGTGCTCGACCCGCGCGTCACGGGCGGCTCGCCCGACGGCGTGCTGTCGGTGTACTCGCTGAGCAAGCAGTCGAACCTGGCCGGCTACCGCGCCGCGTTCTTCGCCGGCGACCCGTCGGTCGTCGCCCGGCTGCTGACGGCGCGAAAGCACCTCGGGCTGATGCTGCCGGGGCCGGTCCAGGCGGCCATGACGGTCGCCCTGCACGACGACGAGCACGTCGCCGCGCAGCGCGAGCGGTACCGGGCGCGCCGCGCCGCGCTCAAGCCCGCGGTGGAAGCCGCCGGGTTCCGGATCGATCGGAGCGAGGCCGGCCTGTACCTGTGGGCCACCGAGGGCAAGGACGCCTGGGCGAGCCTCGATCGCCTCGCCGACCTCGGCATCCTGGCCGGACCCGGTCACTTCTACGGCGCCCACTTCCGGGAGCACATCCGCCTCTCCCTCACGGCCTCCGACGAGCGCATCGCGGCCGCGGTCGCGCGTCTGCGCGGGCTCTGAGGGCGGACACGGAGGTTTCCTCCACCGGATCCGCTCGCGGATTGGCGGTGTCCGCAGTGTGCCGCGAGGGCCGATAGGCTGTAATGCGGCGCGGAGGAGCTCATCTCGCCCCCCGCGCGAAGATCCCCCGGCACAACCAGGAAATCGCGAGGAGGCGCCGTGAGCGACGCGGGCACCGAGAACGACAAGGCCATCCTCTCGATCGGCGACAAGACGGCCGAACTGCCTGTGCTGCACGGCACGGATGGCGCGTCGAGCATCGACATCTCGACGCTCACCCGCCAGACCGGGCTCACCACGATCGACTACGGCTTCGTGAACACCTCGGCCACCAAGTCGGCCATCACCTACATCGACGGCGACCAGGGCATCCTGCGCTACCGCGGATACCCGATCGAGGAGCTGGCGAAGAACAGCACCTACCTCGAGGTGGCCTGGCTGCTGCTCTACGGCGAGCTGCCGACCGCCGATGAGCTCGGCGAGTTCGACGAGAAGATCCGCCGTCACACGCTGCTGCACGAAGACCTCAAGCGCTTCTTCTCGTCGCTGCCGCACACGGCGCACCCCATGTCGGTGCTGTCGTCGGCCACCGCGGCCCTCTCGACGTACTACGAGCACCAGTCCGACCCGGCCAACCCCGAGCACGTCGAGCTGAACACGATCAGGATGCTGGCGAAGCTCCCCGTGATCGCCGCCTACGCGCACAAGAAGAGCATCGGCCAGGCGTTCCTGTACCCCGACAACTCGCTGAGCTTCGTCGACAACTTCCTCAAGCTCAACTTCGGCGTGCTGAGCGAGGTCTACGAGATCGACCCCGTCATGTCGCGGGCGCTCGAGCGCCTGCTCATCCTCCATGAGGACCACGAGCAGAACGCCTCCACCTCCACGGTGCGCCTCGTCGGCTCCACCGGCGCGAACCAGTTCTCCTCGATCTCGGCCGGCATCAACGCGCTCTACGGCCCGCTGCACGGCGGGGCCAACGAGGCGGTGCTGGCGATGCTCGCCCGCATCCGCGACTCGGGCGAGTCCGTGCAGCGCTTCGTGGAGCGGGTCAAGAACAAGGAAGACGGCGTGAAGCTGATGGGCTTCGGGCACCGCGTCTACAAGAACTACGATCCGCGCGCCAAGCTCGTCAAGGAGTCCGCCGACGAGGTGCTCGAGGCCCTCGGGGTGAGCGACCCGCTGCTCGACCTCGCCAAGCAGCTCGAGGAGATCGCGCTGGAGGACGACTACTTCAAGGAGCGTCGTCTCTACCCGAACGTCGACTTCTACACCGGGGTCATCTACAAGGCGATGGGCTTCCCGACGCGGATGTTCACCGTGCTGTTCGCGATCGGCCGGCTCCCCGGCTGGCTCGCCCACTGGCGCGAGATGCAGCAGGACCCGCAGACCAAGATCGGCCGCCCGCAGCAGCTGTACATCGGCGCGCCACACCGCGCGTACCCGGGCGCGGAGTAGTCCTCCCCTAGGATTCCCCTGCGGGCGGTGGCGCCCGGGAACGGGAGAGTCATGGGATTCGACATGAATGTTGCCTTCGGGGCGTTCGGCGTGATCTTCGCGATCGCCGCGGCCGTGGTGCTGTCGGGCTTCGTGTTCGTGATCGTGATGATGGTCAGGAACGCCAAGAAGGTGCGAGATGCCGGCCATGACCCGTTCACCCTCAACGCGGAGCTGACGAACCGAGTGCTCGCGAGCGAGGTGCTCGCGCCGGCCGCACCGCCGCAGACGCTCGAGCAGCGCCTGGCCGAGGTCGACGGCCTGCAGGCACGCGGGGTCATCAGCGCGGAGGAGCACGCGCAGGCGCGGGCCGAGATCCTCAAAGGCTGAGCGGATGCCGCGGCTGCTCGTCCGTCGGCCGTCGCCTCAGCTGGCTGACGGCGAGCTGACGCACCTCGACCGCGTGCCGGTCGACCACGACCTCGCCCTGGCGCAGTGGGAGGCGTACGTGGCGGCCTTCCGCACCCGCGGCTGGGAGATCGTCGAGGTCGAGCCGGCCGACGAGCATCCGGACGGCGTGTTCGTCGAGGACGCGGTCGTCGTGTTCGGCGCGCTGGCGGTGCTGGGCCGCGCCGGCGCGGTGTCGCGCAGGGGCGAGAGCGACAGCATCCGCGCCGCGATCCTCCGCACCGGTCTCGAGGTGGCCGCGATCGAGGCGCCGGGAACGCTCGACGGCGGCGACGTGCTGAAGGTCGGGCGGTCCGTCTACGTGGGTGCGTCGACGCGCACGAACAGCGTGGGCATCGCGCAGCTGCGCGCCCTGCTGGCGCCCAGGGGATGGAACGTCGTGGAGGTTCCGGTGACCAAGGTCCTCCACCTGAAATCGGGCGTCACCGCGCTGCCCGACGGCACGGTCGTCGGGTTCGAGCCGCTCATCGACGACCCGTCGATCTTCCCGGCGTTCTCCGCCGTCCCCGAGGAGCACGGCACGGCAGTCGTCGTGCTCGACGAGGGCACCGTTCTCATGTCTGCTGACGCGCCGGCCACGGCGGCGGCGTGGCGGGCGCGCGGCCTCGAGGTCGTCACCACGCCCGTGAGCGAGTTCGAGAAGCTCGAGGGGTGCGTCACCTGCCTGTCGGTGCGGCTCCGCGACTGAGACGGGCCGCCGATCCTGCGGTGGCGCTCAGGCGTGCAGGGCCTCGTTGAGCGTCACGCCGACGCCCGCGCGACGGACCGCTTCGACGGCTCCGGTGAGCGAGTTGCGGCGGAACAGCAGGCCGTCCTGCCCGGAGAGCTCCGCCCCCTTCGCCACCGGGCGCGAGCCGTCGGCGCGCGCGGGCTGGTCGGCGAGGACGATCTTCGAGCCGGCGGTGACGTACAGGCCCGCCTCGACGACGCAGTCGTCGCCGAGGGAGATGCCGATGCCGGCGTTCGCGCCGAGCAGGGTGCGCGCGCCGATCGACACGCGGTGCTGACCGCCGCCCGAGAGGGTGCCCATGATCGACGCGCCGCCGCCGATGTCGCTGCCGTCGCCGACCACGACGCCCTGCGAGATGCGCCCCTCGACCATGCTCTGGCCGAGCGTGCCCGCGTTGAAGTTGACGAAGCCCTCGTGCATGACGGTGGTGCCGGGGGAGAGGTGCGCACCGAGGCGCACGCGCGCAGCATCCGCGATCCTGACGCCCGCGGGCGTCACGTAATCGAGCAGGCGGGGGAACTTGTCGAGCCCGGTGACATGGATGCCTGCGCGCAGGAGTTGGGGGCGGAGCCGGTCGAGGTCGGCGGGGAGGACAGGGCCGGCGTTGGTCCACGCCACGTTCGGCAGGTGCGCGAAGACGCCGTCGAGGTTCACCTCGCCCGGTCGCACGAGCAGGTGCGAGAGGGCGTGCAGGCGGAGGTACGCGTCGGGCGTCGACGCGGGCGCCTCGTCGAGGTCGATCTCGACGACGAGCGTCTCGATGGTCACGTTGCGCCGAGGATCGGGCCCCTCCAGGCCGGCGAGCGGCCCGAGCTGGGCGGTGGGGTCTGCGGCGATGCGGCCGCCCTCCGGCGACGGGTACCAGGTGTCGAGCACCGTGCCGTCGCCCGCCGTGGTCGCAAGCCCGGCACCCCAGATCCATCGCGCATCGCTCATGCCATCCAAACTACCCGGCGCAGGGCCACGGCTAGACTCGGGGGATGCCGGCGCTCGACCTGACTGCGACATCCGTCGACCTCACCCGCACCATCTGCGACATCCCGAGCGTCTCCGACGACGAGACCCCGCTCGCCGATGCGATCTTCGCCGCGGTGTCGGCGTACCCGCATCTGGAGGTGCTGCGTGAGGGCGACACGATCGTGGCGCGCACCCGCCTCGGCCGCGATCGGCGGGTCGCGATCGCCGGGCACATCGACACCGTGCCCATCAACGGCAACGTGCCCACCCGCGACATCGACATCGACGGCCAGCCGTACCTCTGGGGCCGAGGCACCGTCGACATGAAGGCGGGCGTCGCCGTGCAGCTCAAGCTCGCCGCCGAGCTCGTCGCGCCCCGCATCGACATCACCTGGCTCTGGTACGACCACGAAGAGGTCGACTCCGCGCGCAACGGGCTCACCCGTCTCGCTGCCACTCGGCCCGAGGTCTTCGCCGCGGACTTCGCGATCCTCGGCGAGCCGTCCAACGGCGAGGTCGAGGGCGGCTGCAACGGCACGCTCCGCGCGTTCGTGCGGACGCGCGGCGTGCGGGCGCACAGTGCGCGCTCGTGGATCGGAGAGAACGCGATCCACAAGGCCGCGCCCATCCTCGCGCGCCTGGCCGAGTACCGGCCGCGCGATGTCGTCGTCGAGGGCCTCGAGTACCGCGAGGGACTCAACGCGGTCGCCATCCACGGCGGCATCGCCGGCAACGTCATCCCCGACGCGTGCGAGGTCGAGGTCAACTACCGCTTCGCCCCGAGCCGCGACGCGGCCGAGGCCATGCAGCACGTGCGGGATGTGTTCGAGGGCTTCGAGGTCGAGGTGGTCGATGTGGCCGAGGGTGCGCGCCCCGGCCTCGACGCACCGCTCGCGCGGGAGTTCGTCGCCGCCGTGGGGGCCACGCCGCAGCCCAAGTACGGCTGGACCGACGTCGCGCGGTTCTCGGCGATGGGCGTGCCCGCCGTCAACTACGGACCGGGCGACCCCCACTTGGCCCACCACGACGAGGAGCGGGTTCCGCTCGCCCAGATCGAGGCGGTCGAGCACGGGCTCAGGGCGTGGCTCAGCTGACCGCACCCGCGCGTGTGGGTGCGCGGCTGCCGATCGCCGCGCGCATCGCGCTCATCTATGTCGCCGCGCGGGTCGTCACGGTGGTGTTCCTGGTGATCGCGGCCTCGGCAGGGGGAGTGTCCGACCCGGCGTCAGCCTTGAGCAGCCTGCTGCTGAGGTGGGACGCCCAGTGGTACTGGTTCGTCGCGGAGCACGGCTATCCGACCGAGCTCCCGCTGACCGACTCCGGTCAGGTCGCCGAGAACCAGTGGGCGTTCATGCCCATCTACGCATATCTCTCGGCCGTGGTCGGCGCCCTCTTCGGCTCCTGGGGTGCTGGTGCGACCGTCGTGTCGCTGGTCTCCGGCTACCTCGCCTCCCTCGTGCTGTTCCGGATGCTGCGCCTGCGCGTCGACGAGAGCACCGCGACGTGGGCCGTCGTGTTCTTCGCGGCGGGCCCGTTGGCTGGCCTGTTCCACGTCGGCTACGCCGAGTCGCTCTTCCTCCTGTGGCTGTTCCTCGCACTGTGGCAGGTGCTGCGGCGGCAGTACGCCTGGCTGTACCTGCTGATCCCGCTGATGGGGTACACGCGCCCCGGGGTGCTGGCGTTCGCGCTCTTCCTCGGCCTGCACGGGATCGTGCGGTGGGTGCGGCGGCGGGTCGACCCGCTGTCCGTGCGGGAGATCGTGCACATCGTGGCCACCGGCGCTCTCGCGGTCGTGGTGGGCTTCTCGTGGCAGTTCCTCGCGGCGGTGGCGACCGGCGACCCCGGTGCATACCTGGCCACCGAGCTGGCCTGGCGCCGCAACTGGATCTCCGACGCGGGCGGCGGGTTCGTGCCGTTCGACGGCTTCGTGCAGGCGGCCGGATTCTGGTTCACCGACTGGGGGTTCGGGCCGGTGGTCGGCTACGTCGCGCTCGGCCTGCTGGTCGCGGGTCTGGTCGCGCTCCTGCTCTTCGAGCCGCACGTGCGCCGGCTCGGCGTCGACCTGCGGCTGTGGTCGGCGAGCTACCTGCTGTACCTGCTCGCCGTGTTCTTCCCGCAGTCGAGCGTGTTCCGCCTGCTCGCGCCGCTGTCGCCGCTGTGGGGCGCCGTCGCGATGCCGCGCTCGCGCGTGTGGCGGGTCGGCGTTCTCGCCCTCTGCCTGGTGGCCCAATGGTGGTGGATCTACAACATGTACGCGCTCGGAACCACGTACTGGCAGATCCCCTGAGTTACTCAGGATTATCCGAGTGTCCCGGACGCACGGTAAACTTCCAGGTAAGACCACGACGAAAGGGAGCCGCAATGGCAGCCATGAAGCCGAGAACCGGAGACGGGCCGATGGAGGCCGTGAAGGAGGGTCGTCTCATCATCGTGCGCGTGCCGCTCGAGGGTGGCGGGCGACTCGTCGTCTCCGTGAACGACGCCGAGGCCAAGGAGCTCTACGATGTGCTGGGCGGGGTCGTCAACGTCGCCTGACTTCGCAGCATCCGTGAGGAACGGCCGGTCTTCGGACCGGCCGTTCTGCTGTTCCCCAGGGTCAGTCGCGGGGCAGCGTGGTGAGCTGGAGCAGACCTTCGCCGACGATCGAGAGAGCGCCGATGACGGCAGGCGAGGACTGCGTCTCCTGGATCAGGGAGCGGTACGCGACGGTGATCGCGTCACGGCGCACCGGGTCGGCGACGGCGCCGCCGGCGAGCACGCGGGGCACGAGGACGGTGCCGCCCGCGCGCACGAGGCGCAGCCCGTGCTCGACGTACTCGATGACCCCCTCGGGGTCGGCGTCGATCAGGACGATGTCATATGAGGCTTCGTTCATACGGGGGAGGACCTCCGCGGCGCGGCCGGTGATGAACCGGGCGCGGGCGGGCGGGATCTTCGCCTCGGCGAACGCCTGACGGGCAGCGCCCAGGTGCTCGGGCTCGCTGTCGATCGTCGTGAGCGTGGCACGCGGCGAGCCGTGCAGCAGCCACAGTCCGCTCACGCCGGCGCCCGTGCCGATCTCCACGATGTTCAGCGCCTGCGACGCCGCCGCGATGAGCGCGCACTGCGCGCCGACGGGTGCGCTGATCGGCGTCGCCCCGAGCTCGTACGCGAACGCGCGGGCCCGCGCGATGTGGTCCGGCTCGCTCGTCGCCTCCGCGGCGAAGCGGTTGTTCGCGTCGTAGTCGCCCATGTGATCCTCCGGGGCTCAGCCTATGCGCGAGGCGGCACGGGAGTGCTCAGGCGCGGCGGTAACCTGGGAGGCATGTTCAACGGCATCACGATCGAGAAGCTGCTGCTGCTCGGCGTGATCGCCGCGCTGATCATCGGGCCGGAGCGGTTGCCGCGCTACGCGGAGGGCCTCGCGCGTCTCACGCAGCGCGCCCGCGACTTCCTCACCTCCACCAAGACGCGGGTGAAGGAGGAGATGGGCGAGGACTTCGACGACGTCGACTGGCGCAGCCTCGATCCCCGTCAGTACGACCCGCGCCGGATCATCCGCCAGGCCCTGCTCGACGACGCGCCCGTGCCGGCTGCGACCGCCGCCGCCGTGAAGCCGTCAGCCGAGATGGCGCCCGCACCGGCGCCCACGCCGTTCCGGCCGGGCGGCGAGACCCCCTTCGACAACGAGGCCACCTAGCCCCTGCGGTCGAAGCGTTCCCGGGTCGTTGAGCGAGGCCCGCAAGGGCGGAGACGAAACGTCCCGACCCGCTCCGATGTCGGACCCCCCTCGTATCGTGGGGCCATGGAAGACGCCGGCAGCTCCCTCCCCGAGGAGGACGACTCCTTCTCCGAGGAGGCGTGGGATGCTGCCGCCGCCCTGGCACCGGACGCGCTCGACCTCGTGACCGAGGTGGCCGACATGATGTCGGTGTTCGCCGCGGAGCAGCTGGTCCGGCTCGACAGCCTCCGGCGTGAGATGCTCGCCGACGCCGTCCAGCCCGGCGAGCCGGTCACCCAGGTCAAGGAGCGGTCGATCCGCCTCGAGCTTGCCGCGGCGCTGCGGATCACCGAGCATGCGGCAGGCGACCTGATCTCGATTGCCGACGCACTCGTGCACCGGTACCCCATGGTCCTCGCCTCGCTGGGCCGGGCAGGAATGACGCTGCGGCATGCCGAGGTCCTGGTCGAGCTGCTCGATCCGGTCGAGCCGGAGCTGCGCGACGGACTTGTCGACGCCGCCGTGCGGTTGGCGGAGTCCCGGCCCGTGGGGTCGTTCCGGCGAGAGCTGCGCAGGCGCGTCGATCTGACGCGGGCGCAGACCCTCGCGGAGCGGCATGCCGAGGCGCTCCTTCACCGGCGGGTCGTCGTCACGCCGGCCGACGACGGCATGGCGTGGCTGAACGTGCTGATGCCCGCCGTCGAAGCGCACGCGATCCACCACCGCATCACCGGCATGGGCACGGCCTTGTCTGCTGCGGAGGGCGAAGAGCGCACCCTCGATCAGATCCGTGCGGATGTCGTCTGCGATCTGCTCGTGGACGGCGTCGTCCCCTCGCAGCCGACCGCAGTGCGGGGCATCCGGGCGACGGTCGCCGTGACCGTGCCGGTGCTGGCGCTGCTGTCCGGCGACATCGCCGACGGCGTGCCGGTGGTGGAAGGCGTCGGTCCGATCCCGATCGAGCGCGCGCGAGAGCTCTGCGGAGGCGCGGCGGGATGGATGCGGGTGCTCACGCACCCCGAGACCGGCGTCGTCCTCTCCGTCGGGCGAAGACGCTACCGTCCGCCGCCCGAGCTGCGGCGGCTGCAGCGCTGGCTCGCCGGCAGATGCCTCGCCCCCGGCTGCGGAGTCCCCGCGTCACGGTGCGAGATCGATCATCAGCTCGCGTGGGAGCACGGCGGTGTCACCGCAGCCTGGAACCTGGCTCCACTCTGCACCGGCCACCACCACGTCAAACACCACGGCAACTGGCTCGTGCGCCAGATCGAGAGCGGCGTCATCGAGTGGACCTCGCCGATGGGCCGCGTCTACCTCGTCGAACCAGAACGCCGACTGCCGGTGTTCCGTCCCGACACCGCGGCTGCGCCGTTCTGAGATGCGGAATCAGCTCGGCCGCAGTGGCAGCGAGCGACCCGCGAGGCCGCGTCCGCGGCCGACGAGCGCGGTCGCGAGCTTTTCGATGGCGCGGGCGGCAGCATCCGTCGGCGATGAGAGCACCACCGGCATCCCGGCGTCCCCCGCCGCGCGGAGGGCCGGGCTCAGCGGCACCGAAGCCAGCACCTCGACCGTCTGCTCAGCCGTGGCGAGGGCGTCGGCCACCGCCTGACCGCCCCCGGTTCCGAACAGATCGAGCGTGGTGCCGTCCGGCAGGGTCATCGCGGCCATGTTCTCCACGACCCCGATGACGCGCTGACCGGTCTGCCGCGCCACGAGCCCGCTGCGCACCGCCACGTCGGACGCCGCGGCCTGCGGCGTGGTCACGACGAGCACCTCGGCGTGGGGGAGCAGCTGCCCCACCGAGATCGCGATGTCGCCGGTGCCGGGCGGCATGTCGAGCAGCAGCACATCCAGGTCGCCGAAGAACACGTCGGTGAGGAACTGCTGCACGGTGCGGTGCAGCATCGGCCCGCGCCAGGCGACCGCGCCGAGCGGTCCGTCGGCGTCACCGCGGCGCAGGAACATGCCGATCGAGATGACCTTCACGCCGTGCGCGACCGGCGGCAGCATGAGGTCGTCGATGCGGGTGGGTTGCGGGACGCCGCCGGCCGCATCCACGAGGCCCATGAGCCCGGGGATCGAGAAGCCGTGGACGTCGGCGTCGACGAGGCCGACCGACAGTCCCCGTCGCGCCAGTGCCACCGCGAGATTGGCGGTGACGGTCGACTTGCCCACGCCGCCCTTGCCGCTCGTGACGGCGATCACGCGGGTCAGCGAGTCTGGGCCGAACGCCATCTGGCGCGCCGGTCGCCCATCGCGCAGCTTCTCGGTGAGGGCGCGGCGCTCGGCCGGCGACATGACGCCGACCTCGAGGTCGACCTCCGCGATGCCGGGGACGGATGCCGCGGCCGCGCGCACCTCGGCGGAGATCCGCTCGGCCGCGGGGCAGCCGACGATCGTGAGCACGATCGCGACCTTGGCGACGTCGCCGTCGACGTCCACCGTGCGCACCATGTCGAGATCGGCGATCGGGCGCCGCAGCTCGGGATCGACGACCGCGCCGACGGCCCGCTGTACGGCGTCAGCGGTCTCGCTCACGACGCGTCGTCGGACGAGCGCTTGTCCGACTCGACCGCGCGCTTGTCGAGCTGCTCGAGGAACGAGCGCAGCTCGCTGCGCAGGACGTCACGGGTGACGGCCTCGTCGGAGACATCGGTCAGCGCCATCCGGAGCGCGACGATCTCGCGGGCCAGATACTCGGTGTCGGCGAGGTTGCGCTCGGCGCGCTGGCGATCCTGCTCGATCTGCACCCGGTCGCGGTCGTCCTGCCGGTTCTGCGCGAGCAGGATGAGCGGCGCGGCGTACGACGCCTGCAACGAGAGGATGAGGGTCAGCAGCGTGAAGTTGGTGGCGGCGGGGTCGAACTGCAGCTCCGGCGGCATCGCGATGTTCCAGGTCAGCCACGCGGCCACGAAGACCGTCATGCCGATCAGGAACCCGGAGGTGCCCATCCCGCGCGCGAACGACTCGGAGAACCGCCCGAAGCGGTCGCGCGACGGCTGCGGGGTGCGCTGCAGCATCCCCGAGCGCCCGCGGGGGGCATCCAGCGACGGCTGGCGTGGTGTGCGGGCCATCAGCGCCTCCTCGGAATGCTCGCGGTCGTGGTCGGGACAGGATCGGGAGTTCGTTCATCCTCCGCATCCTGCGATCGCCAGTCTTCGGGGAGGAGGTAGTCGAGCACGTCATCGACGCTGACCGCCCCGACGAGGCGGTGGGCCGGATCGACGACAGGCAGCGAGACGAGGTTGTAGCTGGCCAGGAGCCGCGCCACCTCGGCGGCGGACGCCGTCGCCGGCACCGGGTCGAGGGTGTCGTCGATGATCGTGCCCAGCCGCTCGTGCGGGGGGTAGCGCAGCATCCGCTGGAAGTGCACCGTGCCCAGCAGGCGCCCGGTCGGCGTCTCGAACGGGGGCAGCGTGACGAAGACGGCGGCGGCGAGGGCCGGGTGCAGCTCGTGACGCCGGATGAGGGCGAGCGCCTCCGCGACGGTCGCCTCGGCGGACAGCACGATGGGCTCGCTGGTCATGAGCCCGCCCGCCGTGTCGGGGCCGTACTTCAGCAGGGCGCGCACGTCCTCGGCCTCTTCGGGCTCCATGAGGTCGAGCAGCTCCTCGAGCCGCGCCTCCGGGAGCTGGGCCAGCACATCGGCGGCGTCGTCCGGCTCCATCGCATCGAGGATGTCGGCGGCGCGCTCGTCGCCGAGCGCTTCGAGGATGTGCACCTGGTCGTCTTCGGGCATCTCCTCGAGCGCGTCGGCGAGGCGATCGTCCGGGAGCTCCTCGGCCACCTCGATGAGGCGCTCGTCCGGCAGGTCGAGCAGCGTGTTGGCGAGGTCGGCGGGCTTCAGCTCGGAGTAGGTGGCCACCAGCTGCTCCGCGGACTGGGCCTCACCGGGGATCTGGCGCTCCTGCACGTCCGCCCAGTTCGCGAACGTGGTCGGCCCCTTGGCGAACGGCGACGCGCTCGTCTTGGGCTTGCGCAGGAACAGCTGCCCGATGTCCCACTCGCCGAGGCGGTTGCGCTCGATCGCGACGTCCTCGATCACGGCGTGGCCGGAGCCGTCGGCGAAGTAGACCTTGCGGCCCAGCAGCTCCGACATCACCCGCACCTCGCCACCGCGCTGCTGGAAGCGGCGCACGTTGATGAGGCCGGTCGTGATGACCTGGCCGGTGGCGATCGAGGTGACGCGTCCGATCGAGACGAACACGTGGCGCCGCCCGGGGATCTCCACGATGAGTCCGATCACGCGCGGGGGATCGTTCTTGCGGTAGATGACGACGACATCCCGGACCTTGCCGAGCCGGTCGCCTGCGGGGTCGAAGACCGTGCAGCCGGCTAGGCGTGCGACGAAAACCCTCTGCGTGCTCACACGTCCCAGCGTAGTGCGGGGCCCGTGGAAGGATGGGGAGATGAGCATGATCGGCGGGCGGTTTCCGCAAGCGGGCGACGACGTGGGCAAGACCATCGCCGCGTTCTCGACCTATGAGGAGGCGCAGAAGCTCGTCTCCGAGCTGATCGAGTCGGAGGTGCCCGCACGAGAGATCGCGATCGTGGGGGTGAACCTGCGCTCGATCGAGCGCGTGACCGGGCGGCTCGGCTACGCCACGGCGGCGCGATCCGGGGCCATCAACGGGCTGCTGCTCGGCCTGCTGTTCGCCGCGATCTTCGTGCTGGGGTCGCCGTCCCCGCCCATCCAGGTCTTCGCAGGGGTGGTGCTGATCGGCATCGCGCTCGGGATGCTCATCAGCATCATCGGATACGCGTTCCTGCGCAGGCGCCGCGACTACGCGTCGGTCATGCAGGTGCGCGCCGATCGCTACGAGGTCACGGCGCGCGGCCAGGCGTACCACCTCGCACTGACGGCCCTCGGTCCGCGCGCCGGCCACCTCGGCGCCGGGGCCGCGGCGCAGCCCGAACCCACGCAGCCGGTGGCGCCCGTGGTGCCGGCGACCCCCGCCGCGCCCGGCGCGGCACCGGTGCCCCGACCTGCCGCGGCAGACCCGGCAGAGCCGCCGCGCTACGGTGAGCGCCGTGCACCGGCGACCGAACCCGTGCCGCAGCCCGCCGCGCCCCCGCAGCAGCCCGCCGAGCCCGCGCAGCAGCCCGCCGGGCCCGCGCAGCAGCCCGCCGAGCCGGATGATGACGACTCCGGGCGATAGCCACACCATGACACGCACCGACGTGCGGATCACGGTCGCGTTGCCCGCCGGCGACGTCGACGTCTCCGCGACGTTAGAGACGCCCGACGAGCCCTGGGCTGTGCTCGCACTGGCGCACGGAGCCGGCGCGGGGATGCAGCATCCCTTCCTGGTCGGCTTCGCCGCCGCGCTGCGGGCGCACGGCGTCGCGACGATGCGCTTCGCGTTCCCCTACGCCGAGGCGGGCCGGCGCATGCCGGGACCCGCCGCGCACGCCGTCTCGACCTGGGCCGCGGTGGCCGACCACCTGCGCGGCGCGGTCGACGCGCCCCTGTTCGCCGCCGGGAAGTCCTACGGCGGACGGATGGCGTCCGTCGCCGCGGCCGAGGGCGCGATCGACCCGGCGGGGCTCGTGTACCTGGGCTATCCGCTCCACCCGCCGGGGCGCCCGGACGCGCCGCGGGTCGCGCATCTGCCCGCCATCGGCCAGCCTCAGCTCTTCCTCTCCGGCGAGGCCGACCCGTTCGCCGCCCCGCCCGAGCAGGTGATCGACGCCGTCGCGACCTGCCGCGACGCCACGCTCGTCTGGGTGCCCGGCGGCCATTCCTTCGAGGTGAAGGGCCGCAAGCAGCCCGCCGCCGAGGTCGGCGCGGGCGTGGCGCCGCGCGTCGTGGAGTGGATGCGGGGCGTCGCTCAGCGACCCGCGGCGTAGCCCTGCATGCCGCGAGGATTCGCCGCGGCCCACACCGTGCCCTGCGCGCGATCGAGCCCGACCGCCGACAGCCGCCCCAGACGCCAGTCGCCTGCGCGGACGACCTCGTGGCCCCGGTCGGCGAGTCCCTGGATCACGTCGTCGCCGAGGCGATCCTCGACGTAGACGCCTGCGGGCTCCCAGGTGCGCGGCCAGAACGAGTCCACGAGCGCGGTCGTGTGCAGCGTCGGCGCGTCGATCGCCTCCTGTGCGCTCCAGCCCCCGACGATCATCCGCAGCAGCATCGGCAGCTGCCACTGGTCCTGCTGGTCGCCGCCGGGCGTGCCGAGTGCGACCGTCGCGTCGTCGGAGAGCACGAGCGTCGGGCTGAGGGTCGTGCGCGGACGCGCGCCCGGACGCAGCGCCGACGGCGCCGACTCGTCGAGCCAGGTCATCTGCAGCCGGGTGCCGAGACAGAAGCCGAGCTCGGGGACCGTCGGAGACGACTGCAGCCAGCCGCCCGACGGCGTCACCGAGACGATGTTGCCCCAGCGATCGACGACGTCGATGTGGCAGGTGTCTCCCCGGGTCTCACCGGTCGGTGCGACGGTCGGCTCGCCGGCACCCGCGAACGCGACCGGGTCGTCTGCGCGCTGACGCAGCGGCGGACGGAACGGGTCACGGCCCGGCACCGCACCGGGACGCCACTCGCGCGACGCCGTCGGCCCGATGTCCGCGCGCCGCGCCGCGACGTGCGCGTCGGAGAGCAGCTCGGCGAGGGGTGCGCCGTCGCCGTAGTGCGCATCCCGGTCCGCGAGCGCGAGCTTGAGGGTCTCGATGATCGTGTGCGCGCCGTCGGCGGTGCCCACATCGAGCTGCTCGTCGGGCAGCGGCTCGAGGATGCGCAGCGCTTCGAGGAGGGCCGGGCCCTGGGTCCATGCGCCCGCCTTCGCCACCGTGTGCCCACGGAAGGGCACGGTGA
Organism: Microbacterium terricola; assembly: GCF_027943945.1. Classification (NCBI taxonomy): domain Bacteria; kingdom Bacillati; phylum Actinomycetota; class Actinomycetes; order Micrococcales; family Microbacteriaceae; genus Microbacterium; species Microbacterium terricola. The sequence continues at coordinate 1,778,615 of NZ_AP027141.1, read as the reverse complement.
CCGCATCCTCGTATCCTGCCGAGAAGGCGGCGAAGTCGGCGGGCGTGATGACGGCGGCGTGGTCGGTCCCCGTGGAGTGCCGGTGCGGGACGCCGAGGAACGCGGACGCTGACTGCGCGACGATGCCGGTCGACCATTCCGTCCGCGCCGCCTCGACGCCCTCGGCGCGATCGCGACGCGCGGATGCGGTGGCCGCCAGCCGCTCGAGCACTTCGGCGTAGGCGGGGTTGCGGTGCAGCGTCCCCGCTGACGGCACTTCGTCCTCCGGCAGCCAGAGCGACGCCGACGTCGGCCAGTGCGCGCGGAACAGATCGGCGACGTGCGCGATCGTGGCGGTCGTGGTGGGCAGCAGGGGGGTCCCGTCGCGGGCGTAGCCGATCGCGGGGGAGAGCACGTCGGCGAGCCCCATCGTCCCGTGGTCGCGCAGCAGGACGAGCCACGCATCCACCGCACCGGGTACGGCCGCCGCGAGGCCGCCTGCGCCGGGGACGAGGTCGAGCCCCTCCGCGCGGAAGTGCGCGATCGATGCGCCCGCCGGTGCCGGCCCCTGTCCCATCAGCACGACGGGCGTGCGCGGATCGGCGGCGGTGGCGAACACGCCGACGAGATCCCCGCCCGGTCCGTTCAGGTGCGGCTCGGCGAGGTGCAGCACGAAGCCGCCCGCCACCACCGCGTCGAAGGCGTTGCCGCCGCGCTCGAGCACGCCCTGGGCGACGGCGGTCGCGATCCAGTGGGTGGATGCGACCATCCCGAACGTGCCGGTCAGGGTCGGGCGGGTGGTGAAGGGCGGAGGCGTCGACACGCTCGGCGAACCGCGATCAGGCGCTCAGCCGGGCGATCCACTCCTCGACCTCGTCCGCGGTGCGCGGAATGGCCGCGGAGAGGTTGACCGCCCCGTCCTCGGTGAGCAGCACGTCGTCCTCGATGCGCACGCCGATGCCGCGGTACTCGGCGGGCACGGTGAGGTCGTCGATCTGGAAGTACAGGCCAGGCTCGATCGTGAACACCATGCCCGGCTCGAGCACGCCGTCGTAGTACATGTCGCGGCGCGCCTGCGCGCAGTCGTGCACGTCGAGGCCGAGGTGGTGGCTGGTGCCGTGCACCATGTAGCGGCGGTGCTGGCCTCCCTTGTCCGCGTCGAGGGCCTCCTGCGCCGTGACCGGCAGCAGTCCCCACTCGGAGGTGCGCTCGGCGATGACCTTCATGGCGGCCTCGTGCACGGTGCGGAACAGCACGCCCGGCTTGGCGGCGTCGAACGCCGCGTCTGCGGCCTCGCGGACGGTCTCGTAGACCTTCCGCTGGATGTCGGTGAACGTGCCCGAGACCGGGATCGTGCGGGTGATGTCGGCGGTGTAGAGGCTGTCGACCTCGACGCCCGCGTCGACCAGGATCAGGTCGCCCGGCACCACGGCGCCGTCGTTGCGGGTCCAGTGCAGGTAGCAGGCGTGCGGGCCGGAGGCGGCGATCGTGTCGTAGCCCTCCCAATTGCCCTCGCTGCGCGCGCGCTGGTGGAAGAGGCCCTCGACGACCCGCTCGCCGCGGGGGTGCTCGATGATGCGGGGGAGATCGGCGACGATGTCGTCGAACCCCTTGGCGGTGACGTCGACGGCGAGCTGCACCTGCGCGAGCTCGTACGCGTCCTTGACCAGTCGCAGCTCGGAGACGAAGCGGGTCAGGTCTGCGTCCTCGTCGACCACGAGGTCCGCGTCGCCCGCGGCGAAGTCGTCGATGTGCGCGGTGGCGAGACCCAGGTCGGCGGCCACGCCGGCCAGCGCGGGACGCGGGCCGATCCAGAATTCGCCGATCGACGCATCCGCGTAGAACTCGGTCGTGGTGCGGCCGGCGCGCTCGCGGAAGTACAGCGTCACGTCGTGGCCGTCGGCCGTCGGCTCGAAGACGAGGAGCGAGCCTGGTTCCGAGTCGGCGGCCCAGCCGGTCAGGTGGGCGAACGCGCTGTGCGCGCGGAACGGGTAGTCGGTGTCGTTGCTGCGCTGCTTGAGGTCGCCGGCGGGGACGACCAGGCGCTTGCCGGTGAACGCGACCGAGACCGCAGCCCGGCGCTGTGCCGCGTACGCGGCCTGCTCACGGGCGGGCGGGAGATGCTCGGGGCGCTCGGCCCAGCCCTGCGAGATGGTGTCCAGGAAGCCCTGCGGGAAGGGCTGCCGCCGATTGGTGCTCGCCGAGGGGGTGGGGGCCGTGATCGTCTCGGTGCCGGCCGGGGATTCGCCTGTCGTGCTCATGCGTCAAGTCTCCCACGCGACCCGCACTCTGTCGCGAGATGCGGCGATGACGCGGAGGGAGGCTGCTCAGGCGCACCGTCCTCCTCCGGTGGCTCCTTCTCCTTATCTCGCGACGGGTCAGCCGGCGGGTTCGAGCTGCACCACGAGGGGGCGGTGATCGCTGCCGGAGTCGTCCAGGGTGGTGAGCACGAGCGAGCCGGTGGCCTTCCAGTCGCTGCCGGCCATGACGTGGTCGATGGGTGCGCCGAGCAGGGCAGGGAACTCCGTCGACCAGGTGCCGATCGCGCCGTTGCCGGTCTCGGACGCCGCGTCATGGCAGCGGCCGAGACTGCCTCCCTCGAAGCCGAGCCCGCCGAAGTGGTCGAGGGTGGCGTTGAAGTCGCCGGCCATGATCACGTCGGACGCTCCGCACTGATCGGCCAGCCACTGCAGGTCGGTGCGCCAGTGCTCCATCGCCGACTGCCGCGGGGCGACGGCGTGCGCGGCGACGATCGTGGGACCGGAGCCGTCGACGGGCATCGCGACGGCGCTCGGCACCGTGGACGTGTTGGACGAGCCGTCGGCGGAGGATTCGATGACCGAGTACTCGCCGAGGTCGGGCGAGATGAGCAGCGTGGTCGAGCGCGCATCCCAGCCGTCCTCGCCGTACTCGGCGTGGTAGGCCCACATCCGATGGTCGAGGTCGCGCATCGCGAGCGCGACGGCCTCGCCGGTCTCGATGGTCGTCTCCGGGAGCGTCACGATGTCCGCGTCCATCGCCACGGCGATCTGGGCGACGGTGTCGGCGTTGTCGGCACCCGCCGTGTTCCAGGTCAGGACGCGGATGCTGTCCTCCGTCGTCGCCGGCAGCCCCTCGGTGCCGAGGCCCCGAGACGCGACGATGGCGCCGTTCGCGATCGTGGCGGCCGCGGCGACGACAGCGATCGAGAATGCGAAGCCCCGGATCGGGCGGATCAGCGCCAGCAGGAGGGCGAGGACCAGCAGCACCCCGAACGCGAGGGTCAGCACCCCCCGGAAGGAGACGATCTGCGCGATCGGGAAGGTGCGATCGACGCGGAAGAAGGAGGGCCACGTGAGCACGGCGGCTGCCACGGCGCAGAGCAGTGTCAGCAGGATCCCCAGCACGCGCAGCACGATCGCGACTCTAGGCCAGGAGGCTGGGAGATCGGCCAGTGGCGCGGCGCGATACGCTCGGTTCGTGGTGGGAATGCGGCGTTTCGAGGGTCCGAGCGACCTGCACCTGCACTCGCTGCACTCGGACGGCACGGAGACCGCCGCACAGGTCATGTCGGCCGCGCACCGCCACGGTCTGCGCACCGTCGCCCTGACCGACCACGACACCACCGCCGGATGGGCCGAGGCCGCGGAGGCCGCGGTGTCGCTCGGACTCACCTTCCTGCCCGGCATGGAGCTGTCGGCGCGGCAGGAGGGGCGGAGCGTCCACGTCCTCGCCTATCTGTTCGATCCGGACGACACGGCGCTCCGGGCCGAGATGGAGCGCGTGCGCGACGACCGGATGGGGCGTGCCGAGCGGATCGTGCGCTCGATCGGTCACGACTACGACCTCACCTGGGCGGACGTCGCCGGACAGACCACCGACGGCGCCACGGTCGGCCGCCCGCACATCGCCGACGCTCTCATCGCGCGGGGGATCGTCGCCGACCGGGGCGAGGCCTTCGACGGCATCCTGCACCCGCGGGCCGGCTACTACGAGCCGCATTACGCTCCCGATGCCCGCACGGCTGTGCGGCTGGTGGTCGCAGCGGGCGGCGTTCCGGTCATCGCCCATCCGGCAACCCTCGGCCGCGGCCGGATGATGTCGACGGCGACGCTCGAAGCGCTCATCGCCGCCGGCCTCGCCGGCTTCGAGCTCGACCACCGTGAGAACACCCCGGACGGGGTCGCGGCCCTGCGTACCGTCGTCGACCGGCACGACCTGATCGTCACCGGTTCCAGCGACTACCACGGCCTCGGCAAGCCGAACCTGCCGGGGGAGAACACGACCGCCGACGAGATGGTCCAGCGCATCATCGACGCCGCAACGGGAAGCGCCCCCGTCTACCCGTAGGCGGACGAGGGCGCTTCTGCGCTGAGTCGGATCAGGCCAGGACGCGAGCCTTGATCTGCTCGTACTCGGCCTGCGAGATGGTGCCGGCGTCGAGCAGGGCCTTCGCCTTGGCGATCTCGTCGGACGGGCTGCTGCCCGCGACCGACTTGATGTAGTCGTCCTGCGCGGCCTTGTACTGGCGCGCCTGGGCGGCGCCGCGCTCGGCCATGCCGTTGCCCCGGGCGATCAGGTAGACGAGCGCCGTCACGATCGGGAAGAAGATCAGGAAGAAGATCCACACCGCCTTCCACCAGCCGCTGAGCTTCGAGTCGCGGAACAGGTCCCCGATGATCGCGAACAGCGCCATGAGGTAGGCGAAGAAGATGAACAGCCACAGGAACCACCAGATGAGGTCCCAGAAGGAGCCCCAGAAGCCCTGGTACTCCACGGTCTCGAAGAATCGCACGTCGTGCCTCTTTCAGGAATCGGCGCGGCTGTGTGCCGCGCAATCCTCACGATAGTGGGGCGTCTGGCGGTCGCAGCGGGATTATGACGCGTGTTTCGCACGACACGCGTTAGCGTCGAGCGATGCGCCAGTCCACGTCCCTCGAACGGCGCATCGACGCGGTCGCCCACCGCATCCTGCGCGACGCGCCTCGCCGTGGCGTGCGCGCCTGGCTCGTCGAGTTCGCCGTGTTCGTGCTCAAGCAGGCGTGGGCGTGCGTGTTCGGCGCGCTGCTGCTGGTCGCGATCCTCGCCGCGCGCCTCTGGTACCCGGATGACGCGGCACTCGCCCGCAACGATGCGCTGACCATCGCCGCGGTCCTGATCCAGGTGGTGATGATCGCCGCTCGACTGGAGACGGGCCGCGAGCTCTGGGTGATCGTGCTCTTCCACCTCACCGGAACCGCGATGGAGCTGTTCAAGACCGACGTCGGCTCGTGGGCGTACGCCGCGGACGGTGTGATGCGGATCGGCGGTGTGCCGCTGTTCAGCGGGTTCATGTACGCGGCGGTCGGCTCGTACATGGTCCGCGTCTACCGCCTGTTCGACCTCGGCTTCACGCGCTACCCGCGGCGATGGCTGACCACGGTCGTGGCCGTCGCGATCTACGCGAACTTCTTCACCCACCACTTCTGGTGGGATCTGCGCTGGGTGCTGCTGGCCGCCGTGATCGTGCTGTGGCTGCCGACCGTCATGTACGCGCGGGTCTGGCGACACGTCGTGCGGATGCCGGTGCTCGCGGCGTTCGCGGGCGTCGCGGTGTTCATCTACCTGGCGGAGAACATCGGCACCTGGGCGGGCGCGTGGCTTTACCCGGATCAGGCGGACGGCTGGCAGCCCGTCTCGCTCACCAAGCTGATCTCGTGGTTCCTGCTGATGATCATCTCGGTGGTGATGGTGACGTGGGTCTACCCGCCGCGTCCGCCTCGCCCTCCGAACCCGGAGTGAGTCGGGGGATGCTGCGGGTCAGGCGCCGGCAGGAGCGGTCGGCGCGCCGCCGCCCGCACCGCGACGGCGGCGGCGACGACGTGCCGGTGCCGGCTTGCCGTCGTGGTGCTCCCTGCCTGCGCCGTCGTGCGTGCCCGCGCCGTCCGCAGCGCGCTCGGTCGACGTACCGGAGGCCTCCGGTGCGCCGGCGGCAGCCGCATCCGTCCCTTCGGCGAAGGTCGAGCCGACCTGCTCGCCACCCGATCCGGTCCGGCGGCGGCGACGGCGGCGCGAGCCGGCCTCGGTCGAGCCCTCCGCGGCGGCGTCGGCAGCGCGCTCGGGCTGCGTCCGGACGGCCTGCGTGCGGGGTGCGGTCGCGATGCGGCCCTTCGTCCCCGCGGGGATGTCGAGGTCGCTGAACAGGTGCGGGCTCGACGAGTAGGTCTCGACGGGCTCGGGCTGGCCGAACTCGAGCGCACGGTTGATGAGCGCCCACTTGTGCAGGTCGTCCCAGTCGACGAAGGTGACGGCGATGCCCGTCTTGCCCGCGCGGCCGGTGCGGCCGGCGCGGTGCAGGTAGGTCTTCTCGTCGTCCGGGATCGTGTGGTTGATCACGTGGGTGACGTCGTCGACGTCGATGCCGCGCGCGGCGACGTCGGTGGCGATGAGGACGTCCTTCTTGCCTGCCTTGAAGCCGGCCATCGAGCGCTCGCGCGACTCCTGGCTCATGTCGCCGTGCACGGCGCCGGCGTTGAAGCCGCGGTCGTTGAGCTCGTCGACGAGCTTCTGCGCCGCGCGCTTCGTGCGCGTGAACACGACGGTCTTGCCGCGGCCCTCGGCCTGCAGGATGCGGGCGATGACCTCGTCCTTGTCGAGCGAGTGCGCCCGGTAGACCAGGTGCTTGATGTTCGCCTGCGTGAGCCCCTCGTCGGGGTCGGTCGCGCGGATGTGGATCGGGTTCGACATGAACCGACGGGCCAGCGCCACGATCGGGCCGGGCATCGTCGCCGAGAACAGCTGGGTGTGGCGCACCTGGGCCACCTTGGTGAAGATCTTCTCGATGTCGGCGAGGAATCCGAGGTCGAGCATCTTGTCGGCCTCGTCGAGCACGACCTCGGTCGCGTTCGAGAGGTCGAGGAGGCGCTGGTTGTTCAGGTCGATGAGGCGACCGGGCGTGCCGACGACGATCTGGGCGCCCGCCTTCAGCTGGTCGATCTGACCCTCGTACGCCTTGCCGCCGTAGATCGCCACGACGCTCGTCGCGCGGTTCTGGGTCAGCATGTCCATGTCCTCGTAGACCTGGACGGCGAGCTCGCGGGTCGGCACGACGATGAGCGCCTTGACCCCTGGCTCGGGGTTCAGGCCGAGGCGCTGGACGACGGGGATGCCGAAGCCGAAGGTCTTGCCGGTGCCCGTCTTGGCCTGGCCGATGATGTCCTGACCGGGGAGGCCGAGGGGGATCGTCTGCTCCTGGATGGGGAACGCGTCCACGATGCCCTTGGCAGCGAGCGCGTCGACGATGTCCTGGTCGACGCCGAGATCGGCGAAGGTCGTCACGATTGTTGAGCCTGTCCGGCGGAGAGATGACCGCCTGAAGAATGTCGGATCCACGCCCTTCACTCAGCCGCAGGCGCGGGGCCCCGATCCACTGCCGGGGCGTGTCCAGCCTATCGGCTCTAGGCTGGACCCGTGGTGAAGTGGTTCTGGCAGCGCCGCCCGCAGGACAGGCTCCTGCAGCTGCGGTCGCGTGACGACGTCGGCGATGCGCGGCGCGTCGACTTCGAAGAGCTCGCTCCCGAGATCGACACCTTCCTCGGTCAGGCCGCCTATCTGCAGCTCGGCTACTTCGAGACGCTGTCGGAGCTGATCGCCTCGACGCCCGGCCTGGCCGACAAGGAGTCGCTCTCTCGCGCCGCCGGCGCGGCGCTCACGAAGCACCAGCAGCTGGTCGCTCTCATCCGCGAGCGCGGCGACGACCCGACCGCTCTCATGCTGCCGTTCCGTGAGCCGCTGGACGCGTTCCGCCGCGCCACGCACGGTGTGCGTCCGCAGGAGACGATGCTGTCCGTCCACATCACGGCGGGCATGCTGGACGACTTCTACGAAGCGCTCTCGCTCAGCTACGGGGAGACCGGCCAGCGCGTCGCGCGGATGCTGCGCGCCGACAACGACCGGCAGGCGATCGTCGAGATCATCAAGGCCACGATCGCCAGCGACCCGGAATGGAAGGCGCTGCTGGCCATGTGGGGCCGGCGCCTCGTCGGCGACACGCTGCTGATCGCCCGTGCCGCCCTGCGTCCGGCATCGCTGCAGCGCGCGGACGAGAAGAAGGTCGAGCCGGTGTTCACCGACCTGATGGCCGCCCACTCTCGTCGCATGGACGACATGGGGCTCGCCGCCTAGAGGATGCGGAGCCTGGTGCGCTCACGCTGATCGTGCGCGCGACGCGCCACCGTCAGCGCCGCCAGTGCCGGGAACGCGAGCAGCGGCGTGAGCATGGAGATCAGCCACAGCCATCCGCTGTCGGTGCCGACGCCCGCCCAGGTGAGGATCAGCCAGGTGACCCCGCCGATGAGGGCGCCCGTGAACGGGCCGACGGCGACGCCCCGCGTGTCGCGACCGGGCGCGAGGAAATGCGCCCCGAGGCCCCACACGGCGCCGACCATCAGCGCGAAGACGATCTCCATCGTCAGGCGACGAAGCCGACGCGGCGGGACTCTTCCGTCCCGAGCTCGATGTACGCGAGGCCGGCGGTGGGCACGATGTACGAGTTGCCCTTCACATCGGCGAAGGTGACGTGCGTGGCTCCGGCGTCGAGGGCGCCTGCCACCGACTGCTTCACGGTCGCCGCCGAGTCGCTGGTCTCGAAGCTGAGCTCACGGCCGGTGTTTGCGATGCCGATGCGGATCTCCACGTCACTGCCCTCCTGCGGCCGGGGCGTCTGGCCCGGTGCATGGCAACTCTACGACACCGGATGCGGCCGGTCGGCCGCGGCCGGAACGCTCTCGGCGAACGGGTCGGACGCGTGCGAACGGCGATGTCGCCGAGTGGCGCTAGCGTGCTGACATGGTCGAAAGGAGTGCGGACGCCGCCCAGCAGGCGATCGCCGACCTCCCGTTCGACGCATCAGGCGTGGTGGTCGGCGCCCCGGGGACGGGCAAGACCACGGCGCTGACCGACCGGGTCGCGGCGCTCGTCGCCGCAGGCGTCACTCCCGACGCCATCGCCGTGCTGACGCCCTCCCGTCTCACCGCGACCGCGCTGCGCGACCGGCTCGCACTGACGGTCGGGCAGGCGACATCCGGTCCGATGGCGCGGTCGGTCGCCTCGTTCGCCTTCCGCCTGGTCCGCGCGGCGGCCGTCGCGGCCGGTGACGAGCCGCCGCAGCTGCTCACCGGCGCCGACGAGGACCAGCTCATCCACGACCTCCTCGACGGCGACGCCGAAGACGAGCAGCACGCGCCGACCCGCTGGCCCGACTGGCTCACCCCGTCGATCCGCAGCACCAAGGGGTTCCGCGCCGAGGTCCGCGCATTCATCGCGGAGTGCACGACGCTGGGCCTCGAGCCCGCGCGGCTCGCGGCGCTCGGCCGTGCCCACGAGCTGCCGGTGTGGGAGTCGATGGCATCGTTCACGGCCGAGTACCTCCAGGTCCGTGCCGACATGCGCGGGGCTCACCGCGATGCCGCCGGACTCATCCGCGAGGCTGTCGGCCTCGTCCGAGCCGGCGGTGCGGGGGCGCAGCTGCTCGATCCGGTGGCCGCGCTGCTCATCGACGACGCGCAGGAGCTCACACTCGGCGGCGTCGAGCTGGTCGAGGCGTGCCGTGCCAGGGGGATGGCGGTGCTGGCCTTCGGCGACCCCGACGTCGGCGCGGGTGCGTTCCGCGGCGCGACGCCCGAGAACTTCGCCCGGCTCGCCGCGGGCCTCGGCGGTCAATGGGTGCTGCGCGACGCGCACAGGGGCACCCCCGCCCACATCGACCTCGTGCGCCGCGTCACCGGTCACATCGGGGCGGTCGGCGTCGTCGCCCACCGAGCCGCGCCCGTGGGCGTCGAGCCGGACGCCTCACTGCGCGCGCTCACCCTGCGCTCGAGCGCCGAGGAGTACGACGCGATCGCGCGGCTGCTGCGCGAACGGCATGTGCACGCCGGCGTCCCGTGGGGCTCCTGCGCGGTGATCGCCCACGACACCCGGCAGATCAGCGCGCTCGAGGCAGAGCTGTCGGCGCGCGAGGTGCCGGCTCGGGCGAGCGGGCCCGGTCAGGCGCTCGGGGCGCTCGCGCCCGTTCGCGACCTGCTGCGCCTCATCGAGCTCGCCGCGAGCGACGACGACTGGACCGCTGACGACGTGTCCGGCGCGCTCGGCGGGGTGTGCGGCCGGCTCGATCCGATCGAGCTGCGCCGTCTGCGGTCGGGTCTGCGGCACAGTGAGCTCGCCGCCGGGGGAGAGCGGGCGGGTCGGGAGCTGCTGGTCTCGGCGATGCGCTTCCCGCTGGAGTTCGATCTGCTCGACACCCGCGAGGCGCGACGCGCAGCGACCCTCGCACGCACGCTCGAGGTGCTCCGACGCGAGCTCGCCGAGGGGGCGACCGTCCACGAGCTGCTCTGGACGGCGTGGGATCGCAGTCACCTCGAACGGGCATGGACCGAGCTCGCCGCGGGGCACGGACCCCTTGCCGAGCAGGCGGGGCGCGACCTCGACGCCGTCGTGGCCCTCTTCCAGGCGGCCAAGCGCTTCGTCGAGCGCACCGTCGACTCCGACCCGCGCGCGTTCGTGCGCGGCGTGCTCGACAGCGACGTCGCCGACGACCGCCTCGACGCCGCCCTGCCCGATGCCGCTGTGCGCGTCCTCACCCCGGCCGGCGCGATCGGCACCGAGTTCGACACCGTCGTCATCGCCGGGGTGCAGGACGGGGTGTGGCCGAACACGCGTCTGCGCGGCTCCCTGCTGGAGACCTGGCGCCTCGCGGGCGCAGCCGTGGCCGGTGAGGGTGAGGCGCTCGCGCCGCTCGACCGGCGCAGGGCGGCGATGCACGACGAGCTGCGCCTGCTCGTCCGCGCCGCCTCCCGGGCGACGACGCAGCTGATCGTCACCGCAGTGGATGACGACGACACCGGGCCGAGTGTGTTCTTCGAGTTCCTGCCCGATCCGGAGCCGTTCACGAGCGAGCACCCGCTCTCCCTGCGCGGGCTCGTCGCCGCGCACCGTCGCACCCTCACCTCCGGCCGGGCATCTGCGCGACCTCATGCGGCCGGGCAGCTCGCGCTCCTCGCCGACGCCGGCGTGGCGGGCTCCCGCCCTGTCGAGTGGTACGGGGTGCCGGGACCCACGTCGACCGGGCCGCTGCGCGATCTCGCGCGCGAAGACATCCGGGTGTCGCCGTCGCGCCTCCACACGCTCGAAGAGTGCGAGCTGAACTGGGTGATCGGTGATCTCGGCGGCGACGCCGGCAGCGCGTCAGCCGGGCTCGGCACCATCATCCACGCGGCGCTGGAGCACGCGGAGGGCGCAGACGAGGCGGCGCTGTGGCGCGCCGTCGAGGCTCGCTGGGGCGAGCTGACCTTCGAGGCGCCGTGGCGCGAGCGCGCGGAGCTCACCCGGGCGCGCGACCTCATCAGACGGCTGCACGCGTACCTCCGCGACTTCGAGCGCTCCGGCGGGAGCCTGCTCACCGCCGAGCCGCATTTCGAGGTGGCCGTGCCGCTCACGACGGAAGAGGTGTTCGAGCACGGGGTGGTGCTGTCGGGCTACATCGACCGGGTCGAGCTCACTCCGGAAGGCGCGGTCGTGATCATCGACCTGAAGACGGGCAAGCGCGAGCCGCAGAGCGACGCCAAAGTGGCAGACAACCCGCAGCTCGCCGCCTACCAGCTCGCATTCGAGGCCGGCGCGATCGAGGCGGCGGCAGGGCACCCGGCCGGCGGCGCGCGACTGCTCGTACTGCGTCCCACCTCCCAGAAGGACTACGTGATCCCGCACCAGCCGCCGTTCGACGACGACACCCGCGCCGCGTTCGTGGACCGCATCTCCGCCGCGGTCGGCGTCATGCGGGGCAGCGGGTTCCAGGCGCCCTACGAAGAGCACTGCCGTGCCGACCACTCGTACGGACTCTGCCGCATCCACACCATCGGCGCGGTGAGCGCGTCGTGACGGGGATGCTGACAGCCGCCGCGATCTCGGCGGCGCTGGGGCAGTTCCCGCCCACCGCAGAGCAGACGGCGGTGATCGAGGCGCCCCTCACGCCGGCGCTCGTCGTGGCGGGCGCGGGCAGCGGCAAGACCGAGACGATGGCGGCGCGCGTGGTGTGGCTGGTGGCCAACGGGATCGTCGGCCGCGACGAGGTCCTGGGTCTGACCTTCACGCGCAAGGCGGCGGGGGAGCTCGCCGAGCGGATCAGGGCACGGCTCGATCGGCTCGCCGAGTTCGAGCGCCGCGGACTGCTGCCGCACCTGCCCGCGCTGCACGCCGAGGGCCGTCTGGCGCTGTTCGGCGAGATCGAACGCGGCGAGCGTCCGGGGTCGACGCGCACGAGCGCGCTGGACGCTCTGGTGGCGGCGACCGGTGCCGAGCCCGTGCCCGCCGACGCCGACGCGATGCTGCATCGGCCGACGGTGGCCACGTACAACAGCTTCGCCGATCAGATCGTGCGCGAGCACGCGGTGCGGATCGGCCGCGACGCCGAGGCGGTGGTGCTCAGCGAGTCGGCCGCCTGGCTCCTCATGCGCCAGGTCATCTTCGCCTCGGACGATCCCCGCCTCGAGGAGCGCGACAAGGCGCTCGGCACGATCGTCGACGCCGCCCTGCGCATCGCCCGCGACGGCGTCGACAACCTCGTCTCGCTGGACGATCTCGCCGCGTTCCCCGACGGCTTCCGCAGCGTCCTCGACCGCCCGTCCGAGCGCAAGACGGTCACGGTCTACGCCGACGTCGTCACCGCCGAGCGCGAGGTCTCCGGGCTCGGCCTGCTTGCCGACCTCGCCCGCGAGTACGCGGTGCAGAAGCGGCGCAGGGGAGTGCTGGACTTCTCCGACCAGGTGGCCGGCGCCGTCGAGGTCGTGCGCGACCACCCGGCGGCAGCCGCCGAGCTGCGGGCACGCTACCGGGTCGTCCTGCTCGACGAGTATCAGGACACCTCCGTCGTGCAGACCGATCTGCTGTCCGCCCTCTTCGCCGAGACGGCCGTGATGGCTGTCGGCGACCCGCACCAGGCGATCTACGGCTGGCGCGGCGCGAGCGCAGGCAACCTGGGCGGATTCGCCGCGGCCTTCTCGCCGGACGCGCCCTGCGCGCAGTTCTCGCTGCTGACGAGCTGGCGCAACAGCGCGCAGGTGCTCACCGCCGCGAATGCGGTGCTCGCACCGCTTGCGGCCAGGGCGCCCGTCGACGTGCAGGGGCTGCGCCCGCGCCCGGCGGCTCCGGCCGGCGCGGTCGAGCTCTCCTTCGACGCCGACCTCGACGCCGAGACCGAGCGGGTGGCCGAGTGGTTCCACGAGGTGAGGGCGACGCGCGCCCGGGCAGGGCGCTCGACGACCGGCGCCGTGCTGTTCCGCAGCAAGAAGCACATGGTCCGCTTCGGCGACGCGCTCGGTCGCCGCGGCATCCCGCACCGCATCCTGGGTCTCGGCGGACTCCTGTCGACACCCGAGGTGGTCGACGTGGTCGCGGCGATGCGGGTGATCAGCGACCCGACGGCCGGCTCCGCGCTGATCCGGCTGCTCACCGGACCCCGCTGGGCCATCGGCTTGCCCGACATGCGCGAGCTCGCGGCGCTCGCCCGGCGCCTCGCCCGGCACGACGCGGCGCTCCAGCCGCTCGCCCCGGAGGTCGTCGAGCAGATCCGCGGCAGCGCGGGCGATGATCAGGGCTCGCTCATCGACGCCCTCGACTTCGTGGCCCGTACCCGGCCCGATCACGGATGGCTCAGCGCCTTCACGCCGAGCGCCGTAGAGCGCCTCCGCGAGGCGGGAGCCGTGTTCGCCGGCCTGCGTCGCGCGGTCGGCATCCCGGTGCCCGAGCTGGTACGGCTCATTGAGCTCGAGCTGCGGCTCGACATCGAACTCGCCGCCAACGACGTGCGCGGACCTGCGCGCATCGCCACGGCGCAGCTGCGCGCCTTCGTGGACGAGCTGCACGGCTTCCTCGCCGCCGACGAGAGCGGGTCCGTCGCCAACCTGCTCGCCTGGCTCGACCACGCCGAGCAGCTCGACGAATTCGCGCCGCGCACCGAGCCGCCCGAGCCCGACGTCGTCCAGCTCCTGACGATCCACGGCTCGAAGGGCCTCGAATGGGATGCGGTGGCCGTGGTCCGTCTGGTCAAGGACGAGCTGCCCAGCGCCCCGCGAGACACGAAGGGGTGGCTCGGATTCGGCGTGCTGCCCTACGCCTTCCGCGGCGACGCCTCCTGGCTGCCCGTGTTCGCCTGGGACGCCCATGCGAGCCCGACCCAGCAGGCGCTCAAGAGCGCGCTGGACGCCTTCGTCGAGGCGAATCGAGGGCGTCAGCTCGACGAGGACCGTCGGCTCGCGTACGTCGCCGTGACCCGGGCCCGCGACCACCTGCTGCTGAGCGGATCGAGCTGGTCGGGCACCAAGAAGCCCAGGGAGCGCAGCGTGTTCGCCGTCGAGATCGCCGAGGCTCTCGACGTCGAGCTGCCCTCCGACGATCCGGGCGATAACCCCTACCTCGGCGACCGCCGCATGCTCACCTGGCCGATCGACCCCCTCGGCGCACGGCGCACCACGGTCGAGGCGGCCGCAGCCGCCGTCGACGCCGCTGTCGGCGCCGACCGTGCTCACCCCGACGATGATCTCGTGCTGCTGCTCGCCGAGCGCGACGCCCGCCACACGCGCACGGCCGCGGTCGCGCCCACTCGCATCGCGGCGTCGCGCTACAAGGACTTCGCCGCCGACTACGCCGGCACCGTCGCCCGCATCGCTCGCCCCCTGCCGGAGCGCCCGTACCGGCAGACGCGGCTGGGCACGCTGTTCCACGCCTGGGTCGAGCAGCGCTCGGGTCTCGTCGGCGCGGCCGGTTCGCTCGACGACGCGCTCTGGGAGTCCGACGCCGATGACGCCTCCACCTCATCGGCCGCCGATGCCGTCGCCCTGCAGGCTCTCCGCGACACCTTCGAGCGCTCGGAGTGGGCCGCTCTGCAGCCCCTCGAGGTCGAGACCGAGATCGACTTCACCACGACCGACCTCGACGGCCGCCCGCACGTGATCATCTGCAAGCTCGACGCGGTGTACCGCCGTGGCGACCGCATCGAGATCGTCGACTGGAAGACCGGCGCCGCCCCGCGCACGGACGCGGAGAAGGACGAGCGGATGCTGCAGCTCGAGCTGTACCGCGAGGCCTACCACCGACGCCACGGCGTGCCGAAGGAGTCGATCGACGTCGTGCTCTACTACCTCGCTGCCGATCTGGTCCTGCGGGCCTGAGCGGTCAGCGCGCGAGCCACCGCCGCAGCGCGGCGTCGGCGGCGCGCGAGTTCTCCGCCTGCGCCTGCGTGTCGGCCCACTCCAGCGGTCCCGAGTCCGCGTCGTCGCGCTGCGCCATCGGTCCGTCGAGGGTCTCCATGGGGGCGACGCCGAGCGGCGGGACCGTCGGCTGCGGCTCGAACGAACCGAGATCCAGGGGAGCGACGGGCTGGGTCTGGTCGGACGGGTCGGCAGCCGCATCCGTCCTGCCCTCGTTCTCCTCGTCCCAGAGCGAGAGCTCGTCCGCACCGTAGGTGTCGGTCTGCATCGACATGTCGGCGAGCGTGCCGGCGGCGGTGCCGGCTGCGGGCACGCGGTCGAGGAGGGCGATCGCGTCATCGACGCCGAGCTCGGCATCCGTGACGATGTCCTCACCCGACGTGGTCTCCGCCAGCGACAGCAGCAGCGCGGCGGCGTCGTCGACGATGTCGGCGCGGTCGGCGTCGTGTCCGTGCACCAGCCACTTCGCGAACTCGAGCTCGGCGTACAGGCGCGCGCGATCGCGCAGCAGTGCGTCGGGCGCGCGACCGCTGCGACGCACATACGCGGCGAACACGTCGTCGGCGGCGGCCGGCGCGGCGGCGAGCCACTGCAGGTCGGTGGCGGGGTCGCCGACTGACAATCCCGACCAGTCCAGCGCGCCGGTCACCTGCGGGATGTCGTCGACGTCCTCGAGCAGGAAGGATGCGGCGGCCGCGCCGCCGAGGACCACCGCGGACTCGAAGCGCCACAGCTCGTCGTTCTCGACCGCCCTGGTCCACCGAGCGATCAGCGAGATCGGGGCGACATGCGTCTCCGAGGCCCGGTCGATCGTCCGCCGGACGTCGTCGCGCACCTGCTCGGGGGTGCGCGAGGGGAGGCCCTCGGTGCGCACGATCGACAGCGGAAGGCTGTGCAGCGCGCCCAGCGCGTCGCCGATCGAGGTCGCGACACCCTCACCCGGCGGCAGGTGTGCGGCGTCGACCCGGTAGCCGGGGAGGTAGTCGACGACGACGGCGCGGGCGCCGTCGAGGCTCGTCTCGCCGAGCACCTCGGGCGCGCGGAACGGCAGCAGGCCGCGCACGCCGGGAGTCAGCGCGCGCAGCGCGCGCGCCTCAGCCGCGAGGTCGGAGGCGGCGTCCGAGGCGGCGTCGGGCGCCGCGGGGACCCGCACGACGACGCGTCGTCCGTCGTCGAGCTGCACCACTGCCGCGTCGTAGCGGCCGGTGGCCGACTCGGTCAGGTTTCCCGCCCCGACGACGCCGACCCGGGGCAGAGCCGAAGTCACCGACGCGGCTAGAGTGAGGGGTGAGCGTGCCATGTGCCCAGGGTAGGCGCGGCACGCCGGTGCGTCCCCGCGCCACGCCCGGCTTGTCGACAGGCCCGTTCGTCGATCCACGCAGGAAGGCCCCCGCGATGCCCGCATCCGCCGATCGGCCGATCCAGATCGGCCTCGACCGCGCCGCCGACGAGCGCGCGACCCCCGGACTCCTCGACACGCTGCGGCTCGACGCAGCCAGCCGTGTCCTCGTGATCGTGGGTGACAGAGCGCCCGTCTCCGGCGAAGGGCTGCGGTGGGTGGAACCGGCGCAGGCGCCCGCCGACGCGCAGTGGGCCTTCCTCGGGCGCGCCGCAGACGGAGAGGCACTGCTGGCCGCGGTGGTCGCCGCAACCGACGACGTCACCTTCCCCGGGGAGTGGGCGAGCCTGCGCGCGATCGGCGGAACGCTGACCGCGGCGGATGCCGGCGCCTTCGTGGCCGCACTCAGCCTCGGGCGCTGGCTGCTGGACGCGCCGTACTGCTCCGCCTGCGGAACGCTCACCGAGACCACCATGGCCGGCTGGGCCCGCCACTGCCCGGCCTGCGGGCGCGACCACTTCCCGCGCACCGACCCCGCCGTCATCGTGGCGATCACGAGCGCGACGGACCCCGACCGTCTGCTGCTCGGCTCGAACGCGCTCTGGGGCGCCGATCGCTATTCCTGCTTCGCGGGCTTCGTCGAAGCGGGCGAGTCGCTCGAGGAGGCGGTGCGGCGCGAGGTGCACGAGGAAGCGGGCGTCGACGCGCTCGACATCGTCTACCGCGGATCGCAGGCGTGGCCGTACCCGCGATCGCTGATGCTCGGCTTCTGGGCCGCCGCTGCCGACGACGCCGCCGCGGAGGCGGACGGCGAGGAGATCGCCGCGGTGCGCTGGTTCACCCGTGACGAGGTCGGGGCGGGCCTTCGCGGCGAGGGCGAGGTCACCCTCCCGGGAACCGCGTCGATCGCGCACCGGCTGATCACCGACTGGTACGAGGGGCGCGCATGATCGGTCGCGCACTGGAAGGGCTGGACGAGCGCCAGCGCGAGGCGGCATCGGCGCTGCGCGGTCCGGTCGCCGTGCTCGCAGGTGCCGGCACGGGCAAGACCCGCGTGATCACCCACCGGATCGCCCACGGCGTCGACACCGGCGCCTACTCGCCGGGGCGTGTCATGGCGGTGACGTTCACCTCGAAGGCTGCGGGCGAGATGCGCGGTCGCCTCCGCGCGCTCGGTGTCGAGGGTGTCGCCGCGCGCACGTTCCACGCCGCCGCCCTCGCGCAGCTGAACTTCTTCTGGCCCACGCTCGCGGGCGACACCGCACCGTCCATCGTCGACAACAAGGTGCGGCTGCTCGCCCATGCCGCCGACGGCATCGGGCTCGAGCCCGACACGGCCACGCTGCGGGACATCGCGTCGGGCATCGAATGGCGCAAGGTCACGATGCGCAGCATCGAGGACTACGTGGCCGCCCGCCCCGGCGGTGTCGGCCGGTACGACGCGAACCGGGTGGCAGATCTCCACCGTGCCTACGAGAAGCTCAAGGACGAGCGCCGTCAGCTCGACTTCGAGGACGTGCTGCTGGCGTGCGCGGGGATGCTGGAGGCCGAGCCCCACGTCGCGAAGGCGGTCCACGAGCAGTACCGCCACTTCACCGTCGACGAGTTCCAGGACGTCTCTCCGCTGCAGAACCGCCTGCTCGAACTGTGGCTCGGCGACCGCCGCGATCTGTGCGTCGTGGGTGACGCCAGTCAGACCGTGTACTCGTTCGCGGGCGCCGACGCGCGCTTCCTGCTCGAGTTCCCGCACCGGCACGCCGACGCCACCGTGGTGCGGCTGGAGACGAACTACCGGTCGGATGCGTCGATCCTCGCCGTCGCGAACGCGCTCATGCGCAACCGGCCGGGTGCCCTCGAGCTGACCGCGGCGCCCGCGCCGTCCGCGAACACGCACCGCTCAGGCGACGGCGAGCTGCCGACGGTCAGCGCCTACGACGACGACCTGGACGAGGCGCGCGGCGTCGCCGCGCACATCGCGGCGCGCATCGCGGCCGGCACCGATCCGCAGCGGATCGCCGTGCTCTACCGCGCGCACGCGCAGTCGGCCGAGCTGACCACGGCGCTGGCGGGCAAGGGCGTGGCGACCACCGTGCTCGGCGGCCGACGGTTCTTCGATGTGCCGGAGGTGCGCCAGGCGGTGCTCGCGCTGCGCGGCGCCGCGGTCGCCCCGACCGAGCGCGGTTTCCTCGACGCGGTCCGCGATGTCCTGCGCTCCCTCGGCTACACGGACGAGGCGCCGCAGGCGGGCGGCGCGCTGCGCGACGCCTGGGAGGCCCGCGCGGCCCTGCTGCGGCTGGCCGAGGAGGCGCCGGACGGCACCACGCTGCGCACCTTCGCCGACGAGCTGCTCACGCGCGCCAAGTCGCAGGACGAGCCGACGCTGCGCACCGTGACGCTGGCGACGCTCCACGCCGCAAAGGGCCTGGAGTGGGATCACGTCTACCTCGTGGGGGTCGCGGAGGGCCAGCTGCCGATCGGCTACGCGACGACGTTCGAGCACGTCGACGAGGAGCGCCGGCTCGCCTACGTCGGCATCACGCGGGCGGGCCGGACGCTGCACCTGTCGTGGGCGCGCGGCCACCGTGATCGGCAGCGCTCCCGCTTCCTCCAGGAGATCGGCACAGACACCCTTCGTGCGGCTGGTGGCGCAGGTGCGTCCGCTGCAGGGAGCCGGCGTGCAGCACCACCGAGATCGAGTCAGCGCCCGCCCGCACCGCGCTGAGCAGCCTGCCCGCGGTGAGGCCCGCATCCCAGAGCGTCGCGTCGTCGACGTCGAGCGGCGCGCGCCCGACCAGCTGGGCGGCGACGAGGGGCCATGCCGGGTCGCGGTCGCGCTGAGCGGCGGCCTGGCACGCCAGACACGCCGTCCGGCCAGGGACGACGAGCGGGCCGACCACCGTGCGGGCTCCCTCGAACACGACGGGAAGATGCGCGATGTCACGCGCCATCAGATCGGCGGCGGCCCGCGGCACCACGAGGTGGTGCGCGAGCAGCACGACAGTCCGGTGCGGGACGGCCGTGGCCGGACGGCCGGCGCGCCGCACCCGCACCTCGCAGTGCGTCGCCGACAGGGCGCGCTCGAACACCGAGGCCTGTGCGCGCGGGAATCCGTCGGGCACCCGGAGCTCGGCGACCGGCGGGCGGGGGACCGGCCCGACGAGGGCCGGTCTCAGCATCCGCACCAGCTCCGCCGCGGCACCGGTCGGGGCGCCGAGCAGCTCGGCGATCTGGTCGAGGGCGCCCTCGGGCACGCCGCGCGCGAGTTCGTGGACGAGCCGCTCCTGCCAGGGCTCCGGAGCCTCGACGACGGCGACGGGGTCGAGTCCGAACTGCAGCGAGGTCGCCGTCCGCCACAGCGGAGGGTGACCTGGATCGAGTCGGAGCATGCCCCGATCATCGTCCGGGAGCGCACGCCCCGCCGAGCCTGTCCACAGAACCGCGGCCGGCGCATCGCCCACGCGGGCTGGGGAGGAGCGGATTACACCGGGCGCGGCTGGTCGGTGCCCTCGTCGCCGCTCTCGTCGCCGGCCTCGTCTCCGGTCTCGTCTCCGGTCACGTCTGCCGCACCGGTCTCTTCGCCGGCCCGGGGCTCCTCGCCCGCGAGCAGACGCGCGAGCGCGTCGTCCATCTCGTCGGGGGCCGGCTCCTCGCCGCGCGCCCTGGCCTCCAGCCGCGCGACGAGCGCGGCGGGATCGTCGATGTCCTCGGCGGTCGGCATGAGGTCGGGGTAGTCCCACAGCGCGTCGCGCGCGCCGACGCCGACCGCGTCCGTCACCGCCTGCCACATCGCGGCAGCCTCCCGCATCCGCCGCGGTCGCAGGGTGAGGCCGACGAGCGAGGCCAGCGCCTGCTCGGCGGGACCGCCGACCGCACGGCGTCGGCGGACGGCCTCCGCGATCCGGTCGGCCATCGGCAGCCGGCCGGTGGCCTGCGCGGTGACCACGTCGACCCAGCCCTCGATGGTCGCGAGCAGGTTCTCCAGCCGGACGAGCGCGGTCTCCTGCTCATCGGTGCGGGCGGGCAGCAGAGCGCCGCTCTCCAGCGCCCGGCGCAGCTCCTCCGGCTCGCTGGGGTCGAACCTGCTGGCGAGCTCCTCGAGGGCGCTCGTGTCGACGCGGATGCCGCGCGCGAAGTCCGTCACCTGCGAGATGACGTGCAGGCGCAGCCAGCGAGCGTGCCGGAACAGGCGGGCGTGCGCCAGCTCGCGCGTCGCGATGTACAGCGCCAGCTGATCGTCGGGGATCTCGAGGTCGCGTCCGAAGTCGGCGAAGTTCTGCGGCAGGATGGCCGCCTCGCCGTCGGGCATCAGCGGGATGCCGACGTCGCCGCCGGAGACGACCTCCTTCGACAGGTTGCCCACGACGTGACCGAGCTGGGTGGCGAACAGGGACCCGCCGACGGTGCGCATGAAGCGCCGCGCGCCCTGGACGAGCCCCTGCATCTCCTCGGGCGCCTGCTCGCTGAGGGCACCCGTGAGGGCGTCGGCGATGCTCGTGGCCACGGGTTCGGCGAGCTGCTGCCAGACCGGCAGCGTCGCCTCGACCCAGGCGCCGCGGGTCATGGCGCGCGGGGCGGTCGCCAGCTCCGAGATCGTCGTGGCCTCGCTGAGCCACAGCGTCGCGAGCGAGAACGCCTGCTCGAGGTCGGTGCGCTGGCCGTCGGTGATGCCGAGGCCGTCCTGGTTCGCGATGTGCAGCGCCTGGCGCTGCGCCAGGTCCCAGGAGATGCCGCCCTCGTCGCCGCCCGACGCGAAGGCGCCCTGCAGCTGCCGCATGAGCGCCTGCATCATCGCGGGATCGATGTTCATGCCCGCCAGCTGTGAGAGCTGCTCGGGGTCGAGCTGTCCGCCCTCACCGCCGAAAAGCTGCCGGATGAGCTCCTGGAATTCGTCTTCGGGGCTCCGGTCGTCGTCTGCCACTTCAGTCGCCTCTCAGCCGGGTCGGGACCAGTGGTCCTACGCTAGTCGCACGGATCATCGCACCTCCCCGGCCCGGCCCCGATAGCCTTACGCCGGTCGCGAACGACCAGGCTCAGAAAGGCTCCCGTGGCGCTGTTCGACGACAACGTGACCATCGCGCCCGCCCCCCGGCGGCGTCCCTCCCGCAGCACGACTGTCGGCATCTGGGCCCTGGTGGTCGCCCTGGTGGTGCTCCTGGTGCTCACGTTCCTGCCGACGTCCTACGTGATCCAGCAGCCCGGGCCGGTGTACAACACCCTCGGTTCGGTCGAGAACGCGGACGGCGAGGACGTCCCGCTGATCTCGGTCGAGGGCGCGGACACGTACGAGACGGCGGGCGCACTGGACCTGCTCACCGTGCAGGTCGTCGGCAACCGCGAGCGCACCCCCTCGTGGTTCGAGCTCGCCCTCGCCTGGTTCGACCAGAGTAAGGCCGTGCTGCCGATCGATTCCGTGTTCCCGGAGGGGCAGACCACGGAGGAGCGCAACGAGGAGAGCGCGGCGCTGATGGTCGACTCGCAGAAGGAGGCGACCGCGGCCGCCCTCAGCGAGCTCGGCTACGACGTGAACGCGATGCTGACGGTCTACTCGGTCGTCGAGGACTCCGCCGCGGAGGGTCAGCTCGAAGAGGGCGACATCATCCTGGCGGCGAACGGGACTCCGGCGACGGATGCCGGTGCGCTCCGCGACATCGTCAACGAGGGCGACGGCGCGGCGGTCGAGCTCAGCATCGTGCGCGACGGTGAGGACCAGACGATCTCGATCGTGCCGAAGGAGACCGAGGTCGACGGCGAGAAGACGTGGCTGCTCGGAGTCACGCTGATGAGCGACTTCGACTTCCCGATCGACGTGACGATCCAGTTGAACAACGTCGGCGGACCGAGCGCCGGGATGATGTTCGCCCTCGGCATCATCGACGTGCTCACCCCCGGCGAGCTCAATGCGGGGGAGACCGTCGCCGGCACCGGCACGATCACCGCGGACGGCACCGTCGGCCCGATCGGCGGCATCCAGCAGAAGCTGTGGGGCGCGAAGGACGCCGGCGCGAGCTGGTTCCTCGCGCCGGAGTCGAACTGCGACGAGGTCGTCGGGCACGTGCCGGACGGACTGCGCGTGTTCTCGGTCGAGACCCTCGACGATTCGCTGGCCGCACTGGAGGCCATCCGGGAGGACGGCGATCTCGACGCGCTGCCGACCTGCGGCTCGTGAGCGGGCCGGGCGGCTGATCGGCCGCCTAGGATGAGAACGTGACCACGACCTCTGCGCCGACACAGGCCACACCGCCTCGCTCCCGCCGCGTCATCGCCATCTCCCTGGCGATCATCGCCGCCCTCGTCGTGGCGTTCTTCGCCTTCGTGGGCCTCTACGCCGACTGGCTGTGGTTCGAGCAGCTCGGGTTCGACTCGGTGCTGCTGACCCAATGGACGGCGCGCGTCGTCATGTTCGTGGTCGGCTTCCTCGGCATGGCGGTGCCGGTGTGGCTGACCATCCAGCTCGCGTACCGCCTGCGACCCGTCTATGCACGGCTGAGCTCGCAGCTCGACCGGTACCAGGAGGTCGTCGAGCCGCTCCGCCGTCTGGCGATGTGGGGCATCCCCGTCTTCTTCGGGTTCTTCGCCGGCTTCGCCGCGTCCGCGCAGTGGCAGACCACCTGGCTGTGGTTCAACGGCGTCGCGACCGACACCGTCGATCCCGAGTTCGGGCTCGACACCGGCTTCTATCTCTTCGCGCTGCCGTTCTACAGCACCCTGCTCGGCTTCGTCTCGGCCGTGCTGCTCATCTGCATCCTGGTGACCGCCGTCGTGTCGTACCTGTACGGATCGGTGCGGGTCGGTGAGCGCGAGCTGCGGATCTCCAAGTCCGCCCGGATCCAGCTCGCCGTCCTCGCCGGCCTCTACCTCGCCGTTCAGGGTGTGAGCCTCTGGCTCGACCGCTACAAGACGCTGAACCAGCCGGAGGACCGCATCACCGGCGCCGGCTACACGACCGTCCACGCCGTGATCCCCGGCCTGACGATCCTCGCGATCGCCGCCGCCATCGTGGCCGTCCTGTTCTTCGTCACCGCCATCATCGGCCGGTGGCGGTACCCGCTCATCGCCACGGCGGTGCTGGTGGTCTCCTCGATCGTGCTCGGCGTCGGCTACCCGTGGGTGGTGAACACCTTCCAGGTGCAGCCGAACCGCTTCTCCCTGGAGGAGGAGTACTACCAGCGCAACGTCGACATGACCCAGGTCGCGTACGGCATCGACGGGCTCGAGAAGAGCAACTTCGCCGCCGAGACCGCTGCGGAGGCCGGTCAGCTGCGCTCTGACGCCGACACCACCGCGCAGATCCGCATCATGGACCCGGCGATCATCTCGCCGACCGTGCGTCAGCTCGAGCAGTACCGCTCGTACTACCAGTTCCAGGACCCGCTCGACGTCGACCGGTACCAGATCGACGGCGAATCGCAGGACACCCTCGTCTCGGTGCGCGAGCTCAACCTCGAGCAGCTCGGGCAGGCCGCCGACTGGCAGAACTCGGCGCTCGTCTACACCCACGGCTACGGCATCGTCGCGGCGAAGGGCAACGATCGCACGAGCGACGGCGACCCCGTCTTCCTCGAGCAGGGCATCCCCGCATCCGGCTTCCTCTCCGATCGCGAGAACTTCGAGCCGCGGGTGTACTTCGGCGAGTACTCGCCGCCGTATTCCATCGTCGGCGCACCCGAGGGCGCGAGCGACATCGAGCTGGACTACCCGACCGGACCGGACGGCGCGAACGAGACGAAGACCACCTTCACGGGTGACGGCGGGCCGAGCGTCGGCGGCGTCTTCAACCGTCTCGTCTACGCCCTGAAGTTCCAGTCGGAGCAGATCCTGTTCTCGGACTACCTCAACGAGGACTCGCAGATCCTCTACGACCGCAACCCCAAGGACCGTGTCCAGAAGGTCGCGCCGTACCTGACGCTGGACAGCGACCCGTACCCGAGCGTGGTGGACGGACGGATCGTCTGGATCGTCGACGGCTACACCCTGAGCGCGAACTACCCGTACTCGAGCACGGTCAGCCTGCAGACGGCGATCTCGGACTCGAGCACGACGCCGCAGCGGTTCGCGCTGGATGACATCAACTACATCCGCAACTCGGTCAAGGCCACCGTCGACGCGTACGACGGCTCCGTCACGCTCTACGCCTGGGACGAGGAGGACCCGATCCTCCAGGCCTGGCAGAAGGTCTACCCGTCCACGGTCGAGCCGATCAGCGAGATGTCCGGCGACCTGATCAGCCACGTGCGCTACCCGACAGACCTGTTCAAGGTGCAGCGCGCGATGCTCGGCGTGTACCACGTCGACGATGCGCAGTCGTTCTACCAGCGCGACAACGCGTGGACGACCCCGAACGACCCGCAGGACGAGTCGAACCTGCAGCCGCCCTACTACCTGACGATGAAGATGCCCGGACAGGACGAAGCGTCGTACTCGATGTTCACGTCCTTCATCCCGTCGTCGCTCGGCGCCAATGCGCGCAACGTGCTGATGGGCTACCTGGCTGTCGACTCGGATGCGGGGGCCGCGAGCGGCAAGAAGGCCGCGGACTACGGCAAGCTCCGGATGCTGGTGATCGACGCCGACACGACGGTGCCCGGTCCCGGGCAGGTGCAGAACACCTTCGACGCCGACCCGCAGGTCTCCGCGTTCATCAACATCCTCAAGCAGGGGCAATCGGATGTGCTCAACGGCAACCTCCTGACGCTGCCCGTCGGCGGTGGACTGCTCTACGTGCAGCCGGTCTTCGTGCAGTCCTCGGGCGCCACCAAGCTCCCGACCCTGCAGAAGGTGCTGGTCTCGTTCGGAAACGACGTCGCCTTCGAGGACACGCTGAGCGAGGCGCTCGACACGCTGTTCGGCGGCGACGCCGGTGCCACCGGCGGCGACGCGGATGTGACACCGTCGCCCGTGCCGACCGCGCCCACGCCGGCTCCCTCCGAGACGACCGAGCCGACGCCGGCGCCGAACGACGACGACTACCAGGAGGCGCTGGCCGAGGCGCAGGACGCCATGCTGGACCGCGAGGCGGCGCTGCAGGACGGCGACTGGGCAGCGTACGGCGAGGCCGACAAGAGGCTGACCGCGGCGGTCAACCGGCTGATCGAGCTGGACGGCCAGTAGGCCCGACAGCCCCCGGGCTGATCAGCCGGGGGCTGTTCAGTCCGATGGCTGTTCAGCCCGGTGGCTGTTCAGCCGGGGATGCGGATCACGCCGTCGCGATCGCGTACCAGATCAGCAGCACCGTCACGGCAAAGCCGGCGATCTGGTTGATCCAGAGGAAGCGACCCCAGCCTGCTGTCGCTCGCGTCGCCGTCGCGTCGTCGACATCCCGGTACGGCCACACGTTGCCGATGTACAGCAGGGCGACGAGGGCCGCGAGCGGGCCAGGCCAGGTCGTGAAGAGCATCGCGAGCCCGGCCGCGGCGTAGCAGCCGAGGGCGAACCACACCGTCCAGCGCGCGCCGCGCGCCGTCGCGATGGAGGCGATGCCGGCCGCACGGTCGGCAGCCACGTCCTGCACCGCCCCGAAGGCGTGCGAGGCGATGCCCCAGAGCGCGAACGCGCCGACGATCGCCGCGAGCTGCCAGGTCCATGTCGCGCCCGCCAGCACGAGGCCGTAGACGGCCGGCGAGAAGAAGTGGATGCTGCTGGTCGCCGAATCGGCGAACGGCACCTCCTTGAGCCGCAGGGGCGGCGCCGAGTAGGCGACGACGAAGAAGAGGCTGAGGGCAAGGACGAGCCAGGAGACCGGCGTCCCCACCAGCACCAGGTACGCGACGAACGGCAGGCTCAGCAGCCCTGCCGCCCAGAAAGTGGTGGGGTGCAGGGCGGGCTCGAGGACGGCGCCGTGCGCACCGCCCTTGCGGGGGTTGCGGATGTCGGACTCGTAGTCGAACACGTCGTTGATGCCGTACATCGCGAGGTTGTAGGGGACCAGGAAGAAGAGGGTGCCGACGATCAGGGTCAGGTCGACCTGGCGGGTGGTGAGGAGGTAGGCGGCGGCGAACGGGTAGGCGGTGTTGATCCAGCTCACCGGCCGCGAGGCGATGAGGAGGGAGCGTGCGACGCGCTGGACGCGGGCGGCCCTCAGGGCGCGGGGGGTCATGCGCGCTTCCGCTCGGTCAGCGTCCAGACGGCCGGCACGAGGAAGGCCGCGCAGAGGGGGTACGCGAAGTCCTCGAGCGGAGCCGCTCCCACGCGGAGCCCGGACAGGTGCTCCGCAGGGTACGAGTACAGGTCGGCGGCGATCATCAGGTTGTCGAACACGGCGGTGAGGAGCATCAGTGCGATGGCCGCGAGCGCGGACGAGATCATCCGCTGCCCGAACCGGGGACGCCGTGCCGTGGCGACCGTGGCCGCCAGCGTCAGCGCGAGGAAGGGGAGGACGAGCAGGGGATAGCTCACGGCGCAGTCTCCTCTCGGACGGCGACCTGCTTCTCCCGGCGGGCGCGGAGGCGCTCCGCCCCCGCCCACAGCACCAGCGCCAGGTAGCAGAGGAACGCCAGGAACACCGGCTCCTCCAGCGGAAGGTGCGGGGCGAGGTCCACGCCGACGAACAGCGGGCTGTCGCCGCGCACGAAGATGCCCGCGGCGATGCCGGTCAGGTCCCACACGAGCAGGACGAGCGTGCCGACGGCGACGGCGACGGCGGTGCGGGCGGGGGAGCGGCGGGCGATGAGGTCGAGCCGAAGGTCGAGCACCAGCATCCCCGCGAAGGAGAGCAGGATCGCGATGAGGTAGGCGCCCGCCATGTCAGGCGCTCACCGCCGCGGGTGCGGGCAGCGGCCCGGGCGTGCGGTCGCCGCGGAGACGCTTGAGCACGAGCTCGGCGGAGATCAGGCACATCGGCAGGCCGATGCCGGGCAGTGCGGACCCGCCGGCATAGAGCAGGGAACGGACCCGCCGGGAAGCGTTGCGCGGACGGAACATGGCGCTCTGCCCAAGGGTGTGCGCGAGGCCGAGCGAGCTGCCGCGCCAGGAATGGAGATCGGCTTCGAAGTCGGCGGGCGCGATCGTGCGGCGCACCACGATGCGGTCGGCGAGGTCGGGGATGCCGCACCAGTCCGCGATCTGCGTGATCGCGCGGTCGGCCGCGGCCTCGATGCGCGGGTCGCCGGCGCCGTCTGTGCCGCCGTGCCCGAGCTGCGGGTCGGCCGGGATCGGCACGAGCACGAACAGGTTCTGGTGCCCGGGCGGGGCGACCGTGGCGTCGGTCGCGCTCGGGCGGCAGACGTACAGCGACGCCGGATCGGGGATCCGGGAGTCGCGGCCGAAGATGTCGTCGAAGTTGCGCTTCCAGTCCGTGGAGAACACGAGCGTGTGGTGGGAGAGCGCGGGCAGCTCGCCCTCGACGCCGAGCAGGAGGAGCAGCGCGCCCGGCGAGGGCGTGCGCCGACGCCACCAGCGCTCGGGGAGGCTGCGGTGCTGCTTCGGGAGCAGAGCGGTCTCGGTGTGGTGCAGGTCGGCGGTGGAGACCACCACATCGGCGGAGAGGACCTCTCCCGAGGCCAGCCGCACGCCGGTCGCCGTCGCGGGGCTGCCCGCGACGAGGATCTCCGCCACCGGGGCGTCGGTGCGCACGACCGCGCCGGTGCGCTCGGCCAGGCGGGCGATCGCCTGGATCAGCGCGGTGAAGCCTCCGCGCGGGTAGAGCACGCCCTGCTCCAGGTCGAGGTGGCTCATCAGGTGATAGAGCGCGGGCACCCGATCGGGCGATCCGCCGAGGAAGACCGCGGGGTAGCCGAGCAGCTGCCGCAGCACCGGATCGCGGAACCGGGCCGACACATGCCGCTCGAGCGATCGCGTGAGCAGCGGTGCGAGGGTCGGCAGGTGTCGCAGCAGCGCGGGATCGCGCAGTCCGGCGCTGGTCTCGTAGGTGTCGTAGAGGAACCGGTTCACAGCCAGTGTGTACGCCTCCCGAGCCGAGTCGAGATAGCGGGCGAGGCGGGTGCCCGCGCCTGCCTCCCTGCTCTCGAAGAGGGCGGTGGCGGCATCCCTCGACGCGTGGACGTCGACGGGATCGGCGGTGCCTTCCGCGTACACCCGGTAGGCCGGGTCGAGTGGTGCGAGGTCGAGCTCGGCGGCCGCGGTGGTGCCGAACATCGCGAAGAAGTGGTCGAACACCTCGGGCATCAGGTACCAGCTGGGGCCGGTGTCGAAGCGGAAGCCGTCCCGCTCCCAGCTGCCCGCGCGCCCGCCGATGCTCTCGCGCGCTTCCAGCACCGTCACCGACCAGCCGTCGCGGGCGAGGAGCGCCGCGGTCGCGAGTCCGGAGATGCCCGCGCCGATGACGAGGGCCGTGCGCTGCTCGCTCATGCCCTGGCGCTCCGCGGCGCGAACCCCAGCCAGGCGCGCACCGCGAGCCGGACCTTCACCGCGTCGGGGACCCGCACACGCCCCGACGGCGCGTTCTGGCGGCGCAGCCGACCGGACAGCTCGGCGAACAGGTCGTGCGCGGCCGTCACGGCGCGGCGGCAGTCGTCCGGCAGATCCGCGACGGTCGCGGCGGCGGCGGCGAGGTCGGCGTCGATGCGGTCGAGGACGGCCTCGCGCGACGCGGCGCCCTCGCCCACCCGCAGGTAGTCGCGGCCGAGCTCGGTGCTGTCGTGGTCGAGGTCGCGGAGGAAGTTGACGTCCTGGAACGCCCGCCCGAGACGCCGCGCGCCGTCGACGAGGTGCGGCGCCGGCTCGACCGGATGCTGCGCCCCCGCGTTGGTGAACGCCTGCAGGCACATGAGGCCGACGACCTCGGCCGAGCCGTACACGTACGCGTCGTGCGAGGTCGCGTCGTGCGCGGTGACGGTGAGATCGGTGCGCATGGCCGCGAAGAACGGCGCGACCAGCTCGCGGCCGATGCCGCACTCGCGTGCGGTGAGGGCGAAGGCATGGACGATGAGGTTCGCGCTGAAGCCGCGGCGGACCGCTGCGAGGGTCTCCGCCTCGAGCTCGTCGAGCACGATGCGCTCGGCGTCGGGGCTGAGGCCGGCCGCGAGCGCGGGCCCGTCGACGATCTCGTCGGCGACCCGCACGAGCGCATAGATCGCCCGCACGTGCGGGCGCACGCGCGGCCCGAGCAGGCGGCAGGCGAGCGCGAACGACGTCGAGTACGCCTCGATGACGACGGCGGCGGCGTCGCGCGCGGTGCGGTCGTAGAGGGCCAGTCCGTGCGCGGAGCCGGTCTGCTGATCGGTCACGGCATGCGCTCCTCGATGCCGGCGGCGAGTCGGCGGATCAGGTCGCCTGCGGCAGGGGGCAGGGCGGCATCCCCCACAGCATCGTCCACAGTGCTCTGGATGCGGTCGAGCGCCGCGCGCACGAGGCTGACGACCCCGGAGCGGGCGCCGCTGCTCTCGAGGGTGCGCTGCGCTTCGCGAACCGCGACGGGTCCGGTGCTCGCGAGGCCGATGGCCGCGGTCACGCGCGGCCACTCCGCGGAGTCGCGGGCCAGAGCGACGAGCGGTGTGCGCTTGGCCTCACGGAGGTCGCCGCCCGGCTCGCGTCCGGTGTGCTCGGCCGCGCCGAATGCCCCGAGCAGGTCGTCGACGAGCTGGAACGCGAGGCCGAGGTCGGCGCCGATGCCGCCCAGCACAGCCAGGGCGGAGGCGTCCGCGCCGGCGAGCAGGGCGCCGGCGCACAGGGGAGCGGTGAACGAGTACACGGCCGTCTTGTCGTGCGCGACCGTGAGGGTGCGGTCGGTGTCGGGGACGTCCGCGCCGACGGCGTTCTCGACATCGCCGAGCTCGCCGGCGGCGGAGAACAGCACGGCATCGTCGATCAGATCGTGGAGCGCCGCCCGCACGGCGGGCCGGACGTCGATGAGCGCGACGGTGCGCAGTGCCTCGTGGATGAGGAGGTCGCCGGCCAGGATCGCCGCGGCGTCGCCGAGGAGCGCGGCGCCGGCGCTGTCCGCACCGTGCACGACCGCGCGCTGCCGGAACGTCCCCGCGACGTTCGGCTGCCCGCGACGCACCACGTCGTGGTCGATCACGTCGTCGTGCACGACGAAGGCGGTGTGCAGCAGCTCGAACGCCGCCGCCACCGCGATGCAGGAGTCGAGCTGGTCGGCGGGGCCGTCGAAGGCGCGGAAGGCGCCGAGCACGATCGCAGGTCGCAGCCGCTTGCCTCCGTCCGCAGCGCGGCCGGCGGCGGCGACGAGCGCGGGCAGCGAGCCGCCCACGTGCACGGCCCGATCACCGAGCCTGCGCAGCGCGTGGTCGATGGCCTCGTCGATCGCTGCTGTGTCGGAGGTGCGGGTGAGGGTCTGCGTCATGGCGCGGTCGTCCCGCCGTCCGTTCCGGTGTCGGCACCGGTGTCCACCCCGTTGTCCACCCCGGTGTCCGCTGCGCCGAAGAGTCGGAGCTGGTTGGCCTGCAGCACCAGCCACGGACTGAACGCCCACGGCGTCGCCTGAAGTGATGCGGCCAGGTCCTCCGGGGCGACCCAGCGGGACTCGGCCACCTCGAGCGGGTTGAGCACGGGCTGCGCGCGCGTGCGCGCGATGTACACGGGGCAGATCTCGTGCTCCACGATCCCGCTGGCGTCGGTGGCCCGGTACCGGAAGAGGGGGAGGGCGAGCTCGATGTCGTCGAGCTCGAGCCCGAGCTCGTATTCGGCCCGTCGGCGCACCGCCTGGATCAGGGGCTCGGCCGGACGCGGGTGCCCGCAGAACGAGTTGCTCCACACGCCCGGCCATGTCGTCTTGCCGAGCGCGCGGCGGGTCACGAGCACACGGCCCTGATCGTCGAGGACGTGGCAGGAGAACGCGAGATGCAGGGCCGTCTCGGTGCCGTGGATGCTCGCCTTCGGCGCTGAGCCGATCTCACGGCCCTCGTCGTCGAGCAGAACGACCTGGTCGGTGTCGAGCAGGGGGGTGGTCATGATCCTCCAATATCGCTAGTTTATCTAGCAATCTGATTATCGGCGATGATACAGAGGACTGAAGGGAGTGTCTACGTGGCGGAACGCTGGTCACCGCAGACGCCGCACGAGGTCGCGGTGATGGATGTGCTGCGGGCCGTGCGCGCCTTCAGCGACGCCATGGAGCGCATGCACAGCGGCATGAAGGGCGACATGGACATGAATGCGACGGATGTCGCGGCGCTGCGGATGCTGATCATGCGCGAGAACAGGGGCGAGTCCGTCAGTCCCCACGAGGTGGCCCGCCACCTGCGGATCTCGACGGCGTCGACGACGAAGCTGCTCGACCGGCTGACCCAATCCGGGCATCTCGAGCGCCGCCCGCATCCCATCGACCGGCGGGCGCGGATCGTCGTGCTGACCGACACGTCCAGGGAGGCGTTCTATCGCCATTTCGGCGAGCGCCTGAAGGGGATGCGCGCGATGACGATGCCCTACAGCGAGGACGAGCTGCGGGTGATCTCACGCTTCCTCGGCGAGATGAGCGAGGTCATGGACGAGGACTGAGCCGCGGAGAACGGGTCACGCGACAACAGAAGAAGGCGCCCCCCGGAGGGGACGCCTTCTTCGTTTCTGTTGCGGGGACAGGATTTGAACCTGCGACCTCTGGGTTATGAGCCCAGCGAGCTACCGAGCTGCTCCACCCCGCGGCACAAGAGTCAACTCTAGCATGGCTTCGGAGCAGGTCGGACCACCGGGGCGCGCTTGCCGTGAGCGCGCCGCTGACGCGAGGATGAGGGCATGGCCCCCGCTCCCGACACGCACCCGCTGGACGACTTCGCGGATGGCCGGGACGAGACCCCCGCGGAGCGCGCAGACCGCAACTGGAACGAGGTGCTGCAAGAGCTGCGGGTCCTGCAGACCGGCACGCAGATCCTCACCGGCTTCCTCCTCGCCCTGGCATTCCAGCCGGCGTTCGCAGACCTGAACGGGGGCCAGCGCACGTTGTACCTGACCCTCGTGACTATCGCCGCCCTCAGCACGATCGTCGCCCTGGCGCCGGTGGCCCTGCACCGGGCGCTGTTCCGGCAGCGCCTGAAGCCCCGCGTCGTCTCCTATGGGCACGCGGCACTCGTGACCGCGCTCGCGACCGTCGCCGCGCTGGTGGTGGGCGTCGTCGCCTTCGTGTTCGACGTGGTGCTCGATGCGGGCGCCGCGTGGATCGTGGTCATCGCACTCGCCCTCGTGCTGGTGACGCTCTGGCTGATCGTGCCGCTCGTGATCCGCTCCCAGCGGGAGGAGGGAGGCCGATGAGCACCGCACTGGCCGTCGCCCAGTTCGCACCAGCCGCCGACACGGCGGCGAACCTCGCCGTCATCGGCGACCTGGTGGCCACCGCATCCGATCGTGGCGCGAAGGTCGTGGTCCTGCCCGAATACGCGAGCTACTTCATCGACCCCTTCGACGCCAGCCTGGCGGAGCACGCCCAGCCGCTGGACGGCGCGTTCACCGCGGCGCTCACCGGCCTCGCGGCCGCGCACGGCGTCGTGATCGTCGCGGGCCTCCTGGAGGGAGGCGAGGGTCGCCGCGTGCGCAACACGGTCGTCGCGGTGAGCGCGGACGGCATCGTCGCCTCGTACCGCAAGCTGCACCTGTACGACGCCTTCGGCCAGCGGGAGTCGGACTGGGTGGAGCCGGGCGAGATCGGTCCGCCGGAGACGTTCACGGTGGACGGCATCAGGTTCGCGGTGATGACCTGCTACGACCTGCGCTTCCCCGAGGTGGCCCGCGTCCTCGCGGACGCCGGCGCCGATGTCATCCTCGTCCCGGCCGAGTGGGTGCGCGGACCCCTGAAGGAGGGGCAGTGGCGCACGCTGCTGCATGCGCGCGCCATCGAGAACACGGTCTACGTGGCCGCCGCCGACCATCCGCCGCCGCTGGGGGTGGGCGCTTCGATGATCGTCGACCCGCAGGGCGTCGAGATCGCCGGAGTCGGCACCGCCACCGATGTGGCGGTCGCGCACGTCGACCGCGCCACCGTCGAGCGCGTCCGGCGGGTGAACCCGTCTCTGCTGCTGCGCCGGTTCCGCGTCGTGCCGCGCGAGGACCTTCAGGCCGAATAGCCCGCGAGGCGCCTGGCGGCCTCCTCGAGCACCTCGGTGCGCTTGCACGCGGCGAAGCGCACCAGGCCGGCGTACTCGCTGCGACGGCCGGCCGTGGTGAAGGCCGTGAGCGGGATGCCGACGACCCCGGCGCGATGGGGCAGCTCGCGGCAGAAGGCCGCGGCATCCTCGGCGCCGAGCGGTGCCGCATCCGCCACCGTGAAGTACGACCCTCCGGCGACCGACACGGGCATGCCCGCCCCGGTGAGCCCGGCGATGAGCAGATCGCGCTTGTCGCGAAGGGTGGTGGCGATCCTGTGGAAGAAGGAGTCTGGGAGGCCGAGTCCCACGGCGATCGCCGGCTGGAACGGCGCACCGTTGACGTAGGTGAGGAACTGCTTGACCACCAGGACGGCCTCCACGAGCGCCGAGGGTCCGGTGATCCACCCGATCTTCCAACCGGTGGTCGAGAACGTCTTGCCCCCGGACGAGATCGTGAGGGTGCGCTCCGCAGCGCCGGGGAGCGTGGCGATCGGCACGTGCGGCGCGTCGAAGACCAGATGCTCGTAGACCTCGTCCGTCACGATCACGGCGCCGTGCTGTTCGGCGAGTCGCACGATCTCCGCGCGGGTCTCTTCCGTGAACACCGCGCCGGTCGGGTTGTGCGGGTCGTTGACGAGGATGACCCTCGTGCGATCGGTGACCGCAGCGCGGAGGTCGTCGAGATCCGGCTGGAAATCCGGCCACCGCAGCGGCACCGGCACGAGCCGGGCGCCGGAGAGCGCGATCACGGCGGCATAGGCGTCGTAGAACGGTTCGAAGACGACGACCTCGTCGTCGGGTCCGTCGGTCAGGGCGAGGAGCGCGGCGGCCAATGCCTCGGTCGCCCCGGCGGTGACGAGCACCTCCCGCGCGGGATCGAGCTCGATCCCGTAGAAGCGGCGCTGATGGACGGCGATCGCGTCGAGCAGGACGGGGAGGCCCCGGCCGGGCGGGTACTGGTTCACCCCGGCGGAGATCGCCTGTCGCGCCGCCTCGAGCACCTCGGCGGGGCCGTCCTCATCCGGGAACCCCTGGCCGAGATTCAGTGCGCCGGTCTGCGCCGCGAGGGCGGACATCTCCGCGAAGATGGTGGGGCGGGTGTCGCCGTCGACGCCGAGCAGGCCGGCTCCTGCCGCGGTGCGGCGCCACGCGCCGGGAATCTCGTGCACGGGCCTCACGCTACTGGACGCGCACCGAGCACTCGCATAGACGTATCCCACCCGCACCATAAGAAACACACAGCATCGCCGGGCAATGTGGGTCTTGCTTTTGGAAGAAGGAGCAGCGATGAGCGACAACCAGGACGAGCGTCCCGCAGACCCCACCCCCGCGCCCCCGGCGCACACCCCGCCGGCTGCGGCCGAGGCGGCCCCCGCCGCCGCGCAGCCCGTTCCTCCGCGTCCGCCGCTGCCCGCCCAGCCGGCACAGCCCGCCCAGCCCGCCCAGCCGTACGGTGCGCAGCCGACCGCCCCCTACGGCGCGCAGCCGACGTCGCCCTACGGTGCGCAGCCCACCGCCCCGTACGGCGCGGCCCGCCCGCAGGGCTACGCCGGCCAGCCGCCGTACCCGGCCGCCCACCAGACGCAGCCCACCCTTCCGCTCGGCGCCTTCGGGCAGCCCGCGGCCGGCGCGGGCGCCACGGCGACGAGCTCGGCTCCGACCGCTGCGGCGAGCACGACCAAGAAGTCGGGCGCGGGCAGGGTCGTCGGCCTCCTCGTCGCCGCGGCCCTCGTCGGCGGCGCCGCGGGCATCGGCGGCGCCTACGCCGGCGTCAGCATGTTCGCGCAGCCCGCCGCCTCGACCGCGACGAGCCCCACGACCGTCACCGTCAACGACACCGACTCGGTCAACCAGACCACGGCGATCGCCGCCAAGGTGGTCCCGAGCGTCGTGACCATCTCGGCCTCGTCCGGCAGCAGCGGGGGCACCGGCTCCGGCGTCGTGCTCTCCGAGGACGGCTACGTCCTCACCAACACCCACGTCGTCACCCTCGACGGCGCCACCGGCGACGCGAAGATCTCGGTCACCACGTCCGACGGCAAGGTGTACGACGCGACCGTCGTCGGCACCGACCCGACCTACGACCTCGCGGTCATCAAGCTCGAGGACGCCAGCGGTCTCACGCCGATCGAGTTCGGCGACTCGTCCGACCTCAACGTCGGCGACACCACTGTGGCCGTCGGCGCTCCGCTCGGGCTCGCGAACACCGTCACCACCGGCATCGTCAGCGCGCTGAACCGCTCGATCGAGATCGCCTCGTCCGCCGCCCCCGACTCGGGCGACGCCGACGAGGACGGCGGTCAGGGCCAGGAGGGCGACTCGCCGTTCTTCTTCGATTTCGGCCAGGGGCAGACTCAGCAGTCCGCCGCCGAGACGATCAAGATCGCGGTCATCCAGACCGACGCCGCCATCAACCCGGGCAACTCCGGCGGCGCGCTGGTCGACAACGCGGGCAAGCTGATCGGCATCAACGTCGCGATCGCGTCGGCGAGCGATTCGTCCGGCCAGAGCGGCTCGATCGGCGTCGGCTTCTCGATCCCGTCCGACATCGCCAAGCGTGTGAGCGACGAGATCATCGAGAACGGCGAGGCGACCCACGGTCTGCTCGGCGCGAACGTCCTCTCGGCAGCATCCGTCGAGGGTTCCGACATCACGGGCGCGTACATCCAGGAGGCTGTCGCGGGCGGGGCAGCCGCCGAGGCCGGCCTCACCGAGGGCGACATCATCACCGGGTTCAACGGCGTGCCGATCACCGACTCGGTCGACCTGACCGCGCAGGTGCGCGCTGCCGCTGCCGGCAGCGAGGCGACCGTCACGTACGTCCGCGACGGCGAGACGCACACCACCGACGTGACGCTCGGCACGCTCGAGCAGTAGGCCCCGAGACGGCAGTCAGGACGCCACCCCGCGATAGGCTCGCGGGGTGGCGTCCTTCTCGTTCGGCGCGGGCAACGCGAGGAAGCTCGCCAGCATCCCGCTCTACGCCCTCGGCCGCCTCGCCACCCTGCTGATCCCTCGCTCGCGAGACACGTGGGTGTTCGGCTGCGGTGCCGGCATCGGCGACGGCGCGCTGGCGCTGTGGCGTCAGGCGGCACCGGCCGGGCACGAGATGGTCTGGCTGACGGGCTCCGCCCGGGACGCGCGGGATGCTGCCGCCCTCGGCATCGCCACGATCCCCAAGTCCTCGCTCCGCGGCTTCTGGCGCACCGCCCGGGCAGAGGTCGTCGTCGTGACCCACGGCTTCGGCGACGTGAACCGCTACGCCGTGTCGGGTGCATTCGTCGCCCAGCTGTGGCACGGCATCCCGCTCAAGCGCATCGGGCTCGACTCTCCCGAGACGGTGCGCAGCCGCATCCTGCCGCGCTCGCTCGCCCTCCGGCGCCTGCTGGCCGCCCTGTACCGAGGAGCCGCACAGCGCATCAGGGTGCTGCCCGCCGCGTCGCACCCGGTGCGCGCGCGTCTCGAATCCGCCTTCGGACTCACCGACGACCGGGTGCCGGTGACGGGCGAACCCCGCGTCGACGTGCTCTCGCAGGGCACGGAGCTGGAGCGGCGGCTGCACGCCCGCTCCGCGATCGACATCGCGAGCGGGCCCATCGACCCTGCGGCGCGGCTGGTGCTGTACGCGCCCACGTGGCGAGACGGCGACCCGGACCCCGCCGTTCCCACCGCGGCCCAGTGGGAGCGCATCGAGGGCGTGCTGCGCCGACGGGGCGCGGTCCTGCTGGTGCGATCGCATCCGCTCGGCGCGGGGGAGTACTCGCCGCCGTTCCCGACAGAGCGGGTGCGCTCGCTCGGCAGCGATCGGGTCAGCGACGTCACGCCGCTGCTCCCCGGCCTGGACGTGCTCCTCACGGACTACTCGTCGCTCGCCTTCGATGCGGCGCTCGTGCCGTTGCCGGTCGTGTACCTCGCCCCCGACGTCGAGGCCTACGGAGCACGGCGGGGCTTCTACGGCGCCTACGCGGATGTCGCCGGCGACGACTGGGCGCGGGACTGGGATCAGGCCGCCGACCGGCTCGACAGCGTGCTCGGCGACCCGGCCGCCTGGGAGGCCGGCGTGGATCGCTCCCGACAGCTCAGCGAGCGGGTGCACGCCTTCGATGACGGGCGCAACACCGAGCGGGTGTACCGTGCGATCCTGCGTGGAATCGACCGGTCGACGAAGGGAGTGCGATGACGCACGCGCGCTTCAGCACGGACGGCGCAGCGCTGGTCCTCGTCGGCACAGGAGCCGTGCCGCGCAGGGTGGCGCTCATCGGCCCGCGCGCGCAGGTCGATGCGGCCGCCGTCGCCGGCGACGACGGCTGGACCGCCACCCTTCCGCTCCGGGCGTCGCGATGGGGCGGACCCGAGCTGCCCCTCTCCTCCGGCGTCTACGCCGTGCAGGCGGACGGCGCAGACGTCGAAGACCTCCCCGAGCTCCCGCTCGTGCAGTTCGGGATGCTGCGCGCCGCCCTCGTCGCGGACGCCCTCCACATCGGGGCACCCGTCGACCCTGCGTACGACTCGGGTGAGGCGCAGGAGGCACTCGAGCGCCGCTATGCCACGGGCACGGGCGGACCCGAGAACGCCGTGTTCTTCGAGAGCTTCTACGGCCGCAACGCGAGCTGCAATCCGCTCGCGATCGACCGCGAACTTGCCCTGCGGGCGCCCGGAGTCACCCGCTACTGGAGTGTCGTCGACCTCTCGGTGGTCGTGCCGGAGGGCGCCGTCCCGGTCGTCGAAGGCAGCCCGGAGTGGTGGCGTGCCCGTGGCGCGGCCCGTCTCCTCGTGGTGAACGACTGGCTGCGCCGTCGGTTCGTGCGTCGCCCCGGGCAGGTCGTCCTGCAGACGTGGCACGGCACCCCGCTGAAGCGTCTCGCCCTGCACCGGCCGGGCTTCGCCCCCCGGCGCGCCGGGGCCGTGCTGAAGGAGTCGCGCCGCTGGAACATCCTCCTCGCGCAGAACCCGTACGCCGCCCGCATCCTCGGCAAGGCCTACGCGTTCCTGCGCCGGCCGATCTGGGTCGAGGGCTACCCGCGCAACGACGTGCTCGTCGGCGGCGACGGCGCACCGGCCAGGGCGGCGCTGGGGATCGCCGCGGACGAGCGGGTGCTGCTCTACGCGCCCACGTGGCGCGACGACCGCCGCGAGATCGTCGACTTCGTCGACCCCGTCGCGCTCGCGGCCGCCGCCGACGCGACCGTGCTGGTGCGCGGGCACTCCCGCACCATCGGGCCGGGCCACGACGCGCAGGGGTCGCGGGTCATCGACGTCACCGGCTACCCCGACACCGCTCAGCTGCTGCTCGTCGCTGACGCGCTCATCACGGACTACTCCTCGGTGATGTTCGACTTCAGCGTCACCGGCAAGCCGATGTTCTTCCTGGTGCCGGACCTCGAGCACTACCGGGGCGAGCTGCGCGGGTTCTACTTCGACCTGGAGCAGCACGCGCCGGGCCCCGTCGTGCGCTCGCAGGACGACCTGGTGGCGGCGATCGCCGCGCACGAACCCGCCGTCCACGCCGCGCGGTACGCGCAGTGGCGCGAGAAGTTCAACGCGCGAGACGACGGCCGTGCCGCGGAGCGGGTGGTCAGCCGCATCCTCGATCAGCGACTCGTCGATCGCGACTGAGCGGAACCCTCAGGGCAGCGGCGTGTTCCGCGCCAGCCGCGAGGTGTCGACCGTGTCCCGCGCACCGCGCAGCGTGCCGCGGATGAACCCCGACCCCCAGGCAAGATGCATCGTGGGCAGCACGGCCAGCGTCCACAGGCGGTCGCGCCAGCCGCTGCCGCCGCCGCGCCCGAGGGCGACCGCGATGATCAGCGCCACGTAGGCGATCACCGGCAGGAAGACGACGGATGCGGCGACCGCCCACCCGCCGCGCAGCACACCCGTCGCGCGGAGCAGCCAGACCACGAGACTCAGCGCGAGCGACAGCACCAGCGCGGGCGGGGCGAAGAAGCGGACCGAGTTGCGGCGCCCGAAACGTCGCACCAGCTCGCCCCGCCACTGGCCGGTCGCGACGAACTGCCTGGCCAGCTGAGGCCAGCTCTCGCGGGGCCAGTACGTGACGGCGAGCGAGGGGTCGAACCAGACGCGGTAGCCGGCCGCGCGGATGCGCAGGTTCAGCTCCCAGTCCTCGCCGCGGCGGATCGTCTCGTCGAACAGACCGACCTCGTCCAGCACGGCGCGCCGGAACACCCCGAGGTAGGCGGACTCCGCCTCGCCCGCGTGGGTGGCGCCGTGATAGGCGCCGCCGCCGAGACCGATGCGGGAGTTGTACGCTCGCGCGACGGCTCGCTGGAACGGCGTGCGACCGTCGGCGCGCATCACTCCGCCGACGTTGGCCGCGCGCTCGCGGGCGAGGGTCGCGAGCGCGGTGCGCGTGTACTCGGGGTCGAGCTCGCTGTGGGCGTCGACGCGGACGATGGTCGGGAAGGACGACGCGCGGATGGCGAGGTTGAGCCCGATCGGGATGTCCGCGGCCGGGTTGTCGACGAGCCGGATCCGGTCGTCGCCGTCGGCGAGCGTTCGCGCGAGCTCGGTGGTGCCGTCGGTGGACGGGCCGAGGGCGAGGATGAGCTCCCGCGGACCGTCGAAGCGCTGCGCGAGCACGGTCTCCACCGCCCGCTGGAGGTATGCGCGCTCGTTCAGCACCGGCATGACGAAGCTCACGCCCGCGGTGTCGGAGACGACCGGCGCGTCTCGGCTCCCGGGCTCGACCTGCACCCGTCGATCATGCCATGGCGCACCCTCGGTAGGCTGAGGTGGTGGATGCGATAGGTGACGCGAAGAAGGCAGCGGCTCTGCTGCGCAAGGCGCTCGCCACTCGGTCGGCGGTCGCCGGCGTGCGTCGCACGGTCGCCTCGACGCCCCCGCATCCGGCCGGGCACTTCCGGGTCGCGGTGTACTTCGCCGACGGCGAGGTGAACATGTACCAGATGCGCCAGTGGTACAAGCCGCTCGCCGAGCTCGCGAAGACCTGGCCCGTCGTGATCCTCAGCCGTGCCGCCACCGGCGCACGGTCGCTGCTGCGCGAGTCCGGTCTGCCCGTCGCCTTCGTCCCCACCGTCCGGGACCTCGAGGACTACATCGCCACGCAGGACATCCGGGTCGTCCTGTACGTGAATCAGAACACGCGCAACTTCCAGATGTTCCGCTACGGACGCCGCTGGCACGTGTTCATCAACCACGGCGAGTCCGACAAGATGTACATGACCACCAACCAGTACAAGGCGTACGACTACGCGTTCATCGCCGGCGACGCCGCCCGCGAGCGCCTGCAGCGGGTGCTGTGGGACTACGACCTCGACCGTCGCACGCTCCAGATCGGCCGCCCCCAGGCCGACCACTACTCGGGCACGCTTCCCTACACTCCCGACGCCCGCACCGTCGTCCTGTACGCGCCGACCTGGGAGGGCGACCGGCCTTCCGCGCACTACGGCTCGATCCTCACCCACGGCGAGGCGCTGGTCGCGGCGCTGCTCGCCACCGGGGAGCACCGGGTGATCTACCGGCCGCACCCGCGATCCGGGGTCGTCAACGCCGAGTACGGGGCCGCCAACGCCCGCATCATCGCGGCGCTCGCCGCCGCGAACACGGCCGATCCCGCCGCCCACCACGTGTTCGACGACGGCCCGGAGCTCGGCTGGCAGCTCGCGGCGGCTGACCTCGCGGTCGTCGACATCTCCGCGATGGTCTACGACCGCCTGGCCGCCGACAAGCCGCTTCTCGTGACCCGCCCCGCCGATCCCGAGGCGATCGTCGACACGCACGGCTACCTGTCCGCCTGCGAGTGGCTGGACGCCGCGGCGGCCGGACAGATCGTGGCGGAGGGGCATCGAGTGCTCGACGACCCCGACGCCGTCGCGCGTCTCGAGCAGTGGGTCCAGCACTACTTCGGCGACACCGCACCCGGTGCGGCGACGGCGCGCTTCCACGCCGCGATCGGCGAGCTCATGACGCGCTGGGAGCACTGGCATGCCGAGTCGGCCGACGACGACCTCGACATCCCCGAGCCGGAAGAGGCGGAGCTCGACGACTGAGGCCGGCCGCGGTCACGCCGGGTGGGTGGCCGCGAGGCGTCCGATCGCCCGCAGCGGGATCGTGACCCACGTGGGCCGGTTGCGCGCTTCGTAGATCGCCTCGTACACGGCCTTGTCGAGCTCCAGAGCCGCCAGCAGCGGGTCGTCGGCATCGAGCGGGTCGCCGGTGGCTTCGGCATAGCCCGCGAGGAAGGCGGCCCGCGCCGCGTCGACCCAGGCACGCACTGCGGCGGCCGGTCTCGCGGGGTCGTCGAGCCGGATCGAGCCGGCGACGTAATCGAACGAGCGCAGCATCCCGGCGACGTCGCGGAGCGCGGCATCGGGGCGCACCCGCTCGCGGATCGGCCGCATCGGCTCGCCCTCGAAGTCGAGGAGCACCCAGCCGTTCTCGGTGTGCAGCACCTGGCCGAGGTGGTAGTCGCCGTGGATGCGCTGCAGCGTCGGCCGGGCGGAGGATGCGCGCGCGTACACCGCCTCGATCGCGGTGCGCCGCTCGGCGATCGCGGGGACCTCGGCGAGGGCGATGGAGAGCCGGCGGCGCCAGGTCTCGGCGAACCCGTCGACGTCGCGGGGCTCGGCGGGCCGGGTGGGGAACAGGTGCGCGAGCGAGAGATGCACGTCCGCGGTTGCGCGTCCCAGGGCGTGGGCCTCCCGGTCGAACGGCGTCCCGTCCGCCGCAGCGCGGAGGGCTACCCGCCACGCATCCTCGACTCCCGAGAAGAACCGCTGCGCGAACGCCAGTGACCCGCCGACCGTCTGCTGCGCGGCACCGGGGTCGAGCCACGTCCCCTCGACCCAGCCGACCGCCGGCGCGATGTGCGGAGAACCCGCACCCGCGAGTGCCGTCTGCAGCTCGATGTCCGGGTTGCGGCCCTGATTCACCTGGCGGAAGATCTTGCAGATCACGGCGGGGCGCGACGCGGTGGCCGGTGCGATGAGCGAGGTGTTCGACTGCTCGCCGTTCAGGACGTGGGCCGAGACCGGCCCCTCGTCGTCGTCGGCGGCGACGAGGGGATGCCCGGTTGCGGTGGCATGCGGG
The DNA here is from genome assembly GCF_027943945.1 of Microbacterium terricola. NCBI lineage: Bacteria > Bacillati > Actinomycetota > Actinomycetes > Micrococcales > Microbacteriaceae > Microbacterium > Microbacterium terricola. The sequence continues at coordinate 1,736,022 of NZ_AP027141.1, read as the reverse complement.
CCGGACACCGTCCCTCCTCCGAGGACGAGGCCCATCAGGGCGCCCACATAGGCCGGGTCGTGCGGGCCGTCGATGAAGGTGGTGCCCGGCTCCGGGCTGCCGATGACGTGGGCGCCGGATGCGGTGACGGTCGTGGTCGGACGTGCCACCACGGGAACCTGGTACAGCACGACCGGGAGTGCGCCCTCATCGGCGACGAGATACGTGCGCACGCGGGCGTCCTGGTCGTCGGCGGGGAAGTCCCACCAGGAGATCAGCCGCAGGCTGGGCGGACGCCCCTTGGCCGCGTACCACCGTTGCCGGGGCATCCATGCCGCCAGGCACGCGAGCGTGCTGTCCATGCTCCGAGCGTAGGGCTCCCGGGGTGCGGCGTGCTATTCGCCGGGCGCGCCGCCGTCACCCTCGCCGGCATCACCGTCGGAGGCCTCTGCAGAGGGTGGGTTCGCCGGCGCGGGCAGCGGGATCGAGATCGACTGGACGGCATCGCCGGTGACGAGCCCCAGGGCATCGTCATCGGGTGCCTCCGGCAGCTGATCGGCGAGCGATCTCGGCCGCAGCGGCTCCGAGGGCAGGCCGGCCCATTCGGTCGGCTCCTCCGGCCGCTGTGTGAACAGTCCCATCCCTATCGGCCTCCGACCTTCTTCGCGGCGCCGCCGATCGCGGCAGTGCCGCGGGTGACGCCGCCCGCGATCGCCCCTCCGATGCGCCGCACGCGCCAGAGCGCGACGCGCTCCACGGGTGCGGCTCCCGGACGAGGCTCGAGATCGACCGGCAGGGCGAGCGGCGGCACCCCGAACGCGCGACGGGAGTTGACGAGCACACGACGGCCGAGGATGTTGTTGCCGGCACCGCCGACGGCCGCTCCCACACCGAACGGCAGTGCCTTGCCGAGGAAGGACGCACCGCCCTTGGCCGCGAACTGCCGAACGAACGACGACTTGAGCTGGTCGACGAGCGGACCGACGGCAGCGCGGGGGAGTGTCTTGGTGACCAGCTCGCCCCAGTACCTGTCGCGCCCCGGTCCCGTTCCGCTGGCCTGCCGGCCGAGCTGGGCGACGAGGTCGACGCCCTCCCTGCCCAGCATCAGCGTCATCACGAGCGCACGCGCGCGATCGGGGTCGCCGACCGCGATCCCGTGCACCTCCGCGACCGACTGCGCGAACAGCGTGGTGGACTCGAGGAACGCGAGCGTCTCGACACCGCTGAGCGCCAGCGTCACGCCGGTGCCGATCCCCGGCACGACGGCGGTGGCACCCACGGCCGCGCCACCCGTCGTCACGGCGGTCAGGTAGCGACGCTCGAGGATGCGGATGATCTCCGCGCTGGAGGCCTGCGGATGGCGCAGACGGATGCTGCGCAGGTGCGCCACGACGACCGGACGCTGGATGGCCAGCACCCTGTCGAGCGCGCGCACGGTGAGGGGATGCTCGTCGGACCCGACCGGCGGCAGCCCGCCCGCCCAGGGCGAGTCGCCCGGGAGGGAGTGGATGCTGTGCACCTTCTCGCTCATCACGCCGATCCTATGCGTGAGAACCCGGAGACCAGCTGGGGGTTGACTCGGATCAGACGAAGAGGTTCGCGCGCTCGAGATCCTCGGCGAAGTCGACCTCGACGGCGTACAGGTCCGAGATGTCGAGGGGCTCGAGCACGATGCCGTCCTCGGCGATCGCCAGCTCCAGCCCGCGCTCGAAGTAGTCCTGGTCGTCGACGCGGCTGAGCTGGCGCACGAACGCGCGCTTGTCGGCCGAAGAGATGTAGTTGATGCCGACGGCCTCGCCGATGCCGCCCTTCACGGTCTTCGAGAGGGCGTTGATGAAGCCCTCGGCGTCGACGGTGTACTTGACCTCTTCGTCGCTGACCTTCGAGGTGTTGACGGTGACGAACGACTGGTCGCGCTCGATCAGCTCGATCGCCCGACCGAGCACGCGCGGGTCGAAGACGACGTCGCCGTTCATCCACAGGACGCCGGACTTGCCGGTCTTCGTCAGCGCGCGGAGCAGGCTCTTGGACGTGTTGGTCTGGTCGTACCGGTCGTTGTAGACGTACTGGACGGCGGGGAAGGCTTCCACGATCGTCTCTGCGCGGTAGCCGACGACCGTCGTGATCTTCGCCTCCGTGCCGAAGGCCGCCCGGATGTTGTCGTGCTGCTGCTGCATGATGCTGCGGCCGTCGCCGAGTTCGGTCAGGGGCTTCGGCAGGCTGCGTCCGAGACGTGAGCCCATGCCTGCGGCGAGGATGACGGTCTGAATGGTCAAGTATCTGCTCCTGGAGTGTGAGAAAGTCGCGGTGCGTTCACCGGCAGGACACTCCCTTGTGCCGGGTCCATGCTAGCGAGCGCACCTGGGAACGCCCAGAATCGCCCTCCGACGTTGCCTTTTCGTGACAAAAGTCTCACGTCTACGCCGACGCACCCCTCAGTCTGGCCTGGTTCGCGAGCGGCTTGATACTTTGGATCGATGACTTCTCTCCCGGTGCCGAACGAGCCCGTCCAGGACGACCCGGACGGTCTGGTGGAGCGCGTCGGGGAGAACCGCGGGGAGGACCGGGGGGAGACTCTGGGCGAGGCGCCGATCGTGACGCTCCCGCCCGCGCCGAAGGCGCCCGCCGCGAAGCGGCGCGCCCCGAGGAAACCAGCCGCCAAGACGACGCCCAAGCCCGCAGTCACGGGCAAGCCCACGCCCAAGCCGGCAGCCAAGCCGGCAGCGAAGCCGCCGGCGGCCAAGCGTCCCCCCGCCGCATCTGCACCGGCCTCCGGCATCGCACAGCCGCTGCCGTCGGTCTCCACCGCCGATATCGCCATCCCGCCGATGCCGCCGCCTCCGATCCCGCCACGCCCTCCGCTGCCGGAGTCACCCGCGCTGCCTGAGCCCGAGCCGGAGCCCGAGCAGACTCCTGAGCCCGCGCCTGAGCCGGAGCCCGAGCCCGAGCCTGAGCCCGACTCGGAGCCGGAGCCCGAGCTGTCGACGGAGCACGAGCCGGACGCCCCGGACACGCTCGCCGACGTCCTCAGCGCGCCGGCGCCCGAGCACGGCGAACCTGCGCTGACGCTCCGCGGCATCACGAAGGTGTTCGGGGAGACACGGGCGGTCGACGGCATCGACCTCACGGTGCCCGCCGGCACCTTCTACGGTCTGGTCGGGCCGAACGGCGCAGGCAAGACCACGACGCTGTCGATGATCGCGGGACTGCTCCGCCCCGATCGCGGGACGATCACCGTCAACGGTGTCGACGCAGCATCCGGATCCGCGCGGGCGAAGCGCATGATGGGCGTGCTGCCCGATCGGCTGCGCACCTTCGACCGGCTCACCGGCCGCCAGCTGCTCTACTACTACGGCGTGCTGCGCGGGCTGCGTCCTGCCGTGGTCGAGAGCCGCACGACCGACCTGGCGCGGGCGTTCGACTTCGCCGATGCGCTGGGCCGCGTCGTGTCGGACTACTCGGCGGGCATGCTGAAGAAGATCATGCTGGCCGGGGCGCTGATCCACTCGCCGCGCGTGCTCGTGCTCGACGAGCCCTTCGAGGCGGTCGACCCGGTGTCGAGCCAGATCATCCTCGACATCCTCTCCACGTACGTCGCGCACGGCGGGACCGTGATCCTCTCCAGCCACGGCATGGACCTGGTCGAGCGGGTGTGCAGCCGGGTCGCCGTGATCGTCGCGGGCCAGGTGCTCGCCGAGGGCACGATCGAGGAGGTCCGCGGCGAGCTGACCCTCGAGCAGCGCTTCGTCGAACTGGCCGGCGGGCTCAGCGACGTGGAGGGCCTCGAGTGGCTGCACACGTTCTCCGGCTGAGACTCGCGCTGCTGGTCGGCGCGCTGCGCGGCGACCGCAGGCACGTCGTCCGCACCGTCGTCGGGCTGCTCCTGCTGATCGCGGCAACCGCGGCAGGCTGCTGGGCGGTCGTCACGCTCGGTGACTCGGACGCCGATGTCATGCAGGCGGTGACCGTGCTCGGCGGCTCCGCGCTCACGCTCGGCTTCGCGCTCGCCCCCCTGGTCGCCGGCGTCGAGGATCCGCTCGATCCCCGCAGATTCGCGGTGCTCGGCGCCTCCCCGACGCCGCTCGCCGGCATCCTCGCCCTCGCCGGCTTCGTGAGCGTGCCTGTGCTCGCCGTCGCCGCACTCGGGATCACGGTCGCCGTGGTGTGGGGAGAGCACGGCGTCGCCGGCGCTGTCGGCGGCATCAGCATCCTGCTCGCCCTGGCGACCTGCGTGCTGCTGGCCAGGGTCTGCATGGCCCTCACCTCGCTGTTCCTGCGCGAGCGCCGCTCCCGCGAGCTGTCCGGACTGTTCGCCCTGACGATCCTGGTCGTGGTGGTGCCGGTGGGCGTGTTCCTCGCCTCGCTCGATTGGCGGGGCTCGGTCCCGACGCAGCTCTCCGCCGCGGTGGACGTGCTCGCCCTGACCCCCGTGGGCGCCGCCTGGGCGATCCCGGGTGCCGTCGCCACGGCGGGTGATGTGGCTCTGCCCGTCCTGGTCGCGATCGCCTCGCTGATCGGGCTCGGGATGCTGTGGCTCCTCCTCGTCCGCGTCCTGCTCACCACGACCGAGCGGCCCCGCACCAGCCGCGAGCGCGGCGGGCTCGGCTGGTTCACGGTCGCACCGGGCACGCCGGGCGGCGCCATCGCCGCTCGCAGCCTGATGTACTGGCTGCGCGACCGCCGGTACCTCGTGAACGTCGTGGTCGTGCCGATCACCGCGGCGCTGACGATCGTGCCCCTGCTCATCGTCGGCGTCCCCGTGCAGACGGTCGCGCTCATCCCGGTGCCGTTCATGGCGCTGTTCCTCGGCTGGCTGCCCCACAACGACCTCGCCTACGACTCCACGGCCGTCTGGATGCACGTGTCGGCCGGCGTGCGCGGCTTCGCCGATCGGATCGGCCGGCTGGTCCCGATCCTGCTGATCGGGGTGCCGGTCCTCGCGATCGCCATCCCGGTGGCGATGTCGATCCACGGGCGCTGGGCGCTGCTCCCCGCCATGGTCGGCGTGTGCGCCGCGCTGTTCGGGACGGCGCTCGGGCTCTCGTCGATCTCGTCGGTCGTGGCGCCGTACGCCGTCTCACCTCCGGGGGAGAGCCCGTTCCAGCAGCCGCAGCGCTACGGCTCGTCCGGCGCGTCTGCGCAGGCGCTCGTGATGCTCGGCTCGGTCGTCCTGTGCGCGCCCGTCCTGTGGTGGGCGTGGCTCGGGCTCGGCGGCGACGCGGAGGCCGCCGATCTGGCGTTCTGGGCGGGCATCGGCACCGGCGCCGGCGTGCTGATCGTGGGCATCACGATCGGCGCGCTGGTGTTCTCCCGCAGCGGCGGTCGCATCATGGAGTTCGCCGAATCGGTGTGACCTCGGGCTGTGGAGACCGCCCCGCCGTCCAGGGCGGCGGCTACACTGGCTGACCATGAGCACCCCCCTCGACAGCCCCGACCAGGGCGGCATCGCGACCCTCGACCGCGAGCTCGAAGAGCTCCTGCAGGAAGAGAACATCGAGCCGGGTGACCATGAGCGATTCGCTCATTACGTGAAGAAGGAGAAGATCCTCGAGTCCGCGATCACCGGCAAGCCGGTGCGGGCGCTGTGCGGCAAGAAGTGGACCCCCGGGCGCGACCCGGAGAAGTTCCCCGTCTGCCCCACCTGCAAGGAGATCTACGACTCGATGGTCGGCTGAGCTCACCGCTCCGGCCACCGCTTCGCGAGGACTTCCGGCGTTCCGAGGACTCTCCGCGAGCGGATTCTCCTCCGTTCGCCGATCGTCCTCTCGAGCGGATGCTGCGCGTCACTGCTCCACGTAGACCGTGGGGATGGCGGGGTCCGACCGGCTGAGCGCGAGCGCCGTGACCGGGAGCTCCTCGCGCACGCGGGCGTGGTGGGCCCGCGCGGCGTCGACTCCGACGGTGCCGACGAAAGCCGGGTCCACCTCGCCGTCGACCACGAGCGGCACGTGCAGCGCCCGCGCATCGGGGTGCGAGAGCGCTGTCTCGAGCTGCTCGAACCCGTCGGCGACGGAGATCAGCTCGCTCGTGGCAGTGCCCGCGTCGAGGGTGCGGAACGCCGCCTTGCGTCCGCCCTTCGAGTTCTTGTCCACTGACGCCTTCGCCACGCCGACCCAGCCGCCCGCAGCATCCTGTCGTGCGACGAGCTTGTAGACCATGCCCGCGGTGGGTGTGCCGGAGCCGGTGACGACCGACGTGCCGACGCCGTACGCGTCGACGGGGGATGCGGCCAATGCCGCGATCGCGAACTCGTCCAGGTCGCTGGTGACGGTGATCTTCGTCCCGGTCGCGCCCAGTGCGTCCAGCTGCTCGCGCACCTGAGCCGCGACGGTGGGCAGGTCGCCCGAGTCGATCCGTACGCCGCCGAGTCCGGTGCCGGCGACCCGGATCGCGGTCTCGACGCCCTGCGCGATGTCGTACGTGTCCACCAGGAGGGTCGTGCCGACGCCGAGCGCCTCGACCTGCGAGCGGAACGCGTCCTCCTCGGTGTCGTGCAGGAGCGTCCAGGCGTGCGCCGCGGTGCCCATCGTCGGCACGCCCCAGCGCCGGCCGGCCTCGAGGTTGCTGGTCGCCCCGAATCCGGCGATGTAGCAGGCACGCGCCGCGGCCACCGCGGAGTCCTCGCCCGCGCGGCGCGACCCCATCTCAGCGAGCGGTCGGTCGCCGGCGGCGATGCTCATCCGGGCGGCGGCGGTCGCGACGGCGGAGTCGTGGTTCAGGATGCTGAGGGCGATCGTCTCCAGGATCACCGCCTCGGCGAACGTCCCCTCGACGGTGAGGATCGGCGAGCCGGGGAAGTACAGCTCGCCCTCGCGGTAGCCGGTCATCGAGCCGGTGAAGCGGTACCCCTCCAGGAAGGCCAGGGTCGCCGCGTCCACGACCTTCTCGTCGCGGAGGTAGCGCAGCTCGGCATCGCCGAACCGGAAGTCGGCCAGCAGTCCGAGGAGCCGGCCCGTCCCGGCGACCACCCCGAACCGGCGGGCGCCGGGCAGACGCCGCCCGAACAGCTCGAAGACGCAGCGGCGCTCGGCGGTCCCGTCGCGCAGGGCGGCGTCGAGCATGGTGAGCTCGTAGCGGTCGGTCAGCAGGGCGGTGCTGCGCGCAGTCATGGCGTCAGCCTAGCCAGGGCGCTGCGCCGGGTAGGCTGGCTGATCGTGGACGACGCGCCGATCGGCATCTTCGACTCCGGGGTCGGTGGGCTCACCGTCGCCCGGGCGATCTCTGCGCAGCTGCCGCGCGAGTCGATGCTCTACATCGGCGACACCGCCCACTCGCCGTACGGGCCCAAGCCCATCGCCGATGTGCGCCGGTACGCTCTCGAGGTGCTCGACACCCTGGTCGACCAGGGTGTGAAGATGCTCGTCATCGCGTGCAACACCGCGTCGGCGGCGATGCTGCGCGACGCGCGTGAGCGCTACGACGTCCCGGTGGTCGAAGTGATCGGCCCCGCCGTCCGCACCGCGATGTCGACGACCCGCAACGGGCGCATCGGCGTCATCGGCACCGCCGGCACGATCGGCTCGCGCGCCTACCAGGACATGCTCGAAGTCAACGAGCGGCTGACCGTCTTCGCACAGGCGTGCCCGCGCTTCGTCGAGTTCGTCGAGGCGGGCATCACCGATTCGGCCGAAGTCCTCGCGGTGGCCGAGGAGTACCTCGCGCCACTGCGCGACGCCCGGGTCGACACCCTCGTCCTCGGCTGCACCCACTACCCGTTCCTCGAGGGCGCGATCAGCTACGTGATGGGGCCGGACGTCTCGCTCGTCTCGAGCGACACCGAGACCGCGAAGGACGTGTACCGTCAGCTCGTCTCGCGTGACCTGCTCGCCGGGCCCGATGCGTCCGCCACGCACGTCTACGAGGCCACCGGCGACTCCGCCGACGAGTTCCTGCGCCTCGCGCATCGCCTGATGGGCCGCGAGGTCAGCACCGTCCGACTCGTCCAGACCGGCGCGATCGACCTGCCCCACCGCTGACACGAACACTGCCCACCACGCTGACCACCACCGCCAGGAGAGACATGTCAGACACCACCCGCGCCGACGGCCGCACGCCCGACCAGCTGCGAGAGATCACGATCGAGCGCGGCTGGAGTGCGCATGCCGAGGGATCCGCGCTGATCTCGTTCGGCGGCACCAAGGTGCTGTGCACCGCGTCCTTCACGAACGGCGTGCCTCGCTGGCTGACCGGCAAGGGCAAGGGGTGGGTCACCGCCGAGTACGCGATGCTGCCGCGCGCCACGAACAGCCGCAACGACCGTGAGGCCGTGAAGGGCAAGATCGGTGGACGCACGCACGAGATCTCGCGTCTGATCGGCCGCGCCCTGCGCGCGGTCGTCGACACCAAGGCGCTCGGCGAGAACACGATCGTCATCGACTGCGACGTGCTGCAGGCCGACGGCGGCACCCGCACAGCGGCCATCACGGGCGCGTACGTGGCTCTGGCCGACGCGATCGAGTGGGGCAGGCAGAAGAAGTTCATCGGTCAGAAGGCGACACCGCTCGTCGACTCGGTCGCCGCTGTGTCGGTCGGCATCATCGACGGCGAGCCCATGCTCGACCTGGCCTACGTCGAGGACGTCCGCGCCGAGACCGACATGAACGTGGTCGTCACCGGTCGTGGCCTGTTCGTCGAGGTGCAGGGCACCGCCGAGGGCGCGCCGTTCGACAAGCGCGAGCTCGACGCGCTGCTCGACCTCGGCGTCGCCGGCTGCGCCGACCTGCGCACGCACCAGCTCGCCGCCCTGGCCGCGGAGTGACGGCCGTGCCCGGCCGCATCGTCCTCGCCACCCACAACCCGCACAAGGTCGAGGAGTTCGCCGCGATCGTCGCGGCCTACCGGCCCGACGTCGAGGTCGTCGGCTACGACGGGCCCGAGCCGGTCGAGAGCGGCACCACGTTCGCCGACAACGCGCTGATCAAGGCTCGCATGGCGTGCGCGCACACCGGTCTGCCGGCCCTCGCCGACGACAGCGGCATCTGCGTGGACGTGCTCGGCGGGGCGCCCGGGGTGTTCTCGGCCTACTGGGCAGGGCATAAGAAGGATGCGGTGGCCAACCTCGAGCTGCTGCTCGACCAGCTCAGCGACATCGACGACTCGCACCGGACCGCGAAGTTCGTCTCCACCATCGCCCTCGTGCTCCCGAGCGGCAAGGGCCACGTGGTCGAGGGGCACTGGCCCGGTCGCCTCGCGACCCAGCCGGGCGGCGACGGCGGGTTCGGGTACGACCCGATCTTCATCCCCGACGGCCAGCCGGCCGGCGAAGAGCGCACGGTGGCGGAGTACTCCGCGGAGGAGAAGAACGCGCAGTCGCACAGGGCTCGCGCGTTCGCAGCGCTCGCCCCGCTGCTCGCCGAGCTCTGAGACGCGACTGAGACTCATTCCCGACAGGGCGGCAACCGCTCTCCGGGGGCCGGCGCGCCGTAGCCTGGAGCCATGCACGATCACGCGCCCGCGGGCATCCGCGGCGCCGGCAGCCGGCGTCTGCTGACGATCTCACTGGCCCTCACCGGGGCGGTGATGGTCGTGCAGATCGTCGGGTCGGCGCTGTCCGGTTCGCTCGCGCTTCTCGCCGACGCGGCGCACATGTTCACGGACGCCGCCGCGCTCGTCATCGCGCTGATCGCGAGCATCGTGGCCGCCCGGCCTGCGGACGACCGCTCCACCTTCGGCTATCAGCGTGCCGAGGTGCTCGGAGCCCTCGTGAACGGGATCATCCTGCTCGTCCTGGCCGCGTGGATCGCGGTCGAGGCGGTGCTGCGTCTCCTCGCCCCGTCCGGCACCGAGGTCGCGGGCGGACTGATGCTCGTGGTCGCGATCGTCGGACTCGTCGCGAACGCGGCGTCGATGTGGCTGCTCAGCTCCGCGCAGCGTCACAGCATCAACGTGCGCGGGGCATACCTCGAAGTCCTGGGCGATCTGCTCGGCTCGGCGGCGGTCATCGTCGCCGCGATCGTCATCGTGCTCGCCGGGTGGGTGCAGGCTGACGCCGTGGTGTCGCTCGTGATCGCCGCGATGATCGTGCCGCGGGCTATCAGCCTGCTGCGCGAGGTCGCCTCCGTGCTGTCGGAGGGAGTGCCGAAGGGCATGCAGGTCGCGCAGATCCGCGCCCACATCCTCGAGGCGCCCGGAGTCGTCGACGTGCACGACGTCCACGTCTGGCAGCTCACCCGCGGTGCGCCCGTGTTCATGGCGCACGTCGTGGTGGACGACGGCCACTTCGACGGCGGCGGCGCACAGGCGCTGCTCACCCGCCTGCAGGGGTGCCTGGCCGATCACTTCGACGTCGAGCACTCGACCTTCCAGCTGGAGCACGTCGGCCACGTCGACCACGACGCGCACGCGTGACGGGTCTCAGACCTCGGGAACCACGTCGCCGGGTGCCTTGTCGGGGCGGAGGCCGCGCCAGCGCGAGTGGCGCAGGATGCCCGCGGGGGTGAGCTCGCCGTACTCGACCTCGCCGACGAGCTCGGGCCGCACCCACAGGGCGTCCGAGGCGTCGGCCTTCGGGACCCCCACGAACGGGTTCTCGTCCGTGCGGAGAGGCGTCAGCATCCCCTCCAGTCGGCTCAGCGCCGCCTCGCTGAACCCCGTGCCGACCCGACCGGCGTAGCGCAGTCCGTCCGGCCCGGGGATGCCGACGAGCAGCGATCCGATCGCGCCCGTCCGGCCGCCCTTGCCTGGTCGGATGGCGCCGATCACCACCTCCTGCGTGTGGGTCAGCTTCACCTTCAGCCAGTCGTCCGACCGTGAGCCGCGCCGATACCGCGAGTCGGGATTCTTCACGACGATGCCCTCCAGGCCGAACGTCCGGCTCGCCGCGAGCGCGTCGTCGACGTCGTCGAACACGGGCGGCACGACGATCGGCGCGATCGCAGCGGCGGAGAGGGATTCGAGGATGCTGCGGCGCTCCCGGAGGGGGAGGGGGGCGGCATCCGTCCCGCCGTGTGCGAGCAGGTCGAAGAGCGCGTACCGGATCGGCGTGCGCACGGTCTCCCGCTCGATCTCGCGCGGCTTGGTCAGGTGCATGCGGTTCTGCAGCCGCGTGAAGCTCGGCATGCCCTGGCCGTCGAAGGCCACGATCTCGCCGTCGATGACCGCCCGCTCCGGGCCGAGGCCGGCGTCGACGCGCGTCAGCTCGGGGTACCGGGCGGTGATGTCGGTGCCGCTGCGGGCGAACAGGCGCAGCCGCTCGCCGTCCCAGACGCCGAGCGCTCGGATGCCGTCCCACTTCACCTCGGCCCACTCGCCCCAGCGCTGTGCGGCGTCGCGGGCGAGAGCGGGGGTCGCGGTGGTGGCGAGCATGGGAGCGACATCGGCGCGGGCGATGGAGGCCGCGGGGGCCGCAGGCGGGGCTTCGATGGTCACCGCGGGAGCCGCGGGCGCCGCCGGCGGGGTCGCGGGGAGGTGCGGGTCGGCCGCGACCACGGGGGCGCCCGGCTTCTGGGGGCGACCGTCCGCATCGGTCTTCATGCGGTGCAGCAGCCACTGCGACTTCTCACCCTCGCCGCCGGTGCGGATGAGGGCGAGCCGCACTGATCCGAGCGGGCCGCCCGGTGCGCTGTGCACGGTGATGATGACCTCGTCGTCGCGCCACTTCTCCAGGTCGTAGGTCCCGGAGTCCCAGACGGTGACCGTGCCGGCGCCGTACTCGCCCCTCGGGATCGTCCCCTCGAAGGTGCCGTAGTCCAGGGGATGGTCCTCGGTCATGACCGCGAGGTGGTTGCGGCCGGTGTCGGCGGGGACGCCCTTCGGCACCGCCCAGCTCACTAGGACGCCGTCGCGCTCGAGACGGAAGTCCCAGTGCAGCCGCGACGCGTGGTGCTCCTGGATGACGAATCGTGCCGGCTCGCCCGGCGCCGTCGGCTCGACGTGCGGGCTCTCGGGCACCGGCTCCGGGGTCTTCGACGCGGAGCGCTTGGCGATGTAGGTGGACAGCGGTGCGGGGGAGGCGGATGCTGCCGGCCGCAGCATCTGCACGAGATCGCCGAACTCCTCGGCCCGCGCGAGCACCTCGTCGATGAGGAGGTGCCGCAGGTCGGGGTCGTCGAGCTCGTCCCACGTGCGAGGTGCGGCGACGGTCGGCCGTTCGCGTCCGCGGAGGGAGTACGGCGAGATCGTGGTCTTCGACCCGTTGTTCTGGCTCCAGTCGATGAACACCTTGCCCGCGCGCTGCACCTTCGCCATCTGGCTCACGGCCAGGTCGGGGTGATCGGCCTCGATGGCCCGCGCGAGCGCGTGCGCGACCGCGGTGACCTGCTCGCTCGTCTGGGTGCCCGGCAGCGTGGCGTACAGGTGGATGCCCTTGCTGCCGCTGGTCACCGGCACCGGATCGAGCCCCATGCCGGTGAGGATGTCGCGGGCCCACCGTGCCACCTGGGCGCACTCGGCGAGCCCGGTCCCCGGCCCGGGGTCGAGGTCGAGGACGATGCGGTCCGGGTTGCCCCGCTCGCGCCGCTGGTCGAAGCGCCACTGCGGCACGTGCAGCTCGAGGCTCGCGACCTGCGCGAGGTAGACCAGGGTGGGCAGGCCCGTCACGAGCGGGTAGTCCTTAGCGCCGCTCGAGTGGTCGATGGGCACGCGGGGCACCCAGTCCGGCGCGCCGCGCTCCAGGTCCTTCGCGAAGAACGACGGATGGTCCACGCCCTCCGGCCAGCGGATCCGGGTCACGGGGCGGTCGGCGAGGTGGGGCAGCAGCATCCCCGCGATCCGGGAGTAATAGTCGATGACCTCGCCCTTGGTGGTGCCGGTGGCGGGGTAGAGCACCTTCTCGAGGTTGGTCAGCCGCACGCGGCGCCCCTCGATGCGCACCACCTGCTCGCCGGCCATGAGCCCATCCTGCCGCGCGGACGCGGGAAACGCCGTCAGAGGTCGACCGGCACTCCGTCGGGCAGCCAGCGGACGCGCTCGCGCACAGCCTGGGGCGCCGCGCGAACGGCGGCGCGCACGCCCTCCTCGCCATCGCGGAAGTGCGACCAGCCGTCGTAGTGCGCGGCGACAGCGACGCGCGGCGCGAGCACGTCGAGGAGCGACACCGCCTCGGCGCCCGTCATCGTGAAGCGCACCGGACCGGTGAGGCCGAATCGGACCCCGCCGGCGTTCACGATCGCGACATCGACGTCCATCTCGGCCGCCGCCGTCCTCAGCGCGGGGTGGGGCACGGTGTCGCCGGACACCCAGAGAGCGACCCGGCTCTCGCCGGCCCGGCGTACGGCGAAGCCGATCACGTCGCCCACGATCGGCTTGAGGAGGGTCGGGCCATGCCGGGCAGGCGTCGCCGTGATCTCGAGCGCCGGCCGGTCATCCGCCTCCAGCCGCACGGTCTGCCCGATGTCGAGGCCGTGCGTGTGGGGCAGTGCGAGACGGCGCGCGCCGCTCGTCGTGGTCACGACGTGCCCGGCGGACGGCAGCATCGCACGGCCCGCGTCGTCGAGGTTGTCGGCATGGTGGTCGTGGCTCACGAGCATCACGTCGATCGGCCCGAGCTCGTCCGCGGGAATCGCAGGGCCGAGGGTCTTGACGCTCGACGTGCTGGCCGCGAACGCGTACCGGCGGCCGGGCGGGTCGAAGGTCGGATCGATCAGCACGCGCCAGCCGTCGAACTCGGCGAGCACGGTCGGGCCGCCGATCCTCGTCAGGCGCATGCTCGTCCCGTTCCGGAGAGGGTCATGTCCAGACTCTAGCCGTGGCGGGTGTGACTGGTGTGTACTGATGGGATGAGGTCGATCTGGAAGGGCGCGCTCACCTTCGGTCTGGTGAATGTGCCGGTCAAGGTGTACTCGGCGACCGAGGATCACGACGTGCCGCTGCACCAGGTGCACAACGAGGACGGCGGCCGTATCCGCTACCAGCGCAAGTGCGAGGTGTGCGGCAAGGTCGTCGCCTATCAGGACATCGACAAGGCCTACGACGACGGGGACCGCACCGTGGTGCTGACGCCGGAGGATCTCGCGTCGCTGCCCGCCGAGCGCAGCCGCGAGATCGAGGTCGTCGAGTTCGTGCCGAGCGATCAGGTGGATCTGCTGACGCTCGACAAGGCCTACTACCTCGAGCCCGACTCCTCCTCGCCGAAGGCGTACGTGCTGCTGCGCAGGACGCTCGAGCAGACCGACCGCACCGCGATCGTGCGGTTCTCGCTGCGGCAGAAGACGCGCCTGGCCGCCCTGCGCGTGCGCGACGACGTGCTCGTGCTGCAGACGCTGCTGTGGGCCGACGAGGTGCGGGAGGCGGCGTTCGCGTCGCTCGACGAGCCGGTCAAGATCTCGGCGAAGGAGCTGGAGCTGTCCGCCTCGCTCGTGGACAGCTTCTCGGGCGACTTCGATCCGTCCCAGTTCGGCGACGCGTATCAGCAGGAGCTGCGCACCCTCATCGAGGCGAAGCTCGAGAAGGGCGATGCGCTCGACACCGCCGAGACTTTCGGCGAGAAGGAGGAGGCCGAGTCGGGCGGCGAGGTCATCGACCTGATGGAGGCTCTGCGCGCGAGTGTGGAGCGCTCCCGCGCCGCACGCGGCGGCTCGACGGACAAGGCCGACGCGTCAGCATCCTCCGGCAAGAAGAAGGCCGCGGCGAAGAAGCCCGCAGCCAAGAAGAAGTCGGCCTAGCGCCGAGGGGCGTCGCCGTCGCCGAGCTCGGGTCCGCGGTCGAACACCTCGGGGTCGAGCACGAGCGCCTCTGCCTCCGCCTCGTCGGTCACGACGTCTTCGCCCGCAGCGGCGGCCTTCTTGGCCGTGTGGCGCTCGGAGAAGTAGTGCCACAGCGTCACGAGGGCGGTGCCGCCGACGGCGGCGAGCAGGATGAGGTCGATGTAGTTCTCGACGAAATCGGCGACCGGCGGGATGAAGCCGATGAGGTAGCCGAACATCGTGAGCCCGAAGCCCCAGAGGATCGCGCCGATGAGGTTGTAGAGCGTGTACATCCACTTGTTCATGTGGCCGACGCCCGCGGCGACGGGCGCGAAGGTGCGCACGATCGGCACGAAGCGCGCCATGATCACGGTGAGCCCGCCGTACCGCTCGAAGAAGGCGTTTGTGCGCTCGACGTTCTTGACGCTGAAGAGGCCGGATTCCTTGCGCTCGAACACGGCGGGGCCGCCCTTGTGGCCGATGTAGTACCCGACTTCTCCGCCGATGAAGGCGGAGAGCCCGATGAACAGGGCCACCCACCACACGCTCATGCCGAACACGCCGTTGGGCGCGTAGTCCTGGGGGTGCGACAGCAGCCCGGAGATCACCAGGAGCGTGTCGCCGGGGAGCAGGAAGCCGATCAGCAGACCCGTCTCGGCGAACACGATGAAGCAGACCACGACGAGCGCCCACGGGCCGGCCCATTCGATGATGGCGGCCGGATCCAGCCAGGGGATCAGAGCGGAGGGAACTGCGTGCACGATGGGTTTCCCGTCGTCAGTCGGCGGAGGGTGCGAGAGATCGCGTGCGGAAGGGGGGACTTGAACCCCCACGCCCGAAGGCACAGGAACCTAAATCCTGCGTGTCTGCCAATTCCACCACTCCCGCGGGTGGATCAAGTCTACTGAGCGCGCTGGACATCACCTGTGGGGGACAGCCCCCGTTTCGCACGTGGGTTTCCTGTGGATAACTTCGGCGGCCCGCGCAGGTCCTTGTCAGGATGGCGCGGTGAGCTTCGCCCCCTCCGTGTCATCTGCCGCAGGCGCTGTCGCGCCCGCCGCGGCAGTGGCCGAGCGCGTGCGCGACCGGCTCCGCGACGAGCGCATCGACCCAGCCCGCGAGCCGGAGCGCGCGGCGCAGCTGGCACGGGCCGAGGTGCGCCGCCACAACGATTTCGCCCTCGCTCGCGGGCTCGCCGTCGTCGAGGACGAGGCGGCGTGCGTGCGCGACGTGCTGGCCACCGTGTCGGGGTACGGGCCGCTGCAGCGGTACATCGACGACCCGACCGTCGAAGAACTGTGGATCAACGCGCCCGATCGCATCTTCATCGCCCGCGACGGCATCGCCGAGCGCCTGCCGCTGAGCCTCAGCGAGTCGGCGGTGCGTGACCTCGTCGAGCGGATGCTGCACGCCACCGGCCGGCGGGTCGACCTCAGCCAGCCGTTCGTGGACGCGTCGCTGCCCGACGGCTCCCGGCTCCACGTGGTCATCCCGGACATCACCCGCCGGCACTGGTCCGTGAACCTCCGGAAGTTCCTCCCCGCCTACCGCGACCTCGACCGACTCGTCGCAGCCGAGGCGATCACGCCGTCGGGCGCGCGGATGCTGCGCGGGGCGATGGCGCGGGGCAGCAGCATCCTCGTGTCCGGAGCGACGCACGCGGGCAAGACGACGCTGCTCGGCGCGCTGATCGCGGCCTGCCCGCCGGAGCATCGCATCGTGACCGTGGAGGAGACCTTCGAGCTCTCCGTCGACCGTCCCGACATCGCCGCGCTGCAGGGGCGTCAGCCGAGCCTCGAGGGCACGGGGGAGGTGTCGCTGCGGCGCCTGGTGAAGGAGGCGCTGCGCATGCGGCCCGACCGGCTGGTGATCGGCGAGGTGCGCGACGCCGAGGCGCTCGACCTCCTGCTGGCGCTCAACACCGGTGTGCCCGGTGCGGCGACGATCCACGCGAACTCCGCCCGCGAGGCGCTGGCGAAGCTCGCCGCGCTGCCGCTGCTGGCGGGGCGCAACATCGACGGCGCCTTCGTGCTGCCGACGGTGGCATCGTGCGTCGACCTCGTCGTGCACTGCGAGAAGGACGAGTCGGGACGGCGGAGGGTGGCGGAGATCGTCGAGCCGACCGGCGTGGAGGGCGGGGCCGTCGTCGCGCGGACGGTGTACCGGTCGGAACCCCGATGACGTTCCTCTGGGGTGCGATGCTGGCGGCCGGTGTGCTGCTGACCATCTCGCCCTGGGTCTGGCCGAAGCGACGGCGTGCTCGCACGGTGACGGTCGGGCGGACCGCTCGACTGCTTGACGGTGCGGGCTTCGCGCGCACGTCGCCGTTCGTCGTCGTGGCGGCGTGCGCGGGCTGCGCGGTCCTCTCGGCGGCCGTGGCATGGATCGTCGCACCGGTGCCGATCCTCGCGGCACTGGCGGCGCTCGCGGGCGGCTCGTCGCCGGTCGTCTGGCTGCGTGCCCGCCGTGCCCGCCTGCGTCGCACCCGGCGCGGGCTGTGGCCCGATGTGTGCGACCTCCTCATCGCGTCGGTGCGGGCGGGGCTCGCGCTTCCCGACGCCGTCGCGAGCCTGTCGACCTCGGCACCTGAGCCGCTGCGGCCGGCCTTCGCCGCGTTCGCGCGCGATCTGGCGGCGTCCGGGCACTTCGACTCCAGCGTGTTGCGTCTGAAGGCGGCTCTCTCCGACCCCGTCGGCGACCGGATCATCGAGACCCTGCGGATGGCGCGTCAGGTCGGCGGCACCGAGCTCACGCCCGTGCTGCGCGCACTCGCGGCGTCGGTGCGGGCGGATGCGACCCTGCGGGCGGAGGTCGAGTCGCGGCAGTCCTGGATCAGGGGCGCGGCAGTGCTCGGTGTCGCGGCGCCGTGGGGGATCCTCGCTCTGCTCGCACTCCGTCCGGAAGGCGCTCGTGCGTACGGAAGTCCGGAGGGCGTCGTCCTCATCGTGGCGAGCGCGCTCGTGTCGGTCCTCGCATACCGGCTGATGATCCGGATCGGACGCCTCTCCGAACCGCGGAGGTGGTTCGGGTGACGCCGCTGGCGCTGGCGATCGTGCTGGGCGGCGCGCTCGGGCTCGGCACGTGCCTGCTCGTCTCGCTCGCGCCGCGCTGGGGCGCCGTCTCGCTCGCCCGGCGGATAGCGCCGTACATCCGCGATGTCACCGACCCGCGCGGCACGACGCTCGAGGTCGCCGTTCCCGCCGTCGACGTCGGCTCGCTCTGGCATGATGCGCAGCGTCGCCTCGCCGGGTCTGGTTCCGACGGTGTGCAGCGCCGGCTCCGCCAGGCAGGTTGGCGGATGGATGCTGCCGCCTTCCGCGGCCGTCAGCTCGCGTGGGCGTTGATCGGCGTGGCCGCAGGGGGAGTCCTGATGGTGGTGCTCGCCCTCGCCGGCACGCTGAGTCCCGCCGGCGCGGTGATCCCTGTGGTGCTCGGGGCGATCGGGGCGCTCGGCTGCGACGTCCGGCTGACCGCGGCCGCGCGGGGACGCGTGACACGGGTTTCGGAGGAGCTGCCGACCGTGCTCGAGTTCCTCTCGCTCTGCCTGGCGGCCGGCGAGGGCATCCTCGACTCGCTGCGTCGGGTAGGCGAGGTCGGTGCGGGGGAGCTGACGGCCGGGATCCGGGTGCTGGTCCTGTCGGTCGGCACCGGCTCGTCGCTTCCGGATGCGCTGGGCGAGCTGTCCGGGCGCCTGCAGATCCCTGCGCTGACCCGCAGCGTCGACCAACTCGTCGCCGCGATCGACCGGGGCGCGCCGCTCGCGCAGGTGCTGCAGGCCCAGGCGCAGGACGCCCGAGAGGACGCGAAGCGCACCCTCATCGAGCAGGCGGGACGCAAGGAGATCTACATGCTGTTCCCGCTCGTCTTCCTCATCCTCCCGCTCAGCGTGCTCATCGCGGTGTTCCCGGGAGTCTTCATGCTGCGTCTCGGGATCGGCTGACCGATCCGGTCGGAAGGAGAATCACCATGTTCCACATGCATCTGGAGCGGCTGCGCCACCGCGCCCGCTTCGCTCTGCGCGACGCCGTCGAGGATGAACGCGGCGACGTCCCCGGCTGGGTGCTGATCACCCTCATGACCGCAGGGCTCGTCGTGCTGATCTGGGCGCTCGCCGGACCCGCGCTGGCGGGGCTGTTCGAGCAGGCGATCGAGCGGGTCTCGGGGCTGTAGCGCGTGGCCGCGCGGCGATCGGTCGCGGCGCCCGCCGACGATCGCGGTTCCAGCCCCGTCGAGTTCGTGCTCGTCGGAGCACTCCTGACCGTGCTGACCCTCGCCGTGCTGCAGTTCGGGCTCGCCGTCTACATCCGCAACGTGGTGCACGACGCCGCGGTCGAGGGCGCGTACCACGCCGCCCTCGCCGATACGAGCCTCGCGGAGGGCGCTGCCCGCACCACCCGGATCATCGCGCGCACGGTCGGCGACGAGTACGCGACGGCGGTGTCCGTGCGGGAGCGCGACCTCGGCGGGCCCGCGGTGGAGGTCACCGTCCGGGCCACGCTCCCGCTGGTCGGCCTGCTCGGCGCCGCCGGGATGCTGGAGGTGAGCGCGCATGCACCGCTCGAGTCGCTGGACTGAACCGCCGGCCGCCGCTGCGGGCGATGCCGGGTCCGCCGCGCTCGAGTTCATCCTCGTCGGCCTGGTGCTGCTGGTGCCACTGGTCTACCTGGTCGTGGCACTCGGCCAGATCCAGGGCCAGTCGATGGGCGCCGGTGCCGCCGCGCGCCACATCGCTCGGGCGGTCGCGACCTCCGCCGATGAGGGCGAGGCAGCGGAACGCGCCGACCGCGTGCTCGGCGCGATCGTCGACGGCTACGGCATCGACCCCGACGAGGTGGAGGTCTCCCTGCGCTGTCGACCGGCAGCCGGCGGGTGCCCGCAGGCGGGCGCGACGCTCATCGTGACGGTGGCGACCCGGGTGCGCCTGCCGCTCGCGCCCGAGTTCCTCGGCCTGGAGCGGCTCGCCAGCATCCCGATCGAGGCGACCTCGGCGCAGAAGATCTCACGCCTGTGGGGCACCGCACCATGAGACGCGACGACGACGGCAGCATCCTGCCCCTGACGCTCGCGTACGGCATCCTGGCGCTGGTGACGGTGCTGATCTGCGTCGACGCGACGAGCCTCTACCTCGCGCAGAAGCGACTGGACGGACTCGCGGATGCGGCCGCCCTCGCGGGTGCGGACGGCTTCACCCTCGTCGTGGAGGACGGCGAGGCGCGGGCGGCGCTCACCGACGCGGACGTCGCGGACGAGGCCGCCGCGCTGCTGGGCGCGGTGGCGGTCGATGTCGCGGTGGTCGCCGCATCCGCTCCGGACGGCCTGTCGGCACGGGTGACGGTCGCGACGCGCTGGACGCCGCCGATCCTCACACTGTTCGTGCCGGACGGCGTCGCGCTGGAGGCGACCGCCACCAGTCGCACGGCCCTGCGGTGACCTGGGTGGCGGGTGGCGCTCAGCGCGGAGCGCGCGGTGCGGCGTAGCGCGGCACGTAGCGGATGAACGCGCCGGCGCCGAGCAGGCCGATCACGCCCATCAGCCCGGTCGCGATCGACAGGGAGAACGCGGCGGCGATGCCCGCGACCAGCAGCGGGGCCACCGCGCCGCCGGCGTCGGTGAGGGTGCGCCAGGACCCGAGGAACGCCGCGGGCTCCGACTTCGGTGCGACATCCGCGCCGAGGGTGAGCAGGATGCCGCTCGAGAGCCCGTTGCCGACGCCGAGCACAGCGGCGAACATCGCGAACCAGAGCTCGTTGGTGGCGAGATCGTGCGTGAAGGCGAGAGCTATAAAGCCACCGCCCATCAGCAGCATCGCCGGGAGGGCGGCCCACAGGCGCCCGAACCGGTCCATGACCTGGCCGCTGGCGTAGAAGAGGGCGAAGTCGATGGCGCCCGAGATGCCCACGACGAGGGCGATGGTCTGGGCGTCGAGGCCGATCGACACGCCCCACAGGGGCAGCACCGCCTGGCGCGCCGAGCGGACGGCCGACAGGGTCGCGGCGGCGAGGCCGAGCCGTGCGAGCACGCTCCGGTAGCGCCACATCGTCACGAACACCCCGACGCGCTCCGACGTCGGGATCGACCCCGTGACCGCCTCGCCGGTGTCCTCCGCGATGGACGAGTCGCCCCGAGATCGCGTGATCTCGGCACCGGCCAGTTCGACTTCCGGGTCGGGGCCGAGGAGCACCAGCAGCACGGTGGCCACCAGGCAGACGCCGAAGAACCAGATGGCGGCGTGCTCGTCGCCGAAGATCGCGAGCAGCGCCGCCGCCACGAACGGGCCGACGAACATGCCGAGGCGGAAGCTGCCGCCCAGCAGCGACAGCGCCCGCGCGCGGAACGCCAGCGGCATCCGCGTGGTCATGAAGGAGTGCCGGGCGAGTCCGAACGCCGCGGCGCAGAACCCGATCAGGAACACGGACGCGGCGAACACCCCCAGCACGGGGGCCAGCGCCATCGCGACCACACCCACCAGGGACAGGCCACCCGCGAACGTCATCGTGAGCCGCTCGCCGATCCGCGCGACGGCCCAGCCGGCGGGGATGTTGCCGCACAGCTGCCCGACCACGAGAGCGGCGGCGACGAGCGCCGCGGCAGGCACATCGGCGCCCAGCTCGGCGGCGATCACCGGGATCAGCGGCACGATCGCGCCCTCGCCGAGCGCGAAGAGCACGGTCGGCCCGTAGATCATCGGCCCGAAGCGCACCAGCACCGTGCGGACGCTGAGCGGCTCCTCACGGTTGGTCACCGCATCCACGTTAGTCTGGAGTGTCATGCTCGAACTCGATCTCTCCGCCGACATCCAGGCCCTGCGCTCCACCTTCGCCGATATCCAGGCCGTGGTCGACGTCAGTGCACTCCAGAGCGAGATCGCGCGCCTGTCCGAAGAGGCCGGCGCCCCCGACCTGTGGGACGACGTCGAGAAGGCGCAGAAGGTGACGAGCGCGCTCAGCCACCGCCAGGCCGACCTCAAGCGCGTCACCGACATCGAGCGCCGCCTCGACGATCTCGAGGTGCTCGTCGAGCTCGCGAACGAGATGGAGGACGACGACTCGGCCGAAGAGGCCAAGCGCGAACTCGCCGCCCTCGAGACCGCGATCGGCCAGCTCGAGGTGCAGACGCTGCTCGACGGCGAGTACGACGAGCGCGCCGCCGTCGTCACGATCCGCTCCGGTGCGGGCGGCGACGACGCCACCGACTTCGCCGAGATGCTCATGCGCATGTACCTGCGCTGGGCAGAGCGTCACAAGTACCCCGTCAAGGTCATGGACACGTCCTACGCCGAGGGCGCGGGCATCAAGTCGGCGACCTTCGAGATCGACGCGCCGTACGCCTACGGCACGCTGTCCGTCGAGGCCGGCACCCACCGCCTGGCCCGCATCAGCCCGTTCGGCTCCGCCGACAAGCGCCAGACCAGCTTCGCTGCCGTCGAGGTCATCCCGGTGATGGAGGAGGCGCAGGAGGTCGAGGTGCCCGAGGGCGACATCCGCGTCGACGTCTTCCGCTCGTCCGGCCCCGGCGGCCAGTCGGTCAACACCACCGATTCCGCCGTGCGCATCACGCACCTCCCCACCGGCATCGTCGTGTCGATGCAGAACGAGAAGTCGCAGATCCAGAACCGCGCCGCCGCCATGCGCGTGCTGCAGACGCGCCTGATGCTGCTCCAGAAGGAGCAGGAGGCGGCCACCAAGAAAGAGCTCGCCGGCGTCATCACGGCGAGCTGGGGCGACC
The DNA here is from genome assembly GCF_027943945.1 of Microbacterium terricola. Classification (NCBI taxonomy): domain Bacteria; kingdom Bacillati; phylum Actinomycetota; class Actinomycetes; order Micrococcales; family Microbacteriaceae; genus Microbacterium; species Microbacterium terricola. Next base: position 1,713,697 of record NZ_AP027141.1, on the reverse strand, counting down.
AGATGCGCTCCTACTTCCTGTACGGCCAGCAGCTCGTCAAGGATCTGCGCACCGGCTACGAGGTCGGCAACCCCTCCTCGGTGTTCGACGGCGACCTCGACGGCCTCATCTCGGCGGGCATCCGCTGGCGCAAGCGCAAGATCGAGGACTGACCCGCGACCGGATGCTGTCGCACCGGGGGTGTCGCACCGCACCGTGAGCGCGGTCGCGCTTAGGCTCGTCAGGCCATGATCCGCTTCGAGAACGTCACGAAGAACTTCCGCGGCACCGCCAAACCCGCCCTCGACAAGGTGGATTTCGAAGTGCTCCGCGGCGAATTCGTCTTCCTGGTCGGCGCGTCCGGGTCCGGCAAGTCGTCCTGTCTGCGCCTGATCCTGCGTGAGGAGCGGCCGACCGACGGCCGCGTCGTCGTGCTCGGCCGCGACCTGCGGACGCTCTCGAACCGCAAGGTGCCGTACTTCCGCCGCCACGTCGGCGCGGTGTTCCAGGACTTCCGGCTCCTGCCGGGCAAGACCGTCTTCCAGAACGTCGCCTTCACGCTCCAGGTGATCGGCTCGTCCCGCGCCTTCATCCAGCAGGCGGTGCCGGAGGTGCTGGCCCTCGTCGGCCTCGACGGCAAGGGCAAGCGCTTCCCGCACGAACTGTCCGGCGGCGAGCAGCAGCGGGTCGCGATCGCCCGCGCGCTGGTCAACCGTCCGCAGGTCCTGCTGGCCGATGAGCCCACCGGAAACCTCGACCCGGCGACCTCGGTCGACATCATGCAGCTGCTGGCGCGCATCAACGCCGGCGGCACGACGGTCGTGATGGCCACGCACGAAGCCGGATTCGTCGACCAGATGCAGCGCCGCGTCATCGAGCTGCGCGACGGCCAGATGGTGCGCGACGAGCGGCACGGCGGGTACGGCGACATCTCCGCGATCCCGTCGCTCGCCCCCGAGCCGGTCCGCGGCGCCGCAGCCGTCGCCGCGCTCACCGCGGTGCTCGAGGTGCAGCGCGAGGTCGCCCTCGCCGATGCCGCCCCGCTCGCCGAGGCGCCGGATGCGGCTCCGGCCGCGCCGGCGGCTCCCTCCGGCCCGGCAGTGGGCCCCGCCCCCGCGGTGATCCCGGCCAAGCCCGACATCCCCGCCGAAGAGGCGGCGGCAGCATCCGCTCCCCGGCAGACCTCGCCCATCCCGATCATCGACATCGCGGAGGTGGACGTCGACGAGCTGGGGCTCGCAGATCGGCTGGGCCTCGGCGAAGAGGATCCGGACGACCGCGTGGGGCCCACCTCATGAGGGCCGGGCTCGTCCTCTCGGAGGCCTTCACCGGACTGCGCCGCAACGCGTCCATGGTGATCTCGGTGGTGCTCGTCACCTTCGTCTCGCTGACGTTCGTCGGCGCCGCCATCCTGATGCAGATGCAGATCGGGCAGATGCGCGACTTCTGGACCGATCGCGCCCAGGTCGAGGTGTACATGTGCACCTCGGTGTCGCAGGTCGACACGTGCACGGGCGGCGTGGCCACGGACGAGCAGGTCGCGCAGGTGCAGGCGGAGCTCGACGGACCGGCGCTCGCGCCGCTCATCCGCGACTACGAGTTCCTGACGAACGAGCAGGCCTACGACGAGGCGCTCGAGCTGCTCGGCGAGGACTACAAGGACTTCATCACCCCCGACCAGATCAGCGCGACGTTCCGGATCAACCTGGTCGACCAGACGCAGTCCGACGTGTTCCGCGAGGCGTTCGGCGGCATGGAGGGCGTCGAGGAGGTGCAGGACCAGCTCGCCTACCTCGAGCCGATGTTCAACGCGCTGACCATCGCGACGTACGTCGCCGTCGGGATCGCCGGTCTCATGCTCATCGCCGCCGTCCTGCTCATCGCGACGACGATCCGCCTGTCGGCGTACGCGCGGCGTCGCGAGCTCGGCATCATGCGCCTGGTCGGGGCGTCCAACCGGTTCATCCAGACCCCGTTCATCCTCGAGGGCGTGTTCGCCGCGCTCATCGGGTCTGCCCTGGCGAGCGTCGCGATGTGGGCGCTGGTCGAATTCGGCGTCAACGGCTACCTGCGCGAGAGCGTCGGATTCATCGCGACGTGGGTGGGCACGGACGATCTGGTGATCGTGATCCCGGTCATCGTGGGCATCGGCGTGGTGCTCGCCGCCCTGTCGGCGAGCTTCGCGATCCGGCGGTGGCTGCGCGCCTGAGCCGGGCGCGCGTGAAGTAGGCTGGTGGGCTGTACATCAGCCAGGAGGAGTTCGTCATGCCCAGGGAACGCGGGGAGAAGGTCGTCGCGACCAATCGTCGCGCGCGCCATGAGTACAACATCGAGAAGACGTACGAGGCGGGCATCGTGCTCACCGGCACGGAGGTGAAGTCGCTGCGGGAAGGCCGCGCGAACATCTCCGACGGCTACGCGTACGTCAAGGGCGGCGAGGCGTTCCTCGACGCCGTGCACATCCCGGAGTACTCGCAGGGCACCTGGAACAACCACTCGTCCAAGCGCATCCGCAAGCTGCTGCTGCACAAGGACGAGATCGTGAAGCTCTCGCACGCCGTCTCGGCGGGCGGCTACACCCTCGTCCCGCTGAAGCTGTACTTCTCCGACGGGCGGGCCAAGGTCGAGATCGCGGTCGCCAAGGGCAAGCACGAGTGGGACAAGCGCCAGACGCTGCGCGAGCGGCAGGACAAGCGCGAGGCCGAGCGGGCCATGCGCAGCCGCAACCGCCTCGGCGACTAGAAGCGGTCAGCGCGCGCGGAAGCGCGCCTCGACAGCCGCGGTGACCTCGATGTCCTCCGGCTGGAACTCCATCACCGGTGCTCCGCCCGCCATCGCGTCAGCGGCGAACGCCTTCGCCATCCGCATCTCCGGAGCGGCCGCATCCGCGCGGGAGAGCAGACCCAGGTCGGCGATCTCGGTCGGCTCGACAGCCGCCAGGCCGATCGCCCCGGCGAAGGCGGTCGCCCGCGCGACGGCCACCTGCACGGCCTGCGCGGCGACCTCCGCCTCGATCCGCGCGGCGGTGTCGGGCGTGAGCCGCCAGAGCACGCCGTCGATCTGCACGCCCTCGCGCTCGGCCACATCGCTCAGCCACCACGACAGGGCGGCGAAGTCCGTGAAGGTCGCCGACACCTCGACGGAGGCGTAGTGGACCGGTGCCAGCCGCTTCCCGTCCTGGTTCCACGGGCGGTCGGCCCAGACCGAGACCCGCTGGCTCGACCAGTCCGCGAGCGCGCCCGCCTCCTCGCGGGCGGTGAGGTCTTCGCGCAGCGGCAGCGCGAGCACGGCGATCCGCTCCACGACGTCGCCGCGGTCGGGTCCCTCCGCGCGCACCGACAGGTGTGCGACGGCCTCCTCGGGGGCGACGAAGGCGCGGTGCTCGCCGCGGACGGTGATGGTCACTTCGCTCATCGGCACTCCCTCGCGTTCGACTGCGTCCCCGCCGCGACTCTAGCGAACAGGCTCGGCGGTGACGACGGCGCGGTCGGTGAACGCCTGCTTCGGCACGAACAGCAGCAGCACGGCGGCGACGAGCGCCGTCACCCCGCAGACCACCCAGACCGTGAGATAGCCGGTGAACGATCCGGCGGTGCCCCCTTCGGCCACGCCGACGCCCGTGGCGCCGTGGAAGAGCGCGATTCCGAACACGCACGAGGCGATCGCGCCGCCGACGGTCTTCACCGAGTTGGTGAGGCCCGTCGCGACGCCGGTCTGCGAGGGCGGGGCGGCGGATGCTGCGGCCGCCGGCAGGGCGGCGACCAGGGCGCCGGAGCCCAGCCCCACGATCACCATGTTGGAGATCACCTGGCCGTATGCGGCATGGAACGGGAGGAACAGCAGGAAGCCCACGCCGACGAGGACCGCGGCGCCGATGAGCGTGATCCGCGGCGTGAGCAGCCGGGCCAGCAGGGGGAACAGCAGCGCGCCCGCGATCATCGCGATGAGGTACACCCCGATGATCAGCGACGTCGCGAACCCGCTCGTGCCGAGGCCGTAGCCGTAGACCTCCGGATCGGTTCGGGCGAAGGTCGACAGGGGCGCCTGGGCGCCGAGGACGCTGACGCCGAAGAGGCCGGCGGTGAGGAAGACCGGGCCGAGGGCGGGGGAGCGGAACATCCGCACGTCGATGAGGGGGTCGTCGTGGCGCAGCTCCCAGAGCGCGAACGGCACGAGCAGGCCGACGCCGAGGGCGACGACCGCCCACGCCCATACGTCGCCGGGGCCGCTCAGGCGCAGCAGGCTCAGCCCGCCGGTGAAGGCGATCAGCGCGACCGAGAGGATGCTGAGGCCGACCAGGTCGAGCCGGCCGCCGGTGGATTCCGGCGACTCGGTCACGCCGAACAGGATGACGAAGAAGCACACGACCACCAGGAGCGCGGGCACGAGCAGCACAATCGTGAGCGGAAGGGTGTCGACCAGTGCGCCGCCGACGAGGGCGCCGGTGATCGCACCGGCCTCGAGCGCGGCGACGAGGAAGCCCGCTGCGCGTGCGGTGATCGTGGCGCGGCCGTCCATCCGCCGGGCGCGCGACCAGATCAGTGCGATCTCCAGCGGGAGCCAGACGACGTAGAACCCCTGGATCGCCCACGCGACCAGGAACAGCGCGAACGAGTCGGTGAAGGGCAGCGCGAGGGAGGCCAGGGCGGTCACGGCCGTCGAGATCACCAGCATCCGCTTGTGCCCGAACATGTCGCCGAGCTTGGCGAACGCGGGCACGACCAGTGCCGACAGCATGAGCTGCGTGCCCTCGAGCCAGTTGACGTCCGCGTCGTGGATGCCCAGATGCCGGGCGATGTCGGTGAGCATGGGCGTGTAGTAGCCCTGGATGACGCCGCTGGTGAACTCGACGAAAGCCAGGAACCCTACGACGCCTGCGAGCGTGCCGATGGAGACGCGCTGCGTCATCCGTGCTCCTTCGGGGGATGGGGGTCGGGTGCGATCACTGTAGCCGCTGCAGCAGCGACCGGTGGAACCGCTCGCCGCGCTCGAGCGCGGCGACCTCGACGCGCTCGTCGACGCCGTGGATCGACGCCCGCTGCGCCGCGCTCATCTCGAGCGGTGCGAAGCGGTAGACCGCCGGCGCGAAGCGGTGGAAGTGACGCGAATCGGTGGCCGCCATCATGACGTAGGGGATCGCGGCGGCGTCGGGGTGCGAGTCGGCGAGGGCCGCGGCCAGCAGGGCGAACTGCGGCGCGTCGACGGGCGACTCGGGGGAGGGCTCGTCACCCTCGAGCACCTCCACCTGGACGAGCGGATCGCCGATGCGGCGCGTCACCCTGCGGACCGTCCCAGCGATCGTCTCGCCGAGCGCGATCCGCAGGTTGATGGTGGCCGAGGCCTGCGACGGCAGCACGTTCGCGGCCGTGCCCCCCGACAGCATCGTGGCCGCCACCGTGGTCCTGACCAGTGCCGCGGGCTCGCCGCCCATGATCGCGAAGACCCGCCCGGTCAGGAACGGTGTGGCCGCCAGGATCCGGTACAGGAGTCTCGGTGCGCCGGAGGAGCGGCCGGCCAGCAGGCCGAGCATGCGTGAGATCGCCGCCGGCACGCGGGGACCGAAGGTCGTGGGGGTCAGGCGGTCGACGGCGCGCGCGACGCGTCCGACCGCGGTGGTCGCCGGCGGAGCCGACGCGTGGCCCCCGTCGCCTCGGGCGCTGAGCCGGAGGGTCAGGATGCCCTTCTCGCCCACGCCGATCATCGCCGCAGGACCGGTCACGAACGGGAGCGGAGCGTCGACCACCGCGCCGCCCTCGTCCACCACGACCCACGGCACGACCCCGCGGTCCCGCAGTGCGGTCGCGGTCGCCTGTGCGCTCGATCCGAACACCTCCTCGTCGCCGCCGAAGGACAGGTAGACGTCCTGGGCGGGAGCGAAGCCGGCGGCCAGCAGGTTCTCGACGGCCTCGAGCACGACGACCAGCGGTCCCTTGTCGTCGAGGGCGCCGCGGCCGTAGACCCAGCCGCCCGCGATCGTGCCGGCGAACGGCGGGTGCGTCCACGCGTCGCTCTCGTCGACCGGAACCACGTCGAAGTGCGCCATCAGCACCACCGGACGATCGGATGCTGCGCCCCGCCAGTGGTACAGCAGCCCGGCGGAGCCGTGCGTCTCGCGCGTCAGCTGCGCGTGGACCAGCGGGTACAGCTCGGGGAGCAGCGCCAGAAGCGCGTCGAACGGCTCGTCGCCGCGGATGTCGCGCTCAGCGGAGACCGTGGGCTGCTGGATGAGGCGCGAGAGCCTGTCCGCGATCCCGGGGCGTGCATCGGGCGCGGCAGCGGAAGGGAGGTCGGAGGGAACGGTCATGCGGCCATCTACTCGGCGGACGGCGACTGGATGTACGCGAGCAGCTCCTCGCTCGGCGCCCAGCGCACGTCGTACTGGGTGAACAGGTAGGCATCGCCGTCGGGGCCTGCGCTGGAGTCGTCGGAATAGACGTAGAGCACGCCCGCGCCTCCGTCGATGTGCTGATACCCGGCGTCCGCGAGCTCGGCGGCGGCCGCGTCGATCTGGTCGGTCGTGAACGGAGCCCAGGCGAGGTCGATGATGTTGTCGGTGGCCGCGTCGGGGTCGGCGCCCCACCGGCACGCGATCCAGCCATCGGGGGAGCCGCCGGGGAAGATCGCGAAGGGCTTCGGCCCGGATTCCTCGCCGGCGGTGTCCTTCACCGACCAGTCCTGATCGGCCATCATCGCGAGGAACTCGTCGGTCACGGTGTTCTGGCAGGTGCCCGCGATCTGCGGTTCCGGGCTCTCGGACTCCGAGGGGCTCGGCGACGCCGCCGGGGTGTCGCTCGGCGTGGGGCTCGGCGACGCGCTCTGAGAGCCGCTCGGCGATGGCGCGGCATCGGGTGTATCGGGGGCGGTGGCGACCACCGCGATCACGATGGCGATGACGAGTGCAGCGGCGGCACCGGCGATGATCCAGAGGGTCTTCGTACTCACTCCTCGACCCTAGTCATCCGGGGGCGCTCTGCCCGGCGAGGAATGGCCGGTGTCGGCAATCCGTTGTACTCTGGAATGCTCCGGAGGCGACAGCATCCGGATTTGGAAACTCCACAGTGTGACAACGGCCCTCTGCGAAGAGGACTCACGGGGATGATCGGTTTCGACATCGCCTGCGAATCTGCGAGAAGCGGGCCGAGGATGCAGGGTTATCTCGTAAACGACCTCTGCAAAAACATAATTGCCGATGCAAATCGCAATGAGTTCGCCCTCGCTGCATAAGCGAGCCTGAACTCCGTGAGACCGTAGGCGTTCCCGCTACGGACCCTCGCGTCATCTAGGGGACTTGCTGTGTGACGGCGTCTGGACGTCACATGGGACTCTTCCCAGGCTGGGCTCGTCGACTTAGGTGTCTGTGACAAAGGTCGGAGCCGAGTAGAACGTCTGCACAGACTGCGCCCGGAGAAGACGCAGTATCTCAGCGATGGACGGGGGTTCGATTCCCCCCATCTCCACAGCCGTTGTCACAGATGGAGAGCCCGGCTCCCGCGTCATCGCGCGGAAGCCGGGCTTTTTCCGTTAATGCCCGGATCAGGTCCAGAGCCGGTCGATCGCGATGGCGCGGCCGCGCACCCGCTCGGCCGCACGGTGACCCGACAGCATCGCCGCGGGCACGGTCGCCGGGTCGTCCGTCCAGGTCGCCTCGCCCGCGAGGTGCAGCACGCCGCCGAGGGGCGTGGCGAGGACGTCGTGGTCGTCGGTCGTCGAGCCCACGGTCATGTACGCGTACGAGCCATGGGCGTACGGGTCGTCCTGCCAGTGCGTGATCGTGACGTGCGTCGGCTGCTCGACCCGGTCGCCGTAGAGCCGGCGCAGCTGCCCGAGGACGGAGTCGACGACCGCCGCATCGTCCCAGTCCCTGATCGCCCTCGCCGCAGGCCCCGCCGCGAACGTGAGGAGCGTGGGCGTGCCGTGCAGGGCGGTGAGGTCGTACCAGGAGTGCCACCACACGCCTTCGGGGCCCAGCTGACGGATCGCGTAGACCCCGTCGTCCCAGAACTTCGTCGCGAACCGCAGGAACACCTTCTCGAACGCGTTCATGGTCAATCGACCGAGCGCCGTCGCCACAGGATCGGGCAGCGGCGGATCGATGACGAACGCGTCGGACTGGAGCACGCCGACGGGCACGGTGACGATGGCGTGATCGCCCGTGAACGCGCCGCGGTCGGTGGTGACCGTCACCCCGGCCGCGCCCCATGCGACGCGCGCGACCACGTGCTCGAGCCGGACGTCGAGGCCGTCGGACAGTCGTGCCGGCAGGCAGTCGTACCCCTCGGGGAAGACGACCTCATCGCCGTCGATCGAGTCGTCGTCGAGTCCGTGCGCGGCGAGGTCATCGATCCACGCGCCGTACTGCTCCTCCGAGCGATGCTGCATGTACTCGCGGACGCGCTCGGCCCGCGCCGCGTCCCACCCCTGCCGGTCGACGGCGTCGTCTGTGACATCGCGGTACGACGCGTCCGGAGCGGACTCCGCGACCACCCCGAGCAGGGTCGCGTCGACCGCGTGGATGTCGGCCACGAACGCCTGGGCATCAGCGTCGGAGAGGCGCCCGCCATCGAGCCCGTAGTAGGCGATCGGGCGGCTGTCGGGCTGGTAGCCGCCCACGGTGAACTCGACCGTGGGCATGCCGAAGGCCTGTGCGGCCGCGAAGACGGGGGAGTCGGTGATGCCGTGGATCCACGAGGCGCCCAGGTCGGTCACGAGCCCGTCTGCACGGTCGCTCCAGACGCGACCGCCCACGCGGTCGCGGGCTTCGAGCACGACGACCGTACGCCCCTCGCGCGCGAGGAGGCGCGCTGCCGTGAGCCCCGCCACCCCTGCGCCGACGACGATCGTGTCGAAGTCGCCCATCGCCGATCCTTTCCCGCGGGACGTGCCGCCCCATCCCTGATCCGACGCTATCGATCCTGTCGGCGCGCCGCGAGAGGATGGTCTTCCACGCCCGCGCCGTGTGGGCCGGCCGATGAGGGAGTCATCGCATGACGAAGTACCTGATCTCATTCCCGAGTGAAGCGATGGTGCTCGCGCCGGAGGACTTCGACGACGTCGTGCGCGAGTCGCACGCGGTGATCGAGGAGGCGAAGGCCGCGGGCGTCTATGTGTTCGGCGGCGGGATCAACGAGGACGTCCTCCCTGTCGTCGTCGCTGCCGACGGCACGGTCGCCGACGGCACCACCTACCCCGATGTGGCTGTGCCGAACGGCGGCTACACCGTCCTCGACCTGCCCTCGCGCGACGCGGCCGTGGAGTGGGCGGCGAAGATCGCCTCCGCCTGCCGGTGCGCCCAGGAGCTGCGGGAGTTCCAGTACGACCCGGAGTCCTGAGAACGAGCCCTGGGCGGGTCGGCGAACCTCCCCGACTCGCGATGAACTGAACACGTTCAAAAACGACTAGGCTCGGTCCCATGATCACGGATCGCCGACCTGTCGTCGTCCTCGCCGGCGCGAGCGGCTTCATCGGGGCGCACGTCGCCGAGGCGTTCGCCTCCGACGGCTGGGAGGTCGTGCGGATCGGACGCGAAGGGGCGGTCAGCTGGGGCGATCCCGCAGCGATCGCCGCCGTGGTCGACGGCGCCGACATCGTCGTCAACCTCGCGGGCAGATCGGTGAACTGCCGCTACACGGACCTCAACCGCGCTGAGATCCTCCGGTCGCGCGTCGCGACGACGCGCGCGCTGCACGAGGCGGTGGCGCGCGCTGCGCATCCGCCGCGCCTCTGGCTGAACGCCTCGACGGCGACGATCTACCGGCACGCGATGGACGGGCCGAACACCGAGACGGCCGGCGTGATCGGCGAGGGCTTCTCCGTCGATGTCGCGAAGGCCTGGGAGCGCGGGTTCTTCGCCGGTCACCTGCCCCGCACCCGGCGTGTGGCGCTGCGGATGGCGATCGTGCTCGGCGACGGACCGGCCACGCGACTGCTGTTCACCCTCGCCCGGACGGGGCTCGGCGGCCCGCAGATCGACGGGTGGGCGCCCGCGCACCGCCGCTACCGGGGCATCGGTCCCGACGCGTCGGGCAGCGAGCGCAGCCGCTGGTACCCGACGCGCGGCCGTCAGCGGTTCAGCTGGGTGCACATCGACGATGTCATCGGAGCGATCCGGTTCATCCGCGATCACCCCGAGATCTCCGGCCCGGTCAACGTCGCGAGCCCCCATCCGAGCGACAACCGCACGCTCATGCGCACGCTCCGCGACGTGGTCGGCGTGCCCATCGGCCTGTCGTCGTTCCGGTGGATGCTGGAGCCCGCCATGTGGGCGCTGCGCACCGAGCCCGAGCTCGTCCTGAAGAGCCGGTGGGTGCTCCCCGGCGTGCTGTCGGAGGCGGGCTTCGCGTTCGAGCGTCCCGACCTCCGGGAGGCTCTGGAAGACCTCACGCGGCGCGATCGCCGCGAGTCGGTCGCCCGCTGAGCCGCTTCGGGCCCACTCAGGCCTGTGGCCACTCCACGAGCAGGATGCTCTGCTTGGTGTCCGCGAACTTCACCCAGCCGTCGCCGAACAGGTACGTCCAGCCATAGCCCTCGTCGTCGGTGTAGATCGCCGTGTCGGCGCTCTCGGTGACGTAGATGCCCTCAGGGCTCTCCTCGCGCATCCAGCCGTCTGCGACGAGCTGCTCCTCGGCGGCGATCGCCTGATCCGGGGTGACCGGCGCCCATCCGAACATCTGGATGTGGTCGGTCGCGGCCTCGAGTTCGCCCCACTTGCACTGGATCCCGCCCTCGAGCTCGGTTCCGCCGAGGATGAACGGCTCGACCTGCGAGGTCCAGCCGAGCTCCTCGAAGTCTGCGACGGTCTCCGCGGGGATGATCGTCTCGCAGGTGGCGTCGTCGGCGGGCGGTGCCGCCTCCGACGAGGTCGGCGTCGGCGAGGGGGCGGGCGAGGTCGCGTTGCCCGATGGGACCGTCGACTCGGTCGGCGCGGCTTCGGTGGGCGATGCGGGGCTGCAGGCCGTTGTGGCGAGCGCTGCCGTCGCGGCGAGGACGAGTGCGATGCCGAGACGGGAGAGAGGGCGGGTCATTCAGCGTGCTCCGGGGGAGTCGTGGTCGAGGGGGGAGGGTGGAGCAGGTCGAGGAAGTCCTGGTGCAGCAGCCCATTCGTCGCCAGCGACGAGCGGTCCGAGATCGAGTCCTCGCCGTCGAACGACGTGAACCGGCCACCGGCTTCATGCAGGATCGGCACGAGCGCCGCGATGTCGTACTCCTTGACGCCGAACTCGGCGACGAACTCGAGACGCCCTTCGGCCAGCAGCATGTACGGCCAGGTGTCGCCATAGCCGCGGTCGCGCCAGACGGCATCGGTCAGGCGCAGCAGATGGTCGGTGTGGCCCGTCTCGCGCCACTGGCTCACGCTCTGGAAGCTCGCGCTGGCGTCGGCGACAGCATCCACCGTCGACACCTGCAGGCGACGCGGCGGGCCGGTCGGCGTGTTCGTCCATGAGCCGAGCGCGGACGCGCCCCACCAGCGCCGTCCGATGGCGGGCTGGCTCGCGACGCCGACGCGCGGCACGCCGTCGATCGCGAGGGCGATCAGGGTCGTCCACATCGGGATGCCCTTGAGATAGTTCGCGGTGCCGTCGATCGGATCGATGATCCACTGCCGGTGCGTCGAGCCCTGGGCGCCGAACTCCTCGCCGAACACGCCGTCGTCCGGGCGCTCGGTCTCGAGGATCGCCCTGATCGCGCGCTCCGTGGCCAGGTCGGCCTCGGTGACGTGCGTGGCATCCGCTTTCAGCTGGACGTCGAGGTCGGCGGCGTCGAACCGCGTCATCGACACCTCGTCGGCGGCGTCCGCCAGTCGGAGGGCCAGTTCGAGGTCGTCGGTGAGGTCTCCGTCGAACGGCGCATCGAAGCGTCGGGGCGGCGGGGGGAGGCTCACGAGACCAATCTAGATGGCGGAACTCGACCTCGATTTCCGAGTGACGCAATCGTGATGGTAATGTTGACCCTCGGTTCGCCTCGGCGGATCGGAACGCACCTCTAGCTCAATCGGCAGAGCAACTGACTCTTAATCAGTGGGTTCTGGGTTCAAGTCCCAGGGGGTGCACGGACAGCCCCGTGATCTCTCGCCAGATCGCGGGGCTTTCTGCTTTTCCGCGAGCGAGAGCGCGCTGCAGCGAGCGGGCAGAGGTTGGCCCGTCCAGTGCGTGATCCCCCCGGAATGCGCTGGACGGGCCCTGGGTCGACACCAGGTGTCCCGTGCAATCCCCCTGCACGGGCAAGAAGCTGGCGAGCGGACTCGCCTGTCACCCCCAAGTGGCGAGGTGTCCGTATCCGGTTGCCGGGCGGTGCACCTGCCGGGGTCAGGATACGCCGCTCACCGCCGGCTTGTCACCAATGGTTGCAATCGCATACATCTGCGCGGGATCGCGTCAGGCCGCGTCGCCGACCAGTACGGCGGCGGCCTCGTCCGCCGGCTGAAGCTCACGCGCGTCGACCGGTGCCAGCACCCTGCGGCCGAGCGCGATGATCACCGTGGCGATCAGCACGGATGCGGCGGCGCACAAATACGGGACGGCTGCACCGTACAGGTGCCAGAGGAGCGCGGCGAGCGGGGGAGCGGCGGCGCCGCCGAGGAACCGCACGGCCGAGTAAGACGACGACGCGACCGAGCGCGGCAGGTCGGTGGCCTCCATGACAGATTCGGTCAGCACCGTGTTGACGATGCCGAGCAGCATCCCGCCGATGACGATGCAGACGACGAGCCCGGCGGGACTGTCGACCATGAGCGCAGCGGCGAGCAGGTCGACGGCGAGCAGCGGCAGGATGAGCATCAGGACCGCGGTGCGGGGCATCCTGCGCGTCAGGATCGGCGCCACCCACACGCTGGTGATCGCCAGTGCGACGCCCCAGCCGAAGAACGTGAAGCCGATCCCCATCGCCCCGAAGCCCAGCGGGAAGGGCGAGAACGCGAGCAGCACGAAGAAGCCGATGTTGTAGAAGAGCGCGGCGGCGGCGAGCACGGCGAGCGCCGGACGTCCGAGTGCGCGGAAGGGCGCGGACAGGCGCACGGGCTCGCGCTTCTCGCCGGGGGTGCGCAAGAGCACCGCGATGGCGATGAAGGCGACCGCCATCAGGACCGCGACGCCGAAGAACGGACCCCGCCAGCTCACTTCGCCCAGCAGTCCGCCCAGGAGCGGTCCCACCGCGATGCCGATGCCGAGCGCCGCCTCGTAGAGGATGATCGCCGCTCCGCTGCCGCCCGACGCTGCGCCGACGATGGTCGCGAGGGCGGTGGAGATGAACAGGGCGTTGCCGAGGCCCCAGCCTGCCCGGAAGCCGATGACCGCGTCGACGCTGCCGCTGAGCGCGCAGGCCAGGGAGAACGCGATGATCAGGGTGAGGCCGATCAGAAGGGTCGCCTTCGCGCCGATGCGGCTGGAGATGTAGCTCGTGATGAGCATCGCGAGTCCGGTGACCAGCAGGTAGCTGGTGAACAGCAGCTCGGTCTCGACGGGGCTCGCCTGGAGCGACTCGGCGATGGCCGGGAGGATCGGGTCGACGAGCCCGATGCCCATGAAGGCGACGACGCAGGCGAACGCGACAGCCCACACCTGCATCGGCTGGCGCCAGATCGATGCGGTCGCAGCCCCGCTCATCGGGCCGCGCCCACGGGAACGGCCGTGCGTGCGGCGAGAAGCTCGGCGACGCGGGCGATGGCCGTCCAGTCGGACTCGTCGATGTCGGCGAGTCGTGCGCTCACCGTCTGGCCCAGCTGTGTGCGCCACTGCGTCAAGGCATCCGCGCCCTGGTCGGTGATCGAGACCACGGTAGCCCGGGAGTCCGCAGGATCGCCGGTGCGCTCGACCAGGCCGTTCTCGGTCAGACGCGTCACCAGCCTCGTCATGCCCGGCTGGGTCACGCGGCTCGCCGCAGCCAGCTCGCCCACGCGCAGCGGACCGTCGTGGCGGAGCAGGCTGAGCACCCGCCACTGGGCGGCGGGGGCGTCATTCCCGGTCTCGTGTGCCGCGATGCGGGTGAGCGCGTGCGCGGCGACGATGAGCTCCTCGATGCTTTCCGATCGATTCATGCCCCAAGCATATACCCGAGGCATGCATACCGGGTCAGCGGCTCGATGCGATGCGGGTCGTGAGCTGGTGGGCGTGAGCGAGCAGGATGCGTCCGAGCTCGGCGATGCGGTCGGGACCGAACCGGAACTGGACGCCGGTCAGGCTGAGCGCCCACTGCGGATGTCCCTCGCGCGTGAACACCGCGGCGCCGAGTCCGAAGCTGCCCTCGACGATCAGCCCGGGGTTGAGCGCGTAGCCGCGGCTCTGCGTGTCGCGCAGTCGCGACCTGAGCCTCTTCTCGCCGTGGGCGGGGCCCCAGGCGTCCGCGAGGTCGGGATGCCGCTCGAAGTAGGCGTCCACATCGTGAGGGGGCAGGAACGCGAGGATGGCGAGCCCGGCCGAGGCGACGCCGAGGGGGAAGCGCACGCCCTCCGAGAGCACGAACGAACGGATCGGGAAGCTGCCCTCTTCGCGCAGCAGGCAGACGGTCTCGTCGCCCCGGCGCACCGAGAGGAACGCGCTCTCCTCGGTGCGCACGGCCAGCGAGCGGACGATGTCGCGGGCGATGCCGGTGATGTCGTAACGGGATGCGGCAACCGTTCCCATGAGGTAGAGCTCGGGGCCGGGCATCCAGCGGCCGGTCTGCTCATCCTGGTCCACGAGTCCCTCGTGCCGGAGCGCGCTGAGGAGCCGATGCGCCGTGGGTCGGGTGAGCTCGGCGCGTCGGGCGAGATCGGCGACCGCGAGCCCTTCCGCGCCCGCCGAGGTGACCAGGCGGAGGAGCTGGGCGGCGCGCGCGACCGACTGCGTGCCGGGGATGTTCGACCGGGTGTCCACAATATGGACACTAGGGCTCTCGGTATCCACATGGCAATCGCCGGCATGCGGGCGTCCCGTCCGAGCCACGAGCATGGGATGACCGAGCGAAGGAGCACGTGTGATCGACAAGACCTGGGCATCGGCGGCCGAGGCCGTCGCCGACATCCCCGATGGCGCCTCCCTCGCGGTCGGGGGATTCGGACTCTCCGGAAACCCGATCGCGCTGATCGAGGCGCTGCTGGCGCAGGGCACGACGGATCTCAGCGTCGTGAGCAACAACTGCGGGGTGGATGACTGGGGCCTCGGCGTCCTGCTGAACGCGCACCGCATCCGCAAGATGACGTCCTCCTACGTAGGCGAGAACAAGGAGTTCGAACGCCAGTTCCTCTCCGGCGAGCTCGAGCTCGAGCTGACGCCGCAGGGGACCCTCGCCGAGAAGCTCCGCGCCGGCGGCTCGGGCATCGCCGCGTTCTACACGCAGACCGGTGTGGGCACCCAGGTCGCCGAAGGCGGGCTGCCCCGACGCTACGACGGCACCGGTGCGATCGCCGTCGCCTCGCCCGCCAAGGACGTCCGCACCTTCGACGTCGCCGGCGCCGCGCGCGAGTACGTGCTGGAGGAGGCGATCGTGACCGACTTCGCGCTCGTGCACGCGCTGCGCGCCGATCGCCACGGCAACCTCGTGTTCAACAAGGCGGCCCGCAACTTCAACCCGCTCGCGGCGATGGCCGGCCGGGTGTGCATCGTCCAGGTCGAGGAGCTGGTGGAGCCCGGCGAGCTCGACCCCGACACCATCCACCTGCCGGGCATCTACGTGCACCGGATCGTCGAGGTCGGCACCGCGATAGAGAAGCGGATCGAACGGCGCACCCTTCGACAGGCTCAGGGTGCGGACGTCGCCGACGCCGCGAGCCGCGACATCCCCGAAGGAGCATGACCATGACCCTGACCCGCAGCGAGATGGCCGCGCGCGCGGCGCTCGAACTCGCCGACGGCGCGTACGTGAACCTCGGCATCGGTCTGCCCACGCTCGTGCCGAACCACGTCCCCGACGGTGTGACGGTCGTGCTGCAGTCGGAGAACGGCATCCTCGGCGTCGGGCCGTACCCCACCGAGGAGAACGTCGATCCCGATCTCATCAACGCCGGGAAGGAGACCGTCACCGTGCTGCCGGGCGCGGCGTACTTCGATTCGGCCACCAGCTTCGGGATGATCCGCGGCGGCAAGATCGACGCGGCGATCCTCGGTGCCATGCAGGTGTCGGCGACCGGCGACCTGGCGAACTGGATGATCCCCGGGAAGATGGTCAAGGGACCGGGCGGAGCCATGGACCTCGTCCACGGCGCGGCGAAGGTCATCGTGCTGATGGAGCACGTAGCCCGCGACGGCTCGGCCAAGATCGTGAACGACTGCTCGCTGCCCCTGACCGGACGGGGCGTGGTCGACCGGATCATCACCGACCTGGCCGTCATCGACGTCACCGAGGACGGGCTCGTCCTCGTCGAGACGGCGCCAGGGGTGACCGTCGAGGAGGTCGTCGCGGCGACGGAGCCCCCGCTGCGCGTGGAGACAGGGAGAATCGGATCATGAACCACGACGACGTCGTCATCGTCGCTGCCGCGCGCACGCCGCAGGGGCGACTCAAGGGACAGCTCGCCGCTCTGCCGGCAACGGCACTCGGCTCGATCGCGATCCGCGGAGCGCTGGAGAAGGCCGGGATCCCCGCATCCGCCGTCGATGCAGTGCTCGTCGGGCAGGTGCTTCCGGCCGGCGCTGGTCAGAACCCCGCTCGCCAGGCCGCGATCGGCGCGGGAATCGGCTGGGACGTGCACGCCGGCTCGGTCAACAAGGTGTGCCTGTCCGGCCTCACCGCCATCATCGACGGGGCGAGGATGCTGCGCCTCGGCGACGCGACGGTGGTCGTGGCAGCGGGCATGGAGTCGATGACCCGGTCGCCGCACCTGCTGACGGGTTCGCGCGACGGATGGGCCTACGGCTCAGTCGAGGTGCTCGATCACATGGCCTACGACGGCCTCACCGATGCATTCGACCGCGAGAGCATGGGCGCGTCGACAGAGCGCCTCAACGCGAGCTACGAGGTGACGAGGGAGGCGCAGGATGCTGTCGCCGCCCGCTCTCACCAGCGGGCCGCCGCGGCGCAGGCGGACGGCGTCTTCGACGCCGAGATCGTGCCCGTCGAGATCCCCCAGCGGAAGGGCCCCGCGGTCGTCGTGACCGCAGACGAGGGGATCCGCCCCGGCACCACCGCGGAGACGCTCGCCGGGCTCCGGCCCGCGTTCGCCGAGGGCGGCACGATCACGGCGGGCAACTCGTCACAGATCTCCGACGGCGCCTCGGCGGTGGTGCTGACCACGCGCGCGCATGCCGACGAGGCGGGCTGGCCCGTGCTCGCTGTCGTGGGCGCCTCCGGCCAGGTCGCCGGGCCGGACAACTCGCTGCACGCGCAGCCGGCGCGCGCGATCGAGAAGGCTCTCGGGAAGCAGGGCATCACCGCATCCGATCTCGATCTCGTCGAGATCAACGAGGCGTTCGGCGCGGTCGTGGCGCGCTCTCAGGCCGAGCTCGGACTGGGCGACGACGTCGTCAACATCCACGGCGGCGGCATCGCGATCGGCCACCCGATCGGCGCCTCCGGCAACCGGCTCGTCGTGCACGCCGTGCACGAACTGGTGCGCCGGGGCGGGGGGACCGCCGCAGTGGCGCTGTGCGGCGGAGGCGGTCAAGGCGACGCCCTCATCCTGACCCGCTGAGGGGTAGCGTGAGCGCGTGACGACCATCGACGCTCTCGCCGCAGCCGACCGGGACGAGTGGCTGCCCCTCTGGCACGCGTACATCCGGTTCTACGAATCGACCGTGGCCGACGAGGTCACCGACTCCACATTCCGGCGCCTCGTGGCGGGCGACGGGCTGCACGGCGCGATCGCCCGCGACGAGACGGGTGCGGCGATCGGATTCGTGAACTGGCTCACCCACACGGCCACGTGGACGACGACGACGTACTGCTACCTCGAGGACCTCTTCGTCGCCCCGGAGGCCCGCGGGTCGGGGACGGGCCGCGCGCTCATCTCGCACGTGGAGCGGTGGGCGCGCGAGCAGGGCTGCGCGAAGGTGTACTGGCTGACCGCCGAGACCAACACCACGGCCCGCGCGCTCTACGACCGGGTGGCTGAGCGCACCGGCTTCATCCACTACGAGATCGGGCTCTAGCGGCGCAGGCGCTTCTTCAGCAGCTTCTGCTCCCTGCCGGAGACGGGGGAGTCGCCCGACACGATCCGGCCGCGCTTCGCATCGCGCGTGTCGATGACCGCGCCGACGACGAGCGCGACCGTGATGCCCCAGCTCACCCACGCGAGAACCGTCCGCCAGGTGAACGGCTCCTGCGCGCGCAGGGAGCGCAACAGGGTCATGCCGCTGGTGGCCGCGCCGATCAGGCCGGTGCCGAAGACGTATTCGCGCATAAGACAACGCTATCGGCTCAGGGATAGCCTGGGAGGTCACATCCGAAACCGGGAGCATCGTGTCCACAGCTGAGTTCGTCGTCGTCGCCAACCGCCTCCCCGTGGATCGCGGTGCGGACGGGGAGTGGAACCGTTCGCCCGGTGGACTCGTGGCCGCGCTCGAGCCCGTCATGCAACGTGCCGACGGCGCATGGGTCGGCTGGGCGGGCCAGCCCGACCTCGACATCGAGCCGTTCGAGTTCGACGGGATGCTGCTGGTCCCCGTCCCGCTGAGCGCCGAGGACATCGAGCTCTACTACGAGGGCATGTCCAACGACACGTTCTGGCCGCTGTACCACGACGTGATCTCGCCGCCGCGGTATCGGCGAGTGTGGTGGGAGGCGTACGTCGCCGTCAACCGCCGTTTCGCCGAGGCCGCGGCCACCGCCGTCTCCGACGGGGGGACGGTCTGGGTGCAGGACTACCAGCTGCAGCTCGTCCCGCAGATGCTCCGAGAGCTGCGTCCCGATCTCACGATCGGATACTTCCACCACATTCCCTTCCCGGCATACGGGCTGTACTCGCAGCTCCCGTGGCGCCGGCAGGTGCTGGAGGGCCTGATGGGCGCCGACGTCATCGGCTTCCAGCGCGTCGCCGACGCCGGCAACTTCACGCGGTCGATCCGGCGCCTGTTCCACTACGAGACCAGAGCCTCCGGCATCTCGGTGCCGCAGGCCGACGGCACCACCCGCGTCGCCCTCGCCAAGGCCTTCCCGATCTCGATCGACGCCGACGCGTACATCGAGCTGGCGCAGCGTCCCGATGTGCAGGCGAGGGCGCTCGAGATCCGCGAGAGCCTCGGCAACCCGAAGAAGATCCTGCTCGGCGTCGACCGGCTCGACTACACGAAGGGCATCCGCCATCGTATGAAGGCGTTCGGCGAGCTTCTGCAGGACGGTCGCATCAACGTCGAGGACGTCACCCTCGTGCAGGTCGCGAGCCCGAGCCGTGAGCGGGTCGACGCGTACATGCAGCTGCGCGACGAGATCGAGCTGACGGTGGGCCGCATCAACGGCGACTACGACACCATGGGGCACACCGCGATCCGCTACCTGCACCAGGGGTACCCCCGCGAGGAGATGGTGGCGCTGTACCTCGCTGCCGACGTCATGCTCGTCACCGCCCTGCGCGACGGCATGAACCTCGTCGCCAAGGAGTACGTCGCCGCGCGCATCGACAACCGCGGGACCCTGGTGCTGAGCGAGTTCGCCGGCGCGGCCGACGAACTCGGCATGGCGCTGCGCATCAACCCGCACGACATCGGCGCGCTCAAGAACACGATCATGCGGGCGATCGAGATGCCGGGCGCCGAGCAGGGTCGCCGGATGCGGGCGCTGCGCAGGAAGGTCATCGAGAACGACGTCGACGCGTGGTCGCGGTCGTTCCTGTCCGCCCTCGCCTCCGTGCGCAGCAGGCGGACCGACGCGAAGGGCACGACGAAGGGATCCGCATGACGATCGACGCCGCGCAGCAGCCCGACGAGGCCGAGGCCGAGCTCCGCCGGATCGCCGCGGCAGAACGGCTGCTGGTGGCCCTCGACTTCGACGGCACGCTGTCACCCCTCGTGGACGATCCGATGCAGGCGCGCATGGCGCCGGAGGCGCGGGCCGCCCTGGACGCGCTCATCGCGGCGCCCGCGACGACCGTCGCGCTCGTCTCCGGCCGGAGCCTGCACGACCTGCGTGAGATCGCGGAGCACGCCGACGACTCCCCGCTGCTGCTCGCCGGCTCCCATGGGGCGGAGTACTGGACCCCGGGCGCGGGCGCCATCGAGCCGGATGACGACGCCGACGAGCGCGAGCTGCGCGACACCCTTCGCGCCCATGCCGAACAGACGGCGGCGGCGTTCGACGGTGTGTGGATCGAGCCGAAGACCTTCGGGTTCGGCGTGCACACGCGACTGTCGAGCCCCGAGGACGCCGCGGCGGCGCGGGAGGCGATCGACGGGCTCGTCGCCGCGGAGGCCGCGGGCTGGCGGCGGCGCACCGGGCACAACATCGTCGAGTACGCCTTCCGCCAAGAGGGCAAGGACACCGCCGTCGCCGCGCTGCGCGAACGCACAGAGGCGACCGCCGTGCTGTTCGCCGGCGACGACGTCACCGACGAGGACGCGATCGCCGGGCTCGACGCCGACGACCTCGGGGTGCGGGTCGGGGCCGGCGACACGTCGGCCGCCATCCGCGTCACCGACATCTCCGCATTCGCGGCGCTGCTCGAGCGGCTCGCGGAACTGCGGGGTGCCGCGCGGGAATAGACTGCGAGAATGCCTGAAGCCGCAGCATCCACCCCGTCTTCGATCGACATCAAGCCCCGCAGCCGCGTCGTCACGGACGGCATCGAGGCCACCACGTCACGCGGAATGCTCCGCGCGGTCGGTATGGGCGACGAGGATTGGGACAAGCCCCAGATCGGCATCGCGTCGAGCTGGAACGAGATCACGCCGTGCAACCTGAGCCTCGACCGGCTCGCCCAGGGAGCCAAGGAGGGCGTCCACGCCGGCGGCGGCTACCCGCTGCAGTTCGGCACCATCTCGGTGTCGGACGGCATCTCGATGGGCCACGAGGGCATGCACTTCTCACTGGTCTCGCGCGAGGTCATCGCCGACTCGGTCGAGACGGTCATGATGGCCGAGCGCCTCGACGGCTCGGTACTGCTCGCGGGCTGCGACAAGTCGATCCCCGGGATGCTGATGGCCTCGGCCCGACTCGACCTCTCGAGCGTGTTCCTGTACGCGGGCTCCATCGCGCCCGGCTGGGTCAAGCTCAGCGACGGCACGGAGAAGGACGTCACGATCATCGACTCGTTCGAGGCCGTCGGCGCATGCCTCGCGGGCAAGATGAGCGAAGCCGACCTCAAGCGCATCGAGTGCGCCATCGCGCCCGGTGAGGGCGCCTGCGGCGGCATGTACACCGCCAACACGATGGCCTCGGTGGCCGAGGCGCTCGGGCTCAGCCTGCCCGGCTCCGCCGCGCCGCCCTCGGCGGACCGGCGCCGCGACTACTACGCGCACCGGTCGGGCGAAGCCGTCGTCAACCTTCTGAAGCAGGGCATCACCACGCGCGACATCCTCACGCCCGAGGCGTTCGAGAACGCGATCGCCCTCGCGATGGCCCTCGGCGGCTCGACCAACGTCGTCCTGCACCTGCTGGCGATCGCGAACGAGGCCGAAGTCGAGCTCAACCTGCACGACTTCAACCGCATCGGCGACAAGGTGCCGCACGTGGCCGACATGAAGCCGTTCGGCAAGTACGTCATGAACGACGTCGACCGCCACGGCGGCATCCCCGTCATCATGAAGGCCATGCTCGACGAGGGCCTGCTGCACGGCGACGCGCTCACCGTGACCGGCAAGACGCTCGCCGAGAACCTGCGCGACCTGAACCCCGACCCGGTCGACGGCGACGTCATCCACCGCTTCGACGACCCGATCCACGCGACCGGCGGCATCACGATCCTGCACGGTTCGATCGCCCCGGAGGGCGCGGTCGTGAAGTCGGCGGGCTTCGACGGGAACGTGTTCGAGGGTCCCGCCCGTGTCTTCGAGCGCGAGCGTGGCGCGATGGACGCCCTCGAGGCCGGGCAGATCAACGCCGGCGACGTCGTGGTGATCCGCTACGAAGGCCCCAAGGGCGGCCCCGGAATGCGTGAGATGCTCGCGATCACCGCCGCCATCAAGGGCGCGGGCCTCGGAAAAGATGTACTACTCTTGACGGACGGCAGATTCTCAGGCGGCACAACCGGCCTGTGCATCGGCCACATAGCACCCGAAGCAGCGGACGCAGGTCCGATTGCATTCGTGCGCGATGGTGATCTCATACGGGTCGATATCGCGGCTCGCACTCTCGACCTACTCGTCGACGACGCTGAGCTTGTCTCCCGCCGTGAAGGCTGGGAGCCGCTTCCCCCGCGCTATACCCGTGGCGTCCTGGCCAAATACTCGAAGCTCGTGCGCTCCGCTGCGGAGGGCGCGGTCACCGGGTAGAAGGCTCGACATCTTCTCGACTGATCTGTGAGGAGCATCACCATGCCCGCCGAATCCGCGACGGCCGTTCCACGGCCTCCCGCCCGCACCGCCGCAGCGCCCGTGCTCACGGGTGCGCAGGCGGTCGTCCGCTCGCTCGAGCTGCTCGGCGTCACCGACGTCTTCGGGCTGCCGGGCGGCGCCATCCTGCCGGTGTACGACCCGCTGATGGACAGCACCGACCTGCGTCACATCCTGGTGCGCCACGAACAGGGCGCCGGCCACGCCGCGGAGGGCTACGCGTCCGCGTCGAACAAGATCGGGGTCGCCATCGCGACCTCCGGCCCCGGGGCGACCAACCTCGTGACCGCGATCGCCGACGCCTACATGGACTCGGTGCCGATCGTCTGCATCACCGGCCAGGTGTTCTCGAACCTGATGGGCACCGACGCGTTCCAGGAGGCCGACATCGTCGGCATCACGATGCCGATCACGAAGCACTCGTTCCTGGTGAAGCGCGCCGAGGACATCCCCGGCGCCATCGCCGCGGCCTTCGAGATCGCGGGCACCGGCCGACCGGGCCCCGTGCTCGTGGACATCACGAAGGACGCCCAGCAGGCCGAGGCCGCGTTCGTCTGGCCGCCCAAGATCGACCTGCCCGGCTACCGCCCCGTCACGAAGGCGCACGGCAAGCAGATCCAGGCGGCGGCCCAGCTGCTCGCCGAGTCGGCGAAGCCGGTGCTGTACGTCGGCGGCGGCGTGATCCGCGCGCAGGCGTCGGCCGAGCTTCTCGCGCTGGCCGAGGCGACCGGCGCACCGGTCGTCACGACGCTGATGGCCCGCGGCGCGTTCCCCGACTCGCACCAGCAGCACCTCGGCATGCCGGGCATGCACGGCACCGTCCCCGCGGTGCTCGCGCTGCAGGAGGCCGACCTGCTGATCTCGCTCGGCGCCCGTTTCGACGACCGCGTCACGGGCAAGGCCGCGTTGTTCGCGCCGAACGCCAAGGTCGTGCACGTCGACATCGACCCGGCCGAGATCTCCAAGATCCGCACGGCCGACGTGCCCATCGTGGGCGACCTGAAGGACGTCCTCGTCGACCTCGCCGGCGCCTACCACTCTGCGGTCGAGTCGGTGAAGCCCGACATCGCCGAGTGGTGGTCGTTCCTCGACGGACTCCGCGACGAGTTCCCGCTCGGCTACACCCAGCCCACAGACGGGCTGATGTCGCCGCAGTACGTGATCCAGCGCATCGGCGAGCTCACCGGTCCCGAGGGCATCTACGCCGCGGGTGTCGGCCAGCACCAGATGTGGGCCGCGCAGTTCATCAAGTACGAGCGTCCCAACGCCTGGCTGAACTCCGGCGGCGCCGGAACCATGGGGTACTCGGTGCCCGCCGCGATGGGCGCGAAGGTGGCGGAGCCTGACCGGCACGTGTGGGCGATCGACGGCGACGGCTGCTTCCAGATGACCAATCAGGAGCTCGCCACCTGCGCGATCAACAACATCCCGATCAAGGTCGCGATCATCAACAACTCGTCGCTGGGCATGGTGCGGCAGTGGCAGACGCTGTTCTACGACGGCCGCTACTCGCACACCAACCTCAACACCGGTCACGGCACCGTCCGCATCCCCGACTTCGTGAAGCTCGCCGAGGCGTACGGCTGCCTCGCGATCCGCGTGGAGAAGGAGGAGGACGTGGATGCGGCGATCCAGACCGCACTCGAGACCAACGACCGGCCCGTGGTGATCGACTTCGTCGTGAGCGCCGACGCGATGGTGTGGCCGATGGTGCCGCAGGGCGTCAGCAACAGCTATGTCCAGTACGCGCGCGATCACGCGCCGACGTTCGACGAGGAGGCCTGACCATGTCCACTCACGTGCTGAGCCTCCTCGTGGAGGACAAGCCCGGTCTGCTCACCCGCGTCGCGGGGCTGTTCGCCCGCCGCGGCTTCAACATCAACTCCCTCGCCGTGGGCGTGACCGAGGTGCCGGGGCTCTCGCGCATCACTGTCGTCGTCGACGTCGAGGAGCTGCCGCTCGAGCAGGTGACGAAGCAGCTGAACAAGCTCGTCAACGTCATCAAGATCGTCGAGCTCGACCCGGTCGCCTCGGTGCAGCGCGAGCACATGCTCGTGAAGGTGCGCGCCGACAACGCCACCCGCTCGAACGTGCTGGAGGTCGTGAACCTCTTCCGCGGTTCGATCGTCGACTACGCGCCTGACGCGCTCGTCGTCGAGGTGACCGGAGACCAGGGCAAGGCCGAGGCGTTCCTGCGGGCGCTCGAGCCGTTCGGCATCAAGGAGCTCGCCCAGTCGGGCCTGCTCGCCATCGGCCGCGGCGGCAAGTCCATCACCGAGCGCGTCCTGCGCGGCTGACCCAAGAACCACAAACAAGGAGAAACACGAAGTGGCTGAAATCTTCTACGACAGCGACGCTGACCTGTCGATCGTCCAGGGCAAGAAGGTCGCGATCGTCGGCTACGGCTCGCAGGGGCACGCGCACGCGCAGAACCTCCGCGACTCGGGTGTCGAGGTCGTCATCGCGCTGAAGGACGGCTCGAAGTCCGCGCCCAAGGCCGAGGAGGAGGGCTTCGCGGTCAAGTCGGTCGCCGACGCGACCGCCTGGGCCGACCTCATCATGATCCTCGCGCCCGACCAGCACCAGCGCTCGATCTACAGCGAGTCGATCCTGCCGAACCTGTCGGCCGGCAAGACCCTGGCGTTCGCGCACGGCTTCAACATCCGCTTCGGCTACATCGACGCCCCCGAAGGCGTCGACGTGATCCTGATCGCCCCGAAGGCGCCCGGTCACACGGTGCGCCGCGAGTTCGTCGCCGGCCGCGGCATCCCCGACATCATCGCCGTCGAGCGCGACGCCTCCGGCAGCGCATGGGCGACGGCGCTGTCGTACGCGAAGGCGATCGGCGGCACCCGCGCCGGCGTCATCAAGACGACGTTCACCGAGGAGACCGAGACCGACCTGTTCGGCGAGCAGGCCGTGCTCTGCGGTGGTGTCTCGCAGCTCGTCCAGTACGGCTTCGAGACGCTGACCGAGGCCGGCTACCAGCCGCAGATCGCGTACTTCGAGGTGCTGCACGAGCTCAAGCTCATCGTCGACCTGATGTGGGAGGGCGGCATCGCCAAGCAGCGCTGGTCGGTCTCCGACACGGCGGAGTACGGCGACTACGTCTCCGGTCCCCGGGTCATCGACCCGCGCGTCAAGGAGAACATGCAGGCCGTCCTCGGCGACATCCAGTCGGGTGCCTTCGCCGAGCGCTTCATCGGCGACCAGGACGCCGGTGCGCCGGAGTTCTACGCCCTGCGTGAGAAGGCCGCACAGCACCCGATCGAAGAGGTCGGCCGCGAGCTGCGTGCCCTGTTCGCCTGGAAGCAGCAGGACGCCGACTACACCGAGGGTTCGGCAGCGCGCTGACCTGACAAGCCGCCGTCCGATCCGGCACGGCTCCCGCCCGCCCGTCGTCGCCCCCACCCGGGGTGCCGGCGGGCGGGTCTGTCATGTGCCGGGACAGATCGGATGCTGCGGCCCGAGGTCGCTGAGGTAGGTCTGCCACTCGTCGGCGGTGAGGTCGCGACCGGCGAGCCGGCAGGCCGCCTCTGCGTGCTCCTGCGGGTCGAGCGTCCACAGCACGACCCCGGAGGGTCCTGGTACCGCGAACACCGAGCCGTCTGCCGCGAGCACGGCTCGCCCCGGTCCCGCGTTGGGGAGCGGGTCGCCGAGCGGCAGGTTGTCGTCGAGGTCGACGAGCGCGACGTTCGTGTCGGACTGTCCCTGCGCGAGCAGGATGTCGGCGTCCGCGCTCACGTCCATCTGCCAGATCCATGCCAGCTCGACGGGCAGCGTGGAGATGCGGCTGAGGTCGTCGCCGCTGTAGCGGGCGATCGACGACTCGTCGGCGCCGAGGATCTGACCGTCCGGGAGCACACGGGTGACGTCCACCGTCGGCAGACCGCTCGCCAGCACCTCACCGGTCTCGGTGTCGAGGATGTCCGTCTGCCAGCGATCAGGCCCGGAGTCATAGATCGTGCGGACGAGGCGGGTGCCGTCAGCGGTGTCGCTGATGTGATCGTCCCTCGTGGTGATCGGCACGGAGGTCCCGGCAACGGCCAGGGTGGCGGAGTCGATCGCCTCGGCGCGCAGCGTGTCCTCGGTCGCCACCAGAACGCGGTCGGGCACGTTCGAGTCGAAGACCTCCCACGTGTCGTCGGGGATCGCCGAGTCGATGAACCGACCGGTGGTCAGGTCGATCACGCGGGCCGAGTACTGCTCCGTCCCATCGTCGTCGACGGTGACCTCCCACGTGAGGAGCGTCTGCTCGTCCAGCCAGCGTCCGCCGCCGAGGAAGCCGTCATAGCTGTCCGTGACGTCCTCGGGGACGCGGAAGGTCGGCCGGTCGGATGCGACGTCCCACACCGCGAACGTCGGCGCGTCGGCTGCCTCGCTGTAGTTGCCCATGTTCTCGACGAAGATCTGGCTCCCGTCGGGGGAGAAGCCGCCGTCGGGCGTCCAGCCCGCGGCTATCCGTTCGCTGGCAGGGCCGGCCCCGTCGACCCTGACGACGCCCACCGCCGGTGCGGTGGCGCTCATCAGGAGGACCTGACGGCCGTCCTCGGTCATGGCGAGATCGCCCCCGGCGCCGAGCTGGTAATTCATGTCGGGGATGAGTGTCTCGCCCGAGGTGAGGCTGCGCACGCGCACCGCCCCGGTCTCGTCTCCGCAGACCGCGACCTGCGATGCGGACGACGCCGTGATGCGGCTGCATTCGCCGTCCCGTTCGAACACGTGCCGCCAGAGCTCGCGACCGTCGCGGTCGAACGCGAGGATGCCGAGATCCCCGAGTGCGAAGACCGTGCCGTCGGCCGTCGCGACCAGCGCCCACTGCACATAGCCCGCGGGGAGCTTCACGTGTGCGTCCGCGCGCAGCGTGACCGGGTCCAGTGTCCACACGTCACCGTCGGCGTTGCCGAAGAGCAGGGAATCATCTGCCGTGAAGGTCGATGTGGCGTGCGCCCCGAGCGCGCTGCGCTCCGGGGCGAACGCATCCGTCGAGCGGACGATCCCGGTGTCACGTTCCACGACCACCACGGTGCCGGGGAACGCCCACGTGGCGAACCGGCCGTCGCTGCTCAGCGCGAACGTCTCGGCGCCGACGGCGACATCGACGGGGGAGCCGATGAGCCCGCCACTGGACGCGTCGAAGAAGTAGACCTTCTCACGGTCGTCCTCGATCGCCGTGCCTTCGCCCCAGAAGTGCTGGAGAACGGCGATCGTGCTCCCGTCGGCGCTCACGCGCACCCATGGGCGGAAGAGCTGGTCGCTCGGCGCCATGCTCGTCTCGAGGACGCGCAGCACCTCCCCGGTGCGCAGATCGTTGATGCGCACCGTGGTCCCCCTCGCGGCGACGACCTCGTCCGTGCCGGGAATCGGGTACATGCCGCTGCGCCACTCCGCATCGTCGAGATACGTCACGGCTTCGACGCCTCCGGCGGCGGTCATCGTGGACATCAGTGCCGCCTGGGTGCGCGGGTCGTCCGGCCAGCGGCGATACGCCTCCGCCGCGAGCAGCGCTCCGACGTCGCGTGCGGTGTCCTGCAGCGCCCGCGATTTCGCGGTCACCGCTTCGATGAGGGAGTCTTCGGCCGCCGCAGCGGCCACGCGACCCTGGACGGCTGCCACGCCCCCGGAGACGAGTGCCACGACGAGCAGGACCGCGGCCACCGCGAGCGCCCAGCGCAGTCGGCGGTTCTGTGTGCGCTGCGCGGCCGCCCGCAGTTCCAGCTCACGCACGTCATCCTGCTCCCGCGTGGCTGAGGCGGCGAGGTACGCGGTCTCAGCCTCGGTGAGGTCGGGGGAGGCGGCGTCCCGCCACTCCATCGTCGCGTGCAGCCGCGCGCCGCGCAGCAGCCCGTCATCCGGTCGCCCGTCCGCCTCCCATGTCTGGACTGCGGACTCGAGCGCGCGCAGGAGGCGTCCTCCCTCTGCGTCGTCGGCGAGCCAGCCGTCCAGCCGCGGCCACGCCGTGGCGACCGCCTCATGTGCGATGACGATGGCATCTCCGTCTGCCGCGATGAGCCGTGCATCCACGAGTCGCTCGATGATCCGCCGTCGGTCCGGATCCGCCACGAGCGGAGCCGCGGCCACGCGTCGGCGCAGGGCCGCCCCGCCGGGCTCTCGTTCGACCAGCCTCATCATGAGGGCTCGGCACAGTTCCTGATCTGCGGCATCGAGGGAGCGGTAGAGGGTGTCGGCGGACTGGGCGATCGCCCCTGCGATGCCGCCGGCGGTCTCGTATCCGTCGACGGTGAGTGTCGAGCCCTCGCGCCGCGACCACGTCTCCCGCAGCGCGTGGGAGACGTGCGGGAGGGTGGTGGCGCGATCAGCCGCGTCGCGCAGCACCAGCTCGACCAGGCCGGGCTCCAGACGCAGTCTCGCGCGCCTGGCCGGTCCCTCTACGGCCTCGCGCAGGGCGTCGGCGGTGAGGGGCGCGAGGGCGTAGACGCCTCGGCCGAGCGCCACACCGACACCGGGGAGTCCGGTCGCGCGATCCAGGAAGTCGGAGCGCACGGTGACGATCACCGCGCCCCCCTCCTCGAGGAACGCTGCCACGCGTGCGCAGAATTCGGCGATCTCGTCCGCGGGAGCGTGCACCAGCTCCTCCGCCTGGTCGATGACGAGCACCGTCGCACCGTGCGCGGCCGCGTCGCGGACCGCCGCGGCGCCGCCACCGCTCGGATGGATGATCCGGATGGTGCGCTGCGGCGCCTCGAGCCGCGGGACGACCCCGGCGAGCACGAGCGACGACTTGCCGGACCCCGACGGTCCGGAGACGGTGACGATCGCGCCGGGGCGCACACGCTCGATGATCGCCTCGATGTCGGGCTCGCGTCCGAAGAAGAGGTCGGCGTCGTCGGGGCCGAACGCGGCGAGGCCCGGGTAAGGGCAGTCCGGGCTCGTCGACAGCAGCTCCTGCGCGGGCAGCAGCGCGGGGTCCTGCCGCAGCATCCCCGTCTCGAGGTCGCGCAGGCGCGCACCCGGCTCGATGCCGAGCTCGTCGAGCAGACGCTCCCGCGCCGCACGCACCGTCGCGAGAGCCTCGGCCTGGCGGCCGGCGCGGTAGTTGGCCAGGGCGAGGATCGCCCAGCGGTCCTCACGAAGCGGGTTCTCGCGGACGAGGCGCTCCGCGGTCGGAATGACGGCGCGCTGCTCGCCGGAGCGCAGCCGGGCGTCGAGGAGCTCCTCTTCGACGCTGTCGCGGATGTCGGCCAGTCGCAGCGCCTCGACGACGCCCGGTTCCCATGACGCCACATCCGGATAGGGCGACCCGCGCCACAGGCCGAGCGCGCGCTGATAGGCATCGACGGCACGATCGACGTCGCCGTGCAGCGCGTGCTGCCGAGCCGTGGACACGAGGCGCTCGAACCGCACGGCGTCGATGGCCTCCGGGTCGATCCCGGCGGCGTACTCCGATCCTCTGGTCTGCACGGCCTCGTGGCCGAGCCGTGCGCGAATCGTCGAGATCGACTTCTTGACCTGCTGCGGCCAGGTCGCCGGCACGTCCGCGCCCCAGCAGGCGTCAGCGAGCTCATCGGGTGCGACGGACGAGCCGAGCCGGACGAGGAGGGCGCTGAGGATCGTGCGCTCGCGCGGGCTGAGCTGCGGTGCGCCGGTGTCGAGCGGCCCCAGGACCCTGACGGTCATGGGGTCAGTGTGGAGCCGCCGTCCGCGCGCGTCAACGCATGGCGGGTGCGATGGGTACCGGATGGGTACCGGTCGGGCAGGGGACGGGTACCGCCGAGCGGGACCGTGGACTCAGCGTCATCATCGACGACCACACGTCAGGAGACAGGACATGGATTCATACATGAGCTCCGTCGCGTACGCGCAGGCGGAGCGCCGCACACTCGACCTCGTCCGTGATCGAGCGCGGCAGCGCAGCCAGGCGGAGCGAGGGGTCACGATCGCGCCTGACCCGCCGCGGGTGTCTGCGCGGGTGCGCTTCGGCACCTGGCTGCGCGTGCACGCGCACCGGCGGGCGACGCCGGTTCCCGTGCTCCCGCGGGGCTGACCGATGGGCACGCGTTCATCGCTGCGGCGAGTGGCGCTCGGCCTCGTGCTGGCGCTGCCCGCCGTGGCGGGCGTGGCGGTGCCGGCATCGCTGTCGGATGGGCAGCCGGGGCCCGCGCCGCACCCCGCCGCCACGCGAGCGCCGGTGTGGCGCTCCGCGCCGAACTGGCCGCAGCTGCGGCTGTGCGCAGAGGATCGCGTCGCGCGAGCGGAGGCGGACTCCTTCGAGCGGGCGTGGGCCCGGTGCGTCGCGCTGATGTCGATCGCCGAGCGGGCCGGCGGCCGCTGAACGCACAGTCCTCGGGGCGGGCTAGCCTGGGTGGATGGCCCGCCCCGATGACGACGCTCTCAGCTGGGACGGCGACGACGATCCGACGCTCGACGTCGGAGCAGCGCCCGCCGCGCCCCGCAGCGACCTGCCGAGCGGCTACACCGCGGTCGGCAAGGGGGCTGAGTCGGTCGCAGCGGCGGGTGCGGCCTCCTCATCCGGCGTCGGCGCGGCACCCGTCGTCGCCCCGGCGGCCGGCCCCATGGGCAACGCCACGCTGATCACGATCGGCGTGCTCGGCGGCGTCTACGCGCTCTTCACGATCGGGTGGCTGCTCGGTGCGGGCCGGCTGCAGCTGATCGCCGACCTCTTCCTCGATCCGGTGGCATTCCAGGTGACGCGGTGGCTGGCCGTGCTGGCCGCGCCGCTGTGGTTCGGCACGGTGCTGCTCCTCACCCGCGAGAAGCCCGCGTGGATGCGCCTCGTGCTGCTCGCCGCAGGAGCCGTGCTGCTCGTGCCGTGGCCGTTCGTCCTCGCGGGGGCGGCGCTGTGAGCGGCATGAGCGGCGCTGCGAACGGCACTGCCGGCACCCACGGGCCCTCCGCCGGTGCCCGGCCCGCTCCCGCGCTGCCGGTGTGGCTGATCGCCGCGATCGCCGGGGTGTTCGCCCTCCTGTACGCGTTCGTGGTGTGGACCGCCCTCGGGTTCCTCCTCCAGCAGGCCGGCGGTGCGCAGGGACTCACCGGCTACGGATGGTTCGTGCTCGCCCTCCCGATCGCCTTCCCGGTCGTCGTGTTCGCGCTGGCCTTCGCCATCGCCTGGCGCCGCAGCATCCTGCCGTTCACGCTCGTGATGCTCACGGGACTCGCGCTGATCGCGGCGTTCTGGCTCGACGTCCTCGCCTACGCCGCGGCCTCGCCCTCGCTGTATCTGAGCTGACCGCGCGCCGTCACACGCGCAGGTGACCGGCGTCCGAGCGGCTAGAGTGTGACCTGAAAGCGCCCCGATGGCGTGCGGCGCACTCTCCAGTTCTCCCGGCCGCTGCGCGCGCGCCCTCGCTTCAAAGGATCCGCCTTCGTGCCAAAGCCTGTCGTCCTGATCGCCGAAGAGCTCTCTCCCGCCACGATCGACGCACTCGGTCCCGACTTCGAGATCCGCCACGTCGACGGCGCCGACCGGTCCGTGCTGCTCCCGGCTCTCGCCGAGGCGCACGCCGTGCTGATCCGCTCCGCCACCAGGATGGACGCCGAGGCGATCGCCGCCGCGCCCGTGCTGAAGGTGATCGCGCGCGCCGGTGTCGGGCTCGACAACGTCGACATCAAGGCCGCGACCACCGCGGGCGTCATGGTCGTCAACGCGCCGACGTCCAACATCATCTCGGCTGCCGAGCTGACCATCGGCCACATCCTGAGCCTGGCCCGCCGCATCCCGGCCGCGCACGCCTCGCTCGCCGACGGCCAGTGGAAGCGCAGCGCCTACACCGGCACCGAGCTGTTCGAGAAGACCGTGGGCATCATCGGCCTCGGCCGTATCGGTGCGCTCATCGCGGCCCGCCTGCAGGCGTTCGACATGCGCGTCGTCGCGTACGACCCCTACGTCACGAGCGCCAGGGCGCAGCAGCTCGGCGTGCAGCTGCTGACCCTCGACGAGCTGCTCGAGCAGAGCGACTTCGTCACGATCCACATGCCGAAGACGCCCGAGACCACCGGGATGATCAGCACCGAGCAGTTCTCGCTGATGAAGCCCACCGCGTTCGTCGTGAACGTGGCACGGGGCGGGCTCATCGACGAGGAGGCGCTGCACGCCGCCCTCACATCGGGCGAGATCGCCGGCGCCGGCCTCGACGTGTTCACGAGCGAGCCCCCGAAGGCCGACGGCACCGCGTTCGCGCTGCTCGGACTGCCCAACGTGGTCGTCACGCCCCACCTCGGCGCCTCGACGGATGAGGCGCAGGAGAAGGCGGGCGTCTCGGTCGCGAACTCGGTGCGGCTCGCCCTCGGCGGCGACCTCGTCCCCGACGCGGTCAACGTCGCCGGCGGCGTCATCGACCCGTACGTGCGGCCGGGCATCCCGCTCGTCGAGAAGCTCGGGCAGATCTTCGCGTCGCTCGCGCACTCGCCGCTCACCTCCCTCGACGTCGAGGTGCACGGCGAGCTCAACGACTACGACGTGAGTGTGCTCAAGCTCGCCGCGCTCAAGGGGCTGTTCACCAACATCGTGAGCGAGACCGTCTCGTACGTGAACGCGCCCCTGCTGGCCGAGCAGCGCGGCGTCGAGGTGCGCCTGATCACCGACGACGTCAGCGACGAGTACCGCAACGTCATCACGCTGCGCGGCGCCCTCTCGGACGGCTCGCAGCTGGCTGTCTCGGGCACGCTCACCGGCACCAAGCAGATCGAGAAGCTCGTCGGCATCAACGACTACGCGGTCGAGCTGCCGATCGAGCGCAACCACATCGTGATGCTCTACACCGACCGCCCGGGCATCGTCGCCGTCTACGGCCAGAAGTTCGGCGAGGCGGGCATCAACATCGCCGGGATGCAGATCGCCCGCCGCGCCGCCGGCGGTCAGGCCCTCTCGGTGCTGACGGTCGACTCGCCGGTCTCGGATGAACTGCTCGACGAGGTGCGCTCGGCCATCCAGGCCGATCTGTTCCGCCAGATCGAGATCACCGAGCCGTAGGTGGCAGATGCCCCGATGCCCGCGATCGAGCTGACCGGGCTGACCAAGCGCTTCGGCGAGAAGGTGGCCGTCGACGACCTGCACCTCACGGTGCCGGCCGGCTCGTTCTACGGTCTCGTCGGCCCGAACGGCGCGGGCAAGACCACCACGCTCTCGATGGCGACGGGGCTGCTGCGGCCCGATGCCGGCAGGGCGACGATCCTCGGCGTCGACATGTG
Organism: Microbacterium terricola; assembly: GCF_027943945.1. Lineage (NCBI taxonomy): Bacteria > Bacillati > Actinomycetota > Actinomycetes > Micrococcales > Microbacteriaceae > Microbacterium > Microbacterium terricola. Next base: position 1,680,158 of record NZ_AP027141.1, on the reverse strand, counting down.
GGCCGACCCGCTGCGCGCGAAGGGCCTCATCGGGAACCTCGCCGACGGCGTGAAGCTCTTCGACCGGCTCACCGGCGAGCAGCTGATCACCTACAACGGGATGCTGTTCGGTCTCGACCGTGAGATGGTCGCGCAGCGCACGGCCGACCTCCTGCGGCTGCTGGACCTCGAGAGCGCCGCGGGCACGCTGGTGGTCGACTACTCCGCGGGCATGACCAAGAAGGTCGCGCTCGCGTGCGCGCTCGTGCACGCGCCCCGCATCCTCGTCCTCGACGAGCCGTTCGAATCGGTGGATCCGGTGTCGGCGGCGAACATCCGGGACATCCTCACCGGCTTCGTGCGCGGCGGCGGAACCGTCGTGGTCTCCAGCCATGTGATGGATCTGGTGCAGCGCATGTGCGACCACGTCGCCGTCGTCTCGGCGGGGCGGGTCCTCGCGGCCGGAACCGTCGACGAGGTGCGCGGCGGGGGCTCCCTGGAGGACCGCTTCGTCGAGCTCGTCGGAGGACGCCACCACGCCGAAGGGCCGGAATGGTTGCGACGCTCGTAAGGCTGCGGCTGCTCGTCCTGGCGAATTCGCTGCGACGCAGCACCTGGCAGCTGGTCGCCACGGTCGTCGGGGGCCTCTACGCGCTCGGGCTCCTCGCCCTGGCCGTGGTCGGCCTGATCGCGCTGGGCGCGTTCGGGTCGCGCGCGCTGACCTCGACGATCATCGTGCTGGCGGGAACCGCTGTGACGGCCGGATGGGTGGTCTTCCCTCTCCTGCTGTCGGGCATCGACCAGACTCTCGAACCGGCGCGGCTCGCGCAGTTCCCGCTGCGGATGCGGACGCTGCTGATCGCCCTCACCCTCGCCGGACTGGTCGGCATCCCCGGCATCGTGACCTCGCTCGCGGGTCTGTCGACCGCGCTGGCCTGGGTGCGCATGCCCGCAGCGGCCGCGGCGGCCGTGGTGTGCGCAGCGATCGGGGTGGTCACGGCGGTGGTGGCCTCGCGCACCGTGACCGCGGCGACGGCGGGACTGCAGTCGAGTCGTCGTGTCCGCGAGCTCGGCGGTGTGCTCATCCTCATCCCGCTGTTCCTGCTCGGGCCGATCCTGATCGGGCTGATCGAGGGGATCGAGAACTCGGCGGAGGCCCTGCCCGCGGTCGCCACCGCGCTGGGCTGGACGCCCGTCGGCGCGGCCTGGGCGGTGCCTGGTGCGATCGCCGCCGGAGACGTCGGGGGAGCGGTCCTGCGCCTGCTGATCGCCGTCGCGACGCTCGTCGTGCTCGTCGCGGTCTGGCGGGCGGGACTGGCCAGGGCGATGGTGTCGCGCAGCGACGCGAGCGCGCGCCCGGTCTCGCGCGGCGCCCTGGGCGTCTTCGGCCGCGTGCCGCAGACGCCGGCCGGCGCGGTGATGGCCCGCTGCCTCACGTACTGGCGTCGCGACCCGCGCTACGCCCGTCAGCTGATCGTGGTGCCGCTGGTGCCGCTGCTGCTGTGGTTCTACGCGGTGCTCACCGAGACCGCCGACCTCGTGATGTGGAGCGGGCCGCTGATCGGCTTCACGCTCGCACTCACGCTCGCGACCGACATCTCGTACGACGGCACCGCCTTCGCGACCCACGTGATCGACGGTGTGCGCGGGCGCGACGATCGCGCAGGGCGGGTGGCCGCCCTCGCGGTCTTCGCGATCCCCTTCACGATCGTGCTCGCGGTGGTCGGCGTCGCCCTCGGCGGGGCGTGGGCGCATCTTCCGGCCCTGATGGGACTCTCGCTGGGATCGCTGCTGACCGGCTTCGGGGTCGTCAGCGTCTCGTCCGCCCGATTCGTCATGGCGGTGCCCGAGGCCGGCGGCAACCCGTTCCGCTCCGCGCCTGGCGCGAGCCTGACGACGGGACTGCAGATCTTCGTCGTGTGGGGCATCGTGCTCGCGCTGCTCGTCCCCACCATCGCGCTCGTCGTCGCCGACCTCTTCATCGGCGGGGCGCTGTACGGCTGGGCGGCGCTGGGCTGCGGCGTGGTGACGGGTGCGCTCGTGATGGTCGGCGGCATCCGCGCCGGCGGCGCGCTGCTCGATCGCACGGCGCCGAGCCTCCTTGTGCAGCTGCGGCGACTGCGCGGCGCCTGATCGCGTCAGTCGCGCGCAGCCCGCTCGACGAGGGCGATCAGGTCGTCCATCCCCGCGCCCGTGGGCACGGGCCCGGGGATGGCGCCGCCCTGCAGCGCATTGTTGAAGTAGAGCCCGTCGCTGACCAGCATCACGAGGTCGAGGGCCGCCGCATCCTTCGCGTGGGGTCGGAGCGCGTCCTCCCAGCGCCGGCGGATGTCGCGGAGCGTCTCGCCCGCAGCGGCGCTGCCGCCCTGCGCGAGCCGCGACACCGCGATGATCGCGCGATCGAGGGCGTCGTCCTCCATCGCCGACGACCGCAGGAAGTACGCGATCGGCCCCTCGTCGGCAGCCGAGATCTCCTCGATGTCCTCGTCGACGAGTGCGCGGAGTCGGTCGATCAGTGCCGTCTCGAGCGCGTCCTTGGAGCCGAAGTGATAGAGCAGGCCGCCCTTGGAGACGCCGGCCGCGCGCGCGGTGGCGTCCATGGTCGCGGCGCGCTCGCCCTCATCGACGAGGAGCGCCTCGAACGCATCGAGGACGCTCTCGCGGGCACGCGGCGGTCTGCTCATCTCGACACCATCCTGGCAGGGGACATCCTGGGCTGTTACTATACCGGCTGGACGGTACATAAACATGATGACTCTCACGCAGGAACTCACGATCGCCGACGCGCAGGGCCGACGCGTCGGCTGGCGCGGCTGGGCGGCGCTCGTGGTGCTCATGCTGCCCGTGCTGCTGGTGTCGGTCGACAACACCGTGCTCAGCTTCGCGCTGCCCGACATCGCGCTGGACCTGCAGCCGACCAGCGCTCAGCAGCTGTGGATCATCGACGCCTATCCGCTCGTGCTCGCCGGTCTCCTCGTCACGATGGGGACGCTCGGCGACCGCTTCGGACGACGACGGATGCTGCTCATCGGTGCGACCGGCTTCGCCGCCGTCTCGGTGCTCGCCGCGTTCGCGCCGACCGCTGCGCTGCTCATCGCCGCCCGCGCAGCAATGGGCGTCTTCGGCGCCATGCTGATGCCCTCGACGCTGTCGCTGCTCAGGAGCATCTTCACCGATCGGGATCAGCGACGTCTGGCCATCGCCGTGTGGGCGGCGATGTTCTCGGCCGGTGCGGCGCTCGGTCCGATCGTGGGGGGACTGCTGCTCGAGCACTTCTCCTGGGGATCGGTGTTCCTGATGTCGGTGCCGGTCCTCGTGCCGCTGCTCGTGCTGGCGCCGATCCTCGTGCCGGAGAGTCGCGATCCGCACCCTGGTCGCATCGACCCGATCAGCATCGCGCTGTCGCTGGCGACCATGATCCCGATCGTCTATGCGATCAAGGAGGTCGCCGTCCACGGCCTGGCGAGCCCTGCGCCGCTGCTGTTCCTGGTGGGTGCGGGCTTCGGGGTGCTCTTCGTGCGTCGTCAGCTGCGCGCCGAGACGCCGATGCTCGACATGCGGCTGTTCCGCCGCGGCAGCTTCAGCGGCGCGCTGCTGGTCAACCTGCTCAGCGTGGTCGCACTGGTCGGCTTCCTGTTCTACGTCGCCCAGCACCTGCAGCTGGTCATCGGACTGAACCCGATGAACGCCGGCTTCGCCCTCGTACCCGGCCTCGTGGCCATGATCGTCTCCGGGCTGATCGTCGTGCCGATCGCCCAGCGGGTCTCCGCACGGGTCGTCGTCCCCGTCGCCCTGGCCTTCTCGGTGCTGGGCTACGTGCTGGTCGCGCGGTCGACCGACCCGGGCGACGTCGGCCTGCTCATCGTCGCCTTCGTCGCGCTCGGGATCGGCATCGGCGCCGCCGAGACCGTCTCGAACGAGCTCATCCTCGCCAGCGCGCCACCGGACAAGGCCGGCGCCGCCAGCGCCGTCTCCGAGACCGCGTACGAACTCGGCGCCGTCCTCGGCACCGCCGTGCTGGGCGGCATCCTCACCGCTCTGTACCGTGCGAACGTCGTGGTGCCCGCCGGCATCCCCTCCGACGCCGCCGACGCCGCGCGCGAGACCCTCGCCGGCGCGATGGCCATCTCGCACGGCCTGGACACCGCGCTCGGGCAGACGCTGCGCGACGCCGCGGCCCACGCGTTCGACGCGGGGGCCTCGGTGACCGCGTACATCGGCGCGGGTCTCATCGTGCTCGCCGCGGTGATCGCGGCCATTACCCTGGGAGGAACCCGTCGGATCGAGCCCTCCCAGGAGTAGTTGAGCAATGTCGCGTGTCGTGAAGCTGGCCGTCATCCCGGGTGACGGCATCGGACCAGAGGTCGTCGCAGAGGCCGAGAAGGTGCTCGACGCCGCGACCGCGGGATCCGCAGTCCAGTTCGACAAGACCCGCTTCTCGCTCGGCGCGGCGCGCTACCTCGAGACCGGCGACACGCTCACCGACGACGACCTGGCAGCCATCGGAGGGCACGACGCGATCCTGCTCGGCGCGGTCGGCGGCGTGCCGGGCGACCCGCGCCTGAAGGACGCGAACATCGAGCGCGGTCTGCTGTTGAAGCTCCGCTTCGAGCTCGACCACTACGTCAACCTGCGCCCGTCGAAGCTGTACCCCGGGGTGCCCGGACCCCTCGCCGAGCCGGGCGACATCGACTTCGTCGTCGTTCGCGAGGGCACCGAGGGGCCGTACGTGGGCAACGGCGGCGCGATCCGCAAGGGCACGCCTCAGGAGGTCGCGAACGAGACGAGCGTGAACACCGCCTTCGGCGTCGAGCGGGTCGTCCGCTACGCGTTCGACCTCGCCGAGCGACGTCGGCAGAAGGTCACGCTGGTGCACAAGACGAACGTCCTCGTGCACGCCGGCGGCATCTGGCAGCGCCTCGTGACCGAGGTGGCGCAGGAGCACCCCGGCGTGGCCGTAGACTATCTGCACGTCGACGCGGCGACGATCTTCCTGGTCACGAACCCGGGCCGCTTCGATGTGATCGTCACCGACAACCTCTTCGGAGACATCCTCACGGACCTGGCCGGCGCCGTCACCGGTGGCATCGGCCTCGCCGCCTCGGGCAACATCAACCCCGACGGCGCGTTCCCCTCGATGTTCGAGCCCGTGCACGGTTCGGCGCCCGACATCGCGGGACAGCAGAAGGCCGACCCCACGGCCGCGATCCTCTCCACCGCCCTGCTGCTCGATCACCTCGGGCTCACGGACGAAGCACAGCGCGTCACCCGCGCCGTCGAGGACGACATCGCGGCGCGGGGCGACAGCATCCGAACCACATCGCAGATCGGCGACGCCATCGCCGCACTGCTGCAGCGATAGGCCGCACCCGCCCAGGCGTACCCTGAGGGGGACGCCGTCGCTCGCTCGAGACATCCAGGACGTGACATGACCCTCATCGACCCCGCACTCGCTCCGCTCGAGTTCGCCGTGACCCGCAACCTCGCCGCGAAGAGCCCCGCTCAGCGCGACGAGATCCTGCAGAACCCCGGCTTCGGCACCAGCTTCACCGACCACATGGTCGACATCTGCTGGTCGGTCCGGGGCGGCTGGCACCGCCCGCGCGTGCAGCCCTACGGTCCGATCACGCTCGACCCGGCGGCCGCGGTGCTGCACTACGGGCAGGAGATCTTCGAGGGCATCAAGGCCTACCGTCACGCCGACGGCTCGGTGCACACCTTCCGCCCGGATCAGAACGCCCGTCGTCTGCAGCGCAGCGCGCGCCGTCTGGCCCTGCCCGAGCTGCCGGAGGAGTACTTCCTGCAGTCGCTGCGGGAGCTGATCGCCGTCGACGGCGAGTGGGTGCCCTCCGGCGACGACCAGAGCCTCTACCTGCGCCCGTTCATGTTCGCCAAGGAGGCCTTCCTCGGTGTGCGGCCCGCTCAGAAGGTCGCGTACTACCTGATCGCGTCTCCGGCGGGCGCCTACTTCAAGGGCGGCGTGCAGCCGGTGTCGATCTGGCTCTCCGAGGACTACGCCCGCGCGGGCAAGGGCGGCACAGGCGCGGCGAAGACGGGCGGCAACTACGCGGCCAGCCTGCTTCCCCAGGCCGAGGCCTACGAGCAGGGCTGCGACCAGGTCGTCTTCCTCGACCAGGACGGCAACGTCGAGGAGCTCGGCGGCATGAACGTCATCTTCGTGTACAAGGACGGCACGCTGGTCACCCCGCAGTCGCCCTCGATCCTCGAGGGCATCACGCGCGAGTCGATCCTCCAGCTCGCACGCGACCGCGGCCACAAGGTCGAGGGTCGCCACGTGTCGCTCGCGGAGTGGCGCGACGGAGTCGCCTCCGGTGACATCGTCGAGGTGTTCGCGTGCGGCACGGCGGCGGTGGTCACTCCGATCGGCACGCTCAAGGGCAAGGACTTCATCGACGAGCAGCCGTCCGGCACGCTTGCGCTGTCGCTGCGCGAGGAGCTCACCGACATCCAGTACGGCCGTCGCGACGACCGGCACGGCTGGCTGGTGCGGCTCGACGCCTGACCGGCCCCTCCCCGGGCGCCGTTGCGGGCGATAGCATCGCCGCAGGCATCGAGCACCAGGGGAGTGGTCGCATGGGGGGAACGGATGCGGTCGCGCGGCGTCGGCGCAGCATGGTGCCGGCCGTGGTGGCCGGCGTCGTGGTGACGACGCTCCTGGTGCTGCCTCAGGTGGTGCCGCTGACGGCGTCCGCTGCGGAGAGGCCGGTGTTCCCGCGGACGGTAGCCGCATACTCGTGGTGGACGACGCCGCTCGCACCGGGGGATCTCGAGCGCGCGACCCTGATCTACCAGAACGGAGTAGGGGTCGAGTTCCTCGACGCCCCGCAGGCGATCGTGCTGGGCGACGACGGCAGCACCTATCGCCGGCTCACCGTCGCCGAGACCCGTTCCACTCCCACGGATCAGGGCGACCCCGCGCGCTCCGTGCTCGCGCCCGATGGGACGTTCGCCGTGGTGGCGAGCGGCACCGCGACCGGCGTGGTCACCGTCGTCGACGTCGGCGACGGGACGACGCGCGACCTCTCGATCGGGGCGGGGCGCACCGCCGTTCCCCAGAGCATCACGGCCGACGGCGGCACCGTGCTGCTGCTCGTCAGCGATGCGGAGCTGAGCCGGTACGCCAGCTTCGACTTCCGACTGTCGGCGTCGGTCGCGACCCTCGACCTCGCGAGCGGGGCGGTGCGTGAGCATCCGTCCGTCGACGGCGTGAACGCCGCATCCATCTCACCGGACGGCCGTCTCATCCTCGCCGACACGTCAGCCGGCTTCTTCCTGATCGACGTCGCGACCGGCGACGCTCGGCCCGTCGATGACCTCGGCTCCGGCTCGTCCGTCGGCGGTGCCGCCTTCTCGCCCTCCGGCGCGCGCATCGCCACGACGAGCATCACGGGGCTGCAGGTCGACGACCTCGCCCAGGGAGATTCCCGCTCGTGGCAGCTCGACGGACTCGACGTCGCCGTGGTGCTCGGCTGGCGTGACGACGACACCGTGCTCGTGCAGGGCCTGACCGGCGGCGACGCGAACACATCCGCGCTGGCCTGGATCGACGCGACGACCGGAGAAGCGGAGGTGTTCAGCACCTACACGCCCGACCTCACCGGCGCCGCCATGTGGATCTCGTCGGCGGCCACCGGACTCATCCCGGAGTGGACCGTCGCCGACACCCGGAACGACCGCGGCATCCTGCCGATCGTGCTCGCCCTCGGTGCGGGGCTCGTCGCCGGGCTGTTCGCGTGGCTGCTCACCCCGCGCCGGCGTGCGGCCGTGACCACCGAGGCGCCGCAGGCGGCCGAGAGTGTGCAGCGACAGGCGGAGCGGGCTTCCGCCGGCTGACCCCGCCCGGTCGCGGCCGCCTGAGTAGGCTGAGCGGGTGAGAATCGCGCGCTTCAGCCACAATGACGCCATCAAGTTCGGGATCGTCGACGAGGGCGAGTTGGTCGTCCTGGCGGGCGACCCCATGTTCGCCGGATTCGACACGACGGGCGAGCGCGTGCCGCTGGCCGACGTCGCCCTGCTCGCGCCGGTGATCCCCCGCTCGAAGGTGGTGTGCGTGGGCCGCAACTACCGCGACCACGCCGCCGAGCTCGGCAACGACGTGCCGGCGGCCCCGATGCTGTTCTTCAAGCCGAACACCTCGGTCGTCGGCCCCGGCGACGCCGTCGTCCTGCCGGCCGGCTCGGACTTCGTCAGTTTCGAAGGGGAGCTCGCCGCGGTCATCGGGCGGATCGCGAAGAACGTGCCGGCCGAGAACGCGCTCGACTACGTGTTCGGCTATGCGATCGCGAACGACCTGACCGCGCGCGACTGGCAGAAGTCCGACGGGCAGTGGGCCAGGGCGAAGGGATTCGACACCTCCTGCCCGCTGGGCCCGGCGATCGAGACCGAGTTCGACGTGGACGGACCCGCCGTCATCACGACCCGACTGAACGGCGAGGTCCGCCAGCAGGGTCCCATCAGCGACATGATCTTCTCGCTCGCCGACGTCATCGCCCACGCCTCGGCGGCCTTCACGCTGCTGCCGGGCGACGTGATCCTCACCGGAACGCCCGCCGGGGTCGGTCAGATCGTCGCGGGCGACACGGTCGAGGTCGAGATCACCGGTCTCGGCATCCTCCGCAACACCGCCCGTGGCGCCTAGCGACGCAGGTCGCGACGCACGCGCCGACAGCCTCACGCCGGTGGCGGTGGCCGGCGTGCAGCGTCGCACCGTCGCCGTCCTCTCGGTGGGACAGATCCTCGGCGGTCTCGCCTTCGGGGCGACGATCTCGCTGGGCGCCGTGCTGGCCGCGGAGATCTCGGGCGATGAGGCGTACTCCGGACTCGCCGCCGCGGCCGTGACGCTCGGCACCGCCGCCGTGGCGGTGCCGCTGGCGACACTCGCGCGCCGGCGCGGTCGACGTCTCTCGCTCGCCGTCGGCATGACGGTCGCACTCGTCGGCGTCGTGCTCGTCGTCCTGGCTGCCGGCCTCGCCTCGTTCCCCCTGCTGCTGGCGGCCTTCGGCCTCGTCGGCGCCGGCCAGGCGGCGAACCTGCAGTCGCGGTTCGCCGCCGCCGATCTCGCGACCGACGCGACCCGCGGGCGAGACCTGTCGATCGTCGTCTGGGCGACGACGATCGGCGCCGTGCTCGGGCCGAACCTCACCGGCCCCGGCGAGGCGCTGGGCGACGCCGTCGGCATGCCCCCGCTGACGGGTCCGTATCTGTTCACCGTGATCGCGCAGGTCTTCGCCATCGCCGTCTACCTGCTCGCGCTCCGCCCCGATCCGCTGCTGCTCGCGCACGAGGTCGTCGCGGCGTCCGACGCGTCGGCCCGCACGGCGATCGCGAAGCCCGACCAGCCGGCCGTCGCCCGCTACGCGATCTTCGCGGTGGCAGCCGCGCACGGTGTGATGGTGTCCGTGATGGCGATGACCCCGGTGCACCTCCTGCATCACGGCGCATCGCTGTCGATCATCGGACTGACGATCAGCCTGCACATCGCCGGCATGTACGCGCTGGCGCCGGTGTTCGGCCTCCTGGCGGACCGACTGGGACGCATCCCGACCATCGTCGTGGGGCAGGTCATCCTGGCCGCCGCGCTCGTGACGGCATCGTTCGGGCAGGAGTCCACCGGCGCCGTGACGATCGCGCTGGTGCTGCTCGGCCTGGGCTGGAGCGCGACCACGGTGGCCGGTGCAGCGCTCCTCACCGAGGCATCGTCCGAGGCGCGGCGGACACGCCGCCAAGGCCTGAGCGACCTCACGATGAGCCTCGTCGGCGCGATCGGAGCGATCGCCGCGGGCCTCGTGCTCGCGTGGATCGGATACGGCGGTCTCGCGCTCGTCGTCGGCGTCGCCGTGATCGCCACGGTGCTGCTCGCACCGTTGGGGCGCACTCAGCGGGTTGCCGCCGACGCGCGACGCGTGTGACGCAGGTCAGCGTCCGATCGCCGCCGCCGCCCGTGCGACGTCCGCGAGGTCATTGAACACGTGGAACGCGACACGGGCTCGGCCCGCGCGCCCCGACGCCGTGATCCCCGCTGCGGTGAGGCGCGCGAGGTCGTCGCCCGTCGGATCCGGCCAGGTGACGATCGCGCTCTTCCGCATCGGCGCGGCCACGCCGATGCGGTCGAGGAACGCCCCGGCGAGGCCGGTCGTGTGACGGTGGAGCGCGTCCTGGTCGGCCGCGGCGAACAGGGCGAGCGCCGGCTCAGCCCCGACGAAGGCCTGCCAGGCCGGCGACACGTCGAAGCGGGTGGCATCGGGGGCCAGCTCGACGCCGCCCCCGTAGCATGAGGCCCACGGGTCGCTGCCGGCATACCAGCCGGCGAACAGTGCGGGCATGTCCCGCTCGAGCTCCGGCGAGACGGTGAGGAACGAGACACCGCGCGGTGCGCAGAGCCACTTGTACGCGTGGCAGATGACCGCGTCGAACCGTGCGGCGCTCACCGGCAGCCAGCCGATCGCCTGCGTCGCATCGCACAGCGTCCGCGCTCCATGGGTGGCGGCCGCGGCGATGATCGCGTCGGCGTCGGCGACCTCGCCGGTCGCCGACTGGACGAGCGAGAACACCACGAGCGCTGTGCCTGGGCGGATCTCGTCGGCGAGCGCGGTGAGGGGTGCGGTGCGCACCCGCAGGCTTCGGTCGGCGTGCACGAACGGGAGGACGATCGACGAGAAGTCCCCTGCGGCGATCAGCACCTCGGCACCGGGGGCGAGCGAGGCGGCCACGAGCGCGGCGGCGACGGAGCTCTGCGATCCGATCGCGACGCGGTCAGGCCCGACGCCCGTGAGTGCGGCGAAATGACCCCGCGACCGCTCGACCGCGGCGGTGTAGGCAAGGGGATCGGGGCGGCCGTGGGCCGCCGCATCCAGATCAGCGATGACGGCCGCCCTCGTCGCGCGGGTCGGCAGACCCACCGTGCAGGCAGCCAGGTAGCCGCTGCCGCCGTCGAACGCGGCGCGTGCCGCGTCGATCGTCAGAGGAGCGGGGGACTGCATGCTCCCAGCCTCACCCGATGCCACACATTCGTCTACCCGAGGTATTGCATCACATTCATAGGCATGCGTTATGGCAGCGGATAGGATACGGCCATGCCCGATCTCAGCGATCCCGACATCGATCCGCGCGCGCTCCGCGTCATCAAGGCGGTCGCCGATCAGGGCTCGATCACGGGAGCCGCCGCCCTGCTCGGGTACAGTCAGCCGGCCGTCAGCCAGCAGCTCAAGCGCATCGAGCAGCAGCTCCAGGTCCCGATCATCGAGCGGGTGGGTCGCGGTGTCCGCCTGACGGAGGCGGGACGCGTGCTCGCGCGGCATGCGGGGGCGGTGACCAGCGCGCTGGAGGCTGCAGCGGGCGAGCTCGCCGAGCTCCGCGGGCTGCGGGCAGGGCGGGTCAGGCTCGCCGGCTTCCCGTCCGCCTCGGCGACGATCATTCCGCGACTGCTCGCCCGGCTCGAGGCCGAGCACCGTGGCGTCGCGGTCACCTATCTCGAGGCGGAGCCGCCCGAGGCCGTCGAGGCGGTGCGTGAGGACCGCGCCGACATCGCCCTCACCTTCAGCTATCCGGGGGATCGCGACGATCCGCACGGTCCGAGCGCGCGGGGCCTGTCCGTGCGGGCGGTCGGACGCGACGACCTGCTCGCGGTCCTGCCGTCGGGGCATCCGGCGGCCGACGGCGAGGCGGTCGACGTCGCCGCGCTGGCCGGTGAGAGCTGGATCGCCGGGTGCCCGCGCTGTCGGGGGCATCTTCTCGAGTCCTGCGCGCGGGCGGGGTTCGTGCCGCGGATCGCGTTCGAGACCGACAACTTCGTCGCCGTGGAGGGTCTGGTGGCCCAGGGCATCGGCGTCGCGACGCTGCCGCGCATGGCCGTCGAGTCGTTCCCGCAGCTACCAGGCGTCGTCACGCTTCCGCTGCCGCCGGAGGAGGCCCGCACGATCCATGTCGTGACGGCGCACGGCGCAGATCGAGTGCCGGCGATCCGCACCACCCTCGCCGCGATCGAACGGCTGGTCGCGCGCCACTGAGGGCAGCGCTGAGGGCACCCGGAGCGCAGCGCGTCGCCCAACTAGACTGGGCGGCGATGTCTTCTTCACCGGATCCCCGCACCACCACCGCGACCGGCGCCGATGTGCGCGTGCGCTTCTGCCCCTCGCCGACCGGCCTGCCGCACGTCGGCATGATCCGCACCGCCCTGTACAACTGGGCGTACGCGCGGCACACCGGGGGCAAGCTCATCTTCCGCGTGGAGGACACCGACGCGGCTCGCGACAGCGAGGAGAGCTACCGCCAGCTCGTCGACGCGCTGACCTGGCTCAAGATCGACTGGGACGAGGGCGTGGAGGTCGGCGGACCGCACGCGCCGTACCGCCAGTCCGAGCGCCGGGAGATCTACGCCGGTGTGCTCGAGCAGCTGATCGCCGCCGGCGCGGTCTACGAGTCGTACTCGACGGCGGAGGAGATCGACGCCCGCAACGAGGCAGCCGGACGCGCGAAGCAGCTCGGCTACGACAACTACGACCGCACGCTCACCGATGAGCAGCGTGCCGCCTTCCGCGCGGACGGTCGTGAACCGGCGTGGCGGCTGCGGGTGCCCGATCACGATCTGACCTACGTCGACCTCATCCGCGGGTCGGTGACCTTCCCGGCCGGATCGTTCCCCGATTTCGTCGTGGTGCGCGCCGGTGGACAGCCGCTCTACACGTTCACGAACCCCGTCGACGACGCTCTCATGGGCATCACCCACGTGATCCGCGGCGAAGACCTCATGCCCTCGACCGCGCGCCAGCTCGCGCTGTACTCCGCGCTGATCGACGCCGGTGTCACCCCCTTCGTGCCCCGGTTCGGCCATATGCCGCTCGTGCTCGGTGAGACGGGCACGAAGAAGCTCTCCAAGCGCGACCCGCAGGCCGATCTCTTCCTCCACCGGGAGCGCGGCTTCATCCACGAGGGTCTGCTCAACTACCTCGCCCTGCTCGGCTGGTCGATCGGCCCCGACCGCGACGTATTCAGCCTCGACGAGTTCACCGCGGCGTTCGACATCGCCGACGTGAATCCCAACCCGGCCCGCTTCGATCAGAAGAAGGCGGAGTCGATCAACGGCGATCACATCAGGATGCTGGCGCCCGAGGACTTCGCGGCGCGGATCGTCCCGTACCTCGCCGCCGCTGGCGTCGTGGGGGAGGAGCCCACCCCGCAGGAGTCGGCGATGATCGCCGCCGCGGCTCCGCTCGTGCAGGAGCGCGTGCAGGTCCTCGGCGAGGTCCCCGGCCTGCTCGGATTCCTCTTCACGAACGACGTCGACTACGCGGACGACGCCCTCGGCAGCCTGCCCGCGAATGCGGCAGAGGTGCTGGTCGCCTCGGTCGCCGCGCTCGAGCTGGTGCCGGCGGATGAGTTCACGGCCGCGGCCGTGCAGGAGGCGCTCAGTGGAGCGCTGATCGACGGCCTCGGACTGAAGCCGCGGGTCGCGTACGGCCCGCTGCGCGTCGCGCTCAGCGGCCGGCGCATCTCGCCGCCGCTGTTCGAGTCGATGGAGCTGCTTGGCAAGTCCGAATCGATCCGGCGCCTCGGCGCACTCGTCGAGGCGCGACCCGCCGAAGGGTGAGTCTCAGTTTGGCCGAGGCCGTCTGATCGCGTAGACTCGATCTTCGGCACGACCTCGGTCGAACGCCTTGGGGTATGGTGTAATTGGCAACACGGCGGTTTCTGGTACCGTTGTTCTTGGTTCGAGTCCAGGTACCCCAGCCACAGAAAAACCCCCGCTCAGGCGGGGGTTTTCTGTTTGGCTGCCCGGCTTCCCGGGCCCGGCCGTGCGGCCGGACCCGAGACCGCGGTCAGGCCGTGGCGAGCTCGCCGCGAGTGCGGAACCGCACGCGGTGCACCGCCCAGAGGGCGATTGCGATCGCACCGGCAGCGGCGATGATCAGCATCCAGGGCAGGATCATCGGCACAGCGCCCGAGGCGCCCGCCGACAGCTGGTCCGAGCCGTCTGCGATCTGGCCGTTGCCATCGCTCAGCGTGGCTGCGCCGGCCGACAGCTCGGCCGAGCCGTCGGCGAGCTGCACGGAGCCGTCCGCCAGGGTGACGGTGCCGGCGGCGAGGGTCGCGAGACCCGCGTCGAGGTCGCTGGCGCCGTCCGACAGCTTCGCGGTGCCCTCGGCGAGCGAGCCGGCACCCGTCGACAGCGAACCAGCGCCGGTGGCGAGGTTCTGGGCGCCCGACATGAGCCGGAGCGAGCCGTCGCTGAGGCGGAGCGTGCCGCCCGCGATCGTGCCGACGCCTGCAGCGAGCTCGCCCGACTTCGTCGAGAGGCGGTCGCCGCCGGCGACCAGTTCGCCCGCCTTGAGCCTCAGCGTGGAGAGGCCGCCGCTGACGGTGGCCGCACCGGCATCCAGCTTCACCAGACCGTCGGCGAGGGACTCGCTGCCGACGGCGAGGCCGGCCGTGCCGGCGGCGAGGTCGGTCGACCCGGTCTTCAGCTGGCCCGACGCGGCGGCGAGCTGGTTCGTGCCGCTCGCGAGGGTGGCCGCACCCGTGACGAGCTGGGCGAGCCCCCCATCGATGGACGCCGCGCCCGTGGCGAGCTGAGTGAGACCACCCTCGAGCTCGCCTGTCTTGGTCGCGATCTGCGCGGCACCGCCGGAGACCGACTGCAGGCCCGCGTGCAGGGTGGCGACGCCATCGCGTGCGGCCGCGGCGCCGTCGCTGACGTCGACCGCCCCCGTGTGCAAGGTGCCCGCGCTCGTGGCGAGTGCGCGCAGCTGGGCAGCGGTGACGGCAGGGCCGCCGTTCTCGAGGCTGGTCGCGAGAGCGGCGAGGGTGGACTGCAGGTTGCCGAGCCCGCCCGAGACCTGTGCCGCGCCTCCTGCGAGCGTCGCCGTGCCGGTCTTGAGCGTGGCGGCGCCGGCCAGTGCGTCAGCGGCTCCGCTGCTGAGCTGGCTTGTGCCGGCCTTGAGCTGGGTTGCGCCGTCGCGTGCCGAGGCCAGCCCCGCGTTCAGCGATCCTGCACCGGCACTCACGGTGGTGAGTCCGTTGCGCACCGAGATGGCGCCGTTGTTCGCCGAGACCAGGCCGGCGTCCAGCTGTGTCATGCCGTTCTTGAGCTTCGTGGCGCCGGTGTCGATCTGGCTCGCGCCGTCGAGGAGCTTGGTGGCACCATCGGCTGCGTCGTCGAGACCGCCGGCAACCTGTGCCGCGCCGTCGTCGAGGCGGCTGATGCCGTCGTCGGCCAGGTGGATGCCGTCGGCGAGGCGGCCTGCGCCGTCAGCGAGCAGGTTCGCACCGGCCGAGGCCTTGGCCGCGCCGTCGCGCAGCTGGATCGCGCCGTCGCGGTTTGCGACGGTGCCGTCGGCGAGCGCCTGCGCGCCCGCGCCGAGCGTGACCGCACCGGTGGCGAGGGCGCCTGCGCCGGCGGCGGCGCTGCTGGCGCCGTCAGCCACCTTCGTCGAGCCGGCGTGGGCCGAGTCGGCACCCGCCTGCAGCTGGGCGGCGCCGTCGGACAGATCGCCCGCGCCGTCGGCCAGAGTCGTCGCGCCTGCGGCCAGCTCGTGCGAGCCGTCGTCGGCCTGCGTCGCGCCGGACGCCAGCTGCGCCGCGCCGTCGGCGATCTTCGCCGTGGTGGCGATGTAGAGGAAGACCATCGCTGCCAGCAGGACGCTGAGCACGATGACCGTGACGCGCATGCCGGTTCCGTGCGCGTGGGTATCAGTTCTCGTCATTGAGACTCCAGGGGGTCGCGCCTGCGTGCAGGCGTGCGGGTGTGCTCCCAGGGGGAGAGTGAGCCGACGCTAACAGGAGAGGGGTGCTCGAACCCGCATCGGCGACGCAGTCCTTCGGAGAGACCCAGTGTCAGGTCGAGTGAAACCGCGGATTGTTGTAGCCGATCTACAAAGCGCGTCGGCGCACCCGCGCGGTTGTGCCGTCGATAATGAGGGAATGGATGCACCGCTGCCCCTGGACGCCCGCGCTGAGCTCGCCGATCTGCGCCGGCGCGCGTACGGTCCGGACGCGGACATCCATGCGGATCCCGCCGCACTGGCGCGACTCCGCGAGCTGGAGGAGAAGGAGCGAGTCGCCGCGGAGGCGACGGCCACGGCGCCCGCTTCCGCAGCTGCGGCAGCCGACGATGCCGGCGCGGCAGCGGCAGACGCCACCGCAGCTCCGGCCGCTGCGTCCACTCCGGCATCCGGTGCGCCTGCATCGGCCGCGTCCGGCACCGCGACCATGCCTGCGTCGGACCCCGGCATCGCGTCGGGTGCGTGGGAGAGGGCCGCCACAGGACAGAAGACGCCCGATGACGCACCGCCGGCGGCGCGTTCCTGGTGGCGCCGCCTTCCGCTCTGGGTGCTGCTCGTCGCCGCCGGCCTCGTGGGTATCGCGATCGGCGCGGGCCTGCCCCGCCTGTTCACCGCGCCGCCCGCCGCCACCCTCTCGCCGGTCGACATCGACGAGGTCGGAGGAGAGTTCCTCGGTGCCGACGGTCTGGAGTTCTTCGGCCTCGACGAGGACAGCCTGGTTCCCTACGAGGAATACGGCGACTCGCGACCGTGGGCCGGCGTGAACTCGAGCGGTGCCCGCTGCATCTTCATCGCGGTCAACGGCCAGTGGATGGACGGCGGCTGCACCCCCGCGGGACTCCCGCCGACCGCGGAGTACGTCGCTTACGATGAGGCTGCCGCGGTGCGCTCGGGACTTCCGATCGGCAGCGTGGTGAGGTACGTGCAGCGTCAGGACGGCCAGATCGAGGTCTGGGAGGCCCCGGCCGCCCCGTCTGATTCCTGAGCCGCTCAGGCGTCCGAGGCGAGCTCGGTCAGCGCCTCGGCCCCGATCGCCGCATAGTCCGGGTTGTCGTCGCTGTGATCGAGCAGGATCGCTCCGATGGCCGCCGCCCACCCTCGTGCGCGCGTCCAGGTTGCCGCGTCGTACGCGTCGCGCAGCGCGCCGGTGAAGATCGCCCGACCCGCCGGATCGAATGCCAGCCAGCCCACCGCCAGGTCGTAGGCGGGGTCGCCCGCCGTCACGTCGCCGAAGTCGATCATCGCGACGAGCCTTCCGCCGTCTGCGATCAGGTTGCCGGGGTGCAGATCACCGTGGATCCACACGGGCGGCCCGCTCCACGGCGTTGCGGCAAGCGCATCCGCCCAGGCCGCGCGAGCGGCGGCGACCTCACCCGGTGGGGCCGCGCCGGCGGCGGCGACCGCCGACAGCCGCGCGCCCACGCTGTCGGCGCGGGTCTGCAGCGGGAGGCCGCGCACCGGATTCACGGGGGCGTCGCCGGGCGCGACCACATGCAGCGCGCGCAGCGCGCCGGCCAGCGCGCCGGCCCACGCCGCCCGGGCGGGGCGAGGCACATCGATCCCGCGCGAACCGGGGAACCAGGGCACGATCGACCAGCTCCAGGGGTACCCGCCGCCGGGCCGGCCGGCGAAGACGGGCGTCGGCACCTCGACACCGGTCGCGGCCACCGCCGGTCCGATGAGGGGCAGGGCGCGCTGCTCGTGCCGCACCAGCGGGGCGGCGAGCGCGCGACGGGGGAGCCGGACGGCGCGGGTGTCACCGAGCCGCCAGACCGAGCAGTCCCAGCCGTCCGCCGCGTGGCGGAGCGGTTCCTCCGCCAGGTGCGGAGCCTGCTCCTCCAGGAGCGTCCGGATCAGCCGCGCGTCGATCGGCAGTTCGGCAGCGGGCTTGTCCGGCATCCCCCGACTCTAGGCGGACGCTTGTGACTATGTGGGAACGTGTTGTATTGTGTGGGAATCCAGAGAGGGATCCGATGTACGCAATGGAGCGCCAGACGCTGATCGAGCAGGAGCTCGTCGATCAGGGCCGTGTCAGCGTCGTATCACTGGCCCGTCGATTCGACGTCACGACGGAGACCGTCCGGCGGGATCTGGCTCAGCTCGAGAGTGCCGGTGCGCTGCGTCGCGTGCACGGGGGAGCGGTCGTCGCGGAGCGCTCGAGCACCGCCGAGACGCCTCTGGCCACCCGGATGCGCCACGCGGGCGCCGCGAAGAGCGCCATCGCCCGGCGCTGCGTCGAGCTGCTGCCGCCCGACTTCCACGGATCCCTCTACCTCGACGCGGGCACGACCACCGCGGCGATCGCGGCCGCCCTCGCGACGCGCCCCTCGGGGGCGCGCCCGATCGACATCGTCACGCACTCGATGGCCCTCGCGCACGCTCTCGCCGGAGCGCCGGGGATCGGGCTCACCGTCATCGGCGGCCGCGTCCGGGGCATCACCGCGGCGGCGGTGGGGGCCGACACGGTCCGGGCCATCGAACAGCTTCGGCCCGACATCGCCTTCGTCGGCGTGAACGGCATCTCCGCCGGCTTCGGGCTCAGCACCCCCGACCCGGACGAGGCCGCGGTGAAGACGGCGATCGTCGCCGCCGCGCGCCGCACCGTCGTCGCCGCCGACGCGGGCAAACACGGCAGGGAGCTGCTCGTGAGCTTCGCGCCGCTCCGGGCCGTCGACGTGCTCGTCACCGACGTGGCGCCCGCCGCCGACCTCGCTGAGGCCCTCGCCGACGCCGACGCGGAGGTGCTCGTCGCATGATCGTGACCCTGACGGCCAACCCGTCCCTCGACCGCACCATCGTCCTCGCCGACGTCCTTCGCCCGGGCGACGTGCAGGCCGCCGCGGGCTCCCGCGAAGACGCCGGCGGCAAGGGCATCAACGTCTCCCGCGTCGTCGCGGCCGCCGGCATCCCGACCCTCGCCGTGCTTCCGCTTGCCGACGACGACCCGTTCGACGCCGCGGTGCGCCACGCGGGCGTTCCCGCCCTGCGCGTGCCGGTCGCCGGACTCACCAGGGCGAACGTCACGATCACCGATCCGGCGGGGACCACCACCAAGCTCAACCTCGCCGGGGCGACGCTCGACGCCGCGGAGGCGACGGCCGTCATCGACGCGGTCGTCGCCGCGTCCGCGGATGCCGATTGGCTCGTGCTCGCCGGTTCCCTTCCGCCCGGGGCCGGCGACGACTTCTACGTCCGTGTCGTCGCGGCCGTCCGTGCGGCGGGGCACACGCCCAGGATCGCTGTCGACGCCTCGGGGCCCGCACTCCGCGCCGTGGTCGAGCACGCGCACGTCGACCTCATCAAGCCGAACGACGAGGAGCTCGCCGAGCTCGCCGGCGTCGATCTGCGGCCGGACGAGGATGCCGCAGCCTCCGTGCTCGCCGTCGCCCGGGGGCTGGTGCCCGACCGCGTCGCGGCCGCCCTGGTCACCCTCGGCGCCGCCGGGGCCGTGCTCGTGACGGCCGAGGGGGCATGGCAGGGCAGCCCACCGCCGATCGAGGTGGCGAGCACCGTGGGCGCCGGCGACAGTTCGCTGGCCGGCTACCTGCTCGCCGAGGTCGCCGGTGCGCCGGCGCCGGACCGGCTCCGCAGCGCCATCCGCTACGGCGCGGCCGCCGCGTCCCTCCCCGGCACGCAGGCGCCCACTCCCTCAGACCTCCCGTCGGGCGACGTGCCCGTGCGGGCGCTCGCCCACCGTCCATGAACACCGTCAGGAGATCATCGTGACCGACACCATCACACCCGCCCTCGTCAGCCTCGACGTGGGTCTCGGCGACGACAAGGCGGCCGTCATCCGCGCCCTCGCGGAACGCGTCGTCGCGCAGGGCCGCGCGACCGACGCCGACGCCCTCTTCCAAGACGCCTGGGCACGTGAGCAGAAGGACGAGACGGGGCTGCCGGGAGGCATCGCCATCCCGCACGCGAAGAGCAGCGCGGTCGCCGTCCCCTCCCTGGCCTTCGCCCGGCTGCGACCCGGCGTCGATTTCGGCGCCACCGACGGACCTGCCGACCTGGTGTTCCTCATCGCGGCCCCTGCCGACGCCGCCGAGGCGCACCTCGCGGTGCTCTCCAAGCTCGCCCGCAGCCTGATGCAGGAGGACTTCACCGGAGGTCTGCGAAGTGCGCGCGACGCCGACGAGGTCGTCGCGATCGTGCAGACCGCGATCGGCGAGCGGGATGCCGCCGCCCCCGCGACGGCGGAACCAGCGGCCGCCGCCGCTCCCGCCGCGGCCAGTGCCGAGCGGACGCGGATCGTCGCGGTGACCGCGTGCGCCACGGGCATCGCCCACACCTTCATGGCCGCCGACGCGCTCACTGCGGCGGGGGAGAAGGCGGGCGTCGATCTCGTGGTCGAACCGCAGGGCTCCAGCGGTTATCAGGCACTCGCGCCCGATGTGGTCGCCGCCGCGGACGCCGTGATCTTCGCCGTGGACGTCGACGTCCGCGAACCCCAGCGCTTCGCCGGGAAGCCGGTCGTGCGCTCGGGCGTCAAGCGCGGCATCGAGCAGCCCGACCAGCTCATCAGCGAGGCGATCGCCGCCTCGCGCAACCCGAACGCGGCGCGCGTCGCCGGCACCGCGGCCGGTGGGGCAGGCGCCGCTCCCGCCGCCACGCAGTCGATCGGCGCCCGTCTCCAGCGCTGGCTGCTCACCGGTGTCAGCTACATGATCCCGTTCGTCGCCGGCGGCGGCCTGCTCATCGCGCTCGGCTTCTTCCTGGGCGGCTACAACGTCACCGACAACGCAGCGAACGTCGTCGTCGACAACTCGCTCTGGGCACTGCCGACCGACGAGATCACCTCGCCGTTCGGCCCACTGGGCCAGTACCTCGGATCGGTCGCGTTCATCATCGGCGCCACCTCCATGGGCTTCATCGTCGCCGTCCTCGCCGGCTACATCGCGTTCGCCATCGCCGACCGCCCCGGCATCGCTCCCGGCTTCGTCGCCGGTGCGGTCGCCGTCCTGATGAACGCCGGCTTCATCGGCGGCATCATCGGCGGTCTGCTGGCCGGTTTCATCGCGTGGTGGCTGGGACGCCTGCCGGCGCCGCGCTGGCTGCGCGGTCTGATGCCGGTCGTGATCATCCCGCTGCTCGGCTCGATCTTCGCGTCCGGCCTGCTGATCCTGTTCCTCGGGCGCCCGATCGCGACGCTGATGGCCTGGCTCACCGACTGGCTGACCGCCCTGTCGGCCAGCGACACCGGGGCGATCGCCCTCGGCGTCATCCTCGGACTGATGATGTGCTTCGACCTCGGCGGTCCGGTGAACAAGGTCGCGTACCTCTTCGCCACCGCCGGACTGGCCGAGGCCAGCGCTGAGAACACCGCGCCGTACCTCATCATGGCCGCCGTCATGGCGTCCGGCATGGTGCCGCCCCTGGCGATGGCCCTGGCCTCGACGGTCCTGGGACGTCCGCTGTTCACTCCCGTCGAGCGCGAGAACGGCGCCGCCGCGTGGCTGCTCGGCGCCTCGTTCATCAGCGAGGGCGCGATCCCGTTCGCCGCCGCAGACCCGCTCCGCGTCATCCCCGCCTCCATGCTGGGCGGCGCGGTGACCGGCGCGCTCTGCATGTGGCTGGGCGTGCAGTCGCTGGCACCTCACGGCGGCATCTTCGTGTTCTTCGCCATCGACCCGTTCTGGGCTTTCGCGGTCGCCATCGCAGCCGGTACGGTCGTGACAGCGCTTGCCGTGGTGGCACTGAAGAAGTGGGCGCGTAAGGCCCCGGCCGTCGAGGCCGACCTCCCCGTCGCCGCGGTCGCCGCCTGAACCGACGAGAAGGAGACACCATGGCAGAACGTCAGGCCACCATCGCCAGCAGCTCCGGGCTGCACGCCCGCCCCGCGAAGCTGTTCGTGCAGGCGGTGCAGGAGAAGGGCGTCCCCGTGACCATCGCGGTCGAGGGCGGTGCCGACCTCAACGCCGGCAGCATCCTCTCCCTGATGGGACTGGGCGCATCGCAGGGCACGGTCGTCACCCTGAAGGCCGAGGGCGACGGCGCCGAGCAGGCGCTCGATGAGCTCGCCGCTCTCCTGGAGACCGACCTCGACGCGGAGTGATTCCGCTTCACGAGACGACGAAGGCCGGGGACGCATGTCCCCGGCCTTCGTCGTTCGTCAGATGTCCGCCGAGTCGCCCGGCTCGAGTTCCAGGAACTCGCCGCCGCCCTGCTCGGCCGCCCATTTCAGTCGCGCCCTGCCCATCGTGCGCCCGATGACGGACAGAGTCATGTCGTGGGTCGCGAACGCCTGCCGCGGCGCGACGGCCAGCACGAAGTCCATCGCCTCGCCGATCTTCAGCCAGGGCGCCCCGACCGGCGCCGCCAGAAGGATGACTTCGGCGCCGCCCGGCACCGCGTACGAGTCGCCCGGGTAGTAGAAGGTCCCGTTGACGAGGATCCCTACGTTGTCGATCACGGGGATGGACGAGTGGATCTCGTTGTGGGTGCCGCCGAAGAAGCGCAGCGCGAACGGACCCACCTCGACCGTGTCACCGGGGTGCACGACCGTGATGTCGAAGCCGGCCGCCGCCTTCGCCACGCCCTCCGGTCCGAAGATCGGGATGCCGGGGTACTGGCCGAGGATCCGATCGAGGTGATCGGGCGTCCAGTGGTCCGGATGCTCATGGGTGAGCGCGATCGCGACGACGTCGCCCAGATCGAAGAGGGGGTCGGTGAACGAACCGGGGTCGACGATGAGGGTCTTGCCCTGGTCGCGGATGGTGAGGGCGGCGTGCTCGTGCTTCGTGACTCGCATGCTCCGAGTCAAGCGCGCCGGTGCCGCGTGGGCAAGCGAACCGGCCGAGGCGGCCTCGATTTTGCCGGGGCGGGTCGGGCATGGCATAATCGAACGGTTGCGTGAACGGCCCCATCGTATAGCGGCCTAGTACGCCGCCCTCTCACGGCGGTAACGCGGGTTCGAATCCCGCTGGGGTCACCAACGAGAAAACCCCCGGTCTGACCGGGGGTTTTCTGCATTCATTCCTTCGGTTCGACCGGCGGACGAGCGGATGCTGCGGCCCGCCGACGCCGGATGAGCCGCCGGATCGCCCACACCGCGAACAGCGCGACCGCGATCACGACGAGCCACGGCAGCAGGAACCCGAGAGCGATCACGATGCCGTTCAACGTGGCGACCAGACCGTTCCAGCCGGCGATCAGGCCGTCCGTGAATCCGGCGGGATCGGCCTCCACCGCCTCCTGCTCGGACGTGAGCGTCACCGTCAGCGACGACATCGCCACCTGGTCCCTGAGCAGCTTCAGCTCCTGCTGGTACGACTCGAGGGTCGCCTGACGCTCGGCCAGCGCGGACTCCGCCGCGATCAGGTCGCTGAGGTCGCCCGCTTCGCCCATCAGCTCGGTGAGCCGGTCGACCGACGCCTGCGCCGCGTCGATGCGCGCCTCCAGGTCCACGGTCTGCGAGGT
Organism: Microbacterium terricola; assembly: GCF_027943945.1. NCBI lineage: Bacteria > Bacillati > Actinomycetota > Actinomycetes > Micrococcales > Microbacteriaceae > Microbacterium > Microbacterium terricola. Next base: position 1,656,963 of record NZ_AP027141.1, on the reverse strand, counting down.
GACGTCGTAGCGGTCGATGGTCGACCCGGTGACCTCGCCGATGCTCGAGAGCCAGCCCAGCATCGCGGTCAGCTCGTCCGCGGGCACCCGCACGGTGATCCACGCGCCGTCCGGACTCGGGTAGGTCGAGACGTCCTTGCCCTCGTACACGTCGATCGGCTGGCCGCCGCTGTCGCCGATGCTCATCGATTCGACGTAGCCGCCGCGGTCTGCGGCCTCATCCGCGATGTCTTTCGTGGCCGCGGTCACGTCGTCGGTCACGACCGTCGCGGAGGCGTTCGCGATGATCTCGCGCTCACCCGTCGCGCTCCCGGCCGCCTCGTCGCGTCCGCTGTCCGAAGCGACATCGCCGCTGTCCTCGAGCGCCCCGGCGCTGCTGCCGGCGGCATCGCTGGCGGTGTATCCGGAATCGGCCGGCGCATCGGGCGCGATCTCCGCGTCGGACGACGCCGCGCCACCCGAGCCGACCAGGTACGGCATGCTGGGCGCCAGCACGGCGGCGACGACGATGACGGCGGCCGCTGCGCCCGCGCCCAGCCAGATGCGTCCGCGCCGCTTGCCCGCGGTTCGGCGCTCCTGGCCGATCCGGTGGAACAGCTCGCTCTCGATCTCGGCCATCCTGCGGTCGCTCAGCTCGGGCAGATCCGCGTTCTGCGTGCCCTCGTCGGGCGTGTCGGGGCTCATGTGCTCTCCTTGACGACGGTCCGCAGACGCGTGCGGATACGGGAGAGACGGTTGCGGACGACGCCGTGGGCGATGCCGAGCTCGTCGGCGGCCGCCTGGTAGGCGTAGCCTTCGGCGGCGCACAGCCGGAAGATCTCGCGGTCGAGATCACCCAGGCCTGCCACGGCGCGGGAGATCCGCTCGGCGAGCTCGCCGTCGATCACCTGCTGCTCGACGTCGACCGTGTCGGGCAGGGTCTCGTCGGCCGCCGAGGCCGTGTGATCGCGATCCCGCCGGCGCGCGCGCAGCCGATTCGCCGCCTGGAAGCGGCAGATCGTGGCGAGCCACGGCAGCAGCGAGTCGCCGGCGAGCTCGAAGCCCGGGAGCTTGCGCCACGCGACGAGGAAGGTCTCCTGCATCACGTCCTCCGCATCGCCCTGATCGCCGAGCAGCCCGTGCGCGAGCCAGTACACCGGCCTCGCATACGCGCGATACAGCTGCCGGAACGCATGCTCGCTCCCGGCCGCGGCGCGCGCCACGAGCTCGGCGTCTTCACGCAGTTCTGGTTGCGGCATCCTCGTCCTTCGCTCCGGATGCTGCGCCTCGCGGTCGCTCCATCGCGGAGTGTCATTGTCTCTCACGGTGTGAGTGTCGCCGAGGAGGAGATCGTCTCAACACGCGGGCGGCCCGCCGGTGGCCAGCCTGTAGTCTGGTCACCGCGAGAGGGAGTATCCCGACCTTGCGTGTCCGTCATCACGAGCTCCGTCGGTGGGGTTCCGGGCACGCACCGCAGGGGCCGACAGGTGCTGCGGGGGAGAGACTTTCGATCCTTCGTCTTCCCCGAAAGGGTCCCATGACCTTCGAGATCCCCGTCTGGTTCGAGATCACGGCGCTGGTGGTGCTCACGCTGATCCTCATCGGCGACCTGCTGCTCATCCTGAAGCGACCGCACATCCCGTCGATGAAGGAGGCGACCCTGTGGGTCGTCTTCTACGTCGCGCTCGCGCTCGTGTTCGCGGTGGTCCTCTATCTGGTCACCGACAGCACGGACGCGATGGGGCAGTTCCTCGCGGGCTGGCTCACCGAGTACAGCCTGTCGATCGACAACCTGTTCGTCTTCGTGCTGCTGATGAGCCAGTTCGCGGTGCCACGGCGGTACCAGCAGGAGGTGCTCATGGTGGGCATCATCATCGCGCTCGTGCTGCGCGCGATCTTCATCATGCTCGGCGCCGCACTCATCGAGAACTTCAGCTGGATCTTCTACGTCTTCGGCGCCTTCCTCGTCTTCACCGCATGGCGCCAGGCGTTCCCCGGTGCGCACGAGGAGGACGCGAAGGCGGAATCCGGGATCGTGCGGTTCCTGCGCCGGTTCATCGACATCAGCGACCACTACGACGGCTCGAAGCTGCGCACCGTCGTCAACGGCAAGAAGGTCTGGACCCCGATGCTGCTCGTCTTCGTGGCGATCGGCTTCACCGACCTCATCTTCGCGATCGACTCGATCCCCGCGATCTTCGGCATCACGCAGAGCCCCTTCATCGTGTTCACGGCGAACCTGTTCGCCCTGATGGGACTGCGTCAGTTGTACTTCCTGCTCGGCGGCCTGCTCGACCGCCTCAAGTACCTGCACTACGGGATCGCCTTCATCCTCGCCTTCATCGGCGTGAAGCTCTTCTTCCACGCCCTGCACGAGAACGAGCTCCCGTTCATCAACAACGGCGAGCCCGTTCCGTGGGCGCCGGAGATCTCCACCTGGATGTCGCTCCTCGTGATCGTCCTCGCGATGACCGTGGCGACCGTCGCGAGCCTGGTGTCCTCGCGACGGGAGAAGGCTGCCGCAGCCGCCCTGGGCCCCGCCGATGCCGCGGCCGTCGTCGCAGACGAGAAGGGCACGCCGCCCAGCGTGTCGCAGCCGCCGGCGCCGGGACGCGTCGACGAGGACTGACGCCCGTCCCTGACGTCCGGACCCCTGGCCGCAGGGGGAGCGCGGTGGGACAATCCCGCCATGGTGACCGCATCCGGTCCTCCAGACGACGACGCGGAAGAGCTCGCGCGACTCCGTGCGCGGGCCTTCGGCGTCGGCGCCGACATCGCCGACGATCCGGCGGCCATGGCGCGACTCGCGGAGCTCGAGGGACGCCGGCCGATCGCCGCAGGCGCGCGGCACGCGCCCTCCGGTGAACTCGAGGAGCACGCGGCCGCCCCCGCCGGGATCGCGGCGTCGGCGCCCGCGAGAGGGGCCTGGCGCGCGAGCGTCCTGCTCGGTGCAGTGGTCCTCGCGGTGGGAGGCCTCGTGGTCTGGGTGGCGGTACAGGCGACGGCAGGCCCGCCCCCGGATGCGACGCTCGTGCCCGACCCCGACGCGGAGACCGCGATCGCGGAGGAGGTGTCGCGGTTCGCGGGATACCTCGCGCTGGAGACCGACACCCTCGTCTCGTACGGCGACTTCCGCGGCGCCGAGATCTGGCGCGTGCAGAACGGGCACGGGCACCCGTGCCTGATGGCGGTGCAGCCGGCGACGAGCGACCTGCTCGAGGTCGCGTGCGCCCCTCCGGGCGCCGAGCTGCGCCTGGACCTCCTCGCCGAGGTCTACAACCAGGAGGACTTCTGGCGAGAGGGACTCGTCGACGGTTCGCTCGCCCGCTTCGTCGCGCGCGATGACGCGGTCGACGTGTGGCTCTACCCGTCGACCCCCGAACGGTGAACGGCGTGGTCGCGGGCCGGCGGCCGGCGCGCCGATGCTATTCTGACGACGTGCGGATCGCTCGCCTTCTCCTTAGCGGCCGCGACGAGTCCTAGTTCCCAGGCCTCCCTCGTCGCGGAGTTTCGTCGCGGGCTTGATCCTCTTCCTCAGGAGAACGACAGGGCAATGAGCACTTCATCCATCGCAGCGTCCGCCATTCCGGATCGCCCCCGCACCCTCGCCGAGAAGGTGTGGGACGACCACCTCGTCGTGAAGGGCGAAGACGGTCAGCCCGACCTCATCTACATCGACCTGCACCTCGTGCACGAGGTCACGAGCCCGCAGGCCTTCGACGGCCTGCGCGCAGAGGGGCGTCCGCTGCGGCGCCTCGACCTCACGATCGCGACCGAGGACCACAACACCCCGACGCTCGACATCGACAAGCCGATCGCCGACCTCACCAGCCGCACGCAGATCGAGACGCTGCGCCGCAACGCGGCGGAGTTCGGGGTGCGCATCCACTCGCTGGGCGACAAGGAGCAGGGCATCGTCCACGTGGTGGGTCCGCAGCTCGGGCTCACGATGCCGGGCATCACCGTCGTGTGCGGCGACTCGCACACCTCGACCCACGGTGCGTTCGGCGCCATGGCGTTCGGCATCGGCACCAGCGAGGTCGAGCACGTGATGGCGACGCAGACGCTTCCGCTGAAGCCGTTCAAGACGATGGCGATCACGGTGGAGGGCGAGCTGCGGCCCGGCGTCACCGCGAAGGACATCATCCTGGCGATCATCGCGAAGATCGGCGCGAACGGCGGGCAGGGCTACGTGCTCGAGTTCCGCGGCAGCGCCATCAGGGCCCTGTCGATGGAGGGGCGCATGACGATGTGCAACATGTCCATCGAAGCGGGCGCCCGCGCCGGCATGATCGCCCCGGACGAGACCACCTTCGCCTACGTGAAGGACAAGCCGCACGCGCCGCAGGGGCAGGACTGGGAGGATGCGGTCGCCTACTGGCGCACACTGCCCTCCGACGAGGGCGCGGTCTACGACGCCGAGGTCTTCCTCGACGCGGACGCCCTCGAGCCGTTCGTCACGTGGGGCACCAACCCGGGCCAGGGCGTCTCGCTCTCGGAGACGGTGCCCTCGCCCGACTCGTTCGCCGATCCGAACGAGCGTGCCGCCGCGGAGCGCGCCCTGGAGTACATGGACCTGACGCCGGGGACGCCGCTGAAGGACGTGCCCGTCGACGCGGTGTTCATGGGATCCTGCACCAACAGCCGCATCGAGGATCTGCGGGCGTTCGCGTCCGTCGTCCAGGGACGCACGAAGGCCGACGGGGTGCGCGTCATGGTGGTTCCCGGCTCCGCGCGCGTGCGCCTGGAGGCGGAGGCCGAAGGTCTGGACAAGATCTTCATCGACTTCGGCGCCGAGTGGCGCTTCGCCGGCTGCTCGATGTGCCTGGGGATGAACCCCGACCAGCTCGCGCCCGGCGAGCGCTGCGCGTCGACGTCGAACCGCAACTTCGAAGGCAGGCAGGGCAAGGGCGGACGCACGCATCTCGTGTCGCCGCTCGTCGCGGCGGCGACCGCCGTGCTCGGGCACCTCGCCAGTCCCAGCGACGTGCCCGCTCTCGAGACGGCGGAGGTCTGACCCATGGACAAGTTCACGACGCACACCGGCATCGCCGCACCCCTGAAGCGCTCCGCGGTCGACACCGACCAGATCATCCCGGCGGTGTACCTCAAGCGGGTGACCAAGACGGGCTTCGACGACGCCCTGTTCGCGAGCTGGCGGCAGGATCCCGAGTTCGTCCTCAACCAGCCGGTCTACGCCGGTGCCAGCATCCTGGTCGCCGGGCCCGACTTCGGTACCGGGTCCAGCCGCGAGCACGCCGTCTGGGCGCTCCGCGACTTCGGCTTCAAGGTGGTGCTGAGCCCGCGGTTCGCGGACATCTTCCGCGGGAACGCGGGCAAGCAGGGGCTGCTCGCCGGCGTCATCTCCGAGGAGGACCTCGCGCGGATCTGGGCGGCGCAGGACGCGGAGCCCGGTGCACGGATGACGGTCGATCTCGACGCGCGGGAGGCCGTGATCGGCTCGCTCCGGGTGCCTTTCGAGATCGACGATTACACTAGGTGGCGGCTCCTCGAAGGGCTCGATGACATCGGGCTCACACTGCGCGAGGCAGACAAGATCGCGCAGTTCGAGGCCCGCCGTGAGGCGTGGCGGCCACGGACGCTCCCTGTCCAGTGAGACGGCAGTCCCTCCCACAAGGAGAGGCAGCCGGCGATGACGACCACGAACTCGACGATCCAAGTGAGGCCCACCGTATGAAGACGCTCCTGAACGAGTCCTCAGTGTCACCGTCAGGGGGGTCAGGCGAGATCCTCGCGATCCGCGGCGGCCGGCCCCTGCGCGGCCGTGTCGAAGTGAAGGGCGCGAAGAACCTCGTCACCAAGGCGATGGTGGCCGCGCTCCTCGGCGAGACCCCCAGCATCCTGCGCGACGTCCCCTCCATCAGCGATGTGAAGGTCGTCCGCTCGCTGCTCGAGGTGCACGGAGTGTCGGTGCAGGAGGGCGAGGTCGAGGGCGAGCTCATCCTCGACCCGAGCGGTGCCGTCGCGGCGCACTTCGAGGAGATCGACGCGCACGCCGGTGCCTCCCGCATCCCGATCCTGTTCTGCGGCCCGCTGCTGCACCTGCTCGGCGAGGCGCTCATCCCCGACCTGGGCGGCTGCCGCATCGGCGACCGGCCCATCAACTTCCACATGGACGCGCTGCGCGCGTTCGGCGCGATCGTCGACAAGAGCTACGAGGGCATCCGCATCACCGCCCCGAACGGCCTCACCGGCGCGCACATCGAACTGCCGTACCCGAGTGTGGGCGCGACGGAACAGGTCCTGCTGACCGCGGTGAAGGCCAAGGGCACCACCGAGCTCAAGAACGCGGCCATCGAGCCCGAGATCATGGACCTCATCGCGGTCCTGCAGAAGATGGGCGCGATCATCACGGTCGAGCCGAACCGCGTCATCTACATCGAAGGCGTCGATGAGCTGCGCGGGTACGACCACCGGGCGATCTTCGACCGCAACGAGGCCGCCTCCTGGGCGTGCGCCGCTCTGGCGACCGACGGCGAGATCTTCGTCGGCGGAGCGAAGCAGCAGGACATGCTGACCTTCCTCAACGTGTTCCGCAAGGCCGGCGGCTGGTTCGACGTGCGCGAGGACGGCATCCTGTTCCGCCGCGGTGCGAAGCTCACCCCGGTGGTCGTCGAGACCGATGTCCACCCCGGATTCATGACCGACTGGCAGCAGCCGCTCATCGTCGCCCTCACGCAGGCCGAGGGCGAGTCGGTCGTGCACGAGACGGTCTACGAGAACCGGTTCGGATTCACCGAGGCGCTGGTGAAGATGGGCGCCGACATCGTCGTGCACCCCCGCGGGCTGGAGGGCGACTACCGTCGCGTCGCGCGCCGTGAGCTCGAGCAGGCTGCCGTCATCCACGGTCCCACTCCGCTGCACGGCGCCCGCATCGAGGTGCCCGATCTGCGCGGCGGCTACTCGCACGTCATCGCTGCGCTGACCGCAGAGGGCGAATCCGTGGTGTCCGGCGTCGGCATCATCAGCCGCGGGTACGAGAAGTTCTTCGCCAAGCTCGAGGCGCTCGGCGCCGACTTCGATGTCATCGGCTGACGCGTCCGCCGCGCCGGCGCCGCGACCGCGCGCGTCACGCGAGAAGACGCGTCCGAGCGTCTTCTGGCCGCTCGCGGCGATCGTCGTGCCGCTGATGGGGCTCATCGCGAAGGTCGAGATCACCGGCGGCGAGAAGCTGCCGCGCTCCGGCGCGTACGTGGTGGCGCCGAATCACTCCACCGAGTTCGATCCGCTGATCATCGCGGTCGTCGTGTGGCGGCTGGGTCGCGCCCCCCGCTTCCTCGCCAAGGAGAGCCTGTTCCGCGTTCCGGTGCTCGGCTGGGCCCTGCGCGCGACCGGCATGGTCCCCGTCGCGCGGTCGTCGTCGGCGGCGGCCTCGCGGGAGACCATCGAGAGCTCGCAGCAGCTCGTGGAGCACGGCCGCGGCGTCATCGTCTACCCCGAGGGCACGCTCACCCGCGACCCCGACCTGTGGCCGATGCGCGGCAAGACCGGTGCGGTGCGCCTGGCGCTGGCCGGCGGCATCCCCGTGATCCCCGTCGCCCACTGGGGCGGCGAGGCCATCCTGCCCCGCTACGGAAAGCTCAGCCTCTGGCCGCTGCGCCGGCGCGTGCGCGTGCTGGTGGGCGATCCCGTCGACCTGAGCGAGTTCGCCGGGCGCGGCGCGGAGGCATCCGTGCTGACCGCCGCCACCGACAAGGTCATGGTCGCGATCAGCGCGCTCGTGGGCGAGCTGCGCGGGCAGACCCCGCCCGCCGAGCGCTGGAACCCTGCCGCACACGGGCAGAGGGAGACGGGTCGCCTTGAGCCGTAGACAGGATGCCGGCCGGCCCCGTGTCGCAGTGATCGGCGCCGGCAGCTGGGGCACCACCTTCGGGAAGGTGCTCGCCGACGGCGGCGCGAACGTGACGATGTGGGCGCGTCGCCCCGAGACGGCTCTCGAGATCCACGAGGCCAAGCGCAACAGCGAGTATCTGCCCGGCATCAATCTGCCGAGGGCGATGAGCGCCACCCACCACCTGTCCGAGGCGCTCGACGGCGCCGACCAGGTCTACATCGCCATCTCGAGCCAGGCCGTCAGGCAGAATCTCAAGGCGGTGCGCCCGCTCGTGCAGCGCACCGATGTGCCGATCGTCTCGCTGATGAAGGGCGTCGAGCGGCGCACCGGTCTGAGGATGAGCCAGGTCATCGAGCAGGAGCTGCACTGCGACCCCGCCCGGATCGCCGTGGCCTCCGGTCCGAACCTGGCGCTCGAGATCGCCCGGGAGCAGCCGACGGCCGCGGTCATCTCCTCCATCAGCCAGGAGACGGCGGATGCGGTGGCCCGCAGGGCCCGCAACAGCTACTTCCGGACGTTCGTGAACACGGACGTCATCGGCACCGAGTTCGGCGGCGTGCTGAAGAATCTCATCGCGGTCGCGATCGGCATCGTGGACGGCGTCGGCTACGGCGAGAACACGAAGGCGTCGATCATCACGCGCGGGCTCGTCGAGATGACGGACTTCGCGGTCGCCCAGGGGGCGCAGCCGGAGACGCTGCAGGGTCTCGCCGGTCTCGGCGACCTGATCGCGACGTGCCAGTCGCCGCTCAGCCGCAACAACACGGCGGGGCGCCTGCTCGGCCAGGGGTACAGCTTCCAGGATGTCGTGAAGCAGATGGATCAGACCGCAGAGGGCCTGGCATCCGTCGCTCCCGTCCTGCAGCTGGCCCGCGAGGTCGGCGTGCAGATGCCGATCGTGGAGCAGGTCAAGCGCGTGCTGGACGGCACCATGGACCCGCGGGAGATCGCCCCGCACCTCACGACCGACGACGACGAACCCCAAGGGGAGAGGACGCAGAATGGACAGGCCGGTGGTGGCGGTGCTCTTTGGAGGTCGATCCAGCGAACACTCGATCAGTTCCGCCACGGCGGGAGGCGTGCTCCGGGCGATCAACCGTGAGCGCTATCGGGTGATCCCCGTCGGGCTCACCCGCGAGGGCGTCTTCGTGCTCGAGGATGACGACCCCGACAAGTTCGCGCTCGACGCGGAGCACCTGCCTGACGTCGTCGACAACGGGACCCGGGTGATCTGGCCCGAGCCGGGCGCCGAGCGCACCCTGCGCGTGCGCCGTGCCGACGGCTCGATCGACGACCTCGGCACCGTCGACGTCGTGCTGCCGATCCTGCACGGACCCCACGGCGAAGACGGCACCATCCAGGGCTTCTTCGACACGCTCGAGCTGCCGTACGCCGGCGGCGGGGTGCTCGATTCCGCGCTGTGCATGGACAAGCACTTCATGAAGATCGTCCTGCAGGCGTCCGGGATCGCGGTGGCGCCGTGGGTGACCGTCACGGCGGCGCAGTGGGCCGCCGACCCCGACCGCGTGCGCGCCCAGGTCGCCGAGCTCGGCTACCCGGCGTTCGTGAAGCCCGCGCGCGCCGGCTCCAGCGTGGGCGTGTCGAAGGCCCACGTCGAGGCGGAGCTGGCCGGTGCGCTCGAGGTGGCCTTCGCCGAGGACGCGAAGGTGCTCGTCGAGACGACCATCGTCGGACGCGAGATCGAGGTGGCGATCCTCGAGGGGCGCGGGGGCGCGCGGGCGCGTGCCTCGCTGCCGGGCGAGATCGTGCTCACCACGCGCGAGTTCTACGACTTCGAGGGCAAGTACCTCGGCGGAGACGGCGCGGATGTCGTGTGCCCCGCCGACCTCAGCCCCGAGCTCATCGCGGCCATCCAGGACCTGGGCGTGCGATCGTTCGAAGCGGTGGAGGGCAAGGGGCTCGCCCGCGTCGACTTCTTCCTCACCGAGGACGGGCTCTGCGTCAACGAGCTGAACACGATGCCCGGTTTCACCCCGATCTCGATGTTCCCGAAGTGCTGGATCGCGTCCGGGATGACGTACGCCGACCTGATCAGCGAGCTCGTCGACACCGCGCTCGAGCGCGCGGCCTGATCGCCTCGGGCGGGCCGGCCGTCAGCCGGTCGCGCGGTCCGTGCAGACGGATCCGTCCACCGGAAGCGTGCCGACCGCCGTTGCGAGCGCCGTGAGCGTCTCCTGGCCCGACACCGCGTCGTAGTCGAGGTACACCTCGACGGCGGGCTCGCGCCCGAACGTCGTGAACCGGTAGTTCGGGGCCTCGGTGTCGTCGATGATCCAGTCGACGCCGTCCACGGTGAGGCAGGGGAGGGTCGATGGCCCCGGTGCGTCGACGCCGCACGTCAGGATCACCGTCGTCGGGTCACCCCACGAGCCGGTGGCCTGGGCGTCCGTCCACCGTCGCTGCTGGCCGTCGACGACATCGGGCAGCCGGACGGTCACCGCGGCGCACGCCGGATCGTTCGCCGCGTCCGCGGGCGTGAGGCTCACCGTCGTCGCGCACCCGGCGAGCGTCAGGGCCGTCAGGGCCACCCCAGCGGCGGCGAGCACTCGACGGATCACCCCTCCAGGCTAACGTGGCATCATGACCTCGGACGCCGCCGACCCCACCGTCGCGGAGCTGTCGGAGGGCGAGATCCTGCGGCGCATCCTGGAACGGCTCGGGCAGGGCACCGCCCCGGTCGGCCCTGGTGACGACGCCGCCGTGATCGACGCACCGGACGCGCGGGTCGTGGCGACCGTGGACACCCTGGTCGAGGGACCGGACTTCCGGCAGGCATGGACGAGCGGCTTCGACCTGGGCTGGAAGGCGGCGGCCGTCAACCTCGCCGACGTCGCGGCGATGGGCGCCCGCCCGACGGCGCTGCTGGTGGCGCTCGCGCTGCCCGAGCACACCAGGATCTCGTTCGTCGTCGCCGTCGCGGACGGGCTCCGTGCGGCGTGCGCGGAACTCGCACCCGGCTGCGCCGTCGAGGGCGGCGACCTCACCGTCTCGCGCACGCTCACCGTGGCCGTGACCGCCCTCGGCTCGCTCGACGGGCGCGCGCCGGTGCTGCGCTCGGGCGCGCGGGTGGGGGATGTCGTCGCCCTGGCGGGTGACGCGGGCGTCGCGGCGCGGGGGCTCGACGTGCTGTTCGAGCGGTTCGCCGACCCCGACGGCACGGCGCTTCCGTACAGCTCGGAGGGCTTGGCCGAGCTCGACCGCGTGGCAGTGGAGCGTCAGCTACGCCCGGTGCCGCCGATCGGCGCGGGCGTCGGAGCGTCCCTCGGGGGTGCCACCGCGATGATGGACGTGTCCGACGGACTGGCGCTGGACGCATCCCGCATCGCCGATGCCTCGGGCGTCACCGTCGCGCTCGAGACGGCACTGCTCGGCACCGACCCGCGTGCGCTGTCGGGCGGGGAGGATCACGCGCTCCTGGCGACCTTTCCCTCCGCGACGGCGCTGCCGGCCGGCTTCCGCCCGATCGGATCGGTGGTCGCGCGAGGAGCTGCCGCGCTGACCGTCGACGGTGCGCCGTACCGCGGGCGCACGGGCTGGGATCCCTACCGCGACACGTCGGGCGGCGACGCCCGCTCCGCCCACCAGAGCGTCGTATCGCCGTAGCGCTTGTCCCTGAGTGCCGACAGCCCGTCCGGCAGCAGTGGCGCGCCGGTGCGGGTGGCGCGCTCGACGATCACGACCGCGCGCTCCGAGAGCGACGGGACCAGCGCGCGGAGGGTGTCCTCCAGCTCGCCGGCGGGCAGGTCGTAGGGCGGGTCGACGAAGACCAGATCGTACGGACCGCGGGCGATCTGCAGGAACTGCTCGGCCGATGCACGATGGACACGCGCGGTGCGTCCGCCCACCGCCGTGCTGACCCGACCCGCGTTGCGGCGGGCGACCTCGGCGGCCTTCGCTGCGCGTTCCACCAGGTCGGCGGACGCGGCTCCTCGGCTGATCGCCTCCAGCCCGAGCGCGCCGGACCCTGCGTACAGGTCGAGCACGGCGGCTCCGCGCACGAGGTCCGCCGATTCGAGGGACCCGAACAGCGACTCGCGCACGCGATCGCTCGTCGGACGGGTGCCGGCATCCGGGACGTCGAGGCTCAGCGAGCCCGCGCGGCCGGCGATGATGCGTGTCACAGCCCCACGATAGCCGGGGCTCAGATCGGCGTGGCGGCGTGCTCCTCACGCAGACGCGGCTCGGTGCGGTATTCGGGGCGCAGTCCCGACTTGTCCGCGTAGAACGCGCGGATCGTCTCCATGTCGGCGTGCACATCGCCGGTCAGGTCGATCGTCGGCCCGAGGCCCGTGGTCATCGTGGTGCGGTCGACGTATCCGAGGGTCACGCCGAGCCCCGCCTCGCGGGCGATCCGGTAGAAGCCCGACTTCCAGTACTGGCCGGCGCCGCGTGTGCCCTCGGGGGTGACGACGAGGCCGAACACCTCGCCGCTGCCGATCCGGGCGACCACGTCACCGACGACGCTCGCCGGATTGGCGCGGTCGACGGGGATGCCGCCGAGGGCGCGCATCAGCGGGCCGCGCCATCCGCGGAACAGGCTCGACTTGCCGAGCCAGCGGAAGTGCATCCCCAGACGCCAGGCGATGCCGAGCATCAGCACGAAGTCCCAGTTGGAGGTGTGCGGGACACCGAGCAGGACGGTCGGGCGGGTGGGTGCGGGCTCGGTCTTGAGGGTCCAGCGGCTGCAGGCCCAGTAGACGCGAGCGAGAAGCCGGCGGATCATGACAGCAACCGTACGGCACCGCCCTGTGGAATCGCCGTCGGCGGTGCGACCTAGACTCGTGGGCATGGCCGACTTCACCCTCGATTCGCGCCTGGACGGTGCGGTCGGCGGCAAGACGGCCTCGGCGCTCGAGCGCGCGTTCGGCATGCACACGGTCGGCGACCTGCTGCAGCACTACCCGCGCCGCTACGCACGCCGCGGGGAGCTCACCGAGATCTCCTCGCTGCCCGTCGGCGAGGCGGTGACGATCGTGGCCGAGGTGAAGCGTGCGGGCGAGCGCCGCATGCAGAACCGCAAGGGCTCGCTGCTCGAGGTGGTCATCAGCGACGGCAACGGCGACCTCTCGCTCACCTTCTTCAACCAGTCGTGGCGGCTCAAGGATCTGCACGTCGGCCGCCGGGGCATCTTCTCCGGGAAGGTGGGGGAGTACCGCGGGGTGAAGCAGCTCGCGCACCCCGACTACGAGCTGTTCGACGACGTCGAGACGGCGCGGCTCACCGCGCAGGCGAACGCGAACGTCCCGATCGCGATCTACCCGGCCACCTCGACACTGCCGAGCTGGCAGATCGACCGGATCATCCGGCTCGTGCTCGACGGCCTCGGCCCGGTCGACGATCCGCTCCCGCCCGCCTTCCGCCAGCGGCACGGTCTCATCGATGCGCGCACCGCGATCCTGCACATCCACCGGCCCGACAGCGAGGCGCAGATCGGCCCGGCGCGCGAGACGCTCCGCATGCACGAGGCGTTCGTGCTGCAGACGGCTCTCCTCCAGCAGCGGCAGTTCATCCGTGCGATGTCCGCCACGGCCCGGCCCGCCGGCAGCCTGCTCGAGCGGTTCGATGAGGCGCTCCCGTTCGCGCGCACCCCGGATCAGATCGCCGTCGGCGACCAGATCGCCCGCGACCTCGAAGGCGACTGGCCCATGAACCGGCTGGTGCAGGGCGAGGTGGGCTCGGGGAAGACCCTCGTCGCGCTGCGCGCGATGCTGCAGGTCGCCCAGAACGGCGGGCAGTCCGCGCTCATCGCACCGACCGAGGTCCTGGCCGCGCAGCATGTGCGCTCGATCGCCGGGATGCTCGGACCCCGGCTCGCCCCCGAGCTCATGCCGACCCTGCTCACCGGGCAGCTCCCCGCCGCCGAGCGACGCAAGGCAGCGCTGCGCGCCGCGTCCGGCCAGTCCCTCATCGTCGTGGGGACGCACGCCCTGCTGAGCGGCTCGACGACCTTCGCCGACCTCGGGCTCGTCGTCGTCGACGAGCAGCACAGGTTCGGCGTCGAGCAGCGCGAGGCGCTGCGCGCCAAGGGCTCGGCCCCGCACGCCCTCGTGCTCACGGCGACGCCCATCCCGCGCACGGTCGCGATGACGGTGTTCGGCGACCTGGACGTCTCGACGATCCGCACGATGCCGGCGGGGAGGGCGGGCATCCAAACCTTCGTCGCCCCGCTCGCCGAGAAGCCCGGCTGGTTCGCACGCGTGTGGGAGCGGGTGGCCGAGGAGGTCGCCGCCGGTCACCAGGCGTTCGTCGTGTGCCCCGCGATCGATGCGGTGAGCGCCACAGAGGACGACACCGCCGACGAGCCGGTGGAGCTCGTCGAGGGGGAGGCGGCGAAGACCCGCTGGGGAGTCGTGCAGGCCGCGGAGCTGCTCGCCCAGCATCCGTCGTTCGCCGACATCCGCGTCCAGATCCTGCACGGCAAGATGCCGTCCGACGAGAAGGACGCCGTCATGCGCGCCTTCGCCCGCGGGGAGATCGACGTGCTGGTCGCGACGACGGTCGTCGAGGTGGGTGTCGACGTCGCCAACGCGTCGACCATGGCGATCCTCGAGGCCGACCGGTTCGGGGTGTCGCAGCTGCACCAGCTGCGCGGCCGGGTCGGTCGGGGCGGTGTGCCAGGGCTCTGCCTGCTGCTCACGGAAGCGCCGGCCGGCACCCCTGCGCGAGCGCGGGTCGAGGCCGTCGCGGCGACGCTCGACGGCTTCGCGCTTGCCGAGGTGGACCTCGAGCTGCGCGGCGAGGGCGATGTGCTGGGCGACGCGCAATCGGGAGCCCGGTCGTCGCTGCGGCTCCTGCGGGTCGTCGCAGACGCCGACATCATCGCCGAGGCGCGCGCCGAGGCCGAGCGGGTGCTCGCGGACGACCCCGCGCTGCGGGAGAACACCGGGCTGGCCGCGGCGATCGAGCGCAGGGTGGGCAGTCAGGAGCGGGCTGCGCTCGGCAAATCGTGATGCCGCGCCGCCGATAGGCTGAGCGCATGAACAGCCGGATCGCCGTGGTTCCCGGGTCCTTCGATCCGCCGACGCTCGGCCACATCGATGTCATCCGCCGGGCGGCGGCGCTCTACGACGAGCTGCACGTGCTGGTGGTGCACAACCCCGGCAAGGAGGCGATGCTGCCGCTCGCGCAGCGACTGACGCTCCTCGAGCAGTCGATCGCCGAGAGCGAGATCGTCGGCGAGGTGATCGTCGCGTCGTGGAGCATGGGCCTGCTGGTCGACTACGTCACCGACGTCGGCGCGGGGGTCCTCGTGAAGGGGATCCGCTCGCAGGTGGATGTCGCCTACGAGACACCGATGGCGATCGTCAACCGGCACCTCGCCGACGTCGAGACCGTCTTCCTGCTTCCCGACCCCTCGCACGCGCTGGTGTCGAGCTCGCTGGTCCGTCAGGTGGCCGCCCTCGGCGGCGATGTCTCCCCGTTCGTGCCCGCGGCCGTCGCGCGATTCCTCGACACGGGCGCCCGCGGCATCTGAGTCGTTCAGCCTCCGCACACCCGCGCGCCGGTAACATTGACGACCGTGAGACGACACCGCCCCGGCCCCTTCGTGCTTCCCGCGCACGACATCGTGCGACGCGCGGGGGAGATGCGTGAATTCACCCTCGACGTGCCCGCTCCCGAGAAGTGGGGCGAGGGTCTCGTCGCGATCCCGGAGGGCGAGACCATCGCCGTCGAGGCGCGTCTGGAGTCGGTCCACGAGGGCATTCTGGTCTCCGGCACCGCGGACGCGACCGCCGTCGGCGTGTGCGGCCGATGCCTGACCGACATCACCGAGCCTGTCGAAGTCGAGTTTCAGGAGCTTTTCGCGTATCCTGGGGAGGAAGCAACTGACTTCGAGGTTCAAGACGACCACGTGGATCTTGAAACTCTCGTCAGGGATGCGATGGTCCTGTCGCTTCCGTTTCAGCCGGTGTGTCAGCCGGACTGCCCCGGCCTTGATCCGGTCACGGGCGAGCGGCTGACCGAAAGCGCCGGAACAGAGCAGCCCGAGCCCGCCGACGAGCGGTGGGCCGCGCTCCAGGACTTCACCACAGACCACGACGACGATGCCCCGCGCCTCGTCGCCCGGAACACAGAAGAGAGCTAGCCATGGCAGGTAACCCCCCGAAGCGGAAGGTCTCCCGCTCCAACACCCGTTCGCGTCGCGCGCAGTGGAAGGCCGAGGCCCCCGCGCTCGTCAAGACCATCGAGAACGGCAAGGTCGTCTACAGCCGTCCTCACCAGGCGAAGGTCGTCACCGACTCGCAGGGCACCGAGCTGTTCCTCGAGTACAAGGGCCGCAAGGTCGCCGACGTCTGAGTTGGACAGTCTCACCGAGAAGCTCGGGGTCGATATCGACCCCGAGCTTCTGTCGCTTGCACTGACGCACCGCTCGTACGCGTACGAGAACGGCCAGACCCCGCACAACGAGCGCCTCGAGTTCCTCGGCGACTCGGTTCTCGGCCAGGCCGTCACGGTGCGGCTGTTCACCGTGCACCCCGACCTCGACGAGGGCGAGCTCGCCAAGCGGCGCGCGGCCGTGGTGTCCACGATCGCACTCGCTGAGGTGGCGCGCGGCATCGGGCTCGGCGAGCACGTCCGGCTCGGCCGCGGTGAAGAGCTCACCGGAGGCCGCGACAAGGACTCGATCCTCGCCGACACCATGGAGGCCGTCTTCGGCGCGACCTTCCTCTCGGCCGGCCCGGCCGCCGCGACCGCGCTCGTGCTGCGGCTGATCCAGCCGCTGCTGGACGACCCAGAGCGCTATGGTGCGGCCATGGACCCGAAGACCGCGCTTCAGGAGACCGCAGCGCGCCTAGGCGCGACGCCCCCTGTCTACGAGGTGACCGCCACGGGCCCGGATCACGAGCGGCTCTTCGAGGCGGAGGTGACCGTCGCCGGTTCGACCGGGCGTGGCACGGGCACCAGCAAGAAGCATGCGGAGATGGCCGCCGCCCTGGCCGCCTGGCGCGCGCTCAGCGGTCGTGCCTGAGCTCCCCGAGGTCGAGGTCGTCCGGGCCGGTCTCGCCCCCGCCGTCACCGGCGCGCGCATCGCCGGCGTCACTGTCCACGACGACCGCGCGCTCACCCGGCACACCGGCACCGCCGCCGAGTTCGAGGGTGCACTGACCGGCCGCCTCATGACGGCCGCCGCGCGCCGGGGCAAATTCCTCTGGCTTCCCCTCGACGGCGGCGAGGACGCACTCATCGGGCATCTCGGCATGAGCGGGCAGCTGCTGCTGCGCGCGGCCGGATCCCCGCCCGAGCGCCACGAGCGCATCCGGCTCGACCTCCAGCATCCCGTCCATGGGGAGGTCGCGGTCGTCTTCGCCGACCAGCGCACGTTCGGCTCGCTCGCGATCGACCAGCTGATCCTCACGCCGGATACTGCGGCCGGCGGCCATGGCGACGCGCGCGCACTGGTGCCGCGCCAGGTGGCGCACATCGCCCGCGACCCGCTCGACCCCGCCTTCGACGAGCGTCGCTTCCGCGCGGCGCTGGCCCGCAGCCGCTCGGCGATCAAGCGGGTGCTGCTGGACCAGGGGATCGTCAGCGGGATCGGCAACATCTACGCCGACGAGGCGCTCTGGGCCGCACGGATCCACCCGGAGACCACGGCGGAGCGCGTGGCGGCTCGGACGGTCACCCGGCTGCTTGCCGAGGTGCGCGCCGTTCTCGAGAAGGCCCTGGCCGAGGGCGGCACGAGCTTCGACGAGCAGTACGTCAACGTCAACGGCGAAGCGGGCTACTTCGCGCATTCGCTCAACGCCTACGGACGCACCGGCCAGCCGTGCCCTCGCTGCGGGCACGCGATCGTGCGGGTGTCGTTCATGAACCGCTCGAGCCACTACTGCCCGCACTGCCAGCGGCTGCGCTGATCAGCCGAGCGTCTTCTTCCATCCGCCGGCCACCGAGGCCGGCACGAACCCCATCGCCTCGTTGACGTCGAGCATCGGGCGGTTCTCCTCCGCGTTGAACGTGCTGACCCGCGGCGACTCCGGTGCGAGGGAACGCCACCGCAGCAGGTTGGCGCACTTGACGAGGGTGCCCAGGCGCCGGCCGCGGAACTCCCGGAGGACGAGCGTGCCCCACTGATGCGTGACCGCCGCCGGCTCGGCGCCGATGACCAGCTCCGTGTAGGCGGCGATCCGGCCGCTCGGCACGTGCTGCACGCACGCGACCGACACCGTCAGACCGCTCGCGGTGAGACGGGCCTCCCGGCGGCGCACCCGCTCGATGTCCCAGTGCTCCTCCGTCCACTCCATCCCCGCGGTCGGCACGTCCGTGGACATGCGCGAGATCGCGTACGCGAAGCCCTCCGCGAACTCGTCCGGCGTCGGCATCGTCCACGCGACGACGCGGAAGTCATCGCCCGCGAACGCCTGTGCCTCGGCCTGCATCCGCTCCAGCCGCTCGAGTCCGCCGGTGAGGTCGAGCACGCTGTTGCGCTCGATCTGCTCGAGTGTGTAGCCGTGCGCGAGCAGGAGCGCGGTCTGCCGGTCGTGCGGGACCGAGCCGAAGCCGGTCGGCGCGGTCAGCCGGGTGCCGTCGCTGCCCGCCCTGTGCAGGGTGTACGTCTGCAGCACGGACCGGCCGAGTGAACGGGCCTCGGCCTCCAGGCGGTCGAGCAGCTGGTCCTCGACGCCCTCGCCCCAGCGATCGGGATCCATGATGAGATCGAGCTCCACATCGGTCGCGCCCTCCTCGCGTGGCACCTGGAGGGTGCCGATCCCGACGATGTCGCCGTCCATGCGGGCCGCGAACCCGAGATGCAGCCGATCGGTCGTGTCCTGCCAGGCGGGGAGCATCTCGGCGGGCGTCGTGTCGAAGTTCGCGTTGCCGGTGTCATGCCGGCACATCGCGTTGCTGATCCGGGCGATGGCGGCGAACGGCTCGGCGTCCGCCGCCATCGGGTGCTCGGGGACCGCGATGCGCTCGATCGTGAGTGCGGTCGTCTGCCTGATCACGACAGCTCCTTCTTCCATGCGCCCTCGTAGGCGACGGGGACGAACCCGATCGCCTCGTTGATGTCGAGCATCGGGCGGTTCTCCTCGGCGTTGTACGTGATCATCCGCGGCGACTCCGGCGCGAGGTCGCGCCACGCGAGCAGCCCTGCGCACTTCACGAGCATGCCGAGGCGGTGCCCGCGGTGCTCCTTCAGGACGAGCGTGTCCTCCTGGCTCGACGCGGCCGTGCGGTCCTTGCCGATCGCCAGCTCGTTGAACGCGCACAGCTCGCCGGTGGCGATGTGCTGAGCGGCGGTGACGAGTAGCAGCCGGCCGGCCTCCGTGTACTTGGAGTCATGGCGTGCGACGCGCGCCGCATCCCATTCCTCCTCGTCGAACTCCATGCCGGCGGCGGGAGCATCGGTGTTCATGCGTGATTTCATCCAGCCGTAGCCCTCCGCGAACTCCGGGGGAGTCGGGGGCGACCACTGGACGACCCGGTATCCGGCCGACGCCTCGCGTGCGGTCGCGTACAGCCGCTCGATGGTCTCGAACGACCCGGTCAGGTCCAGTGCGCTGTTGCGCTCGACCTGCTCCAGCGAGTAGCCGTGACGCCGGTAGAAGCGTGCCGCGCGGTCGAGCGGCAGCTCGCCGAAGCCGGTGGGCGGAGCGATCCGCTCACCGGCGGCGGCAGGATGCTCCGCCCACGACTGCAGCACGGTGCGGCCGTTCTCCCTCGACGCCTGCTCGACGAGCTCGTAGGCGAGCGCGCCGATCCCGCGGCCCTGCACGGACTGCAGCAGCTCGATCAGCCAGTACGCCGAGCGCGACCCCTCGTGCGTGGGGAGGTCCACGCCGACCCGGCCGACGATGCTGCCCCCGTCGACCACGACCCAGACGAGGCGGACCTCGTCGGGGTCGGGCCGATAGTGGGGGAGCAGCTCGTCGGCGGGCATGGAGTGGTCGTCGTGGCCGGAGATCTCGCGATAGACCTGGTTGCGGACCTCGACCATGGCGAGGAAGTCGCCGGCGTCCGCGGCGTCTACCGTGTCGGGGACGACGAGAGGCCGGAACTCGACTCCGGTGGTGATGGTTGACATCGGTGTCTCCTAGGTGTGAAGCGTTCGTGGAACGCGGGGATCAGGCGCGGATGCTGCGCAGGAACTGCTCCTGCGCGGCTGACCGTTCGCGAAGGTCGCGTGCGGCCGCGTGGGCGATGGCCCTCGTGTGGGCGTCGTAGTCGCGACGACCGTCGATGCGGCGGGCGCTGCGCAGCAGCAGGGCGAAGCCGATGCGCAGCGAGAGCCGGTCGATGAGGGAGAGGCGCGCGGCGGAGTCGTGCTCAGCGAGCGCGAGATTCCGCCTGTCGAGGTCGAGAGACCTGGACTGCGTCAAGGTGGTGTTCATGAGTGGTCTCTTTCGAGGAGAGGTGGAAGAGGGTGGTGAAGTCCCCGGCGACCGGGGGCGCGCGGAAGAGCGGCGCCGGAGGTGCGACGGGAGAGCGCGCGGCCGCGGAACGCGGCACATGAGCGCGGGAACCGCCCCGAAGGGCAGAGTCCTCCTACGCGCCGATCAGACGGCGGTGGGGACGAGGGCGCCGCGGCGGTGGGTCACCGGAGCGACTCCGCCAGTGGGCATGAGCATCGGCGTAAAGCCGGTTGCAGTCGTTAGCATCATCGGTGACCTCCTTTCGCACTACGAACGCGAGCACTGACGCTAGTGCGGATCTGCCACCCCGTCAAGTGCCTTTCCTGGATTCGTCCGGCTGGCCTGCGCGGCGAGAGCCGTGCGCTCCGGTAGCGTATGGCGGAGCCGGTCGACGCGGAGGACGAATACATGCACCTGAAGAGCGTGACGCTCAAAGGGTTCAAGTCGTTCGCTCAGCCGACCACCTTCGCCCTCGAGCCCGGCGTGACCTGCATCGTCGGTCCCAACGGCTCGGGCAAGTCGAACGTCGTCGACGCCCTCGCCTGGGTGATGGGCGAGCAGGGCGCCAAGACGCTCCGCGGCGGAAAGATGGAGGACGTCATCTTCGCCGGCACGGCGACGCGAGGACCCCTCGGTCGCGCGGAGGTGCAGCTGACGATCGACAACAGCGACGGTGCCCTGCCGATCGAGTACGCCGAGGTGACGATCAGCCGAACCCTCTTCCGCAACGGCGCCAGCGAGTACGCGATCAACGGCGACACCTGCCGCCTGCTGGACGTGCAGGAGCTGCTGAGCGATTCCGGACTCGGCCGCGAGATGCACGTCATCGTCGGACAGGGGCGCCTGGACAGCGTGCTGCAGGCGACCCCGGAGGACCGCCGCGGGTTCATCGAGGAAGCGGCGGGCATCCTCAAGCACCGTCGCCGCAAGGAGAAGACCCTCCGCAAGCTCGACGCGATGGAGGCGAACCTCACCCGCCTGAGCGATCTGGCGGGCGAGCTGCGCCGTCAGCTCAAGCCGCTGGGCCGGCAGGCCGAGATCGCGCGCGAGGCGGCCTCGATCGCCGCAGTCGTGCGCGATGCGAAGGCACGCCTCCTCGCCGATGAGCTCGTCGCGCTGCGGACCGAGCTCGCCGACCACGCCCGCAGCGAGCAGGAGCGCCACTCCGAGCGGCTGGTGCTCCAGGATCAGGCCGCGAACGTGCGCGCCCGCCTCGAAGAGCTCGAGGCCGCTCAGCAGTCCCAGGGCGTCGACGACGCCCGCCGGGTCGCCTTCGATCTCGAGCGGGTCCAGGAGCGTCTCCGCGGGCTGTACACGCTCGCCGGCCAGCGACTGGCGCTGCTCGCCGAGAGCGATGACGACACCGCGATCGAGCGGACGACCGTGTCGCAGGGCATGATCGACGACGCCCGCGCCGAGATCGACGAGATCGCCGGCGGGCTCGGCGACGCACAGGACGCCGCAGCGGACGCCGCGAGGGCGGTCATGCGCGCGAGGGCCGACCTCGATGCGCTCGACGCCGACATCTCCGCGCAGAGCGCGCTCGTCTCCGAGCACGACATGCGCCTGACCAGCCTCCGCGGCTCGGCCGAGGCCGCCGCCTCCGCCCTCGCGGCGGTGCGCACGGCCGTCGAGCGCCAGGAGAAGGCCCTCGAGGCCGCCGTCGCGCGACGCGCGGATGCCGAGGAGACCCTCGCCGGCGTCGACCCGTCGCTGGTGCCTGAGGGCACATCCGCGGAGTACGCCGCCGCCTACGAGCACGCGCAGCGCGACGCCGCGGAAGCAGAATCCTCCGTCGCCGACCTCCGCGACCGGCTGCACGCGGCCGAGCGCGAGGTCGAGGCCCTCACCGCCCAAGCAGCGGCGCTCAGCCGCGCGCTCGACGTGAAGAACGCCGCCTCCGGCCTCATCGCGGAGGGCGGGCACAGCATCCGCGGTCTCGTCGGCGACGCGGTGCAGGTGCGGTCAGGCTACGAGGCAGCCATCGCCGCCGTGCTCGGACCGATCGCCGAGGGCGTGCTCGTCGACACCGCGGCCGACGCGTTCTCGCTCGCCGCGGCGGTCGCCGACGCCGACCGCGGCCTCGTCGACATCGTCATCGCCGCAGGGACCGTCCGCGCCGCCGACGTGCCGTCCGTCCCGGGGATCATCCCTGCTCTCGACGTGGTGACCGCGCCGGACGGGGTGCGCAGCATCCTCGCCCACGTCCTGCTCGCCGACGACCTCCGCGCCGTGCAGGCGGCTGCACCCGCGCTGACGGCGGGGACCGCCGCGACGTTCACCGTCGTGACGCGCGCCGGCGAGGTGTTCACCGGGCACTCGCTGCGCGCCGGCAGCGGCGGCTCGCGGTCGCGGCTCGAGCTGGCCGCCGAGCGGGACGCCGCCGCGGAGCGACTGGACGAGATCCGCGTCGTCGCGGATTCTCTCCGCGAGGCGCTCGGCGACCGGCAGCGCGGACTGGACGAGACCAGGCACCGGACCAGGACGGCACTGCAGACGCTGCGCGCGCACGACGCCGCGCTGGCCGCCCACACGGAGCAGGTCAACCGGGCCACCGTCCGGCACGAGGCCGCTGTCGCGGAGTGTGACCGCCTCGCGGCGAGCCTCGCCCAGGCGCAGACCGCGGTCGCCGACGCCGAGGACGCGGCCCGCGTGGCCGAGAACCGGCTCGCCGAGGCCCTCGAGGCGCCGCGCCCCATGCTCGACGCGTCCGCGCGCGACGGGATGCTCGCCGCCCTGGACGCGGCACGCGAAGGCGAGATGGGCGCGCGACTGGAGGTCGAGACGCTTCGAGAGCGCGTCCGCGCCGGCGAGGCGCGCGTGGTCCAGCTCGAACGGCAGCGCGAGCGTGAGCGCGACGCCGCGGCGGAGGCGGCACGCCGCGCGGTCGTGCGTCGTGCGCAGCGCGACATCGCGGCCGGGGTCGCGGGGCAGCTGCCGGCGGTGCTCGACTCGGTCGACCGCTCCGTCAGCCAGGCGCGCGTCGAGCTGGCCGCGGCGGAAGCGAGCCGCTCAGCGGTATCGGTCGAGCTCGCCGAGCTGCGCGCGCAGGACACGGCGCTGCGCGAGCGGCTGAGCGGTGTCACCGAGAGCGTGCACGGACTCGAGCTGCAGATCCACGAGAAGCGCCTGCACGTGACGGGCCTGCTGGAGCGCGTCGCGTCGGAACTCGGCCTCGAAGAAGACATTCTGATTTCGGAATATGGTCCGGATCAGCCGGTTCCGGGCGACGAAGCCACGGACTACGACCGCGCAGGCCAGAAGCGCCGGCTCCAGGAGGCGGAGCGCAAGCTCGCACAGCTCGGCAGGGTGAACCCTCTCGCGCTCGAGGAATACGCCGCGCTCGAGCAGCGGCACAAGTTCCTCACCGAGCAGCTCGCCGACCTGAGCCAGACGCGCAAGGACCTGCTGACGATCATCGAGGAGCTCGACGAGCGCATGCAGTCGATCTTCCTCGCCGCGTTCGAGGACACGAAGACCGCTTTCGGCGAAGTGTTCCCGATCCTGTTCCCCGGCGGCTCCGGGAGCATCTCGCTGACCAACCCCGACGACCCCCTCACAACGGGGATCGAGGTCTCGGTGCGTCCGGTCGGGAAGAAGATCGAGCGACTGTCGCTGCTGTCGGGTGGCGAGCGGTCGCTCGCGGCGGTGGCCCTGCTGACCGCGATCTTCAAGGCGCGGCCCAGCCCCTTCTACATCCTCGACGAGGTGGAGGCGGCCCTCGACGACGCGAACCTCGGTCGGCTGCTCGGCGTCTTCGAACAGCTGCGCGAGAGCAGCCAGCTCATCGTGATCACGCACCAGAAGCGCACGATGGAGATCGCGGACGCGCTCTACGGGGTCTCGATGCGCCAGGACGGCGTCTCGGCGGTCGTCGGTCAGCGCGTGGGGGAGCGGGCTGCGTCATAGCGCGGTGCGCCGTTTTCAGGGTCTGACCAGCCCTCTCCATTAGAGTCTTCTCATGAAGATCTCCCGTGTCCTGACCGGGGCCGCCCTCGCGGGCGTCCTCGTCCTCGCGCCCCTCACCGGCGCGGTCGCCGCGACGACGCCGTCGCACCCCGTATCGACGCAGAGCGTGCACATCGCCCAGCCGAAGGTGTTCAAGAACTGCACCGAGCTGAACAAGGTCTACAAGGGCGGCGTGGCCAAGAAGGGTGTGAAGAGCAACATGGTCTCGGGAAAGCCGAAGCCCTTCAAGGTCAAGCCCAAGATCGACACCGCGCTCTACAACGCGAACAAGAACAAGGATCGCGACAAGGACGGCATCGCCTGCGAGAAGGGCTGACCCCCGTAGGCTGAAGCAATGGCAGAACGCTCCTGGTCACTGGGCCGCGCCCTTCGCGGCGTGTTCGTCAAAGCGACGATCGACGACACCACCTGGGAAGACCTGGAGACCGCGCTCCTGACCGCCGACTTCGGCCCCGACGTCACCGAGCGCATCGTCGACGAGCTGCGCGAGAAGGTCGAGCGCTACCGCACGACCGACCCGCGTGACCTGCAGCGGATGCTGAAGGAGACGCTCGAAGAGCACTTCGCGAAGTTCGACAGCACCCTCCGGCTCACCGAGCGACCGGCCGTGGTCCTCGTCGTGGGCGTGAACGGCGTCGGGAAGACCACCACGATCGGCAAGTTCGCGAAGTTCCTGCAGGGCTACGGGCGCTCCGTCGTAGTCGGCGCGGCCGACACGTTCCGCGCCGCGGCGGTGGACCAGCTCGCTACCTGGGCGGCCCGCGGCGGCGCGGCCATCGTGCGGCCGCAGCAGGAAGGGCAGGATCCCGCATCCGTCGCCTTCCAGACGATCGAGCACGCCATCCGCACCGGCACCGAGATCGTGCTCGTCGACACCGCGGGGCGCCTGCACACCAAGGGCGGGCTCATGGACGAGCTCACCAAGATCCGCCGGGTCATCGAGAAGCAGGCGCCGATCAGCGAGGTGCTTCTTGTGCTGGACGCGACGACCGGGCAGAACGGGGTCATGCAGGCGGAGGCATTCCTGCAGCACGCGGGCGTCACCGGGCTGGTGCTGACCAAGCTGGACGGCTCCGCCAAGGGCGGTTTCGTGCTCGCCGTGCAGGAGCGCACCGGCATCCCGGTGAAGCTCCTCGGCCAGGGCGAGGGCATCGGGGACCTCACCGGCTTCACCCCCCACGTGTTCGCCGCGTCCCTCGTGGACTGAACAGGCGGACACACGGCCTGTCGGTACTATCGCGGCGGCCACCAGGCTGGTTTCATGGGCGTATGGCGATCGAGCACGACTTCTTCGGACTTCTGGAGTCCGGACCGGACGGATCGATCTTCTGGTCGGAGAACGTCGAGCTCGGCGACCAGACGGTCACCGTCGATCTGACCGCGCCCGACCAGGACGACGTGTCGGAGGCGGCGCTCGATGTCGCCGCCGCGCTGGTGTCAGCGCTCGAGACGATCGACCGCAGCGCCCGCAACGCCATGGTCGATGAGCTGAGCGACCGGACCAGTGAGGTGACCGAGTACATCCTGCAGCAGCAGGAGCAGCTGGGGGAGGAGATCGAGGACTTCCTGGTCGACATCTCGGGGGACACCCACATCGACGTGATCCGCTCGCTGCAGCTCATGAGCATGACGATCCTCGCCGACGAGCACGGCGGCTCTGACCCGTTCGCCGTGCTGGAGTACGCGCTCGACCCGGATTCGACCGATGACGTGCTGCTGGTCAACCTCGACTCCGACGGCGACGTCCAGTCGGTGACCAGCGCCGACTGAGCCGGATCAGATCGAGGCCGATCCGGGTCAGATCCGGTTCGACGCCTCTGTGAGCACGTCGCGCAGGATCTGCTCGATCTCGGTGAACTCGGCCGGTCCGACCGTGAGGGGCGGCGCCAGCTGGATCACGGGATCGCCTCGATCGTCCGCACGGCAGTAGAGGCCGGCGTCGAAGAGCGCCTTCGAGAGGAAGCCGCGCAGGAGCCGCTCGGATTCGTCGTCGTCGAACGTCTCCTTGGTGGACTTGTCCTTGACCAGCTCGATGCCGAAGAAGTAGCCGTCGCCGCGCACGTCGCCGACGATCGGCAGGTCGGTGAGCTTCTCGAGGGTCGAGCGGAACAGCGGCGAATTGTCGCGGACGTTCTGCAGCAGACCCTCCTCCTCGAAGATGTCGAGGTTCTCCAGTGCGACGGCGGCGGACACCGGGTGTCCGCCGAAGGTGTAGCCGTGATAGAACGCGCGGTCGCCGTGGGCGAAGGGCTCGTAGATCCGGTCGCTGACGATGGTGCCGCCCAGGGGTGCGTAGCCGCTGGTGACCGCCTTGGCGAAGGTGATCATGTCGGGCTGGAACCCGTACGCGTCGCACGCGAACATGTGGCCGATCCGGCCGAAGGCGCAGATCACCTCGTCCGACACGAGCAGCACGTCGTACCTGTCGCAGATCTCGCGGACCCGCTGGAAGTAGCCGGGCGGCGGCGGGAAGCACCCGCCGGAGTTCTGCACCGGCTCGAGGAAGACGGCGGCCACGGTCTCCGGGCCCTCGAACTGGATCATCTCTTCGATGCGGTCGGCAGCCCACACGCCGAACTCCTCGACGCTGCCGGTGGGAGCGCGCATGTCGCCGGCGCGGTAGAAGTTCGTGTTCGGCACCCGGAGGCCGCCGGGCGTCAGCGGCTCGAACATCGCCTTCATCGCGGGAATGCCGGTGATGGCCAGGGCGCCCTGCGGGGTGCCGTGGTAGGCCACGGCGCGCGAGATGACCTTGTGCTTGCCCGGCTGCCCCTGCAGCTTCCAGTAGTACTTGGCCAGCTTGAACGCGGTCTCGACGGCCTCGCCGCCACCCGTGGAGAAGAACACGTGGTTCAGGTCGCCCGGCGCGTGGTCGGCGATCCGGTCGGCCAGCTCGATCGCCGCAGGGTGGGCGTACGACCAGATCGGGAAGAACGCGAGCTGCTCGGCCTGCTTCGCGGCGGCCTGAGCGAGCCGCCGGCGGCCGTGGCCGGCGGCGACCACGAAGAGCCCGGCCAATCCGTCGATGTACTTCCTGCCCTGCGAATCCCAGATGTGGTGGCCCTCGCCCTTGACGATGATCGGGACACCCGGTCCGTCCGTCATCACGGATTGCCGGGCGAAGTGCATCCAGAGGTGGTCCTTCGCCTTCTCCTGCAGCTGCGCCTCGGTGAAGCCGCGCAGGAGGTCGGAGGACGAGGACGGCGAGCTGTCGGTCATCCCCTCAATCTAGGGAACGGCCATCGCGGTGTCAGCAGCCGCGCTCAGACAGCCTGTGCGAATCCGTCGCCGGCCTGGACGATGTCGCGGGCGAGGTGCCCGAGCTGCGGCGGGATGTCGCGTCCCTTCGAGATCATCGACTGGGCCCACAGACGCCCCGCGCGGTAGGACGACCGCACCAGCGGGCCGGCGAGCACCCCGAGGAACCCGATCCGCTCCGCCTCCTCCTTGACCGAGACGAACTCGGCCGGGGTGACCCATCGGGCGACCGGAAGATGCCGGGGTGACGGACGCAGATACTGCGTGATCGTGATGATGTCGGTGCCGGCATCGTGCAGGTCGCGCAGCGCCTGGACGACCTCCTCGGGCTCCTCGCCCATGCCGAGGATGAGATTCGACTTCGTGATGAGGCCGGCGCCGCGCGCCTGCGTGAGCACGTCGAGCGAGCGCTCGTAGCGGAACGCGGGGCGGATCCGCTTGAAGATGCGGGGCACGGTCTCGACGTTGTGCGCGAAGACCTCGGGCCGGGCGTCGAACACGTCGGCGAGCAGGGCGGGATCGCCGTTGAAGTCGGTCGCGAGGAGCTCCACGCCGGTGCCCGGATTGTCCGCGTGGATGCGCCGCACGGTCTCGGCGTGCAGCCAGGCTCCGCCGTCCGGCAGGTCGTCGCGGGCGACACCCGTCACCGTCGCGTACCGCAGCTGCATCCGCGCGACGCTCTCGGCGACCCGTCGCGGCTCGTCCGTGTCGTAGTCGGCAGGCTTGCCCGTGTCGATCTGGCAGAAGTCGCAGCGGCGCGTGCACTGCGAGCCGCCGATGAGGAAGGTGGCCTCGCGATCCTCCCAGCACTCGTAGATGTTGGGGCAGCCGGCCTCCTGGCAGACCGTGTGCAGCTGTTCGGTCTTCACCAGCGCCTGCAGAGCCTGGTACTCGGGCCCCATCCTCGCCTTCGTCCTGATCCACTCGGGCTTGCGCTCGATCGGGGTCTCGGCGTTGCGCACCTCCAGGCGCAGGAGCCGGCGGCCTCCGGTCGGCGGAGTGGCGGCTGGGCCGGTCGCACAGCCGCTCATGCGGCGACCCCTGCGTAGGCCGCACGGAAGACCCTCGCGACGGTGGGCAGGACGTCGGCGGGGGAGAGCCGGCGGGCTGTGACCTCGCTGACGGTCGTGACTCCGGCATCCGAGATCCCGCACGGGACGATCCCGGCGAACGCCGCCAGCGAGTTGTCGCAGTTGAGCGCGAAGCCGTGCATCGTGACGCCGCGCTGCACCCGCACCCCGATGGCGGCGACCTTGTCCTCCGACAGCGGGCGGCGCACCCAGACGCCGCTGCGCCCCTCGACGCGATACCCGTCGACCCCGTGCTCGCGGAGGACCTCGATCAGCAGATGCTCCAGCGTGCGCACGTGCGCGACTACGTCGATGGGCTCGGGCAGGCGCACGATCGGATAGCCGACCAGCTGGCCGGGGCCGTGCCAGGTGATCTTGCCGCCCCTGTCGACATCGACGACCGGCGTGCCGTCGGTCGGCCGCTCGTGCCGTGCCGTACGCGCGCCGGCGGTGTAGACCGGCTCGTGCTCCATGAGCAGGAGCGTGTCGTCGCGGGTTCCTGCGACGACGTCCGCGTGCACGCGCCGCTGGAGCTCCCATCCCTGCTGGTAGGGCACGAGGTCGGGCGACAGCCCGACGGTGTCGATCTCGAGCACGATGCGATTCCCTTCGACCGGGTTACTGGACGCGATCCAACAATACGCCCGACGGCCGTACCCCGGCGCCGCCCTACGCTGGACCCATGACAGTGGGACGACCGAAGGCCTCGTCGCGCGAGACCCTGGCCGAGGCCGCGTGCGAGCTGTTCCTGGAGCAGGGCTATGAGGCCACCTCCGTCGGCGACATCACGCGCAGAGCGGGTGTGAGCCGGTCCAGCTTCTTCAACTACTTCTCATCCAAGGCGGACGTGCTCTGGGGCTCGTTCGATGAGCGCCTGGATGCGGTCGCCGCCGACCTCACCGGGTCGGACGCGCCCGTCGCCGAAGTCCTCCGTGCGCTCACGATCGGGTTCGCGCCCGACAGCCTGGCCCTCGCGATCGCGAACGCCGACATCATGGGCCTGGACGCCGAGCTCGAGCGGGAGCGCGCCGTGCGGCAGCGGCGACTGGAGCGGGCCGTCTCGGCGAGGCTGGCCCGCGACAGCACAGACAGCACAGACAGCACAGACGGCGCCGTCGGCGCCGCCGGGCTCGCGTCCGACGTGGCGGCCGCGGCATACGCGGGCGCCCTGCTCGCGGCCGTGTGGCGCTGGGCGGAGAGCGGGGCGGGTCGCACGGACCTCGCCGACCTCGTCCGCACCGCGCTCGCGCTGGTGCCGCACCCGGGCGGGGCGGTGCGGCAGCTGCGGCTCGTCGTGCAGGCGGACGACTTCGACGGCGCGCTCGCGTTCTACCGCGACGTCGTCGGGATGCCGCAGTCCGAGGCGTACGAGGCGGACGGCGGCGCGCGGGTCGCGATCCTCGATGCAGGCAGGGCGACCCTCGAGATCGCCAATCCGGCCCAGGTCGCGTTCATCGACGGCGTGGAGACCGACGGGGACGCCCCGAGCGAGCGTCTGCGCCTCGGACTGGAGGTCCCGGACACTGCCGCCGCCGTCGAGCGCCTCGCCGCGGCCGGCGCGACGGTCGAGGCATCAGTCCGCGAGACGCCGTGGCGCTCGCTCAACGCGCGTCTTCGCGGACCCGCCGACCTGCAGCTCACGATCTTCCAGGAGCTCGACCAGGAGTGACGCGGGGACGAAACGCCCGATGCCGGACACGTACGGGGTGAGACACCCCTGACGATGGAGGCACCATGACCCCCGACCTGCTCGACGATCTGCTCGATCGCTCCGCCCCCGCGACGCGTGCACCGCGTGACGCGGAGCTGGCGACCATGATCGCGGAGGCGCGCGCGGAGCGTCCCCGGCCGAGGCGGCGACGGATCGCCCTCGTCTCGGGCGTGCTCGCGGTCGTGCTCGTCAGCGGTGCCGGCGTCGCCGCGGCGACCGACGGGTTCAGCTGGGGGCCCTGGGCGCAGCATCCGGTTGGGGCGGTGCCGTTCACGATGCCGAACGGATTCGCCTGCGAGCTGCGGTTCTCGCCGTACTCGGGCGGCTCGGACGCCGCGTTCGTCGCCGAGGTCAACCGCACGCTCGAGGACTGGTATCGCTCGACGGATGTCGTCGCCGCGGCGACGCCGCTCCTGCCCGCGATGCGCGAGCACCTCGCCGATCTGGCGGCGGAGTCGGCCGCCGATCCCGGCGCGGACATGTCCGTCCTCACCCCCGCAGAGCGTGCAGATGAGATCGAGCATCGCGCCTGGGCGGCGGAGTGGATGGCGTGGGAGTGGGTCGTCGGCGACCTCGAGACGCAGGCGCTCCGGCATGCCGGCTACCGCATCCCCGACGACCGCCTGGCCGGCACCGAACGCGTCGGGGGGATCCAGTGCCTCGACCTCGACGGGCAGCCCTATGTGCCGGGCGCCGGGTCGTGAGCCGCGACGACCGGCGGCTCACGGCGGCGCTGGCAGCGGCATCCCCCGATCTCCTCGCCTACCTCCAGCGACGCGTCGGCCTCGATGACGCCCCCGACCTGCTCGGCGAGACGATGGTGGTCGCGTGGCGCCGAATGGACGACCTTCCCGTCGAGCCGGAGCGCGCCAGGATGTGGCTCTTCGGCATCGCCCGCGGCACGCTGCTGAACCACGCGCGGGGCACCCGCCGGCGGTGGGCGCTGGCCGACCGCATCCGCGGTGACCTGGCGACGGATGCGGTCGCGCCCGGCGCCGACGACGGCGCCGAGGTCCGTGACGCGATCGCACGGATGGATCCGGATCTCGCCGAACTCGTGCGGCTCGTGCACTGGGAGCGGTTGAGTCTCGCCGAGGCGGCCGAGGTGCTGGCGATCCCCGCGTCCACCGCGCGGGGCCGCTATGCGCGAGCGAAGGAGGAGCTTCGCGCGGTGCTCGGGGCGCCCGCATCCCTCGCGTAAACTTGCCCCATCATGGCGACTTTCGGCACCCTCTCCAACCGGCTCACCGAGACCTTCCGCAACCTCCGCAAGAAGGGGCAGCTCACCCCCGCGGACATCGACGGCACGGTCCGGGAGATCCGGCGCGCGCTGCTCGACGCGGACGTCGCGCTGGTCGTCGTCAAGGAGTTCACCGGGAAGGTGCGCGAACGCGCCCTCGGCGACGAGGTGAACCGGGCGCTCAACCCGGCGCAGCAGGTCGTCCAGATCGTCAACGAGGAGCTCATCGCGATCCTCGGCGGCGAGCAGCGCCGCCTGCAGTTCGCCAAGACCGCGCCGACCGTGATCATGCTCGCGGGACTCCAGGGCTCCGGCAAGACCACGTTCGCCGGCAAGCTCGCCAAGATGCTCGAGAAGGACGGTCACACCCCGCTCCTCGTCGCCGCCGACCTGCAGCGGCCGAACGCCGTCAACCAACTCCAGGTCGTGGCGCAGCAGGCCGGTGCGGCCATCTACGCACCCGAGCCGGGCAACGGGGTCGGCGACGCCGTGCAGGTCGCCCGTGCCGGCGTGGAGACCGCGCGTCGCCAGCAGCACGACATCGTCATCATCGACACGGCCGGTCGCCTCGGCGTCGACGCGGCGCTGATGAAGGAGGCCGCCGACATCCGCGCGGCCATCCAGCCCGACGAGGTGCTGTTCGTCATCGACGCGATGATCGGACAGGACGCGGTGAACACCGCGAAGGCCTTCCAGGAGGGCGTCGACTTCACCGGCGTCGTGCTGTCGAAGCTCGACGGCGACGCCCGCGGCGGCGCGGCGCTCTCGGTCGCCTCGGTCACCGGCCGCCCGATCATCTTCGCGTCGACCGGCGAGGGGCTGGACGACCTCGAGGCGTTCCACCCCGACCGCATGGCCTCACGCATCCTGGACCTCGGCGACATCCTCACCCTCATCGAGCAGGCCCAGTCCGCCTTCGACGAGGAGGAGGCGCGCAAGGTCGCCGAGAAGCTGGCGACCGACCAGTTCACGCTCGAGGACTTCCTCGAGCAGATGCAGCAGTTCAAGAAGATGGGCTCGATGAAGAAGATGCTGGGGATGCTCCCCGGCATGGGCTCGATGAAGCAGCAGCTCGACGACTTCGATGAGCGCGAGATCGACCGCACCGAGGCCATCATCCGCTCCATGACGCCGGGTGAGCGCCGCAACCCCAAGGTGCTGAACGGCTCGCGGCGCCTGCGCATCGCGCGCGGCTCCGGCATGACCGTGACCGACGTCAACCAGCTGGTGCAGCGCTTCGAGCAGGCGGCGAAGATGATGAAGACCGTCGCCCGCGGCGGTGTCCCCAACATTCCGGGCATGGGCCCCATGGGCGGCAAGCCGGGCGCATCGAGCAAGCGCGGCAAGCAGCAGAAGGCCAAGGGCTCGCGATCGGGCAACCCGGCCAAGCGGGCGGCCGAGAACGCCGGCATCGCCGCTCAGACGCCGCAGGGGCCTGCGGGATCTGGCTTCGGCCTGGGCGCCGCCAAGGGCGCTCCGACCGAGGCCGACTTCGCCGAGCTGCAGAAGCTGCTCGGGAAGGGCTGATCGAGGCCCGAGCGGCTGAGCCCGCTCAGTTCTCGGCGCGGCCCATACGCCAGTAGCCCATGAACGCGACCGCCCTGCGGTCGACGCCGAGGTCGGCGACGAGGTGGCGGCGCAGCGACTTGATCGCGCCCGCCTCGCCCGCCAGCCAGGAGTACAGCGGGGCGCTCTTCAGCGCGGCGCCGCCCTTGGCCGTCCGAGGGACCTCCCAGAGGATGCCTTCGTCGATGTCGACCTCCTCGACCTCTGCGCCGCGACCGGCCGGAGCGAGCCGGGCGGCCGCATCCTGCACCGCGGCGACGAGGTGCGCGTGCCGGTCGCCGGCGCCGCGCGCGGCGACGAGCATCTCGAAGCCGGGGTGGGCGGGAAGGTAATCGGCGTCGGCCGGATCGGGGACCTCGACGACGACGACGCCGGTGGCCTCGGGCGGCAGCTGCTCGAGGATCACCGCGATCGCGGGGGCAGCGGTCTCGTCGCCGGCGAGGAGGTAGTTCTCCGTGCGCGCGGGAGGCACGAAGTCGATGCCGAAGCTCACGCCCTCCAGCGCCGTCGTCGGCGCGAGCAGCAGCACCTCGTCGCCGACGACCGCGTCCTGGATCCACGCGGAGGCGGGACCGGAGACCTCGTGGGAGACCATGTCGACGTCCACCTCGAGCGGGTCCCGGCGAACCGCACGGGTCGTGTACGTGCGGAACGGGGGCCGACGCTCCTCCGGCAGCTCGCGCCACAGGGTGTACCAGTCGTCGCCCCCGGGCATGTCGTCGAGGCTCGCGGACCCGGTGGGGAAGACGATCTTGATCCGCTGGTCGTACCCGGGGTCGCCGTAGACGGCGAGGTCGTCGCCGGCGAACGTGAACCGCCGGAAGCTCGGGGTCACATCGGCGATGCGCGCGACGCGCACGCGGAAGAAGGAGTAGTCGCCAGCCAAGGTTCAGCCTGCCTGTTCTGTGGGATCGGTCAGGGGGAGCGCGGCGCCGAACGCCGCATCGCGGACGTGATGCCTGCCGCGTGGCAGGACCATCGGAGCACCTGAGACGGGGTCGGCGATCACGAGCGAGTCGAGCTCGTAGACCTCGCGGATGAGCTCGCGGGTGAGCACCTCGCCCGGTGCGCCGCTCGCGATAAGCCGGCCTCCGCGCAGCGCGAAGATGTGGTCCGCGTACCGTGCGGCCAGGTTGACGTCGTGGAGCACCATCACGATCGTGGTGCCGGACGCGCGGTTGAGGTCGGTGAGAAGGTCGAGGACCTCGACCTGGTGCGTGACGTCCAGGAATGTCGTCGGCTCGTCGAGCAGGAGCACGCCCGTCTCCTGCGCGAGTGCCATCGCGATCCAGACCCGCTGGCGCTGCCCGCCGGACAGCTCGTCGACGGGGACGTCGGCCAGTTCCGCGACGCCGGTGGCTTCGAGAGCCGCGACCACCGCGTCCTCGTCCGCGGCGGACCAGGACCGGAACAGCTTCTGGTGCGGGTGCCGGCCACGGGCGACCAGGTCGGCCACGGCGATGCCCTCCGGTGCGATCGGAGACTGGGGGAGCAGTCCGAGCGTGCGAGCGAGATCCTTCGTCGGGATGCTGTCGATCCGCCGACCGTCCAGCACCACCGCACCCTCCTCGGGCGTGAGGAGCCGGGCCATCGTCTTCAGCAGCGTCGACTTGCCGCAGGCGTTCGCACCGATGATGACGCTGATCGCGCCGCTCGGCACGGTCAGGTCGATGCCGTGCACGATCGTGCGATTCCCGTAGCCGGCGACGAGGGCGTTCGCCTCGAGGGTGTGCTGGACGGTCACGAGAAGCCTCCGTTGCGGTTCGTGCGGATGAGCAGCGCGATGAGGAAGGGCGCGCCGAGGATGCCGGTGATGACACCGACGGGGAACGACGTGTCGAACGCGAACTGCCCGATCAGGTCGGCAGCCAGCACGAGCGCTGCGCCGGTGAGCGCGGCGGGCACCGCCGTCGCGCTGCCGGGGCCTACCAGTCGCGCCGCGATGGGGCCGGCCAGGAAAGCCACGAAGGCGATCGGGCCCGTGGTGGCCGTGGCGAACGCGGCGAGGGCCACCGCGCACAAGATCAGGGCGACACGGGTGGCGTCGACGCGCACGCCGAGCGAGGAGGCCGCGGCGTCGCCGAGCTCCAGCATCCGCAGATTCCGGCCGAGCACCACCAGCACAGGCAGGAGCACCACGACGGCGCACAGGAGCGGCAAGAGGTCCTGCCACCGCGAGCCGTTGAGGCTGCCGGTCAGCCACCGCATCGCGACGGGGATGTCCCAGGCGCTGGCCTTCAGGAGCAGGTACGACACGACGCCGTCGAGCAGGGCGCCCATGCCGATGCCGATGAGGATGAAGCGCCCGCCGACCGAGTCGGGCGATCGGGCGAGGAGGTAGATGGTCAGGGCGGTGGCGAGTCCGACGACCAGCGCCAGCACGGTGACGCCGAGGCCGCTCCAGCCGAGCACGAGGATCGCGAACACCGCCGCGGCGCTCGCCCCGGCCGTGATGCCGATGATGTCGGGGCTCGCGAGCGGGTTGCGCAGCATGGTCTGGAACGTCGAGCCGGCGAGGCCGAACGCCATACCCGCGAGCACCCCGGTGACGGCGCGCGGGAGGCGCAGCGTGCCGACCGTGAAGGAGGCGCCCGGCACCTTCTCGCCGAGGATGACGCGCCAGATCTCGTCGAGCGAGTACAGCGTCTTGCCGACGGAGACCATGGTGATGAAGAGGGCGACGACGGCCACGAAGAGCACCACCGTCACGAGGAGACGCCGACGGGTGCGCCGCGCGCGGCCATCGGCGATGCGCGCCCGGGTCCCGTCGAGGCGGGCGGGGGCCGGCGTCGTCGGGCGGGCGGTGTCGGTGGCGGTCACAGTTCACGCACCTTCGAGCTGCGCGCGATCGCGATGAGCACGGGGGCGCCGATGATCACGGTGACGATGCCGGCCTCGAGCTCGCCTCCGCCGACGGCGCGTCCGGCCAGACGGCCGATGACGTCGGCGAGGGTGAGCAGCACCGCGCCGCCCACGGCTGACAGGGGGAGCACCCAGCGCTGGTCCGGTCCGATCAGCAGGCGCACGGCGTGCGGGACCATGAGTCCGACGAAGGCGATCGGCCCGGCGACCGCCGTCACGGCGCCGCACAGGACGACACCGGCGATGGCGGCGAGCAGACGCGTGAGGCCGACGCGGACGCCGAGGCCGGCGGCGACCTCGTCACCGAGGGCGAGCGCGTTCAGCGGGCCGGCGACGGCGAAGCCGAGGGCTGCGGACAGGAGCAGGAACGGTGCGACCTGCTCCATCGCGCTCCACTCCGCGCCGCTGACGCCGCCGACCTGCCAGAAGCGGAACACCGTCATCACCTCGAGGCGCGGCAGCAGGATCGCGCTCACCAGCGAGGAGAGGGCGGCGCTGATGGCCGCGCCGGCCAGCGCGAGCTTGATGGGGGTCGGGCCACCTCGGCCCACGGCGCCGACCGCGTACACGAAGGCCGCCGCCAGTGCGGCGCCGAGAAGTGCGAGCCACAGGTACTGGGTGAGGGTGGAGATGCCGAGATACGCGATCCCGGCGACGACGAAGAGCGCGGCGCCCATGTTGACGCCGAGGATGCCAGGGTCGGCGAGCGGGTTGCGGGTGAGCGCCTGCATGAGGGCGCCGGACAGTCCGAGTGCCGCACCGGCGAGCAGCGCCAGCACGGTGCGGGGGATGCGTTCGCGAACCGCGATCGCGGAGATGGCGGTGTTCGAGGGGTCCGTCAGGCCGTCCCAGACGTCGGAGAGGCTCACGTCGCGGGCCCCGAGGGCGAGCGACAGCGCGATGCACACGACGAGGGCGGCGACGCTGAGACCGATGCTCATGGCCCGGCGGCGGCCCGCCCTCGGTGCGAGGGCGGGCCGTCGTGGAGCCGTGGCCGTGCGGGTCACTCGACCTTGTCGGCGGCGGCCGCGATCAGTCCGAGGTACTCGTCCAGGCCCCACTCGAGGGAGAGGGCCGACGGGGGCGAGACGGCGGAGGCCAGGGGGGTGCCGTCCTCGATGAAGACGACCGAGCCGCGCTCGACCGCCGGGATCGTGCCCAGCAGGGGGTCGGCCTGCAGCTGCTCGAGCAGGTCGGCCGTTCCGTAGCTGAACAGCACGTCGACATCGTCGAGCTGGTCGACGTTCTCGGCGCTGATGTCGACGTAGAAGGTCTCGACGCCCTTCGAGAGCGCGACGACGCTGGGCGCGTGCACGAGCCCAAGATCCTCGAGGTAGGCGGCGCGGGAGTCGATCGTGGTGTAGACACCCACCGTGCCGAAGTCGGTCGGGTTGATGTACGTCCACGCGGCCGTCAGGCCCTCGATCTGGGGGTGGGCCGCGACGCCCTCGGCGATGGTCGCCTCGAGGTCGGCGACGAGCTGCTCGCCCTCCGCCGGCAGGCCGATGCCCTGCGCGTTGGTGAGGATCGTGTCGCGCCAGCTCGTGGCCCAGGACAGCCCGGGGAAGGGCACGGTCGGCGCGATCTCGCTGAGGGTCTCGTACTCCTCCTGCGTCACGCCGGACAGCGCGGCCACGATCACGTCAGGTGCGGCATCGCTGATGCCCTCGAAGTCGATGCCGTCGGTCGTGTCGAAGAGCACGGGAGCGTCTCCGCCGAGTGCGTCGAGCGCATCGGACGTCCACGGCAGCACCCCGTCGCCGTCATCGTCCCCGTAGGTCTGCGTGTCCATGCCGACCGGAACGACACCGAGCGCGATCACGGCCTCCGCGTTCGACCATCCGATCGCGGCGACGCGCTCGGGCTGCTCCGTGATGACGGTCTCGCCGTAGGCGTGCTCGATGGTGATCGGGAACTCGGTGGACGCCTCGGGTGCGTCACCCGCGGGGTCGTCTGCGGTGCTGCCGCTGCTGCTGCTGCAGGCGGTGAGGGCGGCTGCGGTGACCAGGGCTGCAGTGAGGGCGAGTGCTCTCTTCGTGCGCACGAGGATGCCTTTCATCGAGAGGCGGATGCCTCAGGTGGGGAAGGGGAGACTTTGAGGTTAGCCTACCCTCACCCAGTTCGACGAGTCAGCCGGTGTCAGCGGGTGTCAGCGCAGCGTCGCGAGGTGCTCACGGAGTGTCGGACCCGCACGGAATTCCCTGATCAGGTGCTGGACGACCTCGCGCAGGTCTCCGTCCGCCGCATCGGCGACACGCAGCTGCCGGGCGTAGCTTGCGCCCTGCGAGACGATCGTCTCCAGACCGGCGAACTCGCGCGCGCACTTCAGATCGGCGGCGACGTCTTCGATCCGCGCCATCGTCTCGCGCAGGTGGTCGGCGACGAGGCGCTGGGTTCCGTCACGGTCGACGATGATCCTCGCGTCCATGCCGTAGCGCGCAGCACGCCACTTGTTCTCGCGCACGAACCACGGTGGCAGGGTCGGCAGCGTCTCCCCTTCATCGAGGCGCCGGGAGAAGTCCTCGACGAGGGTCTGCACGAGCGCAGCGACGGCGGCGAGCTCTGGCAGCGTCGACATGCCGTCGCACGCCCGCACCTCGATCGTCCCCCAGCGGGGTGCGGGGCGGATGTCCCACCGCACCTCCGTGGCGTCGGCCATGACGCCGGTGCGCGTCATGTCGTCGAGATACCCCTCGAACTGCGCCCAGTCCTGCAGCGGCCACGGCAGCCCGGCGGTGGGCAGCTGCTGGAAGACGAGCGCGCGATTCGATGCGTACCCGGTGCGCTCGCCCGCCCAGAACGGGCTGGAGGCCGACAGCGCCTGAAGATGCGGGAGATAGACGGCCAGGGCGTTGATGATCGGGAACACCTTGTTCACGTCGTCGACGCCGATGTGGACGTGGATGCCCCAGATCATCATGTTGCGTCCCCACCACTGGGTGCGCTCGATGAGCGTGTGATACCGGGTCTTGTCGGTGACCTGCTGGTCGTACCACTGTGCGAACGGGTGACTCCCCGCGCACAGCAGCTCGATCTCGCGCGGATCCGTGACGGTGCGGACCGCGGCGATCGCGTCGGCGATGTCGTCGGTGGCCGCCGCGACGGTGTCGCCGATGCCGCTCGTCACCTCGACCGTATTGGTCAGCAGCTCGCCGGTGATGGTGAACCGCTCGAGGTCCGTGGCATCCTCGAGGGCCTCGGTGACCTCCGGGCCGCGGGGGACGAGGTCACCCGTACGGGCGTCGGCGAGCATGAGCTCCCACTCCAGCCCCACGGACGAGCGGGAAGATGTCGCGAAGGGCACCGTCATCCGCTCAGTCTGGCATGGGGGCCGCCCGCGACACGCGGTTCGCGGCACGCGTCGTCATCTGGCAGAATAGAGGGTCGGACGCCGTGCTCGACCCTCTATCCAGCACAGCAGTCCTCCTCTGAGCTTCCGCCGGGTGTGCACCCCACGCTCCAGGCGATCGGTTCGATCCCTTTCACACATTCAGGAGAATCGTGGCTGTCAAGATCCGTCTCAAGCGCCTGGGCAAGATCCGTGCGCCGTACTACCGCATCGTCGTCGCCGACTCGCGCACCAAGCGCGATGGTCGTGTCATCGAGGAGATCGGCAAGTACCACCCGACCGAGGAGCCCTCGTTCATCGAGGTCGACTCCGAGCGCGCGCAGTACTGGCTGTCCGTCGGCGCCCAGCCGACCGAGCAGGTGCGCGCCCTCCTCAAGCTGACCGGCGACTGGGGTCGCTTCAAGGGCGACAAGAACGCCGTCTCGACGGTCAAGGTCGCCGAGCCCAAGCCCGCGTTCGAGATCGACGCGGCCAAGAAGTCGGTCATCAAGCCCAAGGCCGAGAAGAAGGCCGAGGCGCCCGCCGCCGCCGACGACGCGACCGAGTCGGCTGCCGCCGACGAGTCCGCCGAGGCGTAGTCCGTTGCTGGCCGCCGCGCTCGAGCACGTCGTCAAGGGGATCGTCGATCACCCCGACGACGTCCGCATCCACTCGTCCACGTCGCCGCGAGGCGACGTCCTCGAGGTGCACGTGCACCCCGACGACCGTGGTCGCGTGATCGGGCGCGGCGGACGCACGGCCAAGGCCCTGCGCACGCTGATCAGCGCGCTGGCCGACGGCCGGCGCGTCCGCGTCGACGTCGCGGACGACTGACGTGGCCGACTCACCGGCCCGACCCCCCAAGACCCCCCGCACCCAGCTGCGCGTCGGCAGACTCGTCAAGGCGCACGGCCTCAAGGGCGCGCTGAAGCTCGAGCTCTACACCGACGACCCGGACGGCCGTTTCGTGCCGGGCGCAGCCTTCACGCTGCAGGTGCCCGAGTCGTCGCCCTGGCACGGCAAGACCCTCACAGTGCGCGAGTTCCGCTGGATGAACACGCACCCGGTCGCCTTCTTCGAAGGCGTCGACGACCGCGACGCGGCGGAAGAGCTCGTGCGCGCCATCCTCTGGATCGACCAGGATGCTGCGGCCGCACCGGCCGAGGACGACGCCTGGTACGACCACCAGCTGGTCGGACTCGATGTGGTGCGCGACGGCACGGTCGTGGGCCGCGTCACCCGCGTCGACCACTTCCCGGCCCAGGACCTCCTCATCGTCCGCCCGACTTCAGGCGACGACGACGCCGAGATCCTCGTGCCGTTCGTCAAGGCCATCGTGCCGGAGGTCGATGTCGCCGCCGGCCGCGTGATCGTCACCCCGCCCGCAGGACTCTTCGAGGACCTCGCCGACGACGAGCCTGCGGACGCACCGGCCGACTCTCCCGGTGCGGCGGCACCGACCGCCGACGAAGCCTGAGTTCTTCTCACACCCGCTCCCCGGGTGTAATGCGCTGAATGTGACCTGCGTGAAACACGCAGGGAAACGTCCCGGAACGTCGGGCGCGGATCATGGCTGAGGCATGGACCTTCCCATCATCGGCGCGTCGCAACAGGGCATCACGGCGGGTACGACCCGCACCGTCTGCTCATACTGCGGCGTGGGATGCGGGATGACTGTCACGACCGCGTCCACGGGCGTCGGCGGAAGCCCTGCCATCGTCTCGGTCGCCGGTGACGGGCACCACCCGAGCAACGCAGGCCGACTCTGCACGAAGGGCGCCACCCATGCGGAGCTGATGGCGGCGCCGGGCCGGATGACGACCGCCTTCGTGCGCCCGGAACGCGGTGACGATCCGGTGCCTGTGCCGGTGGAGACTGCGATCGAGGAGACCGCCGCGCGCCTGCGCGCGATCATCGACGAGCACGGCCCCGATTCCGTCGCGGTCTACGTGTCCGGACAGATGTCGACGGAGGCGCAGTATCTCTCGAACAAGCTCGTCAAGGGGTATCTGCGCAGCATCCACATCGAATCGAACTCCCGGCTGTGCATGGCGTCCGCCGGGACGGGGTACAAGCAGTCGCTCGGCGCCGACGGCCCGCCGGGGTCCTACGACGACATCGACCGCGCCGATCTGTTCCTGATCATCGGCTCGAACACCGCGGACTGCCACCCGATCCTCTTCCTGCGGATGGCCGATCGGCTCAAGCAGGGCGCGAAGCTGATCGTCGTCGATCCGCGCCGGACAGCCACCGCAGAGCGGGCTGACCTGTTCCTGCAGATCCGGCCGGGCACCGACCTTGCGCTCCTCAATGGGCTGCTGCACCTGCTCGTCGTCGACGGGCGGATCGATCCCGCGTTCATCGACGCCCACACCGAGGGTTGGGAGGCGATGCCGGACTTCCTCGCCGACTATCCGCCTGACGCGGTCGCCGCGGTCACCGGGCTCTCCGCCGACGACATCCGAACGGCAGCCCGCTGGATCGGCGAGGCGGGCGAGTGGATGTCGCTGTGGACGATGGGACTGAACCAGTCGACGCAGGGCACGTGGCACACGAACGCGCTGTGCAACCTGCACCTCGCGACCGGAGCCATCTGCCGCCCCGGCAGCGGCCCGTTCTCGCTCACCGGTCAGCCGAACGCCATGGGCGGGCGGGAGATGGGCTACATGGGTCCAGGTCTCCCCGGTCAGCGGTCGGCGTTCAACGCCGACGACCGCGCGTACACGGAGGGGCGGTGGGGGCTGCCTCCAGGCACCCTCCGCGCCGAGACCGGCGCGGGCACCGTAGATCTGTACCGGCGGATGGCGGCGGGCGAGATCAAGGCGGCCTGGATCATCTGCACCAACCCGGTGGCGTCCGTCGCGAATCGCGCGAGTGTGATCGCCGGGCTCGAGAATGCCGAGCTGGTGGTCGTGCAGGACGTCTACGCCGACACCGCGACAGCCGCATACGCCGACGTGCTGCTGCCCGCAGCGCTGTGGGTGGAGGCAGACGGGGTGTTCGTCAACTCCGAGCGCACGCTGACTCTCGTGCAGCGCTCGATCGACCCACCGGGCGACGCCCAGCCGGACTGGCTGCTGATCTGTCGCGTGGCGCAGGCGCTGGGCTTCGCGGACGGCTTCGACTTCGTGAGCAGCGCAGAGGTGTTCGACGAGCTGCGCGGGTTCTGGAACCCGCAGACCGGCTGGGATCTCCGTGGGGCCGACTACGGGCGGCTGCGTGAGACGCCCTTGCAATGGCCGGTGCCGCCCGACGACGAGGCGGTGCGCCACCCCATCCGCTACCTCAACGACGGCATCAGCCAGCACCTCCGCCGCGAGGCGGACGGGAGCGTGCCCGCGCTCGCGTTCGCCACGCCGACGCGCCGGGCGCGCTTCTTCGCCCGCCCGCACCTCGCCCCGGCCGACCTGCCGGACGACCAGCATCCGATGATCCTGAACACCGGTCGCCTCCAGCACCAGTGGCACACGATGACCAAGACCGGCCGCGTGAGCACGCTCGACCGGCTCAACCCGGAACCCTTCGTCGAGCTGCACCCCGATGACGCGCTCGTGCACGGCATCGCGGACGGCGACGGGGTGGAGCTGATCTCGCGCCGCGGCCGCGTCGTGCT
Organism: Microbacterium terricola; assembly: GCF_027943945.1. Taxonomy (NCBI): domain Bacteria; kingdom Bacillati; phylum Actinomycetota; class Actinomycetes; order Micrococcales; family Microbacteriaceae; genus Microbacterium; species Microbacterium terricola. Next base: position 1,614,138 of record NZ_AP027141.1, on the reverse strand, counting down.
TCCGGCCGTCGTGACCGACCGGGTGCGGCCGGGCACCTGCTTCGCGCCGTTCCACTGGAATGACGCGCACGGGGCCGACCTCACCGTCAACGCGGTGACCAGCGATGCGGTCGACGCCGAGTCGTTCCAGCCCGCGTTCAAGTTCGCCGCCGTCGCTATGCGGCGGGTCGAACCCGTGCTCACCGAGGCCGAGGACGCCTATGTCACCGGCTTCCTCGCTGCGGTCGAGGCACTGCGGGACGGCGGGGGACGGACGCCGTCGGTGCCCGCTGCCGCGCCGCTCGGCGCGCTCCCGCGCGCCTGGTTCCGTCGCGTCCTCTCCGAACAGGCACCTTCCGCCGCGCAGATCGGAGCCGGCGACGCGGTCACGGTGCTCTGGGGCTCGCAGACCGGCAACGCCGAGCAGGTCGCGGCCGCGTGCGCAGCCAGCCTGACCGCCCGCGGCATCCCGGCCCGTGCCGTCAGCATGCTCGACACGACGGCGAGCGATCTGAGCGGGATGCGGCGGCTTCTCGTGGTGACGTCGACCTTCGGTGATGGGGGACCGCCGGACAACGCCGCCGACCTCTGGTCGCAGCTCGCCGGCGACGCCGCGCCGTCGCTCGACGGCATCGACTATGCCGTGTTCGCGATCGGCGACCCGAGCTACGACGATTTCTGCGCGCACGGGCGCGGCATCGATGAGCGTCTCGGCGCCCTCGGTGCGACAGCGCTGCTGCCGCGTGTGGACTGTGAGCCCGACTCGGGGGCGCCGGCGGCGGCGTGGATCGACCGGATCGCCGGGGTCATCGGCGGCGCCGGGACCCCGACCCTCGACGCGCCCGCGCCCACTCGGCGGCTGTTCACGCGCGGCAATCCCGTCCATTCCGCTCTGACCGAAGACGAGCTGCTCAGCGGTGCGGGCTCCGCCAAGGAAGTACGGCGATTCGGCCTCGACATCGCCCACGTCGGCGCGGACTACGAGGCTGGGGACTCGCTCGGCGTGCTGTGCGCCAACACCGACGCGATGGTGGCGGAGTGGCTTGAGGCGACCGGGCTCCCCGGTCGTGCCGTGGTGACGCTGGACGGGGCGGAGTGGCTGCTGCGCGATGCGCTGCGCTCGCGCCTGGACATCACCCGGATCAGCGCCGACCTGCTCGGTTTCGTCGCGGCCAACAATGTCGATCCCGCGTTGGCGACGCTGCTGCGCCGGGAGAACAAGGGCCGCCTCGAGCAGTACCTGTGGGGGATGCAGGCGGTCGATCTGCTGCACGAATTCCCCGTGCGGGCTGACCCCGCGGACTGGCTCGCGGTGCTGAAGACCCTGCAGCCGCGCCAGTACTCGATCTCATCGAGCCCGAAGGCCCATCCTGACGAGGTGCACGTGACAGTCTCGGTCGTGCGCTTCACGACCGAGCACGGCAGGCGGCGCGGGGGCGTGTGCTCCACGTTCCTCGCAGATATCGCCGGCGCGACCGGCACTCCGATCTACCTGCAGAAGTCCCCGCACTTCCGGCCGCCGGACGATGCGGACGCGCCCATGATCATGATCGGCCCGGGGACCGGCGTGGCCCCCTTCCGAGGTTTCCTGCACGACCGGCGCGCCGACGGCCACACCGGCCGCAACTGGCTGTTCTTCGGCGAGCAGCACGAGGCGACCGACTTCTACTACCGCGATGAGTTCCTCGGGATGCGCGAGGACGGTCTGCTCACTCGTCTCGAGACCGCGTTCTCCCGCGACCAGCGGCAGAAGGTGTACGTGCAGGACCGGATGCTCGAGCACGGTGCCGAGCTCTGGCGCTGGCTCCAGGACGGCGCGCATCTCTACGTGTGCGGCGATGCGGCGCGCATGGCGAAGGACGTCGACGACACCATCGCCGTCATCGCCCAGCAGCACGGCGGGATGTCGGCAGACGATGCCGTGGACTACCGCAAGGGGCTCACCGCGGCTAAGCGCTACGTGCGCGACGTGTACTGACGCACAGGGAAGTGCCGCCCCGCAGCATCCACCCTCCTGCGCCGCATCCGCCATCCTGCGCCGCGTCCGCCCTTCGCCGCCGCGTTCACCATCCGGCGCCGCGTCCGCCATCCGGCGCCGCGTCCGCCATCCGGCGCCGCGTCCGCCATCCGGCGCAGCGTCCGCCCTTCGCCGGCCGTCCAAAACAGGCGTTCTGGCCAGCGGAGGACGATGGATGCCGCAATCGCCCTCCCTTCGCCAGAACAGGAGTTTCGGGTGAGTGGTGCATCGCAGGGGAGTGGTGGATCGCTGGCGTGAGGGGTCCGGTCTGCGGGGACCGCAGGCGAGCGGGCCGCACCCCGGGAGGAGGACGGCCCGCTGCGGGGTACCGGATCAGATGCGCTGGTGCGACAGGGATGCGCGGGGGACGACGTACACCAGCACCGTCATCGTCAGCAGGGCGAGGTAGCCGGCGACGAACCCGTAGAACGCAGCGGTGTACCCGCCGGTGGTCGCCTGCGAGGCGTTCAGCACCTGCGGGATCAGGAACCCGCCGTAGGCGCCGATCGCGGAGATCAGGCCGAGCGCCGCGGCCGCCTTCCGGCGCATCGCCGCGCCGCCGTCGGTCGTCGGGCGGGCGAGGCCCCTGGCTGCGAACACGTTGGGGATCATGCGGTAGGTCGACCCGTTGCCGATGCCCGTCGCCGCGAACAGCACGAGGAAGCATCCGAGGAACACGGCGAAGTTCTGCGCGGGGAGTGTCAGCACGAGGGCGAGCGCGCCGAGCGCCATCACCGCGAACGCGGCGACGGTGACTCTGGCCCCACCGAACCGATCGGCGAGGCGACCCCCGAACGGGCGGGCGAGCGAGCCGACGAGCGCGCCGAGGAACGCGAGCGTGATCGCCGCTTGTCCGATCTGGATCGTGCCGAACGCGGGGAACTGGTCGGCGATGAGCTTCGGGAAGACGCTGGCGAAGCCGATGAACGAGCCGAACGTGCCGATGTACAGCAGCGACAGCAGCCAGAGGTGCGGTTCGCGCAGCGCGGCCGCGGATCCCGCGAAGTCGGCCTTGGCCGAGGACAGATTGTCCATGTAGCGCCACGCGCCCCACATCGCCACCAGGATGAGCGGGATCCACATCCATCCCGCCCACGACAGGTGCAAGGTCGCGCCGGCGCCGATAGTGACGACGATGGGCACGCAGAACTGCGCGACGGATGTGCCGAGGTTGCCACCCGCCGCGTTCAGTCCCAGCGCCCAGCCCTTCTCCTTCTGGGGGAAGAAGTAGGTGATGTTCGCCATGGAGCTCGCGAAGTTGCCTCCGCCGACGCCGCCGAGGGCCGCGACGAGCAGCAGCACGCCGAACGGCGTGTCGGGGTTGCCTACGACGATGCCCAGCAGCGTCGCCGGGATCAGCAGCAGGCCTGCCGAGATGATCGTCCAGTTGCGGCCGCCGAAGGTCGCCACGGCGAACGTGTAGGGGAAGCGCAGCGTGGCGCCCACGAGGCTCGGCAGCGAGATGAGCCAGAACGACTCCGATGTGGTCAGCGTGAAGCCCGCGGCGGGCAGCATCACGACGACGATGCTCCACAGCTGCCAGATGATGAAGCCGAGGAACTCGGCGAACACCGACCAGCTGAGGTTGCGGCGCGCGATCGCGCGGCCCTCCCCGTTCCAGAATGCGGCGTCTTCGGGGTTCCAGCCGTCGATCCAGCGCCCCGGGCGCCTGGTCAGCGTGACGGGCGTGGGCGCGTCCAGGGTGGGGGTGGAAGCTGTGGGCGTGACTGTCGCGGTCATGGTGCCTCCTCGTCGGTGTGCGCTTCACGCTACGGAGCAGGTGTTTCCGCAGGACCTTCGGTGCGGTTACTTCTGCGTCACGTTGCCGTCACCGAGCGTCGTCGACGCGGTGAGTGCGCCGTCACACTGCCGAAACACAGGGGTTGCCTACACTCGGATGCATGCGCATCGACATCGTCACGATCTTCCCGGCGTTCTTCGATGTGCTCGATGTGTCGCTCATCGGCAAGGCCCGTGAACGCGGCACCCTCGACCTGCGGGTGCACGACCTGCGCGACGCGGCGCACGACCGGCACCACACCGTCGACGACACCCCCTATGGCGGTGGCGCCGGAATGGTGATGAAGCCGGAGCCCTGGGGGGAGACGCTCGACGGCATCCTCGGTGAGGATGCGGTGCTCATCGTGCCGTCGCCGGCGGGGGAGCGCTTCACGCAGGCCGTGGCCCGAGAGCTCGCGGACGAGCAGCAGCTCGTGTTCGCGTGCGGCCGATACGAGGGCATCGATCAGCGGGTGGTCGACCACTACGAGGCCAGGGGCCGGGTGCGGCTGATGAGCCTCGGCGACTACGTCCTCAACGGTGGCGAGGTCGCGGCGATGGCGATGATCGAAGCGGTCACGCGGCTCATCCCCGGGGTGGTCGGCAATCCGGCCAGCCTCGTGGAGGAGTCGCACGAGGACGGGCTGCTCGAGTACCCGATCTACACGAAGCCGAAGGAATGGCGTGGCCTGGAGGTTCCGCCCGTGCTGCTCAGCGGCCACCACGGTGAGATCGCGCGCTGGCGCCGTGAGCAGAGTCTGGAGCGTACTCGCGTGCGCCGTCCTGACCTGCTCGCCTGAGCGAGCTCAGCCCGACGCTGCCGACAGCAGCCCGGCTGCCGCAGTGAAGCGCTCGACCACGACGCCCGCGATCCGGAGGTCCGGCGCGAGCGGTGCGGTCACCGCGTCGGCGCCGCATGCGGCGATCTCATCGGCGAAGTATCCCGGTGCGAGGACGTAGCTCGCGACGATCACGCGAGCCGCGCCGGCTGCGCGCGCGGCGGACACTGCGGCGGAGATCCGCGGATCGGCCCCCGCCGCGTACGCCGCGGATACCGGCATCCGCAGACATTCGGAGAGCCGCGCCGCCATTGCGGCGACGTCCGCCGCCGCGGCGGGGTCGGTCGATCCGGCGGCGGCGAGGATGAGCGCGTCGTCCGCGCCGGGATCCAGCGCAGCCAGCCGCGATTCCAGGACGAGAGCGAGGAGGTCGTTCGGCCCGAGCGCAGGAGCCGCGACCGCGCGACCGGGGTGGCGTGAGACGGCCCGGGCGATGTCGACGCGGGTGTGGAAGCCGGTGGACAGCAGCAGCGGCACGACGACGACGGGTCCGTCGCTGCCGGCCACCGTCCGGTCGACCACCTCTTCGACGCGCGGGTCCTGCACGTCGACGAAGGCCTCGGCCACCTCGACAGCCGGCAGCAGCGCCCGCACCTGGTCGACGAGGGCGCCGATCGCCGCACGGCCCGCGAGGGAGCGGGTGCCGTGGGAGCACGCGATCAGGGTCACCACGACGACTCCACCGGCTCCAGTACATCGAGACGATAGCCGCGCTTGACCACCGTCTTGATGAGCTCCGCAGCGCCCAGCGCTTCCCTGACCCGCGCGATCGCCATGTCGACGGCGTGGGTGTTCTCTCCTGGCCGCGGGAGAGCGTGCTGGAGGTGGGCGCGGGAGACGACGCCGCCCGCGGCGGCGAAGAGCGCGGAGAGGATGTCGACGCCCGTACGGGAGAGCGGGATGAAGCGGCCGTCCAGCACCGCCCCGGAACTGCGCAACTCGAGCCGCCCCGCGGTCGTGTCGACAGCCGGCGCATGCCCGCCGCCGTAGTGGGTGACCACGCTGCGCACCAGCGCACCGAGTCGCCCACGCTCGGCCACGAGCGGTTCTATGCCGACGGCCCGGATGGGTTCAGCAGTGATGGGTCCGACCGCGGCCATCAGCAGGCGTCCGCTGCGTGAGAGCCGCAGCAGGGGCTCGAGGACGCCCTGGCGGTGCGCCGCGGCCAGCCACTCGGCAGCACCTGGCGCGGAGGTGAACAGCACCGCATCGACCTCCCCGGACGACGCGGCGACCACGGACCGCGACACGGCGACCGCGTCCGGCGGAGGGCCCCAGCGGTAGACGGTCAGGCTCACCACGTCGGCACCGTGCTCGTCGAAGAGCTCGTCAAGTCCGTCCGCACCGGATCCGTGATGCTGCACGGCGACCCTGCGCCCGCCCAGACCCTCGGCGACGAGGAACTCACCGAGCTCGCGGGAGGTCTCGGATTCGGCGACCCAGTCGGCGGTGAGCCCGGCCTGCTGGATCGCGCCGCGGGCCTTCGGCCCCCTCGCGACGATGCGAGCCTCGGACAGCGCTGCGTGCAGCTCGTCGGCGAGTCCCGCCTCATCGGCCGCGCCCATCCACCCCCGGAACCCGACGCCGGTGGTCGCGACCACGATCTCGGGCGGATCCAGGATGAGTTCGCGGGTCCGGTCGATCAGGGCCTCGTCGTCGATGTGGGGCACGATCGTGAGGGCGGGCGCTTGGCGGACGGTCGCTCCGTGCCGCTCGAGCGCGGCGCTCAGCTCGCCCGCCCGCCGGTCGACGGCGATCACGACGGTGCAGCCCTCGAGGGCTGCCGAGATCGGGGGGTGGATGCGCGCTGTCACGGCTGGGCGACTCCGGTGGCGTTGGAGGACGCATCCAGCAGCAGGCCGGCGCGGGCGACATCGCCGATGATGATCACGGCGGGGTTCTGGACGCCGGTGCGCGCTGCATCGGCGACAGCCTTGCCGAGTGTTGTGCGAGTCGTCCGCTGACGCGGGGTGTGCCCGCTCTCGATGATCGCCACGGGTCGATCGGCGGGGGCGCCGCCCGCGAGCGCCGCTGCGACGAGGCGCGGCAGGGCCGCGACACCCATGAGCACGACCGTCGTGACCGTGTCGTCGACCAGCGCGGCGATCGTGCTCGGCGTCGTCTCCGCCTGCCCGTTGAGGATGTGGACGGATGCGGCGGTGCCGCGATGCGTGACGGGGATCCCCGCGGCCTGCGGCACCGAGACGACACTGGTCAGGCCGGGGACGACCTCGACGGGGATGCCGGCGGCAAGGCAGGCGGCGACCTCCTCGCCGCCTCGGCCGTAGACGAACGGGTCACCGCCCTTGAGGCGGACCACCCGGCGACCGGCCCGTGCGTGCCGCACAAGGAGGTCGTTGATCTCCGACTGCGGTACCGGGTGCTGACCGGGCGCCTTGCCGACATCGATGACCTCGACGTCGGGGTCGAGATCGGCCAGCACGCCGGTCGGCCCGAGGCGATCGGCCACGACGACGTCCGCCTCGGCGAGGAGGCGTCGTCCACGCACGGTCATGAGGTCGGCGGGTCCGGGCCCGCCGCCGACCAGGTCGACCCGCCCGGCGGCGGTCGTCCGGCGCCGCCGCATCGGCAGTGCGCCCTCCCGCAGCATCGCAGCGATGGCGTCGCGCATGCGGACGGTGCGCCGCGGGTCGACGCCCGCGTCGGAGACGACGCCGATCACCACGTCGCCCGAGCGGGTCTCCGAGGCGAGCCGCGCAGTGCCGTGGGCCCCGTCCGACGCGTTCACGCACAGGATCCGCTGCCGTTCGCATGCAGCTGCGACGGCGGCGTCGACGGCGGGGTCACCTGTCGCGGTGTGCACAAGCCACACACCGGTGACATCGGCGTCGGTCACAGTGCGAGGCACCCACTCGGCGCCGTGCTGCTGGACGAGGGCGCGCGTGCGCGGTGCGAGCGCGGGTGCTATGACGCGGACGCGCGCATCCTCTCCGGCGAAGCGCTCGAGCCGGCGGGCGGTGACATCGCCGCCGCCCACCATCAGCACCTCTCGGCCCTGCAGAGATATCCCCATCAGCGTGCTCATGCCGTCTCCTCGATCTTCACGAACACCGCGCCGTCCTCCAGCGCAACCGGCCAGGTCACCAGATCGCGTGGGTCCTTGCCCTGCGTGTCCAGGCAGGAGCCGGTACGCAGGTCGAACACCTGCTTGTACATCGGGGACGCCACCGTCGGCACATCCTGCCGCGTCCCCACGATGCCTCGCGAGATCACATGCGCACCGCTGTAGGGGTCCAGGTTGGACACCGCGAACACCCGGCCGGAGTGCGTGAGGAAGAGCGCCAGCTGTGTGCTTCCCACCAGCGCCGCCCGGCCGCGCTCGACCTCGAGGTCGGCCACGTCGCAGAGGCGCTGCCAGGCGCTCATCGCCGCACCTCCAGGGTCGTACCGGCGATGAACACACCCACGTCGGTCCGTTCGGCCGCGGTGGCCGGCCGCGGCTGCCCGCGCTCGACGGTGTAGGCGAGCGAGGGGTCCGGCGTTGCGGGTGCGTTCACGAACGATGCGAACCGGCGGAGCTTCTGCGGGTCCTGCAGCGTGGCCTTCCATTCGTCCTCGTACCCCTCGATGTGGCGAGCCATCGCGGCGTCCAGATCGGCGCAGATGCCGAGGCTGTCGTCGAAGATCACCGCGCGAAGCCCGTCGATGCCGCCGTCGAGCTCCTCGAACCACGGGGCAGTGCGCTGCAGTCGATCGGCCGTGAAGATGTAGTACATCAGGAAGCGGTCGATGGCGGTGAGCAGCGCCTCGTCGTCGAGCCCCTCCGCGAGCAGCACCGCGTGCCGGGGGGTGAAGCCGCCGTTGCCGCCGACGTACATGTTCCAGCCGGCCTCGGTCGCGATGACGCCGACGTCCTTGCCCCGCGCTTCCGCGCACTCGCGTGCGCAGCCCGAGACACCGAGCTTGAGCTTGTGGGGCGAGCGCAGGCCCCGATACCGCAGCTCGAGCTGCACCGCCATGCCGACCGAGTCCTGCACGCCGTAGCGGCACCAGGTGGAGCCGACGCACGACTTCACGGTGCGCAGGGACTTCCCGTAGGCGTGGCCCGATTCGAACCCGGCATCGACGAGCCGCTTCCACACGGCGGGGAGCTGCTCGAGGCGTGCGCCGAAGAGGTCGATCCGCTGGCCGCCGGTGATCTTCGTGTAGAGGCCGAAGTCCTCCGCCACCTGGCCTATGACGACCAGTCCGGCGGGGGTGATCTCGCCGCCGGGGATGCGTGGCACGACCGAGTAGCTGCCATCCTTCTGCAGGTTCGCCATGACGTGGTCGTTGGTGTCCTGCAGAGCCGCGTTCTCGCCCGAGAGGACGTGACCGCCGACCAGGGTGGACAGGATGCTGGCGAGCGCCGGCTTGCAGATGTCGCACCCGCGCCCGGTCCCGAACCGCTCGATGACGCCGCTGAAGGTGGCGAGCCCCGACACGCGGACAGCGTCGAAGAGCTGCCGGCGAGACATCTCGAAGTGCTCGCAGAGAGCGCTGCTGAGGGTGGCGCCGGTCTTCGCGAGCTCCACGCCGACGATCTTCTTGATCATCGTGACGCACGAGCCGCACGCGGCGCCGGCCTTCGTGCATGCCTTCACCGATGTGACGTCGGCGCAGCCCTCCTCGTGCACCGCGGTCCGGATCGTGCCGGCGGTCACACTGTTGCACGAGCACACTAGGGCGGTGTCCGGCAGATCGCCCGTGGGGGCCGCGACGCCGTCCTCGGGCATGAGGTACGCGGCCGGATCACCGCCGAGAGCTCCGCCGACAAGCGGACGTAGCGATCCGTACGCCGACGCGTCGCCGACCAGGATGCCGCCGAGCAGGGTCTTCGCATCGTCGGAGAGGACGAGCTTCTTGTAGACGCCGGCGACCGGATCGGCGTAGACGACATCGAGTGCGCCCGGGGTCGTGGCGAAGGCGTCCCCGAAGCTGGCGACGTCCACGCCGGAGAGCTTCAGCTTGGTGGACAGATCGAAACCAGGGAAGGTGGCATCGCCATCGAGCAGGCGGGTCGCGGCGACCTCCGCCATCGCGTAGCCAGGGGCGACGAGGCCCACGCATTGGCCGGCGAAGTTGGCGACCTCGCCCACGGCGAGGATGTCCGGATCGCTGGTCTGGCATCTGTCGTCGATCAGCACGCCGCCGCGCGGGTGCACGTCGAGGCCCGCCTGGCGGGCGATCTCGTCTCTCGGGCGCACCCCCACGGTGAAGACCACGACGTCAGTGGCAGCGTAATCGCCGTCGCGGAACTCCAAACCGGCGACGGCGCCGGAGCGGTCGGGGTCCAGGCGCGTCGTCACGGTCCCTGTGCGCACGCGGATGCCCCGCTGCTCGACGATCCGCCGCAACGCGTCGCCCGCGGGGAGGTCGAGCTGCGCCGACATGAGGCGGTCGGCGGACTGGATCACGGCGCAGTCGACGTCGAGTCCCTGCAGTGCGCCCGCTGCCTCCAGGCCGAGCAAGCCGCCACCGATCACCGTGCCGGTCAGCGGGCGCCCCAGCGCCTGAGTCCGTCGTTGCACGAAAGTGCGCAGTGCCTCGACGTCATCCAGCGTGCGGTAGACGAAGCATCCCTCCAGGCCGAAGCCGTCCACCGCAAGCCGAGCGGCGTAGGACCCGGTCGCGAGCACGAGCCGGTCGTACGGGACTCGGCGTCCCGTCCTGGTGCGCACCCTGCGCTCGGCGCGATCGATCTCGACGACCGTCTCACCGCGCAGGAACTCGACCCGTTCGTCCGCCAGGACCGAGCGGTCCAGCGTCAGATCGTCAGCCGTCGCGCCCGCGAAGAACCCGGTGAGACCGACGCGGTCGTACGGATCGCGCGGCTCCTCGCCGATGACCGTGATCCGCCACCGTTCGCCGGAACGGCTGAGCAGACTCTCGACGAACCGGTGCGCCACCATCCCGCCGCCGACCACCACGGCGTGGCGGGGTGCCGGACCGGAGTTGTGCATGCCGCCACGGTAGCCATCGCTTGTTGCATTCCTGTCAGCGCGATGTTTCGGGCTGACGACGGGCTCGGCAGCGCGGTGCGGGTCTGGCGTCGAAGCGGTCATATCGGCTCCTGGGTGGGCGGGGTGCGATCCGTGTCCACGACGGTAGGCGCAGGCTGTTTCCGCTCCCGGCGGGCTTCGGTTTCTCCGAGCGAACGTTTCCCTCACACCGCCGCACCCTCCGATGTGAGGGGGTCAGGCGGTCGGGCTCACGCGGGCTAGGGTGGGGACACTCCCCGGGGAAGGACGTTATGCACGCCTGGCCAGGATCCAGCTACCCGCTCGGTGCCACGTTCGACGGCAACGGCACCAATTTCGCCCTCTTCAGCGAGGGTGCCGAACGCGTGGAGCTCTGTCTCTTCGGCGACCGCGGCAAGGAGACGCGCGTCCCGCTCGTCGACGTCGATGCCTTCGTGTGGCACGCCTATCTCCCGACGGTGGCACCGGGCCAGCGCTACGGCTACCGCGTGCACGGCGACTACGACCCGTCGACGGGCAAGCGCTTCAACCCGAACAAGCTCCTGCTCGACCCGTATGCGAAGGCCGTCGAGGGGCAGGTCGAGTGGAACCAGTCGGTGTTCCCGTATCAGTTCGGCGACCCCGACTCGCGCAACGACGACGACTCCGCGGCCTCGATGATGAAGGCCGTGGTGATCAACCCGTTCTTCGACTGGGCGGGCGACCGGCTGCCGAAGACCCCGTACTCCGAGACGGTCATCTACGAGGCGCACGTGAAGGGCCTGACCAAGCTGCACCCGGAGATCCCCGAGGAGATCCGCGGCACGTACAGCGCACTGGCTCATCCGGCGACCATCGCGCACCTGAAGCGGCTCGGCGTGACGGCGATCGAGCTGATGCCCGTGCACCAGTTCGTCGACGACTCGACCCTGCAGGAGAAGGGGCTGTCGAACTACTGGGGCTACAACACGATCGCCTTCCTCGCGCCCCAGAACACGTACTCCTCGAGCGGGCAGCGCGGACAGCAGGTGCAGGAGTTCAAGGGGATGGTGCGCGCGCTGCACGCCGCCGGCATCGAGGTGATCCTCGACGTCGTCTACAACCACACCGCAGAGGGGAACCATCTCGGACCCATGCTCTCCATGCGCGGGATCGACAACGCCGCGTACTACCGGCTCGAGGACAAGGATCCGCGGTACTACACCGACTACACGGGCACGGGCAACAGCCTCAACGTCGGCAACCCGCACGCGCTCCAGCTGATCATGGACTCGCTGCGGTACTGGGTGCTCGAGATGCACGTCGACGGGTTCCGCTTCGACCTGGCCGCGGCCCTGGCGCGCGAGTTCTACGACGTCGACCGCCTGGCCGCCTTCTTCGAGCTCGTGCAGCAGGATCCGGTGGTCTCGCAGGTGAAGCTCATCGCCGAGCCGTGGGACGTCGGGCCGGGCGGCTACCAGGTGGGCAACTTCCCGCCGCAGTGGACCGAGTGGAACGGCAAGTACCGCGACACCGTGCGCGACTTCTGGCACGGGGAGGCCTCGACGCTGGGCGAGTTCGCCTCGCGCCTGACCGGTTCCGCCGACCTGTACGAGCACTCCGGCCGTCGTCCGGTGGCCTCGATCAACTTCGTCACCGCGCACGACGGGTTCACCCTGCGCGATCTGGTGTCCTACAACGACAAGCACAATGACGCGAACGGCGAGGATGGCCGCGACGGCGAATCGCACAACCGCTCCTCCAACCACGGTGTCGAGGGGCCGACCGACGATCCGGCGATCCGCACCATCCGAGGGCGCCAGCAGCGCAACTTCCTCGCGACGCTGCTCCTCAGCCAGGGCGTGCCCATGCTGCTGCACGGCGACGAGCTCGGACGCACCCAGCGGGGCAACAACAACGTCTACGCGCAGGACAACGAGCTGTCCTGGCTCGACTGGGAGAGCGCCGACCAGCCGCTCATCGAGTTCACCGCCGCCCTCACGCGACTGCGGCGCGAGCACCCGACGTTCCGCCGCCGCCGCTTCTTCAACGGCCGTCCGGTCCGCCGCGAGGAAGGGGAGCCGATCCCCGACATCGGCTGGCTGCGACCCGACGGCACGCAGATGCAGCCCGAGGACTGGGATTCCGGCTTCGGGCGGGCGATCGGCGTCTTCCTCAACGGCGACGGCATCCGCGAGCGTGACCGCCGCGGCAACCCGATCGAGGACGACCACTTCATCATCCTGTTCAACGCGGGCGATGACCCAGTCGACTTCCACATCCCCGAGGTGGAGGCGAGTCCCGTCTGGGACGTCCTCGTCGACACGGCGGGCGAGCACACGAACGCGGTCATCGAGCCCGGCACATCCCTGACGCTGCCGTCGAAGGCCCTCGTCGTGCTGTGCGAGCATCATGACGTCGTCGGCGACAGCGATCACTCGGTCGCCGCGTCGCTGGCGCAGGCGCAGACCGGCGCCATCGACGAGATCACGGGGGCCGCGCCGCGACCGGAGGTCCAGAGGTAGATCGTGGAGCATTCGTCGACCTACCGGCTGCAGATCCGCGCCGATTTCGACCTGGATGCTGCTGCCTGCGTCGCGGGCTACCTGCATGATCTCGGGGTCGAGGCGGCATACCTCTCGCCCCTGCTGCAGGCGACGGAGGGCTCGGATCACGGCTACGACGTCACCGATCCGACGCGCGTGGACGCATCCCGTGGGGGAGCAGACGCCCTCGAGCGCTTCGCGCGGGAAGCCAGGGCGGCGGGCCTCGGCATCGTCGTGGACATCGTGCCCAATCACATGGGGATCGCGCAGCCCGAGCAGAACGCGTGGTGGTGGGACGTGCTCACGCACGGCGCCGCATCGACGTACGCGGAGGCCTTCGACATCGACTGGGCCGCCGGAGGCGGCCGCGTGCGGCTGCCGATCCTGGGGGCGGAGCTCCCGGACGCGCTGGCGGATCTCGTGGTCGACGCGGACGCCGGCGTCGTCAGGTACTTCGACCACGTGCTGCCCCTCGCGCCGGAGTCGCTGGGCGGCCTCGATCCGGCGGACGTGGCCGGGGTGCTGGGCCGTCAGCACTGGGAGCCGGTGTTCTGGCGGCACGAGGCGACGACGCTCAACTACCGCCGCTTCTTCACCGTGACCGGCCTCGCCGGCGTCCGTGTCGAGGTGCCGTGGGTGTTCGACCGGACGCATGCCGAGGTGCTGCGCTGGGTGCGGGAGGGGCTCGTCGACGGGCTGCGCATCGACCATCCCGACGGCCTGCGCGACCCCGGCGCGTACCTCGCCCGACTGGACGCTGCGCTGCGCGGGGCCGGATCGGCCGAGCCGTACGTCGTGGTGGAGAAGATCCTCGAACCCGGCGAGGAGCTGCCAGGCTGGTGGGCGACCGACGGCACCACGGGCTACGACGCACTCGGCGAGATCGCCCGGGTGCTGATCGACCCGCGCGGCGAGGAGCCGCTCGACGCGCTCGACGCGATGCTGCGCGCCGAGACGGGCCTGCCGCCGTCCGAGGGGTGGACGGCACTCACCCTCGGCACGAAGCGCGCGGTGGCGGACACGGTCCTCGCTCCCGAGATCGCGCGGCTCGTGCGCGACTTCCCGGCGGGCCTCCTCGACGAGGCGCAGGCCGCGGACGCCCTCGCCGAGATCCTCGCCGGATTCCCGGTGTACCGCACCTACCTCCCTGCCGGGAGGCGGGTGCTGGACGAGGCAGCGGATACCGCATCCGCTCGTCGTCCTGACCTCGCCGATGCGATCCGCGTGCTGCTGCCTGTGCTCGCCGACCCGGCGCAGCCGGTGTCGCGTCGGTTCGAGCAGACCGCGGGTCCGGTCATGGCCAAGGGCGTCGAGGACGCCGCGTTCTACCGGGCGACCCGGCTCGGCACGCTCACCGAGGTCGGCGGCGACCCCGCGCAGTTCTCGCTCGACGTCCACGGCTTCCACGCGGCGCGCAGCCTCCGGCACGCCCACTGGCCGCGGGCGATGACGACGCTGTCGACGCACGACACCAAGCGCGGGGCCGATGTGCGGGCACGGCTCGCGGTGCTGGCCGAGATTCCGGAGCGGTGGGCCGAGGTGCTCGGGCAGCTGCGCGCGGTCGCCACGACCGGGCACGGTCCGTTCGACGCGCTGCTCTGGCAGGCGATCGTCGGGTCGTGGCCGTCCACCCCTGAGCGCCTGCGCGAGTACGCGGTCAAGGCGGCCCGTGAGGCGGGCGAGGCCACGACCTGGACGGATCCGGATCAGGCGTTCGAGGCGCGCACGCACGCGCTGATCGATGCGGCCTTCGGTGCGGCCCGGCCGGTCGTGGACGCCTTCGTCGCCGAGATCGCCTGGCCGGGGTGGTCGAACGCGCTGTCCGCGGCGCTCCTGCACCTGACCGGTCCCGGCGTGCCCGACGTGTACCAGGGCACGGAGCTGTGGGACCTCTCGCTGGTCGACCCCGACAACCGGCGGCCCGTCGACTACGCCGCCCGCCGCGCACTGCTGGCGCGCATCGACGAAGGACCTCCGCCGACGATCGACGCGGACGGGGTGGCGAAGCTGCTCGTGACCGCCAGAGCGCTGCGCCTGCGGCGCGATCGGCCGGGCCTGTTCACCCGCTACACGCCGATGACGGTGGTGGGGGACGCGGCCGCGCACGCGATCGCCTACGACCGCGGCGGCGCACTCACCGTCGCCACCCGGCTTCCCGTCGGACTGCACCGCCGCGGCGGGTGGGGCGACACCGCCCTGCTCCGGCACGCCGGTCCGACGCGCGATGTGCTGACCGGGCGGACATTCCGCGGCGGCGAGCTGCCGATGGGGGAGCTGCTCGAGATCTACCCGGTGGCGCTGCTGGTGCCCGAGGAGGAACCGTGATCGAGGTGTGGGCGCCGCGCGCCGACCGGGTGCGACTGCATCGCGAGGACGGTTCCCCGAGTGAGCTCGTCGCCGCTGCGGACGGCTGGTGGCGGACGGATGCCGTCCTCCGCCCCGGAGAGGAGTACGGCTTCCTCCTGGGCGACGCGGACGCGGTGCGCCCGGACCCGCGCGGCCGTCGGCTGCCGCACGGCGTGCACGGGCCGTCCGCCTGGTTCGACCCGCACGCGCACGTGTGGACCGACGACGCCTGGACCGGGCGCCCGCTCGCCGGGGGTGTCGTGTACGAGCTGCACATCGGCACTTTCACCCCGGACGGAACGCTCGACGCCGCCATCGGCCGGCTCGGGCACCTCAGCGACCTCGGGATCACGCACGTCGAGCTCCTCCCGGTGAACGGGTTCAACGGCACCTGGAACTGGGGCTACGACGGCGTCGCCTGGTACGCGGTGCACGAGGCCTACGGCGGCCCGGCGGCGTACCAGCGCTTCGTCGACGCCGCCCACGCCGCGGGCCTCGCCGTCATCCAGGACGTCGTCTACAACCACCTCGGCCCGAGCGGCAATCGCCTGCCCGAGTTCGGTCCCTACCTGCGCGACGAGAGCTCGAACACGTGGGGCCTGAGCGTGGACCTCGATCAGGATGCGGTGCGCGCCTACATCGTCGACAACGCCATGATGTGGCTCCGCGATTATCACGTCGACGGCCTGCGCCTGGACGCCGTGCACGCGCTCCACGACGAGCGGCCCGTGCACATCCTGCGCGAGCTGGCCGAGGCTGCGGATGCCCTGTCGGCCCATCTGGGGCGCCCGCTCACCCTCATCGCCGAGTCCGACCTGAACGATCCCACCCTGATCCTGCCCCGCGAGGCAGGCGGGTACGGCCTCACCGCGCAGTGGAGCGACGACTGGCACCACGCGGCGCACGTCGCCCTCACCGGCGAGACCGCCGGATACTACGCGGACTTCGCCGCGCTCGACGCCCTCCCGAAGGTCTGGACGGGCGGGTTCTTCCACGACGGCACCGTGTCGTCGTTCCGGGGGAGGCCGCACGGCGCGCCGGTGCCGGCGGAGGTGCCGATGTGGCGGCTGGTCACCTTCGCGCAGGACCACGATCAGATCGGCAACCGCGCTGCCGGCGACCGGCTCAGCCAGACCCTGTCCTACGACCGGCTCGCCGTCGCCGCGATGCTCACGCTCACGTCTCCGGGCACGCCGATGCTCTTCCAGGGTGAGGAGTGGGGAGCGCGCACGCCGTGGCAGTTCTTCACCTCGCATCCGGAGCCGGAACTCGGGCGCGCCACCGCCGAGGGCAGGAAGGCCGAGTTCGGGCGCATGGGGTGGGACGAGTCGGTCGTGCCCGACCCGCAGGACCCGGAGACGTTCCGCCGCTCCCACTTGGACTGGGACGAACCGACCACCGGCGATCATGCCCGGCTGCTGGCCCTCTACCGCGCCCTGATCAGGCTGCGTCGCGAGCGTCCCGACCTCACGGATCCGCGGTCGACCTCGCTCTCGGCCGACGCGGAGGGCGGTGAGGACGCCGCGCACCGGCTCTTCCGGCTGCGCCGCGGCGCACTCGAGGTGCTCGTGAACCTCAGCGCTGAACCGGTCGAGCTCGCCGTCCCGGCTGACGCGGACATCCTGCTGGCCACGCGGGATGACGTGCGTCGTGCCGGCGCCGCCGTGCTGCTGCCGGCGGACACTGCGGCGATCGTCGGCCCGTCGAGGTGACGCCGGCGCCCGCGGGCGTCAGGCGACGCCGAGCCAGGAGCGGTCGGTCAGGACGATCGGCCCGTCGGGGGTGATCGCCACGGTGTGCTCCGAGTGGGCGCCGCGGGAGCCGTCGACGCTGCGCAGCGTCCATCCGTCCGGGTCGGTGATCAGCTCGTCGGTGGTACCCAGGAACCACGGCTCCAGCGCGACCACGAGCCCGGCGCGCAGCGGGTAGCCCCGGTTCGGCTTGCCGTCGTTGGGCACGTGCGGGTCTCCGTGCATGACACGGCCCACGCCGTGACCGCCGAAGTCGGTGTTGATCTCGTAGCCCTCGCCGTGCGCGACCTGGGCGATCGCGTGGGAGATGTCGCCGATCCTGTTGTCCACCGTGGCGGCGGCGATGGCAGCATCCAGCGCTCGCTCCGTCGTGTCGATCAGGCGCAGGTCCTCGTCGCGCGGGGTGCCGACGACGAACGAGACGGCGGAGTCGGCGACCCAGCCGTCGATCGAGACCGCGAAGTCCAGCGAGACGAGATCGCCGTCCTTGATCGCGTAGTCGTGGGGGAGTCCGTGCAGGACCGCATCGTTGATCGACGTGCAGATCACCTTGCCGAACGGGCTCGCGCCGAACGACGGGTGGTAGTCGATGTAGCAGGACTGCGCGCCCGCCTTTCGGATCAGCTCGTGCGCGCGCCGGTCGATCGTCAGCAGGTTCGTGCCGACCTTCGTGTCCTCCCGCAGGGCGGCCAGCGTCTCCGCCACGAATCGTCCTGCCGGGCGCATCGCCTCGATCTCGGCCGGTGTGCGCAGTTCGATCATGGGGGTCCTCTCGTCCGAGTCCATTCTGTCCGATGCGACCTGGGCGTAGCATCGATGGCATGTGGCTACGTCGCGCGATCTTCGGCTGGCTGATCCCTGCCGCCTTCCTGCTGCCGCTCTGGCTGCTCATCGGCTGGATCAGCTTCGGATCGAGCGGGTGGGCGCTGTTCTGGGTGTTCCTGTCGATGCCGATCGTGTTCGTCGGCCAGCTCGTGCTCACCCTGCTGGTGCGGGCCCGGGGCACCGTCCGGGCGGCGCGCGCGGTCTCGTGGACGGACGTCGCCGGCTTCGGGGTCTGGCACTGCCTGATCATCGCGCTCGGCTTCTTCAACCCGGCCTGGTGGGCAGGGGTGTTCATCCTCACGGTGGCCGTCGGAATCGCGCTGTTCTGGATCACGCTGTCCCAGCTGTGGCGCGAGGCGCGCGGGGCGGTGGTCCTGCACACGGCGGACGGCATGGGCTACATCCCGGCGGCCGAGTCGACGCAGCGCACACCCGCAGCGGATCCCGAGGTCATCGTGCTGACCGAGAAGCGCGGTCCCGAGCGCCCCTGAGCGGGCTCGCGCCGTTTTGGCCGGGGAGGTCATCCATGGCAGAATGGACCTTCGTGCCCTGATCAGCTCTGCCTCAGGGGAGCGGCTGCGTGAGCAATCGTCAGCAGCCTCGGGCACACACACCAACCTTTCCCATCCTTCGCGGTCGACCTGTGGCAGCCGCAGAGAGTGAAGATCATGCAGATCCTCGACGCCGTCGACGCGGCATCCCTCCGTACCGACATCCCCGCCTTCGGCCCCGGCGACACCGTGAAGGTGCACGTCAACATCACGGAAGGTACGCGCTCGCGTATCCAGGTGTTCCAGGGTCACGTCATCGGCCGCTCCGGCGACGGCGTGCGCGAGACCTTCACGGTCCGCAAGATCAGCTTCCAGGTGGGCGTCGAGCGCACCTTCCCCGTGCACAGCCCCGTGATCGACCACATCGAGGTCGTCACCCGTGGTGACGTGCGCCGCGCCAAGCTGTACTACCTGCGCGAGCTGCGCGGCAAGAAGGCCAAGATCAAGGAGAAGCGCGACAACTGACGTTCCGCGCCGGTTCCATCGCACGACGCCCCGAGGATGCTTCCTCGGGGCGTCGTCGCGTCCCGGATGTGCGACCCTTGATGTGCGGCGCGTCGTTCCTCGACGCTTCAGGAGAAGGACCCCATGACGAGCGAGAAGACGGCGGCCGAGGCCGGAGCGACCAGCCCGATGCCGGAGCGCCGACGCGGCTGGCTCGCGTTCCTGCGGGACGTGCTGATCATCGTGCTGATCGCGGTGCTCGTCTCGTTCCTGGTGAAGACCTTCCTGGTGCGCTCGTTCTACATCCCGTCCTCGTCGATGGAGGACACGCTCCACGTCAATGACCGCATCCTCGTCGACGAGATCACCCCGCGATTCGGTGGCTACGACCGCGGCGACATCATCGTGTTCCAGGATCCGGGCGGATGGCTGCCCGTCTCCACGGCGGAGCCGCGACCGCCGGTCGTCGAGGCGTTCGACTGGCTGCTCTCGCTCGTGGGACTGTCCGCGCCGGACAGCGACGACCACCTGGTCAAGCGCCTGATCGGTCTTCCCGGCGACCATGTGGTGTGCTGCAATGCGCTCGGCCAGATCTCCGTGAACGACGTGCCGATCGACGAGACCGACTACCTCAAGCTCCCGGACGGCGAGACGCGGGCATCCGCCGACGAGTTCGACGTCACCGTGCCGGACGACAGCGTGTGGGTGCTCGGCGACAACCGCTACCGGTCCAAGGACTCCCGGTACAACACCGACCAGCCGGGCAAGGGCTTCGTGCCGCTCGACAACGTGGTCGGCCGCGCATTCCTGGTGACCTGGCCGTTCGACCGATTCGGGCTGCTGGACGAGCACCACGAGGTGTTCACCGGCGTCCCCGACCCGGCGGGAGCCCTGGCCCGATGACGGTGGCGGTCCCGCGTCTGACGCTCGAGCGGAAGCTCCTGCGGGAGCGGTCGATCGTCATCGCGTGCGACGAGGTGGGCCGCGGCGCCCTCGCGGGGCCTGTCGCCGTCGGGGCGGTCGTACTCGACGCCCGGCGCGCGCGGGGCCGCGTGCCCGAGGGACTCCGGGACTCCAAGCTCGTGCCGGAGCCCCGGAGGGCGGCACTGGCCGTTCGCGCCGCCGGCTGGGTGTCGGTCAGCGCCGTCGGGTGGGCGAGCTCGGCGGAGATCGACGAGATCGGCATCATGCGCGCGCTCGGGATGGCGACGATCCGCGCCCTCGCCGACCTCCGCGCCCACGGTGTCGTGGCCGAGGAGGCCATCGTGCTGCTCGACGGCAACTACGACTACATCTCGCCCGCAGGTGCGCGGGGCCTCGATGTGCGCCCGGTGATCAAGGCGGATCGCGATTGCGCCAGTGCGGCTGCAGCATCCGTCATCGCCAAGGTGGCCCGCGACGACCTCATGGTGCGCCTCCACGACGAGCACCCGGACTACCAGTGGAGCCGCAACAAGGGCTACGCGAGTCCGGAGCACCGGGAAGCCATCCGCGCCAGGGGACTCAGCCCGCATCACCGGGCATCATGGTCGATCGCGGACGCACCGACGCTGTTCTGACGCGGCCGTAGGATGGATGCACCATGGATGACGACGTCTTCGAAGACTACGACCGCGAACTGGAACTTGCGCTGTATCGCGAGTACCGCGACGTCGTCTCGCAGTTCCAGTACGTGATCGAGACCGAGCGGCGCTTCTACCTCGCGAACGAGGTCGATGTCGTGCGGCGCGACACCGAGCACGACTTCTATTTCGAGCTCACGATGACCGATGTGTGGGTGTGGGACATCTACCGCGCCGACCGGTTCGTGAAGTCGGTCAGGGTCCTCACCTTCAAGGACGTGAACGTCGAGGAGCTCACGCGCCGCGACTTCCAGCTACCCGAGGAGCTCTCGCTCGACAGCTGAGCGGGGTGCGGCCTGCGGCCCTCAGCGGGGCACCCGGGCTGCCAACGCCCGCGCGAGAACACGTCCGCACGAGAACAGGTGTTCTGGCGGTTGCAGGACGATCGGGCCCCAGAACCGCCTCCCGTCGCCAGATCACCTGTTCTGGCGAGCCCAGCGGGAAACGCGTGCCATGGTCGGCGGGCCATGCGGTCTACGGCCCTCAGCGGGACACGCGGGCGGCGCGCCACCCCTGATCGGTGCGCTCGGCGCCGCCCTCGAGCCAGAGGAGCCCGAGAATCGGCTCCACCGCGGCGGCTGACATCCCCGTGCGCCGCGCGAGAGCCTCGGTGCTTTGCCAGGCCCGCGGGCTGAGCGCGTCGATGACCCGCGTGGTGTCGTCGGTGCGCGTCCCCGGTCCGACGGGAGCCACGGAGCCGTTGATGCCGAGCAGCTCGCGCACGTCGTCGGCGTGCGTGACACAGGTCGCGCCGAACTCGCGCAGCAGCCGGTGGCATCCCGCCGACGCCGCGCTGGTCACAGGTCCGGGCACCGCGCCGAGCGGGCGACCCAGTGCCGCAGCGTGTCCGGCAGTGTTCAGCGAGCCGCTGCGCCACCCGGCCTCCACCACCACGGTCGCGTCGGCCAGCGCGGCGATGAGGCGATTGCGCTGCAGGAATCGCCACTTCGTCGGCGCCGAGGCGCACGGCACCTCGCTGACGACCGCGCCGGTCGCGGCGATGCGCCCGAGCAGATCGGAATGGCCGGCCGGGTAGGGGCGGTCGACGCCTCCGGCCAGGAGCGCCACCGTGCGTCCGCCGGCGGCCAGGGTCGCGCGGTGGGCCGCGCCGTCGATGCCGTACGCGGCCCCGGACACCACCGACACACCGCCGCCGCCGAGCTCCGCGGCCAGCTCGGCGGAGACGTTCTCGCCGTAGCCGGTCGCCGCGCGGGCGCCGACGAGGGCGACCGCCGGCGACGCGCTGCGGAGGGCCGCCGTGGCGCCGCGCACCCAGAGGCAGTGCGGCGCGTGGGGGCCCAGGTCGGCGACGGCGGTCGGCCAGTCCGGGTCGCCGGGCAGCAGCATCCGCGCGCCGCAGGCGGTCGCGCTGCGCAGCGCATCGGCCAGCGCATCAGGGACCAGCCGCGGACGCCAGCGACGCAGCCCTTCATCCAGCGCCCGCGGCGAGACGCCCTCGATGCCGGGGAGCAGCGACTCCTCGTCCTGCGTCAGGGCGAGCGCGCCGGCGGCGCCCGCCGCCTCGATGAGGCGGCCCGCGATGCTGTCGCCCGGCTCGGTGAGGAGGTTCCAGACAGCCCGGGCGTATCGGTCGACGACCGTCTCGTCCGGCAGCTCGTCGACCCGGTCGACGCCGCGCAGCGCGGACCGCGCTGCATCGGGGGTGAGGGCGAACGCGGTCATGAGGTGATCCCCTTCTTCAGGAAGAGCGCGCGCCCGATGTCGTCGACGCCGAGCTGCGACCTGCCGCCGAGGTCGGCGAGCGACCACGCCACGCGCAGCACCCGGTCGTAGCCGCGCAGGGTGAGCACCCCGCGGTGCAGCGCGGCGTCGAGGGGCCTGCGCACCGCAGGGGCGGGCGCGAGCGGGCCCTGGCGCAGCCACGTGCCGTCGACATGCGCGTTGCGCTGCCACGGGGTGTCGCGCAGGCGGTGGGCGGTGCGCGCTCGAGCCTCGAGCACCCTGCCGTGCGCCGCCGCGGTCGTCGGTCCGGCGGAGGCGGGCGCGGTGTGGGCGACCCTGGCGAGGGTGAGCTGGATGTCGATGCGGTCGAGCAGCGGCCCGGAGAGGCGTCCGAGGTAGCGGCGGATCGCGCTCGGCGGGCACATGCACGACCCGCCGCGGATGCCGTAGTCGCCGCATGGGCACGGGTTCGTCGCCAACACGAGCTGGAACCGGGCGGGGAAGCGCGCAGCGCCGCCTGCGCGATGGATGACGATCGAGCCAGACTCCAGCGGCTGACGCAGGGCATCGAGCGCGTTCGCGGGGAACTCGCCCGCCTCGTCGAGGAACAGAACGCCCTCGCTCGCCCGGGCGATCGCGCCCGGGCGGACACCGCGGCTGCCGCCGCCGACCAGTGCGGCGACGCTCGCGCTGTGGTGCGGCGCTTCGAACGGCGGCAGGCGCGAGAGCGACGTCACCTGCAGACCGGCCAGCGATCGGATGGATGCTGCGGCCAGCGCCTGCTCGTCGTCGAGCTCGGGGAGGATGCCCGGCAGGCGCCGCGCCAGCATCGTCTTGCCCGCACCGGGCGGACCGCACATGAGGAGGTGGTGCCCGCCCGCGGCGGCGACGATCAGCGCGTCCACCGCCTCCCGCTGGCCGATGACCTCGGCCAGATCGGGGACCTGCTCGGGCTCGTCGGCGGGAGCGGTCGACGCGACCGGATCGACGGGCCGGTCGTCCGGGTCGAGCTCGGCACCGTGGAGCCTGGCCACGTCGGCGAGGCTCACCGCGCCGTGCACCTCGATCCCGTCGACCAGCCGGGCCTCGTCCATGTTGGCCCAGGGCACGACGACCCGATGGAAGCCGTGGGCGGCGGCCGCGCGCACGGCCGGCAGCACCCCGGCGATCGGCCTCAGACGGCCGTCGAGCCCCAGCTCGCCGATGTGCACGGTGCGTGCGATGGAACCCGTGTCGACGGTCAGCTCGGTCGCGAGTGCGGTGATCGCGACCGCCAGGTCGAAGCCGGAGCCCTGCTTGGGCAGGCTGGCGGGGGAGAGGTTGATAGTCAGCGCGCGGCGGGGCAGCGGGAGGCCGCTGTTGGCGCACGCGTTGTGCACGCGCTGGACCGCTTCACCGAGCGCCTTGTCTGCCAGTCCGATGATCTTGAAACCAGGCAGCTGATTCGTGAGGTCGGCTTCGACCTCCACGAGTGCGCCGTCCACACCGGTCAGCGCAACGGCCCACGTGCGGGCGACACTCATGCCGGCTCCACATCGCGCAGATGCTCGAGGCGGGCCGAGTCGGGGGCGGCACCGGTGAGCCCGATCGCGTCGACCCGCAGCCGGCGCCCGCGCGCATGCTCGGGATGAGCCGCGATCCACGCGAGGCCGAGTCGCCAGAGACGGCGCCGCTTGCGCGCGTCGATCGCCTCGAACGGATGCCCGAACGCCTCGGAGCGCCGCGCCTTGACCTCGACCACGACGATCTGGTCGCCCTCGCGCGCCACGATGTCGATCTCTCCTTCGCGACACCGCCAGTTCCTGCCGAGCAGCTCGTATCCGCTCGCGGTGAGGTAGCGCGCGGCGCGATCCTCGCCCGCCCTGCCCAGCACATCCTTGACCGCCATGACAGCATCGTCGGCTCCGCGGTCGCCCGCGCAGGATCGGCCGGTGGGATCCGTGGACGAACCGCCGGGCGCCGGTCGGTGGGGAGGAGCCGTGGGCACGGCATGCTGGACACATGCGGATCGGGGAGGCGGCCGAGCTCTACGAGACGCACCTCACCCGGGTGCGCCGGCTCTCGCCTGCCACCGTGCGGGCCTACCGTGGCGACCTCGCCGACCTCATCGCTGCGACCGGCGACCTCGAGCTGACGGAGCTCGACATCGAGCATCTCCGGGAGTGGCTGTGGGCTGCGACGCAGCGCGGGGACGCGCGCTCCACGATCGCCCGACGCACGGCGGCGGTCAGGGGCTTCTGCGCGTGGGCGCGCGAAGAGGGGCACATCGCGATCGATCCGGCGCTTCGGCTGGTCGCCCCCAAACGCGGCCGCACCCTGCCGGCGGTCGCGACGGCGCCGGCGCTGGCCGAGCTGCTTGGGATCCTCCGCGATGCGGCAGGCGACGGCGACGCCCTCGCCCTGCGCGATCACGCGATCATGGAGATGCTCTACGGCACCGGGATGCGCGTGTCGGAGCTGTGCGGCCTCGGGATGGACGACCTCGATCGCGCCAGGCGCACCGCGCGGGTCTGGGGCAAGGGCGCGAAAGAGCGGGTCGTGCCGTTCGGTGCTCCGGCCGCCGCGGCCCTCGACGCCTATCTCGTGCGGGCGCGCCCCGTGCTCGCCGCCAGGGCGGCGTCACGCGCCGACCGGCCGCGTGTCGTCTTCCTGGGTGCGCGCGGGGGGACGATCGGGCCCCGCGCGGTCTACGACCTCGTCGCCCGCGCCCTCGGGCCGGTGATCGGCGGCACCGCCGGTCCGCACGCACTCCGGCACTCCGCGGCGACCCACCTGCTCGACGGCGGTGCCGACCTGCGGACGGTGCAGGAGATCCTCGGACACGCGAGCCTCGGCACCACCCAGATCTACACGCACGTGTCCAGCGAGCGGCTGTCTGCGGCCTATCGGCTGGCGCACCCGCGCGCCTGACGGTCACGGCACGCTCACCAGCACATTCAGCAGCACGGCAGCAGCACTGCGCGCGGCACGCCGCCCAGCAGCATCCGCGGATTGACGTACTCGCCGTCCCGCCGCACCCCGAAGTGCACGTCCCCCGGCGCGGCGTGACCCCCGAGGCCGGGCTCGGCGACCACGTCACCGCGGGCGACCGGTGAGCCGACGCCGAGGACCGTCACGGCCGGCTCGAGCGTGGTCACCAGCCCGTCGCCGTGATCGATCGTGACCACCCCGCGCCCGGCGACCTGTCCCGCGAACGCGATGACCCCGTCGGCCGGTGCGCGCAGCATCCGCTCGTCGTCCAGGCGGAGGTCGATGCCGCGGTGACCGGGCCCGTAGGCGTGAGCCGGCGCCTGGTATTCGTGGGTGACGACGACATGCTCGACCGGCCAGCGCCATCCGTCCGGAGCGGCTCCGACGACGAGCGCCGCGGCGAGGACCGCCGCACGGATCCGCACCCCACGCCCCTGCACGGAGACAGCCTCCCGTACGGCTTCCGCCATGCAGACGCCGGCGGTGCAACCTGTGCACCACGACGCCCGCACGCGCTGTGGGGAGGAGGCGGCGGCTGATACACTGGCAGGGCACCTCGATCTCGGGGTGACTACGCATGCCCTTCAGCGGACCGCCCCGGCGGACCCGCGACACCCCCTCCCATCGGTCTCAACCGCACTCCGCGGTCGAGCGGGAGCGTGTCGGGCATCAGGCTCGCCGGAGCATCCTCCGGCGGAACAAACCGCAAACGGCGCACGCGTGCGCCGAGAACAGGAGAACGGCCATGGCCGTCGTCACCATTCGCCAGCTGCTCGACAGCGGCGTCCACTTCGGACACCAGACCCGCCGGTGGAACCCGAAGGTCAAGCGCTTCATCCTCACGGAGCGCTCCGGCATCCACATCATCGACCTCCAGCAGTCGCTGTCGTACATCGACAAGGCGTACGAGTTCGTCAAGGAGACGGTCGCGCACGGCGGCACCATCCTCTTCGTGGGCACCAAGAAGCAGGCCCAGGAGATCCTGGCCGAGCAGGCGACCCGCGTCGGCCAGCCCTACGTCAACCAGCGCTGGCTCGGTGGCCTCCTCACCAACTTCCAGACCGTCTCGAAGCGCCTCGCCCGCATGAAGGAGCTCGAGGAGCTCGACTACGAGAACCCGGCGGAGAGCGGCTTCACCAAGAAGGAGCTCCTGCTCAAGAAGCGCGAGCTCGACAAGCTGCACAAGTCGCTCGGCGGCATCCGCAACATGTCGAAGACCCCTTCGGCGATCTGGGTGGTCGACGCGAAGCGCGAGCACCTCGCCGTCAACGAGGCGACCAAGCTCGGCATCCCGGTGATCGGCATCCTCGACACGAACGCCGACCCGGACGAGTTCCAGTACCCGATCCCCGGCAACGACGACGCGATCCGCTCCGTCGGCCTGCTCACCCGCATCATCGCGGATGCTGCCGCCGAGGGTCTCATCCAGCGCCACAACCCGACGGACGAGACGGCTGAGGCCGCCGAGCCGCTCGCCGACTGGGAGCGCGAGCTGCTCGAGCAGCCCGTCGCCGACGCTGAGGCGCCCGCCGCCGAG
This sequence comes from Microbacterium terricola, assembly GCF_027943945.1. Classification (NCBI taxonomy): domain Bacteria; kingdom Bacillati; phylum Actinomycetota; class Actinomycetes; order Micrococcales; family Microbacteriaceae; genus Microbacterium; species Microbacterium terricola. The sequence goes on along the minus strand of NZ_AP027141.1, from coordinate 1,587,310 downwards.
GTCGAGGTCGAGGCACCCGCCGCCGAGGTCGAGGTCGAGGCACCCGCCGCCGAGGTCGAGGCTCCCGCCGCCGAGGCCGAGGTCGAGGCTCCCGCCGCCGAGGCTGACGCCGCCAAGTAAGTCATCGCTGCGGCGGAACCGGGTCGATCCGGTTCCGCCGCAGCATCCCCTCATTCACGAATCAAGGAGCCGCCACCCATGGCAAACTTCACCATCGCCGACATCAAGGCGCTGCGCGAGCAGCTCGGCACGGGCATGGTCGACACCAAGAAGGCCCTCGAAGAGGCCGACGGCGACGTCGAGAAGGCCGTCGAGATCCTCCGCCTGAAGGGCGCGAAGGGCAACGCCAAGCGCGCCGACCGTTCCACCAGCGAGGGCCTCGTCGCCGCTCGCGAGTCGGACGGCAAGGTCACGCTCATCGAGCTCGCGTGCGAGACCGACTTCGTGGCGAAGAACGACCGCTTCATCGCGCTGGCCGACAAGGTCGCCGACGCGGTCGCCGCGGTCGCCGCCGACTCTGTCGAGGTCGCTCTCGCCGCTCCCGCCGGTGCGGGCACGGTCGAGCAGCTCATCTCGGACGAGGCCGCCATCATCGGCGAGAAGGTCGAACTGCGTCGCGTGCGCACCCTCTCGGGTGACCACTTCGAGGTCTACCTGCACCGCACCAGCAAGGACCTGCCCCCGCAGGTCGGCGTGGTGCTCGCCTACACCGGCGACGACGCGGAGACCGCGCGCAGCCTCGCGCAGCACATCTCGTTCGCGAACCCGTCGTACCTCTCGCGCGACGAGGTCCCCGAGGCCGATGTCGACAAGGAGCGGGAGATCGTCACCGAGATCTCGCGCGGCGAGGGCAAGCCCGAGGCCGCCCTGCCCAAGATCGTCGAGGGCCGCGTGAACGCGTTCTTCAAGCAGGTCTCGCTGCTCGACCAGGACTACGCGAAGGACAACAAGCTGTCCGTCGCGAAGGTCGCTCAGGACGCGGGTCTGACCCTCACGGGCTTCGCCCGCTTCAAGGTCGGCGCCTGATCCGATGAGAAGGCCCGCGCCGATCCGTTCGGCGCGGGCCTTTTCTCATGCCCTTCGATAGGTTGTACGCGATGAGAGGAACACACACGTGATCGATGAAGCGACCGGACGCCGGCGCGTCCTGCTCAAGCTCTCGGGCGAGGCCTTCGGCGGGGGACAGCTGGGTGTGAACCCCGACATCGTGAGCCAGATCGCGCAGGAGATCGCGGCGGCCGTAGACAGGGTCGAGATCTCCATCGTCGTCGGCGGCGGCAACTTCTTCCGCGGCGCGGAGCTCAGCCAGCGCGGCATGGACCGCGGGCGCGCCGACTACATGGGCATGCTCGGCACGGTGATGAACGCCCTCGCCCTGCAGGACTTCCTCGAGCAGGCCGGCGCCGCCACCCGCGTGCAGTCCGCCATCTCAATGACGCAGGTCGCCGAGCCGTACATCCCGCGGCGTGCAGAGCGCCACATGGAGAAGGGGCGCGTCGTGATCTTCGGCGCCGGCGCGGGTCTGCCCTACTTCTCCACCGACACGGTCGCCGCGCAGCGCGCGCTGGAGATCAGCGCGGTGGAGGTCCTCGTCGCCAAGAACGGCGTCGACGGGGTCTACACCGCCGACCCCAAGAAGGACCCTTCGGCCACCCTGATCGACCGGATCACGTACCGCGATGCCCTGCAGCGTGGACTGAAGGTCGTCGACTCCACGGCGTTCAGCCTGTGCATGGACAACGGCATGGACATGCGCGTGTTCGGGATGGAGCCGGCGGGCAACGTCACCCGCGCACTGCTCGGCGAGCCGATCGGCACCGTCGTCACCGTCTGAACCGTCCCGACTAGACTGAGGGTTCTGGTCTTACCCGATGGGAGTCACTGTGATCGCCGATGTCCTGGCAGATGCCGGTTCGCGAATGGATCGGGCCGTCGAGGCCGCGAAGGATGACTTCGCCACAGTGCGGACGGGCCGCGCCAACCCGCAGCTGTTCCAGAAGATCCTCGTGGACTACTACGGCACGCCCACGCCGCTCTCGCAGCTCGCGTCGCTGAACAACACCGAGGCCCGCACGCTCGTGGTCACGCCGTACGACAAGTCGGCGCTGAAGGCCATCGAGGAGGCCATTCGGAGCACCCCGAATCTCGGCGCCAACCCGACGAACGACGGCAGCATCGTGCGGGTCACGCTGCCCGAGCTCACGGAGGAGCGCCGCAAGGAGTTCGTGAAGATCGTGCGGACCAAGGGCGAGGACGCGAAGGTCCACGTCCGTGGCATCCGCCGCAAGTCGAAGGACGACCTGGACGCCCTCAAGGGCGAGGTCAGCGACGACGATCTCGCGCGCGCCGAGAAGGAGCTCGACGCTCTGACGCGCGCCCACGTCGACGCCATCGACGACGCGCTCAAGCGCAAAGAGGCCGAGCTGCTCGAGGTCTGAGGACGCCGATGACCGATTCAGGGGCGTCACCGGACGACGCCGCACCGGCAGAGCCGGTCTCGCGCCGCGAGCACGTACGTGCGGCGCGCAGCGAGTTCGAGCACCAGGTCGCGCACGCCCGCGCCGAGTTCGAAGAGGCGAACGAGCGCATCAAGGCCCGCACCGGGCGTGACCTCATCGTCGCGACCCTGATCGGACTCGCCATCGGCGCGCTCCTGGTCGCCTCGCTGATCTTCTTCAAGCAGGTCTTCGTGGTGTTCGCGCTCGGCGCGGCGCTGCTGGGCATCTTCGAGCTCAGCCGTGCGCTGGTCGCCTCCGGACGCCGGGTCGACCTCGTCCCGCAGCTGGTCGCCGGTACGGTGCTCGCCGTCTCCGGCTACTTCCTGGGCCTGTGGACCCACTGGGTCGTGACCTTCGTCGCGGTCGCCGTCGTGGTCGTGTGGCGCCTGGTCGCCCAGATGGTGGCGAAGGACGGCCGCACCTACGGCGACGTGCTCGACGATGTGCTCGCCGGCGTGCTGGTGCAGCTCTACGTGCCCTTCCTCGCCAGCCTCTGCCTGATCCTGCTGCGCCAGGACGGCGGCGAATGGTGGGTGCTCGGGTTCGTCATCATCGCGGTCGTCTCCGACACCGGCGCATACGCCTCGGGGCTCGCGTTCGGCAAGCACCCCATGGCGCCGCGGATCAGTCCCAAGAAGACCTGGGAGGGCTTCGCGGGCGCCGCGGTCGGCGCGCTGCTGGCCGGAGCGCTCCTCGCGCTGTTCCTGCTCGGCCTGCCGTTCTGGGCCGGTCTGATCCTGGGTGCCGCCGTGCTGCTGACGGCGACGATCGGCGACCTGGGCGAGTCGATGATCAAGCGCGACCTGGGCATCAAGGACATGAGCTCGTGGCTGCCGGGGCACGGCGGTGTGCTCGACCGCCTCGATTCGATCCTCCCCTCGACGATCAGCGCACTGACGCTGTACTACCTGCTCTCTCCTCTGGCGGCATGATGACGATGACTCCCGACGCACCACCCGCGGCATTCCCCGAGGTCCACGGCCGAGAGAAGGGGTACGACCGCGCCGCCGTCGACGCCTTCCTGGCCAAGGCACGCGACGCCTTCGAGACCGGCGACGCCAGCCTCACGGCCGCGGATGTCCGCCAGGTGGCCTTCCCGCTCGCACGCAACGGCTACGCCGTCGCGCAGGTGGATGCGGCGCTCGGCCGCATCGAGGACGCCTTCGCCGTCCGGGAGCGCGACAGCGCGATGGCGCGGGTCGGCGCGCATGAGTGGGTCGGTATGGCCCGCGAGAACGCGCAGGTGATCCTCGATCGCATCACCCGCCCGAACGGACGCCGGTTCGATCGTGTCGGCGGGCTGCACTACGGGTATCGGCGTGACGAGGTCGACCTCGTCACCGACAAGATCACGGCGTTCCTGGAGGACGGCGAACCGGTCACGGTCGAGCAGGTGCGCTCCGTCGCCTTCCGCATGCAGCGGGGCGGATACCGGGAAGCGCAGGTCGACGCGCTGCTGGACGCGGTCGTCGAGGTGATCCTGGCGGTCGCATGAGGAACCCCTCACCCGGATGGCAGCCCTCAGGCACGCCCGCTAGACTCGGGGCCACTGTGACTTCCGGGACTGAGATGACGACACGACGCGGCCGACGCGATGCGCTCGTGCCCGCGCGTGCGCACGCCGCCGTCTCCCCACAGCCCTCCCGCCATCCGGCACCCGCGCCCTCACCGCGCTGGTCGCGCCGTCGCGGAGTCGTGGCGGTCTTCGCCGCCTTCGCCGCGCTCGGATTCGTCGCGGCCTCGGTCGGCCCGACCGGCATGGCCCTCGCGGACGCCACTGCGGGCGACGACGCGACGACCTCGCTGTACGCCAGCACCATCGACGACGCCCAGTCGCTCGAGGGCGACGCATCCGCCGAGACCAAGGCGAGCGATCTCGGCCGGGACAGCTACAGCGTCTACGTCAAGCCGAAGCCCACGCCGACGCCTGTCGCCGCCGCGGCGACGACGTCGACCACGTCCGGCGCGACAGGCTGGGCCCCGCCCGCCGTCGCGCCGAACCCCGGCAGCGCCCAGGCCATCGCCCATGAGATGGTGCTGGCCCGCGGCTGGGGCGAGAACGAGTACAACTGCCTGGTCTCGCTGTGGAGCAAGGAATCCGGCTGGCGAGTGAACGCGTACAACGCCGGCAGCGGCGCCTACGGCATCCCGCAGGCGCTCCCCGGCAGCAAGATGGCCTCCGCCGGCGCGGACTGGGCCACCAACCCCGCCACGCAGATCACCTGGGGTCTCGGCTACATCACCGGCCGCTACGGCACCCCGTGCGGCGCGTGGGCGAAGTCGCAGTCCTCCGGCTGGTACTGACCTCATGCCGAGGGCGAACCGGCGCCGTCCGGCGTCGGCCGACGGGGACTCCTTCGAGCGTCTGCTCGCCGGATGGAAGCGCACCGAGACGCGTCGCGGGGCGGAGTGGACCGTGCAGCCGGTCTCCGCTGCGCAGGCCGTGAAGGCGTACGTCTGTCCCGGCTGCGGGCGCTCGGTCGACCCCGGGGTCGCCCACCTCGTCGTCTGGCGCGCCGACGGCGTGCTCGGCGATGCCGCTGACCTCGCGGCCCGCCGCCACTGGCACGCGCACTGCTGGAGCATCGCCTGACATGGAGATCCGCGGACCACTGGAGCTTCCCGCCCACCGGCAGGAGATCGAGCTGCACACGCTCGACGGGCTGACCCTCGTCGGAGAGCTCGCGACCCCGCTCGACCGGCCTGCCGTCGCGACCCTCGTGACCCTGCACCCTCTGCCGACGGCAGGCGGATTCATGGACTCGCACGTCCTCCGCAAGGCGGCGGCGCGCCTGCCCGCCCTCGCGGACCTCGCCGTTCTGCGCTTCAACACCCGGGGCACCTCATCGCCGCGGGGGACGAGCGACGGCGCCTTCGACGGCGGCGGCGCCGAGGAGTTCGACGTCGCCGCAGCACTGGACTTCGTGCACCAGCGCGGGCTTCCCCGGCCCTGGCTGGTCGGCTGGTCGTTCGGGACCGAGCTCGCACTGAAGTACGGCAGGGACCACGAGGTGGAGGGCGTCATCCTGCTCTCGCCGCCGCTGCACCGCGCGACCGCAGAGGACGTCGCGGCCTGGGCGGAGGACGAGCGTCAGGTGATCGCCCTGATCCCCGAGCTCGACGACTACCTGCGTCCGGCGGAGGCGGCTGAGCGCTTCGCCGCGATCCCGCACGCCGTCGTCATCCCCGTCGAGGGCGGCAAGCACCTCTGGGTGGGGGAGAACCAGACCAGGCGGGTGCTCACCGAGATCGTCGCGGCGATCGCCCCCGACGCGCTCCCGCTGCCGAACGAATGGCCTCCGGCGCCCGTCGCCGGGGTCTGACTACCGCTCGTTCTGCCGCGGGATGATCACCTGACGGTAGATGATCAGGATGCTGGCGGCCACGGGGATCGCGACGAGCGCGCCGAGGAGGCCGAGCAGCGCTCCACCGGCCAGGGCGGCGATCACGACGACGGCTCCCGGCACCGAGACGGCACGGTTCATGATGCGCGGGGAGATCACGTACGCCTCGATCTGCATGTACACGAGGTAGTAGATCGCGGCGATCCACCAGGCGTTCGGGTTCGTGGCGAGCCCGGGGATCAGGCAGGTGAGGACGATGATCGTCGAGCCGGTCAGGGTGCCGACCAGCGGGATGATCGAGAAGAAGAACGCGATCACGGCCAGGACTGCGGGGAACGGCGCGCCGATCGCCGTGAGCAGGATGGCGCTCAGCACGCCGTTGATCACGCCGAGCGTGAGCTGACCGATGACGTAGAAGCCGACCGAATCGGTGATCTGCTCGGCCAGGTCGATGAACCGCGCCCGCTTCGAGGCCGGCACCAGCTGGTACACGGCCTTCTTGAGCGAGGGCGTGGATGCCGTGAAGTAGATCGTCAGGATCAGCACGATGAACGCGCCGGTGAATCCCGCGATGAGCGCGGCGCCGATGACGATGATGCTGCTGCCGACCGTCTCGCCGATCTGCCCGAAGTCGAGCGAGTTGTACCACTCCTCGAGATACTCGAAGACCTGCTCGACATTGAGGGCGGGGAACGTCTCGTGCAGCCATGACTTGGTCGCCCCGATGGGATCCCATGAGCCGGAGTCGACGAGGTCCTGGATCTGCGTGACGAGCTGCGAGATCTGACCCACGATGATGGGCACGACCATGAGGATCACGCCCGCGAACACCAGGAGCAGCGCGAGGATCGTCACCAGCACGGCCGCCCAGCGCGGCAGTCGGCGGCGCTCCAGCCAGGACACGACCGGCTCCAGGCCGAGCGAGAGGAACAGCGCGGTGCCGACGTACAGCAGGATCGTCGACAGCGTCTGGATGCCGCCGATGAACAGCAGCCCGAGACCGACGCCGAGCGTCGCGACGAATGCCACCCGGAACGGATTGTGGATCTTCACGGCTCTCCTCGACTGTGCGGCACTGCTCTTCCGTCAGGATACGCACCGAGGGCGCCCGCGGACGGCAGCGCCACCTCTCTGGGGACTTTCAGCCGAGGTTCGATAGTCTGAAACGTCGAGTCGACGGCTCTGCGCACCCGGGCGCAGGCCGAAGAGAGGTTTTATTCGTGCGTTTCGTATGGGCCGTCGCAGCATTCGTGCTCGCTGCCATGCTGATCGGGGCGGGCATCGCCCAGCGGACCCTCTTCCAAGGTGATACGTCCGAGACCGCGTCGGTCACCGTCTCCGACGGCTCGCCGTACATCCTGATCGACGGCGCAGCGCTCAACTCGCTGCCCGGTTCGCAGACGCTGCGGGCGCAGGGCGAGGGCGAGATCTTCGCGGCCTACGGCCGCACCGCCGACGTGCAGGCCTGGCTGTCCGACGCCGACTACGCAGCGGTGAGCATGGGGGAGGACGGCCAGCTGGCCTCCACCTCGGTGGCCCCCACGCCGGCGGCGACAGCCGAAGGCGAGGAGGCCGACGAGCCCGCTGAGACCACGACCGGCCGCAGCCCGGTGGGGTCAGACCTCTGGCTCGACGAGTTCCAGCAGGAGGACGTGCTGATCACGCCCCTGCAGCTTCCCTCCGACATGAGCCTGCTCGTCGCCACCGACGGCACCGCACCGGCGCCCTCGAAGGTGTCGATCACCTGGCCCGTGGCCAACCCGACCCCGTGGGCCGGACCGCTCATGGTCCTCGGCGGGATCCTGCTGGCCGTCGGCGTGTTCCTGTACATCCTCGGCATCAACCACGCCCGCCGGTCGCGCGGTCCGCGACGCAAGGGCCTGCCCCTCCCGGTGACCGAGCCGATCGACCTCTCCGTCGAAGAAGCCGACAAGGGCGTCATCGCCGCCACGCCGCGCACCAGACGTTCGATCTCGGGCGGTCGCCGGCCGCTGCTCGTGATCCCCGCCGTCGCCGTGTCGGCGCTGCTGTTCTCCGGCTGCACGGCCGACGCGTGGCCGCAGCTCGGCGCGAGCCCCACGCCGACACCCACGGACTCCGTTCTCGTCCCCGAGGGGCAGCAGGCGCCTGCGGTCACCGAGGCGCAGGCCGAGCGGATCCTCGAGCGCATCTCCGAGACCGTGGCGACCGCCGACAAGGATCGCGACACGAAGGTTCTCGCCGAGCGCACGGGCGGAGCTGTGCTCTCGGTGCGCAAGACGAACTACAAGCTGCGCACCAAGATCGACGACTACGCGTCTCCGGCAGCGATCGCGGCGGAGCCGCTGGAGATCCTGCTGCCGCAGGCGTACGACGGCTGGCCGCGCACGATCATGACCGTCGTCAACAACGCCGACGCCAAGACCGCGAACATCATGATGATCACGCAGGACGACCCGTGGTCGAACTACAAACTCGTCTACATCTCGAATCTCGAGGCCTCCACGAGCCTGCCCGATCTCGCGCCCTACTACGTCGGGGCCTCCGCCGTGCCGCCGGACTCGTCGTTCCTCGTCCTGGCGCCGCAGGATCTCGCCGCCGCCTACGCGGACGTCCTGACCAAGGGTGCGAAGAGCGAGTACTACGGGCTCTTCGACGCGGACAGCGACGTCTTCCGCGAGAACGTGGCCAAGGACCGGAAATCGCGGCTCGCGACGTTCAACGAGACCGGCGACGGCACGGGACGACTGACCTTCGCCGCGACAGCCGGTCCTGACGAGCCGCTGTCGCTGGCGACGCTCGAGAGCGGCGCGATCGTCGCCGTGACGACCCACGAGACCGATACGGTCAAGCCGACCGACGCGGATGCGCTCATCCTGTTGAAGAAGAATCCCACGGTGGCCGCGATCACCGGGAAGAAGGAGTCGGCCACCGGCTTCACCACCACCTTCAGCGACCAGCTCTTCTTCTACGTGCCTGGTCAGGGCACGAACGAGAAGATCCGCCTGCTCGGCTACTCCAGTGACATCCTCGGAGCGAAAGTGATCGAGAAATGACCGATGCGATGACGGGTGCCGCTCTGCGCGGCGCCGTGGACCTTTCCGCACTCCGCGGCCGCAGCGCCGCCCCGGCAGCGCCGGCGGCGGTCCCCGGTGCGCCGGGTTCCGCACCCGCCCTGATCATGGACGTCACCGACGCGATGTTCCCGCAGGTGCTCGAGCTCTCGCGCACCGTGCCGGTCGTGGTGGACCTGTGGGCGGAGTGGTGCGGCCCCTGCAAGCAGCTGAGCCCCATCCTGGAGAAGGTCGTCACCGAGCTCGCCGGACGCGTGGTGCTCGCGAAGGTCGACGTCGACGCGAACCCCCAGCTGGCACAGGGCTTCCGCGCACAGTCGATCCCCTTGGTGGTCGCGCTGATCGCAGGGCAGCCGGTGCCGATGTTCACCGGCGCGGTCCCCGAGCAGCAGGTGCGCGAGGTGTTCGACCAGCTGCTGCAGGTCGCCGCGCAGAACGGCGTCTCCGGCACGATCGACGTCGACGGCGCCGCACCCGCCGAGGAGCCGGCCGAGCCCGAGCTTCCGCCGCTGCACGCCGAGGCCTTCGACGCGATCGAGGCGGGCGACTACGCCCGCGCCGCCACCGCGTACGAGCAGGCACTGGCCGAGAACCCCCGTGACGCCGACGCGCGCGCCGGCCTCGGACAGGTGCGGCTCCTCGCGCGCGTGCAGGGCGCCGATCTGCAGGCGGCGCGGGATGCTGCCGCCGCCGCGCCCTTGGACGCGGAGGCGCAGTTCGCCGTCGCCGACCTCGACCTCGCCGGCGGTCATGTCGATGACGCGTACGCGCGCCTGCTCGATCTGTTCGCGGCCCTTCCGCAGGAGGAGCGCGGTCCGGTCAGGGAGCGGCTGCTCGAGCTGTTCGGGCTCATCGGCGACAGCGACCCCCGGGTCATCCGCGCCCGCGGCCGCCTCGCGTCGCTCCTCTTCTGAGCGACGGAGCGACCGAGTCCCGCTCCTCAGCCTTTCGTCGGCGAGGGGATGTGCGCCTCCGGGTCGTGGCGCAGCCACAGCACGCCCAGCGGCGGCAGCACCATACGGGCCCGACGGTTCTCATCGGCGTGGACCACGCCGAGGTTCCCCACCCCGGATCCGCCGTAGAGCTGCGCATCGCTGTTCAGCGCCTCGTGCCAGACCCCTGATTCCGGCATGTCGAGCTCGTACCCGGTGACCGGGACGCCGGAGAAGTTGCAGACGACCACGACCGTGTTGCCGTGGTGGTCGCGGCGCGAGAACGCCGACACGTTCGGGTTCCAGCTCGGCGCGCCGAGGCGTGAGAAGGCGGCGCCGTCGCTGTCGCGTGCCCACAGCGCGGAGAGGCCGCGGTAGGTGCGGTTGAGCGAGCCCACGAAGTCGTGCAGCTGCGCGTGCGCCGGCTGATCGAGCGTCCACCAGTCGAGCGAGCGCCCCTCCGACCACTCCGACATCTGGCCGAACTCCTGGCCCATGAACAGCAGCTGCTTTCCTGGATGCCCCCACATGTACGCCAGGAACGCGCGCATATTGGCCAGCTTCTGCCAATGGTCGCCGGGCATCCGTCCGAACAGGCTGCCCTTGCCGTGCACGACCTCGTCGTGGCTGATGGGGAGCAGATAGTTCTCGCTGAACGCGTACACGAACGAGAATGACAGCTCGCCCTCGTGATGCGAGCGGTACATCGGGTCGCGCTTGATGTACTGCAGCGAGTCGTTCATCCAGCCCATGTTCCACTTGAACCCGAAGCCGAGCCCTGCGCGGTTGGTGGGCGCCGTCACGCCGGGGAAGCTCGTGGACTCCTCGGCGATCATCGCGATCCCGGGGAAGAGCTTGTACGCGGTCGCGTTGACCTCCTGCAGGAACGAGATCGCCTCGAGGTTCTCGCGGCCGCCGTGGATGTTGGGTACCCACTCGCCTGGCTCACGCGAGTAGTCGAGGTACAGCATCGAGGCGACGGCGTCGACGCGCAGACCGTCGACGTGGAACTCCTCGAACCAGAACAGAGCGTTCGCGACGAGGAAGTTGCGCACCTCCCTGCGGCCGTAGTCGAAGATGTACGTGCCCCAGTCCTTGTGCTCGCCGCGGCGGGGGTCGCCGTGCTCGTAGAGCGCCTGGCCGTCGAAGCGGGCGAGGGCGAACGCATCCTTCGGGAAGTGGCCGGGCACCCAGTCCATGATCACGCCGATGCCGGCCTGGTGCAGCCGGTCGATCAGGTAGCGCAGGTCGTCGGGGTGGCCGAACCGGCTCGTCGGGGCGAAGTAGCCGGTGACCTGGTAGCCCCACGATCCGCCGAACGGGTGCTCGGCGAGCGGCATGAACTCGATGTGGGTGAACCCCTGCGCCTCGACGTACTCGATGAGCTGGTCGGCGGCATCCCGGTACGACAGGCCCTGCCGCCACGATCCGAAGTGCACCTCGTAGACCGACATCGGCTGCGAGACCGGCTGCTGCGAGGCGCGCCGCGTGATCCACTCGGCATCGCCCCACGTGTAGGAGCTCTCCACGACGACGGATGCTGTCGCCGGCGGCACTTCGGCGTACCGTGCCATCGGGTCGGCCTTAAGCACCCAGTCGCCGCGGGCGGTGAGGAGCTGGAACTTGTAGGCGCTGCCGGCGCCGATCCCCGGGACGAAGAGCTCCCAGACGCCGCTGGAGCCCATCGAGCGCATCGCGTGGCCCTGGCCGTCCCACGCGTTGAAGTCGCCGACGACGCGTACGGCCTGCGCATTGGGCGCCCAGACGGCGAACGACGTGCCCGACGAGCCGCCGTGCGTGCGCACGTGCGCGCCGAGCACGTGCCAGAGCTTCTCGTGCCGCCCCTCGCCGATCAGGTGCAGGTCGAGCTCCCCGATGACCGGCGCGTGGCGGTACGGGTCGTCCGCGGTGAATTCAGAGCCGTCGTCGTACCCGGTGGCCAGCTGATAGGCGCCGGCCGCCCCGGAGCGAGTGCCCTCCCAGATGCCGTTGCGGACGTGCTCGAGCGGGACCCTGGTGCCGTCGTCGAACACGGCGGTGACGCTGCGGGCGAGGGGGCGCCGTGCGCGCACGATCCACTCAGGGGCGCCGGCGGGGTCGACCCCCGGGTGCAGCCCGAGCACGCCGTGCGGATCGTGGTGCGAGCCCGTCGCGACGGTGTCGAGCAGGCGGTCGTCGAGCTGGGTCATCGTCTCTCCTTGACGTGCAGGATGTGGACGGGTTCGGTGAACGCGTCCAGCCGCACGAAGTTGTGGTCCGACCAGGTCCAGTGCTGGCCGGTGATCAGCTCGTCGACCTCGAAGGCGGTGCCAGGCTCGACTCCCCAGATGCGCGTGTCGAGGTGGATCATGGTCTGGCGCACGGAGTGCGGGTCGACGTTCACGACGACGATGATCGTGTCGGCGGCGCCCGTCGGGGACAGAGCGGCCGGCAGGTGCTTGGAGAAGACGAGGATCGCCTCGTCATCGCTCCAGTGCGCCGAGAAGTTGCGCAGCTGTCCGAGCGCGGGGTGCGCCGCGCGGATCTCGTTCAGCCGGCGCAGGAACGGCGCGAGCGAGTCTCCGCGTGCTTCGGCGCCTGCCCAGTCGCGGAGCTTGTACTCGTACTTCTCGTTGTCGATGTTCTCTTCGGCTCCGGGCCGTGCGACGTTCTCGAACAGCTCGTACCCCGCGTACACACCGTAGGTCGGGGCCGCGGTCGCGGCGATGGCTGCCCGGATCGCGTACGCGGCGCGACCGCCGTACTGGAGATACTCGGTGAGGATGTCGGGGGTGTTGACGAACAGGTTGGGTCGCAGGAAGTCGGCGGTGTCCGACGCGAGCGCGCCGAGGAACTCCTCGAGCTCCTGCTTGGTGTTGCGCCAGGTGAAGTACGTGTAGCTCTGCTGGAACCCCGCCATCGCGAGTCCCTGCAGGGGCGCGGGCCGGGTGAACGCCTCGGCGAGGAAGACGAGGTCCGGGTGCTCGGCGGTCACCGTCGCGATCAGCCACTCCCAGAACTGCAGCGGCTTGGTGTGCGGATTGTCGACGCGGAAGATCTTGACGCCCTGCGCGACCCAGTGCCGCACGACGCGGAGCACCTCCGCGCGGATGCCCTCCGGATCGTTGTCGAAGTTGATCGGGTAGATGTCCTGGTACTTCTTCGGCGGGTTCTCCGCGTAGGCGATCGAGCCGTCGGGCAGGGTCGTGAACCACTCCGGATGGCTCGTCACCCACGGGTGATCGGGTGCGGCCTGCAGGGCCAGGTCGATCGCCACCTCGATGCCCTCCGCCCGCGCAGCCCGGACGAAGGCGCGGAAGTCGGCGAGGCTGCCGAGGTCGGGGTGGACCGCATCGTGGCCGCCCTCCGCGGAGCCGATGGCCCACGGCGAACCGGGATCGGCGGGGCCGGCGTCGAGGGTGTTGTTCGGGCCTTTCCGGTTGACCCGCCCGATCGGGTGGATCGGCGGCAGGTACAGCACGTCGAAGCCCATGGCTGCGACACCGGGCAGGCGCTTGGTCGCCGTGCGGAACGTGCCGCTCTTGATCGTGCCGTCTTTGAGTCGGCGGGCGCCCTCCGAGCGGGGGAAGAACTCGTACCAGGCTCCGACTCCCGCCCTGGTGCGCTCGACCACCAGCTCCCGCTCGGGGAGCGCGCTGGCCGGAGACATCAGCGGGCGCGCGTGGAAGAAGGCCGCGATGGCGGGGTCGCGCACGATGCCGAGGGCGGCCTCGTCGCTGACCGCCGCGTCGCGCAGCGCGACGGATGCTCCCTCGAGCACGCGGCGCTCGGCGATCGGGCGCGACTTCTCGGCGACGGCGCGATCGAAGAGGAGGGCGCCGAGCTCGCGCATCACGGGACTGTCGACGCCCGCCGCGATCTTGAGGTCGGCCGCGTGCTCCCACGTCGCGAAGTCGTCGGCGAAGGCCTCGAACCGGTAGCGCCAGGTGCCCTGCTCGAGCGGGCTGATCTGCGTCTCCCAGCGGTCGAAGCCGTCTCCCAGGGCGCGCAGCCGGTGCAGCGACTCGTCGCCCGAGGGCGACGTCAGCCGCACCTGCACGCCGATGATGTCGTGCCCCTCGCGGAAGGCCGTCACGCGGAACGGCACCACCTCACCGGCGAACGCCTTGGGCGCGAAGGCGTCGCCGGGCACAGCCGGAAACGGCAGCGCCAGCGGGATGCGGCCGTTCACCACGGCGTCCGAGCCGGGCGTGAGGGCGATGGGGCGCACGGGGATCGCCGAGATGCTGCGCCAGGGGCGGGCGGATGCTGTTCGCGTCGTCGATGCCACGATGCGAACCTATCGCGCGTGACTCGCGTGCGGCACCCGCCCTGCCGTCACTCCGCGCGGAACAGGTGCATCGACGTGCCGACGAGGGAGACGATCGCACCGGGCTCGTACACCCGCTCCTGCTCGTCGGGGACCTCGTCCGCGCTCGACCAGAGCGAGACGTAGCGCGCGATCCCGTCGACGACCGGCAGGGTCACGTCGATGGGTCGCTCCGTGCCGTGGACGACGAGGAGGATCCGGTTGGCCGCCTCGGTCTCAGGCGTCGACTCGGCGTCGTACTGCAGCGTGCGGTGAGCCGGGTTGCTCCACCGCTCTCCGGACATCGTCTGGCCGTGCTCGTCGTACCAGTCGATCACCGACGCGCTCGGCACCGTCTGGTGCTCATGGGCGAACCTGCTGGGGCGCAGCGCCGGATTCTCCCTGCGCAGCCGCAGCAGGCGGCGCACGTGCGCGTGCAGCTCCTCCTGCCATGGCGCGTGGTCCCACGACAGCCAGGTCAGCGGCGAATCGTGGCAGTAGGCGTTGTTGTTGCCCCGCTGCGTGCGTCCGAACTCGTCGCCCGCGGTGAGCATCGGGACCCCGGCCGACAGCAGCAGCGTGCCGAGCAGGTTGCGCATCGCCTTGCGGCGGGTGGCGAGGATCCGCGGGTCGTCGGTGGCGCCCTCGGCACCGTGGTTGAACGAGCGGTTCGTGTCGGCGCCGTCGCGGTTCTGCTCGCCGTTGCCCATGTTGTGCTTGACGTCGTACGACACGAGATCCCGCAGGGTGAAGCCGTCGTGCGCGGTGAGGAAGTTGATGCTCGCGAGCGGTCCGCGCTCGGCACTGAAGGTGTTCGATGAGCCGGCGAGGCGCGTCGCGAACCCGCCGACGCCCACGGGCGCCGTGGATGCCCGGCGGGCGTAGTCGATGTCGCTGAGCCAGAAGTTGCGGACGCGGTCGCGGTAGCGGTCGTTCCACTCCTGCCAGCCGTCGCCGAAGTTGCCGGTCTGCCAGCCGCCCATCCCGACATCCCACGGCTCTGCGATCTTCTTGACGCCCGCCAGCGCCGGATCGTCCGTGATCGCACGGAGGAGCGGATGCTGCGACGTGAAGGCGTGGTCCGCGTCGCGGCCGAGTGTCACCGCGAGGTCGAAGCGGAATCCGTCGATCTGCAGATCGTTCGCCCAGTACCTGAGCGAATCCAGGACGAGGCGGGCCGCCGCATCCGTCGACGTGTCCACCGCGTTCCCGCAGCCGGTGACGTCGATGTAGGCGCCGTCGTCGTGCTGGCGGTAGTACGCGCGGTTGTCGATGCCGCGCAGGCTCGAGCGGGGCATGCCGATCTCGGCCTCGCTGGTGTGGTTGTAGACGACGTCCAGGATGACCTCGAGGCCGGCCTCGTGGAGGAGCTTCACCATCCCCTTGAACTCGCGCTGCACCCCGTCGGGGCCTTCGCGCCGGCTCGCCTCGGTGGCGTACGCGGCGTGCGGGGTGAAGAAGTTGAGGGTGTTGTAGCCCCAGTAGTTCGCCAGCTCGTACTGCAGGAGCCGCGGCTCGCTGACGAACGCGTGCACGGGCAGCAGCTCGACGCTCGTGATGCCGAGATCCAGGAAGTGCTCGATCATCGCCGGGTGGGCGAGCCCCGCGTACGTGCCGTGCAGGGCGGGCGGCACGCGGGGATGGCGCTTGGACAGGCCCTTGACGTGCCCCTCGTACAGCACGGTGCGGTCCAGCGGCACGCCCGGCTTCCGGGAGTCGCCCCAGTCGAACGAGCCGTCCACGACCACGGAGCGCCAGTCCCCGTGACCGCCGCTCACGAGACCCTTCGAGTAGGGCTCGAGAAGCAGGGTCTCCGGGTTGAACGTGGCGCCCGCCCGGTGGGGGCCGTCGACGCGGATCGCGTACCGCGCACCCGGGCGCAGCAGCGGCGTCGTCACCGACCACACGCCTCCGCCGACCGGCTCCAGGGCGAGGGTGTGGGTGGCCCAGTCGAGGTCGCGGTGGTCGAACAGCACGAGCTCGACCGATGTCGCCTCGCCGGACCACACGCGCAGGGTGCCGTCATCGCCGTCCCGTGTCACACCGAGGCCGTCGAGATCGGCGGAGAGGAAGGTCGCGGAGGCTGGCCGCTCGGGCTCCTGGCTGAGCATGCGCTCTACAGTAGTGACAGCAGCATGAGTCGGGCGGATGACGGCGGGGGAGTGTCGATGGCGGTGTACCTCGACCACGCGGCGACGACCCCGCTGCGCGCGGAGGCACGTGATGCCTGGCTCGCCGCGAACGAGGTCGTCGGCAACGCCTCCTCGATCCACGGCTCCGGGCAGGCGGCCAGGCGTCTGCTCGAGGAGTCCAGGGAGCGACTGGCGGTCGTGCTCGGCTGCCAGAGCATCGAGGTCGTGTTCACCTCGGGCGGCACCGAGTCCATCAATCTCGGCCTGCAGGGGCTCTGGCGTGCGCGAGCTGCCGGCACCGAGGCGGTGGTGCTGCCGGACGGCGAGCATCACGCCACCCTCGACACCGTCCGCTGGCTCGAGAGCGAGGAGGGCGCCGAGGTGCGCCCGTCGGCACTCGACGCGCGCGGCCGCATCGACCTCGGCGGCTTCACGGCCGTCCTTCCCGGCGCTGCGTTCGCGACCGCGCTCGTGGCCAACAACGAGGTCGGCACGATCAACGACGCGGGCGCGCTGGCCGGTGCGGCCGCGGTGGCAGGTGTTCCGCTGCACCTCGATGCGGTGGCCGCGTTCGGCCATGTGCCACTGTCCTTCTCGCGCTGGCGCGGCGAGGCGTCCGGCCGCGGCGGGCTGGTGGCGCTGAGCGTCTCCGCCCACAAGATCGGCGGACCCGTCGGCGTCGGCGCGCTGGTGGCCTCGCGCCACGGCGTCCTTCGTCCTCTGCTTCACGGCGGAGGGCAGCAGCGCGGACTGCGACCGGGCACCCAGGACGTGGCTGGTGCCGCCGCATTCGCCGTCGCGGCCGAGGCCGCCGAGGCGGAGCGGGAGAACGAGGGACGACGGCTGGGGATGCTGCGCGACCGGATGGTGCGCAGCATCCTGACACTGGTGCCGGGCGTCGAGCTGCTCGGAGACCCGGTCGACCGGCTGCCGGGGAACGCGCACCTGCTGTTCCCCGACGCGGCCGGTGAGACGCTGCTGTTCCTGCTCGACCAGGCGGGCGTGTCGGTGTCGACCGGATCGGCGTGCCAGGCAGGCGTGCCCGAGCCTTCGCACGTGGTGATGGCGCTCGGGCGCAGCGAGCAGCAGGCGCGACAGGTGCTGCGGGTCACCCTCGGGGTCGGCACCGACGACGCGGCGGTCGATCGGCTGCTGGCGGTGCTGCCGGACGCGGTCGCCCGCGCCAGAGCGTCGCACGCCCGCGCCTGAGAGTGCTCCCGGCCGGCCCGGCGGCGCGCCTCGTAGACTGGGACCATGCGGATCCTTGCGGCGATGAGCGGCGGTGTCGACTCCGCCGTCGCGGCCGCACGGGCCGTCGAGGCGGGGCACGACGTCGTCGGCGTGCACCTGGCGCTCTCGCGCGCGGGCGGTACCCTGCGGACGGGCAGTCGGGGATGCTGCACGATCGAGGACGCGATGGACGCGCGCCGCGCCGCCGACCGGCTCGGCATCCCGTTCTACGTCTGGGACTTCTCCGAGCGGTTCCGCGACGACGTCATCGAGGACTTCGTCTCCGAGTACCGTGCGGGACGCACCCCCAATCCCTGCATGCGGTGCAACGAGAAGATCAAGTTCGCGGCCCTGCTGGAGCGGGCGATCGAGCTCGGGTTCGACGCCGTCTGCACCGGCCATTACGCCACGCTGGTCGACGGTGCTGACGGTCTCGAGCTGCACCGCGCGTCCGACAGCGCCAAGGACCAGTCGTACGTGCTCGGCGTGCTCACCGCCGACCAGCTCGCCCACACCTATTTCCCGCTCGGCCGCACGCCGTCCAAGGCGCTCGTGCGCGCCGAGGCCGCGGAGCGCGGGCTGACCGTCGCGCAGAAGCCGGACAGCCACGACATCTGCTTCATCCCGGACGGTGACACCCGCGGCTGGCTCGCCGAGCGCGTCGGCGCGGAGCGGGGCGAGATCCTCGATCGCTCGGGCGCCGTGGTGGGCTCGCACGAGGGCGCCCACGCGTTCACGGTGGGCCAGCGTCGTGGCCTGCAGCTCGGCGTCCCCGCACCGGACGGAAAGCCGCGCTTCGTGCTCGAGGTGCGCCCGGTGACGAACACGGTCGTCGTGGGGCCGAAGGAGGCCCTCGCCACCGCCGAGATCGCCGGCTCACGCGTCAGCTGGACGGGCGCCGCGCCCGCCACCGACCGATTCGACTGCGATGTGCAGATCCGCGCGCACGCCGACCCGGTGCCTGCCGTGGCGACCCTCGCCGACGACCTGATCACCGTCGTTCCCGCCGCCCCCTTCGACGGCGTGGCGCCCGGCCAGACGGCGGTCCTCTACGTCGGCACGCGGGTTCTCGGCCAGTTCACGATCGACCGCACCGTGTCGGCGGTGCCCGTCTCCGTGTGAGCCGCTTCCGCCCTGCTCGCTGTCGGAGCCGGCTCCTAGACTGACGGAGTGACGGATGCTGAAGGGGCCGCAGCGCCCACCCTCGACGACGCCCGTGCCGAAGCAGGTGCGCTGACCGAGCGCATCCTCGGCGCCCGCGACGCGTACTACGGCCGCGACGCCGAGATCGTCGACGACGCGACATATGACACGTGGATGCGGCGTCTCGAAGAGCTGGAGCGCCTCCACCCCGAGCTGCAGAGCCAGGACTCGCCCACCCTCGCCGTCGGCGCGGCGCAGTCGTCGATGTTCGCCCCCGTCGAGCACGCCGAGCGGATGCTCAGCCTCGACAACGTGTTCTCGCTCGACGAGCTGCGCGACTGGTGTGCGAAGGCGCAGCAGGGAGCGGGGCGTCCCGTGCGGTGGCTCACCGAGCTGAAGATCGACGGGCTCGCCATCAACCTGCGCTACGAAGACGGCGTCCTCGTCTCGGCGGCGACGCGGGGCGACGGGCGGGTGGGCGAGGACGTCACGGTCAACGCGGTGCGCGTCGCCGGCATCCCCGAGCGGCTGACCGGCAGCGCTCATCCCGCGCTGGTCGAGATCCGCGGCGAGGTGTTCATCCCGGTCGCCGCGTTCGAGCAGCTGAATGCGCTGCAGGCCGAGATGCGCGAGCGCGCGGTCGACGAGGCACGCGCCCGGTCGCGCGGCTTCGACGAGGAGAAGGCGCGCCGCAGCGCCGAGCGACGCTTCCCCGCATTCGCCAATCCGCGCAACGCCGCCAGCGGCGGCCTCCGGCAGCAGCTCGAGAAGAAGGACGGGCTCGAGGCGGAGGCGGGGCGCGCGCGCCTCTCGTCGCTGCGCGTGTTCGTCCACGGCATCGGCGCGTGGGAACAGCCGCCGGTCGCCTCGCAGAGCGAGGTGTACGCGCTGCTCGCCGAATGGGGGCTGCCCACGAGCCCGTACTTCCAGACCTTCGACGACATCGACGGCGTGCTCGGTTTCGTCGCGCACTACGGCGAGCACCGCCACGACGTCGAGCACGAGATCGACGGCATCGTCGTGAAGGTCGACGAGCTCGCCCTGCACGGCGAGCTGGGCGCCACGAGCCGCGCGCCACGGTGGGCCATCGCGTACAAGTACCCGCCCGAGCAGGTGAACACCAAGCTCCTCGACATCGTCGTCTCCGTCGGCCGCACCGGGCGCGCCACGCCGTTCGCGGTGATGGCCCCCGCGCGCGTCGCCGGATCGGTGGTGCGTCAGGCCACGCTCCACAACCAGGACGTGGTCAAGGTGAAGGGCGTGCTGATCGGCGACACGGTCGTCCTGCGCAAAGCCGGCGATGTGATCCCCGAGGTGCTCGGTCCCGTGGTCGAGCTGCGCGACGGCACCGAACGCGAGTTCGTCATGCCCGCGGCGTGCCCCGAGTGCGGCGCCACCCTGGCCCCCTCGAAAGAGGGCGACATCGACCTGCGGTGCCCGAACGCGAAGACCTGCCCCGCACAGGTGCGCGGACGCGTCGAGCACATCGGCTCACGCGGCGCACTCGACATCGAGGCGCTCGGCGAGGTCACGGCTGCCGCACTCACCCAGCCCGACGTCCCGGATGAGCCCCCGCTGCGCACCGAGGCCCGCCTGTTCGACCTGACCCTCGACGAGCTGGTGCCGATCGAGGTGAAGGTGCGCGACGCCGAGACCGGGCTCGTCAAGGAGGACGACGCAGGTGTCGCCAAGACGCGCGCCCCCTTCCGTCGCAATCCGTCCGCGGCGGAGAAGAAGGCGGGGGTCCACGTCGGCCAGCCGTCCGCGCAGGCGCTCACCCTGCTCGACGAGCTCGAGAAGGCGAAGACCAAGGAGCTCTGGCGGTTCCTCGTCGCGTTCAACATCCGCCACGTCGGTCCGGTCGCTGCGCGCGCCCTCGCCCAATGGTTCGGCTCGGTCGACGCCATCCGGGCGGCCGGCCGCGACGAGCTGGCGTCGGTCGAGGGCGTCGGCGGGATCATCGCCGACTCGCTGACCGAGTGGTTCGAGGTCGACTGGCATCGCGACATCGTCGACCGCTGGCAGGCCGCCGGCGCCCAGCTCGCGACACCTGGTCACCCCGGTCCGGGTGCCGCGCAGGCGGCGGGCGGCGTCCTGGACGGCCTCACTGTCGTGGCCACCGGGTCGCTCGACGGCTATACCCGGGAGGGTGCGCAGGAGGCGATCATCCAGGCCGGAGGCAAGGCGGCATCCAGCGTCTCGAAGAAGACCGACTTCGTCGCGGCAGGCCCCGGCGCCGGGTCGAAGCTCGCGAAGGCCGAAGAGCTCGGCGTGCGGATCCTCGACGCGGCGCAGTTCCGCATCCTCGTCGAGCAGGGGCCGGCTGCGCTCGACGCCGTCGTGCCGGACGCCGGCTGAGGCACCATGCCCGGCTCGCTCGACCTGCGCCGTGTCACGGTCGGGTCGGGCGGTGCAGGCGGCATCGGCGCCGCAATCGGCTCTCGGGCGGGATCCCGAGGAGCGTTCACGCGACGGGGGAGTCAGCCCCCGGTCGTGAGGGTGAGCAGCGCGTCGCGCACCTGTCGGCGCAGCACCTTCCCGATGAGCGAGGTGGGCAGCTCGTCGACCACGAAGATCCGGCGCGGCACCTTGTAGGGCGTCAGGATGCCGCGCGCGAACTCGCGGATCGCCTCCACGTCGACATCCACCGCATCGGGCCCGACCACGATCGCGGCGACGACCTCCTCGCCAGAGTGCTCGCTCGGCAGGCCGACGACGGCGGCGTCGACGACGAGAGGATGCTGCCGCAGCACGTTCTCGACTTCGGTCGGGGCGACGTTGAATCCGCCGGTGATGATGAGCTCCTTGATCCGGTCGACGATGCGCACGAATCCGCCGTCGTCCACCGTGACGATGTCGCCTGTGCGGAACCAGCCGTCCACGAAGACCGCGCCGGTCTCCTCCGGCTTGCCGTAATAGCCGCCGAAGATCTGCGGCCCGCGCACGAGCAGCTCTCCGCGCTCGCCCTGCGCGACATCGACGGTCGGATCCTCCGGGTCGACCACGCGGCACTCGGTACCAGGCAGCGGAAGCCCCACGGTGCCGGGGACGCGGTTGTCCGCCACCGGGTTCGCCATCAGCACCGGGGAGCACTCGCTGAGGCCGTAGCCCTCGACCAGATACCCGCCCGTCTCGGCCTCGAACGGCACGACGAGCTCGTGGGGGAGCGCCATCGCGCCGGAGATCGCGACCTCGGTGCCGGCGAGCGACACGCCCTTCTCCTTCGCGGCACGCAGCAGCCGGTCCGCGATCGGCGGCACCAGCGGAAGGAAGGTGGCCGGGTGCTTCTTGGTCACCGCGAGCACCATGTCGGGGTCGAACTTCGGGAACAGCACCAGTCGCGCCCCCATCGACATCGCGAAGGTGAGGCAGAGCGTGAGTCCGTACGCGTGGAACATCGGCAGCACCGCGTAGACCACGCATCCGTTTCCGCGGGTGATCGACGGCACCCAGGCGCGGGACTGGGCGGCGTTCGAGAGCAGGTTGCGGTGCGTGAGCGATGCGCCCTTTGGCGTGCCCGTGGTGCCGCTCGTGTACTGGATCAGCGCGAGGTCGTCCGTCGCGGGTGTCGGGTGCGAGGCGGGCAGCGGGTCGGACCCGACGATGCTCTCCCAGCTGATCGCGCCGGTGACCCGCTCGTGCAGCGCCGCCCGGGACTCGCGGGCCTTCGCGATGGGCAGGCGCAGCGCGAGGCGGGTGCGCAGCGGCATGGCCTTCGTGACGTCAACGGAGATGAGGGATGTCACCGCGAGATCGGCGGGGAACTCCTGCACCGTCGCGACGACCTTGCTCCACACGATCGCGTGCTTCGCACCGTGGTCCTCGAACTGCTTCCGCAGCTCCCGCGGCGTGTACAGCGGGTTGTGCTCGATGACCACCCCGCCCAGGCGGAGGATCGCGTAGAACGCCACGATGTGCTGGGGGCAGTTCGGCAGCACGATCGCGACGGGGTCGCCCGCCTTGACGCCCTGCGCGCGCAGACCGGCGGCTGCGCGGTCGATCTGCGCCTGGAGGTCCCGGTACGACGTGGTGCGTCCGAAGAACTGCAGCGCAGCCGCATCGGGATAGTCGCGTGCGGAAGCCTGCACGATGTCGACGAGCGAGCCGGTGACCGGTTCGAGGTCTTCCGGCACGCCATCGGCGTAGCTCTGGATCCACGGGCGAGGAGGGTCGTACGTCGTCACCGAGCCAGACTATCCCCGCGCGTCGTTCCGCGCCCTGCCTGCGGTGGTCAGCCTCGCGCCTGGGCGATGCGCACGGTGTTGCCCGACGGATCGCGGAACGCGCAGTCCCGCTGGCCCCAGCCCATGTCGGTCGGCTCCTGCAGCACCTCCGCTCCGGACGCGCGGAGCGTCTCGAAGGTGGTGTCGAGGTCGTCGGAGGCGAAGACCAGCATCGGCAGGCTGCCCTTCGTGAGCAGCTCCTGCAGCTGATCGCCCTCCGTCTCGGAGCGACCCGCGTGCGGAACGGAGACGACGATGCCGAGGCCGGGCTGCGCGGCGCTCCCGAGCGTCACCCAGCGATAGTCGCCCGACGGCACGTCCATCTGCACCTCGAGCCCGAGGGTCGTGTAGAACTCGATCGCCTCGTCGACGTCGTTGACCGTGATGTTCGTGAACTGGAGTGCGATTGCCATGGATCCGACGCTACGCGGCACCCGCAGCGCGCGCTTCTCGGATCCTGCTCGATGGCTCGCGGGTCGGCCGGCT
The DNA here is from genome assembly GCF_027943945.1 of Microbacterium terricola. Lineage (NCBI taxonomy): Bacteria > Bacillati > Actinomycetota > Actinomycetes > Micrococcales > Microbacteriaceae > Microbacterium > Microbacterium terricola. Next base: position 1,563,981 of record NZ_AP027141.1, on the reverse strand, counting down.
GCGCTCCTTCGCCACGCAGGCGGGCATCGCCGCGATCGCCTCGTGGGCGCGGCGGCGGTACGCGGACGGACTCTCGCCGACGATCTCGGTGAAGCGCGAGCTGAACGACCCGAGCGAGGTACAGCCGACCGCCACGCAGACATCCGTCACGCTCAGGTCCGTGCGCAGCAGCGCCATCGCCCGCTCGATGCGGCGGGTCATGAGATAGGCGTACGGGGTCTCGCCGTACGCGGCCCGGAAGCGGCGGGAGAAGTGCGCAGGCGACATGAGCGCCTTCGCCGCCATCGTCGGGACGTCGAGCGGCTTCGCGTAGTCGCGGTCGATGAGGTCCTTCGCGCGGCGCAGATGCGCGAGGTTCGCGAGCTCGTCGCGTGTCAGCATCCTCCGACGCTAGCACCGGGGCATTTCGCGCGGCAGGCGATCTCTAAGATGGAGGGGTGTCAGAAATCACCCCCGAACTCGTCAGGCACCTCGGTGTGCTCGCCCGGATTCAGCTGAGCGACGAGGAGGTCGACCGCCTCACCGGCCAGCTCGACGCCATCGTCGACAACATCGCCAAGGTCTCGGAGGTCGCCACGCCCGACGTGCCGGCCACGAGCCACCCGATTCCGCTGCAGAACGTGTTCCGACCCGACGTGGTGGGGGAGATGCTCACGCTCGACGAGGTCCTCCAGAACGCACCGGATGCTGCCGACGGCCGTTTCCGGGTGACCGCGATCCTGGGGGAGGAGCAGTGATGTCCGATCTCACCCGCCTCAGCGCCGCCGATCTGGCCGGCCGTCTCGCCTCCGGCGAGGTCTCCAGCGTCGAGGCCACCCAGGCGCACCTCGACCGCATCGCCGCCGTCGACGGCGACGTCCACGCGTTCCTGCACGTCAGCGACCACGCTCTGTCGATCGCGGCCGACATCGACCGACGCCGCGCGGCCGGCGAGCAGCTCGGCCCCGTCGCGGGCGTCCCGCTCGCGATCAAGGACGTGCTCGTCACCACCGACATGCCCTCAACCAGCGGCTCCCGCATCCTCGAGGGGTACATGTCGCCGGTCGACGCGACCGTCGTCTCCCGCTCCCGTGCGGCGGGACTGGTCCCGCTCGGCAAGACGAACATGGATGAGTTCGCGATGGGCTCGTCCACCGAGCACTCCGCATACGGGCCCACCCGCAACCCCTGGGACCTCGATCGGATCCCCGGCGGGTCCGGCGGCGGCTCGGCCGCAGCGGTCGCCGCCTTCCAGGCGCCGCTCGCGCTCGGATCCGACACGGGCGGCTCCATCAGGCAGCCCGCCCACGTCACCGGCACGGTCGGCATGAAGCCCACCTACGGCGGCGTGAGCCGCTTCGGGGCGATCGCCCTCGCGTCAAGCCTCGACCAGGTCGGCCCCGTCACGCGCACCGTGCTCGACTCGGGGCTGCTGCACGACGTCATCGGCGGCCACGACCCGCACGACTCCACCTCTCTCGCCCACGACTGGCCGTCGTTCGCCGACGCAGCCCGTGAGGGCGCCCGCGGAGATGTGCTCAAGGGCCTGAAGGTCGGCGTCATCCGGGAGCTGCCCGACAGCGGCTTCCAGCCTGGCGTGTCCGCATCGTTCCGCTCCGCACTGGCGGCCATGGAGGCGCAGGGCGCCGAGATCGTCGAGATCAGCGCCCCGCACTTCGAGTACGGCGTCGCGGCGTACTACCTGATCCTGCCCGCCGAGGCATCGAGCAACCTGGCGAAGTTCGACTCCGTCCGCTTCGGCATGCGGCTCGACGTCCCCGGGGGCACGCTCGAGGACGTGATGGCCGCGACCCGCGACGCCGGCTTCGGCGACGAGGTGAAGCGCCGCATCATCCTCGGCACCTACGCGCTGTCGGCCGGCTACTACGACGCGTACTACGGCTCCGCGCAGAAGGTGCGCACGCTCATCCAGCAGGACTTCGACGCCGCGTTCGCTCAGGTCGACGTCATCGCGACGCCGTCCGCGCCGACCACGGCGTTCCGACTCGGCGAGAAGATCGACGATCCGCTGCAGATGTACCTGAACGACGTCACCACCATCCCCGCGAACCTCGCGGGCGTGCCGGGCATCTCGATCCCGTCCGGGCTCGCTGAGGAGGACGGGCTGCCTGTCGGCATCCAGTTCCTCGCTCCCGCTCGCGAGGATGCCCGCCTGTATCGCGTCGGCGCCGCGCTGGAGGCGCTGCTCGTCGATTCGTGGGGCGGCCCCCTGCTCGACAGGGCACCGCAGCTGGTGAGCGCGTCGGATCGCGGCGCGAACGGAGAGGTCCGCTGATGGCCAAGGACAAGCTGATGGACTTCGACAAGGCTCTCGAGCTGTTCGAGCCCGTGCTCGGCTTCGAGGTGCACGTCGAGCTGAACACGCGGACGAAGATGTTCTCGGCGGCGGCGAACCCCGCCCACCCCGACAACCACGACGCCGCGCCGAACACCCTGGTCGCTCCCGTCGACATGGGCCTTCCCGGCTCGCTCCCGGTCGTCAACGGCGAGGCTGTGCGCGCGTCGATCAGCCTGGGCCTGGCGCTCGGCTGCTCGATCGCGCCGTCCAGTCGCTTCGCGCGGAAGAACTACTTCTACCCCGACCTCGGCAAGAACTACCAGATCTCGCAGTACGACGAGCCGATCGCCTTCGAGGGGTCGGTCGAGGTCGAGCTGGGCGACGGCACGATCGTGACCGTGCCGATCGAGCGCGCCCACATGGAGGAGGACGCAGGCAAGCTGACCCACATGGGCGGGGCGACCGGGCGCATCCAAGGCGCGGAGTACTCCCTCGTGGACTACAACCGGGCGGGCGTGCCGCTCGTCGAGATCGTCACGAAGCCGATCTTCGGCGCCGAGCACCGCGCCCCCGAGATCGCGAAGGCGTATGTGGCGGCGATCCGCGACATCGTCCTCTCGCTCGGCATCTCCGAGGCGCGTCTGGAGCGCGGCAACCTCCGCTGCGACGCGAACGTGTCGCTGCGCCCCCGCCGGCCCGCCGGCGAGCCGGCCGCTCCGCTGGGAACGCGCACCGAGACGAAGAACGTCAACTCGATGCGCTCGGTCGAGCGCGCGGTGCGCTACGAGATCCAGCGGCAGGCGGTGATCCTCGCCGCCGGGGGCACGATCACGCAGGAGACCAGGCACTGGCACGAGGACACCGGCACGACGTCGCCCGGCCGTCCGAAGTCCGACGCCGACGACTACCGCTACTTCCCCGAGCCCGACCTGCTCCCCGTGGTGCCCTCCGAGGCGCTGATCGAAGAGCTGCGCCTCGCACTGCCCGAGCCCCCGGCTGCCCGCCGCCGCCGGCTCAAGGCCGAGTGGGGGTTCACCGACCTCGAGTTCCAGGACGTCGTCAACGGCGGACTGCTCGCGGAGGTCGGCGCGACGGTCGCCGCCGGCGCGGCTCCGGCGGCCGCGCGCAAGTGGTGGACCGGCGAGCTCACCCGCATCGCGAACGCGCAGGACCGCGAGGTCTCGGAGCTCGCGACACCGGCTCACGTGGCCGCGCTGCAGAAGCTGATCGACGCGGGGACGCTCACCGACAAGCTGGCCCGCCAGGTGCTCGAGGGTGTCGTCGCGGGCGAGGGTTCGCCGCAGGAGGTCGTCGACGCGCGCGGTCTCGCCGTCGTCTCCGACGACGGCGCGCTCATTGCGGCGATCGATGACGCACTCGCGGCGCAGCCGGATGTCATGGAGAAGATCCGCGACGGCAAGGTGCAGGCCGCCGGTGCCGTGATCGGCGCCGTGATGAAGGCGATGAAGGGTCAAGCCGACGCCGCGCGCGTCCGCGAGCTGATCCTGGAGCGCGCCGCGCAGTAGGCGGTCCGCGCTGGCGGCGGACCGCGGGAGAATGGATCCATGGGACGCGGCGACGGCACGGGACGCATCGTCTCGGCCGACGACGCGGACGACAGCGGTGCCGGCATCCTGCATGTCGACATGGACGCGTTCTACGCCTCGGTCGAGGTGCTCGACGACCCGTCGCTGCGCGGCCAGCCGATCATCATCGGGGCCCCGGACTCCCGCTCCGTCGTCTCCAGCGCGTCGTACGAGGCCCGCCGATTCGGGGTGCGCGCCGCGATGCCCGTGGGGCAGGCGCTGCGCCTGTGTCCCACGGCGATCGTGGTGGAGCCGCACTTCGACCGCTATCTCGCCCTCTCCGCCCAGGTGATGGAGATCTTCCGCACGGTCACTCCGCTGGTCGAGCCGCTGTCGATCGACGAGGCCTTCCTCGATGTGCGCGGCGCCCGGCGACTCTGGGGGTCGCCCGGTCAGATCGCGCGGATGCTGCGCGCCCGGGTGCACGACGAGACGGGCCTCACCTGCAGTGTCGGAGCCGCGGCGACGAAGCACGTGGCCAAGATGGCATCGACGATCAGCAAGCCGGACGGGCTGCTGATCGTCGCCGAACGCGACACCGCGGCGTTCCTCGCACCGCGCCCCGTGCGCGCGCTGTGGGGTGTGGGCCCGAAAGCCGCCGAGGCGCTGGAAGGCAGGGGAGTGCGGACGATCGCCGACGTCCTCGACACGCCTCGCGAGGTGCTCGATCGGGCGCTCGGTCCGGCGATGGGCGATCGAGTGTGGCACCTGGCCCGCGGGATCGACGCGCGCACTGTGGAGACGACACGGGTCGAGAAGAGCGTCGGTCACGAGGAGACCTTCCACAGCGACATCGACGACCCCGTCGTGCTCCGCACCGAGCTGCGGCGTCTCGCCGACCGGGTCGGCGCGCGGCTGCGCGAGCACGGCTGGGAAGCGACGACGATCGCGCTCAAGCTGCGCTTCGCCGACTTCACGACCGTCAACCGCTCTCAGACGCTGACGGAGCCGACGGCGGTGGGGCAGCGCATCGGCGAGTCGGCCATCGAGCTGTTCGACCGCATCGATCGTCACCTCCCCGTCCGCCTGGTCGGCGTCCGGGCGGAGCGGCTGCGGGCGACGGGGGTGGCCGCGGCCACACTCTGGGACGACGACGAGGACTGGCGCCGCGTGGAGGGCGCGCTCGACGACGCCGCCGCTCGGTTCGGTCGCGGCGCCGTCACCCGTGCCACGCTGCTGGGCGGCTCCCGTGGCGGGGGCACGCTGCCCTCGCACCCTCGTCCGCCTGCGGGCGACGCGTGATCGCGGCCTGTGCAGGAGGCCGTAGGGCCGGTAGCGTGGGGCCATGCCCAACATCGCACTCGACCTCGGCAAACAGGCCGCATCCTTCGGTGTGAGCGCCGCGTACGGCGAGCAGCAGGACGTCGACGGCGTCCGCATCGTGCCGGTCGCCCTCACCTGGTCCGGATACGGGGGCGGCTCGGACGAATCCGGCAACGGCGGGGGAGGCGGAGGGGGCTGGGCCATCCCGGTCGGCGCCTACGTCCGCCGCGGCGACGACCTTCGGTACGAGCCGAACATCGTCTCACTCCTCGCCGTCGCGGTCCCGTTCGTGTGGGTCGCGGGGCGCGCCTTCAGCCGTGTCATCCGCGCCCTCAAGAAGTAGCAGCGACCCGGTCTCCACGGCGCTCGTCCGCGCCGCCCGCGCGGTGGCCGCCGCCGTGGCGGACGTGGGCGCGACGAATCCGGTCGTGCTGATCGACGGGCGCAGCGGCGCGGGCAAGTCCTCGCTGGCCCGATCCCTGGTGGCGGAGTGGCCCTTGCAAGGGCGCGTGCAGCTCGTCGCGCTCGACGCGCTCTACCCCGGCTGGGGCGGCCTCGAGGCAGGCGTGTCCGAGGCGTTCGAGTCGATCCTCGTTCCGCATGCGCGCGGGATGCTGGGGGTGTGGCAGCGCTGGGACTGGGCGGAGCAGGCGCCGGCAGAGGCGAATGCCGTCGACCCGGCGCTCCCGCTCATCGTCGAGGGGTCAGGCGTGCTCACGGCGCGCACCGCGCGCTTGGGGGATGTGCGGGTCTGGCTCGAGTCGCCCCTGCGGTCGCGCCGGACGCGCGCGCTCGCCCGTGACGGCGAGAGCTACCGGCCGCACTGGGACCAGTGGGCCGCTCAGGAGGACGAGCATGTGCGCCGCGACGAGCCGCGTAGGCTCGCCACCCACGTCTTCGAGATCCCCTGACCGCTACGGGCGGTCGATCGCGCGAACCAGGCCGTCGAGCCGATACCCCACCCAGTCGTAGATCCCGAACCGGGGGTCGCCGTCCGCGTGGTGGTCGTCTTCGTCGATGCCCAGTCGCGTGGCGAGGACGAGTCTGATGGCGGCGAGGGTGCGCAGCCACGCCCGCACTCCATCGGGGTCCAGCACGATGGAGCGCTCCTCGAGCAGTCGGGGGTCGTCCTGCTCGACATCGTTCAGATCCGCGGCGTCGGCCAGCGACTGCTGCACCAGCGCCGCGTCAGCGATCCGCCCATCGCGCAGATCGCCCTCGGTGAGTGCGCGGAACTCGCGCCCTGCCTCCGGGTCGTCGGGATAGGCATCGGGCGAGAGCCGCTCGAAGGCGGGGTCGCGGCGATCGGAGGCAGCCGCACCGGCGAGCAGCTCGGCGAACTGACCCACCAGTCCGCTGAGGTGCGTCGCCTCCAACCTCGACAGCTCGAGCACCACGGGGGGAGGGGTGCTCATGACGGCGCCTTCCGGACGGTGGCCCAGAGGCCGTACTCGTGCATTGCGCGGGTGTGCAGTTCCATCTGCTCCCGGGGGCCCTCCGCCACGACGGCGTGGCCCTCGTGATGGACCGCGAGCATCAGCCGCTCGGCGTGCGGGCGGTCGTAGCCGAAGTACTCCCGGAACACGTGCGACACGTAGCTCATCAGATTGACCGGATCGTTCCACACCACCGTCTGCCAGGGCGTGGATGGGTCGGGTGTCTCCCTCAGACCGAGGTCCTCGTCGATGCGGGGAGAGGCGACCGGCATCATGCCCACCCGAGCTCGTGCAGCCGGTCATCATCGATGCCGTAGAAGTGCGCGATCTCGTGGACGAGCGTGGTGTGGATCTCGTCACGGAGCTCGTCGAGAGTCTCGCACGCGGCGAGGTGGGGCTCTCGATAGACCAGGATGCGGTCGGGCAGCTCGCCGACGCCGTAGCGATCGCGCTCCGTGAGCGCCCAGCCGTCGTAGAGGCCGAGGAGATCGAGGCTGCCGTCGTCCGGGCGATCCTCGACGACGAACACGATATTGTCGAGACCTTCGACCATGTCGTCCGGGAGCCGATCGAGCTCGGAGACGACCAGAGACTCGAACGTCTCAGCATCCATCTGAATCATGTGTGCCATGACCTCGTCATTTGGGGTGAGTAACGGGGCTCGAACCCGCGACATCGGCCACCACAAGGCCGCGCTCTACCAACTGAGCTATACCCACCATGTGCCCACCGGAGCGGACAACCCGACTATTCTCTCACACTCGCGGAGAGAACGACGCCACCGTGGAGGCGGCCGCGGCCTTCGCGTCGTCGCTCGTCGGACCCGGTTCGGCGACGAAGACGGCGGCGCGATAGTAGGCGAGCTCCTGGATGGATTCGAGGATGTCGGCGAGGGCCCGATGTCCTCCGTCCTTCTTGGGAGCGTGGATGTAGGCGCGCGGGTACCAGCGGCGCGAGAGCTCTTTCACGCTGGAGACATCGACGTTGCGGTAGTGCAGCCAGCGGTCGATGCGCGGCATGTACTTCGCGAGGAACATGCGGTCGGTGCCGATCGTGTTGCCCGCCAGCGGCGCTTTGCCCTGCAGGGGGACGAAGCGCTGGATGTACTGCAGCGCCTCGAACTCCGCCTCGGCCACGCTCACGCCGCCTGGGATCTCAGCCAGAAGACCCGACTTCTCGTGCATCGCCGTGACGAAGTCGTTCATATGCTCCAGCGCGGATGCGTCGGGCTTGATCACGATCTGGAACCCGGGGTCGAGGGGGCGCAGCTCGAAGTCGGTCACCACGACCGCGATCTCGACGAGTTCGTCGGCATCGAGATCGAGCCCCGTCATCTCGCAGTCGATCCACACGAGTCGGTCGTTTTCTGTTGCCCCCACCATGGCTCCATCCTACTGACGCGCCCGGACACGGCCGTGCGCGGTGTCGGAGGCACCGTGGAGACTGGGCGAACAGCACCTCGAGGGGGAACGTTGAACGCGACCAAGGGCTGCTACCGGTGCAAGCAGGACCTCCCCGTCTCCCAGTTCAATCGGTGTGGGGCCAACAGCGACGGATTTCATTCATACTGTCGCCGATGCCAGGCGGCCCACTATCAAGAGAATCGCGAACGCCACCTTCTCAACGTCCGCCGCACGGCGCTGCGCCGGAGAGCGCAGATGCGCGAGATGATCGCGGCTCGGTTTCGCACCGGTTGCGTCGATTGCGGCGTCGACAAGACCAGGGCCGCTGCACGCAAACATGACGACGGCACGCCCCTCCGGGAGGATTCGAACCCCCGACCCAGCGGGTAGAAACCGCTCGCTCTGTCCCCTGAGCTACGGAGGGAAGGACGGTTCCAGCCTAGCGTCGACATCCGCCTGACTCATCCCGCGAATACTGGCATCACAGCGCGTCGCGGCGTAGCGTCGTCCTCGTCGGAAGGAGTTCCACGATGAGCACAACCGAGACCCACCACCCGCTCTGGGTCGCGTACGCGACCTCGGGTGTCGTCGGCACGATCCGCAAGGGCGACGAGGGCTACACCGTCACGATGGCGGGCGCCGACGAATCAGCCGGCACGTTCCCGACCATGGAGATCGCGAAGAACGCACTCCACTCACGGCTGGCACCCGGCAGCGACTGGCCGCAGTTCCGGGAGCACTGAGGCGTCAGACCGCGGACTCTGCGGGCTCTGCCCGCGGGCGCGTGCGGGCGCGCGCGGTGTCCAGCGGCGGCAGAGCGAGGTGGACGAGCGGTCCGATCAGCGCCGCGAACAGGACGGTGCCGATGCCGACGGTGCCGCCCAGCACCCAGCCGATCGCGAGAACCGTGAGTTCGACGAGGGCACGGCACAGCCAGATCGGCCAGCCCAGACGACCGTGCAGACCGGTCATCAGTCCGTCCCGGGGCCCCGGCCCGAACCGCGCCCCGATGTACAGCCCCGACGCGAGCGCGACAAGGCCGATTCCCGCGAGCAATGTGGCCAGCTGCGGAAGGAGTCCTCGCGCGGGGGAGAGCACGTCGAGCGCGACCTGCATGCTCGTTCCGACGAGGAGGATGTTCGCGATCGTGCCGATCCCGGGCTTCTGACGCAGCGGGATCCACAGCAGCAGGACGAAGAAGCCCAGGATGTTCGCGATCCAGCCGATCCCGATTCCGGTGTGGATCGAGAGCCCCTGGGCGAGGACGGTCCACGGGTCGACGCCGAGTCCGGCCTCGACGGTCAGAGCGCAGCCGACGCCGTAGAGGACGAGCCCGACGATGAGCTGGATCACGCGTCGTGTCATGGGTCCATTTCAGCGCACAATTGGCTTTGTCCATGCAGTCCAATCTGCGTAGGGTGGCGTGCATGGACTCCCGGATCTCGGCCCGCGCACTCTCTGCGGCCCTCGGTGGCTGGCGCACGCGCGAGCCGGCGTACGAGGCGCTCGCGGACGGGGTGCGTCTCCTCTGCCTCGACAACCGGCTGGCGCCCCGCACCGCCCTCCCGGCCGAACGTGAGCTCGCCGCGGCGCTGGGGCTGAGCCGCAGCACGGTCGCGGCCGCGTATCGCAGCCTCCGCGACACCGGGCACATCGCGAGCCTGCGCGGCTCGGGCAGCGTGACACTGCCGCTGCGCTCGCGCGACCAGGGCCGCACGGTCTCCGACCCCGACGCGATCGACCTGCAGCAGGCGAGCCCGTCCGCGTGGCCGGGCCTCGCGGGCGTGATCACGGATGCTGCCGCCTCCGCGACCTCCCTCGTCTCGCGGGTGGGGTACGACGTCTACGGCAATGCCGCCCTGCGCGAAGCGATCGCCGCCCAGTACTGCGCGCGCGGGATCCCGACGACGCCCGGCGAGGTGATGGTGACCACGGGAGCGCAGAGCGCGATCCACCTGATCGCGTCAGTGCTCCTCGGCCGCGGCGACCGGGCGCTCATCGAGTCCCCGACGTACCCGCACGCCGCGGAGGCCCTGCGCCGCGCCGGCGCGCGCCTCGTCGGCGTTCCGGTGACGACGGGATCCGGCTGGGACCTCGACCGCGCAGAGCAGGCGTTCGCCCGCACCCTGCCGGTGCTGGCCTACCTGATGCCCGATTTCCACAACCCGACGGGAAGGTCGATGTCGGCGCAGGAGCGCGAGACGTTCCTCCGGGCCGGTGAGCGCGCGGGGTCGCTGCTGGTGATCGATGAGACGACGGCCGACCTCGACATCGACCGCGGTCCACGGGAACCGGGGTTCCTGTCGGGTGATCCCACTCTCGTCGTCCGCATCGGCTCCCTCGGCAAGACCGTGTGGGGCGGCCTCCGCGTGGGGTGGATCCGCGCGGACGCCGACCTCATCCGCCGCCTCCTGGCTGCCCGGTCGGCTCACGAACTCGGCACACCGGAGTTCGAGCAGTCCGTCGCCGCGCTGCTCCTCGCCCAGCACCAGGGCATCGTCGCCCAGCGCTCGGAGCTGCTGCGGCTGGGCCGCGACGCACTCGGCGACGCGGTGGCCGAGGCGATGCCGGAGTGGCAGGTGCCGCCGACACACGGCGGGGTCTCGTTCTGGATCGAGCTCGACGCACCGCTCAGCTCCGCACTGGTGATGTCGGCGCGAACGCGGGGTCTCCTGTTGTCGGCCGGACCGCGGTTCTCGGTCGACGGCGGGTACGAGCGGCACCTCCGCCTGCCGTTCACCGCGCCCGTCGACGACCTTCGGCGCGCCGTGGACATCCTCGCGGACAGCTGGCGGGACGCGCGGGCAGGCACCCCCGGGCACGCGCGCGAGCTCTACGATGCCGTGGTCTGATCACCGGGCGTAGCGCAGGCAGTCGACGGCGTCATCGGCCGACCAGAACTCGCCGAGCTCGATGAAGGCGCGCACACCGGAGTGGAAGCGCCGCGCCCGGTAGCGCGCCCCCGATGGTCCGGGTGCGCGCTGGATGTGCCCGAGCACGCGCTGCGCGGAGTCGATCACCCGCCACAGCTGCGGGCCTGCGGCCGCGAGTGTGACGGGCCGGCCACCCGTGACGACGGGGGCCTCGTTGCTGTCGAACCGCACGGTGAGCTGTGCCATGGTTCCTCCTCTGTTTCGAAGATAGGTACGACCACCGACATCACGAAGCCTCCTCCCCAGGCGTCCATCCCGCGGCCCCCTCCCCGGATCCGCCCGCCGTGCGGCCGCGCCCGGTCGTGCGCGACAACGCTTTCTCATGGCGCCGGTGTCCGGTGGGCACCCGGGCACCGGCGCGGGGCGGAGAAGGTCTCCGCCCCGGAGAGGGGATGGACATGTTCGACACGATCACGGTCGTCGGCAACGTCGCGACCGAGCCGCAGTACCGGAGGATGCCGACCGGGGTGGTCGTCACCTCGTTCCGCGTCGCCTGCACGCAGCGCCGCCAGGACAAGGCGACCGGCGCCTGGGCCGACGCCAGCACCAACTGGTTCTCGGCGTCGGCCTATCGAGGGCTGGGGGAGCACGTCCACGGGTCGCTCCACAAGGGTGACCGCGTGATCCTGACCGGCAAGCTCAGGGTGCGCAACTGGGAGGCCGGCGAGAAGCGCGGCACGAGCGTCGAGATCGACGTGGATGCGATCGGCCACGACCTGCTGTGGGGCACATCGCGCTTCACGAAGGATGCGGCGTCGCGTGAGGACGCCCAGCCCGCGCCCGAGGCCGAGTGGCCGTCGGCCGCCCCCGGCGATTGGGGCGCGCCCGCGGGCGAGCAGGCGGGAGGCGCGCCGGCCGGGGAATCCGCGGAGGAGCAGTCCGACGCCCCGGCGCCGGCCGAGCCGGCCTACATCTGAGCTGGGCGGGCCGGCCGGCGGCGCGGGCTGTCGGTGGATCGGCGGGGCCTAGACTCGAGGCGTGCCCCGCCGATCCGAAGCCCGACGTTCCGCGCGGGCCGGCTTGGGTCTTCCCGGAGCGCTGCTGCTCGTCTCGATGCTGGCTCTGACCGCCTGCGCGCCGACGGCCGAGCCCGTCCCGACGGCATCGTCGACGCCCACTCCGACGCGGAGCGCCACGGCATCGGCCACCCCGACACCGACGCCCACGGGTGTCGGCCTCGTCCCCGAGGGAAGCGCCGACGACAACCTGCCGCTCTTCAGCGAGGTGGTCGAAGACGTCTGGGCGTCCGACGACAAGGTCTCCGGCCGTGCGTACATCGATGCGCTCATCGCCGCGGGCTTCGACAAGTCCGCGATGCAGGTGACCGAAGACGAGAGCACTGTCGGCAACCCGGCGGAGAGCATCCAGTTCTCGGTCCGGTGGGGCGACGAGTGCCTGGTCGGGCAGGTCGGCCCGGCGACGGGCGATCCCGTGGTCGTCGTCCTGCCAGGACTCGACGCCGGGGGCTGTCTCGTCGGCAACACGCGGCCCATCGACTGGTGACGCCGGGCGCGGGCCGCGCCGGGGGAGTGCGGTGCTGCTCGACGGTAGGCTAGGAGGCTGACGTCGTCGCGCAAGAGGAGAACGCAGAGCTCATGGCCGAATATATCTACCAGATGGTCCGCGCCCGCAAGGCGGTCGGCGACAAGGTCATCCTCGACGATGTCACGATGGCGTTCCTCCCCGGCGCGAAGATCGGCGTGGTCGGCCCCAACGGGGCGGGCAAGTCGACGATCCTGAAGATCATGGCCGGACTCGACCAGCCCTCCAACGGTGAGGCCAAGCTCAGCCCCGGCTACAGCGTCGGCATCCTGATGCAGGAGCCCGAGCTCGACGAGGACAAGACCGTCCTCGAGAACGTGCAGCAGGGCGTCGGGCCGATCAAGGGGAAGCTCGACCGCTTCAACGAGATCTCCGGTCTGATGGCCGACCCCGATGCGGACTTCGATGCCCTCCTCGCCGAGATGGGGACGCTCCAGGAGGAGATCGACGCCGCTGACGCCTGGGACCTCGACTCCCAGCTCGAGCAGGCGATGGACGCCCTGCGCACCCCTCCGTCCGAGGCGATCGTCGGCAACCTCTCCGGTGGTGAGAAGCGCCGCGTCGCGCTGTGCAAGCTCCTGCTGCAGAAGCCCGACCTGCTGCTGCTCGACGAGCCCACGAACCACCTCGACGCCGAGAGCGTCCTGTGGCTCGAGCAGCACCTCGCCAAGTACCCCGGCGCCGTCCTGGCCGTCACGCACGACCGGTACTTCCTCGACCACGTCGCGGAATGGATCTGCGAGGTCGACCGCGGTCGCCTCTACCCGTACGAGGGCAACTACTCGACCTACCTGGAGAAGAAGCAGGAGCGACTGCAGGTCCAGGGCAAGAAAGACGCGAAGCTCGCCAAGCGGCTGGCCTCCGAGCTCGAGTGGGTGCGCAGCAACGCCAAGGGCCGCCAGACCAAGTCGAAGTCGCGCCTCGCCCGGTACGAGGAGATGGCAGCGGAGGCCGAGCGCACCAGGAAGCTCGATTTCGAGGAGATCCAGATCCCGCCGGGGCCGCGCCTCGGTCAGCTCGTGCTCGAGACGAAGAACCTGAAGAAGGGCTTCGGCGACCGCGTCCTGATCGACGGGCTCTCGTTCAGCCTGCCCCGCAACGGCATCGTCGGCATCATCGGACCGAACGGCGTGGGCAAGACCACGCTCTTCAAGACGATCGTCGGCCTCGAGCCGGCAGACGCTGGCGAGGTCAAGATCGGCGAGACCGTCGAGATCTCGTACGTCGACCAGACCCGCGGCGGCATCGACCCCAACAAGAACCTGTGGGAGGTCGTGTCCGACGGCCTGGACTGGATCCAGGTCGGAAAGGTCGAGATCCCCTCGCGCGCGTACGTGTCGCAGTTCGGCTTCAAGGGGCCCGATCAGCAGAAGAAGGCGGGCGTGCTCTCCGGTGGAGAGCGCAACCGCTTGAACCTCGCCCTCACGCTCAAGCAGGGCGGCAACCTCCTGCTCCTCGACGAACCGACCAACGACCTGGATGTCGAGACCCTCGGCAGCCTCGAGAACGCACTGCTCGAGTTCCCCGGCTGTGCGGTGGTCATCACCCACGACCGGTGGTTCCTCGACCGGATCGCGACGCACATCCTCGCCTATGAGGGCACCGAAGAGGAGCCGGACAAGTGGTACTGGTTCGAGGGCAACTTCGAGGCATACGAGGAGAACAAGATCTCGCGCCTCGGCGCCGATGCGGCCAAGCCGCACCGCTCCACCTACCGCAAGCTCACGCGTGACTGAGCGTCTCCACATCCCGATCCCGCTGCGGTGGGGCGACCTCGACGCGTTCAACCATGTGAACAACACGTCGATGCTGAAGCTGCTCGAAGAGGCGCGCGTGCGCGCCTTCTGGAAGCCGCTGCCCGGCGAGACGGCTCCGCCGACGGCGGTGCTCGACTCCGGGATCGCCAGCGGGGTGCTCACGCTGATCGCCCGCCAGGAGATCGAGTACCTCGCCCCGGTGCCGTATCAGCGCGATCCCCTCGACGTGCAGATCTGGTTCAGCCGCCTCGGCGGCTCGAGCATCGAGGTCTGCTACGAGGTGTGCAGCCCGCTCGAGACGGCGCAGGGGCGGACACAGGACGTGTACGCCAGGGCGACCACTGTCGTCGTCAAGGTGGACGCCGCCTCCGGGCGGCCGCTGCGGCTCACCCCGGAGGAGCGCGCCGTGTGGGAGCCGTTCCTCGGCGAGCCCCTCGCCTACGCCCACCGGCGCTGACGGCCGGGAGGCCTCAGTCCGCGTCGGGGATGCGGACCATGATCTCCTGCGCGACGCTGGCCAGCAGCTGGCCGTCGCGCGTGTAGATGCGCCCGGTCGCCAGACCTCGGCCGCCCCGCGCACTGGGGGACTCCTGCACGTACAGGATCCAGTCCTCGACACGAGCGGGCCGATGCCACCACATGGCGTGATCGAGGCTCGCGACCTTCAGACCGGGAGTCGTCCAGGCGATCCCGTGCGCGCGCAGGATCGACTCCTGGATGGTGAGGTCGCTCAGGTACGCGAGCGTCGCGCGGTGGACCTCAGGGTCATCGGGCAGCGGTCGTCGCATCCGCATCCAGACCGCCTGGCGCGGCTGCCGATCGCCGTCGACGGTGAGATAGATCGGCGACGGCACATGCCGCAGGTCGGCTGGCCGATCGGTGAACAGGCGCTTGGAGACGGGATGCAGACCCGTGAGGTTCTGCTCGAAGTCGGGCAGGTCCTCGGGCGCGGGGATCCCATCGGGAAGGGGCTCATGGTGCTCGAGCCCCGGATCCTCGTCCTGGAACGACGCGATCATCGAGAAGATCGGCACGCCGTCCTGGAACGCCTGCGTGCGCCGGGTCGAGAACGAGCGTCCGTCATGGATGCGATCCACGGCGAAGGTGATGCCCATCGCCGAGTCGCCCGGGCGCAGGAAGTAGCCGTGCATCGAGTGCGCGGCGCGTCCTTCCGGGGTCGTCCGGCCCGCGGCCACGATCGCCTGCGCGAGCACTTGCCCGCCGAAGACGCGCCCCAGCGGCATCGCCTGCGAGCGGCCGGTGAAGATGTCCTCGGTCGTCCGCGCGTCCGAGCCGGCGAGATCGAGGACCTGCAGTAGTGCGGCGACGGGGTCGGCCTCTGGCTCGGGTGACGGGTGCACCTTGGTAGTTTAGGGCGGATGTCTCAGCGCCTGATCTTCGTCGATGCCGCAGCCGCCGCCGATGCCCTCACCTTCGCCGGCCGTGCCCGCACCGTCGGGGACGGAGCGGTGCGGCTCCGCGCAGAGCACGGCACGCTCGCGATGACCGCGGCGCCGCTCGCCCCGCGCGGACTGTTCGACAGCACGCCCACCGTCCTCGCGCTGCGGGCGGTGCACGTCGACCCGGAGCTCGTCTGCGACCTCGTGGTCGACGCATCCGCACTGGCCCCCGCCGACGACGACGCCGCTGCGCTCGTGCTGCCGGAGACCGCTCAGTCGCCCGCGTGGGCGGGCGTCTCGCCGCCGCGGGGCGGGTGGGCGCAGGGCGCCGCCCTGCCCGCGTCGCTGCTCGCCGCGCGCGCCCAGTTCGGCATCGCCATGGTCGCCGAGGCCATGCCGGCCGATCCGGGCGAGGACGTGGTTCGCGTGATCCGTGCGGATGTCTGGGGTGCGGTCGACGAGCAGCTCCACGGGCTTCCGCTCGGCGCGGCGTTCGCCGCCTTCACGATGGGCTTCATCGCGGGCGAGGAGGACGCGCGCGTGCTGACCTCGGGCGCCTGGACGCGGCTCACGCTGGCGCGTGGCCACGTCCTCGTCCGCGGACCGCAGCGGGTGGGTCTGACGGCCGTGCGGGCGACCGGCGCGTCCGGCTAGATCGCGCGCGCGGCCGAGCGCCCGGCGGTCCGCCCGGAGAACAGGCACCCTCCGAGGAACGTGCCCTCGAGCGCTCGGTATCCGTGCACGCCGCCGCCGCCGAAGCCGCTCGCCTCGCCTGCCGCGTAGAGGCCGGGGATCGGCTCGACCCCGTCGACGACCACCCGGCCGTCGAGATCGGTCTCGATGCCGCCGAGCGACTTGCGCGTGACAACATGCAGCTTGACGGCGATGAGCGGTCCCGACTTCGGGTCGAGAATGCGATGCGGCGTCGCCGTGCGGATGAGCTTGTCTCCCCGGAATGCCCGCGCGGAGCGCAGCATGGCGATCTGAGCGTCCTTCGTGAAATCGTTGTCCACCTCGCGGTCGCGGGCCTCGACCTCGAGCCGCACCAGTTCGCCGTCGAGGGCGTCGCCGCCCGGGAGTGCACGCATGCCGGCGATGAGGTCGTCGAGATTGTCGCGGACGACGAAGTCGACGCCGTTGTCCATGAACGCCTGCACCGGGCCGGACGCGCCCTTGCCCAGGCGCGACTTGATCAGCAGCTGCATGTCCTTGCCGGTCAGGTCGGGGTTCTGCTCGCTGCCCGAGAGCGTGAACTCCTTCTCGATGATCTTCTGGGAGAGCACGAACCAGGAGTGGTCGTAGCCGGTCTCCCGCAGGTGGGCGAGCGTGCCGAGCGTGTCGTACCCGGGGAAGAGCGGCACGGGCAGACGCTTGCCGGTCGCGTCGAGCCACACCGACGAGGGACCCGGAAGGATGCGGATGCCGTGCTGAGGCCAGACCGGGTCCCAGTTCTGGATGCCCTCGACGTAGTGCCACATGCGGTCGCCATTGATGAAGCGGGCGCCGGCGGCCTCCGCGACCGGATACATGGAGCCGTCGACGTAGGCCGGGACGCCGGTGATCATCGACTCCGGTGCAGCTCCGAGGCGAGCCGGCCACTGCCGGCGGACCATCGTGTGGTTGCCGCCGATGCCGCCGGAGGAGACGACGGTCGCGGCGGCGGTGACCTCGAAGTCGCCGACCACCTCGCGGGAGGTGGCGACGCCGCGCACCGCGCCGGAGGGCGCCAGCACGTCACCGGCCGCGCCGGTGACCGTCCCGTCGACCATCGTGAGCGCGGTCACGCGGTGGCGGGGCAGGATCGTGACCCTGCCCTCGGCCTCGGCGATCTCGAGTGCCGCCTGGAACGGCGCGACGACGCCCGGACCGGTGCCCCACGTCACGTGGAAGCGCGGCACGGAGTTGCCCGGCCCGATGGCGGTGTATCCGCCCCGCTCGGCCCAGCCCACGATCGGGAAGAATCCGACGCCGCGCTCGCGCAGCCACGACCGCTTCTCGGTGTGCGCGAACTGCAGGTAGGCCTCCGCCCAGCGGCGCGGCCACGCATCCTCTTCACGGTCGAACCCGGCGCTGCCGAACCAGTCCTGCCGCGCCAGATCGAGGGAGTCCTTGATCCCCAGCCGGCGCTGCTCGGGAGAGTCGATGAAGAAGAGCCCTCCGAACGACCACCAGGCCTGACCGCCCAGATTGGTGCGGGGCTCCTGGTCGACGATCACCACCTTCTTGCCGAGTGCTGCCGCTTCTCCTGCGGCGACGAGACCGGCCAGGCCCCATCCGATCACGAGCAGATCGGCGGAGTGGGTGGTGGTTGTGGTCATGGCGACTCCTTCGTCGTCGGGGTGAGGGGGATGTCGGTGGCGGCGCGCCCCTGCGCGGCCGGACCGATGCCGGTGGGTTCGAAGGTGTTCACCATCGCGAAAGCGGCACGCTGGAGATAATCCCACAGCGTGGCCTCATGCAGCGGCGGCAGCTCGAGCGTGTCGACCGCGGCGCGCATGTGCTGCAGCCAGCGGTCGCGCGCGTCCGGGTTGACGTGGAACGGCTGGTGGCGCATCCGCAGCCGCGGATGCCCGCGCTGCTCGCTGTAGGTGGCTGGTCCGCCCCAGTACTGCTCGAGGAACATCGTGAGGCGCTCACGTGCCGGCCCGAGGTCCTCCTCGGGGTACATCGGCTTCAGCACCTCGTCGCCCGCGACGCCGCGATAGAACTCGTCAACCAGGCGCACGAAGGTGTCGTGGCCGCCGACCTCGTCGTAGAAGCTGAGCGGCTCGTCGCTCATGGTGTGCCCTCGTCGTCTGACCCGCCCGGGCCCGGCGTGCCACTCCCCGCATCGGTGGCGGCGGCATCCGTCGGCTTCTTGCGCGGGGTCCGCTTCGGCTTCCACACGGGGCGTTCGGCCACCTGGGTGGGGGTGGGCTTCGTCTTCGGCGGGTTCGCGCCGCGCACGCGCTGCGCCCCCTCGATGCCGGTGAGCACGATCGAGTTCAGGGCCGGCAGAGTCAGCCCGAGCTCGTCGACGGCGTGCTTGAGGCGCATCCGCAGCTCTCGCGCCACGTCGTCCTTCGCGCTCGCCCTGGTCTTCACGACGATGCGGATCACCAACGCGTCGCCGGAGATGGACTCGAGGCCCCACACCTCGGGCTTCTCGATGACGCGGGTGCGCCACTTCGGATCGGCCGCGAGGCCCTCCGCTGCGGCCAGCAGCGCCTTCTCCACCTCGTCCACCTGGGCGTCCGCCGGCACTGCGAGGTCGACGATGGCGCGGGCCCAGCCCTGCGACATGTTGCCGATCCGCGTGATCTCGCCGTTGCGGACGTACCAGAGGGTGCCGTTCACGTCGCGCACGTGCGTGATGCGCACGCTGACGTACTCGACGACACCCGTCGCCAATCCGAGGTCGACGACGTCGCCGATCCCCACCTGGTCCTCGGCGACGATGAAGATCCCGTTGAGCACGTCCTTGACGATGTTCTGCGCGCCGAAGCCGAGACCCGCGCCGATGGCGGCGCTGAGCAGCGCGAACGAGCCGAGCACGCTCGGATCGATCACGTTGACGATCAGGATGAGCGCGATGATGACGATCGTCACGTTCACGATGTTCTGCAGGATCGAGCCGAGCGTGCGTGTGCGCTGGACCAGCCGCACTGCAGCCAAGGGCGACCGATCCAGCGCCTGCGTGTCATCCACGTTGGCCTTGGACTTCGCACCACTGACGATGCGCCGCACCACGCGGGCGATGATCAGCCGGAGGAGCCACGCGACGACGAACGCGCCGACGATGATGCCGGCGACGCCGAGGGACTTGTATCCCAGGGGCACCAGCACCGACCCGACGCTCTCCCAGAACGTCGGGTCGGCTCCGTCCGCGGTCTCTGCGAAGAACATGTCCATCGTCCGGATCCTCTGGTCGTGCGGCTGTGCGTGAGGGGAGGGCTACTGCGCGTCGCGCTCCTGCACCGCGAGCGCACGCTCGACACCGGCGAGGTTCTCGTTCACCAGGCGTCGCAGGGCTGCGGGCGCGTCCGCGTTCGCGGCGAGCCACGCGCGGGTCGCGTCACGCAGCTCGCGGTTCGCGAGCGCGGCCGGGTACAGCCCGGCGATGAGGTACTCGGCGATCTTGTAGCTGCGCGACTCCCACACCGGCAGCAGCATGTCGAAGTATCGCGGCACGAACTCGCCGAGCAGGTCGACACCGGCGGGGTGGGTGAATCCGAGCGCGGCGGAGCGGACGATCGTGTTCGGCAGGTCGTCGCGGTCGACCAGCGACGCCCACGCGGCCTGCTTCGCCGCCGCCGACGGCAGCGCCGCCTTTGCCTGAGCCGCGAACTCGCCGCCCTTGGCCGTGTTGTCAGCGGCCAGCGCGGCGTCGATGTCCTCGGCGCTCACGCGTCCACCCGCGGCGAGCGAGACCAGCAGCTGCCAGGACAGGTCGGTGTCGATCGCGAGCCCGTCGAAGGCGATCTCGCCGTCGCGCACCTGGCGGACGGTGTCCCAGTGCGCCGACGTCGATGCGGCGGACGCGAACGCCGTCACGAACTGCAGCTGGCTGTCGCTGCCGGGGGCTGCGGCATTCGCCAGGGCCCACAGGCCGTCGGCCACCTTCGCGCGGGCCCGGTCGCGCGTGGCCGGGTCGACGTAGGCGTTCGCGGCGAGCTGCAGCTGGGCGAGGGTCGTGCGGACCGTCGTCGACTCGGTCTCCGTGCCGATGTTGCGCAGCACGAGGTCGAGGTACGCGGTCGCAGAGGCCTCAGCATCCCGCGTCTGATCCCAGGCGGCGCCCCAGACGAGCGAGCGCGCCAGCGGGTCGCTGATGCCGGCGAGGTGGTCGACAGCCGTGTGCAGGGAGCGCTCGTCGAGGCGGATCTTCGCGTAGGCGAGGTCCTCGTCGTTGAGCAGGATCAGATCGGGCTGAGCGAGCCCCTTCAGCTCGGGCACCTCGGTGAGGTCGCCGTCAACGTCGAGCTCGACGTAGTGGCTGCGCTCGAGCGTCTGGCCGGACAGGGTGTAGAAGCCGACGCCGAGACGGTGCGGACGGATCGTCGGGTAGTCCGCCGGCGCCGTCTGGACGATCGCGAACCGGGTGAGTGTGCCGTCGCCCGACACGGAGATCGCCGGGGCGAGCGTGTTGACCCCCGCGGTCTCGAGCCACTTCTTCGACCAGCCGCTGAGGTCGCGGCCGCTCGTGGTCTCGAGTTCGCCGAGCAGGTCGCCGAGCTCGGTGTTCGAGTACGCGTGCTTCTTGAAATACTGCGAGACGCCGGCGAAGAACTGCTCGATGCCGACCCACGCGGCGAGCTGCTTGAGGACCGAGCCGCCCTTCGCGTAGGTGATGCCGTCGAAGTTGACCTGCACGTCCTCGAGGTCGTTGATCTCGGCGACGACCGGGTGCGTCGACGGCAGCTGGTCCTGGCGGTACGCCCAGGTCTTCTCCATCGCGTTGAACGTCGTCCACGCCTCGGTCCACTCGGTGGCCTCTGCCGTGGCGATCGTGGACGCCCACTCGGCGAACGACTCGTTCAGCCAGAGGTCGTTCCACCACTTCATCGTGACGAGGTCGCCGAACCACATGTGGGCCAGCTCGTGCAGGATCGTGACGACGCGACGCTCCTTGACCGCGTCGGTGACCTTGCTGCGGAACACATAGGTCTCGGTGAAGGTCACCGCACCCGCGTTCTCCATGGCGCCGGCGTTGAACTCGGGCACGAACAGCTGGTCGTACTTGGCGAACGGGTACGGGTAGTCGAACTTCTCCTCGTAGTACGCGAAGCCCTCACGCGTCTTGTCGAAGATGTAGTCGGCGTCGAGGAACTGCCACAGGCTCTTGCGGCCGTAGACGCCGAGCGGGATGGTGCGCCCCGACGCGCTGGTCAGCTCGGAGAAGGTCGCCTCGTAGGGGCCGGCGATGAGCGCCGTGATGTACGACGAGATGACCGGAGTGGGCTCGAACGCCCACGTGGCGGTGTCGCCGTCGACCGCGGGGGTCGGAGTCGGCGAGTTCGAGATGACCTTCCATGCGGCCGGTGCGGTGACCGTGAAGCGGAACGTGGCCTTGAGGTCGGGCTGCTCGAACACGGCGTACATGCGCCGCGAGTCGGGCACCTCGAACTGGGAGTACAGGTAGACCTCGTCGTCGACGGGATCGACGAAGCGGTGCAGGCCCTCACCCGTGTTCGTGTAGAGGCAGTCGGCGTCGACGACGAGCTCGTTCTGCTCGGCGAGGCCGTCGAGGGCGATGCGTGAGTCGGCGAAGGCCGACGCAGGATCGATCGACACGCCGTTCAGGGTGATCTCGCGCACGTCGCGGGCGATCAGGTCGATGAACGTCGACGCGCCAGGCGTCGCGGAGAAGTGGATCGTCGTGCGCGAGGCGAAGACCTCGGCGCCCTTCGTCAGATCCAGCACGACGTCGTACGACTCCGTCGAGACGATCGCGCGGCGCTCCTGCGCCTCGATGCGGGTGAGGTTCTCTCCAGGCACTGCGTTGCTCCCATGGGTGAGGACGAAGCGGTCGCGGATCGGCGCGGATGGCGTCGGCGACAACCCGTCCAGCCTACGCGGTGCGCGTCCGCGGCGACGGATCGCGCACCCGCCGCGATCCCTAGGATGGGAGCATGCGCATCCACATCGCGACCGATCACGCGGGCCTCGAGTTCTCGACGCAGCTGCAGCACCACCTGGCCGCCCAGGGCCACGAGGTCATCGATCACGGTCCCGTCGAGTACGACGCGCAGGACGACTACCCGGCATTCTGCATCCGCGCGGCGCAGGCCGTCGCCCGCGACCAGGCCGCCGGTCTCGACGCGCTCGGCGTCGTGTTCGGCGGCTCCGGCAACGGTGAGCAGATCGCCGCGAACAAGGTGGCCGGCATCCGCGCGGCGCTGGTGTGGAGCATCGCCACGGCTGAGCTCGCCCGCGAGCACAACGACGCGAACGTGATCTCGATCGGCGCGCGCCAGCACACGTTCGACGAGGCCTCCGCGTTCATCGACCGGTTCGTCGCCACGCCGTTCACCGGCGACGAGCGGCACGTGCGGCGCATCGCGCAGCTCGCGGCGTACGAGACCGATGGCTCCCTCGAGCCCGACCCCCGTGCCGTCGTCGGACAGCCCGATGTGCTGGCCGCGACGGACAGCTCGTTCGATCCAGAAGCCGGCTGATGCCCGAGGGGCACTCCGTCCACCGCATCGCCCGTCAGTTCGACCGAAACTTCGTCGGGCGCAGCGTCCGCGCCTCCTCACCGCAGGGACGCTTCGCCGAAGGCGCAGCCGTCATCGACGGCCGAGAGGCGGTCGAGGTGCGCGCCGTCGGCAAGCAGATGTTCCTCGCGTTCGACGGCGACCTGTGGCTGCGGATCCACCTCGGCATGTACGGCGCGTGGGACTTCGCGGGCGAGATCCTGGTGGACCCGACCATCGCATCCGCGAACGGGCGCATGGGCCAGACCAACCAGCGCGGCACCGACATCGACAGGGTGATGGATGCGGCGGGGGAGAACTCCCTGACCTCGATCGGGGCACCGCGCCGGACCCGCGTGCATGTGCGCATGTCGGAGCAGACGACCGGGTTGGCGGACGACGCGGACGAGTGGCCGCCGCCGGTGGTCGGCCAGGTGCGTCTGCGCCTGCTCGCCGAGCAGACGTGCGCTGACCTCCGCGGCCCGACCGCGTGTCAGCTCCAGAGCCCTCATGAGGTCGCCGCGACCATCGCCAAGCTCGGACCCGACCCCCTCGTCGACGACCTGGCCGAGGGCGAGGAGCGCTTCACCGCGGTCGTGCGCCGCAAGCCCACGCCGATCGGGCTGCTGCTGATGGACCAGGCGGTGGTCAGCGGGATCGGGAACGTGTACCGCGCCGAGCTGCTCTTCCGTGCCCGCCTCGACCCGCACACGCCCGGCCGTGACGTCCCGGAGGAGGTCGTGCGCGAGCTCTGGCGCGACTGGACGCGTCTGCTGGCGATCGGCGTCGAGACGGGCCAGATGATGACGATGGACGGCCTGTCGGCGGGCGACTATCGCAAGGCGATGGCGCACCGCGATGACCGACACTGGGTCTACCACCGCGCGGGGCTGCCGTGCCGGGTGTGCGGCACGCAGATCGTGCTGGAGGAGATGGGCGCCCGCAAGCTGTACTGGTGCCCGTCCTGCCAGCGCTGAAGGAGACGAATCATGCGCCAGAATCCGAGTTTCGCGATGACCGACGTCGCCGAGCTGCGCCGCCTCATCGCGCAGAATCCGTGGGTGACGCTGGTGAGCAGCACGCCCGAAGGGCTCGTCGCGTCGCACTACGCCGTCCTGCTCGACGATGACCGCGACGACCTCACCATCGTCGGGCACGTCGGCAAGCCCGACGATCTGATCCACGGGCTGGGGGAGCGTGAGCTGCTCGTGGTCGTGCAGGGCCCGCACGGCTACATCTCGCCCGGCTGGTACGGCGAGGTAGCGAACGTGCCGACGTGGAACTTCGTGTCAGCCCATCTGACGGGCGTGCCCGAGATCCTCTCACCGGAGGAGAACCTGCGCGTGCTCGACCGTCTCGTCGCGCACTTCGAGAGCGGACGTGAGGACCCGCGGCTGCTGTGGGAGCGGCCGAACGACGCGGACTTCGTGCGCCGGCTGGAGAAGGGCACCGTCGGATTCCGCCTGACTCCCACCAGGGTGGTGGCCAAGCGGAAGCTCAGTCAGAACAAGTCGCCCGAGGTCGTCGACACGATCATCATGGAGCTCTCCGAGGGCGGCTCCGCACCGAATCCCGCCCTGGCCGCCGAGATGGCACGGGCCCGCGACGCGAGGGTGACCCCACGATGACGACGATCGGCGACCAGGTCGGCACGATCCGCGGTGCCCGAGTGGCCGGTGCGGGCCGCGAGATGCTGCCGCATGACGGACTCTTCGACATCTTCATCACGGGCGGCCGGATCACCGACATCGCGCCCACCGCCGCCCTGAAACCCGTCGGTCCCGTGCTCGACGCCGACGGCACCTGGCTCGTGCCCGGGCTGTGGGACCACCATGTGCACACCGTGCAGTGGGCCCTCGTCGCGCAGCGGACCGATCTCGGCGGCGCGCGCTCGGCGGCGGAGGCCGCGTCGATCATGGCGACCGCCCCCCTGCTCGCCGACGGGCGCCGCATCGGCACGGGATTCCGCGACGCGTTCTGGCCGGACGCGCCGAGCCTCGATCTGCTCGACGGCGCGACCGGCGAGGTGCCGACCTATCTGATCAACGCGGATGTCCACAGCGTCTGGCTGAACAGCGCAGCGCTGCGCCGAGAGGGCCACCCCGCCGTCGGGGACGGGATGCTGCGCGAGGCGCCGGCATTCGAGATCTCGCGGCGGCTGAACGAGGTGGAACCCGCGGTCGGCGACCGCCTCGTCGCCGAGATGGCGCAGGATGCGGCGGCCCGCGGGATCGTCGGGCTCGTCGACCTCGACATGGCCTGGAACGCCTCGGCGTGGCGCCGTCGGCTCGATGGCGGATTCGACACGCTGCGCGCCGAGTTCGGGATCTACCCCGACCTGCTCGATCGGGCGATCGCCGAAGGCCTTCGTTCGGGGGATGCGGTGGCCACGGCATCCGATCTGGTGCGCGTCGGCTCGCTCAAGGTGATCACCGACGGATCGCTGGGCACCCGCACCGCGGCGTGCTCGCACCCGTACCCCGGTGACCCCCACAACCACGGCATGCTGACCGTGCCGCCCGCCGAGCTGCTCGAGCTGATGACGCGGGCGACCGCGAACGGGCTGTCGTGCGCCATCCACGCGATCGGCGATGTGGCGAACTCGCACGCGCTCGACGCCTTCGGCGTCACCGGCGCGACCGGCACGATCGAGCACGCGCAGCTGGTCGCGCACGCCGACATCCCGCGCTTCGCTCGGCTCGGCGTCGGCGCGAGCGTGCAGCCGGAGCACGCCGTCGACGACCGCGACCTCACCGACACGATCTGGGCGGAGCAGACCGCCGTGCCGTACCCGCTGCGGATGCTCGCCGACGCGGGGGCGAACCTGCTGTTCGGCTCGGACGCGCCGGTCTCGCCCCTCGACCCGTGGGCGGCGATGGCCGCCGCCGTGTTCCGCACGCGCGACGGACGGCCCGCCTGGCACCCGGAGCAGGGGCTCTCCATCGACACGGCACTGGCGGCATCCACCCGCGGAGGGTCGCGATCCGGGGCGCGCATCGAGCCCGGGGCGATCGCGGACCTGGCGCTGTGCGCTGCAGATCCGCTCACGGCCGACGAGATCTCGCTGCGCGGCATGGAGGTCACCGCGACCCTGCTCGGCGGCCGGGTCACGCACGCCGCGTAGCCGACCGGCACGACGAAGCCCCCCGGGTGCACCGGGGGGCTTTGTCGTCAGCGCGGACTACTCGGCGAGGTGCGCCGAGAGGAACCAGCGGTCCTTCTCGAGGCCGGCCTTGATGCCGATCACGATGTCCTGGCTGGTGAGGTCGATCTCGTCGAGTCCGTCGATCGCCGCCTGCACGTCGACGAGGATGACGTCGATGTCGGCGACGATGTCGCGGACCGTCTCGTCCCACTGCGTGAACCCGGCGCCGATGGCCGAAGGCGTCGCCTTCTGGGCGATCGTCGCGAGGCGCGCGTCGATCGGCAGACCGAGGGCGACGATGCGCTCCGCGGCCTCGTCGGAGGCAGCCTGCGCGTGGTCCACGACCGTGTCGAGCAGCTCGTGGATCGAGAGGAAGTTGGTGCCGCGGACGTTCCAGTGGGCCTGCTTGCCGTTGACGACGAGGGCCTGGAGTCCGAGGACGACGGGGGTGAGGAACTGCGCGGTTCCGGCAGCCACGGTCGGGTCGGCGGCGGTGGCGGAAATGGTGTGGTTCTTCGTCATGGTTCTGTCTCCATCCAGCAGCGACGTGCCTAGGAATCCAACGGTACTCAGGCCCCGATATTCCGCAAGCAAGCGAAGGCTGGGCTAAGCGCCCGCGGTAATCTCTCGTCATGACCGTGAGTCCCGGCGCCTCCGTCCTCGCCCTCGCGGGCAGGACCCCCGTGCTCGACCCGACCAGCTTCGTGGCGGCGGGTGCGCGCGTCGTCGGCGCCGTCACCCTCAGCGAGGGCGCCAGCGTCTGGTACAACGCGGTGCTCCGCGCCGACAGCGACACCATCACCCTGGGACCAGGCAGCAACGTGCAGGACAACGTGTCGGTGCACGTCGACCGTGGCCATCCGGTCACGATCGGAGCGGACGTCTCGATCGGGCACAACGCGGTCGTGCACGGCTGCACGATCGAGGACGGATGCCTCATCGGCATGGGCAGTGTCGTGCTCTCCGGTGCGGTCATCGGTGCGGGCAGTCTGGTCGCCGGGGGAGCGGTGGTGCTCGAGGGCGCCGTCATCCCTCCTGGTTCCCTCGTCGCGGGCGTGCCGGCCAAGGTGCGGCGCGCGCTCAGCGACGAGGAGAAGGCGGGCATCCGCCGCAACGCGGAGATCTATCGAGCGCACCTTGCCGTGCACGCCGAGGCACAGGAGGTCTGACATGCGCATCGAGTCCCTCGCACCGGGGGAGGTGTTCGTCTTCGGCTCGAACGCGTCGGGCGCTCACGGCGGGGGAGCGGCACGCTTCGCCTACGACCGCTTCGGCGCGGTCTGGGGGCAGTCCGAGGGGCTGCAGGGGCAGTCGTACGGCATCGACACGATGTCGGGTCTGACGGTGTTCGAGGAGCAGGCGCACCGGTTCGTGGCGTTCGCGGCGCAGCATCCGGAGCTCCGCTTCCTCGTCACCGAGGTCGGATGCGGGATCGCCGGCTATTCGGCGGAGCAGGTCGCGGGCTTCTTCGCCGGTGCGGGCGAGAACGTGGTGCTCCCGGACAGCTTCGTCGGGGTGCTCGGCGAGGTCTGAGGCGCCACGAGCTCTGGGATCTATGATCCGGCTATGAACTCGATGCCTGAGCCCGCAGCGGCGGCCCACCCTCGCACTCCCTCCCCGCTGAGCGCGCCGCTGCGGCACCTGTACGTGCTGGCGTTCTCTGCGATGGGTCTGATCGCTCTCGCGGCTGTCCTCGCCATCGCGGTGGGTGGCGTCTGCGACGCGGGATCCGAGGGCTGGATCGCGTTCGCCGAAGGTGACGACGAGGTATCCGCGGTCGGGAGCTGCTACGGCGATGTCTCGACGAAGATCGATCTCATGGTCTGGGCCGCGGTCACCTTCACCGCCGGCGTCACCTGTGCCGTCGGCGCGGTGGCGCTCGCCGGTGTCGACGAGGTCGCCCGGCGACTCGAGCAGTCGCGACGGGGCTAGAAGATACGGCGCGGGCAGGACGTGGTCTTGCCCGAGAGCTTCGTCGAGATGCTCGGCGAGGTCTGAGGCGCGCCGAGTTCAGAAGCGCAGCAGGATCTTCCCTGCGCGTCCGGGCACCGCGCTGGCGGCCGCAGCGGCGCGGGCGTCCTCGAACGGGAACACCGCCTCGACGGGCAGCTTCACCTCGCCCGAGCCGATCCGCTGGAACAGCTCGCCGATGAGGGCTCCCCGCGTGGCGGCATCCATCGTCCTGCTCACCGTGCTTCCCCAGAAGCCCTTCACGGTCGCCTGCTTGAAGATGAGGTCGCTCGACGCGATCTGGAGCGTTCCCGAGCCCATGGCCCCGAACGAGACGAGCGTGCCGCCCTCGCCGAGCAGCGACAGCAGCTCGCCGGCGGCCGTCCCGCCGACCGAGTCGACCGCCGCGCGCGGCTCAGCCCCGTCGAGGATCTCAGCGGCACGATCGCGCCAGCCGGCGCTCTCGGTAGACACGACGTCGCCGATGCCGAGGGCGGCGAGCTCGTCGACGCCGGCGTCCCGACGCACCAGCCCGAGCACGCGGACGCCGCGGGCAGGGGCGAACTGCGCGACCAGCTTGCCGACGGCCCCGTTGGCGGTGTTCTGCACGATCCAGTCGCCCGACTGCACGCCCAGCGAGTCGAGCAGGGCGAGCGCGCTGAACGGCATGGAGACCAGCTGCGCGGCCGTCTCGTCGTCGATCGCGTCAGGGACGGGCAGGAGCCCGGCCGCCTTCGCCACGAAGTACTCGGCCCACACGCCGAAAGCTCCTCCGGTGACCCGCTGACCCACCTGGAGTCCGTCCACACCCTCGCCGAGGGCATCGACCACGCCGACGGCCTCGGTGCCCGACGCCGCGGGCAGCTCGGGCTTGAACCCGTACGTCCCGCGGATCGTCCACAGGTCGTGGTTGTGGATGGGCGAGAGCACCGTCCGCACCCGCACCTGTCCGGGACCGGGCTCGGGGAGCGGACGCTCCGCGACCTCGAGGACCTCCGTCGGGTCGCCGAAAGCGGTGTGGATGAGTGCGCGCATGGATGGTGCTCCTTCGATCGGCCCCGGAACGCATGAAACCCCTGCAGGGCAGGGGTTTCATGGGGCAGAGGGGATGACGGGAATCGAACCCGCACCATCAGTTTGGAAGACTGAGGCTCTACCATTGAGCTACATCCCCGCAGTCGCCCGTTCAGGCGGCAGCATCCAGCAGTCTACTGGACGCCATCGGCGCTTCCGTCCACCGTGCGGGTGTCTCACGGCTGCGTCGGCTAGACTTCTCAGGGCCGATCGGCGCACGCGTGCGTGCGCACCCCCGCCCGGGGCGTAGCTCAGCTTGGTAGAGCGCCCGCTTTGGGAGCGGGAGGTCGCAGGTTCAAATCCTGTCGCCCCGACTGTCGGCCCCACGAACCCAGACCGCGCGGCGCTCCCGCGCGCGTGGTCGCGCAAAAGGAGAACGAAAAGGCATGGTCAACAGCACCGTCGAGAAGCTCAGCCCGACCCGGGTCAAGCTGCACATCACGGTCCCGCCCGAGGAGCTCAAGCCCGCCCTCGCGCACGCGTACGAGCACATCGCGCAGGACGTCCAGATCCCCGGCTTCCGCAAGGGCAAGGTCCCCGCGCCGATCATCGACCAGCGTGTCGGCCGCGGCGTCGTGCTCGAGCACGCCGTCAGCGAGGGCCTCGACAGCTACTACCGTGACGCCGTCGCCGCCAACGAGCTGCGCGTCCTCGGTCGCCCGAGCGCCGATGTCGTCGAGTGGCCGAACGAGAAGGACTTCTCCGGCGACCTGAAGGTCGAGGTCGAGGTCGACGTGCGTCCCGAGTTCGACCTGCCCGCCTACGAGGGCACCACCATCGAGGTCGAGGCCGCCGAGGTCGACGAGTCCGCCATCGACGCCGAGCTCGACCGCCTGCGCGCGCGCTTCGGCACCCTCGTGACCGTCGACCGTCCTGCCACCACCGGCGACTTCGTCGAGCTCAACCTGGTCGCGACCATCGACGGTTCGGAGATCGACCGCGCCGAGGGCGTGTCGTACGAGATCGGCTCGGGCGAGCTGCTCGAGGGCATCGACGAGGCCATCGACTCGCTCACCGCGGGTGAGGACACCACGTTCCGCTCGAAGCTCATCGGCGGCGACCACGCCGGCGAGGAGGCCGAGGTGGCCGTCACCGTCACCGCCGTCAAGGAGCGCGAGCTGCCCGAGGCCGACGACGACTTCGCTCAGATCGCGAGCGAGTTCGACACGATCGCCGAGCTGCGCGAGAGCCTGCAGGAGCGCGTGGGCGAGCAGTCCACGTTCACCCAGGCGTCGGCTGCGCGCGACAAGCTGATCGAGACGCTGCTCGAGAAGGCCGACATCCCCGTGCCGCCGCAGCTGGTCGAGGACGAGGTCCACGCGCACCTCGAGGGTGAGGGTCGTCTCGAGGACGACACGCACCGCGCCGAGGTGACCGAGGCGAGCGAGAAGCAGTTCCGCACGCAGATGCTGCTCGACGCCATCGCCGAGAAGGCCAACGTCCAGGTGTCGCAGGATGAGCTGACCCAGTACCTCGTGCAGTCGGCCGCGCAGTACGGCATGGCGCCGCAGGAGTTCGTCGAGGCGCTGCAGCAGCAGAACCAGCTGCCCGCCATGATCGGCGAGGTCGCCCGCAACAAGGCCCTCGCCGTCGCGCTCGGCAAGGTGACCGTCGTGGACACGAACGGCGCGCCCGTCGACCTGACCGGCTTCGCCGCCGTCGAGGACGAGGACGAGGCCGCTGAGGCCGACGCCGCGGACGAGGTCGTCGAGGAGAAGCCCGCGAAGAAGGCACCGGCCAAGAAGGCACCTGCCAAGAAGCCTGCGGCGAAGAAGGCACCGGCCAAGAAGGCCGACGCGGACGAGGCAGCCGAGTAATCTCCCGCTGACACGCACGCGTGGAAGGGACGGATGCAGCAGCATCCGTCCCTTTCGCTTTGCCCAGGGCGAACACGGGCGGGTCGCCGACGGCGCGCCGGTAGATTCGATAACACGACCACCGAATCAGGAGTGAACATGGCCGATCCCCTTGTCGCGACGAGCGTCTTCGACAGGCTGCTGAAGGACCGCATCATCTGGCTGGGCTCGGAGGTGCGCGACGAGAACGCGAACGAGATCTGCGCCAAGATCCTGCTCCTCGCAGCCGAGGACACGCAGAAGGACATCTACCTCTACATCAACTCGCCCGGTGGCTCGATCACCGCGGGCATGGCGATCTACGACACCATGCAGTTCGTCCCCAACGACATCGTCACGGTGGGCATCGGCATGGCGGCCTCGATGGGTCAGTTGCTGCTGACCGCCGGCACGAAGGGCAAGCGCTACATCACCCCGAACGCGCGCGTCCTGCTGCACCAGCCGCACGGCGGCTTCGGCGGCACGGCCAGCGACATCCAGACGCAGGCGCAGCTCATCCTCGACATGAAGAAGCGCCTCGCCGAGATCACCGCAGCGCAGACCGGCAAGTCGGTCGAGCAGATCAACGCAGACGGCGACCGCGACCGCTGGTTCTCGGCGGACGAGGCGCTCGAGTACGGCTTCGTCGACCACATCCGCGAGTCGGCGACGGACGTCGTCGGCGGCGGCGGCACCGCGAACTAGGCATCCCGAAGGCAAAGAGAAGGACGACACACGCAATGAACATCCCCACCTTCGGAGGAACAGCCCACAACGGGCTGCAGGCACCCGGCAGCCGCTACATCCTGCCCCAGTTCGAAGAGCGCACCGCCTACGGGTACAAGCGCCAGGATCCGTACAACAAGCTCTTCGAGGACCGCGTGATCTTCCTCGGCGTGCAGGTCGACGACGCGTCGGCCGACGACGTGATGGCGCAGCTCCTCGTGCTCGAGAGCCAGGACCCCGACCGCGACATCATCATGTACATCAACTCGCCCGGCGGCTCGTTCACGGCCATGACGGCGATCTACGACACGATGCAGTACATCTCGCCCCAGATCCAGACGGTCGTGCTCGGCCAGGCCGCCTCGGCCGCCGCCGTGCTGCTGGCCGCCGGAGCCCCTGGCAAGCGCCTCGCCCTGCCGAACGCCCGCATCCTCATCCACCAGCCCGCCGTCGGCGAGTCGGGGCACGGACAGGCGTCCGACATCGAGATCCAGGCCGCCGAGATCATGCGGATGCGCACCTGGCTGGAGGAGACGCTCGCGAAGCACTCCGGCCGCCCCCAGGAGCAGGTCAACAAGGACATCGACCGCGACAAGATCCTGGGCGCCGTCGAGGCCGTCGAGTACGGCCTCGTCGACCAGGTGCTGACGACCCGCAAGCGCACCCCCGCCGCGCTCACCAAGTAGCACGACGCAGCACGACGACAGGAGGACCCCGGCCACCGTGCCGGGGTCCTCCTGCGTTGTCCGCTGAGGGCGGACTGCGCGGCGCCGCGTCGCAATACGCACCGTTGTCTCCGCCAGCGGTTAGGCTCGAATCA
The DNA here is from genome assembly GCF_027943945.1 of Microbacterium terricola. NCBI lineage: Bacteria > Bacillati > Actinomycetota > Actinomycetes > Micrococcales > Microbacteriaceae > Microbacterium > Microbacterium terricola. The sequence goes on along the minus strand of NZ_AP027141.1, from coordinate 1,531,658 downwards.
CGCCAGGCCGACAGGCCGGACATCGGGAGGATGCACGCATGGCACGCATCGGTGAGAGCGCCGACCTGTTCAAGTGCTCGTTCTGCGGCAAGAGCCAGAAGCAGGTCCAGCAGCTGATCGCCGGCCCCGGCGTCTACATCTGCGACGAGTGCGTCGAGCTGTGCAACGAGATCATCGAAGAGCGCATGGCCGAGTCGTCGTCGGGCGAGGTCGCCGAGTTCGAACTGCCGAAGCCCCGCGAGATCTTCTCCTTCCTCGACGAGTACGTGGTCGGCCAGGACGACGCCAAGCGCGCTCTGTCCGTCGCGGTCTACAACCACTACAAGCGCGTCCGCGCGCACGGCACGCTCCAGACGGCCGAGCAGCGCGCAGACGAGATCGAGATCGCCAAGAGCAACATCCTGCTCCTCGGTCCGACCGGCTGCGGCAAGACCTATCTCGCGCAGACTCTCGCCAAGCGCCTGAACGTGCCGTTCGCGGTCGCCGACGCCACGGCGCTCACCGAGGCGGGCTACGTCGGCGAAGACGTCGAGAACATCCTCCTCAAGCTGCTGCAGGCGGCCGACTTCGACACCAAGCGCGCCGAGACCGGCATCATCTACATCGATGAGGTCGACAAGATCGCCCGCAAGGCCGAGAACCCGTCGATCACGCGCGACGTGTCAGGCGAGGGCGTGCAGCAGGCGCTGCTGAAGATCCTCGAGGGCACGGTCGCGTCGGTGCCGCCCCAGGGCGGTCGCAAGCATCCGCACCAGGAGTTCATCCAGATCGACACGACGAACGTGCTGTTCATCGTCGCCGGCGCCTTCGCCGGGCTGGAAGACATCATCTCGTCGCGCGTGGGCAAGCACGGCGTCGGCTTCGGCGCCCCGCTGCACAACAAGGGCGATGACCTGACCCTGTTCAGCGAGGTCCAGCCGGAAGACCTGCACAAGTTCGGGCTCATCCCCGAATTCATCGGCCGCCTGCCCGTCGTGGCCTCGGTGTCGCCGCTCGACCGCGTCGCCCTGATGGAGATCCTGACCGAGCCGAAGAACGCGCTGGTCAAGCAGTACCAGCGGATGTTCGAGCTCGACGGCGTCGAGCTCGAGTTCGACACCGAGGCGCTCGAGTCGATCGCCGACCTCGCTGTCGACCGCAAGACCGGCGCCCGCGGTCTCCGCGCCATCCTGGAGGACGTGCTCGGGCCGATCATGTTCGAGATCCCGTCGGCCGAAGACGTCGACAAGGTCGTCATCACCCGCGCCTCGGTCGACGAGGGCGCACCGCCCACCGTGGTGCTCCGGCAGAAGCGCAAGAGCGCCTGACCCGATGTCGGATGCGGTCGCTACGGTGACCGCATGGGAATCGAGCCGTTCTCGCTCCATGTCGCCGACGAGGTCCTGACCGATCTGGACGAGCGCCTCGCGCGCACCCGGCTGCTGACCGACTCGCCGCGGCGCCCTTATTCGGGCATGTCGAGCGGGTATCTCGCAACGCTGGTCGACTCGTGGCGCACGTTCGACTGGCGGGCACGCGAGCGCTGGCTGAACGCGCACCCGCAGTTCCTCGCCGACGTCGGCGACGCCCGCATCCATTTCGCCCATCTGAGATCCGCCGATCCGGACGCCCCCGCGCTCCTGGTCATGCACGGCTGGCCGCACACGTTCGCGCTCCAGCTCGCGTTCGCCGACCTCCTGCCCGACTTCCATGTGGTGGTGGCGAGCTTCCCCGGCTTCGCGTTCTCGCCCACCTACGACGACGGTCCGCTCACCGAGACGCGTCTCGCCACGATCATGCACGTGCTGATGACCGACGTGCTCGGCTATCGGCGGTACGTCACGTACGGCGAGGACGTGTCGGCGAACGTCAACGACCTCATCGCCGCGACCCACCCCGACCACGTCGCCGGCATCCTGGTGACGCACGCGCACTTCCCCTCCCGCGAAGAGCGCGCCCTGCTGACGCGCCCCGACGAGGTCGCCTTCTTCGAGCGGATCGCCACGTGGGGCGATGCCCACGGCGCGTACGGTCACGTCCAGGCCACGCGCCCCGACACCCTCGCCACCGCCCTGCACGACTCGCCGGCCGGTCTGCTCGCCTGGCTGGCCGAGAAGCTCGTCGAGTGGAGCGACACCCCGAAGGGCGATCCGGAGGCCGTCGAGCGCCTCATCTCCCGCGAACGCATCCTCACCGAGGCGATGATCTACTGGGTCACGGGCTCCATCGGCACGTCCTTCCGCACGTACTACGAGGGTGCCGACACGCCGGGTCCGCTTCCCCCGGTCGATGTACCCGCCTCGATCCACATCCAGCGGCACGAGGCCGACTATCCCGAGTCACTCGCCCGGCACCACTATCGCGACATCCGCACCTTCGAGCGACTCGAGCGCGGCGGGCACTTCGCGGTCGCCGAAGTGCCCGCCGACATGGCCGATCGCGCGCGCGCGTTCGCGCATGAGCTCCGGCTGTTCGACTGAGCGCAGTCGCGCCCGGTCAGCTCGCGAGGCCGCGACGCTCCAGCAGCGGCCCGATGTCGGCATCCCGCCCGCGGAAGTCGCGGTAGGCCGCCAGCGGATCCTTCGATCCGCCGACGCCGAGGAGTCGCTCCCGGAAGCGGTCGCCGTTCGCGCGGGTGAGCCCGCCGTTCTCGCGGAACCACTCGACCGTGTCGGCGTCGAGGACCTCGCTCCAGATGTAGGAGTAATAGCCGGCGCTGTAGCCGCCCGAGAACACGTGCGCGAAGTAGGTGGACGAGTAGCGCGTCGGCACAGCGGGGTTGTCCAGTCCGATGTCGGTCAGGGCAGCGGCTTCGAACCCGGCGACGTCGGGGGCGGCAGCGGCGGCCTCGGCGTCGAGGGAGTGCCACGCCTGGTCGAGCCACGCTGCAGCGAGGTACTCGCTCGTCGCGAAGCCCTGGTTGAATGCCTCCGACGCGTGCAGCTTCTCGACGATCTCGCGGGGGAGGGGCTCGTCCGTCTCGAAGTGGCGGGCATACCCGGCGAGGATCTCGGGCCAGTAGATCCACATCTCGTTGACCTGGCTCGGGAACTCGACGAAGTCGCGGAACACGTTCGTGCCGGCGAAGTGCGGGTAGGTGACGGTCGCGAACAGGCCGTGCAGCGCGTGACCGAACTCGTGGAAGAGGGTCGTGACCTCGTCGAGGGTGAGCAGCGTCGGCTGCCCGACGGCAGGCTTGGGGACGTTGAGGTTGTTCACCACGACCGGTGCCGTGTCACGCAGCCGCGACTGCGACACGATCGAGTTCATCCACGCGCCGCCCCGCTTCGTGTCGCGCGTGTACAGGTCGAGGATGAACAGCCCCAGCGCCGAGCCGTCGGCGTTGTGCACCTCGAACACCCGCGCGTCGGGGTGGTACGAAGGCAGGTCATCGCGCTCGGTGAACGTGATGCCGTACAGCGCGGTCGCCGCGCGGAACACGCCGTCCTGCAGGACTCGCTCTGCTTCGAACCACGGGCGCAGTGCCGTGCGGTCGAGGTCGTACTCGGCCGCGCGCACCTTCTCGGTGTAGAACGCCCAGTCGTGGGCCGCCAGCGGGAACGAGGCATCGTCGCCTTCCCCGTCGATGATCGCCTGGAGCGCCGCCTGCTCACGGCGGGCGTTCTCCGCGGCCGGGACGGCCAGGCGGCGCAGCAGATCGTGCACCGCGGCCGGAGAGCCGGCCGTCTCATCGGAGGTGACGTACTCCGCGTGCGTGGCGTAGCCCAGCAGGGCAGCGCGCTCGGCGCGCAGGCGCACGATCTGCTGGAGGACCTCGCGGTTGTCGTGCTCGTTGCCGCGGCTGCCTCGCGAGCGCGATGCCTCGAAGATGCGCCTGCGGCTCTCACGATCGGTCAGGGTCGACAGGTAGGGGTGCCCCGTGAACAGGGTCAGGGTCACCACCCAGGCGTCGTCCAACCCGCGGTCAGCGGCGTTCTGGGCCGCGGCGGAGAGTTCGCCGGCGGTGAGACCGTCGAGCTCCGAGGCGTCGCGGAACACGACGGCGAGGTCGTTGGAGTCGGCGAGCAGGTTCTTCTCGAAGGTCGTGGTCAGGGTGGACAGTCGCTGGTTCAGCGCGGTCAGCGTCTGCTTGGCGGTCTCGTCGAGCCCGGCACCGGCGTGGGTCATCTCTCGGAAGTGCCGCTCGACCAGATAGCGCTGCTCCGGCTCCAGCTCGAGCGCGTCGAGGCTCTCGTGCAGCGTCTTGATGCGCCAGTACAGCTCCGCGTCGAGCTGGATCGCGTCCTCGTGCGCCGACATGAGGGGAGCGAGCGCCTCGTCGATGTCCTGGATCTCCTGCGTCGCGTCGGCGGACGAGACGGTGTAGAACCTGCGGGCGACATCGCCGAGGAGGCGGCCGCTCGCTTCGAGCGGCTCCATGGTGTTCTCGAAAGTGGGCATCGAACGCACACGGGTGATCGCGGCGACCTCGGCGCGATGCTCCGCGAACGCGGCCTCGAAGGCCGGCAGGTAGTGCTCGGTGCGGATCAGCCGGTAGTCCGGAAGACCGTACGGGAGCGCGCTGGGGGTGAGGAGGGGGTTCGTCTCAGCATCCGTCATGCCCCCAGCGTATTGCGTCGGCGCACAGTGCAAAGAACCTGTTGCAAAGAAACGCTTGCATAGAGAGCGTTGCAAAGGTATCTTTGCACCATGAGCGATGACACCCGGATGCTGGATGGCCGCGCACTGCGTGCGCTGGCCCACCCGCTGCGCGTCCAGATCTACGACATCCTGTCGCAGTACGGGCCGCAGACGGCGAGCAGCCTCGCCGCGATGACGGGGGAATCGTCCGGATCGACGAGCTACCACCTGCGCGCCCTCGCCAAGCACGACCTCATCCGGGAGGTCGAGGACCGCGGCACGGCGCGCGAGCGCTGGTGGGAGCGCCCTCGTGGCGGAATCTCGTTGACGAACCCCGAGGCCATGAAGACGCCGTCGGGGAAGGCCGCGACGCAGGTGGTCATGACCGAGTTCCTCAACCGCCGGCATCAGCAGCTCATGCGGTACGTCGCCGAGGGCATCCAGGCCCCCGACGACCTCGAGGAGGATTCCGCGATGATCAGCACCGCGACCGCCCACCTCACCCTGGAACAGACCCGCGAGCTCATCGCCCGCGTGCAATCCGTGATCGACGAGACCGTGGAACGGTATCGCGATCAGGAAGGCGAGGGCGTGCGCCCCGTCTCCCTCCGTGCCGACATCTTCCCGCTCCCTGAGGAAGGACACTGACATGTCCACCGCCGTTCTCCACCCCGCCCGCCTCTCGTCCGGCACCACGGGCCAGCTCACCTCCGCCGACCGCCTCCTTCTCGCCGTCTCCGGGCGCCTCGAGCAGATCGCGCTCGACCGCATCGACCGACGCGCTGCACACGGCCGCGCTGCGGTGGCCGTGGTACCCGCGACCGAGCGCCGTCGTGACGCGCTCGCGGCCGGCCACAGCGGCATCATGCCGCGATGACCGCGACAGCCACACCGCGGGGCGACCGCGTCCGCCCCGTCAAAGACCCGCTCGGCCGCGACTTCGGCAAGCTCTGGACGGCGGCGGCTTTCAGCAACCTGGCGGACGGCATCGGCCGCACCGCCGTACCGCTCATCGCCACGACGCTCACTCGCGATCCCCTCGCGATCTCGGTGATCGGAGCGCTTGCGTTCGTGCCCTGGCTGCTGTTCGGCCTCCCTGCCGGCATGGTCGTCGACCGCTTCGACCGCCGCGTCGTGATGGCGCTCGCCAACGGCATCCGCGGAGCGGTCGCCGTCTGGCTCGCCGTGCTCAGCGTGACCGGCAGTCTCTCCCTGTGGACGCTGTTCGCCGGGACGCTCGCCTTCGGGCTCGGGGAGACGCTGTTCGACAACGCGACGAACGCGGTCATCCCCGGTGTCGTGCGCCGAGATCAGCTCGACAGGGCGAACGGATGGATGCAGGCGGCACAGGTCACGATCGACAACTTCATCGCGACGCCGATCGGCGGCATCCTCTTCGCCGTCGCGCTGGGGCTGCCGCTGTGGATCGGTGCGGCAGGGTACGTCGTGCCGATCGTGCTCGCGCTGTTCCTGCCCCTCACCGCCGCGCGTGCACTCCGCGATCCGGCTGTCCCGAGCGCGCCGGCCGGCCGGATCACCGCTCGCGAGGCGGTCGTCTACCTGTGGGGCCACAGCTACCTCCGCTCGATGGTGCTCTTCACCTCGTTCATCGGCTCGGCGCTGGCGCTCGCGCAGTCGGTGCTCATCCTGTACTTCCTCGACACGCAGAACGTCGCTCCCGCGGCCGTCGGCTTCGTCACCGCCGGCATCGGGGTGGGCGCGCTCGTGGGCTCGCTCGTCGCACCCCGGCTGGTCGGTCGCTTCGGCAGGGGGCGGGTGATGGTCGGCGCCGTGCTGACCGGCGGCGTGTTCACGGTGCTCACGGGCGTGGCACCCGAGGTCTGGACGGCTGTGATCGCGTTCGCCCTCATGGCCGGCGCGGTCTCGGTGTGGAACGTGCCGTGGGGGAGCCTGCGGCAGCAGATCGTGCCGGCGGCCCTGTTCGGCCGGGTGCTCGGGATCATCCGCACGTTCACGTGGGGGCTGTTCCCGATCGCGACGCTCATCGGGGGATGGATCGGCCGCATCGATCTGCGACTGCCGCTCTACATCGGCGGCGCGGCGACCATCGTGGCGACGCTGATCGCGGTCCCGCTGCTCATCGGCGGGACCCGCCGCGCCGGCGCGGACGTGCCGGGGTAGCGGTCCGGCATCCGTCCGGGGCTTGGCTTACCCGAACTCGTCGTCGATGTCGTGCCGCACCACGGGACGGCCGGTCGCGTCGATGCTGACGATCACCCCGGTGTCGAGCTCGGCGATCGGCTTGCCCTCCAGCCAGGTGAGCGTCCAGCGCGGGCGCGGCTGGCCGAGCTGGTCGCCGGGGATGGCAGCATCCACGTCGCCGATCGCTTGATGAAGCTCCGCGGGCACCGCGGCGGGCGGCACGTCGCCCGAGGTCCAACGCGTTCCGAGCTGCATGTCAGACCTCCTGCGGAGCGAGCTCGACGCCGGACACCGTCAGCGTGTCGGCTGCGGCGTACTCGATCTCAGCGATCCGGCCGACGGCCTTCAGGTCGCCCTCCGCGAGCTGCACGGCCGCGATCGTGGCCGGGTCAGCGGCCAGGGTCAGACGCGTCACCGGCGTCTTCTGCGAGGCCTTCGCCTCAGTCTTGGCGCGGCGGACGCCGATGAGGGCGCCGCTCACGGTCGACAGCACGGCGGGGTCGCCCTCGATGCCGAGCGGCTCGGGCCACGATGCCGTGTGCACCGAGCCCTCCTCGAACCAGGACCACGACTCCTCGGCCGCGAAGGCGAGCACCGGTGCGAGCAGGCGCAGCAGCGTCGACAGCGCGGTGCGCAGGGCGAGCGCCGCGGACGCCTGTCCGACGTCGGTCTGGTTGTAGGCGCGCTCCTTGACCAGTTCGAGGTAGTCGTCGCAGAAGGTCCAGAAGAACGACTCGGTCACCTCGAGCGCGCGGGCGTGGTCGTAGGCCTCGTACGCGCGCGTGGCGTCGCGGACGACCTGGTCGAGCGTGGCGAGCATCGACGCGTCGATGGCGTGCGTGATCTCCGCACCCTCGGGGACGGGGAACGACAGCACGAACTTCGCGGCGTTGAGCACCTTGATCGCGAGGCGACGACCGATCTTGACCTGGGTCGGGTTCTGCGGGTCGAACGCGGCATCCGCGCCGAGGCGGCTCGACGCGGCCCAGTACCGCACCGCGTCGGTGCCGTGCTGCGCGAGGATGTCGGCCGGGGTGACGACGTTGCCCTTCGACTTGGACATCTTCTTGCGGTCCGGGTCGACGATGAAGCCGGAGATGGCCGCGTCGGTCCACGGTGCCCTGCCGTCCTCGAGGGCGCTGCGCAGCATCGTGGAGAACAGCCACGTGCGGATGATGTCCTGGCCCTGCGGGCGCAGGTCGAACGGGGCGACCAGGTTCCAGAGCTCCGGGTCGCGCTCCCAGCCGCCGGCGAGCTGCGGCGTGAGCGACGACGTAGCCCAGGTGTCGAAGATGTCCTTCTCACCGTCGAAGCCGCCGGGCACGCCGCGCTGCTCGGCGGTGTAGCCGGCCGGCACGTCGGTCGTGGGGTCGACGGGAAGCAGGGCGAGGTCCGGCGTGAGCACGCGCTCGTAGTCACGCTCGCCGTTCTCGTCGAGGGCATACCAGACCGGGATCGGCACGCCGAAGAACCGCTGCCGCGACACGAGCCAGTCGCCGGTGAGGCCGCCGACCCAGTTCTCGTAGCGCACGCGCATGAAGTCGGGGTGCCAGCCCATGCCCTTGCCGAGCTCGACGAGCCGGTCACGGAGGTCGGTGTCGCGCGCGCCGTTGCGGATGTACCACTGACGGGTCGACACGATCTCGAGCGGGCGGTCGCCCTTCTCGTAGAACTTCACCGGGTGGGTGAAGGGCTTCGGGTCGCCGATCAGCTCGCCCGACTCCTGCAGCAGCTCGACGATGCGCTTCTTGGCGCTGAACACCGTCTTGCCGGCGAGTTCGGCGTACGCGGCCTTGGCAGCATCCGTCGTGATCACGTCGGGCGCGTCGGCGATCACGCGGCCGTCCTGGCCGAGGATCGTGCGGTTCGGCAGATCGAGCTCGCGCCACCAGATGATGTCGGTGACGTCGCCGAAGGTGCAGATCATGGCGATGCCCGATCCCTTGTCCTGCTGGGCGAGCGGATGCGCGAGCACCGGCACCTCGACGTCGAAGAGCGGGGTGCGCACCGTGGTGCCGAACGAGGCCTGGTAGCGCTCGTCGTCAGGGTGGGCCACGAGGGCGACGCAGGCAGCGAGGAGCTCGGGACGGGTCGTCTCGATGTGGATGTCGCCGGAGCCGTCGGTCCGGTGGAAAGCGACGCGGTGGTAGGCCGCCGGCTGGTCGCGGTCCTCGAGCTCGGCCTGGGCGATCGCCGAGCGGAAGTCGATGTCCCACAGCGTCGGCGCCATCGCCTGGTACGCCTCGCCGCGGTCGAAGTTGCGCAGGAACGCCAGCTGGCTGGTGCGGATCGTGTCGTCGGAGATCGTGCGGTATGTCTGGGTCCAGTCGACGCTGAGGCCGAGCTGGCGGAACAGCGCCTCGAAGTGCTTCTCGTCCTCGACGGTCAGACGCTCGCACAGCTCGATGAAGTTGCGACGGCTGATCGGCACCTGGTCGGCGGCCTTGCTGGACTTGTTGTCGCCGCCCTCGAACGGGGGCGTGAAGTCGGCGTCGTACGGCAGCGACGGGTCGCAGCGGACCCCGTAGTAGTTCTGCACGCGGCGCTCGGTCGGCAGCCCGTTGTCGTCCCACCCCATCGGGTAGAACACGGTCTTGCCCCGCATCCGCTCGAACCGCACCTTCAGATCGGTGTGGGTGAACGAGAACACGTGCCCGATGTGGAGGGAGCCCGACGCCGTCGGCGGGGGAGTGTCCACGGAGAACACTCCGCCGCGGCCGCGCTCGGCGGCGGCTGCCCGGTCGAACAGGTACGTGCCCTGCGCGCCCCAGGCGGCATCCCACTTGGTTTCGAGACCCTCGAGGGCGGGCTTGTCGGGAATCTGCGCGTCGGCCATGAGGGGTCTCCTGAATATGTGCGGCACTGTGTGAGCGTGCCTGAGTGTGGGTGTGCGGCAATTCTATCGTGGCCGCGGCACCGGCTTCAGGTCGCACCACCACCGCCCCTCGTCGCGAGACAAGGAAATGGGGCCACGGGAGGTCTCGCGCCCGGGTGAACGCACCTCCGGTCGTGGCATCTCCTTGTCTCGCGGACGATGCGGGCGGCGCGATTCCTCCCCAGCGCGAGGTTGCCGCCGACGGTCCCCGTGTTGGGCGCGGGGACCTCCACGCCCCGTCGGTCGCCGCGAGCATCGCACGATGGATGTCATCACCCGGGACTGGATGACGGCGCGGCAGCCCGATGGCGCCGATGCACGTCTCGCGAGAATCCTGAGTTTCGTCGACGACCAAGGCGGCGTGGTCCGTTCGAGTGCGCTGCGCGCCAGAGGTTTCAGCGATCGCGCAGTTCGCGCGGCTGTGGATGGCGGGATGCTGGAGCGCCTGCGTCGTGTCTGGATCGCTCTGCCCGGTGCAGATCCGGAGCTGAAGGCCGCAGCATCCGATGGCGTCATTCTGACGTGTGTGACGCAGGCGCGCCGTCGTGGCGTGTGGACGCTGCCCGCCACGGAGCGCCACGTCGCCGTCCCTGCCCACTCGGCCCACATCGAGGCTGCGGGACATCTGCACTGGGGCGCACCCGTCGTGCCGCGGCACCCTCACGCACTGGTCGATCCGATTGAGAACGTGCTGTGTCTGGCGGCGACGTGCCAGCCGTTCGAGACGGCGCTGGCGATGTGGGAATCGGCGATCCGTCACGAGCTCGTCTCAACCTCCGCACTCGCCACGCTGCCGTTGCCGGCGCGGGCTCGCGCTCTGCTCGATGCAGCCACGCCGTTCGCCGATTCCGGTCTCGAGACGATCTTCCGCATCCGTCTGGCATGGCTGCGCGTGCCGATCCGGATCCAGATCTGGATCAGCGGACACAGGGTCGACACGCTCGTCGGCGACCGGCTGATCGTCCAGATCGACGGCGGTCATCATGTCGGCGCCCAGCGGACCTCGGACATCAGACATGACGCGGAGCTCATGCTGATGGGCTACCACGTGATCCGGGTGGGCTACGAGCAGATCATCCACCGCTGGCACGAGGTGCAGGATCTCGTCATGGGCGCGATCGCCCGTGGTCTGCACCAGGCCGGGGAGTAGCGGTCTTGGTTGCGAGACAAGGAGAAGGCATGTGAGGAGGAGGGGTTTGCCAATACCGTTCCTGGCCCGGCGACATTTCCTTATCTCGCGACAAGGGGAGGGAGAAGGGAGGGAGCCAAACCCTTCTGGTGGCATTGATCGACGGGGTACAGAAATCGGGTAGCGTGAGAGCATCCCCTGTCACAGCATCCCGAGGACACCCATGCCTGCTCCGCACACCCCGCGCGCCGTCGCCGCGGTCGCCCTGGCCGTCTCCACCGCCCTCGCCCTGAGCGCGTGCGCGGGCTCGGGCACCGGCGAGCCGACGGCCGACCTCGACGGCGAAGTCGTGTGGGCGATCGAGGGGGCGAACCTCTCCGCAGGGCACATGGACCCGCAGACCAGCCAGCTCGACGTCTCCGCGATGGTCCAGCGCGCGGTGCTCGACTCCCTCGTCTTCCAGGAGGCCGACGGCACGTTCTCGCCGTGGCTCGCGGAATCGTGGGATGTCGAGGGCGGGGGCACCAGCTACACGTTCCACCTGCGCGACGATGTGACCTTCCATGACGGCGAGGCGTTCGACGCCGCCGCGGTGAAGGCGAACTTCGACCGCATCGCCGACCCGGAGACCGCTTCGGCGCAGGCGGCGAGCATGCTCGGCGGGGAGTTCTACGCGGGCACCGAGGTCGTCGACGAGCACACCGTCACGGTCGAGTTCACCCAGCCGTACGCACCGTTCCTGCAGGCGGCGTCGACCGCGCTGCTCGGGTTCTACTCGCCGGCCGTCCTCGCCGAGTCCGCCGATGAGCTGAAGGCCGGCGGACCGGGCATCACGGTCGGCACGGGCCCGTTCGAGCTCACCGACTACACGCCCGATCAGGAGATCGTCTACACGCGCAACGACGACTACGCGTGGGGTCCCGATGGGCAGGGTGCGCCGAAGTTCGAGACGCTGCGCGTCGAGATCCTGCCGGAGGCCGCGGTGCGCACGGGCGTGGTCGAGAGCGGCGAGGCCGATCTCGCGAGCAACATCCCGCCGAACCTCGCCGCCGAGCTGCCCGACTCGCTGACGGTCGATTCGATGGAGTACCCGGGTCTGCCCTACTCGCTGTACCTCAACGAGAAGTACGGCGTGTTCGCCGACCAGAAGGTGCGGCAGGCGTTCTCCCGGGCGATCGACATCGACACGGCGGTCGACGAGATCTTCTACGGCCAGTTCCCGCGCGCATGGAGCATCCTCGGATCCACCACTCCCGGGTACGACGCCTCGCTCGAGGGCACGTGGGAGTTCGACCAGGACGCCGCGAACGCGCTCCTCGACGAGGCCGGCTGGACCGAGCGGGATGCTGACGGCTACCGCGTGAAGGACGGTGAGCGCCTCAGCGCCCGCTGGATCGCCTGGACGCCGGTCCCCGACGACCGCACCGCTCTCGCCAACGCCATCCAGTCGGACCTCAAGGCGGTCGGCTTCGAGATCGTGCGCGAGGTGCTCGAACCGGGCGCCTACAACGAGCAGTACGGGCCGAAGACGTTCGACCTGACCGACTGGGGCTTCTCGGGCGTCGACCCCGACCTGCTGCGCAGCCACCTGCACACCGACGGCTTCCAGAACGCGTCGCAGGTGAGCGATCCCGAGCTCGACACGCTGCTCGAGAGCGGCGTCGCGACCACCGACACGGACGAGCGCAACGCGATCTACGCCGACGTGCAGCAGTGGAACGCCGACCACGTCGCGATCGTGCCCCTGTACAGCCCGTCGCTCATCACCGCGGTCGGCGAAACGGTGTCGGGTCTCACCTACGATCTGTACGGGCGCCCCCTGTTCTACGACGTGACCGTCGGCTGACGCGCGGCGCCCCACGGCGCACGGAGGACGGCATGACGGAGGGCACCCGGGTCGATGCGCGCGCGGTGATCACGCGCGTCGCAGGACTCGCCGCATCCGTTCTGCTGGTGCTCTGGGGCGCGGCGACGCTGGCCTTCCTCGCGCTCAGGGTGATCCCGGGCGACCCGGTCGACGTCATGCTCGGCCCGCAGGCGCAGGTGAGCGAGGAGGTGAAGGCCGGGATCCGCGCAGAGCTCGGCCTCGATCGCCCACCGCTCGAGCAGTACCTGGCCTACCTCGGGCGGCTCCTGCACGGCGACCTGGGGGAGTCCTACCAGCTCCGGATGCCGGTGACCGAGGTCATCGGCCGCCAGCTCGGCGCGACGCTGCAGCTCACCGCGCTCGCCCTGGTGCTGGCGGCGCTGACGGCGTTCGCGGTGGCGCTGTTCGCCCGCGGCACGGCGACGCGCACCGCCGTCGCGGCGGTCGAGCTGGTGGTGCTCTCGTCGCCGGTGTTCTGGATCGGGCTCGTGCTGCTGAGCGTCTTCGCGTTCGGTCTCGGCTGGTTCCCGGTCTCCGGTTCGCGGAATCCCGCCACGCTGGTGCTGCCCGCGGTGACCCTCGCGCTGCCGGTCGCCGCGCTGCTCGGCCAGGTGCTGCGCGACGGCATCGTGCAGGCCGAGCGGCAGCCGTTCGCCACGACGGTCCGCGCACGGGGCGCCGGCCACACGTGGCTGACCCTCCACCACACGCTGCGCCACGGCGCGACCGGGGCGCTGACCCTCGCCGCCTACTTCGTCGGGTCGCTGCTCGGCGGAGCCGTCCTGGTGGAGACCGTGTTCGCCCGGCCGGGCATCGGCCGGGTCACCCTCACCGCGATCACCGACCGCGACCTGCCCGTCATCACGGGGATCATCCTGCTCAGCGCGCTCGTCTTCGTGATCGTGAATCTGCTCGTCGAGGTGCTCTATCCGGTGCTCGACCCGCGGCTGCGCTCCGCGCGGCCCGCGCGGCCACGGAGCCTCTCGTGACCCGCGGGCGGCGGGCGCTCCTGATCCTCGCGATCGCCGTGCTCGGGCTGATCGGCCTGGTCGCGGTCGCGCCGAGCCTGTTCACGTCGGCCGACCCGCTGCAGACCGACCTCGCCGCGACGCTGCGCGCCCCGAGCGCCGCCCATCCGTTCGGCACCGACCAGAGCGGCCGGGACGTGTACGCGCGGGTGATCCACGGGGCGGCCCGGTCGGTCGGCATCGGCCTGCTCGCCACCTCGCTCGCGCTCGTGGTGGGCCTGATCGTCGGGTCGCTCTCCGGGGTCGCACCGCGGCTCGTCGACACCGCCGCGATGCGGGCCACCGACATCCTGCTCGCCTTCCCCGAGTTCCTCGTCGCCCTCGTCGTGGTCGCGGTGCTCGGTCCGGGCCCCGCGAACGTCGCCGTCGCCGTCACGATCGCGGCGGTGCCCGTCTACGTCCGGCTCGCTCGCGCGCAGACCCGGACGCTCCGGACGGCCGAGCACGTGGAGGCTGCCCGCATCCTCGGGGTTCCCGCGGCCAGGGCGTTAACCCGGCATGTCCTGCCCGGGGTGCTCGGCGCTCTCAGCGTGCTCGCGACGATCGGCATCGGCTCCAGCATCCTCGCCGCCGCGGGGCTCAGCTTCCTCGGACTCGGCCCCACCGAGCCGACGCCGGAGTGGGGGCTGATGCTCGCCGGCGGACGCAACGTGCTCGGCCAGGCGTGGTGGGTGTCGGTCTTCCCGGGGGCGGCGATCACCCTCACCGTGATCGCGGCGACCGTCGTCGGACGGATGCTGCGCGCCCGCGCCGATGGAGCGGCGTCGTGACGGCGCTCCGGGTCCGCAATCTGCACATCGCCTTCGGCGACTCCGTCGTCGTCGACGGCGTCGACCTGTCCGTCGCACCAGGCGAGTGCCTGGCGATCGTCGGCGAATCCGGCGCCGGCAAGTCGCTCACCGCGCGGGCTCTGCTGGGACTGACCCCTGCGGGAGCCGCGGTGACGGCGGACGCGCTCGAGGTCGACGGGACCGACGCCGGCGCACTGGGCGAGGCAGGCTGGCGGCGCGTGCGCGGTGCCCGCATCGCGCTGGTGTCGCAGGACGCCCTCGTCTCGCTCGACCCCCTGCGCCGGATCGGCGCCGAGGTGGCCGAGCCGCTGCGGCTCCACGAGCGCGAGCTCACACCCGCCGCACGGGAGCAGCGCGTCGAGGAGCTGCTCGCCAGCGTGTCCATGCCCGATCCGGCATACCGTGCCAGGCAGCGCCCGCACGAGCTGTCCGGAGGGCTGCGTCAACGTGCGCTGATCGCCTCGGCCCTCGCCGGTCGCCCTGCCGTCCTCGTCGCAGACGAGCCGACCACCGCGCTGGACGCGACGGTGCAGGCGCGCGTCCTCGACCTGCTGCGCGGGATCGCCGACTCCGGCGTCGCCGTCGTGTTCGTGAGCCACGACTTCGCTGCGGTGCGCCGCGTCGCCGACCGGATCGTCGTCATGCGCGACGGGCGCTTCGTCGAGCAGGGGGCCGCCGCCGCCGTCCTCGACGATCCACAGCATCCGTACACGCGCATGCTGGTCGACGCGACCCGCCACGCGCCGCGTGCAGCGGCGCCCGCCGCGGACGACGCGCTGCTCAGCGTGCAGGGCGTCTCGAAGAGCTTCGACCGCCCCGCCGTCGTCGACGTCTCGCTGGAGGTGGCACGCGGCCGCACCCTCGCGATCGTCGGCGAGTCCGGCTCAGGCAAGACGACTCTCGCCCGCATGATCGTCGGCGTCGAGCAGCCCGACTCGGGAACCGTGCGCATCGGCGGACTCGCGTGGCGTGCCGGCGACGACGCGGCCCTGCGTCGTCGCGTGCAGTTCGTGCACCAGAACCCCCTCGGCGCCTTCGACCCCCGCTGGAGCGTGGCACGCTCGCTGCGCGAGGCGCTGGCGGCCGGGGGCGTGCCCGCCGCCGAGCGGCAGGCGCGGGTCGCGGACCTGCTGCGGGAGGTCGATCTCGACCCGGCCCTCGCCGGACGCCGGCCCGCCCAGCTGTCCGGCGGTCAGCGGCAGCGGGCCGCGATCGCGCGCGCTCTCGCCGTCGGTCCGCAGCTGCTCGTGCTGGACGAGCCGGTCTCCGCGCTCGATCCGTCCGTGCGCGAACGGGTGCTCGCGCTCCTGCGGCGACTGCAGGAGGAGCGCGACCTCACGATGCTCTTCGTCTCGCACGACCTCGAGGTGGTCGCGTCGGTCGCGGACGAGGTCGCGGTGATGCAGGACGGTGCGGTGGTCGAACTCGGCCCGGTGGCGGCCGTGTTCGCGGCCCCCCGGCATCCGTTCACGAAGGAGCTGCTCGCCGCCGGACGCTGACCGGCGTCAGTCGCGGACGTCGATGCCCAGCGCGGCGGCGAACGCGTCTGCGAGCTCCGCGACCTGACGGGCCGACAGCGTCGCCCCGCGCAGCGCCGTCGGATCGGTGTACGCGAGCGCGTCGAGTCCGCGCAGGTCGAGGTCCTTCGCCCGGAGCTCGCGCGTGTCGACCTCGTCGGCGCGACTGTCCTCCACACTTACCCGCTCGAGCCGGGCGAAGGGGACATCCAGCGTGCCGATCGTGCAGTCCACGATGAGCAGGTCGCGGACGGTCGCCTGGGTGAGGGCGAGGTAGTCGATCCGGACGCCGCGCAGCTCGACCGCCTCCAGCTCGGCCCGGGCGAGATCGAGGGTGCCGATGCGCCCGCCGGTCACCCGCACGGATCTCCAGCGCCCTGAGCCCGCCGCGATCGCCGTCGCCCGGGGCTCCTCGACCTCGACATCCACGAGCGTCGCCCCCGAGAGATCCAGTCGATCGACGGATGCCGTCGCCACCACGCACTCGGTCAGCCGGGCATGGGCGAGGTCGACGTCACCCGTCAGGCCGGCGAGCCGCACCTGCTGGAGGTCGGCGTGCGGCCGCCATCCATCCGCATCCTCGAGGACGCGCGGAAGGTCGGGGGCCGCCGAGCGCGGAGGCAGAGGACCGGTGCTGCGGCGGGGCATGCGCTCGAGCATACGTGCGGGTAGAATCGTCGCACGAGCATCGATCCGGACATCACCGGGGAGCTCTCGGAAGAACAGGGCTCCGGCCCCCAGTAGAACCGAGCGGGGCAGGCCCGTCACAGCCGCAGTGAAAGTGGCCGGTCGATCCGAGAGGGGTCGCCGGCACGCGGGGTGGTACCGCGGCTCCGAGGAGTCGTCCTCGCAGGAAGCATCGCAACCTGCTGGAGAGACATGACCTATCCCCGCCCCTCGTCGCAGAGCGGCGCCGCCTTCGGGCCGGCCGCTGTCGTCCCGAGCCCGCGCTTCCCCGAGATCGAGCGCGACGTCCTCGCGTTCTGGGAGCAGGACGACACCTTCCGCGCGTCGATCGCGCAGCGCGAGGGTGCCGACGAGTGGGTCTTCTACGACGGCCCGCCGTTCGCGAACGGCCTGCCGCACTACGGTCACCTCCTCACCGGCTACGCGAAGGATCTGTTCCCGCGCTTCCAGACCATGCGCGGCAAGAAGGTCGACCGCGTTTTCGGCTGGGACACCCACGGGCTGCCCGCGGAGCTCGAGGCGATGAAGCAGCTGGGCATCACGGAGAAGAGCCAGATCGAGCAGATGGGTCTCGCGTCGTTCAACGCGAAGGCCCGCGAGTCGGTGCTCGAGTACACGCGCGAGTGGGAGGACTACGTCACCCGTCAGGCGCGATGGGTCGACTTCGAGCGCGGCTACAAGACGCTCGACACCGGGTTCATGGAGTCGGTGCTCTGGGCCTTCAAGAGCCTCTACGACAAGGGCCTCGCCTACGAGGGCTACCGCGTCCTGCCGTACTGCTGGCGCGACGAGACGCCGCTGTCGAACCACGAGCTGCGCATGGACGACGACGTCTACAAGATGCGCCAGGACCCGTCCGTCACAGTCACCTTCCCGCTGGTCGGCGCGAAGGCGGAGGCACTGGGCCTCACCGCCGTGCGCGCACTCGCCTGGACCACGACGCCGTGGACCCTTCCCACGAACCTCGCACTGGCCGTGGGTCCGGAGATCCGCTACGCCGTCGTGCCGGGCGGGCCGCTCGGTGCCGCGGACGTGCACCGCGACGACGAGGCCGGCGAGGCCGAATCGCACCGCTACCTCCTCGCGGAGGACCTGCTGGGCCCGCACGCGAAGGAGCTCGGCTACGAGACCCCCGCCGACGCGCGGGCTGCCATCGAGCAGACGGTTCTCGGGGCTGACCTCGCCGACGTGCACTACGACCGGCTGTTCGACTACTACGCCGACGCCGAGACCTGGGGCACCGGCACCGCCTGGCGCATCCTCGTCGACGACTACGTCACCACCAGCGACGGCACCGGGATCGTCCACCAGGCGCCGGCCTACGGCGAGGACGACCAGAGGGTCACCGAGGCCGCCGGCATCCCGCTGATCATGAGCCTCGACGACGGCGGACGCTTCCTGCCGCAGGTGAGCGATGTCGCGGGGGAGCTCTGGATGGACGCCAACCGTCCGCTCATCCGCCTGCTGAGGGCCGAGGGCCGCCTGCTGCGCGAGGCCAGCTACGAGCACTCGTACCCGCACTGCTGGCGCTGCCGCAACCCGCTCATCTACAAGGCGGTCTCGAGCTGGTTCGTGCGCGTCACGCAGATCAAGGACCGCCTGGTCGAGCTCAACGAGCAGATCACCTGGGCACCCGAGAACGTCAAGCACGGCCAGTTCGGGAAGTGGCTCGAGGGCGCCCGCGACTGGTCGATCAGCCGCAACCGCTACTGGGGCTCGCCGATCCCGATCTGGAAGAGCGACGACCCCGAGTACCCGCGTGTCGACGCGTACGGCTCGCTGGAAGAGCTGGAGCGTGACTTCGGGCGCCTGCCGGTCAACGAGACCGGCGAGGTCGACCTGCATCGCCCGTACATCGACGACCTCACCCGGCCGAACCCGGACGACCCGACCGGCCGCTCGACGATGCGACGCATCGAGGACGTGTTCGACGTGTGGTTCGACTCCGGATCGATGCCGTACGCACAGGTGCACTACCCGTTCGAGAACCGCGACTGGTTCGACGAGCACGCGCCCGCGGACTTCATCGTCGAGTACATCGGGCAGACGCGCGGCTGGTTCTACGTGATGCACGTGCTCTCCGGCGCGCTGTTCGACCGGCCCGCATTCACGGGCGTGGCCTGCCACGGCATCGTGCTCGGCAGCGACGGGCAGAAGATGTCGAAGTCGCTGCGCAACTATCCCGACGTGTCCGAGGTGTTCGACCGTGACGGCTCCGACGCGATGCGCTGGTTCCTGATGGGGTCGTCCGTGCTGCGCGGCGGAAACCTCGTCGTCACCGAGGAGGGCATCCGCTCCGGCGTGCGCGAGTTCCTGCTGCCGCTGTGGAACGCCTGGTACTTCTTCGCGACGTACGCGAACGCCTCAGGGCCCGACGGGTACCACGCCACCTGGCGCACCGACTCGACGAACGTCCTGGATCGCTACATCCTGGCCCTCACCGGCGACCTCGTGCGCGATGTCGCCCGTGAGCTCGAGGTGCTCGATTCGACGACCGCGGCGGTGAAGCTGCGCGAGTTCGTCGAGGCGCTCACCAACTGGTACATCCGGCGCTCGCGCGACCGGTTCTGGGTCGGGGCGGACGCGTCGACGGGCTCGGAGAGCTCGACCGAGGCGTTCGACACCCTGTACACCGTGCTCGAGACGGTCACCCGGGTCGCCGCACCTCTCATCCCGCTCATCTCCGAGCGCATCTGGCAGGGGCTGACCGGCGGTCGCAGCGTGCACCTGGAGGACTGGCCCGACGCAGCGGCCTTCGCCCCCGCATCCGACATCCGCACCGCGATGGACACGGTCCGCGAGGTCTCCAGCGTCGCCAACGCGCTGCGCAAGAAGGAGGGCAAGCGCGTGCGCCTTCCGCTGCCGCGGCTCAGCGTCGTCGTACCGGATGCTGCCGCCCTCCGTCAGTTCGACGACATCCTGCGCGAGGAGCTCAACGTGAAGGACGTCGAGCTCGTCGAACTCGGCGAGGGCACGGCGGCCGCGTACGGCATCACGCACCGCCTGGCGGTGAACGCCCGCGCGGCGGGCCCGCGCCTCGGCAAGCAGGTGCAGCAGGCCATCCACGCCGCGAAGGGCGGCTTCTGGACGGAGTCGGACGGCGTGGTCGTCGCGGGCGGACTCGCGCTGGAGCCGGGGGAGTACGACCTCGTGCTCGAGACCACCGGACGCCCCGAGGGCGAGGCGCTCGCCCTCCTCGGCGGCACGCCGGGCACCCAGGGCGGCTTCGTCCTGCTCGACACCACCACGACGGACGCGCTCGAGGCCGAAGGCTTCGCCCGCGACGTCGTGCGCGCCGTGCAGGACACCCGGAAGGCGGCCGGCTTCGACGTGAGCGACCGGATCCGCCTCCAGCTCGACTTCGAGGACACGGCCGACGCCGCTGCCCTCGCGTCCGGGTTCGATGCGGCCGACGTCGCCGGCGAGACGCTGGCGCTGGCGCACGCGGTGCGCGACGCCACCGGCGCCGAGGTGCTCGCCGCAGGCGGTCCGTACACCGGTCCGGGCGACCACACCGCCGCTTTCGCCGCAAAGGCCTTCGCCAATGCGGGCGGATTCACCGTCACCGTCACGAAGGTCGAGGCCACCCGATGAGCGACCGGTCCAGGGCAGATGCCGTGTACGCCGCACTGCTGAGCCGTCAGGGCGAGCGCTGGGTGCAGCCCCGCGTCGAGCGCACCCGGCGCCTGCTCGAGTTCCTCGACGACCCGCAGCGCACGTACCGCGTCGTGCACGTCACCGGGACCAACGGCAAGACGTCCACGAGCCGGATGATCGAGAGCCTCGTGCGCGCCCACGGACTGCGGACCGGGCTGTTCACCAGCCCGCATCTCGAGCGGTTCACCGAGCGGATCGTGGTCGACGGCGAGCCGGCGTCCGACGCCGCCGTCGCGGACGCCTGGGAGGAGATCGAGCCCTTCGTCGCGCTCGTCGACGCCGAGCTCGCGGCATCGGGCGAACCGCCCCTGACGTTCTTCGAGCTCCTCACGGCGCTCGCCTTCCTCGTCTTCTCCGATGCGCCCGTCGACGTCGCGGTCATCGAAGTCGGCATGGGCGGGTCATGGGACTCCACGAACACCGCAGACGGCGACGTCGCGGTGATCGCGCCGATCGACATCGATCACGCCGACCGGCTGGGCGACACGATCGCCGAGATCGCCGAGGTCAAGGCGGGGATCATCAAGGACGGCGCAGCCGTCGTCTCCGCCCGGCAGGATCCCGCGGCGGAATCGGTGCTGCGCGCGGCCGCCGGCGTCCGCGGCGCCCAGATCGCCTTCGAGGGCGACGATTTCGCGCTGCGTGAGAGCCGCCTCGCCGTGGGCGGCCAGCAGATCTCCGTGCGCGGCCTCGCCGGCGGGTACGACGAGGTCTACCTGCCGCTGTACGGCTCCTACCAGGGCCAGAACGCCGCGCTGGCGATCGCCGCCGTCGAGTCGCTCGTCGGCGGAGCCGCGCGGTCGATCGACCAGGACGTCCTCACGCAGGGCTTCGCGGAGACCACCTCGCCCGGACGCCTGCAGCTCGTCGGCATCGAGCCGACCGTGCTCGTCGACGCCGCGCACAACCCGCACGGTGCGCGCGCCCTCGCCGACGCCCTCCGCGAGTCGTTCGCGTTCGAGGAGTGGGGCGTGGTCCTGGGTGTGCTCGCCGACAAGGACGCCGCAGGCATCGTGGCGGCCCTCGCCCCGGTCGCCACGCACATCTTCGCCACCGCACCCGTCTCCGAACGCGCAGAGGACGCCGATGTGGTGGCCGATCTGGCCGAAGCCGCGGGCATCCCCGTGACGGTGCATCCGGGTCTCGCCGACGCCGCGGACGCTGCGCGCGAGTGGGCCGCGTCGGGCGAGCGGCGCGCGGTCGTCGTCGCCGGCTCCGTGCTGCTGGCCGGCGAAGCGCTCACTCTCGCCCGCGAGGACGACTGGAAGAGCGGGTGGACCGCGTGACCGCCGACGCGCCCGCCGCGACGGCTCCGCGTCCGCGCCGCCGCCGAGGAGCGGCGGAGTCACTGGGCTCGATCGTCCTCGTGTTCGAGTCGGTCATCGCTTTCCTCGGCGGGCTCGTCCTCTACGGGCTGAAGGCCCTCCCGGCGGGGATCGAGCCCTGGTGGGGCATCGTGGCCGGCACGATCGTGGCGCTGCTGATGCTCGCCGTCAGCGGCCTGCTCCGTTACCCCTGGGGCATCGCGCTCGGCTGGGCGCTCCAGGTCGTCGTGCTGCTCGGCGGCATCCTGGTCCCCGCCCTCGCGATCGTCGGCCTGGTTTTCGGTGGCATGTGGGCGTATGCCACCATCAAGGGGGCTTCCCTCGACCGGCGCAACGCGCTGCTGGCGGCGGAGTCCGACATCCCGAACGGAGACTGACATGGCCACCGAAGAGACTCTCGTCCTCGTCAAGCCCGACGGCGTCGCCCGCGGACTGACGGGCGCGATCCTCGCCCGCATCGAAGCGAAGGGGTACGCGCTCGTCGACATCCGCCTCGTCGAGCCCGACCGTGAGCGGCTCGAGCGCCACTACGCCGAGCACGAGGGCAAGCCCTTCTACGAGCCGCTGCTCGAGTTCATGCTCTCCGGCCCGTCCGTCGCGATCCGGCTCGCCGGCAACCGCGTCATCGAGGGCTTCCGCTCCCTCGCGGGGACCACGGACCCCACGACGGCAGCGCCCGGTACGATCCGCGGCGACTTCGGCCGGGACTGGGGCGTCAAGGTGCAGCAGAACCTCGTGCATGGGTCCGACAGCCCGGAGTCCGCGGCGCGCGAGCTCGATATCTGGTTCTGACGGTCCGCCCCGCCGACCTCAGAACAGGGCGCCGAGCACGTCCAGGCGCAGCTGCGCGAGCACCGCGATGATCGCGTAGCTGACGATCGCGAGCAGGGGCACCCAGCCCATCAGGGCCTCGGCGCCCCGCCGGATCGCCGGGGGAGCGGGCAGCAGTCCTGCGCGCAGCACGTGCAGCGTCACCGCGTAGTACGTCGGGATCGTCACCACCCAGGTCACCATGCACCACGGGCACAGCGTGCCGAGCACGTAGATGCTCTGGCCGATCAGCCAGATCACGAACACGAAAGCGAACGTCAGGCCGAGTTCGAAGAGCCACCAGAACCAGCGTGCGAACCGCGCGTGGGCGAGGATCGCGAACCCGACGACGATGGGTGCCACCCACCCGGCGAGACCGAGGATCGGGTTGGGGAAGCCGAACA
Organism: Microbacterium terricola; assembly: GCF_027943945.1. Taxonomy (NCBI): domain Bacteria; kingdom Bacillati; phylum Actinomycetota; class Actinomycetes; order Micrococcales; family Microbacteriaceae; genus Microbacterium; species Microbacterium terricola. The sequence goes on along the minus strand of NZ_AP027141.1, from coordinate 1,508,845 downwards.
CGCTGCCCTGCCATGACGCCAGGTTGGCCGTGCACTGCACGAGCGGACTGAAATCGCAGGATGCCGTCGAGCCGGGGTTCTGCAGGAGGTGGAAGCGCTCGGCGGTGAGCGAGAACGCCGCCCACCAGCCGATCGCGCCGGCGATGATGAGCCAGATCGCCAGGGCCAGGGGACGCGTGTGGGTCTGCTGCGGGGGCATGCTCGGATTATCGCATCGACGGCTTCGCGCAATCCGCGCGCGAAAGTGCGATAATGATCTCGATGTGTTGCGGCCGCGCCGCGACAAGGCATCACAGAAGACTTCGGGGCGATGATCGCCCTTCGCAGCCCGAGCCACGGGCCGGCTGCAGACCGAGTGAGTTCGCGGCACCGCAGGTGCGGCGCCGCACGAGATTTCGCCGGGCGACGCGCGGTGTCGCCCGCAGGAAGCAAGCCAGTGACGGCCGATGGCAACGACGAATACGACGACAACACCCTCACCGAGCGCGAAGCGCCGGTAGCCGCCGAGACGACCGACGTCGTCGAGGCGACGGAGGTTGCCCCCGCAGAGGCCGCTCCGGTCGCGGACGAGGCCACCCCGGAGGCTGCGCCGGTCGGCGAGCCCGAGGTCGCCGCGGAGGACGCGGTCGCGTCTCCCGACGCGCCGACCGACGTCGACACCGCTCAGGCCGCGCCCGAGGCATCCGCCGAGGCCGAGGCATCTGCCGAGGCCGAGGCCGAGGCATCTGCCGAGGCCGAGCCCGCAGCATCCGCCGAGGCCGAGCCCGCAGCATCCGCCGAGGCCGAGCCCGCAGCATCCGCCGAGGCCGAGCCCGCAGCATCCGCCGAGGCTGAGCCCGCAGCATCCGAGGAGCCCGAGGCGGCGCCGGAGGAGTCCGGTCCGGTCACGGCCGTGAGCCTGGGCCTGCTGCCCGAGGTGTTCGTGTCTGCTGTCTCGACGCAGCTCATGTTCTACGCACCGGCGATCGCGCCGCTGGCCGCCGCCCCCGAGGCAGCGGACGAGGAGGACGAGCAGCCCGCCCAGAGCTCGTCGCGCCGCCGCAACCGCCGCCGTGGCGGCGCCGCGGAAGGCCGCGAGCCCGCCTCCGAGCCGGTCGAGCGTCAGCCGCGCCAGCGCGCGGTCGAGCTCATCACCGAGCCGCAGCGCATCAAGGGATCGACCCGTCTCGAGGCGAAGAAGCAGCGCCGTCGCGACGGTCGTGAGGCCGGCCGCCGCCGCGCCGTCGTGACCGAGGCCGAGTTCCTCGCCCGCCGCGAGGCCGTCGACCGCGTCATGATCGTCCGCTCCAAGAACGGCCGCATCCAGATCGCCGTGCTCGAGGACAACGTGCTCGTCGAGCACTATGTCGCACGCAGCCAGGAAGCCTCACTGATCGGCAACGTGTACCTCGGGCGCGTCCAGAACGTGCTGCCCAGCATGGAGGCGGCCTTCGTCGACATCGGCCGCGGCCGCAACGCCGTGCTGTACTCGGGCGAAGTGGACTGGGATGCCGTCGAGACCGGCAACCAGCCGCGCCGCATCGAGCTGGCGCTGAAGAGCGGCGACCGCGTGCTCGTCCAGGTCACCAAGGACCCGGTCGGCCACAAGGGCGCACGCCTGACCAGCCAGATCTCGCTGCCGGGCCGTTACCTCGTGTACGTCCCTGGTGGCGCGATGAACGGCATCTCGCGCAAGCTGCCCGACACCGAGCGCGCCCGCCTGAAGAAGATCCTCAAGGAGGTGCTGCCGGAGTCGTCCGGCGTCATCGTCCGCACGGCCGCCGAAGGCGCCACCGAGGACCAGCTGACCCGCGACGTGCAGCGCCTCACCACGCAGTGGGAGCACATCAGCGCCCAGGTCGCCAACGGACAGGCGCCCGCGCTGCTGCACTCCGAGCCCGATCTGCTCGTGAAGATCGTCCGCGATGTCTTCAACGAGGACTTCACGAAGATGCTGATCCAGGGCGAAGAGGCGCACCAGACGATCTCGCGCTACCTGGAGGGCGTCGCCCCCGACCTGCTCGATCGGGTCGTCGCACACGAAGGCGACGCCGACCCGTTCGACGAGTTCCGCGTCACCGAGCAGATCGAGAAGGCGCTGGACCGCAAGGTGTGGCTGCCCTCAGGCGGCTCGCTCGTGATCGATCGCACCGAGGCCATGACGGTCGTCGACGTCAACACCGGCAAGTTCGTCGGCACCGGCGGCAACCTCGAGGAGACCGTCACCAAGAACAACCTTGAGGCCGCCGAGGAGATCGTCCGCCAGCTGCGCCTGCGCGACATCGGCGGCATCATCGTGGTCGACTTCATCGACATGGTGCTCGAGTCGAACCGCGACCTCGTGCTACGGCGCCTCGTCGAATGCCTCAGCCGCGACCGCACCAAGCACCAGGTGGCCGAGGTCACCTCACTCGGTCTCGTGCAGATGACCCGCAAGAAGCTCGGCCTGGGCCTCCTCGAGACCTTCAGCGAGCCGTGCGAGGTCTGCGCGGGGCGCGGCGTGATCGTGCACCACGATCCGGTCGTCAAGCATCGCTCGTCGAACACGAACTCGTCGTCCAACCGCCGGCCGCGCTCCACGCCGCCGCAGAGCACCGCGCCGGCCACGGGCACCCACGTCATCACCGAGGGCATGAAGTCGGCGCTGGCCCAGATCGCGGCGTCGACGATCCACCCGGTCGGCGACGAGGTCGCCGAGGCGGCCGCACCCGCCGCGATCGCGACCGAGCAGGCTCCCAGCGAGCGTCCGAAGAAGCAGCGGAAGAAGCGGAAGGATTCGTCGCAGACTGCCGCGCCGAAGACCAACGCCGATCTGCTGCTGGACTCGGTCCTCAACGCCCTGCCCGAGCCCAAGGCTCCGGGAGAGGGACGTTCCCGCCGTCGCGTGACCACCGCCGCACTCACCGGCACCCCGGTGGCGCACGCGCCGATCAACGAGGGCTAGACGCCACGGCGCTGGCGCGCCCTTCGACAAGCTCAGGACAGGCCACGGCGCTGGCGCGCCGTGATCCGCAGACCTGAGGCGATGAGGGCGCGCACCAGGGCGTGTCCGTCGACGTGACGGGCGCCCGCGGCGACCAGTCGGGCATGCGCCTCGGCCGGGACGTCGTAGTGGTCGCGGTCGAATCCGCGTCGCGGGATCTCGTTGGCGTCGGCGAACGCGTGCAGCTCCTCCAGCGAGGCATCGCTGATCAGGTGCGCCCACAGCCGGCCGTGCGCCGGCCAGCGTGGATCGTCGATGAGAATCGCCACGCGGCCGATCCTAGGTGAGGGCACACGGCGAACGCACAGGCGACACGACCCGCCTGCTTTTGCGTGGTACCCCTCGCATCGGGTAAAGTGGACCCTTGGTGCGTGACGTGTCGTCGTGCGACGGCGACCAGTCGAGAGCTGTGGTTCCGCACCTGACTCTCTTTGGGTCAACCCAGACAAGTCTTTCCAGACAACGGAGCGGTGCGCTCCCAGATGAAACAGGTGTGAAGTGGTCTACGCAGTAGTGCGCGCCGGCGGCCGGCAGGAGAAGGTGGAGGTCGGCACGATCGTCGTCCTCGACCGTCAGAAGGCGAAGGTCGGCGAGACGCTCGAGCTGCCCGCCGTCCTCTTCGTGGATGGCGACGCGGTCACGACCGACGCCGACAAGCTCGCGAAGGTCACCGTCACCGCTGAGGTGCTCGGCGAAGAGCGCGGCCCCAAGATCGTGATCCAGAAGTTCAAGAACAAGACCGGCTACAAGAAGCGCCAGGGCCACCGCCAGGACCTCACGCGCGTCAAGGTCACCGGCATCAAGTAAAGCCACAGGAGACGCAGAGATGGCACACAAAAAGGGCGCAAGCTCCACCCGTAACGGTCGTGACTCCAACGCTCAGCGCCTCGGCGTGAAGCGCTTCGGCGGTCAGCAGGTCCTCGCCGGCGAGATCATCGTCCGCCAGCGCGGCACGCACTTCCACCCCGGCGCCAACGTCGGCCGCGGTGGCGACGACACGCTGTTCGCTCTCGAGGCGGGCGCTGTCGAGTTCGGCACGAAGGGCGGCCGCAAGGTCGTCAACATCGTGGCGGCCGCGCAGTAGTCGCAACGCAGACAGAATTCTCGTGGAGGGGGCGGGCTTCGGCTCGCCCCCTCCACGCACATATCCAGGATCTACCGTGAGGGGGAGCGCATGGTCACGTTCGTCGACCGAGTGACACTGCACCTGGCCGCAGGCAAGGGCGGCAACGGCTGCGTGTCGGTCAAGCGCGAGAAGTTCAAGCCGCTGGCCGGCCCCGACGGCGCCAACGGGGGCAACGGCGGCGACATCATCCTGGTCGCAGACCCGAACGTGACGACGCTGCTGTCCTACCACCACTCACCGCACCGCTCTGCAGGCAACGGCGGCTTCGGCATGGGCGACCACCGCTCCGGCGCGGTCGGCGAGGATCTCGAGCTGCCCGTGCCCGTCGGCACGCTGGTGAAGGACGCCGACGGCACCACCCTGGTCGACATGATCGAGCCCGGCATGCGTTTCGTCGTCGCGCCCGGCGGCATCGGCGGACTCGGCAACGCGACGCTCGCCAACCCGAAGCGCAAGGCGCCCGGATTCGCCCTGCTCGGCACGCCCGGCTGGACCGGCGACGTCCAGCTCGAACTCAAGACCGTCGCCGATGTGGCCCTGGTGGGCTTCCCGTCTGCGGGCAAATCCAGCCTCGTCGCCGCGATCTCCGCCGCACGGCCCAAGATCGCCGACTACCCGTTCACCACACTGCACCCGAACCTGGGCGTCGTCCAGGCTGGCGACCTCCGCTTCACCGTCGCGGACGTGCCAGGGCTGATCGAGGGCGCCAGCGAAGGCAAGGGCCTCGGTCTGGAGTTCCTCCGTCATGTCGAGCGCTGCACCGCCCTCGTGCACGTGCTGGACTGCGCGACGCTGGAACCGGGACGCGACCCGCTGAGCGATCTCGAGGTCATCCTCGCCGAGCTGGCCGCCTACCCGGTGCCCGAGGGTCAGGTCCCCCTGCTCGAACGCCCGCAGCTGGTCGCGCTCAACAAGCTCGACGTGCCGGAGGCGAAGGATCTCGCCGAGCTCGTGCGTCCCGACCTCGAGGCCCGCGGCTTCCGCGTGTTCGAGATCTCCACGGTCAGTCACGAGGGCCTGCGCCAGCTCACCTTCGCACTCGGCGACATCGTCGCCGCGCACCGCGTCGCGGAAGCCGCGAAGCCGGCGGCCGAGCGCATCGTGATCCGCCCGCGGGGCTCGGAGCGCGATTTCAGCATCCGCGTCGAGGGTGGGACCTACGGCGACATCTTCCGCGTGCTCGGCGCCAAGCCGCTGCGGTGGGTGCAGCAGACCGACTTCCAGAACGAGGAGGCCGTCGGCTATCTCGCCGATCGCCTCGAGAAGCTGGGCGTCGAGACGGAGCTGTTCCGCGCAGGCGCCACGCCCGGCGCCACCGTCGTGATCGGCGAGGGCGACGGCATCATCTTCGACTGGCACCCCACGATGACCTCCGCGGCCGAGCTGATGACCGCGCCTCGCGGCACCGACCCGCGACTGGACATGAACCCGCGTCGCACCACCTCGCAGCGCCGCGAGCGCTACCACGAGCGCATGGACGCGAAGGCGGAAGCACGCGCCGAGCTCGAGTCCGAGCGCCTGGCCACGCTCAGCGATCAGGTGGACGACGAGTGACGGCGGTGGACCGCGCCGCACTGGCCACCGCTCGCCGGGTGGTCGTGAAGGTCGGCTCGTCGTCCATCAGCGGTGAGAACGCCGCCAAGATCGGGCCCCTCGTCGAGGCACTCGCGCAGGCGCACGGCCGCGGCACCGAGGTCGTGCTGGTGTCCTCCGGCGCCATCGCCACGGGCATGCCGTTCCTCGCGCTCGACTCGCGCCCGCACGACCTGGCCACGCAGCAGGCGGCGGCCGCGGTCGGGCAGAACGTGCTCATCTACCGCTACCAGGAGGCGCTGCGCTCCTACCGGATCGTCGCAGGACAGGTGCTGCTGACCGCGGGAGACCTCGAGAACCCCACGCACCGCTCGAACGCCCAGCGCGCGATGGAGCGCCTGCTCGGGCTGCGCATCCTGCCGATCGTGAACGAGAACGACACGGTGGCGACGCACGAGATCCGCTTCGGCGACAACGATCGGCTCGCCGCACTCGTCGCGCAGCTCATCAGTGCGGACGCCCTGGTGCTCCTCAGCGACATCGAGTCGCTGTACACGCGCCCGCCGGACGAGCCCGGTGCCGCCCCGATCCCGCTGGTCGCGCACGACGACAGCCTCGACGGGTTCGAGTTCGGCTCCGTCGTGGTCAACAGCGTCGGCACAGGGGGAGCGGCGACCAAGGTCTCAGCCGCGCGGCTGGCCGCAGCATCCGGCATCGGCGTCCTCGTCACGAGCGCGGACCTGGTCGCCGAGGCGCTGGCCGGCGCCGACATCGGCACCTGGTTCGCGCCGAATCCCGCGGCCGGATCGCACGCCTGAGCCGTCGCTAGACTGGTCCGATGACCACGACTGTGCTCTCCGCACGCGATCGGATGCTGCGGGCGCAGAGCGCCGCACGATCGGTCGGGCTGCTGAGCGACCGGGCCAAGAGCACCGCGCTGCAGGCGATCGCGGACGCGATCGAGGCCGCGACCGACGACATCGTCGCGGCCAACGCGGAGGATCTGGCCCGCGGCGCCGAGTCCGGTCTCTCGATCGGCCTGCAGGACCGCCTCCGGCTGGATGCGACCCGTGTCTCGGCACTGGCCGCCGCGGTGCGCGACGTCGCCGAGCTGCCCGATCCGGTGGGACGGGTCCTCGATCGCCGCACGCTGGCGAACGGGGTCGAGCTCACGAAGGTCAGCGTGCCGTTCGGCGTGGTCGGGTCGATCTACGAGGCCCGCCCGAACGTCACCGTCGACATCGCCGCGCTCGCGCTGCGCTCGGGGAACGCGGTCGTGCTGCGCGGGGGAACGGCGGCGGAGAAGACGAACGCGGCCCTCATCGCCGTGATGCGCGCGGCCCTCGCCGCGGAGGGCATTGATCCCGAGGCCATCCAGACGGTCGACGAGTTCGGCCGGGAGGGGGCCCGCGAGCTGATGCAGGCCCGCGGCATCGTCGACGTCCTCGTGCCCCGTGGCAGTGCGCAGCTGATCGAGACGGTGGTGACCGAGTCCTCGGTTCCGGTCATCGAGACGGGCGCCGGCGTCGTGCACATCCTGCTCGACGCCACCGCACCGCTCGAGTGGGCCCGCGAGATCGTCGTCAACGCGAAGGTGCAGCGGCCGAGCGTCTGCAATGCGGTCGAGACCGTCCTGGTGCACAGGGACGCCGCCGAGCGCCTGGTCGGCCCCGTCGTCGGCGCCCTGCAGGAGCGGGGCGTCACGGTGCACGGTGATGCCGCCGTCGCCGCCCTCGCAAGCGGGATCGTCCCCGCGACCGACGCGGACTGGGCCACCGAGCACCTCAGCCTCGAGCTGTCGATGCGGGTCGTGGACGATCTCGACGAGGCACTCGAGCACATCCGCCAGTACTCGACCCACCACACCGAGTCGATCATCACCCAGGACGACGCCGCCGCCGAGCGCTTCCTGGCCGAGGTCGACTCGGCCGTGGTGATGGCCAACGCGTCCACGCGCTTCACCGACGGCGCCGAGTTCGGCTTCGGCGCCGAGGTCGGCATCTCGACGCAGAAGCTGCACGCACGCGGTCCGATGGGCCTGCCGGAGCTCACCAGCACGAAGTGGCTGGCGCGGGGTTCCGGGCAAGTGCGCGTCTGACGCCCTAAACTGGACAACGCGCCGGGTCCGGCGCAGACCCGATCGGAGCACGCATGACTTTCGCCCCGCTTCTCGCCCTTGCCGTTGAGGAAGCCGAGCACCACGGCAACGTCGCGCTCGAGACCGTGGGCTACGGCCTCGTGGCCCTCACCGTCTTCGGCGTCCTCGCGCTGGTGACCGCGTCCTACCGCAACGTCGCCAACCGCCACGCACACAAGGCCGAGGCGTACGCACGCGCGCACGCCAACGACGTTCAGCAGGCGGGGCACGGCCACTAGGCCGCCTGAATGACGGCTGCGCGAGCCCCCAGGATCGGGGTCATGGGTGGGACGTTCGACCCCATCCACCACGGTCACCTCGTGGCGGCGAGTGAGGTCGCCGAGTCGTTCGACCTCGACGAGGTCGTGTTCGTGCCGACCGGCCAGCCCTGGCAGAAGGAGAAGGTCTCGCTCGGCGAGCACCGCTACCTGATGACCGTGATCGCGACAGCATCCAATCCCCGCTTCACCGTCAGCCGGGTCGACATCGACCGCACCGGGCCGACCTACACGATCGACACGCTGCGTGATCTGAAGTCGCAGCGACCCGACGCCGACCTGTTCTTCATCAGCGGCGCGGACGCCGTCGCGCAGATTCTCAGCTGGCGCGACCATGATGAACTGTGGGACCTGGCGCACTTCGTCGCAGTGTCGCGGCCCGGCCACGTGCTGAACACGGACGGGCTGCCCACTGACGATGTCAGCCAACTCGAGATCCCCGCCCTGGCGATCTCATCGACGGACTGCCGTGACCGAGTCCGTCGCGGTCACCCGGTGTGGTACCTCGTACCCGACGGGGTTGTCCAATACATTGCGAAGCACCACCTCTATCGGAGCAAGGCATGAGCACACCCGATCAGCCGGATAACCCTCCGCTGACCCGAAAGCAGCTGCGTGAGCTGCGCCAGACCGGCGCGGTTCCCGTCATCTCCCCAGACGACGGCGGAGCTGCCCCCGACGAGCCCGCAGCGACCCCGGAGAATCCGCCGCCCGCCCCGCTGGCGCGCGCCGCCGAGCCGGTCGAGCTGCCCCCCGCACCCGTCCCCGACGAGGCCGTCGACCTCGGCATCTCGCCGCTGACCCGTCGTCAGGCACGTCAGCAGGAAAAGATCCGCACCGCCTCGGTGCCGGTCATCACTCCCGAGGTGGCCGCCGCGCACACGGCACAGTTCGCCGCGCCCGAGTCCGAGCCCGAGACCTCGTCTGAGACCGAGACCGCGTCTGAGACCGAGACCTCGTCAGAGACCGACACCGATTCCTCGGAGATCCTCGAGGCGGAGGTCGACGAGACGTCGCCTGAGGAGGCTGAGCCCGCGCAGGCAGAACTCGAAGCGGACGAGGAGCCGGCCGCGGCCGAGGAACTCGTCGAGGAGTCCGCACCCGAGCCCGAGGCGCAGGAGGAGGTCGTCGACCGTCCGCTCGTGCACCCCGAGCTGGGTGCCGAGCTGCTGGCCGGCGAGCCGGCCTCCGTCGACCTGCCGCCCTCGTTCGATCAGCTGCTCGCGCGGTCGGCGACCGGCTCCATGGCCGCGACCAACGCGCTCATCCTCTCGCAGACCCCGGCCGGTGCCGGCGCGTCCATCGTGGCGCCGGTGACCGCCACGGGCGAGATCCTCATCACGGGGACGCTCAACCTGCCCGAGGGCCTCGGATCCACGGGTCACGCGCACGGCACGGCCGACGGCAAGGAGGTCGATGCGGTCCTCGTGGACGGCGAGCTGCCCGCGCACTCGTCGCCGACGCCGATCGCCGCCAGCGCCGCGATCAGCACCGTGAAGAGCGCAGGCGAGATCATCCAGCCGCCCGCCCCCGAGAAGGGGAGCAAGCTCATGCTGACGCTCGCGATCACCGCCGGTGTGCTGGCCGTCGCCCTCGTCGGCGTGCTGATCGTCGCCATCGTCACGGGGGTGTTCCAGTGACCGCCACCGCGCAGTCGCGCGACATGCTGCAGATCGCCGCGATCGCGGCGGATGCGAAGGGCGGAGAGGACCTCGTCGCGCTCGACGTGTCGGAGCCGCTGCCGCTGGTCGACATCTTCCTGCTGATCACCGGCCGCAACGAGCGCAACGTGGCGGCGATCGCCGATGAGATCGAAGACCAGCTGCTCGAGAACGGGCACAAGCGCATCCGCCGCGAGGGCCGGCAGGAGGCCCGCTGGGTGCTGCTGGACTTCGGCGACCTCGTCGTGCACGTCTTCCACGAGCAGGAGCGGATGTACTACGGGCTCGAGCGCCTGTGGAAGGACTGCCCCGTCGTCCCGATCGACCTCCCGACGGGCGCCCCGTCGGTCGATTGACCCTCGCGGTGGTTCGGAGCACGCTCCGGGATGTAGTAATCTAGTGGAGTTGTCCCGCGCAGGCGGGTGCAGCGTGAGGGCCTGTGGCGCAGCTGGTAGCGCACCTGCATGGCATGCAGGGGGTCAGGGGTTCGAGTCCCCTCAGGTCCACAAAACACCCCCGGTTGCCCGGGGGTTTTTGTGTTCCTGGAGCATGCGTGGGCAGAGCGGTCAGCTCATCGCATCCACGAGTTCCACCCGACCCACCTCGACCGCACCCTTCGCCGTATTCGCGATGTGCGCTCGAGAGACGATGATCGCGGCGACGACCATGATCGCCGCACCGAGCCAGTAGGGCGCAGCGTGGCTGACCGTGGCGTAGAGCGCGGCAGCGATCAGCGGTGCGACGGTCGACATCGCCGCACTGAGCGACTGGGTTGCCCCACCGAGCCAGCCCTGCTCGTCGTCGCCGACAGCGTTGGACATGGCTCCGTCCATCGCCGCCTGCGCAGCACCCTGCCCTGCAGCGAGCATGAGTGCGCCGACGATGAACACCCACGGTTGGGCGATGATCGACGCGACCAGGGCCAACGCGACCAGGCCGATGGTCTGTCCGACGATCCCACTGATGATGACGCCGCGCTCGCCGATGCGGGGGAGCAGGATGCCCAGCAGCACGCCCTGGATGAGGATGTCGATGATGCCGATGGATGCCGTCATCAGCCCGATCTCCGTAGGACCCCAGTTGATGGAGTCGAGCGCGAGGACGCTGAAGTTGTTCACGAAGAATCCGAACGACAGCGCGAGCAGGCCGCAGCCGATCAGCAGTCCGCGCAGCTCCTTGCGGCCGAACGCGTCCTTGAAGACGGAGAACGGCTGCACGTCGCGCATGGAGATCGTGGGGATGCGGTTCTCGGGCGTGAGGCTCTCGGGGAGCAGGAAGATGCTCAGGACCGCGACGAGGAGGGAGATCCCGGCGGTGATGAAGACGGGAAGCTGAAGGCTCACCCCTGCCAGCAGTCCACCTACCGCGGGGCCGATCATCATTCCGATGCCGGAGAGCGCGCCGAGGATGCCGAAGCGCTTGGCGCGCTCTTCGGGCGGTGTGATGTCGGCGAGGTAGGCGAACAGTGCAGGGAGATCACCTGCGGTCACACCCTGGATGGCGCGGGCGAGCACGAGCACCCAGATCGCGCCTCCGAGGCCGAACAGGGTCATCGCGAAAGCCGCGCCGAAGGCAGCGACGATGATGACCGGCCGGCGTCCGAAGCGATCCGAGAGGCGACCGAGGAAGGGAGCCACGAGGAAGGCGCAGAGTCCGTTGATGGCCTCGAGGACGCCGACCCAGATCGCCAGGTCGTTCTCGTTGCCGACGTACCGGAGAACCAGGAAGGGGAGGACGGGGAGAACGACCGTCATGCCGATGACGGTGAGCATCGTCAGCACGACGAGCATGACCCAGGCGCGTCTGCGGACGCGGGTCGAGTGGGATGGATTGAGTGAAGTCATGCCATAAGTGTATCGAGACCAGTTTTAGTGTCAATTCAGGATTGGACCAGGTTCGGTATAGTGGGGTCATGTCGACAACGCAGCCTCCAGGACGCCGCGAGCGCAAGAAGGCCGCCACTCGGAAGGCGATCTCCGACGTCGCGACACAGCTCTTCCTCGAGCGCGGATTCGACAATGTGAGCATCCGCGAGATCGCCGATGCCGCCGACGTCTCGCCGACCACGGTGTTCGCGCACTTCGCCCAGAAGGAAGCACTCGTCTTCGACGAAGACGACGAGCAGCGGGATCGGCTCGTCGCCGCGGTGCGCGACCGGCCTTCCGGCACGACGATCAACCGCGCTCTGTACGACTTCTACCTCGCCGAGATCGGCATGAACCTCGCGGAGCACGGCGATGACGTCGCGCGCACGTTCATGACGTTCCTCAAGGAGACTCCGGCCCTTCGCGATTACGCGACGAAGATGTGGCTGCGGCACGAGGATGCCCTGGCGAGCACCATCGCCGACGAACTCGGGCTTGCCGGACCCACGGCTGAGATCCGCGTGTACGCCAGGTTCGTCCTGCAGATGCAGACGCTCGTCGCCGAGAGCGAAGACCAGCGCGCCGAACTCGATGCCGGGTTCGCCATCCTCGAGGGCGGCTGGGCGCCGATCGAGACTCGACTGGCGGAAGCGGCCGGCTGAACGGCACTACGGTGGGGAGCGTGACTGCACAGCCGCGTTGCCCCTCCTGCCGGCATTTCGTTTTCCTCGACGCACTCGTCTGCGATCACTGCACGGCCGAGCTCGGATTCCACATCGTCTCGCGGCAGTTCTACGGCCTGCACGCCGGGCGCGTGGAGATCGACGGGATGCGCTGGTATCCCTGCTCGCAGCGCGAATGGTCGTGCAACTGGCTGGTCCGGGAGGACGCGCCGGCGGGCCGGTGCTTCTCGTGCCGCCTCACGCGCACGCAGCCCCCTGCCGACGACACGGTGGCCATGGAGAAGCTCGCGAGCGTCGAGGAGGCGAAGCGGCGCCTGCTGCTCCAGCTGGGAGACCTGGGTCTGCCCATCGTCCCCTGGAACCGGCAGCGCGGCGGACTCGGGTTCGATCTGATCTCGAGCCTGTCCACCGGGTCGCCCGTGATGATCGGGCATGCCAACGGCATCATCACCCTCGACCTCGCGGAGAGTCTCGACGACCGGCGCGAAGCCCTGCGCGTGCGCCTCGGCGAGCCCTACCGGACCGTCCTCGGCCACCTGCGCCACGAGGTCGGCCACTACTACCAGACCGTGCTCCTCACGGACGACGCCTCGTGGACTCGGTGCCGGGAGCTGTTCGGCGACGAGCGGGCGAGCTACCGCGACGCGATCAAGCGGCACTACTCGCTCGGCGCACCCGCGGACTGGCGGACGGCCTTCATCTCCGAGTACGCCACGATGCATCCCTGGGAGGACTTCGCCGAGACGTTCGCCCACTACCTGCACATCACCGGCACCCTGCAGACCGCCGCGGCGATCGGCATCCGTCTGGACGCCGCCGTCACCAACCTGCGCGACACCGACGTGCAGCCGCGCGAGTCGTACGAGAACCAGTCGGTGCAGCAGCTGCTGAGCGACTGGGAGTGGATGTCGCAGGCGTTCAACCGCATCAACCGGTCGATGGGGCAGGGCGACCTCTACCCGTTCGAGATCGTGCCGCCGGTGCGCGTCAAGCTCGGCTTCGTGCACGACCTCGTCACCCGCGCGCCGCTCAGTGCCGAGGAGCAGTTCGCCGCGGCCTTCGCGCTCGAGGCCGAGACCGCCTGAGCGATCAGGCTTCCGCCCTGCCACGCGTCGAGGATCGCGCCGCGGAGCGCCGTGCCACGCTCGGCGAAGCCGCGCTGGCGCCGCACGTAGTCCGCCTTGCCCTCGGCTGTCTCGATGCGGATGGGCTCCACGTCCCACTCGGCCAGGTCGTACGGGGAGGCGGCCATGTCGACGGCGCGGATGTCGCGGGCGAGCTCGAAGGCGTCGAGCAGCAGCTCACCGGGAACGATCGGGCCGAGCTTCACCGCCCACTTGTAGACGTCCATTCCCGCGTGCAGGCACCCCGGCTGGTCCAGCACCGGCTGCGCCTCGCGCGTGGGCGCGAAGCGGTTGCGCGGCACCGCGTCGTCGGTGAAGAACCGGAACGCGTCGATGTGGGTGCAGCGCAGCTCGTGCGCCTCGACGACATCGTCGGTGCCCGCGCGCCCCAGCCGCAGCGGAACCGCGTGCCGGTGCTCGGGTGCGCGGTAGACCATCGCCCACTCGTGCAGCCCGAAGCAGCCGAACTGCCCTGGGGCGGTCAGCCGCAGCATCCGCTCGCACAGCGCGGCGAGCTGCGACTTCTCCGCGGCGAACCGCTCGGCATCGACCCGGATGCTGCCGCCGGCCGTCCCCGCCGTGTACCAGCGCCACTGTGCGCGCGGCGAGTCGGCCGCATCGGCCAGCTCGACGCCCGCGCCCGGATGCCAGCGGCGCAGGATCGCCGGCTTGTACGAGTAGTACGTGAACAGGAAGTCGTCGACCGGATGCTTCTCGCCCCGCGACGCGCGTGCACGGTGCGCGGCGGTGAGCTCGTCTGCGCGCACCTGATGTGCCTGCTCGCGCTGCTCCCACCGGGTGCGCTCGAGCACCACAGCGGTGCGGTCGGCCAGGACGGTCATGCTCCGAGCCTACGCGGGCTCACTCCTCGTCGACGGCCTCGATGAGCGCGGGGGAGTTGTTGCGGACGTTGCCGACCGCCTTCGAGACGACATGGTCGGCGAGGGTCTCTGCGACGACAGGGGCCGCGTCGATCGCCGCGTCGAGCACATCTCGGACGTTGTCGGTCGACGGGTCGAGCCACGCATCGGCGTGGTCGGCATCGACGAACAGGGGCATGCGGTCGTGGATCGACCCGAGGTGCCCGATGGCGTCACGGGTGAGGATCGTGAAGCTCAGCAGCCAGCGGTCGGGATCGTCGTCGGCGGCACCCGCGTTCTTCCACCATTCGTAGAGGCCGGCGAGGAACAGCGGCTCGCCGTCAGCGGGATGGATGTAGTGCGGCGTCTTCTGCTTGTCGAGCGTCTTCCACTCGTAGTAGCCCGAGACCGGGACGACGGCACGACGCTTCTCGAAGGCCTTGCGGAACATCGGCTTCGACTCGAGTTCTTCCGCCCGGGCGTTGAACGCGCGTGAGCCGACCGAAGGATCCTTCGCCCACGCCGGGACGAGCCCCCAGCGCGCCGATTCGATCCGCCGCGTGGGAGGGTCGGTCTTCGCCGAGTCGATGACGATCGCCGCGCGGTCGGTCGGGGCCACGTTGTACGAGGGGGCGGGCAGATCGTCGGCGACCAGGTCTGCGCGCAGCACGCCGACCAGCTGGGAGCCGACATCAGCCACGACGAATCGTCCGCACATGGCTGTCAGCCTACGCGCGGGCTCCGACGTCAGCGCTCGATCAGCCCGATCTCCTCGAGTCGCTCGAGGAGTGCCGCGCCGTCCGGGCCCGTCACCCACGGCACGGAGGCTGCGGAGTGGTCGTTGACCGCGGTGCGGCCACCGGCGAGCACGGCCTCAGCGGGGGAGAGGCGACGGATCGCGACGCCCGCCACGTTGGCCGGATGCTCGCTCGTGAAGGTCGTGTACAGCTCGTCGTCGTGCTGCCCGTCATCGCCGAGGAGAAGCCACGTGACGTCGGGGAACTCTGCTGCGAGCCGGCGCAGATTCGTGCTCTTGTGATCCTTGCCGCTGCGGAACCAGCGATCGTGCGTGGGACCCCAGTCGGTGAGGAGCATCGCCCCCGGCGGGAAGAGGTGCCTGCGCAGGAAGCGCAGCAGCGTGGGAGCGACGTTCCATGCGCCCGTCGACAGGTACACCACAGGGGCACCGGCGTGCTCGCGGGCGATCCGCTCGAGGAGGACCGCCATGCCGGCGACGGGCTGTCGGGCGTGCTCGTCCACCACGAACGAGTTCCAGGCCGCGATGAACGGCCGCGGCAGGGCGGTGACCATGACGGTGTCGTCGATGTCGGAGATGATCCCGAAGCGCACGTCAGAGGCGACGACGAAGACCTTCGCCTCGACGCTCTCGCCGCCCTCGACCGACATCGAGATGGACTGCCAGCCCGGCTCGAGGCGCCCGGGAAGCACCGTGTCGACCACGCCGCCGCGATCGGCGACGACCTGGTGGTCGTGCCCGGCGACGGTGACGGTGACCGAGGCGAAGCCGATCGGCACCGACGCGAAACTGCGCCAGCCGCGCACGCTGGCGTATTCGCCGGAGCGACGCTGCTTCACCGGCGGGACGATCAGCACGCGGCCGAGGACCCGCACCCAGTCCTCACCGGCATAGCCGGGGAAGGGCATCACGGTCGGCACCTGACCGCGCGCGCGAGCCCGGCGTTCCCGCCAGGCATGCACGCGGCGTTCGAGACGGGCCAGCCACAGCACCTTGGTGGGCACAGGAGCGGAGGAGCCGGGCATCCTCTCAGTCTCCCACGCCTTGCTCCGTGTTCTCTGCGTCCGGATCGTCGGCACCCTCGAAGTGGCGTCGCTCGACCCGCTCGATGACCTTCTTGGCGATGAAGACCAGCAGGGCGAAGGCGACGAAGACGGCGACGAGGAGGTAGCCCGCCGCGTGCAGCTGGTCGGCGAGCTCGCGATACGTCCCGGCCGCCGCGGCGGCCACGGTGACGTACACGCCCGACCAGAGCACGCACGCCGGGATCGTCCACGCGAGGAACCGGCGGTAGGAGAAGCCGCTCATCCCGACCGTGAGCGGCACGATGGAGTGCAAGACGGGCAGGAAGCGGGACAGGAAGATCGCCGGACCGCCCCGGCGCCGCAGGTACCGCTCTGCGCGCCGCCAGTTCTGCTCGCCGATGCGCCGCCCGAGCGCCGACCGGCGCAGCGCGGGGCCGAGCACCCTGCCCAGCCAGAAGCCGATGCTCTCGCCGACCAGCGCGCCGACGACCACCGCCAGGGCGAGGATCACCCCTTCCGCGAGGGAGGCGACGGCGGTGCCCGCGATGATGACGATGGTGTCACCCGGCACCACGAGTCCGATGAGCACGCTCGTCTCGAGCATCATGGCCGTCGCCGCGAGCACGGTCCTCAGCACCGGGTCGATGCTCTGCACGGCATCGAGCAGCCACGTGAGGAACTCGTTCACGCCATGAGCCTAGGGGGAGCGGGCGGCCCGTAGCCTGGGAGTATGTCCGAGCCGTTCGTCGCCGTGCCGGCCGACGGCTGGATCGATCCGGCGCGCGCGTTCGCCCTGGCGGCCGCGTCGGACGCCGGCGCGTTCTGGCTGGACGCCGGCCCCGATGCGACGACCGGCTGGAGCTGGCTGGGCACGGGGTCCCGGGAGAGCGACTCAGCGCCGGTGCGCGCTGTGCCCTGCGCCGGCGACGGCGACGCCCCCGAGTCCGGTCCCTTCCGATCCGGCCGCGTGGGCTGGTTCGGATACGAGCCGGATGCGGATCTGTGGCTGCGCGTCGACTGGATGCTGTCGTTCGACCATGTCCGCCGACGGGTGTGGCTCCTGGCACCCGCGAGGGCGGCAGCATCCCTGCTCCGCGCTCTCGCGGCGCTCCCGACCGCGCCACGCGAACCAGGCTCCGCGCCCGAGCAGGCCACCGCCGTCGCGCGTCATTCGCCTGAGCGGTACGCGGCGATGGTGCAGGAGTGCCGCGCGGCGATCCGCGCGGGGGACGCCTACCAGCTCTGCCTGACCACGCGGTTCGCGATCGACGGCGGGATCGACCCCGTGGAGACCTACCTGCGGCTCCGCCGGGCGACGCCCGCCCATCACGGCGGTCTGATCGTCGCGGGGGACACGGCCCTGATCAGCGCCAGCCCTGAGCGGTTCCTGCAGGTCGAGTCCGGGATCGTGCGGACGAGCCCCATCAAGGGCACCCGGCCCCGCGGCGTCGACAGCGCCGACGATGCCGCGCAGGTCGAGGATCTCGTCGGCAGCGTCAAGGAGCGGGCCGAGAACGTCATGATCGTCGATCTCATGCGCAACGACCTCTCCCGCGTGTGCGAGCCCGGTTCGGTGGGCGTCGACGCGCTGCTGGCCGTGGAGACATACCCTGCCGTGCACCAGCTGGTCAGCACGGTCTCCGGGCGCCTGCGGCCGGACACCACCGTGGGCGACCTGATCGACGCGACCTTCCCGGCGGGGAGTATGACCGGCGCCCCGAAGATCTCGGCCATGTCGATCGTGCAGGGGCTCGAGGGCGCCCCCCGCGGGGTGTACTCGGGGTGCTTCGGGTGGGTGTCCGACGACGGCGCGCTCGACCTGGCGATGGTGATCCGCTCGATCGTCGCGCACGAGGACGGCGCGTACGTAGGCGCAGGCGGCGGCATCACGTGGCTGTCCGACCCTGCCGCGGAGGTCGACGAGGTGGCGCTCAAGGCGCGGGCGCCGCTCGCCGCCGCGGGCGCCGCGCTTCCCCCCGGCTGGGCAGCGGGCGTCCGGTAACCTGGACGTGCGCCACGTGCGCCTCGGATCTTCAGATTGGTACCCGTTCCCGTGAGCAACACACCCCCCACCGACTCCGCCGTGCCCGGCGAGGGCTTCGACGCGTACGCGATCCAGCAGAAGTGGCAGGCGCGCTGGTCGGAGGCCGACCCGTTCCGCGCAGGCGGCCACGACGACACCCGGCCGCGCAAGTACGTGCTCGGCATGTTCCCGTACCCCTCCGGCGACCTGCACATGGGCCACGCGGAGAGCTACGCCTACGTCGACATCGTGGCCCGCTTCTGGCGGCACCGCGGGTACAACGTGCTCAACCCGATCGGCTGGGACTCGTTCGGCCTCCCCGCGGAGAACGCCGCCATCCAGCGCGGCGCGGATCCGCGTGCGTGGACCTACGCGAACATCGAGCAGCACAAGAAGAGCTTCCGCGAGTACGGCTCGTCCTACGACTGGTCGCGCATCCTGCACACGAGCGACCCGGAGTACTACCACTGGAACCAGTGGCTGTTCCAGCGGCTGTACGAGCGCGACCTGGCGTACCGCAAGGAGAGCCCGGTCAACTGGTGCCCCCACGACCAGACCGTCCTCGCGAACGAGCAGGTCGTCGACGGCCGCTGCGAGCGGTGCGGCACCGAGGTGGTGAAGAAGAAGCTCACCCAGTGGTACTTCAAGATCACCCAGTACGCCGACCGCCTGCTGGACGACCTGAATCAGCTCGAGGGCTTCTGGCCGTCGAAGGTGATCCGCATGCAGCGGAACTGGATCGGCCGCTCGATCGGCGCAGACATCGACTTCACCATCGAAGGCCGCGACGAGAAGGTCACCGTCTTCTCCACGCGCCCCGACACCCTCCACGGTGCGACCTTCTTCGTCGTGGCGCCCGAGAGCGACCTGGCGGCGGAGCTCGCGGCGGGCGCATCGGCGGATGTCCGGATGCGCTTCCAGGACTACCTGGACCGCGTCGGCAAGGAGTCCGAGATCGAGCGTCAGGCCACCGACCGGCCCAAGACCGGCGTGTTCCTGGAGCGGTACGCCGTCAACCCGGTCAACGGCGAGCGACTGCCGGTGTGGGCCGCCGACTACGTCCTGGCCGACTACGGTCACGGGGCCGTCATGGCCGTTCCCGCCCACGACCAGCGCGACCTCGACTTCGCCCGCGCCTTCGACCTGCCGGTCAAGGTCGTCGTCGACACGACCGCGCCGGTCACCGGCTCCATCCCCGTCATCGAGCTCGACGACAACGGCGACCCGATCGATCCAGGGTTCGACGGTTCGACCCTGGCCGACCTCGACCCGGCGGTCACCGGCGTCGCGCTCACCGGCGAGGGGCGTCTGATCAACTCGGGCACCCTGGACGGCCTCAACAAGCGCAACGCCGTCGCGCGCATGATCGAGGAACTCGAGCGTTCCGGCTCCGGCCGCGCCGCGAAGTCGTACCGCCTCCGCGACTGGCTCATCTCGCGTCAGCGCTTCTGGGGCACCCCCATCCCGATGATCCACACGGAGGACGGGCGCATCGTCCCGGTTCCCGGCGACCAGCTGCCGCTCACCCTGCCGGACGTGAAGGGCCTCGACCTCACGCCGAAGGGCACGTCGCCGCTCGGCGGCGCGGCCGAATGGATGCAGACGGTCGACCCGGAGACGGGCGAGGCCGCCCTGCGCGACCCCGACACCATGGACACGTTCGTCGACAGCTCGTGGTACTTCCTCCGCTTCCTGTCGCCGAACGCCACCGACCACGCCTTCCCCGTGGAGGAGGCGCACCGCTGGGCGCCCGTCGACAGCTACATCGGCGGCGTGGAGCACGCGATCCTCCACCTCCTGTACGCGCGGTTCCTGACGAAGGTGCTGTTCGACATGGGCCTGGTCGACTTCACCGAGCCGTTCTCGAGCCTGATCAACCAGGGCATGGTGCTGCTGTCGGGCTCGAAGATGTCCAAGAGCAAGGGCAATCTGGTCGAGTTCGCCGCGAGCATGGTCGACCCCGGTGCGGATGCGGTGCGCGTCGCGATCGCGTTCGCCGGCCCGGTCGAGGACGACATCAACTGGGAGGACGTCTCCACCACCGGCGCGCAGAAGTTCCTCGCGCGGGCGTGGCGCGTCGCCCACGACGTGTCGAGTGCCCCCGACGTCGTCTGGGCCGAGGGCGACACGGCGCTGCGCCGCGTGACGCACCGCCTGCTGGCCGACGCCCCCGGTCTCGTCGAGCAGACGAAGTTCAACGTCGTCGTCGCCCGCCTGATGGAGCTGGTGAACGCCACCCGCAAGGTCATCGACACCGGTGCCGGCCCCGCCGACCCCGCGGTCCGCGAGGCGGCGGAGGCGACGGCGATGATCCTCGACCTGTTCGCCCCGCACACCGCGGAGGAGATGTGGGAGATGCTCGGCTACGAGCCGTTCGTCGGCCTCGCCACATGGCGGCAGGCGGATCCGACCCTCCTCGTGGAGGATTCGGTCACCGCCGTCGTGCAGATCGACGGCAAGGTCCGTGCGACGCTCGAGGTTCCCGCCCGCATCTCGAGTGACGAGCTCGAGGCCGCCGCGCGCGCCGACGAGCGTGTGCTGCGCTCCCTCGGGGACAAGCAGATCGTGCGCGCCATCGTGCGCGCACCGAAGGTGGTCAGCTTCAGCACGCGCTGACGCTCCTCCCCAGCGCGCCGCCGCGGTGACCCGGTCCACGGGTCGCCCGGCGCGCCGACAGGGGCCCGACACGCGCGCCTAGCGTGACGGAGTGACCCCGTCCGAGGAGCCTGTCCGCGCGTCCGCGCGCACGCGGCTCGGCGTGGGAGCGGCGATCGGGGTCGCGATCCTGGCCCTCGCGATCACCGTCGTGATCGGCATCCTCCGCACGGCCACGGCCCCCGTCGAGGCGGTCACCCTCGACGTTCCGGCCAGCGCGGCAGCCCCGTCTCCCTCCGCGCTCTACGTGCACGTCTCGGGGGCGGTCCGCCGGCCAGGGCTGTACGCCCTGTCGCCGGGCGCCCGCGTCGTCGACGCCGTCGCAGCGGCGGGCGGGTTCACCGACGACGCCGCGACGGATGCGGTCAACCTCGCCAGAGTGCTTGCGGACGGCGAGCAGCTGCCGGTGCCGACGCAGGCTGAGGCCGCCGAGGCAGCGGAGCTTCCCCCGTCCGCGGCACCCGGATCAGGACTCGTCGACCTGAACACCGCCGACATCGCCGCGCTGGACACCCTGCCCCGCATCGGCCCGGCGCTCGCGCAGCGCATCGTCGACTGGCGCGAGCAGAACGGCGGGTTCACGAGCGTGGAAGACCTGCTCGCCGTCCCCGGCATCGGCGAGAAGATGCTCGAGTCGCTGCGTGACCTGGTCACGACATGATCCGCCGGCTGCGGCTGCTGCCCGTGGCTCTCGCCGTGTGGGCGGTGGCCGCCCTGGCGACCCTCATGCCGGCGACCGCTGCGCCGCTCGCGCTGGGTCTGTGGGCCAGCGCAGCGGTGCTCGGGGCACTCTGCGTGCGCACACCGCGCCCCGTCGTCCTCGTCGGGCTGTTCGCGTGCGCGCTGGCGGCCACCGCCGCATCCCACGTCGCCCTCGCACAGCCGGATCGCACCGCGGACGCCCTCGGCGAGATCGGGGCAGGACGTGCGATCACCGTGCAGGCGCAGGTGGTCGGGAAGATCGAGCCCCGCGACGGCGAGCGGCTGGCGTTCGATGCGCGGGCCGTCATGCTGAGGGTCGGCGAACGAGAGAGCCCGATCGCCGTGGATGTCGTCATCCAGGTCAGCCGGCACGAAGTGGACGATCCCGGCGCACTCGATGTGGGCGCCATCGTCCGCGCGCACGGCACGGCGTTCGCCGGCTACGCCGGGGATCGCGCGGTGGTCGTGGTCGATGCCGCGCGCGGGGTGGAGGTCGTGGCGCCGCCCACCGGCGTGCCGGCGGCGGCGTCCGCACTGCGCCGCGGGCTGCAGCGCGCCGTCTCCGGACTCTCCGCCCCCGCCGCCGGGCTGGTGCCCGGCCTCGCGGTGGGCGACACCGCGGCTGTCGGCGTGCAGCTCGACGAGGCCATGAAGCGCACCTCGCTGTCGCACCTGACCGCCGTGTCCGGCGCGAACTGCGCACTCGTCGTCGGCATCGCCTTCGCCGCGGCAGCGCTCGCAGGGCTGCGCCGGGGGCTGCGCGCCGCGGCGGCCCTCGCCGCGCTCGCCGGCTTCGTCGTCCTGGTCACCCCTGAGCCGAGCGTCGTCCGTGCGGCGGCGATGGCCTCGATCGCCATGCTCGGCGTGACGCTCGGGCGCCCGGCCGCGGGCACCAGCATCCTCTGCCTCGCCGTCGCCGTGCTCCTGGTCACCGACCCGTGGCTCTCGACCTCGCTCGGCTTCGCGCTGTCCGCCGCGGCCACCGGCGCGCTGCTGCTGTGCGCCCGGCCGCTGGCCGCGGGCCTCGCCCGGTGGATGCGACGGCCCCTCGCGCTCGCGATCGCGGTGCCCCTGAGCGCGCAGCTCGCGTGCGGCCCGCTGCTGGTGCTGATCGCCCCGACGGTGCCCGTGTACGGTGTGCTGGCCAATCTCCTCGCCGCCCCCGCCGCTCCGGTCGCGACCATCGTCGGACTCGCTGCCTGCCTGGCCGGCCCGCTGCCGGTGCTCCAGAGCGGTCTCGCAGCCCTCGCGTGGCTGCCGGCGGCGTGGGTGGCCGGGGTGGCCGAGACCTTCGACGCGCTGCCGGCCGGTCAGCTCGCCTGGGTCGACGGTGCGGTGGGCGCGGTCCTGCTCGCGGCCGTCGGCGCGGCGATCGGGCTGGTGATCGCCGCGCGACGGCGCGGGGGGATGCTGCAGGCCACCGCCGCCGCCGTTCTCGCGGCGAGCCTGGGGGTCGGCGCCGGAACCGCCGCGCTCGGCGGCGTCGCGGGCGGCTGGACGCTGCCGGCCGACTGGACCGTGCTGGCGTGCGACGTCGGCCAGGGCGACGCCGTGCTGCTGAGGAGCGCGGGAGCGACCGCGCTGGTCGACACCGGGCCGGAGCCCGACGCGCTGGCGCAGTGCCTCGCGCGGGCCGGGATCGGGCACCTCGACCTGCTCGTGCTCACGCATTTCGACCTGGACCACATCGGGGGAGTGGACGCGGTCATCGGCCGGGTCTCCCGCGTGCTCCACGGGCCGGTGGACGACGCGGAGGCGGTCGCGCTGATCCGGCGACTGGCGGATGCGGGGGCCACGGCGACGACCGCGGGCGTCGGCCTCAGCGGGACCCTCGGCGGCGCACGGTGGCGGGCTGTGTGGCCGCCATCCGACAGCGCCGTGTACACCGGAGGCAACGACGCGAGCGTCGTCATCGATGTGCGGGGCGGCGGCATCCCCTCGTCGCTCCTCCTCGGCGACCTGTCCGCGGCGCCGCAGCGCGCTCTCGCCCGCTCCGGTGCACTGGCCCCGCCGTACGCGGTGGTGAAGGTCGCGCATCACGGCAGCGCCGACCAGGACCCGGGCCTCTACGACCTGGCCGCCCCGTCCGTCGCACTGGTCACGGTGGGCGTCGACAACGACTACGGCCATCCGCGCGACGAGACCCTGGACGTACTGGAGGCCCTCGGCGCGACGGTCGCGCGGACCGACATCGAGGGGGTGGTGGCCGTCTGGACCGCCGACGACGAGCTCCGCGTATGGCGCGAGCGCGTCGGTGCCGCTGGGTAGGCTGGAGGCATGGCGACCGGCTCCCGCAGAACCCCCGCGGCGCGGGGCGCGTCCGCCGCCCGATCGGCCATCCCGCAGGTGCCCTGGCGTGAGCCGCGGCCCGCACCGGTCGTGCTGATCTCCGGTCCGGAAGAGGTCTGCGCCGAGCGCGCCACCGCCGGCCTGCGGGAGTACCTGCGCGCCGAGGATCCCAGCCTTGAGGTGAGCGATCTGCGCGCAGACGACTACGCCCCCGGATCGCTGCTGGGCGTGTCGTCGCCCTCGCTGTTCGGTGAGCCCCGTCTCGTGCGCGTCAGCGGAGTGGAGAAGTGCTCCGACGCGTTCCTCGCCGAGGCGCTCGGGTACCTCGAACAGCCCCAGGAGGGCGCCACGGTCGTCCTGCGCCACACCGGCGCCAGTGTGCGCGGCAAGAAGCTCCTCGACGCCATCCGCTCGGGGCAGGGCGGCGGCATCGAGATCGCCTGCCCCGCGATCAAGCGCGACTCCGACCGCTACGACTTCGCCGCCGGCGAGTTCACCTCCGCGCGCAAGCGCATCGCTCCTCCCGCACTTCGTGCGCTGGTGTCGGCGTTCAACGACGACCTCACCGAGCTCGCCGCCGCGTGCCAGCAGCTCATCGCCGACGTCGACGGCGACGTGACGGAACAGGTCGTCGGCCGCTACTACGGCGGCCGGGTGGAGACCTCCGCGTTCACCGTCGCCGACACCGCCATCGCCGGCCGCTACGGAGAGTCGCTCATCGCGCTGCGTCACGCGCTGGCCTCGGGGGCCGACCCGGTGCCGCTCGTCGCGGCGATCGCGTCGAAGCTGCGCACCATGGCGCGGGTCGCGGGCAACCGTGAGCCCTCCGGGGCGCTGGCCGCGCGCCTCGGCATGAAGGACTGGCAGGTCGACCGCGCACGCCGCGACCTGTCCGGGTGGACCGAGGCGACCCTCGGGCTCGCGATCCAGGCCGCCGCGCGCGCCGACGCCGAGGTCAAGGGCGCGTCCCGCGACCCGGTCTTCGCGCTCGAACGGCTCGTCACGATCATCGCCACGCGCGCGCCGTTCGCCGCCTGAGGCGGTCGCCGCCGGCGTCGCGCGAGGAGAGCCCGCGTCACCCGCCGAACCTCGCACGCAGAAGAGCCCGCCCCCTCACGGGGACGGGCTCTTCTCACGGTCGATGCGTCAGAGCGCCGAGACCTGCTTCGCGATCGCCGACTTGCGGTTCGCGGCCTGGTTCTCGTGGATGACGCCCTTGCTCACGGCCTTGTCGAGCTTCTTGGACGCGGTCGCGAGGGCCTTCTCGGCAGCAGCCTTGTCACCCGAGGCGATGGCCTCACGGGTGCGGCGCACCTGGGTCTTCAGCTCGCTCTTGACGGCCTTGTTGCGCTCGCGCGCCTTCTCGTTGGTCTTGTTGCGCTTGATCTGCGACTTGATGTTCGCCACGTGTCGACGTCTTTCGTGTAGATGGTTTCGAGTGGAATGCCGCGAAACGGGAGAGGGCCGGCGCGCGGCGAGATCGTGAGGGCAGAACCCACACGCAAGCCAATCACCGAGTCTACCAGGTCCACGGCCGTCCAACCTGCGCGCGTCGTGGCAGGGCGGAGCGCGTCGGATGAGAGATGATCGGATGCGCCACCCCCGAGGCGTCCCCGAGCGAAGGAGCTCCGTCGTGCCCGATCACCCCCCTGTCCCGCCGCTGCGCGGTCTGCGCTGGTCGGCGGCGACCGCCGCGTTCCAGGTCGAGGGAGCGCGCACCGCGGGAGGCCGGGGGCGCTCCATCTGGGACGACTTCGTGGAGACCCCGGGCGCCGTCCGCGACGGGTCCACCGCGGAGCCCGGACCCGACAGCTACCACCGCTACCGGGAGGACGTCGACCTGCTCGCCCGCCTGGGCGTCGACCGGTACCGCTTCTCGATCTCGTGGGTGCGCGTCCAGCCGACAGGCTCTGGTGAGGCGAACCCGGACGGCATCGGCTACTACGACCGCGTCGTCGACGAGCTCCTGGCCGCAGGGGTGACGCCGTTCCCCACGCTCTACCACTGGGACCTGCCGTCGATCATCGAGGAGCGGGGCGGGTGGCTCGACCGGGACACCGCGTACCGCTTCGCCGACTACAGCGCTCTCGTCGCCGATGCCCTCGGCGACCGCGTGACGCACTGGTACACGATCAACGAGCCGGTCTCCACCTCTCTGCAGGGGTACGCGATCGGCGAGCTCGCGCCCGCCAGGCAGCTGCTGTTCGCCTCGCTGCCCACCGTGCACCACCAGCTGCTGGGCCACGGACTCGCGACACGGGTGCTTCGCGGTCGCGGCGCGCAGACGATCGGCATCGTCAACAACCACACCGATGTGCGTGCCGCGTCGCCATCGGCCGATGACCAGACCGCGGCCCATGTGTACGACGTGCTGCACAACCGGATCTTCGCCGAACCGGTGCTGCTCGGGAGCTACCCGGACATCGAGGCGCTCGGGATGCCCCCGATGCCGGTGGAGCCGGGCGACCTCGAGATCATCTCCACCCCGACCGATGTCTACGGTCTCAACTTCTACAACCCGACCACGATCGGCGCCGCCCCGTCGGACAGTCCCGTTCCGTTCGTGCTCGTCCTGACGCCGGATGCTGCGCACACCGGGTTCGGCGTGGAGTGGCCGATCGTGCCGAGCGCCCTCACCGACCTGCTGGTGGACTTCCACGAGCGCTACGGCGAGAGTCTCCCGCCGATCATCGTGGCCGAGAACGGCGCGTCCTTCCCTGAGCCCGACGCCGTCGACGGCGCGATCCAGGATGACGACCGCATCGCCTACCTGCGGGGCCACATCGCCGCTGTCGGCGAGGCCCGTGACCGAGGCGTGCGCATCGACGAGTACACCGTCTGGTCGCTGCTCGACAACTTCGAGTGGGCCGAGGGCTTCACGCAGCGGTTCGGACTCGTGCACGTCGACCACGAGACCGGCAGGCGCACACCCAAGGCGTCGTTCGACTGGTACCGCACACTCATCGAGGAGGCACGATCGTGACAACGACCCAGGGACGCGTGGGGGCGAAATGGTTCGTCCTGTTCACGCTGGCATGGCTGGCGCTGTGGACCGTGCAGCTCACCCCGCTGCAGCTGCTCATCCCGCTCCAGCTCAACACCCCTGACGACGCGGACGGCTGGGTCTCGGGCGTCGTCTCGTCGGGACTGGTCCTCGCCGTCGGCGGTATCGCGGGCGTCATCGCGGGTCCGCTCGCCGGCGGCCTGTCCGACCGCACCCGTGGCGCGTTCGGCCGGCGCCGCCCCTGGGCGCTCGTGGGCGTCGCCCTCGGCACCGTGTCGCTCGTGGCGATCAGCTTCGCGCAGGGGCCGTGGGGCGTCGGGCTCGCCTGGGTCGGCGTCTCCGTCGGCACCGCGGTCGCCTCCGCCGCGTTCACCGCGCTCATCGCCGACCAGCTCACGACGCAGCGCGGCGCAGCATCCGCTGCCGTGTCGTCCTCGCAGGCGCTCGGGATCATCGTCGGCGTGGGCGTGATCGTGCTCCTGGAACTCGGCACCGTCACCGGCTACCTCGTGCTCGCGGGCTTCCTCGCGATCGTCGGTGTCGCTGCGGCGCTCCTGCTGCCCGACCCGCCGGCACCGGCGCAGTCGGCCGTCGCGCGCGAGGCGCGTGCGCTGTCCGCCCGTCTCGCCGCGCTCGGCGACCGCGACTTCGCCTGGATGCTGGGCGGCCGCCTGATCGTCAACATCGGGAACGCACTCGGCACCGGCCTGCTGTTCTTCTTCCTGCTCTACGGGCTGCACCGCGACCCCGTTACCGCGGAGGACGACCTGCTCCTGCTGATCGTCATCTACACGGTGTTCGTGGTGGCCTCATCCATCGTCTCCGGCGCCGTGTCCGACCGCACCGGACGGCGCGTCGGGATCGTGCTGTGGTCGGCGATCGTGCAGGGTGCCGCGGCGCTGTTCATCGCCGCCTTCCCGACGTACGAGTCCACGATGATCGGGGCAGCTCTGCTCGGGGTCGGCTACGGCGCGTACATGTCGGTCGGGCTCGCGCTCGGCACCGACCTGCTGCCGTTCCCGGAGGACCACGCGCGCGATCTGGGCTTCGTCAACGTCTCCGCGAGCCTCGGTCAGCTGCTCGGGCCCCTCATCGGCGCGGGCCTCGTCGCCCTCGTCGGCGGGTTCTCGCTCATGTTCGCGGTCGGCGGTGTGCTCTCGATCGTCGGCGGGCTCATGACGCTCGCGATCCGCACCCGTACGGAGGCGCCGTCAGTCGTCTGAGCGCTCCCGCTCCAGGGTCGCCACTGCCACATCCAGCAGCGCGTTGAAGACGTGCGGTCGCATCGCGGTCACCAGGTGCGTGGTGCGGGGGACGACCACCAGCTCGGCGTGCTTCGCCACGGCCAGGAACAGCTTCTCGTTGACGCGCAGCTGGTCGTACTGGCCGTTGACGAACCACAGCGGCACGTCGATCCGCGCCAGCGCGCTCATCAGGTCGAGCACCGACAGGCTGCGCAGGGCGACATCCTGGGCGTCGTACGCGTACCCGCCTGCGCCGAAGTCCTCCCTGGTCTCGGCCGGGAGCGTGCGCGACAGCACCCGTTCGCTCAGCCACAGGCCGCGGTCGGGGAGCGAGTCGAATCGGCGGGCCAGGAAGCGGTAGGTCGCGAGACCCAGCCCGCGGGGCACCGCCGTGCAGGAGGCGGCGATGAAACCGGCGACGGGCGGCCGGTCCTCCCGGCCGACGTACTCGATCGAGACCAGGCCGCCCATCGAGTGGCTGACCAGCAGCACCGGACCCCGCGTTGCGGCGTCCTGGACGGCCTCGTCGATCGTCGCGAACGCACCGTCGAGGGTGAAGGTCTCGTCCATGCGGGTGCCGTGCCCTGGCAGGTCGACCGCCGTCACCGGGTTGCCGCGCTCCTGCAGGTGCGCGACCTGCGCACGCCACATGGTCGCGGACGTCCTGATGCCGTGCACGAGCACGACCTGGACGACCATGACCCCAGGCTATTGCAGGTTCGGCTCAGCGCACGGCGATCACCTTCACCGCCTTCGATGTCGACCCGCGCTGCGCCTCCGGGTCGGCCGGAACGAAGACCGCGGTGTACGAATGGGTGCCACGCGCGATCACGCTCGGCAGCCGGAGCTTCGCGATGCCCGCGCGGGTCACCGCCGTCGATCCGATCAGCTCGTCGCCCTCGAAGAACTGCACCTCGCCGGCCGGGCGGGTGCGATCGTCCGTGCTCACCACGGCCACGAGGGTTGCCGGGAGCAGTCGGTTGATGTGCAGCGGGGGGACCGCGACGAGCGTCGTCCTCGTCGCCGTGCGCTCGTCCGTCCCCGCCTCCAGGCCGACCAGCACCGGATCGTGATCGCTCGAGCGGTACGGATCTGCCGCGTGGAACAGGGTGCCGTGGTAGTTGTACCGGCTGTACTCGAGCGCGACGACCTCACCGGAGTTGATGTTCCACACATCGCCCCCGGTCGCCCGCTCGCGGGCGGGGCCGCTGAGCAGGATGTGGTCGAGCGAGCCCGAGAGCCCGGAGAACGAGTACGACGAGCTGTCGATGCCGAGCGACTGCTCCGCGTCGACGTATCCGGCGTCGTACAGCAGGCGCAGCGGGTCCTCCTGGCCGTACGAGTTGAAGTCGCCGGCCAGCACCACCGAGTCGACGTCTCCCCGGATGCCGGCGACCCAGTCGCGCAGCGCGGTCGCCTGGCGCACGCGCGACTCGTTCGACAGGCTCTGCCCGTCGCCGGCATCGCGGTCGCCGGGCCACGGCCCCGCGGATCCCTTCGACTTGAAGTGGTTCACCACGAACAGGAACCGCTCCCCGCCGTCGGCGGGCCGGAACACCTGGGCGAGCGGCTCGCGCGCGTTGCCGAACGCCTGGTCGGCGCCGGACTGGGTGCCCAGCGCCCGCGAGGGTCCGGAGCGGGTCACCTCGTCCGGCTGATAGATGATCGCGCTCGTGATCACGTCCTGTTCGGACGCGGCAGGCAGCTCCGGCGAGGAGGGCACGTAGGCCCACGTGTCCTCGCCGGCGGCCGCGTTGAGTGCGGCGACCAGAGTGGCGGTGGCCTCATCCGGCTCCTCGCCGAGCCTGGCCGAGTTCTCGATCTCCATCAGCCCGATCACCGAGGCGTCGAGGGCGTTGATCGCCGACACGATCTTCTCCTGCTGTCGCGCGAGATCCTCCGGGTCCCAGGCCCCGCGCTGATCGCAGCCCTCGTCGACGGTCACCCCGTCGCCCGTGCGGTCGACGAACGGCTCGCAGGCGGGGTTGGCCGCACCCAGCGTCGTGAAGTAGTTCAGCACGTTGAACGAAGCCACGGACACGTCGCCGCCGACGTCCTCCGGCGCGGCGGTGCGCACGGGGGAGAAGGTCACCGGGTCGTCGCCCGAACCGTCGCCCACCACCTGGCTGGTCGGGGTGAACTTCCATGCGCTGTTGCGCCAGTCGAGGATGAGCGGCGCGTCGAAGGCGACCGACGCGCCCACGACGACCGGCTCGATCTGCGAGACGTAGGCGGGCGTCTGGCTGGACGCGGCGGCGGTCAGGAAGTCGGTCGACGACCCGTCGTCGAGGGCGACGGCCCTCGCGGCGTTGTCGGCCGCGATCGCCGCAGCGTCGGCCGAGCCGGGGAGTGCACGGTCGGTCGGCTGGTGGAGCGGCTCGTCGCCGAAGGCGAGGCCGACCTCGCCGAAGCGGTTGGTCGAGAAGGTGTTCGTCACGGTGTACGCGCCCGCCGGCTGGATGAGCATCGACTCGAAGACCTCGCGCGCGTCCTGGGTCGCCGGCCACGAGACCGCCGTCGGCACGACGGGCGCCGCCGGCTCCGTGAGGACCGTCAGATCGTCGGCCGCGGCGACGGTGAGCTCCGTGAGTCCGAAGTACTCGCTCACCTCGCCGACGACCTCGACGTGGTCGCCGATCTCCACCGCGCCCACCGTGCTCCGCGAGAACACGAACAGCGCATCGGAGGCGGTCCGGGCGGACGGATCGCCGCCGCCGGTGCCGGGCGTCTGGACCACATAGCCGTTGAGGCCGCCGGTGGGGTAGCTCGCGGTGACGACGCCCCTGGTGACCACGCGGTTCCCGGCGAGCGGAGACGCTGCCCCCGTGCCCTGGATCTCGGCGATCGTTGCCTCGACAGGGTCGGGATCCGGCTCGGGGTCGGTCCCGCCGCCCGCCTGGGGCGTCGGTGCGCCGGCCGTGAAGTCGGCGGCGTTGTCCGCGGTGTTGGCGTGCGCCGCGCTCCGCGCCACCGACAGCGCGTTCGACGCGCCGAGCGCGGGGCCGGCGCCGGCGTAGTCGTTCGCCGTCGTGCCGTATCCGACGAAGTCCACCACCGCGGCGACCGCGCTGCAGTCCGCTCCGCATCCGGCGAGTGCCGTCGCCGTCGCCGTCAGCGCGACCTTGCCCGCGGCGGCGCCCATGAGCGTGGTCCCGCTGACGTCCGGCTCGATCGGCGATCCCGAGGCCCCCGCGACGCCCTGCCCCACGAGGAGGTGTCCGCCCGGCTCGATCCCCGTCCCCGCCGGCAGCGTCGTGACCTGCCAGCTCGTCCCCGCCGCGGATGCGTACTGGATCGCCCACCCGGACAGGTCCACGACCTGCGCGCCCGGGTTGTAGAGCTCGACGAAGTCGCGGTCGACCGGCGCACCGGAGTTCCCGCCACCGCCGTAGACCTCGTCGATCACGACGGGGGCCGTGACGCTGGGGGCAGCGGTCGCGGCCTGTCCTGCGGCCGATCCGGCGAGGACGAGCGCGGCGACCGCAACGGTGGCTGCGAGGGCGCGGGGGGAGGGGGAATGATGGCTCACGAGCGGGGGCTCCTTCACTTCGGCGCCGACGGTGCGGCGGACTGATGATCCGTTCCCCAGTTGTGCTCCCCGCATCCACCCTGCCTATCCGTCCGGCCGCTGGCAAGGGTCTGGGGGAAACCGCATCCATCCCCCCGTAGAATCGTCGGGACATGTCACCGCGCGCCCTGAAGCCTCTCGAGCCGTCCGCCACCCCTCCTGAGCTGATCCGCAACTTCTGCATCATCGCCCACATCGACCACGGCAAGTCCACGCTGGCCGATCGGATGCTGCAGATCACCGGCGTGGTCTCCGACCGCGATATGCGGGCCCAGTACCTGGACCGCATGGACATCGAGCGCGAGCGCGGCATCACGATCAAGTCGCAGGCCGTGCGGATGCCGTGGTCGACACCCGAGGGCACGTTCGCCCTGAACATGATCGACACCCCCGGTCACGTCGACTTCACCTACGAGGTGAGCCGCTCCCTCGCCGCCTGCGAGGGCGCGATCCTGCTCGTGGACGCCGCACAGGGCATCGAGGCGCAGACCCTCGCCAACCTGTACCTCGCGCTGGAGAACGATCTGCAGATCATCCCGGTGCTCAACAAGATCGACCTCCCCGCGGCCGACCCCGAGAAGTACGCCAAGGAACTGGCCGGACTCATCGGCGGGAAGCCGGAGGACGTGCTGCGCGTCAGCGGCAAGACCGGCATGGGCGTGGAGGAGCTCCTCGATCACGTCGTCAGCCAGATCCCTGCGCCGAAGGGCGACCCCGACGCGCCGTCGCGCGCGATGATCTTCGACTCGGTCTACGACGCGTACCGCGGCGTCATCACCTACGTGCGCATGATCGACGGGGCGCTGAAGCCGCGCGAGCGCATCCAGATGATGTCGACCAGGGCGACCCACGAGCTGCTCGAGATCGGCGTCTCGTCGCCGGAGCCGAACCCGACCAAGGGACTCGGCGTCGGCGAGGTCGGCTACCTGATCACCGGCGTGAAGGACGTGCGCCAGTCGAAGGTCGGCGACACGGTGACCAACGCCGCCAAGCCGTCCGATCGCGCGCTCCCCGGATACACCGACCCGAAGCCGATGGTCTTCTCCGGTCTGTACCCGATCGACGGCAGCGACTACCCCGTCCTGCGCGAGGCGCTCGACAAGCTCAAGCTCTCCGACGCGTCGCTCAACTACGAGCCGGAGACCTCGGTGGCGCTCGGCTTCGGGTTCCGCTGCGGGTTCCTCGGACTGCTCCACCTCGAGATCGTCACCGAGCGCCTCGAGCGCGAGTTCGGCCTCGACCTCATCTCGACCGCCCCGTCGGTCACGTACGAAGTGGTCACCGACGACAAGAAGTCCTTCACGGTCACGAACCCGAGCGAGTTCCCCTCCGGCACCAAGATCGCCAGCGTGACCGAGCCGATGGTCAAGGCGGCGATCCTCGCCCCGAAGGACTACGTGGGCACGATCATGGAGCTGTGCCAGTCGCGCCGCGGCACGCTCCTCGGCATGGAGTACCTGGGCGAGGACCGCGTCGAGATCCGGTACAGCATGCCGCTCGGCGAGATCGTCTTCGACTTCTTCGACCACCTCAAGTCGAAGACCGCCGGGTACGCCTCGCTCGACTACGAGCCGAGCGGCGACCAGGAGGCCGACCTGGTCAAGGTCGACATCCTCCTCCAGGGCGAGCCGGTGGATGCGTTCAGCGCCATCGTGCACCGCGAGAAGGCCTACGCGTACGGCGTCCTGATGACCGAGCGGCTGAAGAAGCTGATCCCGCGGCAGCAGTTCGAGGTGCCGATCCAGGCGGCGATCGGCGCCCGCATCATCGCGCGCGAGTCGATCCGCGCGATGCGCAAGGACGTGCTCGCCAAGTGCTACGGCGGCGACATCTCGCGCAAGCGGAAGCTCCTGGAGAAGCAGAAGGAGGGCAAGAAGCGGATGAAGATGGTCGGCCGCGTCGAGGTCCCCCAGGAGGCGTTCATCGCCGCGCTCTCCGGCGATGTCGAGACCAAGGACAAGAAGTAGGCTGGCAGCCATGCGTCGCGGCACCTTCACAGACGACACGGTCGACTACGCCGCCGTCGGAGCAACCCAGGCGCCCGACCTCATGCAGTATCCGCCGGAGCGCAGCATCCCCGCGCAGGAGTCCTGGCGGATCGGCAGCGGCGAGTCGCGGTTCCACTCGGCCGGCGAGGCCCTGCTCTCGTGGGCGGCACTGCGGGGAGCCGGCCTCACGCTCGGCGAGATCCGGCCCGCGGCCGGCCCGATGTACTCCGGCGTCAGCTTCGACGCCGAGGGAAACCCGGTCGCTCCGAGCCGCAACGAGGCCGACCAGCGGTTCGACTCGGACGGCACGCCGTACGTCGCCGCAGGCACCACGGTCCGCGTGTCCGGGCGGGTCGCCGGGATGCGGGCCGACGGCGAGCTGCGCGTGATCTTCGCGGTCGAGGAGGGCAGGCGGATCGGCTTCGCACTCGGCACGGTGGGCGGTTCCGTGGTGTCCGGCGAGGAGTCGTTCATGCTCGAATGGCGCGACAACGACGAGGTCTGGTTCACCGTCCGCGCCTTCGACGCCCCGGCCGCATGGACGTACCGGCTCGTGAAATCGCTGATCCGCCGTCGCCGCCGCGAGCTGTTCCAGCGCTATCTGCGCGCGATCTCGCCGCTGTACGCGACGCCCGCGTGAGGCCCTGATGGGCGCGGCGCTACCAGACGGCGAGCCGGCCCCCGCGGACGGCGCGCTGCCCGACGACATCGCGGTGCCGGCCGATGCCCCGTTCTCGGTCTACCTCCACGTGCCGTTCTGCCGCGTCCGGTGCGGCTACTGCGACTTCAACACCTACACCGCGACCGAGCTCCGGGGCGCCCGCCAGGACGCGTACGCCGACACGCTCCTGCAGGAGGTGGAGCTGGCCGCCGCGGTCCTGGCCGACGCCGGCCCACTCCGGCCCGCGGGCACGGTCTTCTTCGGCGGCGGCACCCCGACGCTCCTGCCCGCGGGGGACCTGGGCAGGATGCTGGCGGGCGTGCGCGGCACATTCGGGCTCGCGGACGACGCGGAGATCACCGTCGAGGCGAACCCCGACACCGTGACCGACGCGGTCGTGGCCGAACTCGCCGCGGCCGGGGTGACCCGCATGTCGATCGGGATGCAGTCGGCCGTGCCGCACGTGCTCGCCGCGCTCGACCGCACCCACGACCCGGACAACGTCGCCACCGCGGTGTCGGCCGCGCGGTCCGCGGGTCTCGACGTGAGCGTCGACCTCATCTACGGCGCGCCGGGGGAGTCGCTGGAGGACTGGCGCCGCAGCCTCGAGACGGCGGTGTCGCTCGTCCCCGATCACATCTCCGCCTATGCGCTCATCATCGAGGAGGGCACGAAGCTCGCCCGTCAGATCAGCCGGGGCGAGGTGCCCGCACCCGACGACGACCTCCAGGCCGACATGTACGAGCTCGCGGACGAGCTGCTGGGCGCCGCCGGCTTCGACTGGTACGAGGTGTCCAACTGGGCCAGGGACGACACGCACCGCTCCCGACACAACCTGGCCTACTGGCAGGGCGCCGACTGGTGGGGGTTCGGTCCTGGGGCGCACAGCCACATCCAGGGCCTCCGGTTCTGGAACGTCAAGCACCCCGCCGCCTACGCGCAGCGGCTCGCCGCGGGCCAGTCGCCCGCTGCGGCACGGGAACGACCGGATGCGGCGTCGCGCCGGCTCGAGGATGTGCTGCTGCGCTCGCGCATCCGCGACGGCCTGGAGATCGCCGCCGTCGCGCCCGATCGCCGCAGCGCGGTGGCCGGCCTGATCGCCGACGGACTGATCGACGCGGCCGCCGCCTTCGCCGGGCGCGTCGTGCTCACCCTGCGGGGACGTCTGCTCGCGGACGCCGTCGTCAGGGCACTCACCGAGTGAGGTTCCCCCACCCATCCGGCGGCATCCAGTAGAATTGGCACTCAGGTAACGGGAGTGCCAGCAGCGGGAGGAGGCGTCATGGTCACCGAACGCGGTCTGCAGGTGCTGCGAGCGATCGTGCAGGACTACGTCGACACCCGCGAGCCGGTGGGCAGCAAGTCGATCGTCGACCGCCACGCCTTCGGCGTCTCGGCCGCGACGATCCGCAACGACATGGCCGCCCTCGAGGACGAAGAGCTCATCGCCGCACCCCACACGTCGTCTGGTCGCGTGCCCACCGACAAGGGCTACCGCGTGTTCGTCGACCACCTGGCGCAGCTGCGTCCGCTCAGCCCCGCTCAGCGGGCCGCGATCTCGTCGTTCCTCGAGCGTCCGGGCGACCTCGACGACGTGCTGGTGCGCACCGTGCGGGCGCTCACCCAGCTCACCGGCCAGGTGGCGATCGTGCAGTACCCGTCGTTCGCGCGCGCGCACGTCTCGCACGTCGAGCTGGTGCAGCTGGGCGGCGGACGGATGCTGGTGGTCCTGGTCACCGACACGGGGCGGGTTTCGCAGCGCATCGCCTTCGTGCGCGTGGAGTTCGACGACGACGCCCTCGCCCGCGTGCGCGCGGGCATCGCCGGACTGATTGTCGGCAAGTCGGTGCGCGAGGGCGCCCAGCTGGTGCTGGAGCACCTCGCCGTGGTCGCGACGCAGCCGACCGAGGAGGACACCGCGATCGCGGCGATCGCCGCGGTCGTCGCAGAGGAGCTCGAGGATTTCCGCCAGGATCGCCTCGTGATGGCCGGCGCCGCCAACCTGGCCAGGCGCGAGGCCGACTTCCGCGGCAGCATCTACCCGCTGCTCGAGGCCATCGAGGAGCAGGTCACCGTCCTGCGGCTGATGAGCGAGATGACCGCGGACGAGCAGGGTCTCGCTGCGAGCATCGGCCGCGAGAACGAGGCGTTCGGACTCTCGGAGGCCTCCTTCGTGGCGAGCGACTACGACGCGACCGGGTCGCGGGCCCGCGTGGGCGTCATGGGCCCGACCCGGATGGACTATCCCACCAATCTCGCGGCGGTCAGAGCCGTCGCGCGCTATCTCACCCGGATGCTCGAAGACGACGACGCCGCGCGCTGAGCGCGGTGTCACCGCATCCGTGATCGGACGACCCAGCGCACAGCGCTGGCAGGAAGGCGAAAGTGGCTGACCACTACGAAGTTCTCGGGGTCTCGCGTGAGGCGACCCCCGATGAGATCAAGAAGGCGTACCGCCGGCTCGCCCGCGAGCTGCACCCGGACGTGAACCCTGGGGAGGACGCGTCAGAGCGCTTCAAGCTCGTCACGCACGCGTACGACGTGCTGAGCGACCCGGAGCAGCGCGCGAACTACGACAGGGGCGGCGACTCGCCGTTCGGCGGCGCCGGCGGATTCGGCGGCTTCGGCGACATCTTCGAGACCTTCTTCGGCGGAGCCGGCGGGCAGCGGAACGGGCGGCCCCGGTCGCGCCGCGAGCGGGGACAGGACGCCCTCGTGCGGGTCACGCTCGACCTGAAGGACGTCGTCTTCGGGGTGCACCGCGACCTGGAGGTCGACACGGCCGTGCTCTGCGAGACGTGCGACGGCTCGTGCACGCAGCCGGGCACCTCGCCCGTCACCTGCGACATCTGCCACGGCACCGGTCACGTGCAGCGCCAGGTGCGCAGCCTCCTCGGCAACGTGGTGACCAGCCAGCCGTGCGGGTCGTGCCAGGGCTACGGCACCACCATCCCTTACCCGTGCGCGACCTGCCAGGGCCAGGGTCGCGTCCGGGCGCGCCGCACCGTGTCGCTCGACATCCCCGGCGGCGTCGAGACCGGCCTGCGGCTCCAGCTGCCGGGCTCCGGCGAGGTCGGCCCGGCCGGCGGACCCAACGGCGATCTGTACATCGAGGTCACCGTCACTCCCGATCCGGTGTTCAGCCGCGAGGGCGACGACCTGCTGGCCACGCTCGAGGTGTCGATGTCCGACGCGATCCTCGGCACCGAGACCACCATCGAGTCGCTGGACGGACCGGTCGACCTCGAGGTGCGCGCCGGCGTCCAGGCGGGCGATGTGCTCACCATCAAGGGCCGCGGCATCACGCCGCTGCGCGGCACCCAGCGCGGCGACCTGCGCGTCGGCGTGCACGTGGTGACCCCGACGCGCCTGGACGCGAAGGAGCGCGCGCTCATCGAGGACTTCGCCAAGCGCACCAAGGCCCCCGCGCCGCAGCTGGCCGAGTTCCATCAGGGCCTGTTCGCGAAGCTCCGCGACCGCTTCCGGAACGCCTGAGCGGCGGCAGGACATGGCGCTGCACTTCGTCGTGGACGATGCCGCGACCGCCCAGCCGGGAGAGCGCATCGCACTGACCGGCGCCGAGGCGCACCACGCCGCCGCGGTGCGCCGTGTACGGGTGGGCGAGACGGTGACGCTCGGCGACGGCCGCGGCGTCCGGCTGACGGGGGAGTGCGTGTCGGTCACGCCCCGCGAAGTGGTGGTCGAGGTCGTCGCGCGCGCGCTCGACGAGCCGCTGCGCCCCCGGCTCGTGCTGGTGCAGGCGCTCGCGAAGGGAGACCGCGACGAGCTCGCGATCCAGGCGGCGACCGAGCTCGGCGCCGACGAGATCGTGCCGTGGCAGGCTGCGCGCAGCGTCTCGCGGTGGGATGCCGCGAAGGCGGCCAAGGGCCGTGCGCGCTGGCAGAGCATCACTAGGGAGGCCGCCAAGCAGGCCCACCGTGCCTGGATCCCCGAGGTCGCCGAGCTGCACACCACGACGATGCTGACCGCGCGGGCCGCAGCATCCCGTCTGCTGGTGCTCGAGCCGACCGCCGACGTGGCGCTCAGCGCGCTGCCGTTGGCACCGGAGGACGAGCGCGACATCGTCCTGGTGGTGGGCCCGGAGGGCGGGATCGACGACCGCGAGCTGACTGCTCTGGCCGGCGCCGGCGCCACCGCCGTGCGCCTGGGTGCGACCGTGCTGCGCACCTCCACAGCCGGCCCCGCCGCCCTCGCGGTGATCAGCACCGCTCTGGGCCGGTGGTGAGCCCCGTCGATAGACTGGGCGAATGAGCGAACCCTCGATCTTCAGCCGCATCCTCGCCGGCGAGATCCCGTCAGAGATCGTCGGCGAGACCGACAACGCGTTCGCGATCCGCGACATCGCGCCGCAGGCGCCCGTCCATCTGCTCGTCATCCCGAAGACGCAGGACTACCGCAACGTGGTCGAGCTCGCCGCGGGTGACCCCGACCTGCTCGCCGAGCTCATCGGCCTCGCCAACAGCCTCGCGACGGAGCACACCGGCGGCGACTTCCGCCTCGTCTTCAACACAGGTCCGAGTGCAGGGCAGACCGTCTTCCACGTCCACGCGCATCTGCTGGGCGGCGAACTCGACGAGAAGAGCCTCCGTGGCTGACGACACCCCGATCGTGGAGACGGTGTACGCCGACGGCGTCGCCATGGTGCAGCTCCTCGGCCCGCAGGACCGCCTGCTGCGCGTGGTCGAGCGCGAGCATCCCGACGTGGACGTCCACGTGCGCGGCAACGAGATCACGCTGACCGGCGACGCCGACGCCGTCGCCGCCGCCCGCGCCCTGGTCGACGAGCTCATCGTCATGACCCGCGCCGGCCACGGCCTCGACCCGGCCGACGTCGCCGTGTCGGGTCGCATCCTGCGCGCGGAGGGCGGCGCGCGCCCCTCGGAGGTTCTCGGCGAGGCGATCCTGTCGTCGCGCGGCAAGGTGATCCGCCCGAAGACGCCAGGGCAGAAGGCCTACGTCGACGCCATCGAGGAGAACACGATCGTGTTCGGGATCGGCCCCGCCGGCACGGGCAAGACCTACCTCGCGATGGCCAAGGCCGTGCAGGCGCTGCAGCGCAAGGAGGTCAGCCGGATCATCCTGACGCGGCCCGCCGTCGAGGCGGGGGAGCGGCTCGGGTTCCTCCCCGGGAGCCTCACCGACAAGATCGATCCCTACCTCCGGCCGCTCTACGACGCACTGAACGAGATGATCGACCCCGAGCTCGTGCCCAAGCTGATGGCCAGCGGCACGATCGAGGTGGCACCGCTCGCCTACATGCGCGGGCGCACGCTCAACGACTCCTTCGTCGTCCTCGATGAGGCGCAGAACACGACGCCCGAGCAGATGAAGATGTTCCTCACCCGGCTCGGGTTCGGCACCCGGATGGTCGTGACCGGCGACATCACCCAGGTCGACCTGCCCCAGGGCAGCTCGGGCCTGCGCCTGGTGACACGTGTGCTGAACGACATCGACGACATCCACTTCGCGACGCTGACCAGCGAGGACGTGGTCCGGCACACCCTGGTGGGCCGCATCGTGGACGCGTACAGCGAGTACGACGAGCGTCGCCTCGCCGCCCGGCGCGAGCGCGATGAGGCGTCCGAGTTCGCCGGGCGCACCGAACGACGACAGGCTCAGGATCCGCGGGCCGGCCGCAAGAGCGGGCCACGAGATCACCTTCCGAAGCGAGGACGACCATGACCATCGAGATCGGCAACGAATCGGGCGTCGACATCGACGAGACGGTGCTGCTGCGGCTCACCGAGCACAACCTCGCGCACCTCAACGTCAGCGCCGATGCGGACGTCGCGATCCTCCTGGTCGACGAGGGCGCCATGGAGGCCCTCCACGTGCAGTGGATGGACGAGCCCGGCCCCACCGACGTGCTCAGCTTCCCGATGGACGAGCTGCGGCCGGGCACCGAGGACGCCCCGACGCCGGCCGGGCTGCTCGGGGACATCGTGCTGTGCCCGCAGGTCGCCGAGTCGCAGGCCGTCGCGGCGAAGCACACCACGATGGATGAGCTGATCCTGCTCACCACGCACGGCCTGCTGCACCTCCTCGGGTTCGATCACGCCGAGCCCGACGAGGAGCGCGAGATGTTCGGTCTGCAGAAGCAGCTCATCCAGAGCTTCGCGGCGACCGAGCGACATCGCCACGACGCATGACCGCATTCCTCCTCCTGCTCGCCGCGCTGCTGCTCGTGGCGTTCGGATCGCTGATGGCCGCGGCCGACGCCGCCCTGGCGGTGACCTCGCGCAACGACCTCGCCGAACTGGGTGCGCAGGGCCGCAACGCCACGGCGCTGCGACACATCTCCGAGGAGCCGGAGGCGCACGCCACCGCGGCGCTGTTCATCCGCATCCTCTCCGAGACCACCGCGGCGGTCCTGGTCACCGTCGCCTTCACCATCCTGTTCGAGAGCCTCTGGTGGGCGAT
Organism: Microbacterium terricola; assembly: GCF_027943945.1. Classification (NCBI taxonomy): domain Bacteria; kingdom Bacillati; phylum Actinomycetota; class Actinomycetes; order Micrococcales; family Microbacteriaceae; genus Microbacterium; species Microbacterium terricola. Next base: position 1,468,259 of record NZ_AP027141.1, on the reverse strand, counting down.
GCTCGCCGCGGCGATCCTGATGACCGGGATCTCGTTCGTGGTGGTCGGCGCGAGTCCGCGCAGTGTGGGGCGCCAGCACGCGAAGGGGCTGCTGCGCGGCGCGGCACCTCTCATCCGCGGCGTCCGCGTGATCCTCGGGCCGCTCGCCCACGGACTGGTCGCCCTCGGCAACCGGGTCACGCCGGGCGTCACCGGCTCCACGTTCGCGTCGGAGGAGCAGCTGCTCAGCATCATCGACGAGGCGGCGTCGCAGGACCTCATCGAGGAGGACGACCGCGAGCTCATCCACTCGGTGTTCGACTTCACCGACACCTTCGTGCGCGCCGTGATGGTCCCGCGCACCGACATGCTCACGGTCGACGCGACCGCCACCATGCGCGACGCGATGACGATCTTCCTCGACAAGGGCGTCTCACGGATGCCGGTGGTCGATGATGAGGCGGACGACGTCGTCGGCGTGCTGTATCTGAAGGACCTGGTGCAGTTCGCCTACCGCGACGACACGGCGTGGCGGGACGCGCCGATCAGCCGCATCTCGCGCCGCGCGGTCTTCGTGCCGGAGTCCATGAAGGCCGAGACCCTGCTGCAGCAGATGAAGCGCGAGTCGGTGCACGTGTGCCTCGTCGTCGACGAGTACGGCGGCGTCTCCGGACTCGTCACGCTCGAGGACCTGATCGAGGAGCTCGTGGGCGAGATCGCCGACGAGTACGACCCCCGCGCGGACGAGATCGTCGAGCTCGACGACGGCCGCTACCAGGTCAGCGCGCGACTGGGTCTCGATGCCGTCGGCGACCTGTTCGGCATCGAGCTCGAGGACGACGAGGTCGACTCGGTGGGCGGCCTGCTCGGCAAGGCGCTCGGACAGGTTCCCCAACCAGGGGCCACGGTAGAGCACGCGGGTCTCGTGCTCACCGGAGGCACCTCCCGCGGACGCGGACGCGGACTCGCGACCGTGTTCGTGCAGCGCAGCACCGGCAGAAAGGGACGAAGATGAGCCAGGAACCGCAGGAGGAGACCCGCTCGGGGTTCGTGACGTTCGTCGGGCGCCCCAACGTCGGCAAGTCGACGCTGACCAACGCCCTCGTCGGCGAGAAGGTCGCGATCACCAGCGACAAGCCCCAGACCACGCGCCGCGCCATCCGCGGCATCCTCAACCGGCCCGCCGGGCAGCTGGTCATCGTCGACACCCCCGGCATCCACAAGCCGAGGACGCTGCTCGGCCAGCGGCTGAACGACCTCGTCGAGAGCGTCCTGGGCGACGTCGACGTGATCGGCTTCTGCGTCCCCGCGATCGAGAAGGTCGGTCCGGGCGATCGTCGCATCGCCGAATCGCTCGACGGCTACCCGCGGGCGAAGAAGGTCGCGATCGTGACGAAGACGGATGCGTCGACCCGCGAGCAGATCACGGAGCGGCTCCTGGAGGTGGACGCCCTCCGTGACGACTGGGCTGCCGTCATCCCGCTGTCCGCCCTCACCCGCGAGCAGCTCGACGTGCTCACCGACGAGCTGCTGGCGATGATGCCGACCGGACCCGCTCTGTACGAGGAGGGCGTCGTCACCGACGAATCGCTCGACGACCGGATCGCCGAGATCATCCGCGAGGCCGCGCTCGACGGCGTGCGCGACGAGCTTCCGCACTCGATCGCCGTCACGATCGAGGACATCTCCGCGCGGGAGGACAGCGACCTCACAGACGTCTTCGCCAACATCGTCGTGGAGCGCGACAGCCAGAAGGCGATCATCATCGGGCGCAAGGGCTCCCGTCTGGCCGATGTCGGCCGTCGTGCCCGCGCGGGCATCGAACCGCTCGTCGGCGGCCGCGTGTATCTGTCGCTGCACGTGCGGGTGGCCAAGGAGTGGCAGCGCGACCCGAAGCAGCTCGGTCGGCTGGGGTTCTGACATGGCGATGCACTGGATCGCCCCGGCGTGGGGGAGCCCCGACCTCTGGCAGTTCGTCGAGCAGGACGTGCCCGCTCCCGCCGAGGGCGAGGTGGTGATCCGCGTGCACGCCGCGGGGATGAACCCGGCCGACTACAAGCACGTCGCCGCGCCGCGCTCGGGGACGACGCTGCCCGTGGCCATCGGCTACGAGGTGTCCGGCGAGATCGCCGCGATCGGACCCGGGACCCGCATCGCCTCGGGCGACGCCCGCGTCGGCGATCGGGTCGTGGCCTTCCGTGTCCAGGGCGGCTACGCGACGGAGCTGCTCGTCCCCGCGGATAAGGTGCTCGCGGGACCCTCGGCGCTGCGTCACGAGGAGGCGGCCAATCTGCTGCTGGCCGGCACCACGGCCAGCGAGATGCTGCACGTCGTCGGTGCCGCGGAGGGGGAGACCGTCGTGCTCCACGGCGCGTCGGGAGCCGTGGGCGTCGCCGTGCTGCAGCTCGCCGCGGAGCGCGGCGTGCGTGTGGTCGGCACCGCGAGCCCGGCGAGCTTCGAGCGGGTGCGCGGGTTCGGCGGCATCCCGGTCGAATACGGCCCCGGTCTGGCCGACCGCGTGCGCGCGGCCGCCCCCGAGGGTGTCGCCGCGGCGCTCGATGCCGTGGGCACCGACGAGGCCGTGGACACGTCGCTGGAGCTCGTCGCCGACCGCGACCGGATCGTCACGATCGCCGCGCCCCAGCGAGCCGCCGAGGCCGGGTTCCGCGCCATCGCGGGCGCGCAGCCCGCGAGTGCGGCGTACCGCGACGGCGTTCGCGCCGAGCTGATCGCCCTCGCGGACGCGGGGCGCCTGCAGGTGCCGCTGGCCCGCACGTACCCCCTGGCCGAGGCGCGCGAAGCCGTCCGCTTCCTCGCCGAGGGCCACCCCGGGGGCAAGATCGCCCTGGTGCCCTGAGCTCAGTCCGCCCGCGAGGTCGCCACGCTCCACGCCAGCCGCACCAGCTCCGCGTGGGCGAGGTCGTTGTGGGCGCCGGAGGCGCCCTGGAGCTCGGCGATGACCTCGCTCGCCTCGATGTTGTGCACGGTTCCCGCCGCGAAGTGGTCGGCGGGTCGTGAACCTGGTCGGAGCGGCGGCAGCTCGACGGCTCCTTCGACGCCCTGCGCGCCGAAGGTGCCGATGCCGCCGTACTTGGGCAGATCGTCGCCGAGCAGGAACTGGCCGGCGAGGCGCACAGCGAGCGGGTAGAACCTCCCGACCGCGTGGTCCCATCGCGACCGTGTGACCAGGATGGGCCCCGACACGAATCGCGGCGTGACCACGTCGGCGAAGTAGCCGCGACCGCGGCCGATGCTCTCCGGCACCGACTCCGCGAAGGCCCACAGCGACACCGCACCCTGGACCAGGAAGAGCGAGTCCACCGGCCGCGGCGGCGGGGGCGGCACATCGCCCGGGCCGCGGACGGCCCCCGAGACGACGATCGTGCCGAAGCTGTGCCCCAGCAGATGCACGCGCGCGGGGGTGGCGTCCATGACCGCGCGGACGAGCCGAGCGGCACCCCGTTCACCGAACTCCCGCGCCTGATTCTTGCCGTGCCAGAACGTCAGCTGACGCAACGGGGTCAGCACCGCCTCGCGGAGCTTGCGGAACCATCCGTCGCCCAGGAGGCCGTCGTCCGGCTGCGCCTCTGCCGCCGTCTGGAATGCGGCATCCGGATCCCACCCCCCGCCGAGCAGCGGCTCGTCGCCGTCGTCGGCGGCCGTCGCCGCCGCGATGACGCGGTAGGCGTCGGCGACATCGGCCGGCAGGGCGTCCTCGTCGGTCGCATCCTGGCCGGGGTCGACCTCGGCCGCGTAGGCGAGCACCGTCGACAGGGCCGCCCGGACCTCCGGCGAGTCGCCCAGCTGCGCCGCATACTCGTCGACGGCCTCGTCCACCGTGATGGCGTCCCCGTCCGCGGCCGGCTCGTCGCCCAGCAGGCCGCTCGGCGCGCCCTTCAGCTCGCGGTCGCTCCACGCCTTGCTGGGCCAGTGCAAGCCGATCACGAAGGGACGGATGCCGTCGCCCTCCGTGTCCGGGTCGGCGGCGCCGATCCAGCGGTCGTACTGGCTGATCGCGTCGTCGTAGTCGCCCTGCCAGCCGTGACTGAGGATGAACACGTCGGTCACCGCCGCCGCGGCGTCCGTGAGGGCGGCGATCGCCTCGGCGCTCGCCACGGTGCCGTCAGGGTCTCGCACCTCGTCGCCGCGCTTGTCGTACGCGATCAGGAAGTACTGCTGGGACGAGCCGGGGATGCGGCGCAGTGCCATGGTGGTCCTCCAGGTGATGCGGGTCGGGTCAGGGGCTGCGCACGAGCGCCGGTGCGACGACGGTGTCGGTGTCGCAGTGCACGCCGTAGAGCAGCCCGAGCGGGTTGTTGTGCTCGGCGAGGAAGTGCTTGCGCAGCTCGAGCACGACCTCTCCGAGGGGCCGTCCGGCGAACAGCTCGTCGAAGAACGCCTTCGCCCATTCGCTCGCGAACAGCCCGGGTGTCTTGCACTCCGTGCCGATGACGCCCCGCGCGCCCTTCGCGAGGAAGTAGGGCACGAAGCCGTCGTAGAAGTTGGGGGTGAGCTCACCGGACTCGCACGCGTTGATGAAGACGAGCGGATGGCTCTCCAGCACGTCCTCGATCGGCGCGAACACGGCGAGCTGGCCGAGCGAGACGCTGGTCGATCCGGTGAAGATGAGCCGGGAGTCGTCCGAGTCCTTGGACGATGCCTCCGCGTGGCAGTAGAGGTAGAGGACCTTGTCGGTGGATCCGGCGGCGAGGGCGCTCTTGACCAGATCGTCGACGCTCGCACCCTCCGTCAAGGCGACGCCACGACCGCCCCAGTAGCGGCGCTGCTCGGCCACCGGCTTGGACGGCATCGATTCGTCGATGCTGTCGTTGAAGAGCGCCCGCACGCGCATGTCAGGCGTCGAATCGATGGTGATGGCCGGCGGGACCGCGGAGATCTCGGCCATCGGTATCTGCTCGACGACATGGCGCATCCCGATGAAGTTGTCCCACGACGGCGGGGCGGCGTCGAACCGATCGGTCAGGTACATGAGCGCCCAGGGGACGGGGAATCCCGTCGACACGACCTGGAGCGTGGTGGTGGCGCCGGACAGGGTCTCGCGCAGCCAGATCCCGACGTCCTTCAGCGCGCGGGAGGCCTCCGGTCCGGCGAAGATCGACTGGAACAGCCGGAATCCCGCGAAGGCGAGGCCCTGCAGGAACGTCCAGGCGTCGGCCGGCGAGATGGTCATGTTCAGGGCGACGTCGCGGTTCTTCACGGTGTCGAGCAGCACTTCGCGCACGCCCTCGATGCGGGCGGCGAGCTCATCGGGGGTGATCCTGATCTCGATCGGGTCGGGCGAGACGGCGGTCGCGATGAGCTGATACCCGCCCACGGCCGGCAGGAACTGCATCGTCGCGGTGCGCTGCTCGAGCACCTGCGCGGCGCCGACCGGGCGCCCGTAGCTGGTGACGGCCGGTGCGGCGTCCGTGCCCACATCGAAGGTGACGTCGAGACGCTGCAGGAAGTTGCCCGCGACGTCGACGAGGACGCTGACGGTCGACGGGCCGTCGTGATTCGGCGTGATCTCGAATAGGGCACGCCCCTTCGATCGGCCGTCACGCCCGACCGTGAGGGTCTGCGGGTGCGCCGGGGTATCGAAATCGCTGCTCACGAGCGTCACGGACAGATCGATGGAGTCTGCGGCGTCCGGGATGCGCAGAGTGGCGACGGCGGCAGCCTGGGCGGTCGCGCTCTTCTCGCCGAAGAACACCGCGAACGTGTAGGGCGTCGCGACCTGGAGCGGGTTGCCGTCGTTGTCGACCTCCGCGTTCAGCCAGGTCTGCACCTCGTCACCGGCTGCCGGCGGCGCCGCAGGCGGGGCAGCGGGTGCGGCGGCGACCGGCGGTGGAGCGGCAGGTGCGGCGGCCACCGGGGGAGGGGCCAGCTCGGGCGGAGCCTCGGCCAGCGGCTCCGTGACCGGCTCCGTGGCGCCGAGGAGTCCGTCGGAGCCCGGATCATCGGCGGCTGACTCGACCGGCTCCGCTCCGCTTGCGCCCGGGTCCAGCGCCGCCGTCACGTCGCGGATCGCAGCATCCATCTCCTCGTCCTCGCCCGCACCGAATCCGAGCTCGCCCGCGTCCACGCTCGCCTGGTACGCGGCCGCGATATCGGGGTACTCGTCCAGCGCCCGCGCGATGACGAGTCCCTGCTCGGTCAGGTTACGGGCGGCCTGCCACGCGCCGTCCGCGACGACCGCGTCGTACAGGTCGACCACGGACGCCGGGAAGAACTCGGCGACGTAGGCACGCCCGCGCGGATTCCGGAAGGCCGCCGCCAGGAGGACGACCTCGAATGCCCGCTCCTCGAAGGACCCCATGGCGCCCCCGCCCACGCTCGCGCGGGACCCACCCCCTGGATCCCGTCTGTCCACACAGTAGTGAGGGCGGTCACCCCGTGCCAGATACCTACCCGGCGATCTCCTGCAGGGCGGATCGGATGATCACGACGCCCGCGCCGAAGTCGTCGTCGGCGGCCTGCTGCCACGTTCCGTCGTCCCACACGACGTCGACCCACAGGTAGCCGTCCTGCGGGGTGGTCGCGAGCGCGTCGGGGCCGAGACGGTCGGTCACCTGGGCCTGGATGTCGAGCAGAGCGGCCTCGTCCGTCGTGCCCGGTTCCCCGCCGGTCGGGTCGGGCGCCATCATCGGGTCGTAGAGCGCGAGCATGATCGGCGCCTGCGTCCGCGTGAATGTGTCGCCGTCGTACGTGCCCTGCACGGCGTACGCACCCCAGGTGACATCGCCGGACGACTCGCTGCCGTCGACGCCGTCCCACGACCAGTTCTCGAGCGGGATGCCGGAGCACTGCGGGGGGTACGACTCGGCGATCGCGCCCAGGCACAGCTCGACGCTGCCGCCTTCGTCCATGACCGTGCCCTGGCCGATCACCTCACCGGCCGGTGGGCCGGGCGCGGTCGATCCGAGCGACAGCCCGGGGGCGGCATCGGAGGCTCCCGATGACGCCGCGGGCGTGGCGCACGCGCTCAGGACGAGCCCGAGGACGCTGAGCGAGAGCAGGGCAGAAAGTCGGCTGCGACGGTTCATACCTCTTCAGTGTCGCGCAGAAGTGGATCGTCTCACCCCGATCCGCCGCATCCTGCCCAGCGGCATCCTGCTACCATCGAGACATGCGCTTCGGCCAGCTCCTCCTTAGCTGCCGCGACGAGGCCTCGTTCTAGGGCCTTCCTCGTCGCGGAGCTCGGTGTTGGCCCGCCTCATCTGACGAGAGAACAGCGACATCATGGACAACACCCAGAAGCCCTCGGGCATGCCGGTGCACAAGTACCGCCCCTTCCACGAGCAGATCCGCGTCGAGCTGCCCGACCGCACCTGGCCGGGCGCCCGCATCACGCAGGCGCCGCGATGGTGCGCCGTCGACCTTCGCGACGGCAACCAGGCCCTCATCGACCCGATGAGTCCCGAGCGCAAGCGGATCATGTTCGATCTGCTCGTGCGGATGGGCTACAAGGAGATCGAGGTCGGCTTCCCCTCGGCGAGCCAGACCGACTTCGACTTCGTCCGCCAGCTCATCGAAGAGGACCTCATCCCGGACGACGTCACCATCCAGGTGCTGACGCAGGCCCGCGAGCACCTCATCGAGCGCACCTACGAGTCGATCCGCGGCGCCAAGCAGGCGATCGTGCACCTGTACAACTCGACGAGCGTGCTGCAGCGGGAGGTCGTGTTCCGCACCGACAAGCAGGGCATCATCGACATCGCACTCGAGGGCGCCCGCCTGTGCCGCGAGTTCGAGAAGCGGGTCCCCGAGACCACGGTCTACTACGAGTACTCGCCGGAGAGCTACACCGGCACCGAGCTCGAGTTCGCGGTGGACGTCTGCAACCAGGTGCTCGCCGTGTTCGAGCCGACACCCGAGCGCAAGGTCATCATCAACCTGCCGGCCACGGTGGAGATGGCGACGCCGAACGTCTACGCCGACTCGATCGAGTGGATGAGCCGCCACCTCGACCACCGCGAGAACGTGATCCTCTCGCTGCACCCGCACAACGACCGCGGCACGGCCGTGGCCGCTGCCGAGCTCGGCTACATGGCGGGGGCGGACCGGATCGAGGGATGCCTCTTCGGCAACGGCGAGCGGACGGGCAACGTCGACCTCGTCGCGCTGGGCATCAACCTGTTCACGCAGGGCATCGACCCGCAGATCGACTTCAGCGACATCGACCAGGTGAAGCGCACGGTCGAATACTGCAACCAGCTGCCGGTGCCCGAGCGTAGCCCGTGGGCGGGCGACCTGGTGTTCACCGCCTTCAGCGGGTCGCACCAGGACGCGATCAAGAAGGGCTTCGAGTCGATGGAGGCCCGAGCGGCCGCCGAGGGCGTGACGGTCGACGAGATCGAGTGGGCAGTGCCATATCTGCCCATCGACCCGAAGGACCTGGGCCGCTCGTACGAGGCGGTCATCCGGGTCAACTCGCAGTCGGGCAAGGGCGGCGTCGCCTACCTGCTGAAGACCGACCACGCGCTGGATCTGCCGCGCAAGCTCCAGATCGAGTTCTCGGGCGTCGTGCAGGCCAAGACCGATGCCGAGGGCGGCGAGGTCACCAGCGACCAGATCTGGGCGATCTTCCAGGACGAGTACCTGCCCTCCGACCACGCGCACGAGCGCTGGGGCCGGTTCGAGCTGCTCGGCACCCGCACGCAGAGCGATCTGTCCGGCGATGTCGCGCTCGATGTCACCCTCCGCGACGGCGACGACAGCGCGGGAGCGGCCGGGCACGGCAACGGCCCGATCGCCGCGTTCCTCGACATCGTGCGCCAGCGCGGATTCGACATCTCGCTGTACGACTACGTCGAGCACACCCTGAGCGCCGGCGGCGACGCGCAGGCGGCCGCCTACGTCGACCTGCAGGTCGACGGGGTGCGGCTGTGGGGCGTGGGGATCGACGGCGACATCTCGACGGCATCGCTGAAGGCGATCGTGTCGGGCGTCAACCGCGCGATCCGCACCAGGCGGAGCGAACTCGCGGCCGTCTGAGCCTCAGTCGAGCGGGCGCAGGATCCGATCCAGGAAGCGCTTGGTCCGTTCGTGCGCGGGCGCCGTGAACAGCTGTTCCGGCGTCCCGCGCTCGACCACTGCTCCCGCGTCCATGAAGACGACCTCGTCGGCGACCTGACGCGCGAACGCGAGCTCGTGCGTGACGACGACCATCGTCCACCCCTCGGCCGCCAGCTCGGTGATCACCTTCAGCACCTCGCCGACCAGTTCGGGGTCGAGGGCGCTGGTCGGCTCATCGAACAGCAGCAGCGACGGGCGCAGTGCGAGGGCGCGGACGATCCCGACCCGCTGCTGCTGCCCACCGGAGAGCCGGTGCGGATACGCGTCGCGCTTGTCGCTGAGGCCGACACGCGCGAGGAGCGCCTCCGCGTCGGCGATCGCCTCGTCCTTCTGCCGCTTCTGCACCCGCACCGGGCCCTCGATGACGTTCTGCAGCACCGTCATGTGCGGGAAGAGGTTGTGGTGCTGGAAGACCATCCCCGACCGATCGCGCACGGCGAAGCGGGTCGCAGGCGGCAGCCCCGCCGAGAAGTCGGCATCGGGGCCGCCCTCGAACGCGAGGGTGCCGGCATCCGGCGTCTCCAGCCCGTTCAGCGAGCGCAGGACTGTGGTCTTCCCCGAGCCGCTGGGGCCGATCAGCACGACGACCTCGCCGCGGCGGACGTCGAGATCGATGCCGCGAAGCACCTCGTGCTCGCCGTAGCTCTTGCGCAGGCCGCGCACGGTGAGCAGTGTGTCAGGCTGCGACATAGCGGTCGAGCCTCCTCTCCACGCGATCCTGGGCGGCCGACAGCACCAGGCAGAACAGCCAGTAGACGAGCGCCGCCTCGAGGTAGAGCAGCATGAACTCCTGACTGAACGCGGCGATCTGCTGGGCCACCCGGAAGAGCTCGGTGACCAGGATCAGCGACGCGAGCGAGGTGTCCTTCACGAGCGAGATGAAGGTGTTCGACAGCGGCGGCACGCTCACCCGCGCGGCCTGCGGCAGGATGATGCGCCGCAGGGTCATGCCGCGCGACATGCCCGTCGTGTACGCCGCCTCCCACTGCCCGGCCGGAACGGACAGGATCGCGGCGCGGATGACCTCGGCGGCGTACCCGCCGACGTTCAGGGAGAACGCGATGATCGCACTCGGCCACGACGGGATCGTCACCCCGATCGAGGGGAGGCCGTAGAAGATCACGAACAGCTGCACGAGCAGCGGCGTGCCCCGGATGACCGAGATGTAGCCGCGGGCGATGCCGGAGACGACGCGGTTGCCGGACAGCCGCATGAGGGCGACGCCGAGCGCGATGACCAGGCCCAGCGCGAACGAGGCGAGGGCCAGCGGGATGGTCCCGCTGATCCCGCCCCAGACGATCGGCCAGAACGAGCTCAGCGCGAGCTCGAGGTCGCTCAGGTCGCTCATCGGCTACTGCGAGACATCGGCACCGAAGTACTTCTCACCGAGCTCGGCGAGGACGCCCTCCGTGCGCAGCTCCTCGAGCGCGGCGGTGATGGCGTCGGCCAGCTCGCCGTTCGCCTTCACGAGGGCGAAGGCCGACTGCGACGAGTCCTCGGTCTCTGCGGCGATCTTCAGTCCGCTGCCCGGGTTGGTCGTCTGGTAGTCCAGGAAGGTGAGCTTGTCGTTGATCGTGGCGTCGACGCGCCCCTGGTCGAGCAGGGTGACGGCCTGCGCCCAGCCCTCCACGGCCTCGACCTTCGCACCGGAGTCCTGCGCGAGCTCGTACCAGTTGCTCGTCAGCGACTGCGCGGTGGTCTTGCCGGCCAGATCGTCGAAGGAGGCGATCGAGTCGTCGGACTCCTTCGTGACGATGACCCCGGGGGAGACCGCGTACGGCGCGCTGAAGGCGTAGGTCTCCTCGCGGTCCGGCGTGATCGAGACCTGGTTCGCGATGACGTCGAACCGTCCGCCTTCGAGGCCCGCGAAGATCGCGTCCCACTGGGTCTCCTGGAACGACACCTCGAGGCCGAGCTTCTCGGCGACGGCCTCGGCGATCTCCACGTCGTACCCGACGAGCGGGCCCGTGCCGTCCTCGTGGTAGCTGAACGGGCGGTACGTGCCCTCGGTCGCGACGGTCAGGGTGCCGGAGGCGACGAGGTCGTAGCCGGCGTCGGCGGCGGAGGACTCGGGGGCGGCGGTGGAGCTGCAGCCCGAGAGCGCGAAGACGGAGGCGAGAGCGATGGCGGAGACGCGGAGTGCGGCGCGGCGTGACATGGAGGATTCCTCGTGGGATGCGGTCGGTGCAGCTCGCACGAGCGTGCGGGCAAGCTTCGAGTCCATCACGAAACCCTCGCCCCGCCGAATCGCATTACCCCCGGTTGCGGGTCATTCCGTCCCGGTGACGATCGGGATCGCCGAGGTCTCCACGGCGACCTTGCGACGATAGAGCCGGCGCTGCTCAGGCAGGGAGATGTCGAAGATCACGGCGAGCAACCGGATGACCGTCGTCACCGTGACGCCGGCGATCGCCGCGGCCAGGAGCGGCACGCCGAACGCGTGGGCGACCGCGAGGACCAGCGATCCGGCGGCAGCGGCGACGGCATACAGCGAGCCGACGTGCATGATCGCGACCGGCAGCCCCATGATGACGTCGCGGAGGATGCCGCCGCCGACGGCGGAGCACACGCCGACGAACACGGCAGGCACGAGCGGCAGCCCGAGCGCCAGGGCCTTGCTCGTGCCGAAGGCGCCGAACAGTCCGATCACGAGGGCGTCGAGACCGACGATCAGACGGTTGAGCCGCTGGAAGAGCCCGGCCAGCAGCATCCCGACGAGCGCCGCCATGACCGCCGTGAGCAGATACCAGTTGCTCTGCAGCGTGGTCAGGGTGGTGTTCAGGAGCAGGTCGCGGATCAGACCGCCGCCCATGCCGACGACGGTGCCGATGATCGTCACGCCGAGCAGATCCAGGCGGCGCTGGCCGGTGAACCCGGACGCGAAGAGCGCCCCCTGCACGCCGCCCAGTCCGACGGCGACGAGGTCTGCCCACAGCGGGATCACGAAGAGCGGTTCGGCCACGCATCCATTGTCGCCTCATTGTCGCCGTTCGACGCGATAATCGAGTGTGCCCACCTACCGCGACGAGGTCGTGGTCCTGCGCACCCACAAGCTGGGTGAAGCCGACCGCATCGTCACCATGCTCAGCCGCCGCCACGGCAAGCTGCGCGCGGTCGCGAAGGGCGTGCGGCGCACGTCATCGCGGTTCGGGTCGCGGGTGGAGCCGTTCATGGTCGCCGATGTGCTCCTGTACCAGGGCAAGTCCCTCGACATCATCCAGCAGGCCGAGTCGCTGGGTTCGTACGGCGCCGACATCGCGGTGCACTACGACCGGTACACGGCCGCGAACGCGATGGTCGAGGCGGCCGATCGGCTGAACGAGGCGGAGACGACACCGCAGCAGTATCTCCTGCTCGTCGGCGGCCTGCGCGCCCTCGCCCGCGGCGAGCACGTGGCGCGCAGCATCCTGGATTCGTATCTCCTGCGCGCCATGGCGCTGTCGGGGTGGGCCCCTGGTCTCGAGGAGTGCGCGCGGTGCGGTGCCCCGGGACCGCATGACTCCTTCGTCGCCCAGCTGGGCGGCATGGTGTGCAGCGCCTGCGCGCCGACGGGCGCCGCCCGCGTCGACCGCGGCACGGTCGGCCTGCTCACGTCGCTCATGGCGGGCGACTGGGACGCCGTGGATGCCGCGGGCCACGCGTCGACCGCGGCGGCATCCGGGCTGATCGCCGCCTACACGCAATGGCACCTCGAGCGCGGCATCCGCTCGCTCGCGCACGTCGCCGCACCGCAGGAGCCTCGCCGATGACCCCCAAGCCCTACACGCACCGCGACGCCGTGCCGTATCGCCCCCTGGACTGGACGGGGCAGTACCCGCCGGAGTTCCCGAAGCGAGGCGTCCCGGAGCACGTGGCCATCGTCATGGACGGCAACGGCCGCTGGGCGAACCGGAGAGGGCTCACCCGGATCGAAGGGCACAAGGCGGGCGAGGAAGTCCTGCTCGACGTCGTTGCCGGCGCGATCCAGGCCGGCGTGCGACACCTCTCGGTGTACGCGTTCTCGACCGAGAACTGGGCGCGCTCGCCCGAGGAGGTGCGCTTCCTGATGGGCTACAACCGCGACGTGCTGCACCGCCGCCGCGACCAGCTCAACGAGTGGGGGGTGCGCGTCCGGTGGGCCGGCCGCAAGCCTCGACTGTGGGGATCGGTCATCAAGGAGCTGCAGTACGCCGAGCAGCTCACCGCGGGCAACGACGTGCTCACCCTCACGATGTGCGTCAACTACGGCGGGCGCGTCGAGCTCGTCGATGCGATGCGGTCGATCGGCGAGCAGATCGCGGCAGGGCGGCTCAAGCCCTCCGCCGTCAGCGAGAAGCTCATCCGCCGACACCTCTACGTGCCCGACATGCCCGACGTCGACCTCTTCCTCCGGTCGAGCGGAGAGCAGCGCACATCCAACTTCCTGCTCTGGGAATCGGCATATGCCGAGATGGTCTTCCTCGACACGCTCTGGCCGGACTTCTCGCGGGTCGAGCTGTGGCGGGCGATCGGCATCTACCTCGATCGCGACCGGCGGTTCGGCGGGGCCGTCGACACGCCCGACGAGTCCGATTCATAGCCCGTCGGGAATGCATCGCCACGGTCGTGCCGTTGCACCCGGTATGACCCACCCCATCAAGATCGACGTGTGGAGCGACATCGCCTGCCCGTGGTGCTACATCGGCAAGCGCAATCTCGAGAACGGACTCGCTGCCGTCGCCGGCGACGAGGACGCCCCGCAGGTGGAGGTCACGTACCACTCGTTCGAACTGTCACCGGACACACCCGTCGATTTCGAGGGCGATGAGCTCGACTTCCTGGCCGAGCACAAGGGCATGGCGCGGGACCAGGTGCAGCAGATGCTCGAGCGCGTCACCGGCGTCGCCGCCGAGGCGGGACTCGCGTACCGCTTCGACCTGCTCAAGCACACGAACACCGTGAAGGCCCACGAGCTGCTGCACTTCGCGAAGGAGCACGGCCGCCAGCACGAGCTCGCCGAGCGCCTCATGTCGGGGTACTTCACCGAGGGCAGGCACCTCGGTCGCGAGGACGAGCTCGTCTCGCTCGCGACCGACGCGGGTCTGGAAGCGGATGCTGCGCGCGCGGCGCTGCAGAGCGGCCGCTACCTCGACGCCGTCAGGGCCGATCAGGCGCAGGCCCGCGCCTACGGCATCAGCGGAGTCCCGTTCTTCGTCATCGACGGGAAGTACGGCGTCAGCGGCGCACAGCCCGCAGAGGCGTTCACGCAGATCGTGCGGCAGGTGTGGGGCGAGCGCGGGGAAGCGGCCGAGACCGCGGACGCGGACTCGGTCGTCGCCTAGCGGGGGAGGTTCGCCTCGATCACCGCGACGATCTCAGGATCGTCGGGCTTCGTCTGCGGGCGGAACCGGTGCACCTCGCCGTCCGGGGTCACCACGAACTTCTCGAAGTTCCACATGATCGGGCCCTTCGCGCCCTGGGCGTTCCGCGCCTTCTTGAGCGCCTTGTACAGCGGCGCCGCGTGCGAGCCGTTGACCCTCACCTTGTCGACGATCGGGAAGCTGACACCCCAGGTGACCGAGCAGTACTCGAGGATCTCGTCCATCGAGCCCGGCTCCTGGCCCATGAACTGGTTGCAGGGGAAGCCGAGCACCTGGAGCCCACGGTCACCGTAGGTGCGCTGCAGCTCCTCGAGCTGTTCGTACTGCGGCGTCAGGCCGCACTTGGACGCGACATTCACCACCAGGAACACCCCGTCGCCGAAGTCGTTGAGGGTCTTCTGAACGCCGTCGGCGGTCTCGAAAGGGATGTCGACGATCTCGGACGTCAGCTGATCTGCCATGTCGTCCACGATATGCCCGCCGCGCACACGCTCGGCGCAGGTTCTTCTGGGAGAATGGACAGGATGTCCAGCACTCTCCTTCCCGCGCCCGCACTGCGCATCGGGCCCATCGCGCTCGACGCGCCTGTGGTGCTCGCGCCGATGGCGGGCATCACGAACACCGCGTTCCGCCGACTCTGCCGCGAGTACGGCGTGGGGCTGTACGTCAGCGAGATGATCACGTCGCGCGCACTCGTCGAGCGCAACGCGACCACGATGCGCCTGATCACCCATCACGAATCCGAGACGCCGCGCTCCATCCAGCTGTACGGCGTGGACCCGGCGACCGTCGAGGGCGCCGTCCGCCTGCTCGTGGACGAGGACCGCGCCGACCACATCGACCTGAACTTCGGCTGCCCCGTGCCCAAGGTCACCCGCAAGGGCGGCGGCGCCGCGCTCCCGTGGAAGCTCGGCCTGTTCCGCGAGATCGTGACGCGGGCCGCACGCGCCGCCGGAGACATCCCGCTCACGGTGAAGATGCGCAAGGGCATCGACACCGACCATCTCACCTTCCTCGATGCTGGCCGCATCGCGGAGGATGCGGGCGTCGCCGCCGTCGCGCTGCACGCACGCACGGCCGCAGAGTTCTACTCCGGTCAGGCCGACTGGTCGGCCATCGCCGCGCTGAAGGCGGCGGTCACCAGCATCCCCGTCCTCGGCAACGGCGACATCTGGTCGGCCGACGACGCCGTCCGGATGATGGCCGAGACCGGCTGCGATGGGGTCGTCGTCGGACGCGGCTGCCTCGGCCGGCCGTGGCTGTTCGGAGAGCTGGCCGCCGCGTTCGGCGCCGACCACCGACTCGTCGACGCGAACCTCGGGTTCGTGGCGGGGGCGTTCCGCCGTCACGCCGAGCTCCTGGTCGAGTTCTTCGACGACGAGGACCGTGGCTGCCGCGACATCCGCAAGCATGTGGCCTGGTACTTCAAGGGGTATCCGGTCGGCGGCGACACGCGCGCCCGCCTGGCGACCGTGTCGAGCCTCGCCGAGATCGACGATCTGCTGGCCACCCTCGATCTCGCGGCGCCGTACCCCGGCGCGGCCGCCGAGGGGCAGCGGGGCCGTGCGGGCACCCCGAAGCGCCCCGCGCTGCCCGATGGCTGGCTCGATTCGCGCGACCTGGCCGAAGAGGCCACCTGCGCCCTGGCCGAGGCGGAGCTGGACCACAGTGGCGGCTGAGCCGTCGGCCGTGGCTCCGGCGGCGCGGCCGGAGGGATACGACGACCGCGATGCCGCGCGGTTCTTCCCGGAACGCCACCGCTCGCAGCGCGACGACTTCGCGCGCGACCGCGCCAGGGTCCTGCATTCGGCGGCGCTGCGGCGGCTCGCGGCGAAGACGCAGGTGCTGAGCCCGGCGAGCCCCGCCGACTTCGCCCGCAACCGCTTGACGCACTCCCTCGAGGTCGCCCAGGTCGGTCGCGAGCTGGCGACCGCGCTGCAGCTCTCGCCCGACGTGGTCGACACGGCGTGCCTCAGCCACGATCTCGGACACCCGCCCTTCGGCCACAACGGCGAACGGGCCCTGAACGAGTGGGCGGAGGGCATCGGCGGGTTCGAGGGCAACGCGCAGACGCTGCGCATCCTGGCGCGCCTCGAGCCCAAGGTGTTCGACGAGGGCGGGCACAGCTTCGGCCTGAACCTGACCAGGGCGAGCCTGGACGCCGCGTGCAAGTACCCGTGGACCGCGGATCACCCGCTGCCCGACCCCGGTGGCCGCCTGAAGTTCGGCGTCTACCCCGACGACGAGCCCGTCTTCCGCTGGCTGCGTGAGGGCGCACCCGGTCGGGTGCGCTGCATCGAGGCCGAGGTCATGGACCTCTCCGACGACATCGCCTATTCGGTGCACGACTTCGAGGACGCCATGGTCAACGGCTACCTCGACCCGGCCCGCCTCGCCGACCCGGCCGAGCACGACGGACTCCTCACCGCCATCCAGTCGTGGGTCGGGTTCGACTTCGCCCGCGACGAGCTCGCCGACGCCCTCTACCGGCTGATGCGCATGCCGGAGTGGCTCGATGCGTTCGACGGCACGCGGCCGGCGATGGCGCGCCTGAAGAACCTCACCAGCGACCTGATCGGACGCTTCGCGCGCGCGGCCACGACCGCGACCCGCGAGGCGTACCCGGCCGCCGTGCTCACCCGCTATCGTGCGCATGTGGTGGTGCCGCGCGTCGTCGAAGCCGAGATGGCCGTGCTGAAGGGCATCATCGGCGCGGTCGTCGTCTCGATCGACGGCCGCAAGGAGCTCTATAAGGAGCAGCGGCGCATGCTGAAGCGCCTCGCCACAGCCCTGGCCGACCGGCCGGAGCATCTCGACGCCCTGCACGCGGAGGACTACGCCGCCGCGGTCGGCGACACCGCGCAGCGCCGCGTCATCGTCGACCAGGTCGCGAGCCTCACCGATCAGCTCGCGATCGCCTGGCACGGCCGGCTCGTCGGCGAGGTGGATGCGGCGTCCCTCGGCATCTGGGCACCCGGCGCCCGCGGGGGCGGCGCCTGATGGCCGGCCGCATCGCGCAGGCCGACGTCGAAGAGGTCAAGTCCCGCACGAACATCGGCGACATCATCGGCGAGCGGGTCGCGCTGAAGTCCGCGGGCGTCGGATCGCTGAAGGGCCTGTGCCCGTTCCATGACGAGCGCAGCCCCAGCTTCCACGTGCGCCCCCAGGTGGGCTTCTACCACTGCTTCGGCTGCGGCGAGTCCGGCGACGTCTACTCCTTCCTGCGCAAGATGGACCACGTCTCGTTCACCGAGGCGGTCGAGCGGCTGGCCGGCCGGATCGGCTTCACGCTGCACTACGAGGACGGCGGCGCCGCCCCGGAGACGACAGGGCGCGCGCGGCTCTACGCGGCCAACGCCGCGGCCGCCGAGTACTTCCGCGGTCAGCTCTCCTCGGCGGAGGCTGACGCCGGCCGCCGCTTCCTCGGCGAACGCGGATTCGACGCGGGCGCCGCGGCGCATTTCGGGGTCGGGTACGCCCCGAAGGGCTGGTCGTCGCTGCGCGATGCCCTGCGTGCGCAGGGCTTCTCCGATGAGGAGCTGACGACGGCCGGGCTGGTCTCGCAGGGACAGCGCGGCGTATACGACCGCTTCCGCGGACGCGTGGTCTGGCCGATCCGCGACGTCACCAGCCAGGTGATCGGCTTCGGCGCCCGGCGGCTCTACGAGGACGACCAGGGTCCCAAGTACCTGAACACCCCTGAGACCTCGCTCTACAAGAAGACGCAGGTGCTGTACGGGCTCGACCTCGCCAAGCGCGACATCTCGCGCGAGCACCGCGTCGTGGTGGTCGAGGGGTACACCGACGTGATGGCCTGCCACCTGGCCGGCGTCACGACGGCGATCGCGACCTGCGGCACGGCCTTCGGCTCGGAGCACATCACCGTGCTGCGACGCGTCATGGGCGACGACTCGGCCGCGGGCGAGGTGGTCTTCACCTTCGATCCGGATGCGGCAGGGCAGAAGGCCGCGCTGCGCGCCTTCGGCGACGAGAAGCGGTTCGCCGCGCAGACCTACGTCGCGGTCGCCCCTGACGGCTTCGACCCGTGCGATCTGCGGCTGCAGCGCGGCGACGGCGCCGTCCGCGGCCTCATGGACACCAAGGTCCCGATGTTCGAGTTCGTGATCGACCAGCGCCTCGCCGGATACGACCTGGCCAGTGTCGAGGGCCGCGCCGGCGCGCTGCGGGCGGCGGCGCCGATCATCGCCGACATCCGCGACCCCGCCCTGCGACCGGGCTACGCCCGCGTGCTCGCCCGGCGCCTCGGACTCGATCTCGGCGAGGTGTCCGGCGAGATCCAGCGCGCCGCACGCGCCGCCCAGCGACGGGAATCGCAGAGTGTGACCCCCTCGGGAGCCCCCTCGGCCACGCCCATCGACGGCGATCCGGCGCCCGAGGCCGATGCCGTCCGCGTGACGATCGCGACGCTGCCCCGCACCGCGGATGCCGCACTCGAGCGGGATGCGCTGATGGGGATCCTGCAGTTCGGCCACCGCATCGACGCGGGGCTGCTCGCCCGCGCGCTCGCGCTGCCGTTCCGCTATCCGGCCCTCGACGCGGTCCGCCAGGCGATCGCCGCGGTGCCCGATCGTGACCGGCCCGGATGGAGCGTGGATGCGGTCAACGCCGTCCGTGAGCCGTACCGGTCGCTGGGCGCCGAGCTCCTCAGCGCGGACTTCCCCGCCCTGAGCGACGACGCCGCCGTGGTCTCCGCCGCCTCCCTCGCCCAGCGTGTGCTGCTGCGCGCGCTGGATCGCGAGAAGTCCGAACTGCTCGGCGCGATTCAGCGCGTGGCCGCCGACTCCGCCGACGGCCGCGAGATCCGCATGCGCCTGCGAGAGCTGGACGCGCAGCGGCAGATCGTGGCCGCCGAGCTGGACTGACAGTGGCGGCTCCGGGAGCGACCGGGCAGGATGAGCACATGCCTCACCGTCGAGACGCTGATGTCGCGATCCGGTGCCGTGATCTCTCCATCGAGCGGACCTCGCACGCCGGGGGAGCGGTGCGCGTCGTCGACGGTGTCTCGTTCGACCTCGCCCACCGCGCCTCACTCGTGGTGATGGGGCCGACGGGAGCAGGCAAGTCCAGCCTCCTCGCCATCCTGGCGGGCACCAGGCAGAGCGGTCTGACCGTCGTCGGCGGAGACGCGGAGGTCGAGGGCATCGCCGTGCGGCACCCTGGACGCCGCATCCGCGCGCTCACGTACCTCACCGGCTACCTGCCGCAGTCCGCCGGTGCCCGTCTCCCCGCCCGCCAGACCGTCTCGGAGCTCATCGCCGAGCCGATAACGAGCCGCGACCGGCGCGTCAATCAGCGCGCGCTGGCCGTTCGGGTCGCCACGCTCCTGGACGAGGTCGCCCTGCCGCTCGGTGCCGCGCCCAAGTACCCCTATGAACTCAGCGCGGGCATGCGGCAGCGCGTGGCACTGGCCAGGGCACTCGTCCTGCAGCCGCGCCTGCTGATCGCCGACGAGCCGTTCGCGAACATGGACATCGAAGTGCGCCGGGCCGCGCGCGACGCCATTGTGCGGCGCCGGGACGAGTACGGCATGTCCGCGGTGCTGGTGTCGAACGAGGCGGCTGTGGCGCGCGAACTCGACGCGGACGTCCTCGTCCTGCGGGCAGGACACACGATCGCGTTCGGCCACGGCACCGTCGACCTGCTGTGGACGCCGGGCGGCGAGGCGGATCGACGTCTCGTCGGCTCCTGACGTCACGAACCCGTCCAGACATTTGCTAATATGGAGAGGTTGTCGTCGCGAGAGCGGCGGCTGATCCTCGGTAGCTCAATTGGCAGAGCAATCGGCTGTTAACCGATAGGTTCTTGGTTCGAGTCCAAGCCGGGGAGCGAGAATCCCGCGTCATCTGCGCGGCTCTCACCAGAAGGCCCGGGCTTCCACCCCGGGTCTTCGTCATTTCCGGCGGCCCCTACACTGGCAAGCGCAGGACACGGCCGACCAGGAGAGCGCAGGGATGACGAAGGCAGCAGTCCGGCCGGCGATCCTGGCGCTCGCTCTGGCCATGGCGCTCGGGATGCTGACGCCCGACGCCGCGTCGGCCACCGACCAGGTCGCGGCCGTCGCGTCGACGACGAAGCCGGTGGCGCGCATCGGCGGCAACCCGGCGGTGGGGAGCACCCTCATCGCTCTCGTGAGAGCCGTCCCGGTGCACGCCGCCCTCAGCTACCGCTGGAACCGCGACGGCGTGCGCATCGACGGAGCATCCGGATCCCGCCTGACGCTGGCCGCCGACGACGCCGGCGCGCGCATCACCGTCACCGTCACCGTGGTCTCGCGCAGGACAGACACCCTCCGCGTGACCAGCGCGCCGACCGCCGCGGTCGACGCGCTGTTCCGCGTCGCCCCGACGCCCACGATCGCCGGCGCCGCAGCCGTGGGCAGCGTCCTGCAGGCCACCACCGCACCGTGGAGGCCGGCGGCGACCCTCGCGTATCAGTGGGACCGCGACGGCGCCGCGATCCGAGGGGCCACCGCATCCACGTATCGGCTCGGGACGACCGATCAGGGCGCCCGCATCGGGCTCACCGTGACCGCGACGCGCGCGGGCACGGTGACCACGACGCGATCGGCCACGGCCACCCGCGCGGTCCGCCCGGCCATCGTGACGTCCGACCCGTCTCTGGTGTCGGTGCTGGTCAACAAGCGGCATCCGCTCTCGCCCCTCCAGTACGTCCCGGCCGATCTGATGCGACCGAACGTGCGCGGCGGCGGCTACGCGCTCTCCCGCGGTGCCGCGACCGCGCTGGAGAAGCTGTTCGCCGGGGCGATCGCCGCGAAGGCCGGCGAGCTCTCGCTCGTCAGCGCCTATCGCTCGTACGCGTACCAGTCGTCCGTGTTCGAGGGGTACGTCCGCAGCCGCGGGCGGGCCTATGCGGAACGGGTCTCGGCCAGGCCGGGCTACAGCGAGCATCAGACCGGCCTCGCGGCCGACGTGGTCGCGTGCGGTGCGAACGGATGCGGGACGATGTCCGCATTCGGCGCCACCGGCCAGTCGGCCTGGGTCGCCGCGAACGCCTGGCGGTACGGATTCATCGTCCGCTACGAGGCGGGGCAGACCGCCGTGACCGGCTACACGCCGGAGCCGTGGCACCTGCGGTACATCGGGCTGACGCTCGCGCGGGAGTACCACGAGGGCGGATTCCGCTCCTACGAGCAGTTCCTGGGCGCGCCGGCGGCGCCGTCGTACCGGTAGGGCTCAGCCCTCGAGGTCGTCGATGCCCGGCGTCCACTGGGCGCCCGGGCGGCCCCAGCCGCGCTTGCGGGCGATCTTCTGGACCGTCTTCCAGTCGCCGTCGTCGAGGCGGTCCACGTACAGCACGCCGTCGAGGTGGTCGAACTCGTGCTGCAGGATGCGGGCGCGCCACCCGTCGACCTCGATGGAGACCGGAGCGCCCTCCAGGTCGGTCCCGGTCACCCTGACGCGCTCCGAGCGACGCAGGGGGAACCGCTCGCCGGGGAACGACAGGCAGCCCTCCGACTCGTCGTCGGGGTCGGGGGAGCCCGGTTCGAGCGGGTGCATCCACAGCTCGGGGTTGACGATGACGCCGCGCCACGGCGCGCCGTCATCGTCCTGATACGTGTAGGTGAAGATGCGCAGCGCGACGCCGACCTGCGGGGCTGCCAGCCCCACGCCGGGCGCAGCATCCATCGTCTCGAACATGTCGGCGACGAGCTCGCGGACCTCCGCCGTGATCTCGCCCACCGGGGCGGCGGGAGCGTGCAGGACGGGGTCGCCCATGATGCGAATCGGGAGAACAGCCACGCCTTGAGCCTACTGGGCCGGCCTGACCGCTATCGTCGAAGAGTGATTCCGGGTGCAGTGGAGGAT
Source organism: Microbacterium terricola (assembly GCF_027943945.1). Lineage (NCBI taxonomy): Bacteria > Bacillati > Actinomycetota > Actinomycetes > Micrococcales > Microbacteriaceae > Microbacterium > Microbacterium terricola. The sequence continues at coordinate 1,446,016 of NZ_AP027141.1, read as the reverse complement.
GTGGGCGATCAGCTGATCGGCGCCTTCCAGAACCCCGGCCTCCTGACCGGCATCCCGCTGGCCCTGCTCGGCGCGCTGTTCATGTCGTTCGGCGCGCAGTACCAGCATCGCGGGGTGGCGAAGGTCGAGCGGCTGAGCGGCAGCGACGCCGGATCCGGGCTCACCTGGCAGCAGGTGCGCCGCCTCCTCACCCGGCCGTCATGGGTCGCCGGCACGGTGATGCTGGCCCTCGCGATCGTCTGCCAGCTCGGAGCGCTCTCCGTCGCCCCGCTCATCGTCGTGCAGCCGATCGGCGCGTTCGCGCTCGTCGTCACGACCCTTCTGAACGCGCGCATCAGCGGGCACAAGCCGACCCGCAAGTCCATCACCGCCATCGCCCAGTGCGTCGGCGGCATCCTCATCTTCGTGACCATCGCGGCCCTCGTCGCCACCGAGGAGCCGGTGAGCAACGGGCAGCTGATCACCATCCTGCTGCTGCTTCTGCTGGTCATGATCGTCTTCACCGGGCTGTGGCTGTGGCTGCGCAAGCGGATCAGCGCCCTGTTCTACATCACGGCCGCCGGGGTCATGTACGGCTTCGTCGCGACGCTCGCGAAGGTCGTCATCAGCCGGTTCCAGACCGGCGACTTCGAGTGGCTGACCGTCACCTGCCTCGTCGCGCTCATCGCGGCGGGCGCCGTCGGCGCGTACTTCGTGCAGACGGCCTACTCGTCCGGCCCTCCCGACCTCGTGATCGCCGGGCTCACCGTCATCGACCCGATCGTGGCGATCCTGATCGGCCTCATCGTCCTGGGCGAGGCCGCGCACGCGCCGATGTGGGCCTACTTCGGGTTCGCCGTCGCGGGCGCGATCGCGTCCTGGGGCGTCTTCCAGCTCGCGCGGCACCACCCGCAGGTGGTCAGCGACAGCCAGGAGCTCCCGATCGCCCGCGGCAGCGGCGACAGCGCCGCGCCCAAGACCGGATCGATCCGGATCACGGAGGCCGTCTCGAAGGTGTGGCCCGATCCGCCCGTGCACGACCGGGAGGACCGTCACGACCGCAAGGACCCGCGCTGACCCTCCGATAGGCTCGGAGACGCACGGGGCGGTGGCCAAGCTGGTCAAGGCAGCGGGCTCATAACCCGACGATCGTGGGTTCAAGTCCCACCCGCCCTACGCCGGGAACGGTCGCCCTCGGGCGGCCGTTCCGCATTCACGGCCGGAGTCAGCCCAGCAGCACCGTCGTGAGCACGAGGATGGGGATGCAGCCGATCGTCGTGATGAAGATGGTGTCGCGCGAGATGCTCTCGCCGACGTCGTACCGCTGCGAGTAGTTGAAGACGTTCTGCGCGGTGGGCAGCGCCGCCAGGACCACCACGATGAGCACGCTCGCCGCGTCCAGCCCGAAGACGAACTCCGCGACGACCCAGGCGAGCAGCGGCATCGCGATCAGCTTCAGGCCGCTGGCCAGCAGGATGTCGCGCCGGCGGCCGGAGGGCGCGAGCACGCGCTGCCCGTGCAGCGAGATGCCGTAGCTCATCAGCAGGATCGGCACGCACGCATTGGCGATCAGCTGCAGCGGATCGAGCACGATCGGCGGCAGGTCGATCTCGAGCACGGAGACGAGCGTTCCGAGGACAGAGCCGACGACGATCGGGTTGCTGATGGTGCGCAGCGCGATCCGCTTCGCCGAGCGGTGCTCGGAGGTGACCGCATCCAGGATGGCCATCGTGATCGGCGTGAAGACCAGCAGCTGCATGAGGATCACGGGCGCCGGGTAGGCGGCGCTGCCGAGGAGGTAGAGCGAGAGCGGGATGCCGATGTTGTTCGAATTGACCTGCCCGGCCGAGAGGGCCCCGATCACCGTCTCGCCGACCGGCCGGCGCCACGCGAGGCGCGCAACGGCGACGTACACGAGCATGACGCCGACGGCAGCGATGGCCGAGACGGGCAGGAGCGAGGAGAAGAGCGTGTGGACGTCGGCCTGAGCCAGGACGACGAAGAGCAGGAACGGCGACAGCACGAAGAAGACGAGGCGCCCGAGAACGTGACGTGCATGGGGGCCGAGCAGGTCGATCCGACCGATGAGATAGCCGACCGCGATCGCCAGTCCCACGACGGCGAATCCGGTCAGCGTCTGCCACATCCTTCGAGGCTATCCAGTCGGCCGCCCCGGGCGCGCCACGCCGGAATCACACGGTTGTGATTCCGGAGCACGACCCGGCATAATGGGGCTCACAACCGAAGAAGCATCGCCGCATCATCCGGTCAGGTCGTAGGGGAAGACGTACCTGACGAAACGGAGAGATCATGGCGACACCTCAGGCGCGCGGAGTGGTGTTCATCCACTCGGCGCCACGCGCGTTGTGCCCCCACCTCGAGTGGGCGGTCGGTCGCGCCCTCGGCAAGGCCGTCAGCTTCGACTGGGCAGACCAGCCGGTGCTCGCCGGCAGCCGCCGCGCGGAGTTCTACTGGGACGGCACCGTCGGCACCGGCGCAGCCCTGGCCACGGCGATCCGCGGCTGGGAGCACCTGCGGTTCGAGGTGACCGAGGACCCCACGCCGCGCAGCGACGGCGGCCGCTGGCTGCACACGCCCGGACTCGGCATCCACTACGCGCAGACCGACGCGGCAGGCAACGTCGTGATCGGCGAGGACCGCATCCGCTACGCGATGGAGGTGGCGGCCGGCGACGCCGTCGAGCTGGCACGTGAGCTCGACGTGGCGCTCGGCGCCGCGTGGGACGAGGAGCTCGAGCCGTTCCGCCACGCGAGCGACGACGCCCCCGTCGTCTGGCTGCACAAAGTCGGATGACCCCAGACGCAGGCGGGTCGAGGCGCCATTACCGGCCATCGGAGAGTGCATCCCGGAGGCCGAGACCGCGAATCACCGCCTGACCCGACGACGCCCCCGGTCCCTGCGAAGGGAACCGGGGGCGTCGTCGTACGTGCGTGCGGACTAGACCGAGGCGAACGCGGCGACCGCGTTGTGCCCTCCGAAGCCGAACGAGTTGCTGATCGCCAGCTGCGGGCCGTCGCCGAGCGGCTGGGCCTCGCCCGAGATCCGGAACGGGACGGCGGGGTCCTGCGTGGTGATGTTGATCGTGGGCGGGGCGACCCTGTCGCGGATCGCGAGGATCGTGAAGATCGCCTCCAGGGCGCCGGTGCCGCCGAGCAGGTGACCGGTCGACGCCTTGGTCGCCGACACCGGGATCTCGTCGATCCGGTCGCCGAACACCGCGCGCAGCGCCTGGTACTCGTTGGGGTCGCCGACCGGGGTCGAGGTCGCGTGTGCGTTGACGTGGGTGATGTCGTCGGGGGCTGCGTCCGCCATCTGCAGCGCCAGACGCACGGCACGTGCCGCGCCGACGCCCTCGGGATCGTTGGCGGTGATGTGGTACGAGTCGGCGGTGACGCCGCCGCCCACGACGGCGGCGTAGATCTTCGCGCCGCGGGCCCTGGCGTGCTCCTCGGTCTCGAGGATGAGCGCGGCCGCGCCCTCGCCCATGACGAAGCCGTCACGGTCGATGCTGCCGGGCCGCGAGGCGGTCCCGGGGTCGTCGTTGCGCTTCGAGAGGGCCTGCATCGACGCGAAGGACGCGATCGTGATGGGGTGGATCGCCGACTCGGTGCCACCGGCGATGACGACGTCGGCCAGCCCCGCGCGCAGGTGCTCGACGGCGTTGACGATCGACTCGGTGCTCGAGGCGCATGCGCTGGCGACCGTGCGCGCGAACGCGCGGGCGCCGAAGTGGAGGGAGAGGTTGCCGGCGGCCGCGTTCGGCATCAGCATCGGCACCGTCATCGGGAGAACCCGCCGCGGGCCCTTCTCGCGCAGCGTGTCCCAGGCGTCGAGCAGTGTCCACACGCCGCCGATGCCCGTGGCGAAGTCCACACCGAGTCGCTCGGGGTCGACCTCTGGCGCACCGGCATCCTGCCAGGCCTCCTGCGCGGCCACGAGCGCGAACTGCGACGACGGGTCGAGGCGCTTGGCGACGGGTCGCTCGAGGATCGTGTCGGGGCGCACCAGCGCCTCTGCGGCGAAGGTGACGGGCAGGTTGTACTGCTCGACCCAGTCGTGCTCGAGGGTGCGGGCGCCCGAAGCGCCGTCGAGCAGTGCCGACCAGCTCTCGGGTGCGGTTCCGCCGATCGGCGACGATGCGCCGATCCCGGTCACGACGATGCGGGGCGTACTCATAACGGGTTGGAACCTCCGGGAGTGCCGGTGGGGGCGTGATGCCCCCACCGGATGGTCGCTACGCCTGGTTGGACGTGATGAAGGTGACGGCGTCGCCGACGGTCTTGAGGTTCTTGACCTCGTCGTCGGGGATGGTCACGCCGAACTTCTCCTCGGCGTTGACGACGATCGTCATCATCGAGATCGAGTCGATGTCGAGGTCGTCGGTGAACGACTTCTCGAGCGCGACCTCGTCGGCCGAGATGCCGGTCTCGTCGGTGATGAGCTCAGCGAGTCCGGCGAGGACCTCTTCGCTGGTGAATGCCATGGTTTCTCCTGTTCTTCGGATGCCCTCGCGGGCGGGGTCCAGTCTATGGTCGGGGGTCTGGGGTCAGGGGAGCACGACGACCTGGGCGCCGAACACGAGCCCCGCGCCGAAGCCGATCTGGAGGGCGAGTCCGCCGCTCAGCTCGGGGTGCTCCTCGAGCAGCCGGTGCGTGGCCAGGGGGATCGACGCGGCGGACGTGTTGCCGGTCGTCTCGATGTCGCGGCCGATCACCACGGACTCGGGCAGCCCCAGCTGCTTCGCGAATTCGTCGATGATGCGCATGTTGGCCTGATGGGGGACGAAGGCGGCGAGATCGGATGCGGTGATCCCGGCGGCGTCGATCGCCTGCCGCGCGACCTTCACCATCTCCCATACCGCCCACCGGAAGACGGTCGGCCCCTCCTGGCGGAGCGTCGGCCACGGAGCCTGTCCGTCGCGGAACTCGGTGAGCGTGAAGTTCATACCGACGGCCTCGGCCTTCGAGCCGTCCGATCCCCACACGGTGGGTCCGATGCCCGGCGTGTCGCTCGGTCCGATGACGACCGCGCCGGCTCCGTCGCCGAGGAGGAAGGAGATGCTGCGGTCGGTGGGGTCGACGATGTCGCTCAGCTTCTCGGTGCCGATGACGACGGCGTAGGTCGCGGCGCCGGCGCGGATGAGGGCGTCGGCCTGCGCCACGCCGTACGCGAAGCCGGCGCACGCCGCGTTCAGGTCGTACGCCGCGGCCGGGTTCGACCCGATGCGGTCGGCGACGATGGCGGAGACGGAGGGGGTCTGCTTCGGGTTGGAGATCGTCGCGACGATCACCGCGTCGATCTGCTCGGGGGCGACGCCTGAGCGCTCGACGGCCTCACGGGCGGCGTCGGTGGCCAGATCGATGGCGGTGGTGCCGCGGTCGGCGCGCACGCGCGTGACGATGCCCGTGCGCTGCCGGATCCACTCATCGCTCGAGTCGATCGGCCCGACCAGGTCGTCGTTGGTGACGAAGTTCTCGCCTCGGGCCGCGCCGTAGGCGTAGATCCGGGTATGCGCGGGCCCGGTGGCCTGCGTGAGGGTGGGGGTCATGCGTTCTCTCCCGCGATGAGGGCGCCGGCGGCCGCGAGGTCGGCCGGCGTCTTGACGGCCACGGCCGGGGTGCCGCGCAGCGCGCGCTTGGCCAGTCCGGTCAGCGTACCCGCTGGGGCCAGCTCGATCAGGCCGGAGACGCCCGCCTCCGCGAACGCGGCCATGCAGAGATCCCAGCGCACGGGCGAGGACACCTGCTCGATCAGCAGATCGACGAAGGCGCTGCCGGAGGCCACGGCGGAGCCGTCGCGGTTCGTCCAGACCGTCACGGCCGGATCGGCAGCATCCGTCCCCGCCGCCGCGTCGCGGAGCTCCTGCACCGCGGGCGCCATGAAGCGGGTGTGGAACGCCCCGGCGACCTGCAGCGGGATGACGCGTGTGCCGGGCACGGGCTCGGCCGCCAGCTGTGCGAGGGCGTCGAGCGTGCCGGCAGCGACCAGCTGGCCGCCGCCGTTGTAGTTCGCGGGGGTGAGGTCGAGCTCGCCGAGTCGATCGACGACCGCCTGCTCGTCGCCGCCGAGCACCGCGCTCATCCCGGTCTGTGCGGCAGCGGCAGCCTCGGCCATCGCACGGCCGCGGATGCCGACGAGGCGCAGCGCGTCCTCTTCGGACAGGATGCCGGCGGCCGCTGCGGCGGCGAACTCGCCGACGGAGTGGCCCGCGACGCCGCTGATGCCGCTGCGGTCGGACAACGCGTTCCACGACAGCAGACTCGCTGCGACGATGAGCGGCTGGGCGATCCGGGTGTCGCGGATGCGGTCGGCGTCCCACTCGGTGCCCGCGGCGACGAGGTCGACGCCCGACCACTCGGAGTACGCCTCGAGACGCTCGCGCGCGCCGTCGAGTTCGAGCCAGGGGACCAGGAATCCGGGAGTCTGCGAACCCTGACCGGGGAAGACGGCGATCATCACCGTTCCATCCTGTCAAGGATCGGCCGCGGCCTCTGGCGGACTCGGCACAAGAATGCCGGAAAGGTTTGTACCTGCTGAACAGTCACGCCGTAGGGCGGCGCACTTGAGCGGAGCGGCGACGAGTCGCGTCCGTCCCGATCGAGCCCAGGATGAGCGCCGTCTGCAGGATCAGCGCCTCGCGGGGTCCCGTCGCATCCCAGCCGATCACATCGGATACCCGCTTCAGCCGGTACCGCACGGTGTTCGGGTGAACGAACAGCTCGCGGGCGGTGGCCTCCAGCGAGCGGCCGTTGTCGAGGTAGCTCCACAGGGTCGCGACGAGGTCGGTGCTGTGCGCCTGGAGGGGGCGGTAGATCCGCTCCACGAGCGTCTGCTTCGCGAGGGGGTCGCCCGCGAGCGCGCGCTCCGGCAGCAGATCGTCGGCCTCGACCGGACGCGGTGCGTGACGCCACGCACGGGCGACGGCGAACCCGGCGAGGGCCGCGCGAGCGCTCTGACCGGCGTCGATCAGCGCCGGGACGGCGGGGCCGAGCACCAGGTAGCCCGGACCGAAGCCGGGCTCGAGCCGGCGGGCGATCTCGGGGAAGGGCAGCTCGACGTCGTCCTCGGCGCGGTTCGGGATCTCGGCCCGGCCGATCACGAGGACGAGCCGGGATCCCTGCACGCCGATGAGGACGTCGACATCGAGCTTGCGGGCGGTGCGGCGCAGCTGGTCGACGTCGAACTGCGGGGGAGTGGTCCCCACGAGCACGGACACCTCGCCGTGACCGTGCCAGCCGAGCGCGGCGATGCGGCTGGGGAGCTCCTCGTCGGCCTCGCCCGTCAGGATCGAGTCGACGACCAGCGCCTCGAGACGCGCATCCCACAGCCCGCGCGCCTCCGCCGCCCTGGCGTACACGTCGGCCGCGGCGAAGGCCACGTCCCGCGAGTACAGCAGGATGCCCTCGCGGAGCGCGTCGCCCTTGCCGGCGACGCGCTCCTCGGTGACGCTGACCGTCACGCGGATCAGCTGGAGCGTCTGGGTGAGGCTGACGCTGCGCAGCAGCTCACGCGGGGCCGCCGCGAAGATGTCAGCTGCGATCCAGGGCGTCGAGGTGGGGTCTTCGTACCACTGGATGAACGCCGTGATGCCCGCCTGCGCGACCAGACCGACCGCCGACCGCCGCGCGGGCGGCATGTCGGCGTACCACGGCAGCGTGTCTTCGAGACGCTTGATCGTGGCGGTCGCGAGATCGCCGGAGATGCGCCTGAGCCACGCGAGCGTCTCGGCCTTCTCCGTCGAGGCAGGGCGGTCGGTCATCGGGGCCGTCAGCTCTCCCCGCCCGCGTTGCCGCTGGTGCCGGCAGTCACGTCGTGGAGGCGGTAGCGCTCGATGGCCTGGGCGGCGAGCCCACGGTCGACGACACCCTCCTCGGCCAGCGACTGCAGCGCCCGGACGACGACCGAGGGGCCGTCGATCTTGAAGAAGCGGCGAGCGGCCGCGCGCGTGTCGGAGAAGCCGAAGCCGTCGGCTCCGAGCGTCGCGAACCGGTTCGGCACCCAGGGACGGATCTGGTCCTGGACCGCCTGCATGGAGTCGCTCACGGCGATCACGGGACCCGCGCTGTCGCGCAGCTTCTCGGTGACGTAGGCCGTCCGCGGCTCCTCGCCCGGGTGCAGGAAGTTGTGCTCGTCGACGGCGAGGCCGTCGCGGCGCAGCTCGGTCCAGGAGGTCACCGACCAGACGTCCGCCTGGACGCCCCAGTCGTCGCGCAGGAGCTGCTGCGCCTCGATCGCCCACGGCACGCCGACGCCCGAGGCGAGCAGCTGCACGCGGGGGCCGTCGCCCTCGCCGGTCGAGATGCGGTGGATGCCGCGAACGATGCCGTCGACATCGACGCCCTCCGGCTCGGCCGGCTGCACGAGCGGCTCGTTGTACACGGTGATGTAGTACATGACGTTGGGGTCGGGGTGGTTGCCGCCGTACATGCGCTCCAGGCCGGAGCGGACGATGTGGGCGATCTCGTACCCGTAGGCCGGGTCGTAGGACACGGTCGCGGGGTTGGTCGCCGCCAGCAGGTGCGAGTGCCCGTCCGCGTGCTGCAGGCCCTCACCGGTCAGCGTCGTGCGGCCCGCGGTCGCACCGATGATGAAGCCACGCGCCATCTGGTCGCCCGCCGCCCACTGGGCGTCGCCCGTGCGCTGGAAGCCGAACATCGAGTAGAAGACGTAGATCGGGATGAGCGGCTCGCCGTGGGTCGCGTACGACGTCCCCGCGCCGGTGAAGGCGGCGAGTGCGCCGGCCTCGTTGATGCCGACGTGCACGATCTGCCCCTGCGGGCTCTCCTTGTACGCCAGCAGCAGCTCGCGGTCGACAGAGGTGTAGTTCTGGCCGTTCGGGTTGTAGATCTTCGCCGTCGGGAAGAAGGCGTCGATGCCGAACGTGCGGGCCTCGTCGGGGATGATCGGCACGATGCGGTGGCCGAAGTCCTTGGCGCGGAGCAGGTCCTTGAGCAGGCGGACGAACGCCATCGTGGTGGCGATCTCCTGCGTGCCGGAGCCCTTCTTCGGCAGCGCGTACGCGCTGTCGTCCGGAAGGGTGATCGGCACGTGGTGCGTGCGGCGCTCCGGCAGGAAGCCGCCGAGCGAGCGGCGCCGCTCGACCATGTACTCGATCGTGTCGTCGTTCATCCCGGGGTGGTAGTACGGCGGGAGGTAGGGGTTCTCCTCGAGCTGCGCATCGGTGATCGGGATGCGCATCGAGTCGCGGAAGTGCTTGAGGTCCTCGAGGGTCATCTTCTTCATCTGGTGCGTCGCGTTGCGCCCCTCGAAGTGGTGGCCGAGGCCGTAGCCCTTGATGGTCTTCGCGAGGATGACGGTCGGCTGGCCCTTGTGCTCGGCGGCCGTCTTGTAGGCCGCGTAGACCTTCTGGTAGTCGAGGCCGCCGCGGCGCAGCTTGCCCCAGATGTCGTCGTCCGACCAGTCCCGGACCATCTCCGCGGTGCGCTCGTCGCGGCCGAAGAAGTGATCGCGGATGAACTTGCCGTCCTCCGCGCGGTAGGTCTGGAAATCGCCGTCCGGCGTCGTGTTCATGAGGTGGACGAGCGCGCCGTCCTTGTCGACGTCGAGCAGCTCGTCCCAGCCGCGACCCCACACCACCTTGATGACGTTCCACCCGGCGCCGCGGAAGTAGCTCTCCAGCTCCTGGATGATCTTGCCGTTGCCGCGGACGGGGCCGTCGAGTCGCTGCAGGTTGCAGTTGATGACGAAGTTGAGGTTGTCCAGACCCTCGTTGGCGGCGACCTGGAGCTGGCCGCGGCTCTCGATCTCGTCCATCTCGCCGTCGCCGAGGAAGGCCCACACCTGCGAGTCGGAGAGATCCTTGATCCCGCGGTTGGTGAGGTACTTGTTGGTCATCGCCTGGTAGATGGCGTTGATCGGCCCGAGACCCATCGACACCGTCGGGAACTGCCAGTACTCCGGCATGAGGCGCGGGTGCGGGTACGAGGGCAGGCCGTGCGGCGCCTTCGACTTCTCCTGGCGGAAGCCGTCGAGCTGCTCGGTGCTCAGGCGACCCTCGAGGAAGGACCGGGCGTAGATGCCGGGGGAGGCGTGACCCTGCACGAAGACCTGGTCGCCGCCGCCCGGGTGGTCGAGGCCGCGGAAGAAATGGTTGAAGCCCACTTCGTAGAGCGAGGCGGAGGAGGCGTACGTCGAGATGTGCCCGCCCACGCCGATGCCGGGGCGCTGCGCGCGGTGCACGGTGATGGCGGCGTTCCAGCGGATCCAGCGGCGGTAGCGGCGCTCGAGCTCCTCGTCACCGGGGAACTCGGGCTCGTTCTCCGGCGCGATGGTGTTGATGTAGTCGGTGGTCGGCACCTGCGGCACGTTGAGCTGCAGCTCGTGGGACTTCTGCAGCAGGCTCAGCATGATCTCGCGGCCACGGCCCGGACCGCGGGCGTCGACGAGCTGCTGGAGGGACTCCTGCCACTCGCTGGTCTCGTCGGGATCGCTGTCGAGCGGGCCCTGGGAGTACGGATCCTGATCGTGAACAGTCACGGGAGACCTTTCGTCGTCTGGCAGATCGTGCCAGGGAATCGCAACAGATGCGGTGCAGGCATTGTCAGCCGCGCACAACACACCACCGATCAGCCTAGCGAGTCCGGCGGGGGTGCGAGCCGCGCGACCATCGTCCGGCTCGTAGACTGGCAGCCGCGGGCCTATAGCTCAGTTGGTTAGAGCACCTCGTTTACACCGAGGGGGTCGGGAGTTCGAGTCTCTCTGGGCCCACCGCATCCTCAGCTGTCTTCTGCATCCTCGCGGTGGTGCGAGACGACGTGCGGCAGACTCGGATCGACGTAGCCGGGCTGTCCCAGGCGGGAGTGGCGGCGGGAGTAGGCGAAATAGATCACGAAGCCGACCGCGAGCCACGCGAGGAAGCGCAGCCAGGTGCCCACGGTGAGGTTGAGCATCAGGTAGACGCAGATCAGCGCGGACAGCGCAGGCAGCCACGGGCTCCACGGGACCCGGAAGCCGCGCTTCAGGTCCGGGCGGCTGCGGCGCAGCGCGATGACACCGATCGAGACGAGCACGAACGCCGACAGGGTGCCGATGTTCACCATCTCCTCGAGAACGCCGACGGGAGTGAATCCGGCCACGATGGCGACGATGATCGTCACGAGGATCGAGATGACCCACGGGGTGCGGCGGGTCGGGTGCACCTTCGCCAGCGCCAGCGGGAGGAGGGCGTCCCGCGACATCGCGAAGATGACCCGGGTCGCACCGATGAGCAGGGTCAGCACGACCGTGGTCAGTCCGGCCACCGCGCCAGCCGAGATGAGCGTCGCCATCCACTCCTGCCCGTGGTAGACGAACGCGTTGGCCAGCGCCGCATTCGGGTCGAGATCCTCGTACGACACCATGCCGGTGACCACCAGCGCGACTGCGCAGTAGAGCACGGTGCAGATCGCGAGTGAGGCGATGATGCCGATCGGCAGGTCGCGCTGGGGACGCTTGGTCTCCTCGGCGGTGGTCGCCACGACGTCGAACCCGATGTAGGCGAAGAAGACGAGTGCCGCGCCCGCGAAGATGCCGCCGACGCCGAATGCGGTCGGCTCGACCCCCGAGAGGAACTGCAGGAGCGGCTGGCTGAAGCCCTTCGCCGACTCGATGACCTGGGCCTCGGGAACGAACGGCGAGTAGTTGGCGGGATCGATGAACATGATGCCGGCGACGATCACGAAGATCACGATGAACAGCTTGATGAACACCAGCACGAGGTTGACGCGCATCGACTCCTTGATGCCGAACGTCATCAGTGCGCCCAGGACGAGGACGAGCAGGATCGCCATCACGTCGACCGTGCCGCCATACCCGATCGCCGCGGGGATCGGATACCCGAGCTGCTCCATCAGCACGCCGAGATACGAACTCCATCCCTGGGCGACCACGCTCGCCCCGAGGAACATCTCGAGGATCAGATCCCATCCGATGATCCAGGCGAACAGCTCCCCGAGGGAGGCGTACGAGAACGTGTAGGCCGACCCCGAGACCGGCACGGTCGAGGCGAACTCGGCGTAGCACATGGCCGCCAGTGCGCAGGCGACAGCGGCCACGGCGAAGCTGATGACGACCGCGGGGCCCGCGACCTCGTGCGCGACGCGTCCGGTGAGCGTGAAGATGCCCGCCCCGATCACGACACCCACGCCGAACAGCGTCAGATCGAGGGCCGACAGCGATTTCTTCAGCCGGAACTCGGGCTCGTCCGTGTCGGCGAGCGACTGCTCCACCGACTTCGTGCGCAGCAGGTTCATCGGCGACTCCTTCTCCCGGAGGGACGGTCGTTGAATGCTAGTGGCGTACGCGTGCCGGCGTCACCCCCTTCACCGGTGGCGGGGGTGTGCGCCCGGGGTAGGTTGGAGGGGTGAACGCCAGCCCCGCCGACCAGCGCCGCCTCCTGGATGTCGCCGCCCTCGACACCCTCATCCGCCGCGCCGAGCATGCCCGCAAGAATCCGCCGCAGGCGCAGCGCGTGCAGGAGCTGCTGGCGCGGAGGAACGTGCTCTCGCAGGAGCTGTCGACGAGGCTGGGCGTCCGCGACGACCTGCGCACGGAGCTCGCCCGCATCGAATCCGATGTCGCGGTGGTCGACGCCCGCAGCGCCCGCGACGCGGACCGGCTCGCGTCCTCCAGCAACGTGAAAGAGGCGCAGGGCCTGGAGAGCGAACTCGGCGCGCTGGCGCGCCGCAAGAGCGATCTCGAGGATGCTGAGCTCGTCCTCATGGAGCGGCTCGAAGTCGCCGAGGCCGCCGTGGCCGAGCAGGAGGCCGCGATCGCCGAGACCAACCACGAGGGCGCCGAGCTGAGCACCCTCGCGAAGGCGCACGTGGCGGACGCGACGGCGACGGCCGAGTCGTCGGCGCGTGATCGCGCCGCGATCGTGATCGAGATCCCGGCGGACCTGCTCGCGCACTACGACAAGCTGTCCGAGCGCGGCACCGGCGCAGCGCTGCTGCGCGCAGGCACGTGCGAGGGGTGCCGCATGGTGCTCTCGGGCACCGATCTGCAGCAGCTGCGCGGCACGGCGCGCGATGCGGTGGCGCACTGCCCTGAGTGCGGCTGCATCCTCGTGCGCACGGAGGAATCGGGGCTGTGAGCCCCTGGGCGCGCTGAGCGGGACGTCCGTGTCGATCGCACCCGCCTGGATCGTGGTCGGGCGTACGGACGGGGCGATCGACGCTGCCGCATTGACCGCCGACGGCGACGAGCTGTCGCGCGAGCGGATCGACGAGGCGGACTGGGCCGCGTGGGTCGCCGAGCGGGAACACGCCTCCCCGCGCTGGGTGTGGAGCGACGCGGTTCGCTGGCAGCCCGGACTGCTCGCCTCCGGCGTGCGCGTCGCCCGGTGCCACGACCTGAGACTGTGCCACGCCATCCTGCGCCACAGCGCGTGGGTCGCCGACGCCACGGCGCTCGGCGCGCACGCCGAATGGACGACCGCGCCCGTCGAGGAGCGCAAGGTCGAGGGCGCGGCGCTGTTCGAGTGGGAGGAGCCAACCACGGCGCCGGCCGGGCCTCCTGACGACCTCGCGTCGACCCTCGAGGAGTTCGCCCGCCAGCGCGACGCCGTCGCCGGCGCGGCGGACGCCGGCCGGCTGCGGCTGCTGCTCGCGGCCGAGTCGGCCGGTGCGCTTATCGCCGGCGAGCTCCGGGCGGCGGGGCTCCCGTGGGACGAAGGCGTGCACGACACTCTCCTGCGGGGGGCGCTCGGGGAGCGGCCGGCCGGGGGAGGCGCCCCGACCCGGATGGCGGCCCTCGCGACCGAGGTCCGCGCCCTGCTCGGCGATCCCGCCCTGAGCCTCGACTCTCAGCCGAAGCTGCTGCGCGGCCTGCACCGTGCGGGCGTGCTGGTCGAATCCACGAGCCGATGGGAGCTGCGCGAGCACCAGCATCCCGCCATCGCCCCGCTGCTCGAGTACAAGAAGCTCGCGCGCCTGCTCACGGCGAACGGCTGGAACTGGCTCGAGGAGTGGGTCGACCAGGGCAGGTTCCGCCCGGTGTACATCCCCGGCGGCGTCGTGACGGGCCGCTGGGCGTCGTCCGGCGGAGGCGCCCTGCAGCTGCCGCGGCAGCTGCGCCCCGCGGTGCGCGCCGACCCCGGATGGCGGCTCGTCGTCGCCGATGTCGCCCAGCTCGAGCCGCGGGTCCTGGCCGCGATGGCACAGGACTCCGCACTCGCGGCGGCGGCCCGCGGGCGCGACCTCTACGCGGGCATCGTCGACACCGGCACGGTCGCGACACGGGACGAGGCGAAGGTCGCCCTCCTCGGCGCGATGTACGGCGCGACAACCGGCGACAGCGGAAGGCTCGTGCCGCGGCTGCGCCGCACCTTCCCGCGGGCGATGGGGCTGGTCGACGCCGCCGCGGAGACGGGCGAACGAGGCGGCGTGGTCACCACCTGGCTCGGCCGCAGCTCACCCGCGCCCTCCGCCGGCTGGCTGGAGGCCCAGGCCGCGGCCAGTCAACCCGGCGCCGCGCCGGCCGAGGAGACGCGCGCGCGACGCTGGGCGCGCGACCGCGGCCGCTTCACCCGCAACTTCGTGGTGCAGGGGACCGCAGCCGAATGGGCGCTCGCGTGGCTCGCCGACCTGCGCACCCGCCTCGCCCAGCTGCCGCCAGTCGACGTGGACGCCGCCGCCCCGCGATCGGGGCCGGTGTTCCAGCAGCGCCCCCATCTGGCGATGTTCCTCCACGACGAGGTGATCGTGCACACGCCGGCCGCCCTCGCCGCCGCGGTGGCCGACGCGGCACGGGAGGCGGCAGCATCCGCGACCCGGCTGCTGTTCGGCGACATCCCGCTCGACTTCCCCCTGGATCTGCGGATCGCCGAGACCGCCGCGAAGGGCTGAGTCAGCCGCAGGCGACCTCGACACCCGTCTGCACCTCGGGGGTGGAGATGAGCGGGGTGTGCAGCAGCGTGGGCTCGATCGAGCCGGGCTCGGCAGTGGTGAAGCGGAACGTGGTGGCCTTGGTCTCGCCGGGGGACACCTCGACCCTGACCAGGCTGGTCGGCACGCCATCGTCGTCGACATCCGCCGACAGAGCGGGCTCGCCCTCGGTGCGGACGCCGCCGAAGAAGCTTCCGGGCGGGGCGGCGACGGCGATGTCCGTCGCGATCACGCCCGCCTCGACGCCGTACCGTCCGCCGCCGTTCATGATCTCGGGCAGGCCCGCCGCGTCAGCGGGGGCGGTGCTGGTGAGCGTCACGGTGATCATCGCGTCGCTGCGACCGTCCTCCCGGCATGTCGCCGCGCCCGCGCTCAGCGCGACCTTCAGGTAGCTGTCCATCTTGGCGCCGGTCGCGTCGTTCAGGTACACCGCGAACGCGTCGTCGCCGGCCAGCCTGTGGCGGGCGAGCGGCCCACCGAGGGCCGTGCCCGCAAGCTCGTCCTCGTCGGCGGGGTCCGCGCTCCACAGCGCGACCCTGCCGTCGGCGACCGACGCCGCCAGCGCACGCCCCCACACGAGCGGCTCGACGCCACGGGCGAGGAGCTGCTCGAACAGCGCCCGCGTCGCGGTGCGCTGGAAGGCCGTCTGCGCGCGGCCGTCCATGGTCAGGTACGGCTCCACCAGGAGCCGATGGACGACGTTGTCCTCGGTCATGGGCGTGCCGTCGGCGAGGTCGACCGGGCCGGTCGCCTTGAGGAGCGCACGCACGACGAGCGGATCGAGCGAGAGGACGGCGTCGGGCGCCGTCCCGGTTCTGGTCGCCCACCAGGCGGACGCCAGTCGTGCCGTCACGGCGTAGTCCGAGACCATCGACACGTTCTGGACGTAGCGCCCGACGTCGTCGCCGAACAGCGCGACCGCGGCAGCAGGCACCTCGGCGATCGGGCTGCGGGTACGGGGGAAGTTGCTCGAGTCGGCCTGATCGACGATCTCGACCCGGCCGTCCACCGCCTTCAGGAGCACGAAAGAGCCCGTGACACCGCCGCCCGAGCGCAGCTCGGCGTTGTTCTGGAGCAGGACGAGGATCGTCCGCTCGCCGTCTGCGCCGAGCAGGCCCGGCAGCACCGAGGCCACCGCGGACAGCTCGTGGGCGGTCGGCGACGCCGTGGTCACGACCTCGCGAACCCGCTCGACGCCGCCGGCCACGGGAGTGAGCAGGACCGAGGTGTCGATCGCGCCGAGCGCCGCCGCGGAGTCGTCCAGCGTCGCGGCGGCCTGCTCCGCCACCGGTCGCGCGGTCTCGAGGAGGGCGATGTCGACCAGGTCGCCGTCCGGCGCGCTCACCTCCGCGTCGCCGAGCAGGCCGACCAGGGGACTGACCGCGTTCCGGCTCAGCTCGTCGAGCTCCACCGCGACCGTGCGGACCGCCGTGAAGTTCGCCCCGAGCACGGGAATGGCCTCGAGCACTCCCCAGGTGGGGTCGGTGACGGCCTGCGCCGCATCGTCCGAGGCGGCTCCGAGTTCATCTGCGACGGCGCGGAGGCGGACGACGTCACCCGCGCCCACCGCATCCGACGCCTCCGCAGCGGTCGCGGGCAGGTCACCGAGTGCCTGCTGGGCCACCCATGCCCGTGACCCCGCCCAGGCGAACGCCGCCAGCAGCGCGATCAGCAGGGCGGCGCAGATCAGGACGATCGTGCGGATGCCGGATGCTGTGCGTCGCCCGACGCCCGTGCTCACCGGTTGGCGCGACGCGGACGAGCCAGGAACAGCGCACCGCCGATGAGGGCGATCACGGCTCCGAATGCGGCCACTCCGACGACCGGGAAGTCCGTGCCCGTGGCGGGCAGCGTCTCACCGTCCGACGACAGCTCCGGTCCCGTCGCACAGTACGGCGACGCGGGCGGGTACGACAGCGCCACCGGGATCTCCGGGTTGACCTGCAGCTCCGCAGTGATGTCGCCGCGCGTCCACGCGAAGTTCCCGTCGGTCTCGACCCACGCCCCATCGACGAAGGCCCAGCCCGGCCAGCCGGTCGGGTTGCCCGCGTCATCGGTCGACGCGCCGGGCCAGAGCACCCGGCCGGAGAGCCTGTTGTTCACGAGCTCGCCGAGTTCGATCGTGGTGCTGTTGGTGCCGTCGGTGATGACGAGTCGGGCCGTATGACTGGTCGACTTGTCGTCCGGATCGTTCAGCTCCACGGTGAAGCCGATCCACGGGACGTCGCCGTCGCAGATGCCGGTGACCGTCGACCCGGCGAGCGTCGGCTCTGTCGGCTCTTCGCCGGGGTAGTCGTCGGCGGCGTAAGCCCCGGCCGACCCCGTGAGAGTGATGATGGCTGCTAGTGCGAGCACGCCGAAAAACTTACGCATGGTTCCCCCCAAGCGTCGGTTCCGGCGCCAACTCCCCAGCGGGCGTCCGTCCGACAGGGGCGACGATAGCGCATTCCGCTCGATTGCGGAACGGGGACACACCGATTCGTCGTTCGGAGGCAGGTAGGCTCGGTCACGCGAATGGGTCGGCTGGACGGTCGCGTGGCGGGTTTCCCGCACCGAGGAACGTCCGGGCTCCACAGGGCAGGGCGGTGGGTAACACCCACCCGGAGCGATCCGCGAGACAGTGCCACAGAGAGAAGACCGCCGCCGGCCGCAGGGCCGGAGGTAAGGGTGAAAGGGCGGTGTAAGAGACCACCGGGGTCGTGGTGACACGACCCGCAAGGTAAACCTCGCCCGGAGCAAGGCCAGACAGGGGATGATGACGCGGCCCGCCGAGTCCCCGGGTAGGCCGCTGGAGCGGCACGGCAACGTGTCGCCGAGAGAGATGACCGTCTATGGGGCGTCAGCCCCGGGACAGAACCCGGCGTACAGGCCGGCCCATTCGCCTCAGTCGGCCGAGAGCGCCGCAGCCCCGATGATGCCCGCGTTGTTGCGGTGCACCGCGGGGACGATCGGCGTCTTCAGCTCCAGCATCGGCAGGAACTCGTCCGCGTGCTTGGACACGCCGCCGCCGACGACGAACAGGTCGGGGCTGAAGAGGAACTCGATGTGGCTGTAGTACCACTGCAGGCGCTTCGCCCACTTGTGCCAGGTGAGGTCCTCGCGCTCCATCGCGGAGTAGGCGGCATACGCCTCAGCGTCTTTGCCGTGCTTGGCGCGCTGGACGTGGCCGAGTTCGCTGTTGGGCACGAGGACGCCGTCGTAGATCATCGCCGACCCGATTCCGGTGCCGAGCGTCGTGAGGATCGTGAGGCCCTTCTGGCCGCGCGCCGCGCCGTAGCGCACCTCCGCGATGCCCGCGACGTCCGCGTCGTTGGCGAAGTGGATGTCGCGTCCGAGGCCCTGCTCGAAGAAGTCCTCCGCGGCGAAATCGATCCACTTGTCGGAGACGTTCGCCGCCGACAGCGTTCGGCCGCCCTTCACGATCGCCGGGAAGGCGACGCCGAGCGGAACCGACGCGTCGTCGGCCACGCCCAGCCGATCGAGCACCTCGCGGACCGCGCCGATGACGTCGTCGGGCTCAGCGCCTGCGGGCGTCGAGACCTTGACCCGATCGCTGATCAGAACGCCCTCCGCGAGGTCGACCACACCCGCCTTGATGCCGGTTCCGCCGATGTCCACTCCGACTGCGCGCGCGCCTTCCGATGCCATGGGGCCAGCCTATCCAGCACCGAGCCGTCGATCAGTAGGATCGAAGCATCCGACCCTGCGTGGGCTCGGCTTCGACAGGAGACGCGGTGACGAGCGACAGCGAGAAGTACTGGTACAACCTGTCCACCGGTCAGGTGGAGAAGGGCTTCGCGTCACCCGCAGTGGATCGCGCAGGCCCGTTCGACACCGCCGAGGAGGCTGCGAAGGCTCCCGACATCCTTCGTGAGCGCTCGCGCGCGTGGGCGGACGACGACGCACAAGAGGATGCCTGGGGCACCGCGACCGATGAGAAAGGGGAGTGATGGACAAGCAGCGTGACTTCGTCCTGCGCACGATCGAGGAGCGCGGGGTCAAGTTCGTGCGGCTGTGGTTCACCGATGTGATCGGGACCCTCAAGTCGGTCGCGATCGCCCCTGCCGAGGTCGAGGGCGCGTTCACCGAGGGGATCGGCTTCGACGGCTCCGCCATCGAAGGCCTCACCCGCTCGTACGAGTCGGACCTGCTCGCCCACCCGGACCCCACCACCTTCCAGACGCTTCCGTGGCGCGGCGAGATCGACCCGACCGCCCGCATGTTCTGCGACATCACGACCCCCGACGGCCAGCCGGCCGTCGCCGACCCGCGCCACGTCCTCAAGCGCACGCTCGCGAAGGCCGCGGACGCCGGGTTCACGTTCTACACGCACCCCGAGATCGAGTTCTACCTGCTCAAGTCCTCCGCCTACGGTCCGGACGGCCCAGAGCCCGTGGACTCCGCCGGCTACTTCGACAACGTCCCCGGCGGCACGGCGCACGACTTCCGTCGTCGCTCGGTGCGGATGCTGGAGGACCTCGGCATCTCGGTCGAGTACAGCCACCACGAGGGCGGACCCGGCCAGAACGAGATCGACCTCCGGTACGCCGACGCACTGGCGACGGCGGACAACATCATGACCTTCCGGACCGTC
Source organism: Microbacterium terricola (assembly GCF_027943945.1). Lineage (NCBI taxonomy): Bacteria > Bacillati > Actinomycetota > Actinomycetes > Micrococcales > Microbacteriaceae > Microbacterium > Microbacterium terricola. The sequence goes on along the minus strand of NZ_AP027141.1, from coordinate 1,426,537 downwards.
ATCAAGGAGGTGGCGATCGAGCAGGGCGTCTACGCGACTTTCATGCCGAAGCCCCTCAGCGGCAAGCCGGGCAGCGGCATGCACACGCACATGTCCCTGTTCGAGGGCGACGTCAACGCCTTCTACGAGGAGGGTGCGCAGTACCAGCTCTCCCGCGTCGGCCGCCAGTTCATCGCGGGTCTGCTCAAGCACGCCAGCGAGATCGCGGCCGTCACCAACCAGTTCGTCAACTCGTACAAGCGCCTCTGGGGCGGCGACGAGGCGCCGAGCTTCATCACGTGGGGACACAACAACCGTTCCGCCCTCGTGCGCGTGCCGATGTACAAGCCGAGCAAGGGCCAGTCGTCCCGCGTCGAGTACCGGGCGCTGGACTCCGCCGCCAACCCGTATCTCGCCTACGCACTCATGCTGGCCGCGGGCCTCAAGGGCATCGAGGAGGGCTACGAGCTGCCTCCGGAGGCCGAGGACAACGTGTGGTCGCTGACCGACGCCGAGCGCCGCGCACTCGGCTATGCGCCGCTTCCGGCGAGCCTCGACCACGCGCTGGAGTTCATGGAGGAGTCCGAGCTCGTCGCCGAGACGCTGGGCGAGCAGGTGTTCAACTACGTGCTGCTCAACAAGCGCCGCGAGTGGCAGGAGTACCGGTCGCAGGTGACCCCGTTCGAGCTGAAGAGCAACCTCGAGATGCTCTGATGCCCGCCAGGCGACGATGAGCGAACGGTCCTCCGCCCTCACCGGTCTCGCCCGGCTGGGGTTCGGCGACCTGACCGGCGCGGACGCGCTGCTCACCGAGCTGGAAGGCGTCCTCGGGGTCTCCCGCGACGAGCTCACCGCGGACGTGGCCGTCGCCGCGGACCCCGATGCGGCGCTCGTGGCCATCGAGCGCGTCGCCCGACGCGACGCCGGCGCCGTCGCCGCAGCGATCCGGGAGCCCACGAGCCGTCGCACGCTGTGGGCGCTGCTGGGTGCCTCGAGCGGGTTCGGCGACTTCTACCTGCGGCATCCGGAGGAGCTCGCCGATCTCACGAGCGCCGGCACGGTCCTCCCTGAACCGGGCCAGCTCACCGCCGAGCTCCTCGATTCCGTAGGTGCCTACGAGGGCTTCGCGGCGCGGGCGGACGATTCCGCGTGGGTCGCGCTGCGGGTGCGCTACCGGCGCATGCTGGCGCGGATCGCCGCATTCGATCTGCTCAGCGAGGCGCCGGAGGAGGTCGTGCCCGTCGTGGCGGCGCGATTGGCGGATGCCGCCGGTGCCGCGCTCGAGGCCTCGCTCGCGGTGGCACGGACCCGCGTGTCGAGCGGGGGAGCGGGCACCGGGCTGTTCCCGCGCGAGCAGGTCGCGGCGACCCAGCTCGCGATCATCGGCATGGGCAAGACCGGGGCGCGCGAGCTGAACTACGTCAGCGACGTCGACATCATCTTCGTCGGCGGCGCACCGGATGACGCGATCGAGGAGGCCGGTGAGAGCCGCTTCATCGACATCGCCACCCGTCTGGCCGTGCAGACGATGCGCGGGCTGTCCGAGGTCGAGGTGGAGCCGCCGCTGTGGGAGGTCGATGCGAACCTGCGCCCGGAGGGGAAGCAGGGGGCCCTCGTGCGGACGCTCGACTCGCACCTGTCGTACTACGACCGCTGGGCGAAGAGCTGGGAGTTCCAGGCGCTGCTGAAGGCGCGGCCGATCGCCGGAGATCCCGAGCTCGGCGCCGCGTACGTGGCCGCCGTCCAGCCGAAGATCTGGTCCAGCTCGGCGCGGGAGAACTTCGTCGACAGCGTCCAGCGCATGCGCGAGCGCGTCACCGAGCACATCCCGCCGGACGAGGTCGCCTTCCAGATCAAGCTCGGCCCCGGCGGCATCCGCGACATCGAGTTCACGGTGCAGCTGCTGCAGCTCGTCCACGGGATGTCCGACGAGGGCATCCGCCAGCGCGGCACGCTCGACGCGCTCGACGCGCTCGTCGCCGAGGGGTACATCGGACGCAGCGACGCCGCGGCCTTCGCACGCGACTACCGCATCCTCCGCCTGCTCGAGCACCGCGGGCAGCTGCGGCAGCTGCGCCGCACCCATCTGATGCCCTCGCGGCAGGAGGACCTCCGGGTGCTGGCCAGGTCCACACGCCTCGCCGACTCCGGCCCCGCGATCTGGGGTCTCTGGGAGTCGGTCAAGCGGGAGGTGCGCGACATCCACGTCCGCATCTTCTACCGTCCGCTGCTGTCGGCGGTCGCGGCCCTCCCGGCCGAGGAGCGCGCGCTGTCCACCGCCCAGGCCCACGACCGTCTGGCCGCCATCGGGTTCACGGACCCCGCGGGGGCGCTGCGGCACATCGCCGCCCTCACCAGCGGCATCAGCCGCAAGGCGACCATCCAGCGGCACCTGATGCCCGTGATGATCCGGTGGTTCGCCGACGGCGTCGACCCGGACTACGGGCTGCTCGCGTTCCGGCGGATCAGCGAACGCCTCGGCGACACGCCATGGTTCCTGCGGATGCTGCGCGACTCGTCCGCGGCGGCCGAGAGTCTCACGCACGTGCTGTCCGGCTCGCGCTACGTCGGTGAGCTGATGGAGTGGACGCCCGAGTCGGTCGCCTGGCTGGACGATCCGGAGGCGCTGCGCCCGCGCAAGGGCACCGTCCTGCAGGAGGAGGCCAGGGCCATCCAGTCGCGGCACGACTCGACGGCCGACACGATGCGCGCCGTCAGGGCGCTGCGCCGGCGGGAGCTGCTCCGCACGGCCATGTCGGCGCTGCTGACCGACCTGACGATCGAAGGCGTCGCCGCATCCCTCACGACGATCACCGAGGTGACCATCCAGGCGACGCTGCGGGCGGTCCGCCGGGAGATCGTGCCGCCGGAGGACTCCGCGCTGGACTTCTCGGTGATCGCGATGGGCCGCTTCGGGGGCGCGGAGCTCGGCTTCGGATCCGACGCGGACGTGATGTACGTCTACCGGGCCAACGGTCTTGACCCCCAGCGCGCGAACGACCTCGCTCTGCAGCTCGTGGCGGGCCTGCGCACGCACTCGGAGGACCACAGGGTGCCGCTCGACCTCGACGCCGACCTCCGGCCGGAGGGTCGCAACGGCCCGTTGGCCCGATCGCTCGACTCGTACGCCGAGTACTACCGCCGGTGGTCGCTGTCGTGGGAGGCGCAGGCCCTGCTGCGCGCGCGAGGGGTCGCAGGCAGCGTGAAGCTCATCCGTGCCTTCACCGCGCTGGCGGACGACGTGCGGTATCCGGCTCAGGTGCAGGAGCAGGGCCTCCGCGAGATCAAGCGCATCAAGGCGAGGGTCGAGAACGAGCGGCTGCCGCAGGGCGCCGACCCCACGAGGCACCTCAAGCTCGGGCCCGGCACGCTGAGCGACGTGGAATGGCTCGTGCAGCTGCTCCAGCTCGAGCACGCGGCGCAGGTGCCAGGGCTGCGGACGACCTCGACGATGGACGCCCTGCGGGCCGCAGAGACGGCCGCACTGGTGCCCGCGGAGTCGGCCGACCTGCTGGCGGAGGCCTGGCGGCTGGCGAGCAGGCTGCGCTCGGCCAACACGCTGCTGTCCGGTCAGACCAGCGACGTGCTGCCCAGCGACCGCATGCGGCTGGACGGCATCGGCCGCCTACTGGGCTACCCGCCGCGCTCGGCGAGCCAGGTCGAGGAGGATTACCTGCGGACCACGCGCCGCGCCCGCCGCATCTTCGAGAAGCTGTTCTACGGCTGACGCGCCGACCGGGAAGCAAGAAGGGGACCCCGTTCCCGGGATCCCCTTCTGCGTCTGCGGTGCTGGTTACGAACGCCGAGGAGCGTGACGGTCGGCTAGCCCTGGAGGCTCGCTGACAATCCTTCGTCCATGCGATGACGGCCTTGAGGACGACGGCGGCGCGTAGGGTTGATCCACGAATCTCGACCGGAAGGCCCCGTAATGAGAGTCACATCGCTCATCGCATCGTGCGCGTGTATCGCGCTGGCGGGCGCGCTCATCGCGGCGGTCCCGGCGGCAGCCGCACCGACGATCCAGTCGAAGGCGCAGGTCCCCGTGGGCACAACGGTCGACGCTGGCTACGTCGACGTCGACGGCGACGGCAAGAAGGACAAAGTCGCCGTCAAGAAGGTCGCCGCGAACAAGTACAGAGTCGCCGTCCGAACGGCGACGCAGCAGACGGACTCCACGACGATCACATCGACGATCGAACAGAAGGGTTGGGCCGTCCTGGCGGATGCTGCCAGGCTCGATGACGCAAGTGGCCACGAGCTCATGTTCGTCGCCAGCTCACGCGACATTTCGGGCGGCATGGCCCTTTCGTACGTCGTACTCACGTGGCGCAAGGGCGCGCTCACGCGCGAGGCGACGCCGTATCCGCGTGACAACGCGTCTGGAAACAACTACCACTGGCGCATATCGGGGCCGACGCAGGATGAGGACAGTCTGGCGACGGATGAGGACATTCTGGGGACGGCGACGGAAACGAACGGCTACATCTTCTACTCGAAGGACGGCACGCGGTATGTGCAGCGGTACCAGACTCGGCTGGCTACCGACTCGCAGTGGACGGCAAAGTTCACCACGTCCACGTGGAGCGCGTCCGGGTGGGTGATGTCTTCGGAGAAGACGAAGACGCTTACCCCGAGACAGGTGTTCAACTCGTACCCCGGGGGCTGGGACGGAATCGGGATCTACGACGTCGACTAGATCCCCCGTACGAGTGGACCAAGCCTGAGGTGCCCATCACCATTGACCCGAAGCCGTCTCGGCGCGTTCGTGCGTGGGTGCGATTCGGGGACACCCCCGTCCGGGTCGCCCCGCGCGCATCGAGAAGGCCCCCTCCGTGACAGTCACGGAGGGGGCCTTCTCTGCGCGGTAGCCGAAGACAGGCTCGTTTCGCGAGCTCGACCGGACTATGGGCGTCCTGAGGAGGTCGCAAAGACCTGATTAGGCACTAAATTCCAGGTCAGACCCCGAAGTACAGCTCGTACTCGAACGGGTGCGGGCGTGCCGCGATCGGCTTGATCTCGTTCTCGATCTTGTACTCGATCCACGTCTCGATGAGCTCGGGCGTGAACACGTTGCCGCGCGTCAGGAACTCGTTGTCCGCGCGCAGCGCCTCGAGCGAGTCCAGCAGCGAGTTCGGCACCTGCGGGATGTTCTTGGCCTCCTCGGGCGGCAGCTCGTAGAGGTCCTTGTCCACGGGCTCGTGCGGCTCGATGCGGTTCAGGATGCCGTCGAGGCCCGCCATCATCTGCGCCGCGAAGGCGAGGTACGGGTTGCCCGAGGCGTCCGGCGCGCGGAACTCGATGCGCTTGGCCTTGGGGTTCGTGCCCGTGATCGGGATACGGATGGCCGCCGAGCGGTTTCCGGCCGAGTAGACCAGGTTGACCGGGGCCTCGTAGCCCTTGACCAGGCGCTTGTACGAGTTGATCGTCGGGTTGGTGAACGCGAGGACCGCGGGCGCGTGCGCGAGCAGGCCGCCGATGTACCAGCGGGCGGTGTCGGAGAGGCCGCCGTAGCCCTGCTCGTCGTAGAACAGCGGCTTGCCGTCGAGCCACAGCGACTGGTGCGTGTGCATGCCGGAGCCGTTGTCGCCGAAGAGCGGCTTGGGCATGAAGGTCGCGACCTTGCCCCACTGCTCTGCGGTGTTCTTGACGATGTACTTGAACTTCAGGATGTCGTCCGCCGAGTGCACCATCGTGTCGAAGCGGTAGTTGATCTCCTGCTGGCCGCCGGTGCCCACCTCGTGGTGCGAGCGCTCGAGGACGAAGCCGGCCTCGATGAGCTTGAGCGTGATGTCGTCACGGAGATCGGCCGTCTTGTCGACCGGGCTCACCGGGAAGTAGCCGCCCTTGTACGGGGTCTTGTTGGCGAGGTTGCCGCCCTCTTCGACGCGGCCGGTGTTCCATGCGCCCTCTTCGGAGTCGACGCTGTAGAAGCTGGAGTTCTGCTTCACCTCGTAGCGGACGTCATCGAAGATGTAGAACTCCGCCTCGGGGGCGAAGAACGCGGTGTCGGCGATGCCGGTCGAGGCGAGGTACTTCTCCGCCTTCTTCGCGACCTGGCGCGGGTCCTTGTGGTAGATCTCCCCGGTGCGCGGGTTGTAGATGTCGAAGATCATGATGAGGGTCTTCGCCTCGCGGAACTGATCGATGTACGCGGTGGTGACATCGGGGATCAGCTGCATGTCGGACTCGTGGATGTTGGCGAATCCGCGGATCGAGGAGCCGTCGAAGAGCTGGCCGACGGTGAAGAACTCCTCATCGACGGTGGCAGCGGGGATGTTGAAGTGCTGCTGGACACCGGGAAGATCCGTGAAGCGGATGTCGAGGAACTTGACGTCCTCGTCCTTGATGAACGCGAGCACCTCGGATGAATCTTTGAACATGGAGTCTCCAAGATCGGGTGAGGAACGGCCACCTCGAGGGGGCTTGACCTGCACGCTATCGGGAGGGCATTGCCCGGCAGTGACGCAAATGTTTCCGGGATGTTACGCGCGCACCAGCACGGTGCCGGCGAGCTTGTCGTGCAGGCCGCGCTGGTCGGCATCCCAGATCACCGCGGGGATCACGATCAGCAGCAGCAGGGTGCGGATGATGGGCCGCATCAGGCCGACCCAGCCGCCGCTCACGAGCTGCAGGCGCAGACCGAAGATGCGGTGCCCCGGGCTCCCGCCGATCGTGGGGATGAACACCAGATGCAGGATCGCGAAGACGAGCAGCGGGGAGAAGAGCGTGAGCCCCGCCTCCGACGGCAGCGCGAACTGGTCGTACCCGAGGAACGCCGTCGCGATGAGCGAGGCGGCGATGTAGTCGACGATCAGGCCGCCGGCCCTGCGGCCGAAGCGCGCGACCGAGCCGCTGCCGGTGGCGGGCAGACCGAGGCGCTCGCCCGGGTAGGCGTTGTCCGTCGAGGTCATGTCAGCGCGGGCGCGGTGCGCGCACCCTGGAGGGGTCGATGCCCTTCGGGATGGGCAGGGAGGCGAGCGACTGCGACACCGAGTCGACCCGCTTGATGACCGCAGCCATCGTGGTGCGGTCGATCTTCTTCGGCAGCGCCTTGATCGTGGGCGCCAGCTTCGAGATCGGCACATCATCGTCGCCGTGTCCGACGTAGAGCACCGTCACGGGCACCCCGGAGGCCACTCGCTGCGCCTTCGAGCGCTCGTCGTTGATCAGGCGGGTGAGCCGGCCGCGTGAGCCCTCGCCGACGATGACGACGCCTCCGCGCCCGATGGCGCGGTAGACCGCCTCCTGCGTCTTCGGGTTGATGCCGACCGGCATGTCGGAGCCCTGCCAGTGGCGCCCGAGCGCGGTGGACATGATGTGACCGGCGGCCCCCGGCATCCCGTCGAGCTTGCGGTACATCGCCAGCGTCGACAGTCGTGTCATCGTCATGAGCGAGCCCAGGACGCCCGCCATGAGGCCCGTGACGCCCCACAGGATGACGCTCCAGACCGCAACGGGCGGGACCAGGAATCCGATGCCGACGCCGGCGGCGATCCCGGCGAGCAGGATGCCCGCCAGCAGGAACGGCAGCCAGCGGTATGCCTCGTGCGTGAACGTGTAGAGGGACCGGATCTGCGAGAAGAAGCCGGGGCGCTTCTCCGGCGCGGTACTGCGAGCTGCCATACCCCCCAGCCTACCCACTTGTCGCCCTCGCGCCTGCTCCTCCCCACGGTCTCCCGGCACGCCCGAGTGCCCGGATCGGCGCGGAACGCGCCCGCGACACGCAGCGTGCGCGAGCCTACGAGGATGATGTCGACAGCGCCGACCGGCGCGGACGTGCTCACGGGCGTCCTCCGTCACGTCCGGCGGATGGATGCTGCGGAGGCGCCGTGGCCGGGAGTGCTCGTGCGCACGGCCGACGGCACCCTGCGCCTCCGCGTCGACGCATCCGACCTCGGCGCGGACTGGACGGGATGGGGCTGCACAGAGGCGGAGCACCTGCTCGCGCCGATCGACGTGCTGCGGACGCCGGAGGGACACTGCGTCCTGCTGCCGGTGTGCACCGAGCGCCTCGACGCCTTCCTCGACAGGCGGCAGGACGCCCCGTTGTCCGCGGGGGAGGCCGTCACCCTCGCGGTCAGCGTGCTGCGCGGCGCGAGAGAGGCCGGCGCCGACACGATCGGCCAGTGGTGGCTCACGGACGGCGGGCGCCCCGTGCTGGCCACCGACGTCGGCGACAGCCCCGCCCTCACGGTGACCGCCGATCTCCTCCGGCGGCTGGCGGACGATGCGGGCGACGAGGGTGCTCTCGACGCCGCGGCTCGCGCCCTGCGAGACGACCCGTTCGCGCGTGTGGCGTGGGACGCGCTCGAGGCCGAGCTCTTCGCTCAGTCCGAGCCGCGCGCGCTGGGCGTCGCAGGCCCGAGCTCCGGCTCGGGCGACCGGTGGCGCTCGGACGAACCGGCGGAGGTCGCCCGCGCCGGCGGATGGCTCGCCGGTGCGATCGCCCGTCACGTCGACGGCGAGCTGGCCGACATGGTCTCTCGGGCGACGACCGGGCTGTGGCGCCGACTGCGGCCTGCTCCCGGCAGCCCTCGAGGACGTCGCCGCGGCGCCTGGGTGGCCGCCGCGGCCGCGTGCGGCGTCGTCCTGGCCGTGGGGATGCTGTGGCCGGCCGAGCCGGACGCGGGGGAGCCGGCGACGGCAGCTCCGACGGGGAATGCGGCGCAGCCCTCCGTGACCGCCACCCCGCGCCCGCCCGACGCCGCGCCGAGCGCGGTCGCGTCCACGGACGGCGACCTGGATGCCGCGGGCGACGCCGTGCTGACCGCACGCACCGCGTGTGCGGGCGAGGCCAGCTGCCTGAGCGCCGTGGTCGAGGACCCCTCACGCACGTTTCCCGCGGGGGTGACGGACCTTCCCGCGGATCAGCGGGAGATCACCCTGCTGGACTCCTTCGGCGGTGCCGCCGTGCTCCGCGTCGATGCCCGTGCGCGGAAGACGGCATCTCAGCTCATCGTGCTCGTCGCCAGGGACGGAAAATGGCTGCTCCGCGACGTCCACGACGTCGCGGAGCAGCCATGATCACGGGCTGCGCAGCCTCAGATGCCGAGGTTGCCCTGGAAGTCGGCCGCCTCGAGGCGGGCCTTGACCGCACCGAGGAAGCGCGCAGCATCCGCACCGTCGACGATGCGGTGATCGTACGACAGCGCGAGGTACACGTACGAGCGGATACCGATGGCGTCGACGCCGTCGACCTTCACGACACCGGGCTCCTTGACGACCGCGCCGGTGCCGAGGATCGCCGACTGCGGCAGGAACACCACAGGCGTGTCGAACAGGGCGCCGCGCGAACCGGTGTTGGTCACCGTGAAGGTGCCGCCGGCGAGCTCGTCGGGCTTCAGCTTGTTCTCGCGCGTGCGTGCGGCCAGGTCGGCGATCTCACCCGAGATCTCGGCGAGCGTCTTGGTGCCCGCGTCGCGGAGGACCGGCGTGAGCAGTCCGCGCTCCGTGTCGACCGCGATCGAGATGTTCTCGGTCTGCGGGTACACGATGTTCGTGCCGTCGACCGTCGCGTTCACGACGGGGTAGGCCTGGAGGGCCTCGGCCGCGGCGAGCACGAAGAACGGCAGGAACGACAGCTTGCCGCCCGTCTTGGCGACGAAGTCGGACTGCACCGCGGTGCGGTAGCCGGCCACCTTCGTGACGTCGACCTTCACGACGGTCGTGAGCTGTGCGGTCTGCTGCATCGAGGCGACAGCGCGCTCGGCGAGGACCTTGCGCAGGCGGGAGAACGGCTGCGTCGTGCCGCGCAGCGGCGACACCTCGAGCGGTGCGGGAGCCGGAGCGGCCGGTGCGGCTGCGGGCGCGGCCGGCGCCTTCGCCGCCTCGGCGGCCTTCAGCACGTCCTCCTTGCGGATGCGTCCGCCGACGCCGGTGCCGGTCACGGTGCCGAGGTCGACACCCTGCTGCTGAGCCAGGCGGCGCACCAGCGGGGTGACGTACGCGACGTCCTCACCGACGGCGGCTGCGGCAGCAGCGGCCGGAGCAGCGGCAGGAGCCGGAGCGGCAGCGGCAGCGGCAGGAGCAGCAGCGGCCGGAGCCGGAGCTGCGGGAGCCGGGGCGGCGGGCGCCGGAGCCTCGGCCGCGGGAGCAGGCGTCTCCGCCGGCGCCTCAGCCGCCGGGGCGGCAGGAGTCTCGGCCGCGGGTGCGGCGCTGTCGCCGATGCGCGCGAGCGCTGCACCGACCTCGACGGTCTCGTCCTCGCCGACCAGGATGGCCTGGAGCACGCCCGCGAAGGGCGACGGGATCTCGGTGTCGACCTTGTCGGTGGAGATCTCCAGCAGCGGCTCATCGACCTCGACGCTGTCGCCGACGGCCTTGAGCCAGCGGGTCACGGTGCCCTCGGTCACGCTCTCGCCGAGTTCGGGGAGGACGACGTCCTTGCCCTCGCCGCTCGCCGCGGGCTGGGCCTCGGCCGCAGGTGCCTCCGCAGCAGGCTGCTCGGCAGCGGGCTGCTCGGCGGGGGCCTCAGCGGCAGGAGCCTCAGCGGGCTGCTCAGCGGGGGCCTCCGCGGCCGCACCCGAGCCGTCGCCGATCTTCGCCAGGACGGCGCCGACCTCGACGGTCTCGTCCTCCTGCACGAGGATCTCTTCGATCACGCCGCTGACGGGCGAGGGAATCTCGGTGTCGACCTTGTCGGTGGAGATCTCGAGGAGTCCCTCGTCCTCCTGAACGGTGTCGCCGACCTGCTTGAGCCAGCGGGTGACCGTACCCTCGGTGACGCTCTCGCCGAGCGCGGGGAGGACCACGGAAGTGCTCATGGACTTGTCTCCTTCAAGATTCGATGTCTGTGTCTAGCTTAGTGATGCGCGGAGCCGGGGGTGTCTGCGTTCAGAGCGCGTGCAGCGGCTTGCCCGCGAGCGCGAGGAAGGCCTCGCCCAGGGCCTCACTCTGGGTCGGGTGCGCGTGGATGAACGGCGCGATGTCTTCCGGATGCGCCTCCCACCCGACCGCGAGCTGACCCTCCGTGATGAGCTCGCCGACCCGATCGCCGACCAGGTGCACGCCGAGGACCGGGCCGTCGACGGCACGCACCACCTTCACCAGGCCCGCCGTTCCGATGATCTCGCTGCGGCCGTTTCCCGCCAGGTTGTACTCGTAGGCCACCACCCCGGCTTCGCCGTGCGCGGCGACGGCCTGCGCCTGGGTGAGCCCGACCGATGCGACCTCGGGACTCGAGTAGGTCACGCGCGGGATCTGGACATCCGGCACGAGCACCGGCGACAGTCCTGCGATCTCCTCCGCGACGAAGATGCCCTGCTGGAATCCTCGGTGCGCCAGCTGGAGACCCTGCACGATGTCGCCCACGGCCCACACATGCGGCACGGCGGTGCGGAGGCGCTCGTCCGTGCGGACGAAACCGCGGTCGAGCTCGACGCCCGTCTCGGCGTATCCCCGCCCATCGGTGGCAGGTCCGCGCCCGACGGCGACGAGGAGGTAGTCGGCCTCGATGGCGGTGCCGTTCTCGAGGCTGACGGTCACGGTGTCGTCGGTCTGCGTCACGCCGGCGAATCGAACGCCCAGCGAAGAGACGATGCCGCGTTTGCGGAAGGCGCGCTCGACCGCCTTGCTCAGAGCGATGTCCTCATTGGGCACGAGGTGGTCGAGCGCCTCGACGATCGTGACGTCCGAGCCGAAGGAGCGCCACACGCTCGCGAACTCGACCCCGATCACGCCGCCGCCGAGGATGACCACCCGACCGGGGATCTCGTCGAGCTCGAGCGCGTGCTCGCTGGTGAGGACGCGGCCGCCGATCTCGAGGCCGGGGAGGCTCCTGCTGTACGAGCCCGTCGCCAGCACGACGTCGGTGCCCCGGTAGAGGTCGTCGCCGACCCGCACAGCCGGACCGGCCTCGAGCCGCCCCTCGCCGGCGACGACGGTGATCCCGCGTGCGGCGACGAGCCCCTGCAGTCCCTTGTACTTCTTGGCGACGATCCCCTCGCGATAGGTCCGCACACCGGCGGGGTCGACACCCTCGAACGTCGCGCGGACACCGACAGCCGCAGCATCCTTCGCGGATTCGGCGACGTCTGCGGCGTGCAGCAGCGCCTTCGTGGGGATGCAGCCGCGGTGCAGGCACGTCCCGCCGACCTTGTCCTTCTCGATCAGTGCCACGGAGCGCCCGAGCTCGGCGGCACGCAGCGCGGCTGCGTAGCCGCCGCTCCCGCCGCCGAGGACCACCAGGTCGAACGTGTGCTCGGTCATGCTGCCGCCTCGCCCTCGATGTAGCCGATCAGCGATCGGACGGTCGCTCCGGTCGGTCCCTTGTCCGTGTAGCCGAACCCGCCGCCCTTGTTCATGCCGACGCCGGCGATATCCAGGTGCACCCACGGGATGCGGGGGGCATCGGCCTCGTCCGACACGCGACCGACGAAGTGGCGCAGGAAGAGACCGGCGAACAGGGATCCACCGGCGGGATCGCCGATCTTCGCGTTCTGGAGGTCGGCGATGGGGGAGTCCAGCTCCTCGGTCATGTGGGCGGGGAGGGGCAGTCGCCACGCGAGCTCCCCTGCGGCCTCGGCGGCGGCGAGGTAGCCGGCGACCGCGTCGTCATCGCCCATGACCCCGGCGTGCCGGGTGCCCAGCGCGACGGTGATGGCACCGGTGAGCGTGGCGACGTCGACGATCACGTCGGGGTGCTCCCGGCTGGCGGCGACGAGTCCGTCCGCGAGCACGAGGCGCCCCTCCGCATCGGTGTTGAGCACCTCGACCGTCGTGCCGTCGAGGATGCGCACGACATCTCCCGGGCGGGTCGCCCGGCCCGACGGCATGTTGTCCGCGACGCACAGCCAGGCCGTCACCCGGATGGGGAGGCCGCGCTCGGCGATCGCGCGCAGGACGGCCAGGGCGGTCGCCGCGCCGCACATGTCGTACTTCATGCCGACCATGCCGGCAGCGGGCTTGAGCGAGAGGCCGCCGGTGTCGAACGTGATGCCCTTGCCGACCAGAGCGATATGGCGCGAGGCGCCGGCCGGTGCGTAATCCAGCCGCACGAGTCGTGGCGGCCGGTCGGATCCCTGCCCGACCCCGACGATGCCTCCGTAGCCGCCGTCGCGCAGCGCCTGCTCGTCGAGCACCGTCACCTCGACGGGGAGGTCCGCCACGGCCGTGACGGCGCGCTGCGCGAAGTCGTCCGGCCCGAGCCATTCGGCCGGGATCGACACGAGGTCCTTCACGAGCGCCACGGCCGCAGCTCCCGCGCGCACGGCGGCGACCTGCTCGTCGGTCAGGGATGCGCCGTGCACGACGACCTGCGCGGCGCGGGGTTTCGGGGCCTCGGTCTTGTAGCCGTCGAACCGGTAGCCACCCAGCGTCGCGCCCTCGGCCGCCGCCTGCGTCAGTGCGGCGTCGTCGACGAGCAGCCCGACGGCGACGGTGGCGAACCCGGTCAGCTGACGCAGACCTGCGCCGACGGCATCCCGCACGGCGGCGACGTCAGTGCTGCCGCCGAGCCCCACGACCGCGAGGGGTCGCTCGACGCTCGCGGGGACGTGGAGCCGCTGATACGAGCCGACGGCACCCGTGAAGCCGACCGCCTGCAGCGTCGCCTCCAGCCCGGGCCAGCCGTCGAACGCCCCCGGCGCGGCACCAGCCAGGGCGGGCACGGCGAGGAGGATCGCGTCGGCGTCGGAGTCTCGGAGGGGGGACGTGCTGAAGGTGAGCTCGGGGAGCGACATGCACCCATCCTAGGGACGCGCCGCGCGGGCCCCGCCGCGGATGTTCGCTGTGAGCGGGACGCGCGCGCGCCGTCCGTCCCGGGCGGCTCGTAGCATTGAGTCATGCCTTCGTCCGCCGCGCTGTATGAGACCGTCGCCACCGCGCCGAGCGTTCCGCGCGGCCTGCCGCTGGTCATCACGCTGACCGGCTTCACCGACGCGGGCGGCGCCGTCGCCCGTCTGGTCGACTACCTGCGTGACGACCTCGACCTCGCGCCAATCGCGTCGTTCTCGAACGATGTGCTGCTCGACTATCGCGCGCGGCGTCCGCTCATCTCGTTCGACCAGGACCACCTCACCGGGTACCGCCCTGCTCGCCTCGAGCTCGCGCTCGCGCACGACGCGTTCGGTCAGCCGTTCCTGAGCCTGGCCGGCTACGAGCCCGACTTCGCCTGGGATGCGTTCACCCAGGCGGTGCTGGCGCTGGCCGAGGCCTACGAGGTGTCGACCGTGACATGGGTGCACGCGATCCCCATGCCGGTGCCGCACACCCGCCCGATCGGCGCGACCGTGAGCGGCACACGCGCGGAGCTGACCGAGGCCCACTCGGTCTGGAAGCCGCACACCCAGGTCCCCGCGAGCATCGGCCACCTGCTGGAGTACCGCTTCGCCGAGGCCGGCGCCGTGGTCGCCGGGTTCGCCCTGCTCGTTCCGCACTATCTGGCCGATACGGACTATCCCGCAGCGGCCCTGGCGGGGCTCGACAGCCTGACCGCAGCCACGGGTCTCGTCTTCAGCGGCGACTCGCTGCGCGACGAGAACCGCGAGTACCTCGCGAAGGTCGACGACCAGGTGTCCGGCAGCGATGAGCTCGCCCGGATGCTGCAGGGCCTCGAGGAGCGCTACGACGCCTACATGGCCGGATCGACCTTGGCCACGCCGATGATCCACACGGGCGATCTGCCGAGCGCCGACGAACTCGCGGCCGAGCTGGAGCGCTTCCTGGCCACGCGCCCGCACGGCGACGACGACCGCCGCTCCTGACCGCCACCGGCACTCGTCGCGGGGAATGCCGTGCCACGGCGCGCGGTTGAAGGTTGTGATACTCCACAGGCGTGCGCCGGCGCAAGCAGCGCGCGACAAGTGTGCGAGAATAGACCATCTGACCCGTTGTCAAACCGGTTCGGCGCCTGGTGCGCCGTCATCCGGGACTTGACAAGGGTCTTACTAGTGTCCGAAACCCAACCGCGGACGGTTCACCCCGTCCGCCGGTGAAAGGCGAACCGTGACCGCAGGCACGAAGACCACCACCCGCACCGCGAAGGACACCGACGCGTCCGACGAGACGACCGGAGGCGCCGCGACGAAGGCGGAGCCCGCGAAGAAGACCACCGCCGCGGCAGCCAAGAAGCCGGCCGCGAAGACGACGGCGGCCAAGGCGCCCGCCGCGGCGAAGGCAGCGCCCAAGGCGGCACCGAAGGCAGCGCCGAAGGCCAAGGCAGCCCCTCGTAAGGCGTCCAAGGCCACGGCCGCGGACGAGTCAGACGAAGAGGACGTGCTCGAGGACGACGTCGAGATCGACGCGACCGACCTCGAGACGGACGACGACACCGACGCCAAGGGCGCAGCCGCGAAGACCACGGCGCCCGCGGACGCCGACACCGACGCCGATGAGGACGACGACGAGGCCGAGACCAAGCCGGCCTTCTCCGAGCCGCTTCCCACCGGCGCGATCGTCATCTCCACCTCGGACGAGGACGACGTCCCGGTCTACTCGACCCAGATCACCGGCGCCACCGCCGACCCGGTCAAGGACTACCTGAAGCAGATCGGCAAGGTGCCGCTGCTGAACGCGGCCGAAGAGGTCGAGCTCGCGATGCGCATCGAGGCGGGCCTGTTCGCCGAAGAGAAGCTGTCGCACATGTCGGCCGCCGAGAAGTCGAAGCAGCTGGGTCTGGACCTGCAGTGGGTCGCCCGCGACGGCCAGCGCGCGAAGAGCCACCTGCTCGGTGCGAACCTGCGACTGGTCGTCTCGCTCGCCAAGCGCTACACCGGTCGCGGCATGCAGTTCCTCGACCTCATCCAGGAGGGCAACCTGGGCCTCATCCGTGCCGTCGAGAAGTTCGACTACACGAAGGGCTTCAAGTTCTCCACCTATGCGACGTGGTGGATCCGTCAGGCGATCACCCGCGCGATGGCCGACCAGGCCCGCACGATCCGCATCCCGGTCCACATGGTCGAGGTCATCAACAAGCTCGCCCGCGTGCAGCGGCAGATGCTCCAGGACCTGGGCCGCGAGCCCACGCCCGAGGAGCTCAGCCGCGAGCTCGACATGACCCCCGAGAAGGTCATCGAGGTGCAGAAGTACGGCCGCGAGCCGATCTCGCTGCACACGCCCCTCGGTGAGGACGGCGACAGCGAGTTCGGAGACCTCATCGAGGACACCGAGGCGGTCGTCCCGGCCGACGCGGTGGGCTTCACCATGCTGCAGCGTCAGCTCGAGTCGCTCCTCGACTCGCTCAGCGAGCGCGAGGCGGGCGTGATCCGCATGCGCTTCGGCCTCGGCGACGGTCAGCCCAAGACGCTCGACCAGATCGGCGACACGTTCGGCGTCACCCGTGAGCGGATCCGCCAGATCGAGTCCAAGACGATGGCCAAGCTCCGTCACCCCTCGCGGTCGCAGTCGCTGCGGGACTACCTCGAATGAGCGGCGACGCCACGGCCGGGCAGGCGAACGCCGGCAAGTCCCTCACGGTCACGATCGAGGGCACCGCGTACGCGCGCGTGCCGATCCGCACCAGGGTGGTCATGCCCGGTGACGACCTCGATGCGTTCATCACCGAGTACGCGGGTGACCAGGTGCAGCAGGGCGACCTGCTGTTCGTGACCGAGAAGATCGTCGCCATCACGCAGGGCCGGTCGTTCCCGATCGATTCCGTGCAGCCGCGCAGGCTCGCGTTCTTCCTGTCGAAGTACGTCACCCGCACGCCCTACGGCATCGGGCTCGGCATGCCCGAGACGATGGAGATGGCCCTGCGCGAATGCGGGACGCCCCGCATCCTGCTCGCCGCCGCCGTCGCCGCGGTCACGAAGGCGTTCGGACGCAAGGGTGACTTCTACCGCATCGCCGGTGACAAGGCGCGCGCGATCGACGGGCCGACCAAGGGCACGATCCCGCCCTACAACAAGGCCGTCGTGCTCGGACCCGACAAGCCCACCGAGGTCGCGAAGCGCCTCAAGGCGCTGCTCGGGGTGGACGCGGACGTCGCGGTCGTCGACATCAACGACCTGGGCGGCAACATCCTCGGGTCCACCCTGGACAAGGCGGGGGAGAAGCGCCTCGTCGCGATCCTCCGCGACAATCCGCTCGGCCAGGGCCACGAGTCGACCCCGCTCGGCATCGTCCGCCCGGCCTGACCCGCACACCTCACCGAGACCCACTTCTCGCGTCGAGACCCACGCCCCGCGGCGAGGTCTCACGCCGAGAGGTGGGTTTCGGCGTTTCCGGGACGGACGGGGGGTCTCGATACGCTCGCAAGCTCGCTACTCGACCTTGACACGCAGATGACTCAACGCGGGCTTCGCTCGCATTGAGTCATCTCGTGTCAAAACCCGATCGCGGCGCGGTAGCGCGGCTTGTGGCCCGTGCGGATGCCGGTGACGCTGGGCTTGTTCTCGTACACCCCTGCGCCCCAGTTGCCCTCCACGAGCACGGGACCCTCGGGGGTGACCACGATGTCCCAGCCGACGTACTGCACCTGGGGCACGACGCGGGCGACCTGGTCGACGAACGCGGCGACCTCGTCGAACAGCGGCAGCTGGAAGTCGGCGATGACCGCCCCCGAGTCCGGGTGCGTCGCGTGGACGTGGCCGTGCGAGTCGTACCCGGGGCCGGTCGCATGTCCGTGCTCGTCGAGCATCGTGTAGAAGCCGCCGAACGTCATCTGGTCGCTGACGGCGCCACGGCCGAACTTCTGCGCCATCGCCAGGATGTGGGTCCGCTCTCCGTCGAAGAACGCCGTCACCCGCGTCGTGTTGACGGTGCCGGGGCAGACCGCGGCCAGATCGGGATGCTGGCGGATGACCTCTTCGATGAGCAGCTCGCCGCGCTCGAGCAGACCCCGGTGGAAGCCGTCCCAGTCGTCGATCTCGGCGGCGTGGTAGCGGTGCACTCCGGTGCCGGCCTGACCGACCGGCTCCTTCGTGACGATGGTGCCGAGACGCTCCGCGAGAGCGCGCACCTCGGCGGCGTTGCCCGGCTCGACGACCATCCACTCACGGCGCAGGAACGGGTCGAACGTGCGGTCGAAGGCGATCTTGTCCTGGAACAGGTGCCGGAAGTCGGGGTGGTCGTACTTCTGCGAGATCTGGTTCGACACCGGGTGCGTCATGTACGTGTCGCGCTCGGCGCGGGTCAGGATGGCGAAGTCGTAGTCGATGTAGTCCTGGAACCCGACGTTGCGGAACCCGGCCTGCCACAGCATGTCCACCAGCACCGCCGGCGTCCACTTGTCGTGCAGCTCGGCGGCCTCCTTCGCGCGGTCGACCACGGACCCGACGTCGATGCGGCGGGCGCGGCCGGCGAGGTAGCGGAGGCGGGACGAGAGGCCGAGGCCCTGCTGTGACATGGATGCTCCGGGATCGGGACGGGGACCCCGATAGTCTAGTCAGCGTGACTGCGGCGACCCTGGGCGAGACCCCCGGTCCGCGCAGGAGCGCACCCGTCGCCTCGATCGATCACAGCGCTCTCCGCGCGAACGCGGCGGCCCTCCTCGCGGCGGCAGGCGGAGGAGAGACGGTCGCCGACCTGCGCCACGATGCGTGGGGCCATGGCGAGAGACTCGTCGCCCGCACGCTGTTCGGGGTGGGGGTCGACGCCGTGATCGTGAAGCAGTCGAGCCTGCCGGGCGGGCGCGACGGAGCGGATGCTGCGCGCTACCGTGCCGAGCCCGATGCCGGCGCCGATGCCGGCGCCACGCTCGACGCCGCCGCCCTCTACGGCCTCCCTGGTTCGGGCGGACGGCCGGTCATGCACCTGCGCGGCTTCGTGCTGAGCGTGAAGGAGCTCCGTGCCGGCGAGGGCGTCTCGTACGGGTACCTGCATCGGGCGCCGGCCGACACGCGGATCGCGCTCGTCACCGGCGGCTACGCCCAAGGCATCGTCCGCTCGCTGGGCGGCGCGGTGGACGTGCTCGTCGCCGGTGCGCGACGGCCCCTCATCGGACGCGTCGCGATGGACGTGTGCGTCGTCGACATCGGCGATGCCTCCGTCGAGCGCGGCGACCACGTGGAGTTCTTCGGCGACCCCGACTCCGGGCACCCGTCGCTCGCACCCTGGACCGCCGCGACAGGCCTGACGGCTGCCGAGATCGTCACCGCGGTCGGCACCCGCAGTCAGCGGGAGCACACGTCGTGAGCGCCGTCCTGCGCGTCGACCTCGACGCCTTCGCCGAGAACCTGCGCCGCGTCCGCGCGCAGGTCGCGCCCGCCGCGCACATGCTCGTCGTGAAGGACGACGCCTACAACCACGGCCTCGCGCCGATCGTCGCCCGCGCGTGGAGCGAGGGCGTGCAGTGGTTCGGCGCCTTCGACGTCCGCACCGGCCTGCAGGTGCGCGCCGAGCTCGGCCCCGAGGCCCGGATCTTCGTGTGGATCGTCGCCACCGCGGAGGAGGCGGCGCGCGCCGTCGCCGCCGATCTCGACATCGGTGTCGGCGACGCCCTCCTGCTCGAGGACGTCGCGGCAGCGGGCGGACGCGCCCGCGTGCACCTGAAGATCGACTCCGGCCTGCACCGCAACGGCGTGCGGCCGGAGCACTGGCCGGATTTCGTCGCGCGCGCGGCCGCGCTGGAGGCGGACGGCATCCTCGAGGTCGTCGGCATCTGGAGCCACATCGCCGAGGCCTCCGATGCCGAGGACGACGCCGCTCGTGCCGCGTTCGACGCCGCCGTGCAGACGGCGCAGGAGGCCGGCCTCCGGCCTTCGCTGCGGCATCTGTCCGCGAGCGCCGCCGCGTTCGCGCGGCCGGAGTTCCGGTACGACCTCGCGCGCATCGGCGCGTTCGCCTACGGGATCCGCCCCGCCGGCGGTCCGGGGGAGCCGGAACTGGGGGTCCGCCCGATCGCGGCGCTGACGGCATCCGTCATCCGCCTTGACGACGAGCACGCCGTCATCGGCATCGGCGCGCTGGACGGCCTGCCGTCCACCCTGGCCGGGCTGGTCGACGTGCGCACACCCGGCGGCATGCGGCCGCTGCGGGCCCTCGGTCTCGAGCAGAGCATCGTCGACCGCTGGGAAGACGCCGCCGTCGGCGACGTCGTCACCGTCTACGGCGAAGGCGCGGCGTCCGCGACCGATCTGGCCGAGCGGATCGGGTCGATCGGCGAGGAGATCGCGCTGCGGATCTCACCCCTGGTGGACAGGGACTACCGGTCGAGCTGAACGGTCAGACCGTCTCGGAGAGCCGGGCCGTCTCGTCGTGCCAGCTGGTCGCGATCGCGCGGAGCTTCTCTTCGTACTTGCGGCCGTGGTGGGCGCAGAAAAGCAGTTCGCTCCCATTGACCTCAGCGGCGATGTACGCCTGCGCGCCGCACGAATCGCAGCGGTCGGCGGCCGTGAGGCGGTACTCGAGGAGGGCGGTCTGCTCGGTCGGTGTCGATAGCGTGGTCATTTCGGGTCCTCCTCGTGCGCGTCGCGTTCTCAGTCCGTTTCACCCTTGCGGGTCATGACATACAACCACGCCGATGTTTCGAGAATGCCGCGAACGGGTGACATTTCGCTCAGCGCGTACCCGCGCCCGAGGCCCCCGTGTCTGTGCAGCCCGACGTCGGAGCCCGCGGATACGCTTGAGGATTGTGACAGCCGAGTACTCCGCCCATCACCTCCAGGTCCTGGAAGGGCTCGAGGCCGTGCGCAAGCGCCCCGGCATGTACATCGGCTCGACCGACTCCCGCGGCCTGATGCACTGCCTCTGGGAGATCATCGACAACTCCGTCGACGAGGCCCTCGGCGGCCACGGCACGCGCATCGACATCGTCCTGCACCCCGACGGCAGCGTCGAGGTGCGCGACCGCGGCCGCGGCATCCCCGTCGACGTCGAGCCGCGCACGGGCCTGTCCGGCGTCGAGGTGGTCTTCACGAAGCTCCACGCGGGCGGCAAGTTCGGCGGCGGCTCGTACGCGGCATCGGGCGGCCTGCACGGTGTCGGCGCGTCGGTGGTCAACGCCCTCTCGGAGCGCCTCGACGTCGAGGTCGACAGGGGCGGCAAGACCTGGGCCATGTCGTTCCACCGCGGTGAGCCTGGCGTGTTCGCCGGCGACACCCCGCAGTCCGCCTTCACCCCGTTCGACAAGAGCTCGGAGCTGCGGGTCGCAGGGCGCGCCGCGAAGGGCTCCACGGGCACGCGCATCCGCTACTGGGCGGACACGCAGATCTTCACCAAGGACGCCGGGTTCAACGTCGCCGAGCTCGAGCAGCGCGCCCGGCAGACGGCGTTCCTCGTTCCAGGGCTCGAGCTCGTCATCCGCGACGAGCGGCCGGCCGCGGCGGAGGGCGACGCGCCCATCGAGCGCAGCTTCCGCTACGACGGCGGCATCTCCGAATTCGCCGAGTTCCTCGCACCCGACGCCGGGGTCACCGACACCTGGCGCCTGAGCGGCACCGGACACTTCACCGAGACGGTGCCCGTGCTGCAGCCGGGCGGGGCGATGGTGGCCACCGAGGTGCAACGCGAGTGCCACGTCGACGTCGCGGTGCGCTGGGGCACCGGGTACGAGACGGTATCCCGATCGTTCGTGAACATCATCGCGACGCCGAAGGGCGGCACCCACCAGCAGGGCTTCGAGCAGGCGCTGATGAAGGTGCTGCGCGCGCAGATCGAGCAGAACTCCCGCAAGCTCAAGGTGGGCAACGACAAGCTGGAGAAGGACGACATCCTCGCCGGACTCACCGCGGTGATCACGGTGAGCCTGCCCGAGCCGCAGTTCGAGGGCCAGACGAAGGAGGTGCTGGGCACCCCTGCCGCGCGTCAGATCGTCTCGTCGGTGGTCGCCAAGGAGCTCGCCGCCCGCTTCTCGTCGCCCAAGCGCGACGACAAGTCGCAGACGGCTCTGCTGCTCGACAAGGTGGTCTCCGAGATGAAGGCGCGCATCTCCGCGCGCACGCACAAGGAGACCCAGCGTCGCAAGAACGCGCTCGAGTCGTCCTCGCTGCCCGCGAAGCTCGTCGACTGCCGCTCGAACGACGTCGCCGACTCCGAGCTGTTCATCGTCGAGGGCGATTCCGCGCTCGGCACCGCGAAGCTGGCCCGCAACAGCGAGTACCAGGCCCTCCTGCCGATCCGGGGCAAGATCCTCAACGTGCAGAAGGCGTCCATCAGCGACATGCTCGGCAACGCCGAGTGCGCGTCGATCATCCAGGTCGTCGGCGCCGGATCAGGGCGCTCGTTCGACATCGACGCGGCGCGGTACGGCAAGGTCATCATGATGAGCGACGCCGATGTCGACGGCGCGCACATCCGCACGCTGCTGCTGACGCTCTTCTTCCGCTACATGCGGCCGCTCATCGAGGCAGGGCGCGTCTTCGCGGCCGTGCCGCCGCTGCACCGCGTCATCGTCGTGAATCCCGGCAGCAAGCCGAACGAGACGATCTACACGTACAGCGAGCAGGAGCTGCATGCGCTGCTGGCCAAGCTCACCAAGTCCGGCCGCCGCTGGCAGGAGCCGGTGCAGCGCTACAAGGGGCTCGGCGAGATGGATGCCGACCAGCTGGCCACCACGACGATGGACCGCAGCGGTCGCACGCTGCGCCGTGTCCGGCTGGAGGATGCTGAGGCCGCCGCCTCGGTGTTCGAGATGCTGATGGGCAACGAGGTGGCTCCGCGTCGCGAGTTCATCGTCGATGCTTCCGCCCGGCTCGACCGCGACCGCATCGACGCCTGACTCGCCACCGCCCTCAGCCTCCATGGCCGGCATCGAAGCCTGGCTGTCGGGATGGGGACGGTGAGAGGATCGAGTCGATGGCAGATCAGGTCTCCTCCGCACGCATCCTCGAGCACGTGCAGCGCCTCGGCGAGCAGCATCCGCCGATCGAGCTCGCCTCCGTCGACCGGCACGTGCACGATCCTCGCGCGGTCGCGGGCCGATACGGCCATGTGATCGACTACCTCGCCCGGGTGGAGCTCGAGGTGGATCGCAACGTCCTCGAGCTGCTCGTCCTCCTGCCCGACGTGAGCGAGGTGGACCGGATGTTCTACGCGGACGTCTGGCAGCCACAGGAGATCCAGCACGGGCTGATCCTCGACCGGCTCCAGCAGGACCTCGGGCGTCCCGCGGCCGAACCGGAGCTCGAGGTGTCGTTCAAGATGAAGATCCTGGGCGCCCTGGCCCACTTCTCCGCGATCCAGGACATCGCCCGGCTCCTGTACTACCTGACCGGCGCCAGCACCGAGCGTCAGGCCGTGCTCGCCTACAACGTGCTCTACGACGGCATGCACGGCATGGGGGAGGGGGCGATCGCCGAGACGATCATCGCCCCGATCCGGCGGCAGGAGCCCGGACACTTCGCGTTCTACCGGATGAGCGCCACGGAGCTCGTGCAGAGCGGCGCGCTGCGGCCGTGGCAGCTGCACCTGGCCAGAATCATGCGCGAGAAGAGCTACAACCTGGTCGGCACCAACGGGCAGGACCGCTATCGGGCGCAGGTGGGCGGCGTCGCCCACGCGTTGGGATTCGACGCCGACGTGGAGAAGTACGCCCGCGAGGTCGGACGTATCGAAGCGCAGCTCCTGTGGGCGGACCGCAACGGCATGGACTACCCGCCGTACGTTCTCAAGGCGCTCCTCGACAGCATCGACCTCTACCGGGAGCGCGGGTTCGACGCCAGGGGCTGACGCGGGCGACGCCGCGACCTGCCGCCGGGTCTCTCACCGGATCGCGGTGCCCACCGCGGCGATGACGCCGTCGAGCGGCTGCCCCGACGCGTCGCGCTTCGCGCCGGTCGGCGGCAGGGTGCGCACCGAGCCGTCCGCGCCGACCGCCCTGGGCTCCTCGCCCACCCAGGCCACCGTGAGGGTGTCCTCCCCGCGCAGGAACCGCTGAGCCCGCACACCGCCGGTGGCTCGTCCCTTCGGCGGGAACTCGCCCAGCGCCGAGACCTTGCCCGACCCGGCATCGGCACCGAGCAGCGCCTGCGTCGAGCCGGCGATCGTGACGACCGAGACGTCAGCTGTGGGGTCGATGACGGTGAAGTGGATGACCTGCGCGTCCGGGGTCACCCGCACGCCGGCCATGCCACCGGCCGAACGCCCCTGCGGCCGCACCGCGCCGGAGTCGAATCGAAGGAGCTGCGCGTCGCTGGTGACGAACACGAGCTCCGTGTCGTCGGGGGCGGGGGCGGCGCCGACGACGCGGTCGCCGGGCTTCAGGGCGATGACCTCGATGTCGGGCTTGGTGCCGATCTCGCTCGCCGCCACGCGCTTGACGACGCCCTGCGCCGTGCCGAGGGCGATCGGCGGCGACTCGACCAGCGGCACCAGCGCCACGACGTGCTCGTCCTTGCCGAGCCCGAGGTACTGGTCCACGCGCACGCCCGCGGCCGGCTGCACGGAGTTGCCCGGCACCGACGGCAGATCGACGGGGGAGAAGCGCACGAGGCGTCCCGCGCTCGTCAGGGCGCCGATGTCGCCCCGGGTCGTCGTGTCGACCGAGGAGCGGATCGCGTCGTGCTTGGAGCGCCGCGTCGGGGGCACGATGCCGTTGCCGACGCCTTCGGCGTCGAGCTCCTGCGGCTGACGCAGATCGGCCCGAACCATCCGCCCGGTGGCGGAGAGGAACACCCGGCACGGCGCGTCGGCGATCTGGAGGTCGGCTGCCGCCGCGGCGCGGGAGGGCCGGGTGGCGACGGGTCCGCCGTTCAGCAGCAGCGTGCGCCGGGGCGTCCCATACGCCTCGGCAGCGGCATCCAGCTCGCTCGCGACCTGCGCGCGCAGCAGCACCTCGCTGCCGAGCAGCTCGACCAGCTGGGCGATCTCCGCCTGGAGTGCGTCCCGCTCCGCTTCCAGCTCCATGCGGGAGAACTTCGTGAGGCGGCGCAGCCGCAGCTCGAGGATGTACTCGGCCTGCGCCTGCGACAGCTCGAAGACCTGCATGAGCCGCGTGCGCGCCTGCTCGCCGTCGTCGGACGAGCGGATCACCTGGATGACCTCGTCGATGTCGAGGATGGCGATCAGAAGGCCCTCGATGAGGTGGAGCCGCTCGCGACGTCGCGCCAGACGGTACTCGCTGCGGCGGGTCACGACCCGCAGCCGGTGGTCGAGGTAGACGCGCAGCAGTTCGCGCAGTCCGAGGGTCTGCGGCTGGCCGTCGACGAGCGCGACGTTGTTGATGCCGAAGGAGTCCTCGAGCGGGGTCAAGCGGTACAGCTGCTCCAGCACGGCCTGCGGGTCGAAGCCCGTCTTGATGCCGATCACCAGCCGCAGCCCGTTCCTGCGGTCGGTCAGGTCGGTCACGTCGGCGATGCCGGTCAGCTTCTTCGAACCGACCGCATCCTTGATCTTCTCGATCACGCGCTCGGGACCCACCTGGTACGGCAGCTCGGTGATCACGAGGCCCGTGCGCCGTGGACCGAGCTGCTCGACCGCCACCTTGGCGCGGGTGCGGAAGGTGCCCCGCCCGGTGGCGTAGGCGTCCTTGATGCCCTCCAGCGCCGTGATGATGCCGCCGGACGGAAGGTCAGGACCTGGTACGAACGCCATCAGGTCCTCGACCGTGGCGTCGGGATTCTCGAGCAGGTGGATGGCGGCTGCGACGACCTCGATCAGGTTGTGCGGGGCCATGTTCGTGGCCATGCCGACCGCGATGCCGGCGGCGCCGTTGACGAGCAGGTTGGGGAAGGCGGCGGGCAGCACCTCCGGCTGCTGGAACTGGCCGTCGTAGTTGGGGATGAAGTCGACGACGTCCTCGTCGAGGTTCTCCGTGAGGGCGAGGGCGGCGGGCGCCAGCCGTGCCTCGGTGTAGCGCGGTGCGGCGGGGCCGTCGTCGAGCGAGCCGAAGTTGCCGTGGCCGTCGACGAGCGGCACGCGGAGCGAGAACGCCTGCGCGAGCCGTACGAGCGCGTCGTAGATGGGGGCGTCGCCGTGCGGGTGGAGCTTTCCCATCACCTCGCCGACGACACGGGCGCTCTTCACGTGGCCGCGGTCCGGCCGCAGACCCATGTCCGCCATCTGGAACAGGATGCGGCGCTGCACGGGCTTCAGCCCGTCGCGGGCGTCGGGGAGGGCGCGGGAGTAGATCACCGAGTAGGCGTACTCGAGGTACGAGCCCTGCATCTCGGCGGAGAGATCGATGTCCTCGATCCGCTCGGCGATCGGCGACTGGGGAGGGTGTGCAGGCATGACTGTTCCGGGCCTCGAGTGGACGAACGGGCAGGGCACGCAACCCCTGTGCGAGACTGGCCCCGATGTCCCTCAGCCTACCCGTGGACCCGCCGCGAGCCCGGAGCCTCACCGGAGTCGTCCCGCAGATGATCGCCGCGCTGAGCGGGGGATCCGACTGGTTCGCACCCGCGACGAGCGCGATCGTCCTGCTCGTGGACGGCCTCGGCGCACAGAACCTCGCCGCGCGTGCCGGGCACGCCCGCTTCCTCAGCGGAGCGAGCTCCAAGAAGGACACCGCGCGCACGGTCTTCCCTTCGACGACGGCGACGGCCCTGACCGGACTCCTCACGGGTGCCCCCGCGGGCAGGCACGGGATCCTGGGCTACCGTGCGCTCGTCCCGGAGCGCGACGAGGTGATCAACCAGCTGCGCGGATGGGACACCGACGGCCTGCCGATCTCCTGGCAGCGCGCACAGCCGCTGCTCGAGCGGGAGGCCGGCGCCGGTCGCCCGTGCTTCATCGTCTCCAAGCCCGAGTACGCCGGCACCGGCTTCACCGCCGCGACGATGCGCGGGGCCGAGTTCCACGGTGCGGCCGATCTCGCCGACCGGTTCGGGCTCGCCGCGCACCTGTCTGCGCAGCATCCGGGCTCCCTGATCTATCTGTACGCGAACGAGCTCGACGCGATCGGACACAAGCACGGGTGGGAGTCCGAGCGATGGACGCACGCGCTCGAGCGCATCGACGGCGCCGTCCGCACCCTGGCCGGCGCCCTGCCGGCCGACGTCGGTGTGGTGGTGACCGCAGACCATGGGATGGTCGATGTGCCGCGGCACCGGCAGCTGCTGCTGACCGACGGTGACGAGCTCGTGGACGGCGTGCGCCACATCGGGGGCGAACCACGGATGCTGCACCTGTACGCCGAGGACGGGCAGGCCGCCGCGGTGCTCGCGGCGTGGCGGGCGGCGGAGTCGGGGCGCTCGTGGGTGCTGAGCCGGGACGAGGCGATCTCAGCCGGCCTGTTCGGCGATGTCGACGCCGCGGTCGCGCCGCGGATCGGCGATGTCCTCGTCGCGGCGCGCGCGGGGATCGCGTACTACGACGACCGTCTCACCGACAAAGCGCCGCAGAAGATGGTCGGCCAGCACGGATCCCTCACGAACGAGGAGCGGGTGGTTCCGCTCATCCGGCTCGGGGCGTTCGCCTGACGGCGCCCGCTCTTCGCGAAGAGGGCTACTCGTCGGTCCGGGCGCCGAAGACGATCTCGTCCCACGACGGCATCGACGGACGGCCCTTGCGGCGGCCCGCCTCCGCGACGGCCGGCCGATCCACGTCGGCGATGGGCTCAGGGAGCGGCGGCGCCTCGTCGTAACCGGGCTCGAGCGCATCGAACAGTGCGACGGGGCTCTGGCCGCGATCACTGTCGCCGTCGACCATGCCGGGCAGCGGCTCGCGCTGACCCCGGCGACGGCGCAGCGCCTCGAGCAGGTCGGCGGTCTCCGCCGACGTCACGCTCGTCTCAGCGGCCCGCTTGATGGCGGCCTGCTGCACCGCAGGGGCGGTCGGCGAAGGGAGTTCGGGAGCATCGAGGTCGGCGTCGGGCAGGCGACGAGGGCCGAACGCGCCGCTGTCGAAGCGGGAGTCATCCTTCGGCGCGGCCGAGTCGAGGGCGCGCAGGCGCGGGATCAGGCCCTCGGGGAGCGAGCCCTGGCGCGAGAGCTGGATCGCGTCGGCGTTCAGCGGCGAGAGGGTCGAGCGGCGAGGGTCGAAGCTCCACCGCGCGTCGTGGTCCACCTCGGCGGAGGTGAACTCGAGCTTGACGATCCAGCCGGTCTGCTCCTTCCAGCTCGTCCAGCGCTCACCCGATGCGGCGGCCTCGGCGAGCTTCGCGCGGACGGCGGCGCCGAATGTGGGGTTGACGTCGTGTTCGAGGTCGGAGCCCAGCAGCACGGGCACAGCGAGCGCCAGTCCGACGATGTGCTCGCGCTCGGCCAGGACAGGCCCCTCGAAGCGGGCGACGTCCTCGACACGCGCGCCGAGGAGCTCGGCGACCTCCTGCGCGGACAGACCAGAGCGGATGTGCGCCTGGATGTCACGCGGGCTGAGCGTGCTCGTCTTCTGCTCGCCCTCGCGCTCGCGACGCACCTTGCGCAGTTCGATGCGCAGCACGTCGTCCAGAGCGAGGGAGAATCGCTCTCCCGATTCGGTCGCCAGGACGAGCACGTCGTCCTCGGTGCCGATCACCTTGAGCTGTTCCATGGGGAATCGCCTCTCCGATCCAGCGGTGTGCGCCCATGGTTTCACAGCCCGGTGCGCAAGCCGGGAATATCCGGCGCGCGCCGCGAGTTTCCCGCCTTGACAGCCCGATGAAACCGCACGGCGCATTTGCGAAAAGCCCCCAGGTCGTGCAAACTGTCGCCGCCCGTCAGGGCCTGCATACTCGAGATACTCCGGAAGTTGAGACCGCCGAAATGGCTACCGATTACGACGCCCCCCGCAAGACCGAAGACGACAGCGAGTCGATCGAGGCCCTGAAGGAGCGGGTCCCCGACAAGCTGTCGGGAGCGGTCGGCGACGAGGACGCGGACAACCCCTCAGGCTTCGAGCTGCCGGGGGCCGACCTGTCGGACCTCGAGCTCGACGTCGTCGTGCTGCCGCCCCAGGAGGACGAGTTCACGTGCTCGAACTGCTTCCTGGTGAAGCACCGCTCGCAGCTCGACCACGAGACGAAGACCGGCCCTATCTGCCAGGAGTGCGCCGCGTAGCCTGAGCCCGCCGGACGGCCGCCGCGAGGCGGTCGGGCGTGCGCGACGAGATCACCCACGTCGGCGCGGGGTCGTCGGCATCCTCCACGTCGATCGTGAGGATGCCGTCGATGCCGCCGCGGATCACGTGCCAGGCATGCGCAGGGAGTCCACCTCCACGCGCGTGTCTGGCCTCCTCGCCGGTGAGCGCGCGAGGCGTGCCCAGCAGGGCGACGTCGATATGGGCGCGCCCGGCGAACAGGACGCCGTCCTTCACCCGCACGACGGGGGATGCGGCGACCATCACGAGGATGATCAGCACACCCACCACGACGCCCACGGTCAGCGACACGGTCGCATCCAGCGGCGCGAACACGAGGGCGGCCATGGGCGCGCACACGGCGGCGCTCACGATCGCCCACAGAGATGGGCTGAGTCTTTCGCGGTAGTCGACGGCCGTCGTGCGGCCGTCACGCGCTGCTGTCTTCTGCATTACCCTCGTTGCGTGACCGAAAGCGTGGACGTCCCCATCATCGCATCCGACGCACCGGTGTACGCCCACCCCGGCGACGCGGGCGCCGACCTGACGGCGGCGGAGGCGGTGCGCCTCGAACCCGGCCAGCGCGCCCTCGTCGGCACCGGCCTGCGCATCGCGCTCCCCGAGGGCTACGTCGCGTTCGTCGTGCCGCGCAGCGGCCTGGCCGCCAAGCACGGGATCACGATCGTGAACTCGCCCGGCACGGTCGACGCCGGCTACCGGGGCGAGATCAAGGTCTCCCTGCTGAACACCGACACCGATCACGCGTTCGACGTCGCCGTCGGCGACCGGATCGCCCAGCTCATCGTGATGCCCGTCCCGCGCGCACGATTCATCCCCGTCGACACCCTCCCGGACAGCGTCCGCGGCGAGGGGGGCTTCGGCTCGACGGGCTACCAGAAGGACGGAATTCCGGCATGACCGAAATGACACCCGCCGACGACGCCGCAGAGGACCAGGTCGAGGGAGAGACGGAGACTGCCGAAGAGACGGCCGACGTCTTCACCCAGGAGACCCGCGCGGCCGGCGGCCCGTTCGACGAGACCGAGGCCAATCCGGTTCGGCCCTACATCGACCTCGGCGGAGTGAAAGTCCTGCCGCGCGAAGGCCTGAACCTGCGACTCGAGGTCGAGGAGCAGACCAAGCGCATCGTCGCCGTCGGCCTCGACTACGCAGACTCGACTCTGCAGGTCCAGCCGTTCGCGGCACCCCGCTCCGCCGGGCTCTGGGAGGAGACCCGCGAGCAGATCCGCGAGCAGATCCGCCAGCAGGGCGGCCGGGTGCAGGAGCGCCAGGGTCCGCTCGGCCCTGAGCTGCTCGCCGAGGTGCCCGTGGTCGCCGGTCCCGACGCGGCTGCCGGCAAGCGGCTCGCCCGCTTCGTCGGCGTCGACGGTCCCCGCTGGTTCCTCCGCGGCGTCATCGGGGGAGCGGCCACGTCCGATGTGGATGCTGCTGCCAAGGTCGAGGACCTGTTCCGCTCGATCGTGGTGGTCCGCGGAGGATCGCCCATGCCGCCCCGCGACCTCATCCCGCTGAAGATGCCGGCGACCCCGGGCAGCGCGTGACCGCGCCCGACCAGGCGCCCGAAGACCAACCCGAGCAGGAGCCCACCGCATCCGACCTGCTCGGTGCAGCGCTCGGCAGCGCCGCGCGCCGCGCCGGACTCGACCCGGCGGCCGAGGCCAGCACCGGCCACGTCGTCTGGCACGCCATGGGCGGCTGGCGCGGCATCCTGGAATCCGTCCTCCCCGGTCTCGTGTTCATCGTGGTCTACACGCTCACGATCGACCCCGAGAGCGGCGACGGCGACCTCTGGCTCTCCCTGGGCCTGTCGGTGGGCATCGCGGCGGTGTTCACCGTCGTCCGCCTGATCGCCCGGCAGCCCATCACCGCCGCCGTCGGAGGACTGGTCGCCGCGGGAGTCGCCGCGGCATTCGCGGCGTTCACCGGCGAGGCGAGCAACAACTTCATCCCCGGGTTCGTGACCAACGCGCTGTACGGGTCGGCGTTCCTCATCTCGGCCCTGGTCGGCTGGTCGCTGATCGGTCTCGCGGTCGGCTTCCTGATGGGCGAGGGCACGGCCTGGCGTCGCGACAAGCGCAAGCGCCGTGCGTTCTTCTGGCTGGCGATCGCCTGGGCGGGGCTGTTCGCCGCGCGCCTGCTCGTGCAGCTCCCGCTCTACTTCGCGGACAACGTCACGGCGCTCGGAACGCTCAAGCTGATCATGGGTTTGCCCCTGTTCGCGCCCCTCGTCGCGGTCACGTGGCTCGCCGTCCGCGCGCTCTATCCCCGCGCTGCGGAGTGATACATTTATCTTGACATCAAGATAAATTTCCCTCCGTTCGGGTTAGGTTCGCCTCACTAGCCGAGGCCGCCGGAGCGGGGGAAGATGGGCAGTGACGGGCTCCGCCCGCTCCTCCCGCCGCCGACGAAGGAGACAGACGTGTCCACGGTTGACAGCTTCGGTGCCAAGAGCACCCTGACGGTCGGCAGCACCGACTACGAGATCTTCCGCCTCGACACCGTCGACGGCTACGAGAAGCTCCCGTTCAGCCTGAAGGTGCTGCTGGAGAACCTCCTCCGCACCGAGGACGGCGCGAACGTCACCAAGGAGCAGATCGAGGCGCTCGGCTCGTGGGATGCCGCGGCAGAGCCCAACACCGAGATCCAGTTCACGCCCGCGCGCGTCGTGATGCAGGACTTCACCGGTGTCCCGTGCATCGTGGACCTCGCCACCATGCGCGAGGCCGTGGAGGCGCTGGGCGGCGACCCGAAGAAGATCAACCCGCTCTCGCCCGCGGAGATGGTCATCGACCACTCGGTCATCGCGGACCTGTTCGGCACCGAGAACGCCCTCGAGCGCAACGTCGAGATCGAGTACCAGCGCAACGGCGAGCGGTACCAGTTCCTCCGCTGGGGCCAGACGGCGTTCAACGACTTCAAGGTCGTCCCCCCCGGCACCGGCATCGTGCACCAGGTCAACATCGAGCACCTCGCCAAGGTCATCTACGACCGCAACGTGAACGGCGTGCTCCGCGCCTACCCCGACACCTGCGTCGGCACCGACTCGCACACCACGATGGTCAACGGCCTCGGCGTGCTGGGCTGGGGCGTCGGCGGCATCGAGGCAGAGGCGGCCATGCTCGGCCAGCCCGTGTCGATGCTCATCCCGAAGGTCGTCGGCTTCAAGCTCTCCGGCGCGATCCCGACCGGCGTGACCGCGACGGACGTCGTGCTCACGATCACCGACATGCTCCGCAAGCACGGCGTGGTCGGCAAGTTCGTCGAGTTCTACGGCGAAGGCGTCGCCTCTGTGCCGCTGGCCAACCGCGCCACCATCGGCAACATGAGCCCCGAGTTCGGGTCGACCGCCGCCATGTTCCCGATCGACAGCGTCACGATCGACTACCTGCGCCTCACCGGCCGCGACGAGCAGCAGCTCGCGCTGGTCGAGGCGTACGCCAAGGAGCAGACGCTCTGGCACGACGCGTCGCGCGAGCCGGTCTTCAGCGAGTACATGGAGCTCGACCTCTCGACGGTCGTCCCGTCGATCGCCGGCCCCAAGCGCCCGCAGGACCGCATCGTCCTCTCCGAGGCGAAGCAGCAGTTCGAGAGCGACCTGAACAACTACGCCCAGGTCTCGCACGACCTCGTCGACCTCGAGGGCTCCGAGTCGTTCCCGGCGTCCGACCCGCCCGGAAACTCGCCCGAGGACGAGCACAGCCTCCACCAGCACCACCACCGCAGCCACGCGCCGCAGACGGCCTCGAAGCCCTCGCCGGTCACGCTCGCGGACGGTGAGAAGTTCGTCCTCGACCACGGCGCGGTCACGATCGCCGCGATCACCTCGTGCACGAACACCTCGAACCCCTCGGTGATGCTCGCCGCCGGTCTGCTCGCGCGCAACGCGGTCAAGAAGGGCCTCAAGGCCAAGCCGTGGGTGAAGACCACCCTCGCGCCCGGCTCCAAGGTCGTCACCGACTACTACGAGAAGGCCGGCCTGACGCAGGACCTCGAGGAGCTCGGCTTCTACACCGTCGGCTACGGCTGCACGACGTGCATCGGCAACTCCGGACCCCTCATCGAAGAGGTCTCGGCGGCGATCAACGAGAACGACCTCGCCGTTACCGCGGTGCTCTCGGGCAACCGCAACTTCGAGGGCCGCATCAACCCCGACGTGAAGATGAACTACCTCGCGAGCCCGCCGCTCGTGATCGCGTACTCCCTCGCCGGCTCGATGAACTTCGACTTCGAGACCGACGCGCTGGGCAAGGACCACGACGGCAACGACGTCTTCCTCCGCGACATCTGGCCGGACTCCGCAGAGGTGCAGTCGACGATCGACTCGTCGATCAACAAGGAGATGTTCACGCACCAGTACGCGAGCGTCTTCGAGGGCGACGAGCGCTGGCAGACCCTGCCGACCCCGACGGGCGACGTCTTCGAGTGGGACGACGCCTCGACCTACGTGCGCAAGCCCCCGTACTTCGACGGCATGACGATGGAGCTCACGCCGGTCACCGACATCTCGGGTGCGCGCGTCATGGCGACGCTGCTCGACTCGGTCACGACCGACCACATCAGCCCCGCCGGCAACATCAAGGCGGACAGCCCGGCCGGTCAGTACCTGGCCGCGAACGGCGTGGACCGCAAGGACTTCAACTCGTACGGCTCCCGCCGTGGCAACCACGAGGTGATGATCCGCGGCACCTTCGCGAACATCCGCCTGAAGAACCAGCTCGTCCGCGAGGTCAACGACGGCGCAGAGGTCGAGGGTGGCTTCACCCGCGACTTCACCCAGGAGGGCGGCCCGCAGTCGTACATCTACGACGCGAGCCAGAACTACCAGGCGCAGGGCACCCCGCTGGTCATCTTCGGCGGCAAGGAGTACGGCTCCGGCTCGTCGCGCGACTGGGCGGCCAAGGGCACCAGCCTTCTGGGCGTCAAGGCCGTCATCACCGAGAGCTTCGAGCGCATCCACCGCTCGAACCTCATCGGCATGGGCGTCGTGCCGCTGCAGTTCCCCGCCGGCGAGAGCTGGGGGTCGCTCGGTCTGGACGGCACCGAGATCGTCTCGATCTCGGGTCTCGAGCAGCTCAACGAGGGCGTCACGCCGAAGACGGTCCACGTGACCGCGGCGCCGAGCGAGTTCTCTCCCGAGGGCAAGCAGACGGTCGAGTTCGACGCGGTCGTGCGCATCGACACGCCCGGTGAGGCCGACTACTACCGCAACGGCGGAATCCTGCAGTACGTGCTGCGGTCGCTGGTCTGATCCACCTGCACTCGAGGGCTCCCGGTCGCATGCGATCGGGAGCCCTCGCCGTTGTCGGATGCGACGACGCGTAGACTCGATGGATGCTGCGGCGCGCCGCGCACGACGACGAAAGGCGGACGGCATGGGCCTTCTGGAGGAGATCGGCGGTCCTCGCGACCTCGACGCCCTCTCCACGGAGCAGCTCGAGCAGCTCGCTCAGGAGATACGCGACTTCCTCGTGGAGAACGTCGCCCGCACCGGCGGGCACCTGGGTCCGAACCTCGGCGTCGTCGAGTTGACGATCGCCCTGCACCGCGTGTTCGACTCGCCGAACGACCCCGTCATCTTCGACACGGGACACCAGTCGTACGTGCACAAGCTGCTGACCGGGCGGCAGGACTTCTCCAAGCTGCGCGACCGCGACGGCCTCGCCGGCTATCCGCAGCGCTCCGAGAGCGTGCACGACGTGGTGGAGTCCTCCCACGCCTCCAGCTCGCTCAGCTGGGCCGACGGCGTCTCGCGCGCCCTCACCCGCACCGGCCGACGGGACCGGCACGTCGTCGCGGTCGTGGGCGACGGCGCCCTCACCGGCGGCATGACGTGGGAGGCGCTCAACAACATCTCCGACGACAACGACCGCAACCTCGTCATCATCGTGAACGACAACGGCCGCTCGTACGCTCCGACGATCGGCGGCATGGCACGCTACCTCAACCGTGTGCGCACGACCGACTCGTACCGCACGCTGCGCGAGGGCTCGTCGTCGTTCTTCGGCAAGTTCGGCCCGGCCGGCCGTGCGGTCTACCGCGGCGTCCGCGGCGGCACGCACGGCTTCCTGTCGCGCTTCACGAACAACGCGGCGCTGTATTCCAATCTCGACATCAAGTACCTCGGCCCCGTCGACGGCCACGATCTCGGCACGATGATCGAGACACTGCAGCTCGCCAAGGACTACGGCGCGCCGGTCATCGTGCACACGATCACCGAGAAGGGCCGCGGCTACGCGCCTGCGCTCATGGACGAGGCCGACCAGTTCCACGCCGTGGGACGCATCGATCCGGTCTCGGGGGAGTCGCTCAGCACGTCGGCCGCACTCGGCTGGACCGACGTGTTCTCCGACGAGCTCCGCGCGATCGGCGAGGAGCGCGCGGACATCATCGGGGTGACCGCGGCGATGCTGCGCCCCACCGGTCTGCTCGAGTTCGCGCAGCGGTTCCCCGATCGTGTGTACGACGTCGGCATCGCCGAGCAGCACGCGGTCGCCTCGGCCGCCGGCCTCGCGTTCGGCGGTCTGCATCCGGTCGTCGCCATCTACGCGACCTTCATGAACCGCGCGTTCGATCAGGTGCTGATGGACGTCGGGCTGCACAAGGCCGGCGTCACCTTCGTGCTCGACCGCGCGGGCGTGACCGGGCCGGATGGCCCGAGTCATCACGGCATCTGGGACCTCGCGATGCTGCAGCTGGTGCCGCACATCCGGATCGCGGTTCCCCGCGACGAGGTCCGCCTGCGCGAGGAGCTGCGCGAGGCGGTGGCCGTCGAGGATGCACCGACCGTCATCCGCTATCCGAAGGGCGCCGTCAGCCCTGAGCTGCCCGCCGTGGAGCGCCTCGCGGACGGCGTTGACGTGCTCCGCCGCGCGGACACCGAGGACGTCCTGCTCGTCGGCATCGGCCCGATGGCGCATCTCGCGATGGAGGTCGCCGACCGGCTCCGTGCGCAGGGGATCGGCGCCACGGTCGTCGACCCGCGATGGGTCGTACCCGTGCAGCCCTCGATCGTCGAGCTGGCAGCATCCCACCGTCTGGTGATCACCATCGAGGACGGCATCCGCGTCGGCGGCGTCGGCACGCGCGTCCGTCAGGTGCTGCGCGAGGCCGGGGTCGACACGGCGGTCGATGAGCTGGGTCTGCCGGACGAGTTCATCGCGCACGCCTCGCGTGAGCAGATCCTTGCCGACGCCGGACTCACCGCCGGCAAGATCGCGCAGGATGTCGTGGCTCAGGTGCTCGGGACGCGCATCCCGGTCGCCCGCCCCGCGACGGCCGAGCTGCCGCTCAGCGCGTGGGAGCGCGGTCGAGCCGAGGCGTAGCCGCGCCTACGCGGATCGTCAGGCTCGCACCTCGCCGACCATCTCGAGCAGCTCCCGCAGCGGTGCGCGCAGCACGGGCACGCGCGTGAGCGGGAGGGCGAGCTTCAGCAGCCGGAGCCCTCGGCTCAGCAGCGCCTGGGTGCGCTCCTGACCGGGTGACGAGTCGTACACCCAGAACAGGGCGAGCAGCAGGTGGGCGAGCACGAGCGCGCGGGGGAGCGCGTCGACGAACTCGGACGGCAGCCGGTGCGTCGCCCCGCTGACGGCCTCCTGGAAGAGCCCCTCGACGACCTCGAGAGCCGGCGCGGACTGCACCGACAGCGGGTTGATCGCCGAACGCGGCGAGACCGCGGCGGAGAGTAACTCACCCGCATGCGGGTGGTAGGGCTCGAGCTGCTCGAGCCCGGTGCGGTAGACGATGCCGAGGCGCTCGATGAGATCGTCGGATGCTGCCAGCAGCGGCTCGGCGGCGCTCCGATGGCCTTGCTGCACGTCGAGGTAGAGCTCCTGGACGAGCTGGTTCTTCGATGCGAAGTGGTAGTTGGTCGTGCCGACCGAGACTCCGGCCTCGGCGGCGATCTGCCTGATCGTCGTCGCGTCGTAGCCACGCTCGCGGAACGAGGTGAGGGCGATGCCGCGCAGCAGCGCGCGCGTGCGCTCGCTCTTCGTCGACGGGACCTCGGATGCGCTGAACATGTTCAGAGTCTAGGCCGCTTGCGTCGCTGAACTGATCTGATCGGGGTCAGAAGTCGATGGCGTCGGCGTATTGGTCGGGTGGGGTGAGCCAGGGTGTGTCGAGGTATCGGCGGCGGGTGAGGAGTGGTTCGTCTGGAACGAATCTGACCTGGGGTTCGGGCCGGTCGGTGTGTTTTCGGCCGGAGGGGCTGGTCCACACGAGCACTCCGGCGGCGATCTGCTGCACGGTCCAGGGTGCGGCGTGTTTCAGGGTGTGGTGCCGTTTGCAGAGGTGGGCGAGGTTGCAGACGGTGGTCTTGCCGCCGGTGGCGTAATCGTGGGTGTGGTCGATGTCGCAGCGGTGCGCGCGGCGTCGGCAGCCGGGGAACCGGCAGTGCTCGTCACGGACCTGCAGGAACCGGGTGATCGCGGCGGTGGGCCGGTACCGGTCCACCGCGAGGATCTGTCCGGTAGCAGGGTCGGTGAACACCCGCTCCCACACGGGCGACTGGGCGGCGAGGATGCGGGCGGTGTCGGGGGAGATGGGTCCGTGCCCGGCGAGCAGGCACGGCTCCGTGCCCGCCCCGGTCATCGTGAGCACCGGGATCGTGACCTGCACGGTCGCGCGGATCCCCCCGATCCCGTCACCGGCGACCGCCCGGTCGGGCGTGCCGGTCAGCAGCAGGTCGGTGACGATGTCGGCACGGAGCTGATCCATGGTGCGCGGGTCCGCGTCGGCAGTCCCGTCGCCAGAGGTGTGGGCTCGGTCGGCTGCATCGCCGTCTGAATCTGTGTCGGATGTCGTGTCGGTGCTGTCGTTGCGGAGGGCGCGGGCCTGGTCGGTGAGGCGGGCTTCGATGCCGTGCACGAGGGCGGCTTCGGCGATCAGGGTGAGCGCGGCCATCCCGTCGGCAAGGTCCGACACGTCCACCCGCCGCGTCCCGGCCGCATCCGCATGCCGTTCCGCGAGGGTCCGGTGCAGGAACCGTTCCGCGAGCACCCGCACCACCGGGCCCAGCCGGCCCGGCGTGACCCCGACCGCCCGATCCAGAGCCGCCCGGATGTACGCGGCGCGGTCGGTATGGTCGTCGATCCGGTCGCCGGCGTCGTGGATCACCGCCGCATGCTGCCGGGAGATCTCGCCCCGCTCCACCGCGTCCACCACCGGCCCGAACCGGGCGCACAGGTCCGTCGCCTCGGTCAGCAGCCGGGTCACCGTCCACTCACTCATCCGCACCGCACACGCGAGCTCCGCGACCAGGGACCGGCGGGCCATCTCCCCGACCGTGGCCCTCCCGGTCCCCGCGACCTCCGCGACCAGCGTCCCGACCCGGGCGAGCAGCCGGATCTCCGCAGCCTCCACCCGGGCCCGCTGCCGCCGCAGCGCAACGAACTCGTCCACGAACTGCTCCACCCGCCGCGACACCACCCGACCACGCTCCGCCGCCCCCGCCGCAGACACCCCGGGCACCGGCCCCACCGGGCCTTCGGGCACCGGCCCCTCCGGGGCGGGCTGAGCAGGAACAGCAGACATGAACGGGAACTCCGAGCAGACAGGAACACGGGCCGAGAGCACCCCCGGACGCGAACCCCCGCGCCCCCACTCAGCCCCGTGCGTCCTCACTCACCCGCCGGCGGATGCCACCGGCATCCCACCCGAACCACTCGATCTCTCGCTACCACACACGATACGACCCACCTCCGACACTCACGACGAGGGGCGGGGTCCGATCTTCGGACAGCGGAAACGCCCCTGGCAGCGCATGCCAGAGGCGTCTCCGAACGGCGATGTCAGCCCGCGATGCCGCGGATGGGCGGCTCGTGGAACGTGGCGCCGAACACGCGCTCCGACGCGCCCTCGCGGTCGAGGTAGGGCGATGCGCCGCCGTCGATGAACGGCCAGCCGGCGCCGAGGATCAGGCACAGGTCGATGTCCTCGACCTCGGGCACGACATCCTCATCCAGCATCAGCTTGATCTCCTGCGCGAGACCGTCCTGGACCCGGCCGAGGATGGTCGCGGCAGACGCCGGCGTCGAACCGACGTGACCCTTGAGCACCTTCTCCGCCGCCTTCGTGAAGCCGGTGACGCGTCCGCCCTTGTCCTTCTCCACGACGCCGTCGAGCTCCGCCAGCGCGTGGAAGTTCTCGTTCGCGTAGAAGCGGTCGGGGAAAGCCCGCACCATCGTGTCCTGCACGTGCGCGGCGACCTTCCAGCCGACGAGGTCGATGAGCTGGAACGGGCCCATCGGCAGACCGAGGGGCGCGAACGCCTTCTCGACATCAGCGACCGGCGTGCCTTCGTAGACCGCTCGCGCGGCCTCGC
Organism: Microbacterium terricola; assembly: GCF_027943945.1. Taxonomy (NCBI): domain Bacteria; kingdom Bacillati; phylum Actinomycetota; class Actinomycetes; order Micrococcales; family Microbacteriaceae; genus Microbacterium; species Microbacterium terricola. The sequence goes on along the minus strand of NZ_AP027141.1, from coordinate 1,387,401 downwards.
CCATGACCTTGGCCAGAAGACGGTTGACCACGAAGCCGGGCGCATCCGCGGTGAGGACCGCGTTCTTGCCGAGGCCCTTCGCGACCACGAAGGCCGTCGACAGCGCGGCGTCCGCCGTGTGCGGCGTCTTCACGATCTCGATCAGCGGCATGACGGCCACCGGGTTGAAGAAGTGGAAGCCCACGAGGCGCTCGGGGTTCTTCAGCTTCGCGCCGATCTCCTCGACCGACAGCGACGAGGTGTTTGTTGCGAGGATCGCGTCCTCCGCGATGATCTGCTCGATCTCGCCGAAGACCGCCTGCTTGACGCCGACCTCTTCGAAGACGGCTTCGATGACGAAGTCGCAGTCCGCGTACTCCGCCTTGTCGGTGGTGCCGCGGATCAGACCGCGCAGCTTGTTGGCCGCGTCGCCGTCGAGGCGTCCCTTGGCCTCGAGCTTGGCGATCTCGTCGTGGATGTAGGCGAGGCCCTTGTCGACGCGCGCCTGGTCGAGGTCGGTGATCAGCACCGGCACCTGCAGCCTGCGCACGAACAGCAGGGCGAACTGGCTGGCCATGAGCCCGGCGCCGATGATGCCGACCTTCGTGACCTTCTTCGCCAGCGCCTTGTCAGGTGCCCCGACCGGACGCTTGGCGCGCTTCTGGACGAGATCGAAGGCGTACATGGATGCGGCGAACTGGTCTCCCGTGACGAGCTCGGCGAGAGCCTCGTCCTCACGGGCGAATCCCTCCGCCTTGGTGCCGCTCTTCGCCTTGTCGAGCAGGTCGAGCGCGACGTAGGGGGACCGGGGCACGGTGCCGATCTTCGATTCGAGCATCCCGCGGGCCATCTTGATCGCGATGGGCCATTTGGTGAGGCGCTCGATCTTGCCCGGCTCGTTCCGGCGCTCGACCTTGGTCGCGCCGGTCAGGACCCGATCCGCCCACCGGAGCGAATCCTCGAGGTAGTTCGCTGCGGGGAAGATCGCGTCGACGATCCCGTAGTCGAACGCCTGCTGGGGCTTCAGCATCCGGTTCTGCTTGAGCGGGTTGGAGACGACCACCTCGAGCGCGTTCTCGATCCCGATGAGGTTCGGCAGCAGGTACGCGCCGCCCCAGCCGGGGATGATCCCGAGGAAGACCTCGGGGAGGGCGATCGCTGCGGCCGACGCATCCACGGTGCGGTAGCTCGAGTTCAGTGCGATCTCGAGTCCGCCGCCGAGCGCCAGCCCGTTGATGAACGCGAACGACGGGACGCCGAGCTCGCTCAGCTTGCCGAGCACGTGGTGACCGAACTGGGCGACCAGCTTGGCGTTGTCCTTCGAGCCGACCTTGGTGATGTCGCTGAGGTCGGCGCCGGCCGCGAGGATGTACTGCTTGCCGGTCACGGCCACCGCGTGGATCTCACCGGCAGCGGCGCGCACCTTCAGCGCGTCGAGCGTGGCGCCGAGCTCCTGGAGCGTGGCCGGCCCGAGCGTGTTGGGCCGGGTGTGGTCGCGCCCGTTGTCGAGCGTCACCAGTGCGAGCACCTTGCCGGAGGCGAGACGGATGTCGCGCACGGGGGAGTGCGTGATCACCTCGCCGTCGGTCATCGCGAGGATGGGGGAGAAGTCGATCTGTTCGTAGTTCGTCATCGAGTCGGCCTTACTTCTTCTTCTTGCCGTCGAAGAACGGGTTCTCCCAGATGACCGAGCCGCCCTGTCCGAGGCCCACGCACATGGCGGTGAGGCCGTAGCGGACGTCAGGGCGCTCGGCGAACTGGGCGGCGAGCTGGATCATGAGGCGCACGCCGGACGCGGCGAGCGGGTGGCCGACGGCGATCGCGCCGCCCCACTGGTTCACACGCGGGTCGTCGTCGGCGATGCCGAAGTGGTCGAGCAGCGAGATCACCTGGATGGCGAAAGCCTCGTTGAGCTCGAACAGGCCGATGTCGTCGATGGTGAGACCGGCCTTCTTCAGGGCCTTCTCGGTGGACGGGATCGGACCGATGCCCATGATCTCGGGCTGGACACCCGCGAACGCGAACGAGACGAGACGCATCTTCGGGGCGAGCCCGAACTCCTTGACCGCGCCGCCGCCGGCGAGCAGCGACATGGTCGCGCCGTCGGTCAGGGGGGAGGAGGTGCCTGCGGTCACGCGCCCGTGCGGGCGGAAAGGGGTCTTCAGCGCGGCGAGGTCATCCATCGTGGTCTGAGGGCGGCGGCCCTCGTCCTCGGTGGCCAGACCCCACGCGCCGTCGGCGCCCTTCACGGCGACCGGGACGAGATCGGGCTGGATCTTGCCGGCGTCGTACGCGGCCTGCACCTTGTGCTGGCTCAGCATGCCGAAGCGGTCGGAGCGCTCCTTGGTGAGGTGCGGGAAGCGGTCGAAGATGCGCTCGGCCGTGACACCCATGTTCAGCGCGCCCGGGTCGACCATCTTCTCTGCGACGAACCGCGGGTTCGGGTCTGCGTTGCTGCCGATCGGGTGGTGTCCCATGTGCTCGACGCCGCCGGCGAGGGCGACGTCGTACATGCCGACCCCGATCGATCCGGCCATGGTGGTCACGCTCGTCATCGCGCCCGCGCACATCCGCTCCACGGCGAAGCCGGGCACGGTCTGCGGGAGGCCGGCGAGGATCGCCACCGAGCGCCCGAGGGTGAGCCCCTGGTCGCCGGTCTGCGACGTCGCCGCGATCGCGACATCGTCGATGCGCTCCGCCGGCACGCCGGGGTTCCGCTCCATCAGCCCGATGGTCGCCTTCACGGCGAGGTCATCGGCTCGGGTGTTCCAGTACATGCCTTTTTCGCCGGCGCGCCCGAAGGGGGTGCGCATTCCATCGACGAAGTAGACATCCGAAAGCTCGGCCACTCTGCCTCCAATTTTCAGGGATCTCCCCGAGCCTAGGAGCGCGGCTCGACCGCCCGGAATCGGTTGGGTCGAATCTACGAAGCGGTTTCAGGGGCGTCCGACGGCGGTTGCACGGAATGCACAAAGGCATCGACGATCACCTGTGCGGTTTGCGCAATCTGCCAGGGGCGCGCACCGAGCGCGAGCAGCGCGTCGCCGACGGATGCGGCATCGAGCGGTGCGGGCGGAGCCCACGCGACGCGCCGCAGCATCTCAGGCGTAAGGAGGTTCTCGGTCGGCATCCCGAGCTCCTGCGCCGCCGTCTCGACGGCGGGTCGAGCGGCCTTCAGCCGCGCGTCGGCCTCGGGGTTGCGATCCGACCAGGCGCGCGGCGGCGGCAGGGTGTCGCCGCCGGAGACCCGCTCGGGCGGGAGGTTGGTCTCGGCGCGACCTCGCTCGATGGCCGACCACCAGCGGTCGAGCTGGGTGCGGCTCGCGCGTCCCGTGAAGTCCCGCATCGCCGCGAGCTCCTGCTTGCTCTTCGGGTCGGCGAGGACTGCGGCGACCAGCGAGCGGTCGGGCACGAGCCGACCGGGCGAGATGTCCTGCTGCTGCGCGTACTCCTCGCGGGCGAGCCACAGCGATCTCGCGACCGCCAGCGACTTGCGCCCGCGCACCACGTGCAGACCGCTGAGTCGGCGCCAGGGGTCTTCCCGTGCGGGCTTGGGGAGCCGGTTCAGCACCGCGTCGAACTCCTCCGCGGCGAACGCGGTCTTGCCCTGCTCGTCGAGTTCGGCTGCCAGCGCGTCGCGCACGTCGATGAGGTGCTCGACGTCGAGAGCGGCGTACTCGAGCCACGACTGCGGCAGCGGCCTGGTCGACCAGTCCGACGCCGAGTGGGCCTTCGCGAGCGTGATCCCCAGCGTGTCCTCGACGACCGCGCCGAGACCGACGCGCTCGTGCCCGAGCAGTCGCGCGGCGAGCTCCGTGTCGAAGATCGTCGGCGGCACGAGATCGAGCTCGCGCAGCGACGGCAGGTCCTGGCTGGCGGCGTGCAGCACCCACTCCACATCGCCGATGGCCCGCTGCAGGGCGGTGAAGTCGCCGATCGGCGGCGGGTCGAAGAGGAAGACGCCGGCGCCGCGCCGGAACACCTGGATCAGGTAGGCGCGCTGCGAGTAGCGGAAGCCGGAGGCCCGCTCGACATCGACGGCGACGGGTCCGTGGCCCGCGGCCAGTGCGTCCGCGGCTTCGGCGAGAGCGACAGCATCCGCGAGTACGACGTATTCAGCCACGAGACCCCTTGCGCGACGATCCGAGAACGGAGATCCCCTCCGACCCGGGCGGGAGGCCCGCGAGCATGCAGACGAGCTCAGCCCATGCCTCGATGTGCACCGTCAGATCGCCCGTCGGGCTCCAGGAGGCACGCAGCTCGATCTGTGCTCCATCGCCCTCCTCGGCGAGCGTGCCGAAGCCCTTCGACAGCGTCTTGGTCGCCGTGCCGGACGCGGCGCGGTAGTCGGCGCCGCGCGAGTCGAGGGCGTCGACGAGCCAGGACCAAGCGACATCGGCGAGGAGCGGATCGATGCCGATGTCGGTCTCGAGCGGTGCCTGCGCGAAACAGACGATCCGCCATGCCCCATCCCACGGGCTCGGCTCGTCCTCATCGTGCAGCAGCACGAGTCGACCGGTGCCGTACGGGGAGTCCACCCCGTCCTCTTCGGGGCGCACGTCGCCTGCGAGCGCCAGCGCCTCCGGAGCGAGACCGGTCGGGGCCGGGATCTCGCGAACGACGAAGTCGGATCGGAATTCGGTGGCCCGCACGGCGGCAGCCGCCTGCGCGAACGCGGACGGCGCCGCGGGAGGATTCTCAGCCACGCGGACAGACTAGAGTGAGGCCACGATGGTCGTCCCCAGGCGCGCCGCGATGACCGGCGCCTCACCTCTCACGATCGCCGCAGTCCGCACGGCTCTGATGGTGCTCAGCACCGCCCTCGCCGGCGTGCTCGCCGCGATCGGGCTGGCGAGCCTCGTGGCGGCACGGCGCGTCGTCACCCCTGCCGGCCGGGTGCCGGACACCCGCATCCTCGATCTCGACACCGCGGCGCAGACGATCACGCTCACGCGCACGGCCGACACGGGCCTGCCGGGCCGCTACGCCCTGTTCACGACGGGCACCTCGCAGTATCTGAAGCTCGGGTCGGTCCTCGCCGAGGATGCCGGGAGCGTCAAGCGCAAGCTGCTCACCCACGTCGCCCCCACCGCCCGGCTCGGCGCAGACGCCGCCTTCAGCGGCTGGTACTACGACAGCGCGGACGAGCTCCAGCTGCCGTACACCGACGTCGCCGTGCAGACGCCACTCGGACCTGCGCCGGCGTGGGTGTTCCCAGCGCCCGACGGAGGCGATGTCTGGGTGGTGCAGGTGCACGGCCGTGGCACCACGCGGGCGGAGTGCCTGCGCGCCGTGCCGCTGTTCCACGCGCTCGGTGTCACCTCGCTGCTGGTCTCATACCGCAACGACGGTGAGGCTCCCGCGAGCCGCACGGGCACCTACACGCTCGGCGCCACCGAATGGCGCGATGTCGAAGCCGCCATCGAGTACGCCCGCTCGCACGGGGCCCGCCGGGTCCTGCTGATGGGCTGGTCGATGGGCGGCGCTGTGGCTCTGCAGACGGCTCTGCAGTCGCGTCACGGCGATCTCATCGCCGGCGTCGTCCTGGAGTCGCCGGTGATCGACTGGCGGGTCGTGCTGGACTACCAGGCGAAGCTGGCCAAGCTGCCGCAGGCAGTGTCGGACCTCGCGATCGGCGCGCTCGGCGCGGAGTGGGCGACCCCCCTCACCCGCGGCGCGATCCCGTTCGACCGGCTCGATGTGGTCGCCAGGGCGGCGGAGCTGCAGCATCCGATCCTCATCCTGCACAGCGACGACGACGGCTTCGTGCCCTCGGACGCCTCGCACGCGCTGGCGCAGGCGCGACCCGATCTGGTCGACCTGCGCGTGTTCGACACCGCGCGTCACGCGAAGCTGTGGAACTACGACCAGGAGCGGTGGAGCAGCAGCATCCGGGACTGGGTTCAGGCGATCGGCATCACGGACGCACGCGCAGGCGCAGATAGCTGAACCCGGCCTCGTCGACGAGCATCCCGGCGACGTCGGTGGCGAGTCGCCGCTGCACCGGCAGGAAGGCGTGCGCCGCCGGCTCGAGGGCAGGCGCCACGGTGACGCAGTACTCGTCGATGAGTCCCGCCTCCGCGAACTGCGCCGCGAGGGTCGGACCGCCCTCGCAGACGAGACGTCGCAGGCCCCGCTCGGCGAGCGCAGCGACGATCGCCGCGGGCTGGAGCCTGCCGCCGTCGTCCGGCACCGCCACGACCTGCACGCCGTGCGGCAGGACCCGCGCGGCGATCTCATCGGCGCGCGACTGCGGGCACACGATCAGCACGCGGTCCGGTGAGGCTCCCGCCTCGAGCGACAGCCGGTGGCCGGCCAGGTCGCCTGAGCCGGTGACGATCGCGAGCCGCGCGGTGCGGGGCACGACGTAGCCCTCCGCCCGCACGCTCTGCGCGCCCACCACCACGACATCGGCATCGGCCCGCAGGACGCCGAGGATGCGGCGATCCACGCGGTTCGTGAGCGTCTCGCTCGTGCCGTCCGAGCCGGCCGCCGAGCCGGTGAGGCTCGTGATCATGTTCAGGCGCACGTAGGCCGGATCCGGTCGCGCGTAGCGCTCGGCGATCCAGGTGCGTCCTTCGTCCGAGGTGACGTCGGTGGACGCGCCGGTGCGGGGGACGACCTCTGTGACGATCATGGAGCGGTCAGCTCGCGCGCTTCTCGCGCACCTGCCGCTGCACACGCAGCAGCATCCCGGTCATCCCGGCGATGCGCAGCGGCGAGACCGCCCGGGTGAGGCCGATGCTCTGCGGGTAGTCGTCAGGGACCGCCAGCACGTCGTCTGCGGCGAGGCCGCTCAGGCCATGGGCGAGGATGCTGGCGAATCCGCGCGTGGTGGGAGCCTCCGGCGGCGCGGTGGCGTGCATCGTGACGACGTCGTGCTCATCGACCTCCACGACGATGTACACCGGCGACTGGCACTCCGCGACCCGCTCGGTGAGCTCCGGGTGGTCGGCATATCGCTGCGGGACGGCCGGGAGGTCCTGGGAGTACTCCAGCAGCAGCTGCAGACGATCGGTTTCCTCGAGCTCGAGGAACTCCTCGCGGATCTCTGCGAGCGAGGCGGGAAGAGCGGATTCAGACATCGCGCCCATCATCCCACGCAGCGACTACGCGCGCTTCGGCACAGCGCCAGGCGCGGATCCGGTGACGATCGGCACGCGCACCGCGCTGCCCCATTCCGTCCACGAGCCGTCGTAGTTGCGCACCCCGTCGAAGCCGAGCAGGTGGTGTAGGACGAACCAGGTGTGACTGGACCGCTCGCCGATACGGCAGTACGCGATCACCGCATCGCCTGCGGACAGACCTGCGTCACCCTGGTAGATCGCCTCCAGCTCGGCGCGCGGCTTGAAGCCGCCGTCCTCGGCGACGGCGCGGCCCCAGGGAACGCTCTGCGCGGACGGGATGTGGCCGGCGCGCAGGGCGCTCTCCTCCGGGTAGGCGGGCGCGGTCGTGCGGGTCCCGTCGTACTCCTCCGGGGAGCGCACATCGATCAGCGGGCTGCCCAGATGGGCGAGCACGTCGTCCTTGTAGGCGCGCAGGGCGCGGTCGTCCCGGTCGATCACCGGGTATTCGGTCGCGGGGCGCGTGGTGGGCTCTGTGGTGAGCGGGCGCCCATCCGCGATCCAGCCGTCGCGACCCCGATCGAGGAGACGCACGTCCTCGTGGCCGAACAGCGAGAACACCCACAGGGCGTAAGCGGCCCACCAGTTGTTCTTGTCGCCGTAGATGACGACGGTGTCGTCGCGGGCGATGCCCTTGCGGGAGAGAAGCTCGGCGAAGCCGGCGCCGTCGACGTAGTCGCGCACCACCGGGTCGTTCAGCTCGGTGTGCCAGTCGACCTTGACGGACCCCGGGATGTGGCCGACCTCGTAGAGCAGCACGTCCTCGTCGGATTCGACGACCACGAGGCCCGGCTCGCCGAGGTGCTCGGCCAGCCACTCGGCGGTGACGAGGCGGTCGGGATGGGCGTACTCGGCGAACTTCGCCGACGTCGAGTCGGGTGCGACGGGCATGGTCACTCCTGGGTAGCGCGGATCGGAGCCGCGGATCGGACGGCATAGGGTGGAACCGTTCCCTGCCATCCTGGATTCCCGGGTGGGGGAGTGCACCCCGCCCGTAAGACTGCGATACAGGACTGCCCGCATGACCGCTGCCGCGTCACCGATTGGGATCGTGCACCTCACCGAGCGCGCACCGCAGATCTCGGGTGCCGAGATGGTCGCCGCCCTCGTCCCACCCCCGCAGTTCGACGACGCGACCTTCGACTCGTACCGGGCCGACGCGGCCTACCCGTCGCAGCAGGACGCGAAGGATCGGCTGATCGCCTTCGCCGGGGTGGGCGCACCCGCGGCGCGCGGCGGACTGTTCCGACGCGCCAAGAAGGAGCCGGAGCTCAAGCCGGGCGTGTATCTCGACGGCGGGTTCGGCGTGGGCAAAACCCACCTGCTGGCATCCGTCTACCACGCCATGCCCGCACGCCGGAAGTACTTCGGCTCGTTCATCGAGTACACCGCCCTCGTCGGCGCACTCGGCTACAAGAACACCGTCGAGCTCTTCCGGGGCGCCGATCTGCTCTGCATCGACGAGTTCGAGCTGGACGACCCCGGCGACACCATGGTGATGACCCGGCTGCTCGCCGAGCTGGTCGGCAGCGGCACCCGCCTGGCCGCCACGTCGAACACGCCCCCCAACGCACTCGGCGAGGGCAGGTTCGCGGCTCAGGACTTCCTCCGCGAGATCCACGCCATGTCGGCGAGCTTCGACACCATCCGCATCGACGGCACGGACTACCGCCACCGCGCGGTCGACGGTCACGCCGCCACCCTGACCGACGAGGCGTACACCGCTGCGATCGCGGCGGCCGCAGCATCCGGCGTCGCCTCGGACGACGCCTTCGCCGATCTCGTCGGACATCTCGCTCAGGTGCACCCGTCGCGCTACATCAGGCTGATCGACGGACTGTCGGTCGTCGGTCTCCGCGATGTGGCGGAGTTCTCCGACCAGTCCGCGGCCCTGCGGTTCGTCGCGTTCATCGACCGCGTCTACGACGCGCAGCTGCCGATCCGCGCCACCGGGCTGTCACTCGACCGGATCTTCCCTGACGAGATGCTCGGCGGCGGATACCGCAAGAAGTACCTGCGCGCTGTCTCCCGGCTGGTCGCATCCACCCTCTCCTGAGCGGTCGCTCCGTCCTTTCGCGGAAACGCGAAACGTGATGTTTACACCCGACGGGCATGCGTAACCGTCTGGAAACACGGGGTGGGCGGCGCTTGAAATGCGCTCTCGCGACACTGGGGACACCCGACGCGACACCTGCGTCCCTGCAGAGAGGTTCCATTCGAGATGGATCAAGGCAATACCGCATTCATTCTCCTCGCAGCCGCACTCGTCCTCCTGATGACGCCTGGACTGGCGTTCTTCTACGGAGGCCTGGTCAAGGCGAAGAGCGTCATCAGCATGATGATGCTCAGCTTCGGCGCACTCGGACTCATCGGAGTCCTCTGGGTGATCTACGGCTACGCGATCGCTTTCCCGGGCGCTGAGGGCACGCTCGCTCCCTGGTCCATCGACTGGAGCGCCATCGGCCTGACGAGCCTGCTCGAGACCCCCGACGGCGCGGCGTACCCGCCGCTCGCCTTCGTCGCCTTCCAGGCGACGTTCGCGATCATCACCGTCGCGCTCGTCTCCGGCGCCATCGCCGACCGCGCAAAGTTCGGCTCCTGGCTGATCTTCGCGGCCATCTGGGCCACCGTGGTGTACTTCCCGGTCGCGAGCTGGGTCTTCAACTTCGGCCTGGCCGAGGACGGCAGCTTCGCCTACGGCGGCTGGATCACGCACGGCCTGCAGGATGTCTTCGGACTCGGCGCGATCGACTTCGCCGGTGGTACCGCGGTGCACATCAACGCCGGTGCCGCAGCGCTCGCCCTCGCCCTGGTGCTCGGCAAGCGCGTCGGCTTCCAGAAGGGCGTCCACGTCCCGCACAACCCGCCGTTCGTCCTGCTCGGCGCCGGTCTGCTGTGGTTCGGCTGGTTCGGCTTCAACGCCGGCTCGGAGCTCGCCGCCGACGGCACCGCCGCACTCGCCTTCGTCAACACAATCGCCGCTCCGGCAGCAGCCCTGCTCGCCTGGCTGATCGTCGAGAAGATCAAGGACGGCAAGCCCACCTCGGTCGGCGCCGCATCCGGTGCCGTCGCCGGCCTCGTCGCCATCACCCCCGCGTGCGCCTCGCTCACCCCGATCTGGGCCATCGTGCTCGGGCTCATCGCCGGTGCGGTCTGCGCCCTGGCGATCGAGCTGAAGTTCAAGCTCCGCTTCGACGACTCGCTCGACGTGGTGGGCATCCACCTGGTCGGCGGCCTCATCGGAACGCTGTACCTGGGCTTCTTCGCCACCGGCACCGGCCTGTTCACCGGCGGCGACGGCACCCAGCTGCTCGTCCAGGCGATCGCCGCCTTCTCGGTGCTCATCTACTCGTTCGTGCTCGCCTACGCCATCGGCTTCGCGATCGAGAAGACGATCGGCTTCCGCGTCAAGAACGAGGACGAGATCGCCGGCATCGACACCGTCGTGCACGGTGAAGAAGGCTACGTCCTGGCCGAGACTCGCGCCTGACCTGTTCCAGCCGAGAAGGGCGTCGCGGATTCCTCCGCGGCGCCCTTCCTCGCGTGCGCGTAGCCTGGCGCCCATGGAAGCGCACCCCGGTGACGGGCACGACCCTGACACGGCGACGATCGAGGTGGAGCTCCCGGCGCCCGGCGCGCTGCGGATCGCCTACGCACCGGATGCCGATGGGTCGCCGGACGCGGGCGAAGTGGTCTGGACCTGGGTGCCGTACGTCGAACGGGACGGGCGCGGCAAGGATCGCCCCGTGCTGGTGATCGGCGCACACATGGAGGATCGCGTCTACGCGGTCCGGCTGACGAGCCGTTCGCACGATGGCGAACGCGACTACCTGCCGATCGGCCCCGGACCGTGGGATTCGCAGGGGCGGCCGTCGTGGGTCGACGTCGACCAGCTGTACAGCGTGCACGTGCACGGGATGCGCCGCGAGGGGTCTGCGCTGGACGAAGCGACGTTCGACCACGTCGCCGCCCTGCTCCACGAGCGTTTCGGCTGGGCGCTGGGGGAGACCGGCCCGCTATCGTGACGGGGTGCGTCTCCTCACCGCGATCCTCGACCTCTTCCGGCCTCGTCCGACACTGCGGCCCCGGCGTGGCCTGCCCAAGCAGGCCGACCTGTCGCGATCGGGCGCGCTCGCGACCGTCGAGGTGACGCTGCCGCCGCACGGAGGCCTGCGGGTCGAGTACGCGCCGAGACGGAACGGGATGGCCGACGCGGGCGAGATCGTGTGGGCGTGGGTGCCCTTCCAGGAGGATCCCACGCAGGGCAAGGACCGTCCGCTCCTCGTGATCGCGCGGCAGGACTCGCGGCGGGTGCTCGCGCTCAAGCTCACGAGCCGGCCCCGCGACCGCGACAGCGATCACCTGGCGATCGGCGCAGGCCCGTGGGACGCGAGCGGCCGGCCGTCGTGGATCGACATCGACCAGCTGTACAGCGTGCATCAGCACGGCATCCGACGGGAGGCCGGAGCACTCGATCACGCCGTGTTCGTTCGCGTCGCGGATGTCCTCCAGCGCCGCTACGGCTGGGAGAGGGCCTACTGACGAAGAAAGGCCCGGGTCTCCCCGGGCCTTCTGATGGTGGGCGATACCAGACTCGAACTGATGACCTCTTCCGTGTGAAGGAAGCGCGCTACCAACTGCGCCAATCGCCCATGACCCCGCGGGGTGGAGTCTCGATATTACCGGATGCGGGGAGTGCTCGTTGACCGCCTGCCCGAGACACGCGCGAGACGCGCCTGGTTTTGCGTGTGCGTCAGTTTCGGCTAAAGTCGATCAAGTGCCCGGAGCGATTCGGGTCACGCGGATGTAGCGCAGTTGGTAGCGCACAACCTTGCCAAGGTTGGGGTCGCGAGTTCGAGTCTCGTCATCCGCTCGAGTGCGGTGATCCTCTTTCGAGAGGATCTCGCCGTGGGTCGAACCACACACGGTGGCGTGGCCGAGCGGCTAGGCACCGGCCTGCAAAGCCGTTTACACGGGTTCGAATCCCGTCGCCACCTCGCCTCATAACTGAACAGCCTTCACAGGCGCGATTGGCGCAGCGGTAGCGCGCTTCCCTGACACGGAAGAGGTCACTGGTTCGATCCCAGTATCGCGCACCGAAAGAAAAGCCCCGGGTGACCGGGGCTTTTCTTGTATACCTGAACCGGCGGGTCCGCAGCCTGGGCGCTGAGCGGGGGGCACGCCTCGACCGTGGCACCGTTCTCAGACGGCCTTACGTGCTCACCAGCCGGGGCTACCGGATCGTGGAGGTTGCTTTCGAGACCTTCGCCAGGGTCGTGTAGCCCGCCTTCTTGCCGGTGACCTTCACTTTGATGGTCTTCCCCCGGTCGGCCGCTGTCAGCGTGTAGGTGGACTTGGTCGCGCCCGTGATCGCGGTGCTGCCCCGGTACCACTGGCGCGTGAACGTGACGCCGGACGGCTTCCATGTGCCCGTCGTCGAGGTGAGCTTGCTGCCAACCTTCGTGGTGCCGGTGATCTTCGGGGTCGCCGCGGTGATGGTGCCGGCGGCGACGGTCTTCGTCGATGCGGAGACCTTCGACAGGGTGGCGTAACCGGCCTTCGAGCCGATGACCTTCACCTTGATCGTCTTGCCCTTGTCGGCAGCGCTGAGGGTGTACGCGGACTTCGTGGCGCCGGAGATGGCCGAGTTGCCCCGGTACCACTGGTATTTCACGGTCGTCGCGGCTGGCGTCCAGGTGCCGGGGAGGGCGGTGAGCTTCGCGCCGACTCTCGCGGTGCCGGAGACCTTCGGGGCGGGTGCGGTGAACGCGCCAAGAACGGCACTGGTCGGTGCGGATGTCTTGGTGATGTTGCCGTCCCCGGACCACCCGGTGACCTTCACACTGATGGCCTTGCCGGCATCCGCTGACGTGGGTGTGTAGGTGCTGGCGACGGCACCGGCGATCGGAGTGCCGCCCCGGAGCCACTGGTAGTCGAAGCTCTCGTTCCACCAGCCCCAGAAGCCGAGCGAAACCGACAGCGGCTTCCCGACAGTGGCGGTCTTCGGGATGTTCGGCTCGTCCGAGCCACCCTCCGCCGCGAGCGTGTAGTACCACCAGCCGGTCGTGCCGACATCCCAGTCCGGCCGGTACTCGAGCGTGCCGAAGATACCGCCGGCGGCGACGTCCTCCGCGTTCGGGGTGTACGTCGTCGTGCACGTGATGGTCTCACCCGGCTGCATGGTGTCCGGGAGTTCGTAAGCGTGCTGGTACGCGACCCAGGGGTCGGGGAATCCGACCCCAGCCATCTCGCACCCGCCGGTGAACGCGGAGGCGTTACGGTTCTGCATCATCGACACGACGACCCGCGCGTTTTCAGGGAAAGTGATGGCGCTGGACTGTGCGTTCTTCGCGGTGAACGTGAAGGAGACCTGCTCGCCCGCGGTGAAGATGTACGCCGACTCAGGCACCTCGATGCTGAGCGCGAGCGGCGAGGCGTCGAGTGCCTGCGCTGCGGCGGGTACGGCAACCACCCCTGCGAGTGCGAGCACTGCGGTCACCGCACCAGCTGTGATGCGCCGTGCGGCGCGCGTCAAACTACCGGTCACCGGATCCCCAATCCGCGGCTCTTCGGGGAGCCGACGAGCCGAGCATATTGGGATTGCCGCAGCTTCAGCCAGCAGATCTTCGACCAGAGGATGGGGAGCCTTAGTCGAACCGCCGCTGGAGCTATGTCGACGGTTCTGGATACGACCCAAAGAGATGTCCGGAGGTCGCGGACTTCTCATGCGACCGATCACCGAGCGGTTACGGCCGCTGCAGAAAGTGATGGCGTCGCCAGTCAGGGTGTCGCTAATGTTCAGCCAGGTCCGATCTCGGGCCACTGGGGATCTCTCTGGGGGAGATGGCTGTGGGGAATAGCTTCGTCGCGCGTGCGCGCATCAGTACTGCCCGGCAATGGGCGGCGGGTCTCGCGCTCGCGCTCACCGTGTCCATGGTCGCTGCGCCGCCCGCTGCCGCCGCGTCGGTGACGGAGGTGGAGCCGAACAGCACGTCTGCTCAGGCGCAGAGTATCCCCTTGGCGACGACGGTGAACTCCACCTTCGGGACCTCCGGTGACTGCGACAACGGGGCATACGACTGCGACTTCTACCGCGTGACCCTCGGCACCTCGGGCCGGGTGGTCATCGACCTCCGGTTCTCCGACGCGCTCGGGACGGACGGGAAGCTCGATCTGCATGTGCTGGATGGGGCGGGGAAGACGATTCAGTACGAGAGCGTGAAGACCACCGACTACAGCGGTGCCAGGGTGCGCGGCCTCGCGCTGTTTGCAGGCCCGGGCACGTACTACGTGTCGCTGAAGGCACGCGTCACCGGGTTCTCGAGCAACGCCATCTGGAAGGGCCAGCCGTACACGCTCGCGGTGAAGACGTCCGCGATGCCTTCCGAATCAGAGCCGAACAGCACCTCCGCGACGGCGGATCTGCTCGCGCTCGGAGGCAAGGTGAACGGGTCTGTGCTGTATGGGGACAGCGTGTGGGGAATGGACAGCGACTACTATCGGCTGCCGCTGACGAAGGCCCGCAAGATCTCGATCGACTTCCGGTTCCCGTGCGGACTCGGCACCGACGACATCTACGACATCGAAGTGTGGGTCGGAGACGAGTACCTGACGACATACGACGTCCCCGGCGGCTGGTGCTCGGGCTCGAAGCTCCGCGCCAAGACGATCGCCGCACCGGCAGGAAACGCCTACATCATGGTGGACTCCAGCTTCGGCTCCGGGACCACTGTCAAAGGCAAGGCGTACAGCCTCACCGTCCGTGGCGTCCTCACGAAGGGCACCCCCACCGTCAGCGGGACGGTGAAGGTCGGGAAGACCCTGACCGTGAAGCCCGGCACGTGGAAGCCGGCACCGGTCGCTCTCTCGTACCAGTGGCTCCGGAACGGGAAGCCGATCGCGAAGGCCACCACGGCGAGCTACAAGCTGACCACCGCCGACCGCGGCAAGAAGATCTCCGTCAGGGTCACCGGACGCAAGTCCACGTACCTGACCGCGTCCAGCGTCAGCGCAAGCAAGACTGTCCTGTAATGGCCGAGCGGACCTCCCAACGGGCGAGCCTGATTGTCGCGCTTGCCGCACTCATCGGCGGCGGACTCATCACCCTCACGGCGGCGGCACCCGCCAGCGGGAACGCCGAGCCGCCCCCGGGGTATGTCGACCGATCAACGGAGCTCACCAACCTGGGCGTGCCCCTCGACGAGCAGGAGTACTACCTCGAGGAGGAGCCGCAGGAGACGGGCCCGGCACTAGAGCCCGTCCAGTTCACGCTCATCGTGGAAGGCGACGACTAGCCACTGCCATCATTCGCGGCTGAGCTCGACGGTCTTCGTCCCCTCAGCGACTGCTATCGCACGCGTTCCATGGGGGATCTCGACAACGCACCCCGCAAGGCTGGCGAGACGGAGACCCGAGTCGTCCCCGGAACCGAGTGCCGCTCGGTTTGACATCGCGGCTCGCCATGGCGGATGCTGTGCAGGCTGTTCCCCCCGCCCCCTTGTCACGATGGAGTGCCATGAGGCCCATCCGACGTCCCGTCGTCGCGCTCATCACCATGCTCGCCCTGGTCGCCGTCCAGGCGATCGCCGACCCCACCGGGCTGCTCGCGCTCGTGGGATGGTCCGGCGCCGGCGCACGCGTCGACGCCGCCTGGACATGGGCACCGTACGTGGTCTACCTGCCCGTCCTGCTCGGCGTACTGTGGTGGGTCTCGGTCCGCGCAGGGGACCGCTTCTGGACCCTCGTACCCGGTGTCGTCCTCGCGGTGATGCTGGCGCAGGCGGCCACCGGCCTCGTCATGACCTGGGATCCCGCGATCGCCGCCTGGGCCGCCGCGTACGTCACCGCCAAGGCGGTGCCTGCGGCGCTGATCGTCGCTGCGTTCGCGCGATGGTTCGGCGGCCCCTCCGACCGCCAGAAGCACGAACCCGGCGCCATCTGGGTGCCCGCCGCGCTCTTCGCAGCCACCGCGCCCCTGCTCGCCGGCCTGTGGTGGACGAGCACGGTCTACGCCCCCGGCGTGCCCGCGGCGCGCCCCGACCGCGGCGTGCTGTCGGTCGTCGTCGCGATGGTGCTCATCGCCGGCGCCACCGCACTGTGCCTGCAGTGGATGCGCGCCCGCGTTCCCGGAGTGCTCGCCGGCTGGCTGGCCGCGCTGGTCGCCGGAGGCATCGTCGGCCTGCTCCAGGCGCTGATCGCCCTCGTCGTCGACGGGTTCCACGGTGACATGTGGCCGCTGATGTCGGCGTACGTCGCCGTCGCGGACGGCCTGTCCTTTGGAGCGTGCCTGGGCTGGATCGCCGGTGCGGGCGCCGTCGTCGCCGATCGAGTGCTCGCCAAGAGCGGCGTGCGCGCCCCCCGGTTCGCCGCGGCGGGTATCGCCGCGGTGGCCGTCATTGCAGTGGCCGTGACGGCCCTGACCCCTCCGACCGGTGCGGCGGCAGCATCCGACGATCAGATCGACTCAGGGTTCCTGCGCGCCGAATCCGGCGTGATCGCGGACGGGGAGGGCAACGAGGTCCTGCTCCGCGGCGTCAACGTCAACCAGCTCGTCGACTTCTACCGCCCCCGGCCCGAGGTGGACGACACCACGCCCCTGACCGAGGACGACGTCGCCGGGATCGCGGCGCAGGGCTTCAACGTGGTGCGGCTGAACATCTCCTGGTCGGCGCTCGAGCCGACCAGGGGCACCCTGAGCGACGCGTACCTGAAGCAGATCGACGAGGCGGTCGAACTCGCCGACGCGCACGGCCTGTACGTCGTGCTCGACATGCACCAGGACTCGTGGTGGAACGAGGGAACCCCGGCCGACGCGGAATGCCGTGCCGGCACGGATCCGATGTGGGGATACGACGGAGCGCCGGCGTGGGCCACGAAGACGGATGGCGCGCCACGCTGCCAGTTCCAGGGTCGGGACATCTCGCCCGCCAGCGACCGGGCGTTCCAGAACTTCTACTTCGACGCCGACGGCGTCCAGACCGCTCTGATCTCGACATGGGCCGCGCTCGCGGCAGAGTTCCGGGACGAGCCGGCCGTCGCGGGATTCGACCTGATGAACGAGCCGGGCTTCGGCGAGACCGCGCCGGTCACGACATCGTTCCTCCTTGGTCGGTTCTATGACCGCGCGATCCAGGCGATCCGCGACGCCGGCGCGCCGCAGATCGTGTTCGTCGAGCCGAGCATCCTCTGGTCGGGTCTCGGGTTCGACAGCGGCCCTCCGCCGCGGTTCACCTCGGACCGCAACATCGTGTTCTCCCCGCACCTCTACGCCGAGTCGATCACGATGGACCGCGCGCTCGGCCTCCCGCCGATCGTGTCGATGGAGCGTCAGTTCACCCTCGCGCAGCGCGCGGCCGACGCCTACGGCGCTCCGCTGTGGTCGGGGGAGTACGGCTACTGGGGCGAGGACGCCGACCGCGTGGAAAAGCTGACGCGCTACGCGGACCTCGAGGACCAGCACCGGCTCGGCAGCGCCTACTGGGTCTGGCGGCAGGCGTGCGGCGACCCGCAGGGCGGGATCGTCGACGTGACCGATGCCCTCATGCGCACGGACTGCGCGACAGGAGAAGACGTCGCACCCCGCACCGACCTCCTCGAGATCCTGGGTCGGGCCTATCCCCGGTCGGCGCCCGGGGTGCTCACGGCACTCACCGGCGACGGCACCCACGTCGACCTCGCCGGGCGGGCAGACGAGCAGAGCTGCGGTCTGGAAGTGTGGGTGCCTGGCGCGGTCGAGCCCGACGTCACCGTGTCGGGGGTCACCGACGTCGCCACGGCTCAGGTGCCCGGTGGCTGGATCGTGACCGGCTGCGCCGAGGGGGAGTACGCGCTGTCGACCGACGGCTGACCCTGTCTCGACACCGGAGCGCCGCGCGTCGGTATGATCCGCGGATGGGGACACCGAGGTCGCTGGTGTGGCGACGTGGCGCGGCGGCGGCGTGCGCCCTGGCGTCCGCCGTGTCGCTCGGCGCGTGCGCGAGCTCTTCGACTCCGCCCAGTTCGCAGTCGGCATTCGTGCGCGCCGACGATGTCGCGCTGCGGACAGTGACCCTGTCGGAGGCGACCGCCGTCCCTGCGGTGGTCGAAGCGAGCCGCGCGCTCGGCACGACGGCGCTGTCGCTGGCCCCGCAGGACCAGAACGCGGTGGTCTCGCCGGCGGGCCTCGCGACCGCGCTGGCGATGCTCGCCGAGGGCGTCGGCGGTGCGAGCCTCGCCGAGCTGGAGAACGTCCTCGGCGCGCCCGGAGCCGAGCGGCGCGATGCCTTCGCCGCCCTGCGGGCTGCACTGCTCGAGTGGGACGGGGATCCCGCGTCCGCAACGGGAGGCGACCTTCCGGAGCGCCCACTCGTGCACCTCGCCGACGAGGTCGTCGTGCATGGAGGCTTCCCTGTGCACGAGGACTATCTTCGCGCCCTCGCGTCGGGCTTCGACGCCGGCGTGCAGTATGCCGACTTGAGTTCTGCGTCGGGCAAGGCGGTGCTCGACGAGTGGGTGGCCCGCCACACCGGGGGACTGATCGAGGAGTCGGCGATCACTCCGAACCGTGACCTGAAGCTCGTCCTGCAGGACGCGATCGTCCTGGCGGCGCGCTGGCGGACGCCGTTCGACGCCTCCAACACCTCAGCAGCTCCGTTCAGGCTCGGCGACGGCAAGACGGTCGATGTCGAGACCATGAGCAGCCACGACCTCCACGCCGCATACGCGGAGGTCGACGGCTGGGTGGCGCTGCGCCTGCCCTACACCGATGCGCTGCACGCCGACGTCCTGCTGCCGCCCACGGGAACGGACCCGGCCGCGCTGACCCCCGACCTGCTGGACGCTGTGTCGAGCTCGCTCGACAGCGCCGCACTCGCGCGCATCGGTCTCGCGCTGCCCACGCTCGACATCGCTCCGCCGGCGCTGGACGTGGTGCCGATGCTGCCCGCCCTCGGCCTCGGCAGCCTCCGGTGCGGGTCCAGGACAGATCTGCGCGGGATCGCGGACGCCGAGCTGTGCCTCGGTCAAGCCGCGCAGCAGAGCATGCTCACGATCGACGAGGACGGCACCGTGGCTGCTGCGGTCACGGAACTCGGCATCGTGGCGACCTCCGCAGACGTGGTGGATCACGAGGTCGCATTCGACCGGCCGTTCATCGTCTCCGTGTCGCACACGGAGACCGGATGGCCGCTCTTCCTCGCCGCCGTACGGGATCCCCGACACGGATAGACTCGGAAGATGGAACAGCGCCGGATCACCGTTCTCGCGGCGGTCGTCGCGGCCGCCGGCACGCGAACGCTTCAGGCCTGAGCGGGCAGGGCGCAGCGCGCGCCCGAAGCTGAGCACCACCTTCCGAGCAACCCTCCTGGAGAAGTTCCCTTGACTGACGTCGTCATCCCGTCGGACGTGCCGTACCCCGCCGACGGCTTCGCCCTGTTCCCCGATCGCTCCGTCGTCGCACTCCGCGTCAACGGCGAGCTGAAAGACCTCGCCACCGTCGTACAGTCGACGGATGCCGTCGAGCCGGTGACGATCGACAGCGCGGACGGCCTCAGCATCCTCCGTCATTCCGCCGCGCACGTGCTCGCGCAGGCGGTGCAGCGCATCAAGCCGCAGGCGAACCTGGGCATCGGGCCGCCGGTCGAGAACGGCTTCTACTACGACTTCGGCGTCGACCAGCCGTTCACGCCCGAGGACCTGAAGGCCATCGACAAGGAGATGCAGCGCATCGTCCGCGAGGGCCAGCGCTTCGTCCGCCGGGTCGTGACGGACGTCGAAGCGCGTGCCGAGCTCGCGAACGAGCCGTTCAAGCTCGAGCTCATCGACCTCGCCGGCGGGCCCGGCTCGGGTGCGCACGCGGCCGAGGGCGCCTCCGTCGAGATCGGCGCGGGCGAGCTCACCATCTACGACAACGTCGATCGCGACGGCGTGACGGTCTGGAAGGACCTCTGCCGCGGCCCGCACGTGCCCAGCACCCGGGTGATCGGCAACGGCTGGGCGCTGCAGCGGATCGCCGGCGCCTACTGGCGCGGCAGCGAGAAGAACCCGCAGCTGCAGCGCATCTACGGCACCGCGTGGCCGACCAAGGACGAGCTGCGCTCCTACCAGCAGCGCCTCGAGGAGGCCGCCAAGCGCGACCACCGGAAGCTCGGCAAGGAGCTCGACCTCTTCTCGTTCCCCGACGAGATCGGCTCCGGCCTGTCGGTATGGCACCCCAAGGGCGGCATCATCCGCCAGGAGATGGAGCAGCACGCCCTGCTGCGTCACCGCCAGGGCGGGTACACCTACGTCTACACCCCGCACATCACCAAGAAGGACCTGTTCATCAAGTCCAACCACCTCGTCACCTACAAGGAGGGCATGTTCCCGCCCATCCACCTGGACGAGGAGCGGGACGAGCAGGGCGAGGTCACGAAGCAGGGGGTCGACTACTACCTCAAGCCGATGAACTGCCCGATGCACATCCTCATCTACAAGGAGCGTGGCCGCAGCTACCGCGATCTGCCGATGCGTCTGTACGAGAACGGCACGGTCTACCGCTACGAGCTCTCCGGCGCGCTGCACGGGCTGACCCGCGTGCGCGGCTTCACCCAGGACGACTCGCACCTGTTCGTCACCCCCGAGCAGCTGGAGGACGAGGCCGAGAAGGTGCTCGACTTCGTGCTGTCGATGCTGCGCGACTTCGGCCTCACCGAGTTCGAGCTCGAGCTGTCGATGCGCGACGACGAGAAGGACAAGTGGATCGGCGACGAGGAGCACTGGGCGATGGCCACCGACGCGCTCCGTCGGGTCGCGCAGGCCTCCGGCCTGAAGCTCACCGAGGTCGCGGGCGAGGCGGCCTTCTACGGGCCGAAGATCGATCTGAAGACCAAGGACGCGCTCGGCCGCACCTGGCAGCTGTCGACGGTGCAGATCGACTTCAACCTGCCCGAGCGCTTCGAGCTCGAGTACACCGGGTCCGACGGCGAGCGTCACCGTCCCGTCATGATCCACCGCGCGCTGTTCGGCTCGGCTGAGCGGTTCTTCGCGATCCTGCTCGAGCACTACGCGGGCGCGTTCCCGGTGTGGCTCTCGCCCGTGCAGGTCGTGGGCATCCCGGTCGCCGACGAGTTCTCGGACTACCTGCAGGCGGTCATCGCCCGACTCCAGGCCGACGGCGTGCGTGCGGAGCTCGACCACAGCGACGACCGCATGCAGAAGAAGATCCGCACGCACACCACGCAGAAGGTCCCGCTCATGCTCATCGCGGGCGAGCAGGACCGCTCGGCGAACACGGTGTCGTTCCGCTTCCGCGACGGCTCGCAGACCAACGGCGTGCCGATCGACGACGCCGTGGCGCTCATCCGCGCGGCGATCGACGGCAAGGTGCTCGTGAACTCCGCGGAGGACCTGGCGTGACCGAGGAGCTCGTCGACGCCGCATCGCTCGCCGGTGTGCCCGACGGGTTCCAGCGCCTGTGGACGCCGCACCGCATGGCGTACATCAACGCCGGCGCCGACGCCATGCGCGCGGACTGCCCGTTCTGCGCGGCGCCCGGCAAGTCCGACACGGACGGCCTGATCGTGCACCGCGGCGAGACTGCGTACGTGCTCCTGAACCTGTTCCCGTACAACTCAGGGCACCTGCTCGTCTGCCCGTACCGGCACATCCCCACCTACGACCAGGCGACGCCGGAAGAGGTCGCCGAGATCGGCGCGCTGACGCAGACGGGGATGCAGGTGCTGCGCGAGATCGCGCGGTGCGACGGATTCAACATCGGCATGAACCAGGGCGCCGTCGCCGGTGCCGGCGTCGACGAGCATCTGCACCAGCACATCGTGCCGCGCTGGGCGGCGGACGCGAACTTCTTCCCGATCATCGCCAGGACGAAGGCCCTGCCGCAGCTGCTCGGCGAGGTGCGCGAGGCGGTCGCGGCCGCCTGGCCGGCCTGACCGGGGGGAGGGCTCAGCGGACCTGGGTGACCTCGAACTGCATGCTCGGGTGCGCGTAGGACTCCTGCGCCTCGATCAGCTGCAGCTCGCGCTGACCGGACACGTGCGTGCGGGTGAGCAGGTCGAACACGCTCGACGTCGTCCGCGCCAGGGCATCGGCGGCATCGCCGCTGGCAAGGTAGTGCGCGGTGAACAGCGCGGCCGTCACATCGCCCGACCCGTTCGCCTTCATCGGGATGTGCGGCGTCTGCACGATCCACGCGCCGTCGTCGGTCACCGCGAGCATCTCGATCGTGCCCGTGGGCCGGTCGGGGCGCTCGACGCTCGTGACGAGCACGGTCCGCGGGCCCATGTCGCGCGCGAGGTCGGCTGACGCGAGGGTCGACGCCAGGTCGGCCGGCTCGGTCTCGGTCAGGAAGCCGAGTTCGAACTGGTTCGGGGTGATGATGTCGGCGGCCGGCACCACGCGCTCGCGCAGCAGCACGGGAATGGCCGGAGCCACGAAGCATCCGGACTTCGCGTTGCCCATCACGGGGTCGCACGCGTACACGGCGTCGGGGTTCGCGGCCTTGACCCGCGCGACCGCGTCGAGGATGACGTCGCCGATGCCCTCGCCGCCCTGGTAGCCGGAAAGGACGACGTCGATCTCCGGGAGGACGCCGCGCTCCTCGATGCCGGTGATGACCTCGCGCACGTCGTCGGGGGAGATGAGCGGACCGCGCCACGCGCCGTATCCGGTGTGGTTCGAGAAGTTCACCGTGTAGACCGGCAGCACCTCGACGCCGATGCGCTGCAGCGGGAAGACGGCGGCGGAGTTTCCGACGTGACCGTACGCGACGGCCGACTGGATCGAGAGGATCTTCACCGCTCGATCATCCCACGCGCGAGACGGCGGACACCGCGGCTGCCACGTCCCGCGCCAGCCGTTCGGCGTCGTCGTCGTCGAGGTCGTGCACCGTCAGGCGCAGGTGGCTCGCGGCCGCGGCGTCGGCGAGCACGAACTCGTCGCCGGGGCGTGCGAGCCAGCCGCGGCGCATCAGCTGGGCGGTCACGCCGCGGGCGGGCACCGGCAGCGGCACCCACAGGTTGAGGCCGTCGCCGACCTCGGTCGGCAGGCCGTGGGCGGACAGCCTCCCGGCGAACGCCGCGTTGCGATCGGCGTAGTGCGCCGCGGCCGCGCGGATGCGCTCGAGCACGTCCGCGTCGCTCACGAGCGTGTGCGCGAGTCGCTGCAGCAGGTGGCTGACCCAGATCGTGCCGGGGCTCAGCCGCATCGCGAGCCGCTCGGCGGTCTCCGGATCGGATGCGGTGACCGCCAGGCACATGTCGGGCCCGAGGAACTTCGAGACCGAGCGGATCAGTGCCCAGCGCAGCTGCTGCGGGCCGATCAGCGAGTGGTACGGACGTGACGAGAGCATCGAGAAGTGGTCGTCTTCGATGACGAGCACGTACGGGTGGTCGGCGAGGAGCGCCCGCAGTGCCACCGCCCGCGCGGCGCTGAGGCTCGCACCGGTCGGATTCTGCGCCCGCGGCGTGCAGACGACCGCGCGCACCCCCGCCTCGAGCGCTGCCTGCAGGCCCGCCACCGTCATCCCCTCGGAGTCCACCGGGACCGGGACGGTGCGGTAGCCGCCGAGCCGCACCGTGTTCATGCTCGGCAGGAAGCACGGGTCCTCCAGCGCGACCGCGTCGTCGCGCGTGAGCGTCTGGGTGAGCAGCCGCTCGATCGCGTCGGAGGCGCCGCTGGTGACGGTGAGCCGCAGCTCGAGCGCGGGGTCGACGGCCGCGCGCATCCAGTCATGCGCCCAGCCCTCGAGCGCCCGGTCGATCACGGGCTCGCCGTACAGCACCGGCCGGCCCGCCATGCCGGCGAGGGCGGCCGACGGGTCGGGGATGAGGTCGGGGTCGGGGTTGCCCGTGCCCACGTCGCGCAGCACCGTGTCGGCCGCGTAGCCCTCCTGTGCGATCGGGTCGGGGTCGGCGATCCTCGTGCCGCCGCGGCCCTTCGAGGTGACCAGGCCCGCGAGAGCGAGCTGACGGTAGGCCGCCATCACGGTGTTGCGGTTGACGCCGAGCCGCTCGGCGAGCGCTCGGACCGGCGGGAGTGCGTCACCGGGCCGCAGCAGCCCACGTTCGCGCTGCTCGCGCACGCTCTCGACGATCTCGGATGCGGACGCCCCCGCGATCTCGCTCTGCACCGTCATCTGAGCCTCCCTGCGGCAAGTGTACGAGGTGGGACATGCTATCTTTTGGCCTAGGTCAAAGAAGGAGCCTCGCATGTCCACGCCCACCACCGGATCCTCCCGCGTCAAGCGCGGTCTCGCCGAGATGCTCAAGGGCGGCGTCATCATGGACGTCGTCACCGCCGATCAGGCGAAGATCGCCGAAGACGCCGGCGCCGTCGCCGTCATGGCGCTCGAGCGCGTGCCGGCCGACATCCGCGCCGAAGGCGGCGTCTCGCGCATGAGCGACCCCGACATGATCGACTCGATCATCGAGGCGGTCTCGATCCCGGTGATGGCCAAGGCCCGCATCGGCCACTTCGTCGAGGCGCAGATCCTGCAGGAGCTCGGTGTCGACTACATCGACGAGTCCGAGGTGCTCTCGCCCGCCGACTACGTCAACCACATCGACAAGTGGGGCTACACGGTGCCGTTCGTCTGCGGTGCGACCAACCTCGGCGAGGCGCTCCGCCGCATCAACGAGGGCGCCGCCATGATCCGCTCGAAGGGCGAGGCGGGCACCGGCGACGTGTCGGAGGCCACCAAGCACATCCGCAAGATCACCAGCGAGATCAACGTGCTGCGCTCGATGACGAAGGACGAGCTGTACGTCGCCGCGAAGGAGCTGCAGGCGCCGTACGAGCTCGTCGCCGAGGTCGCCGAGACCGGCGCCCTGCCGGTCGTGCTGTTCGTCGCCGGCGGCGTCGCGACCCCCGCGGACGCGGCGATGATGATGCAGCTCGGCGCCGACGGCGTCTTCGTCGGGTCCGGCATCTTCAAGTCGGGCAACCCGGCTGAGCGCGCAGCGGCGATCGTGAAGGCGACGACCTTCTTCGACGACCCGAAGGTCGTCGCCGAGGTGTCGCGCGGACTCGGCGAGGCCATGGTCGGCATCAACGTGTCCGACCTGCCGGCGCCGCACCGCCTCGCCGAGCGCGGCTGGTGATCTCGATACGCGGGCTGCGCCCGCTACTCGTTCCAAGGAGCAGGGAGCATGAGTCCTAGGGTCGGCGTCCTCGCCCTGCAGGGCGATGTGCGTGAGCACGCGCGCGTGCTCACCGAGCTCGGCGCGGACGTCAGCCTGGTGCGACGCCCGGACGAGCTCGCCGCCGTGCAGGGGCTGGTGATCCCCGGCGGAGAGTCGAGCGTCATCGACAAGCTGTCCCGCACGTTCGGGATGCAGCATCCGATCCGCAACGCGATCGCCGCCGGCCTGCCGGTCTACGGCACGTGCGCCGGCCTCATCCTGCTCGCCGACCGGATCACCGGCGCGATCGACGGCCAGGAGACGTTCGGCGGCCTGGACGTCGTCGTCGCCCGCAACGCCTTCGGCAGCCAGGTGGACTCGTTCGAGACGACCCTCGGGGTCGACGGCTTCGACGGGCCGCCCGTGCACGCGACGTTCATCCGCGCGCCGCTCATCACCCACGTCGGCGAGCGCGCGACGGCGATCGCGACGCTGCCGGACGGCGGCGTCGTGGCCGTGCAGCAGGGGCCTCTGCTCGGCACCTCCTTCCATCCAGAGGTGTCGGGGGAGACGCGCTTCCACGAGCGCTTCCTCGCTGTCGTGCGTGCGGCGTAGCCTGACGGGCGTGACCGAGTGGATCGCGCTCCTGCGCGGAGTGAACGTGGGCGGGATCACCGTCCGCAGCGCCGACCTGGCTGCGCTGTTCACCGAGCTCGGACTGAAGGACGTGCGCACCGTGCTCGCGAGCGGCAATGTCCGGTTCGAGGCGGATGCTGCACCCTCCCGCCGCGGGCCGCTCAAGGCCTCCATCGAGAAGGGCCTGGCCGACCGCTTCGGCTACGACGCCTGGATCCTCCTCGTCACACGTGACGAGCTGCGTGCGGCGATCGCGGGGTTCCCGTTCGACGCGTCCGACGACGGCAGGCAGCCGTGGGTGGTCTTCTGCGTCGACGCCGACACCCTCGGCGAGCTCACCTCTGCCGCGGCATCGCTCGACGCAGACGTGGATCCGGTCGCCGAAGGGCCAGGCGTCGTCTACTGGAATCCGGCGAAGGGCTCCACCACCGATACCGCCTTCGCGAAGGTGCTCGCCAAGAAGACGTTCAAGAGCCGCACCACCAATCGCAATCTGCGCACCCTGGTCAAGATCCTCGGCTGACCTGCTCCTCGGCCAGTCGTGCGATCGCCGCCACGGTGCGGTCGATGTCATCTTCCGTCGTCGCCCACGACGACATCGAGCAGCGCAGCGTCGGGTGCCCGTCCCACTCGGCTCCGGTCAGCGCCGCCGTCCCGTCCGCGAGGATCGCGGCGCCCAGCGCCCTGGTCGCGTCGTCGTCGTCGAGCCGGAACATGACCTGCGTGTAGACCACCTCGTGGACGACGGTGATCCCCGGCACACGACCTAGCCCGGCTTCGAGGCGCCGCGCGTTCGCGTGCAGCCGGTCGACGAGGGCGGCCGCGCCCTCTCGGCCGAGCGATCGGAGCGCCGCCCACACCGGCACGCCGCGCGCACGGCGAGACAGCTCGGGCGTGACGTCCCACGGGTCGAGGCTCGTGAACACGAGGTAGTCGCCGCCGGTGCGGAACATGGCGATGGAGTCGGCCGGGTCCCGGACGATCGCCATGCCGCAGTCGTACGGCACGTTGAGCGTCTTGTGGGCGTCGGTGGTCCACGAGTCCGCGCCGCCGATCCCGTCGGTGAGGTGATGCAGTGCGGGAGAAGCCGCCGCCCACAGTCCGAACGCGCCGTCGATGTGCACCCAGACGCCGTGCTCCTTGGCGAGCGGCACGAGCTCGGCCACCGGATCGAACGCGCCCGTGTGCACTTCGCCCGCCTGCAGGCAGACGATCGTCGGGATGCCGGATGCCCCCGCGAGCGCGGCGACCAGGCCGGCGGGCAGCATCCGCCCCTCGGCATCGGCCGGCACGACGGTGATCTCGTCGGCCCCGATCCCGCAGAAGCGCAGCGCCCGGTCTATCGAGCCGTGCCGGTGGGCGCCGACGATGACCCGCACGGGCGGCGCGCCGCGCAGGCCCGCTCGGGTCAGATCCCAGCCGGCGCGCCGCAGCACCGCGTGCTGCGCGATCGACAGGCACACCCAGTTCGACATCTGCGCACCCGTGACGAACCCGACCGAAGCGGTGGCAGGCAGCCCGAGCAGGTCGCAGATCCAGGCGCCCGCGATGCGCTCGAGGGCTACCGTCGCGGTCGTCATGGTGCTCGAGCCGGAGTTCTGATCCCAGGCCGAGACGAGCCAGTCGGCCGCGAGGGCCGCGGGCAGGGTGCCGCCGATCACGAATCCGAAGAACCGACCGCCCGGGATGCCGACGAGTCCGGGCGTCGCCCGGGCGGCGAGGTCGGTCACCAGGGTCTCCGCGTCGACACCCGTGTCGGCGAGCGGGCCGCCGAACTCCGCCAGCATGTCGTCGAGGGTCGCGCGAGGCCAGACGGGGCGATCATCGAGGCCGGCGAGGAACTCGAGCGCGGCTGACCGCGCAGCGCCGAGGGCGCGTTCTCGTTCGTCCATGCCGACAGTGTGCTCCGCCGGCGGCGTCTGCACCACCGGCGTGATCGCGTCGACGCAGCGGCGCCACCGCCCCGGTTGCCCGGCGGCCCACAGGCGAGTATCTTCCCCTCATCCGCGTGCCCGAGGGGACGGGCGAGGAGGTTCGCGCATGGCCACAGCACTGCCCGCATCCGGGGCCGAGCCGCCCGACGGCGCCGGCTGTCAGCCGGACGACCTCATCCTGGTCCACAACGCGTTCCGCCGGCTCTACGCGCTGCTGCCGGACGGGGTGCGCGGAACGCCGGCGCACGATCGCGCGCGCGTGGCGGCGGTGGAACGCAACGTCGCGCTGGTCAATGCGGCGCTGCACCACCACCACCGCTTCGAGGACGAGTTCTTCTGGGACACCCTGTCGACGCGGCGCCCCGCCTGCGCGATCCATGTGGACCTGATGAAGGAGCATCACGCCCAGGTGGCTGCCCTGCTCGATGCCACGCCGCCCCTCGGAGCCGCCTGGCGGGAGCAGCCGGTCGGCGCCACCGCGGAGTCCCTGGCCTCGCACCTCGCCGCCATCGGCGCGCTGCTGCGCGTGCATCTGGCCGCGGAGGAGGAGCTCATCGTCCCGGTCATCGAGCAGAGTTTCAGCCAGGCGGAGTGGGATGCGCTCGGGACCGAGGCGCAGAAGGCCTACGACCGTTCGCAGATCTTCCTGTTCTTCGGCCTGATCCAGGACTCGATGACCGAGGAGGATGCGGCCGAGCTGCTCAGCGAGGTTCCCGCGGTCATCCGTCTGCTCTACCGCCTGTACGGCCGGCGGCAGTACGAGAAGAAGCTCGACCTGCTCTCCGCGGGAACCGCGCGTCCCGGCCGGTACGACAGCGGCGTCCTCGGCGACGCACCGTAGACTGGTCGGCATGTCCGGCCACTCCAAGTGGGCGACGACGAAGCACAAGAAGGCCGTCATCGACAGCCGTCGCGCGAAGTCGTTCGCCAAGCTCATCAAGAACATCGAGGTCGCCGCCAAGCTCGGCGGTGCGGACCTCTCAGGCAACCCGACGCTCTACGACGCCGTCCAGAAGGCGAAGAAGACCTCGGTCCCCAACGACAACATCGACCGCGCGATCAAGCGCGGTGCGGGGATCGGCGGCGAGGCCGTCGAGTACACCACGATCGTCTACGAAGGCTACGGACCCAACGGCGTCGCCCTGATGATCGAGTGCCTCACCGACAACAAGAACCGCGCGGCGGCGGAGGTGCGCACGGCGCTCAGTCGCAACGGCGGCACCCTGGCCGATCCGGGCAGCGTCGCCTACAACTTCCACCGCAAGGGCGTCATCGTCGTCTCGGGCGAGGGCACCACCGAGGACGACGTCATGATGGCGGCCCTCGAGGCCGGCGCCGAGGAGATCGAGCCGCACGCGCAGGGCTTCGAGGTGCTGACCGAGCCGTCGGATCTCGTGCCTGTGCGCAAGGCGCTGCAGGACGCGGGCCTGGACTACGAGTCCGCCGACGTGGAGTTCGTGCCCTCGCTCAAGGTGGAGATCGACGCCGACACCGCCCGCAAGGTCTTCCGCCTCATCGACGCACTCGAGGACAGCGACGACGTGCAGAACGTCTTCAGCAACTTCGACCTCACCGCCGACGTGCAGGCCGAGCTCGAGAACGACGAGTAGACCCTTCCGACGGGATGCTGCGGGGCGCGCCTCGGCTCGCCTGTCGCACCTCTCGCCTAGCGTGGGGGAGTGGCAACCACCCGCAGCGGCGTCCTGAGAGTCCTGGGCATCGACCCCGGCCTCACCAGGTGCGGCGTCGGTGTCGTGGACGTCGCACGTGACCGCTCGGCGACGCTCGTGCACGTCGGAGTGGTCCGCTCGGCGCCGACCATGCCGATCGAGGAGCGCCTGGCGACGATCGCCGCGGGGCTGCGCGCCGTGATCGATGCGCACGATCCTCAGGTCGTGGCCGTCGAGCGCGTCTTCGCTCAGCACAACAGGCAGACCGTGATGGGCACCGCTCAGGCCAGCGGCATCGCGCTCCTCGTGGCCGGCGAGCGGGGACTCCCCGCGACCACGCACACCCCCACCGAGGTGAAGGCCGCCATCACCGGCTACGGCGCCGCCGACAAGCGGCAGGTGCAGACCATGGTGGCCCGGATCCTGCGCCTGGACGAGCTGCCCCAGCCGGCCGACGCGGCGGACGCCCTGGCGCTCGCGCTCTGCCACGCGTGGCGAGGCGGGGTGCGTCCGAGCGGGGCGGTCGGCGCGAGCGCGCTCACTCCTGCTCAGCGCGCGTGGGCAGACGCCGAGCGCGTCGCCCGCCGGTGAGCGTGTCGCTCGAACAAAACTGCGAACCCCTCCGTAGGCTCGATCCATGATCTCCTCACTGCGCGGCCGCGCCGTCCACGTCGACGCCGAGGCTGTCGTCGTCGAGGTCGGGGGCATCGGTCTCTCGGTTGCCGTCCCCGCGCCCACGGCACGCGCGGTCCATCTGGGCGACGAGGTGCACCTGCACACGCACCTGGTCGTGCGCGAGGATGCGCTGGCGCTGTTCGGCTTCGACAGCCGTGAGGAGCTCACGGTCTTCACCCTGCTCATCTCGGTGACCGGGGTGGGCCCGAAGTCCGCCCTCGGGGTGCTCTCGACGCTGACGGTTCCGCAGATCGCCGACGCGGTCAGCGCCGACGACGATGCGCCGTTCCGGCGCGTGTCTGGCATCGGCCCGAAGACGGCGAAGCTCATCGTCGTGCAGCTCGCCGGCAAGATCACCGCGGCGTCCGCCGTCACCGGATCGGCCGGAACGGCGACGACGCCCGATGTGATCGCGCGGGTCGCCCAGGCGCTGATGGGGCTCGGCTGGTCGGAGCGCACGGCCGCGGACGCGGTCGCGACCGTCGCCGCCGATGCGGCCCCCGCCGACCGCGCGTCGGTGCCCGCCCTGCTCCGGCTGACCCTCGCAGCATTGGGCCCGGCCCGTCAGGAGGCGGCACGTGGATGAGCTGAGGGATGCGGCGGAGCCCGTCGACGAGACGGAGCTCGCCATCGAGGGCGCACTGCGCCCGGCCTCGCTCGCGGAGTTCGTCGGGCAGCACAAGGTGCGGGGGCAGATGCAGCTGCTGCTCGACGCCGCGCGGATCCAGTCACGGCCCGCCGACCACATCCTGCTCTCCGGTCCTCCCGGTCTCGGCAAGACGACGCTCGCGATGATCGTCGCGCATGAGAGCAACCGGCCTCTGCGGATGTCCAGCGGCCCCGCGATCCAGCACGCCGGCGACCTCGCCGCGCTGCTGTCGAGCCTGACGCCGGGCGAGGTGCTCTTCATCGACGAGGTGCACCGGATGGCGCGCTCCGCCGAGGAGATGCTCTACCTCGCGATGGAGGACTTCCGCATCGACATCATGGTCGGCAAGGGAGCCGGGGCCACCAGCATCCCGCTCGACCTCGCGCCGTTCACCCTCGTCGGCGCCACCACGCGCTCCGGGCTGCTGCCCAACCCGCTGCGCGACCGCTTCGGCTTCACCGCGCACCTCGAGTACTACGAGCCTGCGGAGCTCGAGCGCGTGCTCGAGCGCTCGGCGGCGATGCTCGGCGTGACCCTGCCGCCGCAGGCGCGGGCGGAGATCGCGCGCCGCTCGCGGGGGACTCCGCGCATCGCGAACCGGCTGCTGCGGCGCGTGCGCGACTACATCATCGTGTACGGCGACCCGTCGACGGGCTCAGGGGCCGGAGCGACGGAGGCGATCGTCGATGCCGCGCTCGACCTGTACGACGTCGACCGGATCGGCCTGGATCGCCTCGACCGTGCCGTACTGGACGCCGTGGTGCGGCGCTTCCGCGGCGGCCCCGTCGGGCTCAGCACCCTCGCCGTCACGGTGGGGGAGGAGGCCGAGACCATCGAGTCGGTCGTCGAGCCGTATCTCGTGCGCATCGGCTTCCTCGGGCGGACGCCGCGCGGGCGTGTCGCGACCCCCGAGGCATACGAGCATCTCGGCGTTCCGCACGGCGACTCAGCGCTGAGATTCGATGACCTATAATCGCTGAAGGCTCACGAGCCCCTCTGCGCGGCCTCTCGCGCGCCTCCCCGAAAGGTTTGTCCCCTCATGGCTGATTGGATTCTGCCTGGCCTTCTGGTCGTGCTCCTCGTCTTCATGTTCTGGAGCTCGCGTCGTCGCATGGCGAAGCAGAAGCTCGAGCAGGAGGAGAAGGCGAACCAGACCGTTCCCGGCGCCGAGGTCCTGCTGCAGGGCGGCCTCTACGGCACGATCGTCTCGTTCGACCCCGAGAACCTCGACCAGCCCGCGATCGTCGAGCTCGCTCCGGGCGTCGAGATCAAGGTGCACAGCCAGGCGATCCTGCGCGTCGTGACGCCGACCGTCGTCGAGGAGGGCGCAGACGCCCCCGAGATCGAGACGATCTCCGAGACCGACGCACCTGAGATCGAGACGATCGAGGAGACCCGTGCGCGTCTCGACGACGAGAGCACGCCCGACACCGATCCCGGAACCAAGCCTCAGGCCTGACCCGCTCGCCCGTCAGGGCACCCGAGAAAGCTGACCCCTCGTGGCGACATCCACCCCCGTCCGGCACGCCTGGCGCGCGCTGACCGCTCTGCTGGTGATCACCGCTGTCCTGTTCGGCATCAACGCCCTCGGCGTCTATGTCTTCAAGGGCAGCTCGTGGACGCCGGAACTCGCCCTGGATCTCCAGGGCGGCACGCAGATCATCCTCGAAGCGCAGACCGCGGACGGCACCGCTCCCACGTCGGAGCAGCTGGACCAGGCCGTGACGATCATCCGTCAGCGCGTCGACGCCTCCGGCGTCGGCGAGGCGGATGTCACCACCGAGGGCGGCAAGAACATCGTCGTCCAGATCCCCGGTCAGGCCGACGAGGAGACCCGCCAGCGGATCGAGGCGGCGGCACAGCTGCAGCTGCGCGCCGTGCTCTACGCCGGCGCTCCCGCCACCACTTTCGTGGGTGAGGACGGCGAGGAGACTCCGTACCCGACGCCGGACCCGACGCTGAACTCCACGCCGACGGCCTCGCCGACGAACGGCAGCGACCCCGCGTGGATCACCGACGCGCTGTACGCCGAGTACCTCGCGTACGACTGCACCGACCCGGCGAACGATCCGGCATCGGCGCCGGAGGACGAGCCGCTGATCACGTGCGACGCGGACAACACGGTGAAGTACATCCTCGGACCGGTGGAGCTCGACGGCACCTCGATCACCGACGCGAGCGCCGGCCTCGAGCAGACCAGCGGCCAGTGGGTCGTCAACATCAAGTTCGACGACGCGGGCACGAAGACCTTCGGCAAGATCAGCGAGCGGCTCTACGGCGCCGAGGCTCCGCTGAACCAGTTCGCCTTCGTGCTCGACGGATCGGTGCTCTCTGCGCCGTCCATGAACGCCATCATCCTCGGCGGCAACCCGAGCATCTCGGGCAGCTTCACGCAGGAGACGGCGCAGGCGCTCGGCGACCAGCTCAAGTACGGCGCCCTGCCGCTGAGCTTCGAGGTCGTCAGCTCCGACACGATCTCGGCGACGCTCGGCTCGCAGCAGCTGCAGATCGGCCTCATCGCCGGCCTCATCGGCCTCGTGCTGGTCGCGATCTACTCGCTGATCAGCTACCGGGCCCTCGGCTTCGTCATCATCGCGTCGCTCGCGGTGATGGGCATCCTGACGTACGTGATGCTCTGCATCCTCGGCTGGCGCCTCGGATTCCGCCTGTCGCTGGCCGGTGTCGCCGGTCTGATCGTGACCATCGGCTTCACCGCCGACTCGTTCATCGTCTACTTCGAACGCATCCGAGATGAGCTGCGCGACGGGAAGTCGATCACCGGCGCCGTCGAGGACGGGTGGGGTCGCGCGAAGCGCACGATCTACATCTCGAAGTCGATCAACATCCTCGCCGCCGTGGTGCTGTACATCCTCGCCGACGCGACGGTGAAGGGCTTCGCGTTCACGCTCGGCCTCACCACCGCGCTCGACATCCTGATCTTCATCCTGTTCACGCACCCGGTGATGCAGCTGCTGGCGCGCACCAGGTTCTTCGGATCCGGTCACCCGCTCTCCGGGCTCGACCCGACCGCGCTCGGCGCGGTGTACCGCGGGCGCGCGCAGTTCCGGGCGCCCTCGGCGGCCGCGCCGAAGACCGCGGCTGAGCGCCGCAACGCGAAGTCGCGCGGGGAGGCGGAGCGCAGGCAGACGATCGCCGAGCGCAAGCAGGCCGCCCTCGCGGCCACCGATGCTCCGAAACCCGGCTCGAAGACCCAGGAGGGAGAAGACTGATGCGCTCCATGAGCCAGCTCGGCAACGACCTGTACACCGGAAAGACCTCGTTCCCCTTCGTGGGACGCCGGCGCCTGTGGTTCCTCATCGCGGCACTCCTCGTCATCGGCTCGGTCCTCGTGCCGCTGGTGCGGCCGATCCAGTTCTCGATCGAGTTCACCGGTGGGTCGCAGTTCACCGTCTCGAGCCTCTCCAACCCCGATCAGGCGCTGGCGACCGAGGCCGTGCAGTCGGTCGTCCCCGACGCCCACACGAAGGTGACCACCGTCGGCGACAGCGCCGTCCGCGTGCAGACCGACCAGATGTCGCCCGACGACACCCAGGCCGTCACCGCCGCGCTCGCCGACATCTACGGCGTCGACGAGAGCGAGGTCACGTCCTCCTTCATCGGCCCGAGCTGGGGCGCTGACGTCACGCGGCAGTCGCTGTGGGGTCTCGCGATCTTCCTCGCGCTGACATTCCTCATCCTCGCGCTGTACTTCCGCACCTGGAAGATGTCCGCGGCCGCCATCATCGGCGTCGTCGACGTGCTCATCATCACGATCGGCATCTACGCCCTGTGCGGCTTCGAGATCTCCCCTGCCGCCGTGATCGGATTCCTGACGATCCTGGCCTACTCGCTGTACGACACGACGGTCGTCTTCGACAAGATCCGTGAGAACACACAGGAGGACGGCGAGGTGTCCGGGCGCACGTTCGGCGAATCGGTGAACCTGGCCGTGAACCAGACGCTGATCCGCTCGATCAACACGACCGTCGTCGCCATCCTCCCGGTGGGCGCGATCCTGTTCATCGGCGCCTTCGCGCTCGGCGCGCAGACCCTCAGCGACATCTCGCTGTCGATCTTCGTCGGCATCATCGTCGCGGCCTACTCGACGCTGTTCGTCGCCGCCCCGCTGTACTCGCTGTTCCGTGAGAACGAGCCGGGCCTCGCCGAGCGCGACGCCCGCATTCTCGCGGCTCGCGAGCGCGCGATCGCCCCGGCCTGAGCGGCCGGGGCGCCGGCGGCCCGGGCGTAGGATTGACCGGAACAGCGGAGGGGAGGGATCGGATGGCCGAGACCGTCCCGCCCGCCCAGTCCTCCTCACTGCGGCGGCTGGTGCCGCGCATCTTCTCCCGGTCTGCGCGCCGCGACGACGTCGAGCAGCTGCTGCGCACCGTGCGCACCCACCACCCCAAGGGCGACCTCTCGATCATCGAGCGCGCCTACACGGTGGCTGCCCAGGCGCACTCCGGTCAGGCGCGGCAGAGCGGTGAGCCCTACATCACCCATCCGCTCGCTGTCGCGCAGATCCTCGCCGACCTGGGCCTCGGTCCGAAGGCCATCGCGGCCGCCCTGCTCCACGACACGGTGGAAGACACCGGGTACGGCCTCGATGAGCTGACCGCCGAGTTCGGCGACGAGGTCGCCCTGCTCGTCGACGGGGTCACCAAGCTCGACAAGGTCAAGTACGGCGAGAGCGCCCAAGCCGAGACGGTCCGCAAGATGATCGTGGCGATGTCGCGCGACATCCGGGTGCTGCTCATCAAGCTCGCCGACCGACTGCACAACGCGCGCACGTGGGGCTTCGTCCCGCCCGAGAAGGCGGCGAAGAAGGCCACCGAGACCCTCGAGATCTACGCGCCGCTCGCGCACCGGCTGGGTATCCAGACCGTCAAGTCCGAGCTCGAGGACCTCTCGTTCGCAGTGCTGCACCCCAAGCTGTACGCCGAGATCGAGGGGCTGGTCAAGCAGCGCACCCCGCAGCGCGAGCAGTACGTGCACAACGTGATCGAGGCGGTCGACACCGACCTGCGCGAGCTCCGCATCCGCGGCCGCGTGATGGGCCGCCCCAAGCAGCTGTACTCCGTCTACCAGAAGATGGTGGTGCGCGGCCGCGAGTTCGACGACATCTACGACCTGATCGGGATCAGGGTGCTCGTGACGAGCGTGCGCGACTGCTACGCGGTCCTCGGCGCCATCCACGCCAGGTGGACGCCGCTGCCCGGCCGGTTCAAGGACTACATCGCGACCCCGAAGTTCAACCTCTACCAGTCGCTGCACACCACGGTGATCGGCCCGGGCGGGCGCACGGTCGAGATCCAGATCCGCACGAACGAGATGCACCAGCAGGCCGAGTACGGCGTCGCGGCGCACTGGAAGTACAAGGAGCAGGTCAACGGCGGCAAGCCGGGCGGCAAGTCTCTCGACAACGACATGGCGTGGCTCGCGCACATCTCCGACTGGCAGGCCGAGACGGCCGATCCCGGCGAGTTCCTCGACTCGCTGCGGTTCGAGATCGGCGCCAAGGAGGTCTACGTCTTCACGCCGAAGGGTCGGGTCATCGGGCTGCCCGCCGGCGCGACTCCCGTCGACTTCGCCTACGCCGTGCACACCGAGATCGGCCACCGCACGATGGGCGCGAAGGTCAACGGCCGGCTCGTGCCGCTGGAGACCGAGCTCGGCAGCGGAGACGTGGTCGAGGTGTTCACCTCGAAGAACCCGGATGCGGGTCCCAGCCAGGACTGGCTCGGCTTCGTCCGCAGCACCCGCGCACGCAACAAGATCCGCGGATGGTTCACGAAGGAGCGCCGCGAAGAGGCGATCGAGCAGGGCAAGGAGGCGATCGCCCGCGCGATGCGACGGCAGAACCTGCCGCTGCAGAAGCTGATGAGCCAGGACTCGTTCACCGAGGTCGCGCACCAGCTGCGCTACGAGGACGTCTCCGCGCTGTACGCGGCGGTCGGCGAAGGGCACGTGTCGACGCAGTCCGTCATCGAGAAGGTCACCGCGCTGGTCAGCGCCGACGAGGACACCTCCACCGGCGCCCTCGAGCTGCCCGCGATCGGACGCTCCCGCCAGTCCCGCAACTCCGATTCCGGTGTGCTCGTGCGCGGCGCTCCCGACATCCTGGTGAAGCTCGCGAAGTGCTGCACGCCGGTGCCGGGCGACGAGATCGTCGGCTTCGTCACCCGCGGCAGCGGTGTCTCCGTGCACAGGACGGACTGCACGAACGTGAAGTCCCTGATGACCGACGCCGAACGCCTCATCGACGTGGAGTGGGCGCCCACGACCAAGAGCGTGTTCCTGGTGCAGATCCAGGTCGAGGCGCTCGACCGGTCCGGGCTCCTCAGCGACGTCACCCGGGTGCTCAGCGAGCACCATGTGAACATCCTGTCCGCCACCGTCTCGACCACCAACGACCGGCTGGCCCTGAGCAAGTTCGTCTTCGAGATGGGCGACATCGTGCACCTCGACCGGGTGCTGAACGCGGTGCGCCGCATCGACGCGGTCTACGACGTGTACCGCGTCACCTCGTCCTGACGCAGCATCCGCAGCGCCTTCGCCTTTCCGGGCAGCGGTCCGTGCTCCGACAGCCACGCGACGGCCCCGCTGCGCACGCGCGGCATCGCGTCGGCCATCGCGGCGGCTGCGGCCTGGTACCGTGGATCGGCGATGCGCGCGAGGTCGGCGAGCGTCCGCGGGGGAGCGGTGACCCACACGCCGCCGATCCTGACCAGATCGGCGGGATCCACCTGGAGGTCGCGGTACACGATGCGCCGACCGAGGACGTGGTGCAGTCGCCGGCTCGCCGCACGCTGCACGGTGTGCCGCCCCGGCGGGTCAGGGAGCACGCCGTGGATCCAGGCCGCGCTCAGGTGCGTGGCCGCCAGGTCGGCGCCGAGCAGCTCCGACAGCGACCCCGCCCGCAGGGCGGCTGTCTCGACCGCGTCCGCCGGGATGTATCCCTCGCCGAGATCGACGAGGTGGCCGTCGAGGCAGGCCGCCGTCAGCTCGGCCGTCGAAAGCCGGTCACCCGCGAAGTACAGG
The DNA here is from genome assembly GCF_027943945.1 of Microbacterium terricola. Lineage (NCBI taxonomy): Bacteria > Bacillati > Actinomycetota > Actinomycetes > Micrococcales > Microbacteriaceae > Microbacterium > Microbacterium terricola. Next base: position 1,349,598 of record NZ_AP027141.1, on the reverse strand, counting down.
AACGGCGACCCCATACCGCGAGTGTGCCGGAGCGGCCGCGCCGACGGCGGGGCCGTCCGCTCTCTGTGGAGAACCGGACAGCCCGCCCGTCGGGGGAGAGGTCAGCCGCCGAGCGCCTTGAGCCACGCCTGACGCGCGCTGAGCGCCTCGCGGGCCGCCGCGATCGCGGCCTTGTCGCCTGAGGCCTCCGCGGTGGCCAGCTCGGTCTCGAGCTTGGCGATCGCGTCGGTGAGCTGTCGCGTCATGTCGTTGGCGCGCGCCTTGGTCTCGGGGTTGTTGCGCTTCCAGTCGGTGTCCTCGCGCTGGCGCACGGCGAGCTCGATCTTGCGCAGCTCGTCATCCAGCGCGCGCTCCTTGTCGCGCGGGAAGATGCGTCCGATGTCGTCCCAGCGCCGCTGGACGGCGGTGAGGAGCGAGCGCGCCTTGGCGGTGTCGGACTCGTCGCCGATCACGCGTGCCTCGTCGAGCAGCGCCGACTTGGCCTCGATCTTCTCGACCGAGGCCGCGGCGTCGGCCGCCTCCCGCTCGCCGCGCGCGCTGTAGAGCGCATCGCCCGCGGCCTTGAAGCGCGCCCACAGTGCATCGTCGGCCTTCTTGCCTGCGCGTCCGGCGGACTTCCAGTCCTCGAGCAGGTCACGGTAGGCGCCGATCGCGTCCTCGCCGCGGGGGGCGAGGGCCTCGGCGCGCTCCACCAGCCGCGCCTTGCGGTCGCGGGCTGCCTTGTGGGTCTCGTCGAGCTCGGCGTAGAACTCACGGCGGTGCTTGTCTACGATGGCGCGCGCGTCGCGGAATCGCTTCCAGAGCTGCTGCGCGATCGACTTCGGCAGGCGCGGGCCGTTCTGCTGGTGGTTCTGCCACTGGTCGAACAGCGAGGTGAGGTCGGCAGAGGCCTGCTTCCACTGCACGCCGCGCGGATCGCGCGCGGCGAGGGCCTCGGCCTTCTCGACGAGGTCGGTGCGGAAGCGGATGGCCTCGTCGACCGCTTCGCGAGCGGCGGCCGCTTCGGTCTCGGATGCGGCTGCCAGCGAATCGGTGAGCGCTGCGAGTCGTGCGTCGAGCCCGGCCAGGTCACCGACCGCGGAGGCGCCGACCACTTTCTCGCGCAGACCGGATGCGGTCGAGCGGAGGTCGGACGCGGACGCGCCGCCACGACGGTGGCGGACCTCGAGCAGGCTGACCTCTGCGGCCAGATCGGCGTACTTGCGCTCGAAGTAGGCGAGCGCCTCGGCGGGGGAGCCGTCGGGGAACTGGCCCACCTCGCGCCACTGGTCGCCCTCACGCACCGAGACGGTGCCGTCATCGGTGACACGACCCCACGGCTCCTCGGCGGGGCGCGGCTTCGGAGCCACCCCCGATCCGGAGGGACGCGGCCGGGGCATCGGCGACGGCGACGGAACCGGCGCCTTCGGGACCACGGGAGCCTCCTCGGCGGGGGCCTCCTCGGCGGGGGCCTCCTCGGCGGGAGCCTCCTCGACGGGAGCTTCCTCGGCGGGAGCCTCCTCGGCGGGGTTCTCCGCCGTCACGGGAGCCTCCTCGGCGGGGGCCTCCTCGGCGGGGGCCTCCTCGGCGGGGGCCTCCTCGGCGGGAAGGTCGGGAGTGGGGTCTGCTGCGGCAGTCACGAAAATGCACCTCATCACGGCTCACGCCGTCTGCGGGGGATGGACGGCCCCAGCCTAGTACGGAGCAGTCCGCCCGCTCAGGCCGATCCGCTACGGCGTGACGGTGGGCGAGGGGGTGGCGGAGCCGGTGGGCGCCGGCGTGGCGGTCTCCGTCGACGTGGGAGTGGGCGTCGCGACCGGCGCGGTCGCCGACGGCGTCGGCGTCGGTGTGCCCGGCCCCGCGGTGAAGTAGAGCGTCTGCGCACCGAGCACGGCGAGGATCAGCACACTGCCCGCGACGCCCGCGATCACGTTGTCGCGCGTGCGGCGCCGCTGCTGCCCCTCGTGCAGCTGCTGACGCGCCTGGTACACGCGTGCACGTTCCCGCGCTTCACGCGCGGCGCGATCCTTGCCCACTGCGGCCACGGGTCCTCCCTCGTCTCCGGGAGACCCCGGCTGGTCGATCCTACGCATCCGCGTCGAGGCGCTCCAAACCCCGACGTCGCCCGCGGCGGCTAGCCTGGACGGGTGAGTTCTCCGACCGCGCTCTTCCAGGGGCAGACGCCCCTCGCGGTGCGGATGCGGCCGGTCTCGCTCGATGAAGTCGCGGGGCAGTCCCACCTCCTCCGACGCGGTTCTGCACTCGTCGCGCTGGCCAGCCCCGACACGACCACGACCGCCACGTCGGTCATCCTCTGGGGGCCGCCGGGCACGGGCAAGACGACGCTCGCCCAGGCGATCGCACGCTCGTCGGGTCGGCGCTTCGTCGAGCTCTCCGCCGTCACCGCCGGCGTCCGCGACGTGCGCGAGGTCATGCAGGACGCACTGACCCAGCGCGACCTGTACGGGCAGTCGACGATCCTCTTCCTCGATGAGATCCACCGCTTCACCAAGGCCCAGCAGGACGCCCTGCTCCCCGGTGTCGAGAACGGCTGGGTCGTCCTGATCGCCGCGACCACCGAGAACCCGTCGTTCTCGGTCATCTCGCCTCTGCTGTCGCGATCGCTGCTGCTCACCCTTCGCCCGCTGACCGACGACGACCTCGGGATGCTGATCGACCGCGCCGTCGACGACCCGCGCGGCCTCGCCGGTGCCGTGACTCTGCTGCCCGAGGCGCGCGACGCCCTCGTGCGGCTGTCCTCGGGCGACGCACGCCGTGCGCTCACCGCTCTGGAGGCCGCAGCATCCGTCGCCGGCCCCGCGCCGGACGACGACGAGCCCCCGGCAGATACGGCGACCGACGGCGCTGAGGCCGTTCCCGAGGTGACCGCCGACCACGTCGCGCAGGCGGTCGACCGCGCGCTGCTGCGCTACGACCGGCAGGGCGACGAGCACTACGACGTCATCAGCGCGTTCATCAAGTCGATCAGGGGCTCTGACGTCGACGCGGCCATGCACTACCTCGCCCGCATGATCGAGGCGGGGGAGGACCCGCGCTTCATCGCCCGCCGCCTCATCATCTCGGCCGCGGAGGACATCGGCCTCGCCGACCCGCAGGCGCTCCCGCTCGCCGTCGCCGCCGCCGATGCCGTCCAGTTCATCGGCATGCCGGAGGGTCGCATCCCGCTCGCCGAGGCCACCGCCTATCTCGCGACCACGGCCAAGTCGAACGCCGCCTACCTCGCGATAGACAAGGCCATCGCCGATGTGCGCTCCGGCGGCTTCGGGCGCGTGCCGCCGCCGCTGCGCGATGCGCACTATCCGGGCGCCAAGCGGCTGGGCCACGGCAAGGGCTACCGGTACCCCCACGACTCCGAGATCGGCGTCGTCGCGCAGCAGCATCTGCCCGACGAACTGCGCGGCCGGCGCTACTACGAGCCCACGAACCACGGCTCCGAGCGCGACGTGCAGGCGAGGCTGGAGAAGATCCGCCGCATCCTCGACGGCGAATAGCCCCCTGCGCCGGCTCTGGTAGACTTAATCGGCTCGAAACGGAGTTTTCGGGCATCCCCTCTCTTCTTGACCGACCTTCCGGCATGCCCCGGCGTGCAGTCCGGACAGGGCGAGGAGAGGCGATACGTCCGCGAGTCGTGAAAGACACGACCGCGTCATCGGAAGGATCCTTCGTGGCAACGAAGTCCCAGGACCGCCGCAAGGTGCGCCTCTCGCGCGCCCTCGGCATTCCACTGACCCCCAAGGCCGCCCGCTACCTCGAGAAGCGTCCCTACGCTCCCGGCGAGCACGGCCGCACCAAGCGCAAGCAGGACAGCGACTACGCCGTCCGTCTCCGCGAGAAGCAGCGTCTGCGTGAGCAGTACGGCATCCGCGAGAAGCAGATGCGCAACACGTTCAACGAGGCCCGCCGCAAGGACGGCCTGACCGGTGAGAACCTGGTCGAGCTGCTCGAGATGCGTCTGGACGCCCTCGTGCTGCGTGCCGGCCTCGCCCGCACCACCGCGCAGGCCCGCCAGCTGGTCGTGCACCGTCACATCCTCGTCGACGGCCAGACCGTCGACCGCCCGTCCTTCCGCGTGAAGCCGGGTCAGCTCATCCACGTCAAGGCCAAGAGCGAGGGCACCGAGCCCTTCCAGGTCGCAGCCGCCGGCGGTCACGCCGAGGTCCTGCCTCCCGTTCCCGGCTACCTCGAGGTCGAGCTCGACAAGCTGCAGGCGCGCCTCGTGCGTCGCCCCAAGCGCGCCGAGGTCCCCGTGACCTGCGACGTCCAGCTCGTCGTCGAGTACTACGCCGCTCGCTAAGAGCACCTCTCGCTCGTTCGAGCGGAGCCGAAGGGCGTCGGGGAGACCCGGCGCCCTTCGTCGTTCTACGATGGGGGAGGCCGCGCCCGCGGCGGAGGAGTGGTGACATGAAGAAGTTCGTGTGGTTCGTGCTCGGCATCGCCGGCGGATTCATCGCCGCCCACTTCCTGAACAAGGACCCCCGCGGCCACGAGCTGCTCGCCGAGGTCGATGCGCGCATCACCGAGTTCACCGATCGCATCGGCGACGCCTACCGCGAGCAGGAGGCCCGGTTCTCGGGCCTCGTCTCCGACGCGAAGGATGCCGCATCCGCCGCCGTCGACAAGGCACAGGACGTCGCCTCGGCCGCCGCGGACAAGGTGCAGGAGGCGACCGCGGCCGCCGCCGATGCCGCCCAGGACGCCGCAGCCGCCGCCGCGAACGCCGTGCAGAGCGCCGCCGCCAAGCTCGACGACTGACCACCCCGACTTCCGCCCCACCCGGGGCAGACGCACGCCCACCGAGGATCCCCCGCATGAAGACCGCCGAGATCGCTCAGCGCTACCTGGACTACTTCGAGAAGAACGGCCACACGATCGTCCCGAGCGCCTCGCTCGTCACCGACGACCCCGCGCTGCTGTTCACGGTCGCCGGCATGGTGCCCTTCATCCCGTACCTGAGCGGCGACGTCCCCGCGCCGTACGCGCGTGCGGCCGACAACCAGAAGTGCATCCGCACGAACGACATCGAAGAGGTCGGCAAGACCCCGCGCCACGGCACGTTCTTCCAGATGCTCGGCAACTGGTCGTTCGGCGACTACTTCAAGGAAGGCGCCATCACCTTCGCGTGGGAGCTGCTGACCTCCTCCGAAGCGGACGGAGGACTCGGCTTCGACCCGAAGGACCTCTGGGTCACCGTGTACGAGGAGGACGACGAGGCGCGGGAGCTGTGGCTCCGCATCGCCGGCCTGCCCGACGAGCGCATCCAGCGGCTCGGCAAGGACACCAACTACTGGAGCACGGGCCTTCCCGGCCCCGCCGGCCCCTGCTCGGAGATCTTCTTCGACCGCGGACCCGCGTACGGCATCGACGGCGGTCCCGCGACCGACGACGACCGCTACGTCGAGATCTGGAATCTCGTGTTCATGCAGTACGAGATCACGGATGTGCGCTCGAAGTACGACTTCACGATCGTCGGCGAGCTGCCCGCGAAGAACATCGACACCGGTATGGGCCTGGAGCGCATCGCGTTCATCAAGCAGGGCGTCGACAACATGTACGAGACCGACCAGGTGCGCCCCGTCCTCGACAAGGCCGTCGAGCTCGCCGGGAAGACCTACGGCGCCGACCACGAGGACGACGTCCGGTTCCGCGTCATCGCCGACCACATCCGCTCGTCGCTGATGCTGCTGTCGGACGGCGTGACGCCGTCCAACGAGGGCCGCGGCTACATCCTGCGCCGGCTCATGCGGCGCGCGATCCGCGCGATGCGACTGCTGGGTGTCGACGGGCCGACGTTCGCCGACCTGTTCGCCGCCTCCCGCGATGCCATGAAGGACGCGTACCCGGTCGTCGCGAGCGACTACGAGCGACTCTCCCGCTACGCCCTCGCCGAGGAGGCCACGTTCCTGCGCACCCTCGCGGCGGGCAGCGAGATCCTCGACGAGTCCGTCGCGCAGACCACCAGCCGCGGCGGCACGCAGCTCAGCGGATCGCAGGCGTTCCTCCTGCACGACACCTACGGCTTCCCGATCGACCTCACCCTCGAGATCGCCGAGGAGGCGGGTCTCTCCGTCGACCGCGACGCGTTCGACGCGCTCATGAAGGAGCAGCGCGACCGCGCCAAGGCGGACGCGCGCTCGCGCAAGCGCCAGCTCGCCGACACCAGCGTGTACCGCGACTTCCGCGCGCAGGGCGAGACCGTCTTCACCGGCTACAGCGACCTCGAGACCGAGTCGCGGGTGCTCGGCGTGCTCGTCGACGGACTGTCCGTCGACCGCGCCACGCAGGGCCAGATCGCCGAGGTGATCCTCGCGGAGACGGCGCTGTACGCCGAGTCGGGCGGCCAGGTCGCCGACAAGGGCATCATCGTCGGCCCCGGGTTCGAGCTCGAGGTGCTCGACGTGCAGAAGCCCGTCGCCGGGCTCATCAGCCACACCGTCGAGGTCACCACCGGCGAGGTCGGCGTCGGCCAGCCCGCCACCGCAGTGGTGGACGCGGCCAACCGCCGTGCCGCACAGCAGGCGCACTCGGCCACCCACCTCGTGCACGCCGCCCTCCGCGACACGCTCGGCAAGACGGCGACCCAGGCCGGCTCGCTGAACCGCGCGGGCTACCTGCGCTTCGACTTCGCCTGGGGCGAGGCCCTGTCGCCGGACACCCGCACCGAGATCGAGGAGATCGCCAACAACGCGGTCCGGGACAACCTCGAGGTGACCACCCGCGTGATGAGCCTCGATGAGGCGAAGTCGCTCGGCGCGATGGCCCTGTTCGGCGAGAAGTACGGCGAGACCGTGCGCATGGTCGACATCGGGGGCCCATGGTCGCGCGAGCTCTGCGCGGGCACGCACGTGGCCTCGAGCGCCGAGATCGGACTCATCAACCTGGTCGGCGAGTCGTCCGTCGGCGCATCGAACCGCCGGGTCGAAGCCCTGGTGGGGCTCGACGCCTTCCGCGAGCTGGCGGCGGAGCGCGCGATCGTCTCCCAGCTGACCTCCTCGCTGAAGACGCCGCGCGACCAGCTGCCCACCCGCATCGCCGAACTCGCCGCCAGCCTGAAGGCCGCGGAGAAGAAGATCGCGGCGTTCGAGTCGAAGGCCCTCGGCGACCGGCTGCCGGCGCTCGTCGACACGTCGTCGGTGCGCGGGCCCTACCGGGTCGTAGCGGAGTCGCTCGGCACCGCCGCATCGACCGACGACGTCCGCTCGCTCGCGCTCCAGGTGCGCGACCGGCTCGGTGCAGAACCGGCCGTCGCGGCGCTCGGCGCCGCGGTCGACGGACGCCCCGTCGTCATCGTCACCGTCAACGAGGCCGCGCGTGCCGCCGGCGCCAAGGCCGGCGTGCTGGCGAAGGCCGCGGCAGCGATCCTCGGCGGAGGCGGCGGCGGTCGCGACGACATCGCGCAGGGCGGCGGCGCGGACGCGGCGGCGCTCCCGGCGGCCCTCGCGGCCGTGAAGGACGCCCTCGGCGCCGCATGACCGGGTTCCGACGAGGCGTCCGGCTCGGCATCGACGTCGGCAAGGCCAGGGTCGGTGTCGCGAAGTGCGACCCGGACGGGATGCTGGCGACCCCGGTGGAGACCGTGGCCCGCGACGAGGGCGCCGAGCGGCGCGTGATCGACCTCGCGACGGAGCACGGCGCCGTCGAGCTGCTAGTCGGGCTGCCGCTGAACATGCGCGGCGAGGACACCGCGTCGACCCAGGATGCGCGGGGCTTCGCCGCCGCGCTGGCGACAGCATCCGGTCTGCCGGTCCGGCTCGTCGACGAACGGCTGAGCACCGTCTCCGCGCACGCCGCGCTCCGTCAGTCCGGTCGCTCCCAGCGAACCTCTCGTAGCATTGTGGATCAGGTCGCCGCCGTCGTCCTTCTCCAGCAGGCACTCGATGTCGAGAAGAGCACCGGCCGCGCGGCCGGCACTCTCGTCCCACCCAGCCAGGAGCCCGCCTGACATGCCCGACCCGACGTCGAACGACGATGAGTTCGCCGACCTGTTCCAGAAGCTCCCTGATCCGCGCGGTCGGGTGACGCCGCCCGCGGTCGCGGGCGCTCCCGCGACCGAGCCCGCCGCCTCCGAGGCGCCCGGTTCCCGCCGCGCCGCCCGCGAGGCCGCAGCCGCGGGCCAGCAGGCGGAGCCCACGACACCGCCCCTGGCACAGACCACCGCACCGCCCACCGAGCCGGCACCCGTGACGGCCCCCGCGCCGACGTCGTCCGCCGCCGGGCTCGAAGACCTCTTCACCGGCAGGACGACCACCCAGGACCTCGGCCACGTGCCGCCGCCGCCGAGCAGGCGCAAGCGACGCGCCGGCGGCTGGATCGCCCTCGGCATCGTCGTCGTGCTGCTCGGCGGACTCGCCGCAGGCGGGCTCTGGGTGTGGAACTCGTACGAGCCGCAGATCCGCGAGCTGATGGGCTGGGAGGAGCCGCTCGACTACGAGGACGGCATGGCGACCGGCGAGGCGGTCATCGAGGTCGTCGACGGCGACACCGGCCAGTCGATCTCGCCGAAGCTCTACGAGGCCGGCGTCACCATGACGCCCGAGGCGTTCTACTCGTACCTCGTCGACACCGGCCAGAACCCGCCGTTCGTCCCCGGCGTGTTCCAGCTGCAGAAGAAGATGACCTCCGAGGCCGCGCTGGCCGCGATCCTCGACCCGGAGAACAAGCTGGAGAACTCCGCGGTGATCCCCGAGGGGCGCACGGTCGACAACACGCTCGAGCTGCTCTCCGAAGGCATGGGCATGCCGCTGAAGGATCTGAAGGCGGCCGTGAAGCACCCGGCCGACTACGGTGTCGAGGCGGACAGCCTGGAGGGCTGGCTGTTCCCGGCGATGTACACGGTGAACCCCGACACGACGGCGCCCGAGCTGATCCAGAAGATGGTCGACCGCACGATCGAGGCGCTCGACAAGGCTGACGTGCCCGAGGCCGACCGGCAGGAGATCCTCACCATCGCCTCGATCATCCAGCGCGAGGCGCGGTTCGAGGACGACTTCTACAAGGTCTCCCGGGTGATCCAGAACCGGCTCTCCCCGGATAACCAGGAGACCTACGGCAAGCTGCAGATGGACTCCACCGCGCAGTACGGCTACGGCGAGATGCACGACGGCACCGTCAGCTCCTCCGCCGAGGCGCTCGCCGACGACAACCCGTGGAACACCTACATCCACCCCGGCCTCCCGGCGGGTCCGATCGCCAACTCCGGCGAGCTCGCGATCGACGCCGCGATGCACCCCGCCGACGGCGACTGGCTCTACTTCGTCACGGTGAACCTCGACACCGGCGAGACGGTCTTCACGAGCAACCTCGCCGACCACGAGGCCGCCGTCGCGCAGTGGCAGTCCTGGTGCGCCGACCACCCGGATTCGGGGTGCTGAGCCCGGACGCCACACGGCTCGCCGTGTGGGGCGACCCGATCGCGCACAGCCGGTCGCCCCAGCTGCACGCCGCCGCCTACGCCGTGCTGGGCGCGGACTGGACGTACGAGCGGCGCCAGGTGCCCGAGTCGCTGTTCGCGGGCTTCCTCGCCGAGCTCGACTCCACCTGGCGCGGGCTCTCGTGCACGATGCCGCTCAAGGCCGCGGCGTTCGCCGCATCCGTCGTCCGCGACCGCCGCGCGAAGCTGACCGGCGCCGTCAACACGCTGCTGCTGGACCCATCGGGGCCGCGCGGGTTCAACACCGACGTGGGAGGCATCGTCCGCTCGCTGCAGGACGAGGGCATCACGGCCGTCGACGGCGCCCGGATCGTGGGCGCGGGTGCGACGGCGGCATCAGCCCTCGTCGCCCTCACCGAGCTCGGCGCCCGGCACATCGAGGTCGTCGCGCGGCGCCCGCACGCCGTGGCGCCGCTCGAGGCCATCGGCGAGCGGCTCGGCGTCACGGTGCGCCCGGTCCCGCTGGACGCACCGGCGCACGCGCCACTGCCCGTGACCGTCGCGACGCTGCCGGGGGACGTGCGCCTTGCCGCACCGTCGGCCGAGGCCCTCGCGGTCGGTGGCGGGCTGCTGGTCGACGTCGTGTACGGCCAGTGGCCCACCCCGCTGGCGCAGGCGTGGCCGGCGGGCGGCGGGCGGGCCGTGTCCGGCCTCGGGATGCTGCTGCACCAGGCCCTGCTGCAGGTGCGGGTCTTCGCCCACGGCGACGTCGACGCGCCGCTCGGCGGTGAGGACGTCATACTCGCCGCGATGCGCCAGGCGCTCGATGCGGGCGTGGGAGACTAGAGCAATGCTCCGCGTGCTCACGGCCGGCGAATCTCACGGCCCAGAACTCGTCGCCATCATGGAGGGCCTTCCCTCCGGCGTCCCCGTCTCCCGTGCCGCCATCCAGGCCGACCTCGCCCGACGCAAGCTCGGCTACGGTCGCGGCTCGCGGATGAAGTTCGAGGAGGACGAGCTCACGATCTCGTCGGGGGTCGTGCACGGCACGAGCCTCGGCAGCCCGATCGCCCTGCGCATCGGCAACACGGAGTGGCCCAAGTGGGTCGAGGTGATGAGCCCCGAGCCGGTGGAGCTCACCGACCGCTCGCGCGGACGTGGCGCGGCGCTGACGCGTCCTCGCCCCGGTCACGCCGATCTCGTCGGCATGCAGAAGTACGCCTTCGATGAGGCACGGCCGATCCTCGAGCGGGCCAGCGCCCGTGAGACCGCGGCGCGGGTCGCGCTCGGCGCCGTCGCCCGCGGATTCCTCGGCGAGCTCCGCATCCGGCTCGTCAGCCACACCCTGTCCATCGGACCCGTTCGCGTTCCAGACGATGCCGTGCTCCCGTCGCCGGACGACGTCGACGCGCTCGACGCCGACCCGCTGCGGTGCTTCGACGCCGCCACGAGCGCCCGCATGGTGGCCGAGGTCGACGACGCCCGCAAGGAGGGCGACACGCTCGGCGGCATCGTCGAGGTGCTCGCGTACGGCCTGCCTCCGGGGCTCGGCTCGCACGTGCACTGGGATCGGCGACTCGATGCCAAGCTCGCGCACGCCCTCATGAGCATCCAGGCGATCAAGGGCGTCGAGGTCGGCGACGGCTTCGAGACCACGCGTCGTCGCGGCTCCGCCGCGCACGACGAGCTGTTCGTCACCGGAGACGGCATCACGCGCTCCAGCGACCGCGCCGGCGGCACCGAGGGCGGAATGTCCACCGGAACCGTCCTGCGCGTGCGCGCGGGCATGAAGCCGATCGCGACGGTGCCCCACGCGCTGCGGACGGTCGACGTCGCCACCGGCGACACCGCCTCGGCGCACCACCAGCGCTCCGACGTCTGCGCCGTCCCTGCTGCGGGCGTCGTGGCCGAGGCGATGGTGGCGATCGTGCTCGCCGAGGTCGTCCTGGAGAAGTTCGGCGGCGACAGCGTCGCCGAGACCCGCCGCAACCTCCGCGCGTACCTCGACGCCATCCCGGAGACGCTGCGCACCACCGCGGTCAGCGACGCTGACCTGCTCGAGCATGACCTCGGCTGACGCCGGGGCCATCGTGCTGGTCGGCCCCATGGGCGCCGGCAAGACGAGCGTCGGACGACGGGTGGCGCGCGCACTGGGCACCACCTTCACCGACACCGACAAGATGGTCGTCCGAGAGCACGGACCCATCCCTGAGCTGTTCGTGCGGTACGGCGAGGCGCACTTCCGCGGGCTCGAACGGGCGGCGGTCACCGAGGCGCTGGCCGGCGGCGGCGTCGTGGCGCTCGGCGGGGGAGCAGTGCTCGACGCCGGGACCCGCGCCCAGCTCGCCGAGCACCGGGTCGTGCTGCTCACCGTCGCCCCGCACATCGTGTCGTCGCGCATCCTCGGCTCCGACCGCCCGCTGCTCGCGGGCGAGGAGGATCCGATCGCGCGCTGGCAGCGGATCTTCGACGAGCGCCTGCCCCTCTACGAGCAGGTCGCCGATGTCACCTTCGACACGTCGACGGGCCCCCTCTCGGGCGTCGTCACCGCGATCGTCGACTGGGCCCAATCGACCACCCGACCGGAGGACGAGGCATGACCGAGACCACCACGATCACCGTCGCGGGCGATCGCCCGTACGACATCACGATCGGCCGCGGCATCCTGTCCGGTCTGCATGAGACGCTGCCGCCCGCTGCGCGCAAGGTCCTCGTGGTGCACCCGCCCACGCTCCGCGTGCAGGCCGAGGCGCTCCGTGCCCAGCTGCTGGGTGATCGTGAGGTGCTGCTCGCCGAGATCCCCGACGCCGAGGCGGGCAAGCGCATCGAGGTGGCCGCGTTCTGCTGGCAGGTCATGGGACAGGCCGACTTCACCCGGACCGACGTCGTGATCGGCTTCGGCGGGGGAGCGGTCACCGACCTCGCGGGCTTCGTCGCCGCCACCTGGCTGCGCGGTGTCGCCGTCGTGCAGGTGCCGACCACGGTGCTCGCGATGGTCGACGCTGCGGTGGGCGGCAAGACCGGCATCAACACCGCCGAGGGCAAGAACCTCGTCGGCGCGTTCTGGCCCCCGCACGCCGTGATCTGCGACCTCGAGCTGCTCGACGGGCTCAGCCGCAACGAGCGCGTCGCCGGCTTCGCCGAGGTGGTCAAGGCCGGCTTCATCTGGGCGCCGGAGATCCTCGACATCATCGAGGCAGACCCCGAGGCGGCGATCGACCCGGCCACGCCCGGGTTCCGCCGTGCGATCGAACTCGCGATCGACATGAAGGCACGGGTCGTCGGCGAGGACCTCCGTGAAGCGGGCCTCCGCGAGATCCTCAACTACGGCCACACCCTCGGGCACGCGATCGAGCACGCCGAGCGCTACCAGTGGCGGCACGGTGCCGCGATCTCGATCGGCATGGTGTTCGCCGCCGAGCTCTCGCGCCTGGCCGGACGGCTCAGCGACGAGGTCGCGCAGCGCCACCGTGACGTGCTCGGCGCGCTCGGCCTGCCCATGACCTACCGCCCCGGCGCGTGGCCGCAGCTGCTGGCGACGATGCAGCGCGACAAGAAGAGCAGGGGCGGGATGCTGCGCTTCATCGTCCTGGACGACCTCGCGCGCCCGACGGTGCTGCAGGCCCCGGACGAATCGCTGCTGTTCGCCGCGTACCAGGAGCTCGCCGGGTGACCGAGCCGGTCGCGGTGCGCCGCGTGCGTGCCGACGAGTGGGAGCTCGTGCGCGCGCTGCGCCTCGCCGCGACGGCCGACCCCGACGCCGCCATCGCCTTCCTCGAACTCCACCACGATGTCGCGGCCCGGCCGGACGAGTTCTGGCGAGACCGGGCGGCGCTGGCCGCCGAGAGCGAGACGGTCGCCCAGTTCGTCGCCGAGATCGGCGGCGAGAGCGTCGGCAGCCTGTCCGTCCTCGTCAGGGCGACCGGTCAGACCGACCACCTCGGCAGGTTCATCGACGATCGCCGCGCAGATGTCGTCGGCGTGTGGGTGCGGCCGGACAGCCGCGGGATCGGAGCGGTGGACGCACTGCTCGAGGCCGCGGCGGAGTGGGTGTCGGCGCTCGGACTGCGGCGCGTGCAGCTGGACGTGCACCGCGACAATGCACGGGCGCAGGGCGCCTACCGACGGGCCGGTTTCGCGCCCACCGGCGAGACGCTCACCGGGCCGATCGGCCCCGAGATCGTGATGGAACGTCCGCTGCCCTGAACGACGGATGCCGCCCCCGCCGCAGCGGAGACGGCATCCCTCAGCCGCGATCAGGCCGCGACGGGCTCCGCGACCCGCTCGGCCCGTTCGCCGAGTTCGCGGGTGGGGACGGTCTTCGTCTCGTGGGCGGTCAGCGCGCTGATGGTCGCGATCAGGCAGATCACGCCGGTGAAGATGCTGATCACCACCCAGCCGCCGTCCGCGACACCGCCGAGGGCGGTCACGATGGTCGGCGCGAAGCCGGCCATCAGGAAGCCCAGCTGCGTGCCGATCGCGACGCCCGAGAAGCGCACCCGGGTGCTGAACATCTCGCCGTAGAACGACGGCCACACCGCGTTGGCCGCCGCATAGCCGAACGAGAACGTCAGCACCGCGAGCAGGAACGTCACGAACCCGTTCCCGCCGCTCATCGACAGCATGTAGAACGGCATCAGGACGGCCGACGACACCGCGCCGTAGATGAAGACCGGCTTGCGGCCGATCCGGTCGGCGAGCATCCCGAACAGCGGCTGGGTGCCCAGCGCGAAGAAGTTCGCGACCACGACGAGCCACAGGGTCAGGCTCGCGGCGAGACCCACCTCGGCGCCGTACGCCAGGGCGAGGTTGCCGAACACGGTCGAGACCGCGGCGATGAACGCGCAGCAGATCACGCGGAGCACGTCGCGCCAGTGGTCGCGCAGCAGCGGGATGAGCGGCATCCGAGCGATCCGGCCCTCCGCCTTGGCGTTCTCGAACTCGGGCGTCTCATGCAGCGACCGGCGGATGAAGTACGCCACCAGGACCACGATCGCGCTCAGCCAGAACGGGATGCGCCAGCCCCACGTGTACTTGATCTCGTCGGGGAGCGCGACCACGGGGATGAACACGAGCGCGGCGAGGATCTGCCCGCCCTGGGTGCCCGTGAGCGTCCAGGAGGTGAAGAACGACCGCCGGTCGTCCGGCGCATGCTCGAGCGTGAGCGAGGAGGCGCCGGCCTGCTCACCGGCGGCGGACAGGCCCTGCATGAGACGGCAGAGCACCAGCAGTGCCGGGGCGAACCACCCGATCTGCTCGAAGCCGGGGAGACAGCCGATGATGAACGTCGACACGCCCATCAGGACCAGGGTGAACATCAGGACCTTCTGGCGGCCGATGCGGTCGCCGAAGTGACCGAGGATGACCGCGCCGACCGGACGCGCGATGTACGCGAATCCGAAGGTCGCGAACGACATCACGAGGGCGGCGTCATCCCCGGAGGGGAAGAACACGGTCGGGAAGATGAGCGCGGCGGCCGACCCGAACAGGAAGAAGTCGTAGTACTCGACGGCGCTGCCCATGAAGCTGGCGATCGCCGCCTTCACAGGGGTCTTCCGCGTCGTTGCGGAGGTGGTCATGGATGCTCCAATCAGATGAGGATGGGTTGGGGTGCGACAAGGGACTGGAAGTGGCGGGTCATGCGGTCGGCGTCCGGGCGGACGCCGGTGATCAGCTCGAAGGCGTCGACGGCCTGGTACACGGCCATGCGGCCGCCGTCGAGCGTGCGACAGCCCGCGGCGCGCGCCGCCTGCAGCAGCGCAGTGTCGAACGGACGGTAGACGATGTCGGCGACCCAGAGCTCCGACCGCAGCAGGTCGGGGGAGAAGGGGGTGCCCGGGTGCTCCTTCATGCCGGTCGGGGTGCAGTGCACGACGCCGTCCGCCCGCGCGAGGAGGTCGGGGAGGTCATCGGGTGCGGCACTCGCGACGGGCCGGTCGTGGCGTGCGGCCAGTTCGCGGGCGAGCTCGCCGGCGCGGGTCTCGTCGACATCGACCACCGTGAGGCGCGTCACTCCGAGGCGCATGAGCGCGTCCGCGACCGCGGAGCCGGCGCCGCCGGCCCCGAGGATCACGACGTCGCCGGTCGCGGCACCGGGCAGTCCCGCGCGGAAGCCCGCCTCGAAGCCGGTGGTGTCGGTGTTGTAGCCCGTGCGACCGTCGGGGGAGAACAGCACGGTGTTCACGGCGCCGAGCGCCGCAGCGCGCGGGTCCACCTCATCGAGGTGGTCGAGGACGAGTCGCTTGCAGGGATGCGTGATGTTGAGGGCGTCGAAGCCGAGCCGCTCCGTCCAGGCCAGCACGTCGCCGATGTCCTCCGGGGCGATCGCCAGTTCGGTGAGGTCGATCGTGCGGTAGACGTAGTCGAGTCCGAGCGCACGCGCCGCCTCCATGTGCATGGGAGGAGTCAGCGACGGGGTGACGCCGGTGCCGACGAGGCCGACGAGATACGGGCGTGCCGCTGTCACGAGTACTCCTTCGTACGTTCGGTTCCAGTAATGTACTAACTGGTACGTTCACAGTGAACACGCGAAGAAGCGTCGTGTCAAGAGGGGAACCCGGCTGCGCCGGTCAGCGGATCAGACGGTCAGCCAGCCGACGACGACATCGCCGATGATCGCGCGCATGTGCTCGCGGCGCTTCGGGTCGTCGAACGAGATGTCGAAGAGGTACCCGAATGTGTAGCGGTTCGCCACCTGGA
The DNA here is from genome assembly GCF_027943945.1 of Microbacterium terricola. Taxonomy (NCBI): domain Bacteria; kingdom Bacillati; phylum Actinomycetota; class Actinomycetes; order Micrococcales; family Microbacteriaceae; genus Microbacterium; species Microbacterium terricola. The sequence goes on along the minus strand of NZ_AP027141.1, from coordinate 1,333,532 downwards.
ACACGCAGTAGGCGCTGATGACGAGGTGCACGTCGATCGCATCGACGTCGGTGCGGAAGACGCCGCTCGCACGACCGCGCTCGAGGATCTCGTCGAGGAGCGTCTTGGCGGGCTGCCCGAGCGACTTGAGGGTCTCGATCTGGCGGATGGACTCGCCGCGGTGGATGTTCTCGATCGCCACCAGGCGCACGAAGGCCGCGTGCGAGACGTGGTGATCGAAGGTGAGCTCGGCGAGCCGCCTCACCGCGACGACGGGGTCGGTGCTGTCGACGTCGATCGCACGCTCGGCCTCGCGGATGCCGCGGTAGGCGCTCTCGAGGACAGCCCGGTACAGACCTTCCTTGCTGCCGAAGTAGTAGTAGATCATGCGCTTCGTCGTGCGGGTGCGCTCGGCGATGACGTCGACCCTGGCGCCGGAGTAGCCGTCCTCGGCGAACACCTCGGTCGCCACCGCGAGCAGCTCGGCGCGGGTGCGTTCGGCGTCTCGCTGCAGGGTGGTCACGCCGCCAGGATAGCCCAGCGGGGGAGCGACCCTACCCGCACAATGTACCAACTGGTACATTGACGCCATGCGGACATCGATCGCGACCGTGTGCGTCAGCGGCACCCTCGTCGACAAGCTCCACGCCTGCGCGGCCGCCGGCTTCGACGGAGTGGAGATCTTCGAGCCCGACCTGATCGCGGCCCCCGAGAGCCCGGAAGAGGTGCGCGCCCTCGCCGCGCGCCTCGGGCTCACGCTCGACCTCTACCAGCCGATGCGCGATGTCGAGGGCGTCGACGAGGCCGGGTTCGAGCGGGTCCTCGCCCGCGCGGAGGCGAAGTTCGCGCTCATGCAGCGCCTCGGCATGGATCTGGTGCTCTGCTGCAGCAACGTCGCCACCGCGACGATCGACGACGACGACACGAGCGCCGGCCAGTTGCGTCGCCTCGGCGACCTCGCGACCCGCTACGGCGTGCGCATCGCCTACGAGGCGCTGGCCTGGGGTCGCTTCGTCGACGACTACCGCCGCTCGTGGGAGATCGTCCGCCGCGCCGACCACCCGGCGGTCGGCCTCTGCCTCGACTCGTTCCACATCCTCTCGCGCGGACACGACCCCGCAGCGATCGAGCAGATCCCCGGCGAGAAGATCTTCTTCGTCCAGCTGGCGGATGCGCCCCTCCTGTCGATGGACGTGCTGTCGTGGAGTCGCCACCACCGCCTGTTCCCCGGCGAGGGCGGGTTCGACCTCGCCGGGTTCGTCGGGCACGTCCTGCGCGCCGGGTACGACGGCCCGCTCTCGCTCGAGGTGTTCAACGACACGTTCCGGCAGACGGATCCCGCGCGCACGGCACTGCACGCGCGTCGCTCGCTCCGCTGGCTGGAGGATCGCACGGCCAGGGGCGGCAGCATCCCCTCCACCGCACCCGTCGCCCTGCTGCCCGACAGCGCGGAGCCCGCCGGGTTCGACTTCGTCGAGATCCGCGCCGAGGACACGTCCGAGATCGAAGGGATGCTGGCCAGTGTCGGCTTCACCCCGCGGGGGCGCCATCGCACGAAGCCGGTGACGCTGTGGACCGCGGGGCGCGCGCGGGTCGTGCTCAACGAGCAGCACGCCCGCGACCAGGCGCCGCACCTGGCGGCACTCGGCTTCGAGGTGGACGACGCCGAGGCTGTCACCCGGCGGGCGACCGAGCTGCGCACACCGCGCGCCTACCGCCGCACCTACGCCGCCGAGCAGCCGCTCGCCGCGGCGGTCGCCCCCGACGGCACCGAGGTGTTCTGGGGCCAGTCGGCGGACGAGGGCGAGCCCGCCTGGGTCGCGGAGTTCGAGCACGGCGACCCGGTCCGCGAGAGCCGCATCCTCGACGTCGACCACGTGAGCCTCACCCAGCCATGGCAGGTGATGGACGAGTCGGTGCTCTTCTACACGGCGACGTTCGCGCTGCGGTCGGAGAGCGCCACCGAAGTGGCCAGCCCCCGCGGGCTGGTGCAGAGCCGCGTGATCGCGTCGCCGGGCGGGCGCATCCGGATCCCGCTGAACGTCGCCCCGCCGATCGTCGCGGAGCGCGGCTCGGCGACCGGCCTGCCGCAGCACGTCGCGTTCGCGTGCACCGATGTGGTGGGTCTCGCCGAGCAGGCACGGGAGCGAGGCCTCGAGCTGCTCGCCATCCCCGACAACTACTACGCCGACCTCGCTGCGCGCACCGACCTCCCCGAGGAGCGGATCGCTCGGCTGCGGGAGCTCGGCATCGTGTACGACCGCGACGGCGCGGGGGAGTACCTGCACTTCTACACCCGCACCGTGGGCCAGATCTTCTGGGAGTTCGTCGAACGCCGCGGCGGATATGACGGCTTCGGCGCCGGCAACGCCCCGATCCGCCTCACCGCCCAGAACGCGGACGGACCCGCTGGTAGGGTGCGACGGTGACCGCCCCCCGCCGCCTGCTGCTCGTCAACGGACCGAACCTCAACCTGCTCGGCGTGCGCGAGCCGGGGATCTACGGCAGCGACACCCTCGCCGATGTCGAAGCCCTCGTCGCCGCGCGGGCCGCGACCCACGGTTTCGAGGTGCGCGCCGTGCAGAGCAACCACGAAGGGGTGCTGCTCGACGCCATCCACGACGCCCGCACCGACTGCGCGGGCATCGTGATCAATCCGGGCGGCCTCACCCACACCTCCGTCGTGCTGCGCGACGCCCTGTCCGGCGTCTCGCTCCCTGTGGCTGAGGTGCACATCTCGGATGTGATGGCGAGGGAGTCCTTCCGCCACTTCTCCTATGTCGCCGACGTCGCCGTCGTGCACGTCATCGGGCAGGGCGTGCCAGGGTACGGGACGGCCGTCGACCTGCTCATCGACGTGATCGCCGGCCAGGCCGACGGCTGAGCATCCTGCCCTGCGCGGCAGCATCCCGTAGAATCGAACGTCGGCGCTTCGACAGCCTCCGCAATCCGCGTGAGCAGCGCCCCACACGAACGGACCTCCTTCCCTCATGGCATCCACCGCAGACATCAAGAACGGCGTCGTCCTCAGCATCGACGGCCAGCTCTGGAACGTCATCGAGTTCCAGCACGTGAAGCCGGGCAAGGGTGGCGCGTTCGTCCGCACGAAGCTCAAGAACGTCCTGTCGGGCAAGGTCGTCGACCGCACCTACAACGCGGGCGCGAAGATCGACATCGAGAACGTCGACCGCCGCGACTTCACGTACCTGTACAACGACGGCGACAACTTCGTCTTCATGGACGTCGCCGACTACGACCAGCTCAACGTGGCAGCGGCGACCGTCGGCGACGCAGCGCACTTCCTGCTCGAGAACCAGCAGGTGCAGATCGCGCTCAACAACGGCAACCCGCTCTACGTCGAGCTGCCCGCGTCGGTCGTGCTGGAGATCACCTACACCGAGCCGGGTCTGCAGGGCGACCGCTCGTCGGCCGGCACGAAGGCCGCCACGGTGGAGACCGGCTACGAGATCCAGGTCCCGCTGTTCGTCGAGCAGGGCACGAAGGTCAAGGTCGACACCCGCACGGGCGACTACCTCGGCCGTGTGAACTGACGCGTGGGCGCCCGCACCAAGGCGCGCAAGCGCGCCCTCGACATCCTGTTCCAAGCCGACGTCCGCGGCGAGGAGGTCGCGGCGACGCTGGCCGCGGAGGCGAAGCGCGCGTCGAACGAGCCCGCCCGAGAGGCCTCATGGCTGTACGCCCGTGAGATCGTCGACGGCGTGATCGACAACCGCGACGAGATCGACGAGCAGATCACCACGTTCGCGAAGGACTGGTCGCTCGCGCGGATGCCCGCCGTCGACCGCGCGGTCCTGCGCATCGGCGTGTGGGAGCTCCTGTTCAACGACGAGGTCCCCGCGGCCGTGGCCATCGACGAGGCCGTGGAGCTCGCCAAGGAGTACTCCACCGACGAATCGGGATCGTTCGTGCACGGCGTGCTCGGCCGCATCGCCCGCACCGTCTGACCTGATGTCCTGGCGCGCGCTGCTGCCGCCTGACGCCCCCGAGCGGCACACGCCGCTCGCGCTCGGCGTCGAGCTGCGCCAGCGCGAGACCGCGCGCGCGGCCCACTGGGGGCCGCGGCGAGTCGAGGCCGTGACGGCGCGCGACCTCGCGCACCGTCAGAGCGACCTGCTCGTGGGGCTCCGGCCGCTCGTGCGCGGCACCCGCGGACAGTGGATCAAGGGCACGGTCTCGTGGGATTCCGTGCGGCGCCCCGGCGGCGCCCACGATCCGGCTCAGGCCAGGTGGTTCGCCGAGCTGTACACGCTGGCGCGAGATCTGCGCGTGCTCGGCGCGTTCAGCGACGTCTCGGAGTGGGTCACGCTCGACGCGGTCGAGTCGGCGCTGCTGTGGGCCCATCTCGCCCGCGCGACCGATCTGGGCATCCCGTTCGTGCCGACCAGACCGGGGCTCAGCGTGCGGCTCGCCGAAGCGGCCGAGGCGACTCTCGAGATCGCCCCCGACGGGGCGGGGCTCCGCCTGTCCGCGCACGTCCGCATCGACGGCGCGCCGGTGGACGGCGCGACCGTGCGTCCGGTCGGCCGCACCGGCGTGTACGCCTTCGCGATCGAGGGCCCCGCCGTGGCGCTCACCCTCGCACCCGCGCCACTCGGCGACGCCGTGCACGCCGTGCTCGCCAGCGGAGCGCCGCTCACCGTCCCCGCGGCCGACCGCGCGGAGTTCCTGCGCGACGCGTACCCGCGCCTCAGCCGCCAGGGCGACGTCTCGGCCGCACGCGGCTTCGAGCCCCCGCCGATCGCACCGCCGGTCCTCGTGGCGCGCGTGCGGTTCCACCCGGGCGACGAGATCGCGCACACGCTCGAGTGGGAGTACCCGGATGGCCGGCGCCATCCCTACCCGCCGGGCGGCGGCCCCGAGCGCGACAGCGACGGCGAAGCGCATCTGCGCACCGTCGTCGAGCACGCGTGGACGCAGGCGGGCCCGCTCGCCTTCGCCGCGGAGGGGATGCTGCGCGGCATCGACGCGGCGGAGTTCGGCGCGCATGTGCTCCCGGCCCTCGAAGCCCTGGACGGCGTCCGGGTGGAGGTGAGCGGCGCACCGCGCGCGTACCACGAGCTGACCGGCGATCCGCGGATCACCGTGTCGACGCTGGAGACCACCGACGTGGACTGGTTCGATCTCGGCGTGCTCGTCACCATCGACGGCCGCCGCATCCCCTTCCGGCCCCTGTTCACCGCGCTCGCCCTCGGACGCAAGAAGCTGCTGCTGAGCGATGGCCGGTACTTCTCCCTCGCGCACCCCGCGCTGCACCGGCTCCGCGACCTCATCGACGAGGCCGCCGACCTCGACGAATGGGAGACCGGGCCGCGGATCAGCCGCTATCAGCTGCCGCTCTGGTCGGATTTCGAGGATCTCGCCGACGTCTCGGAGCCCGCGGTCTCGTGGCGCGAGACGGCGAGCGCGCTGCGCGACGTCGAGCGGGTCGAGTCGACCCCTCCGCCGGCGGGCCTCACCGCGGAGCTGCGCCCGTACCAGCAGGCGGGGCTCGACTGGCTGGCGTTCCTCTGGCAGCACCGGCTCGGCGGCATCCTCGCCGACGACATGGGGCTCGGGAAGACCCTGCAGGTGCTCGCCCTCCTCGCGCACGCCAGGGAGCGCGGCGAGCGCCGCCCGTTCCTCGTCGTCGCCCCCACCTCGGTGCTCTCGACCTGGCGGGATGAGGCAGCGCGGTTCGCGCCGGACCTCGCCGTGCGGCTCATCCAGAGCACCGAGGCGAAGAGCGGGATGCCGGTGTCCGCCGCCGCCGCGGACGCCGACGTCGTCGTCACCTCGTACACGCTGCTGCGCCTGGACGAGCCCGCGTTCACGGCTCTCGAGTGGGGGATCGTGGTCCTCGACGAGGCGCAGTTCGTGAAGAACCCGCAGACCCGCCTCTACCGTGCCGCCCACGCGCTGCGGACCCCCGTCGCCTTCGCCGTCACCGGCACGCCGCTGGAGAACACACTCGGCGAGCTGTGGACGATCCTCTCGCTCACGTCGCCCGGGCTGTTCCCCTCCGCCCGGCGCTTCCGCGAGGAGTACATCAAGCCGATCGAGCGAGGCAAGGTGCCGGAGAACGCCGAGGGCGGCCCGTATCGCGCGCGCCGGCTCGAGCGCCTGCGCCACCGCATCCGTCCGTTCCTCCTGCGCCGGACGAAGGACCTCGTCGCCACCGACCTCCCGCCGCGTCAGGAGCAGGAGCTGCACATCGAGCTGAACGCCGCGCACCGGGCGGTGTACGACACGGTGCTGCAGCGCGAGCGCAGGAAGATCCTGGGCCTGCTCGACGATCTCGACCGCAACCGGTTCATCGTCTTCCGCTCGCTCACCCTCCTGCGGATGCTGGCGCTCGCGCCATCGCTCGTGGACGCGGACGACGGGTCGGTGCGCTCGAGCAAGCTCGACGCGCTCCTGGAACAGCTCGACGAGATCGTGGCAGAGGGCCATCGCACCCTCGTGTTCAGCCAGTTCACCTCCTACCTCGCGCTCGTCGCCCAGGCACTGGACGCGCGCGGCATCCGCTACACCTCCCTGGACGGCTCCACCCGGAACCGCGCCAGGATCATCGAGGGCTTCCGCACCGGCGACGATCCCGTCTTCCTCATCAGCCTGAAGGCCGGCGGCTTCGGGCTGACCCTCACCGAGGCCGACTACGTGTTCCTCCTCGACCCGTGGTGGAACCCCGCCGCTGAAGCCCAGGCCGTCGACCGCACGCACCGGATCGGCCAGACGCGGCCGGTGAACGTCTACCGGCTCATCGCGGCCGGCACGATCGAGGAGAAGGTGATGGCGCTGCAGCAGCGCAAGGCCCGCCTCTTCCGCGCCGTGATGGACGACGACGCGCTGTTCTCGCAGGCTCTCACCGCCGACGACATCCGTGGTCTCTTCGACCACGCGGACCGGCCTCCGAAGCCGATTTCCCCGGCCCGTCCCACGGGCTCCGGAGCACCGCTCGCGTAGACTCGTCTCCGCTCTACACGGGAGGTTTTCATGCGGATAACGGGCCTCGGCCACGCCGGGATGTTCATCGAGACGGCGGGCGGCAGCATCCTCTGCGACCCCGTCATCGGCCCGACGTTCTTCGGATCGTGGTTCCCCTTCCCCGACAACCGCGGCCTCGACTGGGAGCGGTTCGGCAAGGCGGACTTCCTCTACATCTCACACCGCCACCGCGACCACTTCGACCCCGCCCTGATGCACCGGCATGTGCCGAAGGACATCACGGTGCTCCTGCCGGAGTACCCGACCGACGAGCTCGAGACCGACCTGCGCAGCCTCGGCTACGAGAACATCGTGCACACGCAGGCGGGCGTTCCGCTGGAGTTCGGCGCGCTGAAGGTGATGGTGACGCCGCTGCGCGCGCCCAGCGACGGGCCGATCGGCGACTCGTCGCTCAGCGTCGACGACGGCACCGCCAGCATCCTGAACCAGAACGACTCGCACCCCCTCGACCTCGAGAAGCTGCTGTCGTTCGCCAAGCCGGAGGCGTACTTCACCCAGGTGTCCGGGGCGATCTGGTGGCCCATGGTCTACGACCTGCCGCAGGACGCCAAGCAGAACTTCGCCAAGCTCAAGCGCGACGCGCAGAACAAGCGCGCGATGTACTACATCGACAAGGTGGACGCCGAGCACGTGTTCCCCATGGCCGGCCCGCCGATGTTCCTGCGCGAGGAGCTGTTCCGCTACAACGGCCAAGGGCAGGACGGCGACGCGATCTTCACCGACCAGCGCGAGTTCCTGGCACACATGAAGCAGCTGCGTCCTGAGCAGAAGGGCTACGAGTTCCTGCCCGGCACGGTCGTCGAGCTGAACCACGGCGAGCTCACGGTGACGCAGACGCTCTACACGCAGGCCGAGATCGATCGGATCTTCGACGACAAGTGGTCGTATCTCGCGGAGCAGCGCGACTCGCGCCAGGACGAGATCCGCGCCGAGGAGGCGTCGCGCGCGCCGGTGCTGCCGCCGGTGGAGATGCTCGCCGCGATCAAGGAGTGGTGGGAGCCCCTGCTGCGCCGCGCCCGCACGATCCGCAACGGCGTGGGCGGCATGGTGCGGTTCCGCATCGGCGAGCTCGACATGGTCGTGGACTTCCCGAAGGCGAAGGTGCGCGAGTACGCGGGGGAGGAGTGCATCTACTGGTACACGATCCCCGCCGATCTGGTCTCGACCAACATCCGCGACCACGAGATCGACTGGTCGAACTCGATCTTCCTGTCGATGCAGTTCCAGGTGGGGCGCAGCGGCAAGTTCAACGAGTTCCTCACCACCTTCCTCAAGTGCCTCTCGCGCGACCGCATCGAGTACGTCGAGAACTGGTACGCGGAGCAGACCGATCAGACCGAGGACGCCCAGCTCGGCGACTGGGTGGTCCAGCGCCGGTGCCCGCACCTTCGGGCCGACCTCACGAAGACGGGGAAGATCGAGGACGGCGTCCTCACCTGCTCGCTGCATGACTGGAAGTGGGACCTCGCGACAGGGAAGTGCCTCACCAGCCAGGGTCACCCGATCAGGGCGGGCCGGGTCGAGGAGGACGCGGACACCGCCGCGGCCTGAGCGGCGCGGCCCGCCGATGCGACGACGCCTCGACCCGCTGCACGTCGTGGACGTGTTCGTCTACGTCGTCGTCCTGAACCTCGCCGTCGAGTACGTCCCCGGCATCATCACCGAGACCTTCACCCTGTCGCTGCTCACCGCGGTGCTCCTCAAGCTCGTGCTCGAGGTGGTGCTGGCGGTCAAGACGCGGGTGCTCGCCCGCATCCGCACCGCCGCGACGGGGCTCCGCAGGGCGGTGTCGATCGTGATGCTCGTGCTGATCCTGCCCGGCAGCAAGCTGCTGGTCCTGTGGCTCGAGGATCTCGTCTTCGGGGATGCTGTGAGCCTCGGCGGCTTCTTCGCCGTCACCCTGCTCATCGTCACCCTCATGCTGGCCAGGCTCGGCGTCCGGCGGCTGCTCGCACCCGCGCGCCCCTCATCCTGACCCTCCACCCGCGAGAAACCACTTTTGGGCTGAGACATCGCGCGTCGCGTGGTGTCTCAGCCCGAAAGCGGTTTTTCAGGTCATACGTCTCCTGGTCGGATGCGGTGGGTCAGGCGATCGCAGCGCGGGAGTGCGCCACGCGCCGCACGAGACGGACGGCGAGGTCGACCAGTCCGGCCGCCAGGATCAGCGCCATGCCGCTGAACACCGCCCATCCGAGCAGGTCGGTGCCCGTGCTCGCCTCGAGGAAGCCCTCCACGAGGTTCGAGAGCACCGCGAGGACGGCGAAGACCGGCATCGTCACGATGAGCACGAGCGCGAAGGCGCGCGAGCCCGCGTGCGTCCGCCAGGCGCGGACCATCGTCCAGGTGACCGCCACCGCCAGCAGCGGGATCCAGATCGCGACGACCCAGGAGAGCACCAGCGAGGCCACGACCGCGGCGGCGCCGATGGACGCGATCGCGACGGTCGATCCGTCGAACTGGCCGGTGGCACGCAGGTTCACGCCGATCAGCGCCGCGACCGTGGCCAGAACGGCCAGGGCGATCACGACCGACGAGACGAGATACCGCTCCTGGGTCCAGCCGCCGAGGCCTTCGGTCATCCCGAAGAAGGCGGCGACGGCCGCCGCGATCCAGAGCACGCCGGCCACCGCGGCGACGGCGCCGAGGTGGCGCGAGAAGAACAGGGGCATGAAGTTTCCTTTCGATGGGACTGCGGTGATGAGGGAGGCCACAAGGCGCGGCTCCCCGAAGCGTGCGAGCGCGCGTCGCTGCGCGGTCGCACTGTCGATACCGAGCGACTCGAGTCGCTCGGCCGCGGAGTGGAGATGGTCGGCGACCTCGTCGACGAGGTCGTCGCGATCCCGCCGCGAGCGGACGGAACGCCCGAAGGCGTCGAGGTAGCGGTCGATCAGGCCGTCTGCGGCCATGGGTTCCTCCTGAGGACGGATTCGACGGCGTCGACGAACTCGCGCCATCCCTCGCGCTGCTCGACGAGCCGAGCGGCGCCTGTCGCGGTGAGCCGGTAGAGCTTCCGGCGCCGGCCGGAAGCCTCGGACCACTCGTGCTCGAGCAGGCCCGCCCGCTCCAGCCGGTGGAGCACGGGGTAGACCGTGCCCTCGGCGAGATCGAACGAGCCCTCGCTCCGATCGCGCAGCCGCTCGATGACCCCGTATCCGTGGATCGGGCCGGCCGACACGACGGCGAGCACGAGCAGATCCAGATGGCCCTTGAGCGATTCCGCGTTCATACCTAGGGATGCTAGGCCTAGCGTGCCTAGGTGTCAAGCATCCGTTCGCCGAGCACGCTGCGCGAACGCTAGGCTGGGTGTTCGACAGCAACCTTTAACCCCGTCCTGTGAGGCGGAGAAGGGAGCGGCGGATGAGCACGCGCACCGTGCTGCATGCGGCCGACATCACCAGGGCCCTGACTCGGATCTCGCACGAGATCCTCGAGTCCAATCGTGGGCCCGACGACCTGGTCCTCCTCGGGATCCCGACGCGCGGCGTCGCCCTGGCCGAGCGGATCGGGGCCCTGATCGCCGAATTCGGCGGGCGCAGCGTCCCGATCGGGGCGCTCGACGTCACGATGTACCGCGACGACCTGCACCGCAACCCGACGCGGACGCCGCAGCCGACGCAGATCCCGCCTGGCGGCATCGACGGCAAGGTCGTCGTGCTCGTGGACGACGTGCTGTTCTCCGGGCGCAGCATCCGCGCCGCGCTGGACGCGCTCCAGGACATCGGCCGCCCCGCGGCCGTGCGCCTGGCGACGCTGGTCGACCGCGGTCACCGCGAACTCCCGATCCGCCCCGACTTCGTGGGCAAGAACCTCCCCAGCGCCCGAGACGAGCGCGTGAACGTGCGCCTGACCGAGGTCGACGGCGACGAGGGGGTGACGATCGGCTCATGAGGCATCTCCTGGACACCCAGACGCTCGGACGCGCCGATGCGATCCGCATCCTCGACGTCGCCGAGGACATGGCCGACACGCAGCAGCGCGAGGTCAGGAAGCTGCCGACCCTGCGCGGCAAGACCGTGGTGAACCTGTTCTTCGAGGACTCCACGCGCACCCGCATCTCGTTCGAGGCGGCCGCCAAGCGCCTCTCGGCGGACGTCATCAACTTCTCCGCGAAGGGTTCCAGCGTCTCGAAGGGCGAGTCGCTGCAGGACACCGCGCAGACGCTGCAGGCGATGGGGGCGGATGCCGTCGTCATCCGCCACGGCGCCTCCGGCGCACCGCTCACCCTCGCCACCAGCGGCTGGATCACCGCGGGTGTCGTCAACGCGGGGGACGGCACCCACGAGCACCCGACCCAGGCGCTGCTGGATGCCTTCACGATCCGCAAGCGCACCTTCGGCGCCGACAGCCGCGGGCGCGACCTCGCCGGCGTGAAGGTGACGATCGTCGGCGACGTGCTGCACTCGCGCGTGGCCCGCTCGAACGTGTGGCTGCTGGCGACGCTCGGGGCCGAGGTCACTCTGGTCGCCCCGCCGACCCTGGTGCCGCAGGACGTGTCGGGGTGGCCCGCGACGATCCTCTACGACCTCGACGAGGCGATCGCGCAGCGTCCGGACGCCCTCATGATGCTGCGCATCCAGCTGGAGCGCATGAATGCGGCGTATTTCCCGACTGAACGGGAGTATTCCCGACGCTGGGGCCTCGACCCGCAGCGGTTGTCCGCTCTCGGAGCCGGTAGCATGGTGATGCACCCTGGCCCGATGAACCGCGGCCTGGAGATCTCCGCAGAAGCCGCCGATTCGGCGCGCGCGACGGTGCTCGAGCAGGTCGCCAACGGAGTCTCGGTGCGCATGGCTGTGCTGTACCTGCTGCTGGCGGGCGAGCAAGCAGGCACCGACAGCGACAATCAGAGGGAGGCGAGCCGATGAGCCAGGTCCACCTTCTCCGGGGAGCACGACTGAACGGCGGCGACGCGGCCGACATCCTGATCGCGGACGGCGCCATCGCCGAGGTCGGCACCGGCCTCAGCCGAGCCGGCGCCACCGTGATCGACGCCGACGGACTGATCGCCCTGCCCGGCCTCGTCGACCTGCACACGCACCTGCGCGAACCCGGCTACGAGGCGTCCGAGACGATCCTCACCGGATCGCGGGCCGCCGCCGCCGGCGGCTACACCGCGGTGTTCGCGATGCCGAACACCTCGCCCGTCGCCGACACCGCAGGCGTCGTCGAGCAGGAGCTCGCGCTCGGGGAGGCCGCCGGCTACGTCACGGTGCAGCCCATCGGCGCCGTCACGGTCGGACAGAAGGGCGAGCGGCTCGCCGAGCTCGGCGCGATGGCCTCATCCCGCGCCCGCGTGCGCGTCTTCAGCGACGACGGCTTCTGCGTCTGGGACCCGCTCATCATGCGCAGGGCGCTCGAGTACGTGAAGGCGTTCGACGGCGTCGTGGCGCAGCACGCGCAGGACCCGCGGCTCACCGAGGGCGCCCAGCTCAACGAGGGCGCCGTGTCGGCCGAACTGGGACTGACCGGCTGGCCCGCCGTGGCGGAGGAGTCCATCATCGCCCGCGACGTGCTGCTCGCCGAGCACGTCGGCTCGCGGCTGCACGTGTGCCACCTGTCCACCGCGGGCTCGGTCGACATCATCCGCTGGGCCAAGAAGCGCGGCATCGCGGTGACCGCCGAGGTCACGCCGCACCACCTGCTCCTCACCGACGAGCTCGCCCGCGGCTACGACGCGCGGTTCAAGGTCAACCCGCCGCTGCGCCGCGCCGAGGACGTGCAGGCCGTCCGCGAGGGCCTCGCCGACGGCACGATCGACATCGTGGCGACCGACCACGCTCCGCACCCCGCCGAGGCGAAGGCGTGCGAGTGGCAGGCGGCGGCGAACGGCATGGTCGGGCTCGAGAGCGCGCTGCGCGTCGTGCAGGAGTCGATGGTCGACACCGGCCTGCTCGGCTGGGACGACGTCGCCAGGGTCATGTCGCAGGCGCCCGCGCAGATCGGACGCCTCGCCGGCCACGGCACGCCGCTGGCGGCGGGGGAGTCCGCGTCGCTGACGCTCTACGACCCGCGGCCCTCGCGCACCTTCTCGACCGGCGACCTGCGCGGTCGCAGCGTCAACTCGCCCTACCTCGGCAGGGAGCTGCCGGGCGAGGTGCGCTGGACCTTCTACCGCGGCGCCGCGACGGTCGCCGACGGCGCCCTGCTCGAGACGCCGGGGGTGCACGCGTGACGCAGGAAGCCGCACTGCTCGTCATGATCGGCGCGGCGGTGCTGATCCTCGGCCTGATCGCCTTCGGCTGGTGGCGGCGCACCCGGCGCGACCGCGGCCTGACCGCCCCGGTCGGGGAGCTCGCCGCCGATGCCACGACCCTCGGCGTCTTCCCGGCGCTGTACGTCGCCACCACCCGCCACGGCGAGCCGCTCGAGCGTCTCGCGATCCGCGGCCTCGGCTTCCGGTCCCGCGCCGACGTCACCGTGACCACGGCGGGCGTCGCACTGGACCTCACCGGCCGGCCGCGCGTCGTGATCGGCCGCGACGCGATCGTCGAGGTCGCCCAGGCGACAGTCGCCATCGACCGTGTGGTCGAGCGCGACGGACTCGTGCGCCTGACCTGGCGCATCGACCCCGCCACCACCGTGGATTCGTACCTCCGGCCGCAGGACGCCTCGGCCCGTGCCCTGAGCGACGCCATCGGGGCCCTCACCACATCGACAGGAAGCGACGCATGAACGCGCTGTTCACCAGAGACCCTGCTGTCCTCGTGCTCGAGGACGGCACCCGTCACACCGGCCGCGCCTACGGCGCCCGGGGGACCACCCTCGGCGAGGTCGTCTTCGCCACCGGCATGACCGGCTACCAGGAGACGCTGACCGACCCCTCGTACGCGGGTCAGATCGTCCTGCAGACCGCGCCGCACATCGGCAACACCGGCATGAACGGCGAGGATGTCGAGTCCCGCCGCATCTGGGTGGCCGGCTACATCGTGCGCGATCCTTCCCGCGTCGTCTCGAACTGGCGCTCGGAGAACTCCCTCGACGAAGCCCTCGAGACCGACGGCATCGTCGGCATCAGCGGCATCGACACCCGGTCGGTGACCCGCCACATCCGTGCGGCCGGCAGCATGCGCGGCGGCGTCTTCTCGGGGGATGCTGCGTCCATCGACCCCGACGAGCAGCTGCGCCTGGTGCGTGAGGCACCCCAGATGGCCGGGCTCAACCTGTCCGCCCAGGTGTCCGTCTCCACCGCCGAGGTCACCCCCGCGACCGGCGAGCGCCTCGGCAACCTGGCCGTGCTCGACCTCGGCGTCAAGCAGGCGACCGTGCTCAACCTGGCGGCCCGCGGCTTCGACGTCCACGTGCTGCCGCAGAGCGCGACGATCGACGACATCCGCGGGATCGACCCGGTCGGCGTCTTCTACTCCAACGGCCCCGGCGACCCCGCCGCCTCCGACGATCACGTCGCCCTCCTGCGCTCCGTGCTCGATGAGAAGCTGCCGTTCTTCGGCATCTGCTTCGGCAACCAGCTGCTCGGCCGCGCCCTGGGGTTCGGCACCTACAAGCTCCCGTTCGGCCACCGCGGCATCAACCAGCCTGTGCTGGACAAGCAGACCGGCCGTGTCGAGATCACCGCGCACAACCACGGGTTCGCCGTGGACGCGCCGACCGAGGGCGTCGTGGACAGCCCGGCCGGCTACGGCCGCGTCGAGGTCAGCCACGTCGGCCTCAACGACAACGTCGTGGAGGGCCTGCGCGCCCTCGACCTGCCTGCCTTCTCGGTGCAGTACCACCCCGAGGCGGCCGCCGGTCCGCACGATGCCAACTACCTCTTCGACCGGTTCCGCGACCTGGTCGTCTCCAGCAAGAAGGACAACGACTGATGCCCAAGCGCGACGACATCACGAGCGTCCTCGTCATCGGATCCGGACCGATCGTCATCGGCCAGGCGTGCGAGTTCGACTACTCGGGCACCCAGGCGTGCCGCGTGCTGCGCGAGGAGGGCGTGCGCGTCATCCTCGTCAACTCGAACCCCGCGACGATCATGACCGACCCGGACTTCGCCGACGCGACCTACATCGAGCCGATCACCTGGCAGGTCATCGAGACGATCATCGCCAAGGAGCGCCCTGACGCGATCCTCCCGACGCTCGGCGGCCAGACGGCCCTCAACGCGGCGATCGACCTGCACAAGAACGGCATCCTCGAGAAGTACGACATCGAGCTGATCGGCGCGAACTTCGAGGCGATCAACAAGGGCGAGGACCGCCAGATCTTCAAGCAGCTGGTGCTCGACTCCGGCGCGGACGTCGCCGACAGCCGCATCTGCCACACGATGGACGAGGTGCTCGCCGGCGCGGCGGAGCTCGGATACCCCCTCGTGGTGCGCCCGTCGTTCACGATGGGCGGCCTCGGCTCGGGCTTCGCGTACGACGAGACCGACCTGCGTCGCATCGCCGGCGCCGGTCTGCACGATTCGCCGACCAGCGAGGTGCTCCTGGAGGAGTCGATCCTCGGCTGGAAGGAGTACGAGCTCGAGCTCATGCGCGACACCGCGGACAACACGGTCGTGGTCTGCTCGATCGAGAACGTCGACCCGGTCGGCGTGCACACCGGCGACTCGATCACGGTGGCGCCCGCGCTGACCCTCACCGACCGCGAGTACCAGAAGCTGCGCGACATCGGCATCGACATCATCCGCGCCGTGGGCGTGGACACCGGCGGCTGCAACATCCAGTTCGCGGTCGACCCCGCGACGGGTCGCATCATCGTCATCGAGATGAACCCGCGCGTGTCGCGGTCTTCGGCGCTCGCATCGAAGGCCACCGGCTTCCCGATCGCGAAGATCGCCGCGAAGCTCGCGATCGGCTATCGCCTCGACGAGATCCCCAACGACATCACCAAGGTCACCCCGGCGAGCTTCGAGCCGACGCTCGACTACGTCGTGGTGAAGGTGCCGCGGTTCAACTTCGAGAAGTTCCCCGCAGCCGATGTCACGCTCACCACCACCATGAAGTCGGTCGGCGAGGCGATGGCCATCGGCCGCAACTACGCCACGGCGCTGCAGAAGGCGCTGCGCTCGCTCGAGAAGCGCGGGTCGAGCTTCCACTGGGCCGAGCAGACGCTGTCGGTCGAGGAGCTCCTCGAGATCGCCCGGACGCCCACCGACGGACGCATCATCGCGGTGCAGCAGGCGCTGCGCCTCGGCGCGACCGTCGAGCAGCTGTTCGAGGCCACGAAGATCGATCCGTGGTTCCTCGACCAGATCGTGCTCATCAACGAGGTGGCCGAGTTCGTCCGCACCGCGCCCGAGCTGGACGCCCACACCCTCCGCGTCGCGAAGGAGCACGGCTTCAGCGACGCCCAGATCGCCCAGCTCAGGGGGATCCCCGAGGCCGAGACGCGCAGCATCCGCCACGCCTTCGGCCTGCGTCCCGTCTACAAGACGGTCGACACCTGCGCCGGGGAGTTCCCCGCGCTGACGCCCTACCACTACTCGAGCTACGATTCCGAGACCGAGGTGACGCCGTCCGAGCGCACCAAGGTCGTCATCATCGGCTCCGGCCCGAACCGCATCGGCCAGGGCGTCGAGTTCGACTACTCGTGCGTGCACGCGTCGTTCGCGCTCTCGGACGCCGGGTTCGAGACCGTGATGGTGAACTGCAACCCCGAGACCGTCTCCACCGACTACGACACGTCGGACCGCCTCTACTTCGAGCCGCTCACGCTCGAGGACGTGCTCGAGGTGCTGCACGCCGAGTCGCAGTCCGGCGACATCCTCGGCGTGGTGTGCCAGCTCGGCGGCCAGACGCCGCTCGGACTGGCGAAGGGCATCGAAGACGCCGGCTACACGATCCTCGGCACGAGCCCCGCGGCGATCGACCTGGCGGAGGAGCGCGAGCTGTTCTCGCGCCTCCTCGACGACGCCGGACTCGTGGCACCCCGCAGCGGCACCGCGACCGACGTCGACGGCGCGGTCGCGATCGCGGAGGAGATCGGCTACCCGGTGCTCGTGCGCCCGAGCTTCGTGCTCGGCGGCCGCGGCATGGAGATCGTCTACGACACCGCCAGCCTGCGCGACTACTTCGTCCGCGTCGCCGATCAGGCCATCATCGGCCCCGGTGCGCCGCTGCTCGTCGACCGCTTCCTCGACGACGCGATCGAGATCGACGTCGACGCGCTCTTCGACGGCGCCGAGCTGTACATCGGCGGCGTGATGGAGCACCTCGAGGAGGCCGGCATCCACTCGGGCGACTCCAGCTGCACGCTGCCGCCCATCTCGCTCGGCCGCACCGACATCGACCGCGTGCGCACCGCCACCCGGGCGATCGCCGAGCGCGTCGGCGTCCGCGGCCTCCTGAACGTGCAGTTCGCGATCAGCGCCGGCGTGCTCTACGTCATCGAGGCGAACCCCCGTGCCTCGCGGACCGTGCCCTTCGTCTCGAAGGCGCTCGGCATCCCGCTGGCGAAGGCCGCCGCCCGCATCATGTCGGGCTCGACGATCGCCCAGCTCAAGGACGAAGGCCTGCTGCCTGCGCAGGACGGCTCGCGTGTGCCGCTGGACGCACCCGTCGCCGTCAAGGAGGCCGTGCTGCCCTTCAAGCGCTTCCGCACCAAGGACGGCCGGATGGTCGACTCGGTGCTCGGCCCGGAGATGCGCTCGACGGGCGAGGTCATGGGCATCGACCGCGACTTCCCGACGGCGTTCGCCAAGAGCCAGGAAGCCGCATACGGCGGCATGCCGCTCGAGGGCACCGTCTTCATCTCGGTCGCCGACGACGACAAGCGCGCCGTGATCCTGCCGGCCCACCGCCTCCAGGAGCTCGGCTTCACGCTCGTGGCCACCGAGGGCACCGCCGAGATCCTCGCCCGCAACGGCATCGCCGTGACCGTGGTGAACAAGTACTCCGAGACGCAGGCCAGCGGTGAGACCAACATCGTCGACCTGATCAACGCCGGCGAGATCGACATGATCGTGAACACCCCGTCCGGGGGCATGGCCCGCGCGGACGGCTACGAGATCCGCGCTGCGGCCGTCGCGGCCGACAAGGCGCTGTTCACCACGATGGCCGTGCTCGGCGCCGCGGTCAGCGCGCTCCCCGTGCTGCGCGAGGGCTTCGACGTGAAGAGCCTGCAGGAGTACGCCGCCATCCGCCAGGCCCGGGAACCGCAGGCTGGTCGCGCGTGACGGTCTCTGATCCGGTCGGAGGTTTCGGCACCCGTCTGCGCGCCCGTCTCGACGAGTTCGGGCCGCTGTGCGTCGGCATCGACCCCCACGAGCACCTGCTCGCCGAGTGGGGGATGGATGCGTCGGCCGCCGGCGTGCGCGAGTTCGGCCTGCGGGTGGTCGAGGCCGCCGCCGGCCGGGTCGCGGTCGTCAAGCCGCAGGTGTCGTTCTTCGAGCGGTTCGGCTCGGCCGGCTTCGCTGCGCTCGAGGAGATCCTCGCCGCGGCCCGCGCCGCGGACCTGCTGGTCGTCGCCGACGCCAAGCGCGGCGACATCGGCACCACGATGGACGGCTACGCGGCCGCGTGGCTGACCCCCGGCGCACCGCTCGAGGCGGACGCCCTGACGGTGAGCCCCTACCTCGGCCCCGATTCCCTGCGCGGCACCATCGCCCACGCCATGCGCGCGGGGAAAGGGCTGTTCGTGCTGGCCGCCACCTCGAACCCGGAGGGCTTCGGACTGCAGTCCGCCGAGGTCACGATCGCCGAGGCCCAGCGCGGTCAGACGGTGGCCGACTGGGTGACGCACGGCGTCGCCTGGGCGAACGGCCGCGCCGCGTTCGGTGAGGGGCTCGGATCGATCGGACTCGTCGTGGGCGCGACCGTCGACCGCGAGGCGGTCGGGCTCACCGACGCCGCCCTGCGCGGCGCGCCGATCCTGGCGCCGGGCTTCGGGGCGCAGGGCGCCCGGCCGGCCGATCTCGCGCGCATCTTCGGGTCGCACGCCCCCAACGTCCTCGCGAGCGAGAGCCGCAGCATCCTCTCGGCGGGTCCTGACGGTCTCGTCGACGCCATCCACATCAGCCAGAACGAGTACAGGAGCACCCGTGCCTGACGCTCAGCGTCCCCCCGAGGTCGATCGGGTCGCGGCTTCCCGTCGCGCCGTCGCCGCCCGCCGCGCCCGCGCGGCCGTCAAGAAGGATGTCGCCATGCGCGTCATCACCCCCCAGGAGCTGCTGCGCCGCGCCTGGGCCGACCCCGAGTCGCCGGCCGCCGCGATGCGCGTCACCGAGTTCCTCACCGCGATCCCCGCGATCGGCGAGGGCAAGCGCGACCGCCTGCTCGCCGAGCTCGCGATCTCCCCGGTCAAGCGGCTGGGCGGACTCGGCTCGCGCCAGCGCACCGCGCTGCAGGGGTTCCTGGACGGCCGCTGGCCGGAGCAGGGTCCGCGCGCGGGCCGCAGTCGCCTGATCGTGCTGGCCGGGCCGACCGCCGTCGGCAAGGGCACGGTCGCCGCGCACATCAAGGAGCACCACCCCGAGATCCACCTGTCGGTGTCGGCGACCACCCGCGCGCCGCGGCCGGGCGAGGTCGACGGCGAGCACTACTTCTTCGTCGACGACGCGGAGTTCGACCGCCTCATCGCAGACGGCGAGCTGCTCGAGCACGCCACCGTGCACAACCGCTTCCGCTACGGCACGCCGCGGCGTCCGATCGAGGAGGCCCTCGCCGCGGGCAGGACGGTGCTGCTGGAGATCGACCTGCAGGGCGCCCGCCAGGTGCGAGCCGCCGAGCCGAAGGCGACCCTCGTGTTCCTGCTCCCGCCCAGCTGGGACGAACTCGTGCAGCGGCTCGTCGGCCGCGGCACGGAGGACGAGGAGGAGCGCGCCAGGCGCCTGCGCACCGCGAAGACCGAGCTGGCCGCCCAGAACGAGTTCGACTACCGGGTCGTGAACGACGACATCGCCCGCGCAGCGGGCGAGGTCGCCTCGCTGACCCCCTGATAGACTGCAGGGATGCCCAGCGGATGCTGTGGCTGCCCGACTTTTCCATCGCTTGACCAGGAGGTCCATCCATGGCCGCACGCACCCAGGGCATTATCGACCCGCCCATCGACAGCCTGCTCGAGAAGGTCGACTCCAAGTACCAGCTCGTGATCTACGCATCCAAGCGCGCGCGTCAGATCAACGACTACTACTCCGACCTTCACGAGGGCAACCTCTTCGACAACGTCGGCCCGCTCGTCGACTCCAGCGTCGAGGACAAGCCGCTGACGATCGCGATGCACGAGATCCACGAGGACAAGCTGCGCCTGCGCGCCGCCGAGTAATCCTCCTCCCCAACGGCCGGCCCGCTGCGAGGTATGACGCCCTGAGGCGTTCTACCCCCGGCGTGTCGGCCGTTGCGGGCATACTGTGACCGGTTTCCCACCCCACCTGGAGCATCGATGAGCGACCTTCGCCTGTTCACCTCGGAGTCCGTCACCGAAGGTCACCCCGACAAGATCTGCGACCAGATCTCCGACAGCATCCTCGATGCCATCCTCACGGAAGACCCGCACGGGCGCGTCGCCGTCGAGACCCTCGTGACGACCGGTCTCGTCCACGTCGCCGGCGAGGTCTCCACGAGCGCGTACGTCGAGATCCCCGCCATCGTGCGCGGCGTCGTCAACCGCATCGGGTACACCTCGTCGGAGACCGGCTTCGACGGCGACTCCTGCGGGGTCAGCGTCTCGATCGGCGCGCAGTCCTCCGACATCGCGGCCGGCGTCGACAAGGCGTTCGAGCGTCGCGAGGGCGGCTCGGTCGACCCGCGCGACGAGCAGGGTGCCGGCGACCAGGGCATCATGTTCGGCTACGCCACCAACGAGACGCCCGAGCTCATGCCGATGGCGATCTGGACGGCCCATCGCATCGCCGAGCGCCTCACCGAGGTGCGGCGCGACGGCAGCCTGCCGTTCCTGCGACCGGACGGCAAGACGCAGGTCACCCTGGGCTACGACGGGTCGGTCCCGAAGACGGTCGAATCCGTCGTGCTGTCCACCCAGCACCAGCCCGACATCTCGCAGAAGGCGCTGCGCGCGGCGGTCAAGGCCGAGGTCATCGACCCGGTGCTCGAGCGCACAGGTCTCGAGCTGCCCGATGTGAGCTACTACATCAACCCGGCCGGGCCGTTCGTCATCGGCGGCCCCAAGGGCGACGCCGGGCTCACCGGCCGCAAGATCATCATCGACACCTACGGCGGCGCCTCCCGTCACGGCGGCGGCGCCTTCAGCGGCAAGGACCCGTCGAAGGTCGACCGCTCGGCCGCGTACGCCATGCGGTGGGTCGCGAAGAACGCCGTGGCCGCCGGGCTCGCCGACCGCCTCGAGGTGCAGGTCGCCTACGCGATCGGCAAGGCGAAGCCGGTGGGCCTGTACGTCGAGAGCTTCGGCACAGGGCACGTCGCCGACGAGGTCATCACCGCCGCGATCCGCGAGGTCTTCGACCTGCGCCCGAAGGCGATCATCGACCAGCTCGACCTGCTCCGCCCCATCTACGCGCAGACCGCCGCGTACGGCCACTTCGGCCGCGAGCTGCCCGACTTCACGTGGGAGCGCACCGACCGCGCGGACGACCTGCGCGCCGCCGCCGGACTCTGACGTGACGGCAGGCAGGCGCCGAGGCGAGTCGTGACGACGCTGCTGGTCGCGCGGGTGCTCGTCGACTCGCCGCTGCCGCAGCTGGATCGCCTGTTCGACTACGCCGTCCCCGACGCGCTCGCGGGCGAGGTGGCGCCGGGGGTGCGCGTGCGGGTGCCGCTGCGCACGGCCGGCCGCATGGTCGACGGCTACCTCGTCGAACTCGCCCAGGTCGAGCCGCCGGAGCGTCCGCTGTCCGACCTCGACGCGGTCGTCTCGCCGGTGCCGGTGCTCACGCCGTCGCTGTACGCGCTGGCGCGCCGGGCGGCCGACCGGGCGGCCGGATCGGCGAGCGACATCCTCCGGGTCGCGATCCCGAAGCGCATGGTGCGGGCCGAGAAGGCGTGGCTCGCCGGCGGCGGGGCCGAGTCGGTGCAGGTGGCGGCGGCATCCGGCTCCTGGTCGGCCGGCGTCCTGGCCGATTTCCCTGGACTCGACGACGCGCTCGCGGCGGGGGAGCGGGTCGCTCTGGATGCGCCGCCGTTCCCCGTGCAGCCGCTGGAGGGCGTCGACGTCGGCGCCTGGACCGAGCTGCTGGCCGCCGCAGCCGTCCGCACCCTCGCCAACGGCCGCAGCGCGGTGATCGTCGTCCCCGACCACCGTGATCAGGCGCAGCTAGAGCTCGTGCTCGCCGCACATGTGCCCGCCGGCGCCCTCGTGCGGGTGGACGCCAGGCAGAGCTCACCCGACCGGTACGGCGCGTACCTGCGGATGCTCGCCGACGAGCCGTGCGTCGTCGTCGGCAACCGCTCCGCCGTGTACGCCCCCGTGCACGCCCCAGGACTCATCGCACTGTGGGACGACGGCGATCCGCTGCTGTCCGAGCCGCTCAGCCCCGGGGTGCACGCCCGTGACGCCGCCCTGCTGCGACAGGAGGCCGACCGCTGCGCGCTGCTGTTCGCCGGCCACACCCGCACCAGCGACGTCGAGCGACTCGTCGCCGTCGGATGGGTGCGCGACCTTCCGGCCGCCCGGCGAGCCACCCCGCGGGTCGTGCTCAGCGCGACGCGCGAGGGAGAGTCGCGCGGTGCCCGCGTCCCGTCCGCCGCCTTCGCCGCCGCCCGCGAGGCCCTGCAGGACGGCCCCGTGCTCGTGCAGGTGTCCCGGCCGGGATTCGCGCCGGTGCTGGTGTGCGGCGAGTGCCGTCGACCCGCGCGCTGCGCCCACTGCTCGGGGCCGCTGCGGGCACGACGGCGCGGCGCGGTGCCCGAGTGCACGTGGTGCGGCCGCTCGGCACCGGGGTGGACCTGCCCGCACTGCGCGTCCGACCGGTTCCGCATGGCATCGTCCGGCAGCGAGCGCACCGCCGAGGAGCTCGGCCGCGCCTTCCCGGGCGTGCGCATCATCGTGGCCGACGGCGACCATCCCGTCAGCCACGTGGACGCCCGTCCCGCCCTCGTCGTCGCGACCCGCGGCGCGGAGCCGATCGCCGTGGGCGGATACCGCGCGGTGATCCTGCTCGACGGCGACCGGATGCTGCAGGCCGAGGATCTGCGCGTCGGCGAATCGTGTCTGCGCTGGTGGTCCAACGCCGCAGCCCTCGCCGCACCGGGCGCGCCCGTGCACCTGGTCGGCGTCGCCGGCCCTGTCGCCAGGGCGCTGGCGACCTGGACCCACGCCGCGTATGCCCGCGCCGAGCTCGCCGACCGTGCGCCGCTGCGGATGCCCCCGACCGTGCGGGTGGCCGCCCTCAGCGGCGACCGGCCGGCGGTCGACGCCGCGCTCACCGCACTGCGCACGGCCGTGCCCGCGCTCGACGCCGAGGCCGTGCTCGGACCGATGGCCGCAGACGAGGGCGTGCGCGCCCTCGTGCGGTTCGACTACGCGCAGGGCACGGCTGCCACCGAGAGCCTGCGCGCCTCGGTGATCGCCGAGGCGCTGCGTTCCCGCAAGGCGCCGAAGGGGCGCCCGGCCCGCCCGCGCAATACACTCAGGGTGCGGGTCGACGTACCCGATCTCGACCTGTGAAGGACTCCATGCGCCTCGTCTTCGCCGGCACACCAGAGGCGGCCGTTCCGTCGCTGCGCCGACTGCTCGCCTCCGACCACGAGGTCGCTGCGGTCATCTCGCGCACCGACGCCCCGCAGGGGCGCAAGCGCGTGCTGACCCCGTCCGCCGTCGCCGCGGCGGCCGACGCGGCGGGTGTGCCGGTCATCAAGGCCGACCGGCTCGACGCCGCGACCACCGCGCAGATCGCCGCCCTGGCGCCCGATCTGGGCGTCATCGTCGCGTACGGCGGGCTGGTGCGCGAGCCGCTGCTGTCGGCGCCCGTGCACGGCTGGATCAACCTGCACTTCTCGCTGCTGCCGCAGTGGCGCGGTGCCGCCCCCGTGCAGCGCGCGCTGATCGCGGGCGATCCGGTCCTGGGCGCGAGCGTGTTCCAGCTGGTCGCCGAGCTCGACGCCGGTGATGTGTTCGCCGAGCGCGAGGTGGCCGTGCCCGACACGGCGACGGCGGGGGAGGCGCTGCAGCTCCTCGCCGCAGCGGGCGCAGAGCTGCTTGCCGAGGTCGTCGACGCCATCGCCGCCGGCACCGCGACCGCCCGCCCGCAGGAGGGCGACGCCACCTATGCCCATAAGCTCACGGACGCCGACGGGCGCATCGGTTGGGACCAGCCGCGGGCAGCGGTGCTCTCGCACCTCCGCGGCGTCACGCCCGAGCCCGGCGCCCACACGATGCTGGACGGCGCGCGCGTGAAGGTGCACGAGGCCGCCGCCGCCCCGGACGACGCGCCCGTGCTCGGAGCCGGTGAGGCCGGACTCCACGGCAGGCGGATGCTGGTCGGCACGGCCGACGCGCCGGTCGAACTGGTGCGGGTCCAGCCGGCGGGCAAGCCGGCCATGGCCGCCGCGGACTGGTGGCGCGGCCTTCGCATCGAGAGCGCGGTGTTCGAGCGATGAGCGGCGCGAGCCCCGCCCGCCAGGTCGCGTTCGACACGATCAGGGCCGTCCACGAATCCGACGCGTACGCCAATCTGCTCCTGCCGCGCGCCCTCGCCCGGGCCGGACTGTCCACCGCGGACGCGGCGCTCACGACCGAGCTCACCTACGGCACACTGCGCCGGCAGGGCACCTACGACGCCGTCATCGGCCTGGCGGCCGACCGCAGCATCCACGACATCGATCCGCCGGTGCTCGACGCGCTGCGCCTCGGCGTGCACCAGCTGCTGTCGACCAGGGTGGCATCCCACGCCGCCGTCAACGAGTCGGTCGAACTCGCCAGGTCAGCGGGGGGCCGCGGGGCCGCCGGCTTCGCGAACGCCGTGCTGCGCCGCGTGGCGCGCGACACGCCGGGCGACTGGATCACCCATATCGAGCAGAGCGCGCGCTCGGACGACGAGCGACTGGGGCTGACCACGTCGCACCCGGTGTGGGTCGTGCGCGCGTTCCGCCGTGCTCTCGCCGCGGAGGGACGCGCGGACGAGCTGCACGCCCTGCTCGCCGCTGACAACGCATCGCCGCGCGTGACCATGGCCGCGCTGCCGGGTATCGCCGAGGTCCCCGATGGTGCACGGCGCACGCCGTTCTCGCCCGTCGGGTTCCGTCTCGAGGGCGGCGACCCGGAGGGGCTCATCACGTCGTCCGGCGGCACACTGCGGGTCCAGGACGAAGGGTCCCAGCTCGCCGCGCTCGCCCTCACCCGTGCCGTCCCCGTCAGGGCGGGGGAGCGGTGGCTCGATCTGTGTGCAGGACCGGGCGGCAAGACCGCCGTGCTGGCGGCCGAGGCGCTCGCCCACGGAGCGATCCTGGAGGCGAACGAGGTCTCCCCGGCCAGGGCCGGCCTCGTGAGGCAGGCCATCGCGGGGGTGCCGCTGAGGGTCGAGGTCTCGGAGCAGGACGGGCGCGTGCGCGCGGCCGCGTCGCCGGACGCGTACGACCGCATCCTCGTCGATGCCCCCTGCACCGGCCTCGGTGCGCTGCGCCGTCGTCCGGAGGCCCGGTGGCGGAAGGCGCCGACCGATGTGCCCGAGCTCACCGCGCTGCAGGGCGATCTGCTGCGCGCGGCGTTCACCGGACTGCGACCGGGCGGCATCGTGGCCTACGTGACATGCTCGCCGCACCTGGCGGAGACCGCATCGGTGGTCGCGGATCTGCGCCGTGAGGTGGGCGACCAGATCGAAGAGCTCGATGCCCGCGCCGTCATCCGGTCGGTGTCCCACTCCGAGCCCGATCTGCCGGAGCCGGCCGACGGCTCGGGCCGCGCGCAGCTGTGGCCGCACCGGCACAACACCGACGCGATGTCCATCACCCTGCTGCGCAAGCGCGCCTGATCCCGGTCGCGAGTAGATTCGCAGACATGAGCCGGTTCGCCACGTCATCCTCGATCGTCCTCGTCACCGGTCTCCTGGCGCTCGCGCTCAGCGGATGCGTGCCCGGCATCGGGCCGGGCTCCCGCGCCACGGTCGTCCCCTCGTCGGGAGGCGACGCGGCGAGCGCTCAGCCGAGCGACGATCCGAGCACCGAGCCCAGCACGGTGCCGTCCGAGTCGGCGACCGGCGACGCCCTCATCGACTGCGACACCACCGCCGACGTCCGGCTGAACGAGCCGGGCCGCGAATTCACGCTCACCGGCGCCTGCGAGAGCGTCACCATCGAGGGCCAGGACATCGAGGTCGATGCCGCCGACATCGGCACGCTCGTGATCCGCGGCGGCCGCAACAGCGTCGACGCCGTCTCGATCACGCTCGTGACGATCAGCGGCACCGACAACAGCATCGAGGCGTCCGGGATCGAGGCCGTCGAGATCAGCGGCGAGCGCAACGAGATCGACGTCGACGGACTCCTCGGCTCCCTCACGATCAGCGGCAACAACAACGAGGTCGACGCGGACGCCCTCACCGACCAGACCGTGTCGGGCGACCGCAACGAGGTCACCGTCGGCTGAGCCGCATCCCGGCTCGACATAATGAAGCGGTGACCGACAGCATCCGGATCAACCCCAGCATCCTCGCCGCCGACTTCGCCAACATGCAGGCCGAACTCGCCCGCATCGCCGCGGCCGACTTCGTGCACGTCGACGTGATGGACAACCACTTCGTGCCGAACCTGACGTTCGGACCGCAGATGGTCGGGCGCATCCAGGACACCAGCCCGATCCCGCTGGATGTGCACCTGATGATCGACGAGCCGGAGCGCTGGGCACCCGCTTACGCCGAACTGGGCGCCGCGTCGGTGACGTTCCATCTCGAGGCATCGTCGGAGCCGGTCGCGCTGGCGCGCCGGCTGCGCGCGATCGGCGCACGCGCCGGGGTGGCCGTGAAGCCGGGGACGCAGGTGGAGGGGCTGCTCGACGTGCTCGATGAGTTCGACCAGATTCTGGTGATGACGGTCGAGCCCGGCTTCGGCGGTCAGTCGTTCATGCCCGAGACCATGCCCAAGCTGCGGCTGCTCGCCGATGAGGCACGGCGTCGCGGCTCCGCCGTCTGGCTGCAGGTCGACGGCGGGATCGCCGAATCCACGATCGCGCAGGCGGCCGCCGCCGGCGCGGACACCTTCGTGGCCGGCTCGGCCGTGTTCGGCGCGCAGGACCCCGACGCCGCCATCGCTGGGCTGCGGTTCGCCGCCGCCCAGCACCACGTGCACTGACTCCCGCGCGTCCGGCCCGCGGACACACGGCGTCCGCCGTCGGCCCAGGCCCGGTAGCCTGTCAGGGTGAAGACGTTCGACTCGCTGTTCGCCGAGCTCACCGCCACCGCGGCCACGCGCCCGGAAGGATCGGGGACCGTCGCTCAGCTCGACGCGGGCGTGCACGCGATCGGCAAGAAGGTCGTCGAAGAGGCCGCCGAGGTGTGGATGGCCGCGGAGTTCCAGTCGAACGACGAGGCCGCCGAGGAGATCTCGCAGCTGCTCTACCACCTCCAGGTGATGATGCTCGCGAAGGGCCTGACCCTCGAGGATGTCTACCGACATCTGTGAGCGCGCCCCCGCCGACCCGCCCACGACCTGAAAGCCCTCTCCATGCTGCGAATCGCCGTGCCGAACAAGGGATCGCTCGCCGAGACCGCCCACGACATGCTCGCCGAAGCCGGCTACACCGGCCGCCGCGACCCGAAGGACCTGCACGTCATCGACCCGGCCAACGACGTCGAGTTCTTCTACCTGCGGCCGAAGGACATCGCCACGTATGTCGGGTCCGGCGCGCTGGATGTGGGCATCACCGGCCGCGATCTGCTGCTGGACGCGCGGATGCCGGGTGCCCGCGAGATCGAGGCGCTCGGCTTCGGCGGATCGACCTTCCGCTTCGCGGGCCCTCCTGGCGCGTTCACCGACATCTCCGACCTCCAGGGCGTGCGGGTCGCCACCGCCTACCCCGGTCTGGTCGACGCGTACCTCGATGAGCTGGGCATCGCGGCGGATCTCGTGCCGCTGGACGGCGCCGTCGAGTCGGCGGTCCAGCTCGGAGTGGCGGATGCCGTCGCCGACGTCGTCTCGACCGGCACCACCCTGAAGCAGGCCGGGCTCGAGATCTTCGGACCCGTCCTGCTGCAGTCCGAAGCGGTCCTGATCACCGGGCAGACCGACGTCGACGGCACGGACACCCTTCTCCGGCGCCTCCGCGGCGTCATGGTCGCGCGGCAGTACGTGCTCGTCGACTACGACCTGCCCGTCGCGCTGGTCGACCAGGCGGTCGCCATCGCACCCGGCATCGAGTCGCCCACGATCTCGCCGCTGCGCGACGCCGAGTGGGTCGCCGTGCGGGTCATGGTGCCGCGCAGGGGCGTCAATCAGGTGATGGACGACCTGTACGCCATCGGCGCGCGCGCGATCCTGGTCAGCGCAATCCACAACGCGAGGCTCTGATGTCGCTCGCCTGCCGCGTCATCCCGTGCCTCGACGTCGCCGCCGGCCGCGTCGTGAAGGGCGTGAACTTCGAGAACCTGCGCGACATGGGCGATCCGGTCGAACTCGCCCGCGAGTACTTCCGGCAGGGCGCAGACGAGATCACCTTCCTCGACGTCACCGCGACGGTCGACGAGCGGGCGACCACGTACGACGTGGTCCGCCGCACGGCCGAGGAGGTCTTCATCCCGCTGACCGTGGGCGGGGGAGTGCGCACGGTCGACGACGTCGCCCGGCTGCTGGCGGTGGGTGCAGACAAGATCGGCGTGAACTCGGCGGCGATCGCGCGTCCCGACCTGCTCGACGAGATCGCCGACCGCTTCGGCGCCCAGGTGCTCGTCCTCTCCCTCGACGTCAAGCGCGCGTCAGCGGAGCTCCGCGACCGCGTCCCGTCCGGTTTCGTCGTGACCACCCACGGCGGACGCACCGAGACCGAGCTCGACGCGCTGGAGTGGGCCCGCGAGGCCACCGAGCGCGGCGCGGGGGAGCTGCTGGTCAACTCCATCGACGCCGACGGCACCCGCGAGGGCTTCGACCTCGAGCTGATCTCGCTCATGCGCGAGGTCTCCAGCGTCCCGGTGATCGCCTCCGGCGGCGCCGGCGAGGTGGGCCACTTCGCCCCCGCGGTCGGTGCCGGCGCGGACGCGGTGCTGGCAGCATCCGTCTTCCACTCCGGCCAGCTGACGGTCGGCGACGTGAAGTCGGCCATGGCCGATGCCGGGATCGAGGTGCGCTGATGGCTGACGCCGCCCCTGACCCCGAGTCCGTCGAAGACCGCATCGCCCGGGTCGCCTTCAACCGCGACGGGCTCGTCGCGGCCGTCATCCAGCAGTGGGACAGCCTCGAGGTGCTCATGCTCGGGTGGATGGATGCGGAGGCGCTGCGTCGCACGCTGACGACCGGCCGGGTCACCTTCTGGTCGCGCTCGCGTCAGGAGTACTGGCGCAAGGGCGACACCTCCGGCCACATCCAGCTGGTGCGCGGCGCTCGCCTCGACTGCGACGGCGACACGATCCTCGTCACGGTGGATCAGGTCGGCGCCGCGTGTCACACGGGAACCCGGACGTGCTTCGACGCCGACGACCTCGGACCGCAGGTCGCCGACCTCGGGCGGGACGCGACGGCGTGATCGCCCGCGCCCGCTCGCTCGCCGTGATCGCGCTCGTCGCCGTCGGGGCGCTGGGCGTCATCTCCTCGACGCAGACCTGGCTGACCGTGACCCTCAGCGACGGCGCCCAGCACGAGCTGACCGTGCCCGGCGCCTCGGCGATCCCCGTGCTCGCACCGCTGAGCCTGGCGGTCCTCGCCCTCGGCGCCGCGCTGTCGATCGTCGGGCGGGTGCTCGCGCACGTGTTCGGCGCCCTCGCCGTCGTGCTCGGCGGGGTGCTCGCGGTGCTGACGTGGCAGGTCGCCTTCCAGCAGCCGATCGGAGCCGTGACGAGCGTCGTGACCGAGGCGACCGGCATCGCCGGGGCCGACGCGGTCGGCGAGCTCGTCGCCGGCATCGTCCCGACCCCGTGGCCAGCGGTCACGCTGGTCGGCTGGGTGGTGCTCGTCGCCGCAGGAGTCCTCATCGTCGCCACCGCACACCGCTGGCGGCGCGGCGGGCGGCGCTACCGCACCGACGCACCGGCCGAGGCACCCGCTGCGGCATCGGGTTCCCGCCCGCACGACGCCATCGACGACTGGGACGACCTGTCGCGCGGCGACGATCCCACGGCCACGTAGGCGCGCAGCGGCCCCCGTTGTGCCCCGGCTGACGCGCAGATACTGTGCGTGAGCGAGGGGGTAGACGATGAGTGCTGTCGCGACCGAAACCCGTGGCATTTACCGACGCAATGGGCTTGGCCTCCGGTGGACGCGCCGGATCGCACTCGCCGTCGTGCTCAGCATGTTCGTGGGGTTCGGGATCGCGGCGCCCGCCTATGCTGCCGGCGCGGTCACGTCCTCACCCACGCCGACGATCAGCGCGGCCAAGAAGGCGGCGACGCTCCGATTCACTGCCGCTCCTGTCCCGAGGATCAAGGGCAGTGCGAAAGCAGGGAACACTCTCACCGCCGTGCACGGCACGTGGAGACCCACGCCCACCTTCTCGTACCAATGGAAGCGCAACGGCAAGGCGATCTCCGGCGCCAAGTCCAAGACGTACAAGGCGCGCGCAGCAGATGTCGGCAAGAAGATCACCGTCACCGTCACCGGCCGCAAGTCCGGCTACACCAGGACCTCGCGGACCTCGGCGGCCCGCAACGTCGTGCAGGCCACCGGGACGATCACCGGCACCGTCGTGAACACCGCGGGACAGCCGCTCAACTCAGCCACAGTGCAACTCGCGTACCTCACCACCACCGGCGGCTACACCGAAGTCGCGCGGGTGGTCACCGGATCCGCCGGCACGTTCACGTTCACGAACGTCACTCCGGGGTACTACTACAACCTCTACGTCTCCCGTTCGGGGTACCTGTCGGGTTACGCCTATGGATCGCCCGGACTCATCGAGGCAGGGGCGAAGTACGTCTGGAATCCCGTGCTGAGCGCGGCGCCCGCCGCCACCGCGACCGCTTCGGGATGCTTCGATCAGAACACGATCAAGTACTCCCACGGCACGAGCAACATCCTCGCGTTGAGGTCGATAGACGGGGCCACCTGGACCGAGGGTGGACAGCTGCAGCGGGACTGGCAGGGGTGCTTCTCCGCGACCGTCACCTCCGGCTACTACTGGAAGTTCCGGATGACCGTCCTCATCGGGTCGATCGTCGCGGTCGCGGAATCCGACCCTCACTACTTCACCGCCGGTGAGAACTACAGCTATCCCTCAATCATCTATTTCGAGTGACGACGATCGCGGGGAGGCGACGATCCCACGGCGTGAGCCCCGCTAGACTTTCCAGGATCGCGCAAACCCGGAGGACGAAAATGAGCAGCAACCCCATCGGCGACCCTGGCCACGGTCACTCCCCGGCGGCATGGACCGCAGTGGTGATCATGCTGGTCGCCGTCGCCCTCGGCACGCTCTTCTTCTTCCTCGACCTTCCCGTCCTCGTCTGGGCCTCCGCCGGCCTGCTCGTCATCGGGCTCCTCGCGGGTGCGGCGCTGGCGAAGGCCGGCTACGGCGCCAACGGCCCGAAGTACGCGTCGAAAGAGCACTGATGGTGCTCGCCGACCTCACGGCCGGCGCGGTGGAGGATGCGCAGCAGCGCGCCGTCACGCGTCCTCTCGCCGAGGTCGAGCGCGCCGCGCTCTCCCGGCAGCCCGCCCGTGACGCCCTCGCCGCGCTCGCCCCGGCCGACCGGGTGAAGATCATCGCCGAGGTCAAGCGCGCGAGCCCCTCGCGCGGCGACCTGGCCAGCATCCCCGATCCTGCGCACCAGGCGAGCCTGTACGAGCAGGGTGGCGCCAGCGCCATCTCGGTCCTCACCGAGGGCCGCCGGTTCAAGGGCAGCCTCGCCGACCTCGAGGCGGTCACGACGGCCGTGTCGCTGCCGGTGCTGCGCAAGGACTTCATCGCCACGCCCTACCAGGTGCTCGAAGCCCGGGCCTCCGGCGCCGATCTGGTGCTGCTGATCGTGGCCGCCCTCGAGCAGCCGCTGCTCGCCGAGCTGCACGCCCTGGTGCTCGAACTGGGGATGACGCCGCTGGTCGAGACGCACTCGGCCGACGAGGTGTCGCGTGCCGCTGACATCGGCGCCCGTCTGGTCGGGGTGAACGCCCGCGACCTGTCCACCTTCGAGCTCGACCGCGACCTGTTCGGGCGGGTGGCCGACCGCATCCCCGCCGACGCGATCAAGGTCGCCGAATCGGCCGTCCTCGCTCCTGCAGATGTCGCGCATTACCGCGCCGCGGGCGCAGACGTCGTGCTGATCGGCGAGGCGCTCGTCACTGGCGACCCCGTCGCCACGCTCGGCGCCTTCCTCGCCGCCGGCGCGCCTACCGAGGGGGAGTCCGCATGAGCCTTCGCGACGAGTCCGGCCCCTTCTTCGGCGAGTTCGGCGGCCGGTACATGCCCGAGTCGCTGATCGCCGCCATCGACGAGCTCACCGACGTGTACGAGAAGGCGATCGCCGACCCGGAGTTCATCTCCGAGTTCCAGCATCTGCTGCGCACCTACGCGGGGCGCCCGTCGATCATCACCGAGGTGCCGCGGTTCGCCGCACACGCCGGGGGAGCGCGGGTCTTCCTCAAGCGCGAAGACCTCAACCACACCGGCTCGCACAAGATCAACAACGTGCTCGGACAGGCGCTGCTCACCAAGCGCCTGGGCAAGACCCGCGTGATCGCCGAGACCGGGGCGGGCCAGCATGGCGTCGCCACGGCCACCGCCGCCGCGCTGTTCGGCTTCGAGTGCACCATCTACATGGGCGAGGTCGACACCGAGCGCCAGGCGCTGAACGTCGCACGGATGCGGCTGCTCGGCGCCGAGGTCGTGCCCGTGAAGACCGGTTCCCGCACGCTCAAGGACGCGATCAACGACGCCTACCGCGACTGGGTCGCCAGCGTCGAGACGACGAACTACATCTTCGGCACCGCGGCCGGTCCGCACCCGTTCCCCGCGATGGTGCGCGACTTCCAGAAGGTCATCGGCGAGGAGGCCCGTCAGCAGCTGCTCGACGAGACCGGTCGTCTGCCCGACGCCGTGCTCGCGTGCGTCGGCGGCGGGTCGAACGCGATCGGCATGTTCGACGCCTTCCTCGACGACGCTGACGTGAAGCTGTACGGCGTGGAGGCGGCGGGCGACGGCGTCGACACGCCCCGTCACGCCGCCTCGATCGAACGCGGACGCCCCGGTGTGCTGCACGGCGCGAAGACCTACGTGCTGCAGGACGAGGACGGCCAGACCATCGAGTCGCACTCGATCTCGGCCGGCCTCGACTACCCAGGGGTCGGTCCGGAGCACGCCTGGCTCGCCTCGATCGGCCGGGCCGAGTACATCCCCGCGACCGATGACGAGGCGATGCAGGCGCTGCGCCTGCTGAGCGCGACCGAGGGGATCATCCCGGCGATCGAGTCGGCGCACGCGCTGGCCGGCGCCCTGCGGATCGGCCGCGAGCTCGGACCCGACGCCGTGCTCGCCGTGTGCCTCAGCGGCCGCGGCGACAAGGACATGGACACCGCCGCCCGCTACTTCGAGCTGTACGACGCCGACGCGGAGCCCGTTGCGGAGCCTGCGCCTGACGAGGCCGCCAAGGGCGACGGGGTGGAGCTGTGACGTCGCGGGTCGCGGCGGCCATCGAGGCCGCCCGCGCCGAGGGTCGCGGGGCGTTCATCGGCTACCTGCCGCTCGGGTTTCCCGACCTGCAGACGAGCATCGACGCCGCGGTCGCCCTGGCCGAGAACGGCGCCGACATCCTCGAGCTCGGTCCGCCGTACTCCGACCCGGTGATGGACGGCACGGTGATCCAGGAGGCCACGCAGGCCGCGCTGGCCGGCGGCTTCCGGCTGCGCGACATCTTCACCGCCATCCGCGAGATCACGAGCCGCGTCGACGTTCCGGTCGTCGTCATGACCTACTGGAACCCGGTGCTGCAGTACGGCGTCGACCGCTACGCGGACGACCTGCTGGCGGCAGGGGGAGCGGGACTCATCACGCCCGACATCACGCCGGAGGCCGCTCCGGAGTGGATCGCCGCGAGCGAGCGCACGGGTCTCGACCGCATCTTCCTGGCGGCACCGACCTCCACCGACGAGCGGCTCGAGCTGATCGCCCGCCACTCCACCGGATTCGTGTACACCGTCTCGACGATGGGCATCACGGGGGAGCGCGCTGAGCTGGATGCTGCGGCCCGCACGCTCGTCGGACGCCTGCGCGAGCATGGCGTCGAGCACGCGTGCGTCGGCATCGGCATCTCGACCGCCGACCAGGTGAGCGGGGTCGTCGACTACGCGGACGGTGCGATCGTGGGCACCGCGCTCGTGCGCGCACTCCGCGACGGCGGCGTGGACGGCCTCGCCGTGACCGCCCGCGCCCTGGCCGCCGGCACTACCCGCTGAGCTCTCCGTCGCTGAGCGAGGAGCGCAGCGACGAGACCCGGCACCCCCGGGCAGGCGGCTCACGCCGTTTCGTCTCGCTTCGCTCGCTCAACGGGCCGCAGGCGGCGCCGGACGCCCGGGTCGTTGAGCGAGGAGCGCAGCGACGAGACGAAACGCGCCGCACCTCCCGAGCAGGCGGCTCACGCCGTTTCGACTCGCTCCGCTCGCTCAACGGGCCGCAGACGCCGCCGGAGACCCCGGGTCGTTGAGCGAGGAGCGCAGCGACGTGACGAAACGCGCTGTGGATAACCCGATCGCCGTGTCGGCAGCTCGCCGTACCGTCGCGCCATGGCTCACGTGTACATCCTCGAGTGCGCCGACGGCACGTTCTACGTCGGCAGCACGCTCGACCTCCACCGTCGCGTCGCGCAGCACGCGGCAGGAGAAGGAGCGGCGTATACGCGGCGTCGGCTCCCAGTGAGGCTGATCTGGAACACCGAGTTCGACGACATCGGTGAAGCATTCCTGTGGGAGAAGCGCATCCAGGGCTGGAGCCACGCCAAACGGAAGGCACTCATCGAAGGCGGCCTCGAGGCCGTGATCGGCTGGAGCGCGCGCACACGCGGCCAGACACCCACGGCTCGTTGAGCGAGGAGCGCGGCGACGTTTCGTCTCGCTTCGCTCGCTCAACGACCCGCACCCTGCCGTCCCAGTTCGCCTCGCTGCGCTCGCTCAACGACCCGCACGGCGGCCACGCGGCGGGCGGGGACGGGCACCGTGCGGCGGCAAGTAGACTTCCCCTCGTGCTTTCCTCCGCCCTGGACGTCGTCGCCAGCATCCCGAGTCCGTCTGTCAGCTACATCGACCTCGGGCCGCTGCGCATCCACTTCTACGCGCTGTGCATCATCGCGGGCATCATCGTCGCGGTGCTGCTCACGAACCACCGCCTCACCAAGCGGGGTGCGGAGCCGTGGGTCGTCATCGACATCGCGCTGATCGCGGTGCCCCTCGGCATCATCGGCGCCCGCATCTTCCACGTGCTCACCCACCCCGGCTTCTACTTCGGGGAGGGCACAGACATCTGGGCGATCTTCCGCATCTGGGAGGGCGGCATCGCCATCTTCGGCGCCCTCATCGGCGGCGCGATCGGCGCATGGCTCGGCTGCCGCTGGACGGGCATCCGATTCTGGACATTCGCCGACGCTTTGGCGCCAGGTCTGATCATCGCCCAGGCGCTCGGACGCTTCGGCAACTGGTTCAACCAGGAGCTGTTCGGCCTCCCCACCGACGTGCCGTGGGGCCTGGAGATCGACAGCACCAACCCCGCCTTCCCTCCCGGCCTTGCCGAGGGCACGCTGTTCCACCCGACCTTCCTCTACGAGGTCGTCTGGAACCTGCTCGGCGCCGCCGTGATCCTCTGGGCCGGCCGGAAGTTCCGCCTCCAGTGGGGCCGCACCTTCGCGATCTACCTCATGTGGTACGGCGCCGGCCGCATCGTGTGGGAGTCGATCCGCATCGACCCGAGCGAGATCGTCCTCGGCCTGCGCACCAACGTCTGGGCGGCCATCATCTGCGTCGTCCTCGGCATCGTGCTGTTCTTCGTCCAGAAGCGCCGCCACCCCGGCCTGGAGCCCTCGCCGTACGTGCCCGGCCGCGAGTGGACCTCCCCGAGCGCGGTACAATCGCAGGACAGCAACGAATTCGTCGACACCAGCGCACCTCTCGCAGACGAAGTCACCGCAGGCACCGCCACAAGCACAGTCGCCACGAACTAACGCACGCACACGCGCGCAGGGCCGACGTCGTCCCATTTTGAGCATCAACGTGAGGACGGTAGCTATGCCATCGAGCCCCCGTCGCGGATCCACCCGGTTGGCCGCGAGCCAGCCAGGGATGGGCGCTTTCCCCGCCAAGCAGGGCATGTACAACCCTGCGTTCGAGAAGGATGCGTGCGGCCTGGCCATGGTCGCCACGCTCCGTGGCGAGGCAGGGCACGACATCGTCGCGCTCGCGCTCACTGCGCTGCGCAACCTCGAGCACCGCGGCGCGATCGGCTCGGACGCGGGCACCGGTGACGGCGCAGGCATCCTCACGCAGATGCCCGACGCCTTCCTCCGCGAGGTCGTGGAGTTCGAACTGCCCCCCGTCGGGGAGTACGCCGTCGGCATGGCCTTCCTGCCCGTCGACGACGCAGAGCGCGCGGCCCAGAAGGACGGCGTCGCCCGCATCGCGGCCTCCGAGGGTCTGACCGTGCTCGGCTGGCGTGTCGTGCCGACCGTCGACGACCACCTCGGCAAGCTCGCGTTCGCCGCACGTCCCGTCTTCGAGCAGCTGTTCGTCACCCGCGCGGGTGACGGCGAGACCGTGTCGGGCCTCGCGCTCGACCGCATCGCGTACCGACTGCGCAAGCGCGCGCAGCACGAGCTCGGCGCCTACTTCGTCTCCCTGTCCTGCCGCACGCTCGGCTACAAGGGCATGGTGACCACGCTCCAGCTCGAGCCGTTCTACCCGGACCTGCAGGACGAGCGCTTCGCCACCGAGCTCGCTGTCGTGCACTCCCGCTACTCGACCAACACGTTCCCGTCGTGGCCGCTCGCCCAGCCCCTGCGCATGCTCGCGCACAACGGCGAGATCAACACCGTCAACGGCAACCGCAACTGGATGCGGGCGCGCCAGTCGCAGCTCGAGTCCGAGCTGCTCGGTGACATCCGTCCGCTGCTGCCCATCTGCACCGAGGGCGCCAGCGACTCGGCCTCGTTCGACGAGGTGCTCGAGCTGCTCACGCTGACCGGGCGCAGCCTGCCGCACGCCGTCATGATGATGGTGCCGGAGGCCTACGAGAAGCAGGCCGACGTCGACCCGAAGCTGCGCGCCTTCTACGACTTCCACTCCATGCAGATGGAGCCGTGGGACGGCCCCGCCGCACTGATCTTCACCGACGGCACGATGGTCGGCGCGACCCTGGACCGCAACGGTCTGCGCCCCGGACGCTGGACCGAGACGACCGACGGCCTCATCGTCATCGGCAGCGAGACCGGCGTGCTCGACTTCGAGCCCGAGCGCATCAAGCGGCGCGGCCGCCTGCGCCCCGGCCGCATGTTCCTCGTCGACACCGCGCAGGGCCGCATCATCGAGGACGACGAGATCAAGTCTCAGCTCGCCGACCTGGAGCCGTGGCAGGAGTGGCTGGATGCCGGTCGTGTCCGCCTCGCCGACCTGCCCGAGCGCGAGCACATCGTGCACCCGATCGCCTCGATCACCCGCCGGCAGCGCACCTTCGGCTACACCGAGGAGGAAGTCCGCATCCTCCTCACCCCGATGGGGCAGAACGGCGCGGAGCCGCTCGGCGCCATGGGCAGCGACACGCCGATCGCGGTGCTCAGCGAGCGTCCGCGCCTGCTGTTCGACTACTTCACGCAGCAGTTCGCGCAGGTCACCAACCCGCCTCTGGACTCCATCCGCGAAGAGGTCGTCACTTCGCTCGCTCTGGGCCTCGGGCCCGAGCGCAACCTCCTCGACTGGGGACCTGAGCACACCCGCACGGTGACCCTCGACTTCCCGGTGATCGACAACGACGAGCTCGCCAAGCTGCAGCACATCGACAAGGCGCTGCCCGGTCGCCGTTCCGTCACCATCCGCGGTCTCTATCGACTGGATGCCGGGCCCGACCCGCTCAAGCTGCGGCTCGACGAGATGTGCGCCGAGGTCGACCACGCGATCGCCGAAGGCGCGGAGTTCATCATCCTGTCGGACCGCGACTCGAACAAGGACTTCGTCCCGATCCCGTCGCTGCTGATGGTGTCGGCGGTGCACCACCACCTCATCCGCAACGAGAACCGGATGAAGGTCGGTCTGGTCGTCGAGGCCGGTGACGTCCGCGAGGTGCACCACGTCGCGACGCTGCTCGGCTACGGCGCGTCCGCGGTCAACCCGTACCTGGCGATGGAGACGGCCGAGTACCTCGTGCGCTCTGGCTTCATCACAGGGATCGCACCGGAGAAGGCCGTCAAGAACCTGATCTACGCGCTCGGCAAGGGCGTGCTGAAGATCATGTCCAAGATGGGCATCTCGACCGTCTCGTCCTATGCGGGCGCGCAGGTGTTCGAGGCCGTCGGCCTCTCCGGCGAGTTCATCGCCGAGTACTTCACCGGCACCGAGTCCAAGCTCGGCGGCATCGGCATCGCCGAGGTCGCGGCCGAGAACAAGGCCCGCCACGACTTCGCCTACCCCGAGGACGAGGCGGTGCGCGCGCACGAGCGCCTGTGGACCGGCGGCGAGTACCAGTGGCGCCGCGACGGATCGCCCCACCTGTTCAACCCCGAAACGGTCTTCCGGCTCCAGCACTCGACCCGGACGCGCCGCTACGACGTCTTCCGCGAGTACACGAAGCTCGTCGACGACCAGGCCGAGGAGCTGAAGACCCTGCGCGGGCTGTTCAAGCTCAAGACGGGGGAGCGGCCTCCTGTGCCCCTCGACGAGGTCGAGCCGGTCGCATCCATCGTCAAGCGGTTCTCCACCGGCGCGATGAGCTACGGGTCCATCTCGAAGGAGGCCCACGAGACGCTCGCGATCGCGATGAACCGTCTGGGCGCGAAGTCGAACACGGGCGAGGGCGGCGAGGACATCAACCGTCTGCTCGACCCCGAGCGCCGCAGCGCCATCAAGCAGGTCGCCTCCGGCCGGTTCGGCGTGACGAGCATGTACCTCACGCACGCCGAGGACATCCAGATCAAGCTGGCGCAGGGCGCCAAGCCGGGGGAGGGCGGCCAGCTCCCGCCGGGCAAGGTCTACCCCTGGATCGCGCGCACGCGCGGCGGCACCGCCGGGGTGGGGCTCATCTCCCCGCCGCCGCACCACGACATCTACTCCATCGAGGATCTCAAGCAGCTGATCTTCGACCTCAAGCGCGCCAACCCGTCGGCCCGCGTGCACGTGAAGCTCGTCAGCCAGTCCGGCATCGGCGCGGTCGCCGCGGGCACCGCCAAGGCGCTGGCCGACGTCATCCTGGTCTCCGGCCACGACGGCGGCACCGGAGCGAGCCCGCTGAACTCGCTCAAGCACGCCGGCACACCGTGGGAGCTCGGCCTGGCCGAGACCCAGCAGACGCTGATGCTCAACGACATGCGCGACCGCGTCGTCGTGCAGGCGGACGGGCAGCTGAAGACGGGTCGCGACGTGCTGATCGCCGCGCTGCTCGGCGCAGAGGAGTTCGGCTTCGCGACCACGGCGCTCGTGGTCGAGGGCTGCATCATGATGCGCGTGTGCCACCTCGACACGTGCCCGGTCGGCGTCGCGACGCAGAACCCCGTGCTGCGCTCGCGCTTCACCGGCAAGCCGGAGTTCGTCGTCAACTTCATGGAGTTCGTCGCCGAAGAGGTGCGCGAGTACCTGGCCGAGCTCGGCTACCGCTCGCTCGACGAGGTCATCGGCCACACCGAGCTCCTCGACGTCGACGGGGCGGTCGAGCACTGGAAGACCAGCGGCCTCGACCTGCGCCCGATCCTGGAGGGACCGGCATTCGCCGCCGACGAGCCTCGGCGCAACATGCGGCCGCAGGATCACGAGCTCGGCGAGCACTTCGACGTCCAGCTCATCGAGCGCGCGCAGGATGTGGTCGCCCACGGCGGATCGATCACGATCGACCTGCCCGTGCGCAACACGGCGCGCGCGGTCGGGACGATGCTCGGCAACCGGGTCACCCTCGCGCACGGACAGAACGGCCTGCCCTCGGGCTCGATCACCGTCAACCTCACCGGTTCCGCTGGACAGTCCTTCGGCGCGTTCCTCCCGGCCGGCATCACGCTGCGGCTCGAGGGCGACTCGAACGACTATGTCGGCAAGGGTCTGTCCGGTGGGCAGATCGTCGTCCGCCCGCCGCGCGACGCCGGGTTCGACGCCTCGAAGAACGTGATCGCGGGCAACGTCATCGGCTACGGCGCGACGCAGGGGACCATGTTCCTGCGCGGCGTCGTCGGCGAGCGCTTCCTCGTGCGCAACTCGGGCGCCACCGCCGTCGTCGAGGGCGTGGGCGACCACGCGCTGGAGTACATGACCGGCGGCCTCGCCGTGATCCTCGGCGAGACGGGCCGCAACCTCGGTGCCGGCATGTCCGGCGGCACCGCGTACGTGTACCGGCTCGATCACGCACTCGTGAACCGCGAGGCGATCGCGCTCGGAGAGCTCGCCCTCGGCGAGCTCGGATCGGGGGATGCTGCCATCCTCCGCGATCTGCTCGAGCAGCACGTGGCCGAGACCGACTCGGCACTCGCTGCCGCACTCTTGGACGACTTCGAGAACGAGGTGCCCAACTTCGTCCTCGTGACACCGCGCGACTACGCCGCGGTGATGCAGACGCGTCAGGAGGCGGTCGCCGAAGGGCTCGACCCCGACGGCGACGTGGTCTGGAACCGCATCATGGAGGTGACGGGTGGCTGACCCGAAGGGCTTTCTGAAGGTCACCGAGCGTGAGCTGCCCGCGCGGCGGCCCGTTCCGGTGCGCATCATGGACTGGAAAGAGGTCTATGAGCCGGGTGACCCGGCCGTGCTGCGCCGCCAGGCCGGCCGCTGCATGGACTGCGGCATCCCGTTCTGCCACAAGGGCTGTCCGCTCGGCAACCTCATCCCGGAGTGGAACGACCTCACCTGGCGCGGGGAGGGCCGCTCGGCCATCGAGCGCCTGCACGCGACCAACAACTTCCCCGAGTTCACCGGTCGGCTCTGTCCCGCACCGTGCGAGAGCTCGTGCGTGCTGGGCATCAACCAGCCCGCGGTGACGATCAAGCAGATCGAGGTCTCGATCATCGATCAGGCCTTCTCGAGCGGCTGGGTCGAGGCCGAGCCGCCGGCGCGGCTGACCGGCAAGACCATCGCGGTCGTCGGATCGGGTCCGGCCGGACTCGCCGCCGCCCAGCAGCTCACCCGCGCAGGCCACACCGTCGCCGTCTTCGAGCGCGACGACCGCATCGGCGGCCTGCTGCGCTACGGCATCCCCGACTTCAAGATGGAGAAGCGTCACCTCGAGTCGCGCCTGCGTCAGATGCAGGACGAGGGCACGCGCTTCCGCGCGGGGGTCGAGATCGGCAAGGACATCTCCTGGTCGGACCTGCGTGCGCGCTACGACGCGGTGGTCATCGCCACCGGCGCGACGGTGCCGCGCGAGCTGGCCATCCCCGGTCGCGACCTGGCGGGCGTCCACTTCGCCATGGAGTACCTGGTCGAGTCGAACAAGGCGACCGCCGGCGACGCCGTCGCGAACCAGATCACCGCAGAGGGCAAGCACGTGATCGTGATCGGCGGTGGCGACACCGGTGCGGACTGCATCGGGACCGCACACCGTCAGGGTGCGCTCAGCGTCACGAACCTCGCCATCGGCAAGCAGCCTCCCGCATCCCGTCCGGACCACCAGCCGTGGCCGATGTCGCCGACGGTCTTCGAGGTGCAGTCCGCGCACGAGGAGGGCGGCGAACGCGCCTACCTCGCCTCGACCGTGGAGTTCCTCGGCAACGAGGTCGGCGAGGTCCGGGCGCTGCGCCTGGCGGAGACCGAGTACACGAGCGACGGCCGCCGCGTCCCCAAGAGCGGCACCGAGCGCGAGATCCCCGCCGACCTGGTCCTGATCGCGATGGGCTTCACCGGCCCGGAGCGCACCGCCCTGGAAGAGCAGCTCGGTGCCCAGTTCACCGGCCGCGGCAACGTCGACCGCGCGGCGGACTGGCAGACGACGGCGCCTGGCGTCTTCGTCGCCGGCGACGCCGGACGCGGCCAGTCGCTCATCGTGTGGGCCATCGCCGAGGGTCGCGCGGCCGCAGCCGCGGTCGACGAGTTCCTCATGGGCACCACGTCGCTGCCGTCGCCGGTGCGACCGACAGATATCGCGATCGGACTCCAGCCCGCGTAGGCTGGTTTCCTTCCCCCACCCCAAGAGAAAGATACGGATGAGACGCGCCAAGATCGTCGCCACGCTGGGCCCCGCCACCGACTCGTATGAGATGGTCCGGGCGATCATCGAGGCCGGAGTGGACGTCACCCGCTTCAACCTCAGCCACGGGAGCTACTCCGAGCACGAGAAGCGCTTCGCCAACGTGCGCAAGGCCGCAGACGACGCCGATCGCGCCGTCGCCATCCTGGTCGACCTCCAGGGCCCCAAGATCCGCCTGGGCAAGTTCGCCGCCGGGCCGCACGACCTGGCCGAGGGTGACATCTTCAAGATCACCACCGACGACATCGAGGGCACGAAGGAGATCGTCTCGACGACCTTCAAGGGTCTGCCTGCCGACGTCAAGCCGGGCGACTTCCTGCTCATCGACGACGGCAAGGTCCGCGTCGAGGTCGTGAGCGTCGACGGTCCCGTCGTGACGACGAAGGTCATCGTCGCCGGCGCCGTGTCCAACAACAAGGGCATCAACCTGCCCGGCGTCGCCGTGAACGTCCCCGCCCTGTCCGACAAGGACGAGGCGGATCTCCGCTGGGGCCTGCAGGCGGGCGCCGACCTCATCGCACTGTCGTTCGTGCGCAACGCCGCCGACGTGCAGCGCGTGCACGAGATCATGGCGGAAGAGGGACGCAAGATCCCCGTCATCGCGAAGATCGAGAAGCCGCAGGCGGTCGACAACCTCGAGGAGATCATCGACGCCTTCGACGGCATCATGGTCGCCCGCGGCGACCTGGGTGTCGAGCTCCCGCTCGAAGCCGTGCCGATCGTGCAGAAGCGCGCGGTCGAGCTCTGCCGCCGCATGGCCAAGCCGGTCATCGTGGCCACGCAGATGCTCGAGTCGATGATCGAGAACCCCGTGCCCACCCGCGCGGAGACCAGCGACGTCGCCAACGCCGTCCTCGACGGCGCCGACGCGGTCATGCTGTCGGGCGAGACGAGCGTCGGCAAGTACCCGGTCGTCGTGGTCGAGACGATGGCACGCATCGTGGCATCCACCGAGGACCACGGTCTCGAGCGCATCGCGCCGATGACGGCCAAGCCGCGCACGCAGGGCGGGGCGATCACGCTCGCCGCGATCGAGGTCGCCGACTTCGTCGACGCCAAGTACCTGTGCCTGTTCACCGAATCGGGTGACACCGCGCGGCGCATGTCGCGCCTGCGCCCGAAGATCCCGATGCTGGCGTTCGCGCCCGATCCCGCGATCCGCCGGCGGATGGCCCTCACCTGGGGCATCCAGTCGACGCTCGTCGAGCACGTCGCCCACACCGACCTCATGTACCTTCAGGTCGACAACCACCTGCTGGGCAACGGACTGGCCGAAGTCGGCGACCGCGTGGTCGTCATCTCCGGCTCGCCTCCCGGAATCATCGGGTCGACCAACGACATCCGCATCCACAAGGTCGGCGACGCCGTCCACGGCAAGGCACCGATCTACCGCGACCACGCCTGATATCCCCTGTGACTGACCGCGCCAGCTATATACTGGCGCGGTCATCCGCATATCTGGAGGTAGTGAGCACATGTTCCTTGGGGATTTCTTCTGGATGCTGCTGTGGTTCGTCTACGTCGTCTCTTATTTCTTCGTCGTGATCTTCGTGATCATGGATCTGTTCCGCGACGACACCGTCGGGGGATGGGGCAAGGCGGCCTGGATCTTCTTCCTGATCTTCGTGCCGCTGATCACGGCACTCGTCTACGTCATCGCCCGCGGCAGCGGCATCGCGGAGCGTGCGCGCGCTGAGCACTACCGCGCGCCGGAAGAGGACTCGTACCGCCCGTCGGCGTCGACGAGCCCCG
Source organism: Microbacterium terricola (assembly GCF_027943945.1). Lineage (NCBI taxonomy): Bacteria > Bacillati > Actinomycetota > Actinomycetes > Micrococcales > Microbacteriaceae > Microbacterium > Microbacterium terricola. Next base: position 1,289,453 of record NZ_AP027141.1, on the reverse strand, counting down.
CCGACGACATCGCGCGTGCGCAGCAGCTGCTCGACGCGGGCACGATCACGCAGGGCGAGTTCGACGCGCTGAAGAGCAAGGCTCTCGGCAACCAGTACTTCGGTGCCTGACGCCCCCATCGAGAGCACGCCCGAGGGGCCAGGGGAGTCCGACGCAGCAGTCGTCGACCACTGGAGGCCGCGCGGACAGCGCGCGCTCGTGCTCGTCAGCGCGGTCTGCATCGTCGGGGCGGCGCTCCTCGCGCTCTGGTCGAACAGCATCGTCGAGGACATTTACTACGCGCAGACCACCAATGTGGCATCTGCCAGCGAGTGGGCCTACGACGAGAGCTGGGACGACGGGGCCAGCGTGCTGAAGCCCCTCACGGGATCGTGGGCCGACATCCTCTTCCTCGTCGGCGTCGTGAGCGGTGTCGGGGCGATCGTCCTCGGCGGCGTCGCGGACGCCTTCCGGCGGTACCACCGCTGAGCCGACCGCCGGCGCGCTGGATCACCCTCGGGTGGCTTGGTACCGGTGGTGGGAGTCGAACCCACACGCCCTTGCGGGCAACCGAGTTTGAGTCGGTCGCGTCTGCCATTCCGCCACACCGGCCAGTGCGGAACGACGATACCGTAAGATTCAAAGGTGACCGAGCAAGAGCAGCCCGCTGCGCCCACCGCATCCGCCCCGCGTCGTGTCGTCGTCGCAGAAGACGAGTCGCTCATCCGCCTCGACATCGTGGAGATCCTCCGCGACAACGGGTTCGACGTCGTCGGCGAGGCCGGTGACGGCGAGACGGCTGTCCAGCTGGCCACCGAGCTGCGTCCCGACCTCGTGATCATGGACGTGAAGATGCCCCAGCTCGACGGCATCTCGGCCGCCGAGAAGCTCAGCAAGAACCACATCGCTCCGGTCGTGCTGCTGACCGCGTTCAGTCAGAAGGAGCTCGTCGAGCGCGCCAGCGAAGCCGGCGCCCTCGCGTACGTCGTGAAGCCCTTCACCCCGAACGACCTGCTGCCCGCGATCGAGATCGCGCTGGCCCGCTACGAGCAGATCATCACGCTCGAGGCCGAGGTCGCCGACATGGTCGAGCGCTTCGAGACCCGCAAGCTCGTCGACCGGGCCAAGGGCCTGCTGAACGAGAAGATGGGTCTGTCCGAGCCCGAGGCGTTCCGCTGGATCCAGAAGGCCTCGATGGACCGCCGCCTCACGATGCAGGATGTCGCGAAGGCCATCATCGAGCAGCTGGCCCCGAAGAAGGCCTGACCGACCGGCTCAGGCCGAAGGCAGGTCGCGGATCATGTTCGTGATCCGCACCGTCGAGCAGCGGCGTCCCTGATCGTCGGTGACGACGATCTCGTGGACGGTGATCGACCGACCGACGTGGATCGGCGTGCACACGCCGGTGACCGTGCCGGCCGTGGCCGATCGGGTGTGGGTCGCGTTGATGTCGACGCCGACCGCCAGGCGGCCCTCTCCGGCCAGAAGGTTGGCGTGCATCGAGCCGAGGGACTCGCCGAGGACGACGTATGCGCCGCCGTGCATGAGACCCACGGGCTGCGTGTTGCCCTCGACCGGCATGGTCGCCACAGCGCGCTCGGGGTTCAGCTCCACCCAGGTGAAGCCCATCTTCTCGGCGAGCGCCCCCACGCCCCGATCGAGCGCCCAGCGCAGGGCATCGGACGGCACGGTGGACTCGGTCATTGCAGACTCCCGGGGGTCGGACGAGGTGTCGGCCCCCGCGTCTAGGCTGGCAGGGTGACGGACTCCGCAAAGCCTACCCTCCTGGTCGTCGACGGCCACTCGCTGGCGTACCGGGCGTTCTTCGCCCTCCCGGTCGACAACTTCTCGACGAAAGACGGCCAGCACACCAACGGCGTCTACGGGTTCCTGTCGATGTTCGTGAACCTGATCAAGGCCGAGAAGCCGACGCACCTGGCGGTCGCGTTCGACACCTCGCGCCAGTCGTTCCGCACCCGCGAGTACACCGAGTACAAGGCGAACCGGTCCGAGTCACCCGCCGAGTTCCGTGGCCAGATCCCGCTGCTGCAGGACTGCCTGGCGGCGATGAACGTCACCGTTCTCCAGAAGGAGGACTTCGAGGCCGACGACATCCTGGCGACGCTGGCCACCCAGGGCGCCGAGGCCGGGTTCGACGTGCTGGTCTGCTCGGGCGATCGCGACACCATCCAGCTCGTCAACGACGACATCACGCTGCTGTACCCCAGCGTGCAGGGCGTCTCGCAGCTGAAGCGCTACGACCCGGCCGCCGTGATCGAGAAGTACGGCCTGCCGCCCGAGAACTACCCCGACATCGCCGCCCTCGTCGGCGAGACGAGCGACAATCTGCCCGGCGTGCCGAAGGTGGGGGAGAAGACCGCCGTGAAGTGGCTCACCCAGTGGGGCACGCTCGACGCACTGCTCGAGAACGCCGACAAGATCCCCGGCGTCGTCGGCGGCAACCTGCGCGACCACCTCGAGGACGTGCGCCGCAACCGCCGGCTGAACCGGCTGCTGCGCGATGTCGAGCTGCCGGTCGGGCCGGTCGATCTCGCCGTCCAGCCGATCGACGCCCAGGCCGTGCGTGAGATCTTCGCGCGGCTCGAGTTCCGGACCCTGCTCCCTCGGGTGTTCGAGGCCTCCGGCATCGTCGCCGACGAAGAGCCGGCCGCGCCGACCGTCGCACTGCCCGCATCCCGCTCGCTCACTCCCGCCGAGCTCGCCGACTGGGCCGCCGCTGCGACCGGCGAGGTCGGCGTCACCGTCACCATCGAAGGGGGCCTCCCCGCCCGCATCGGCCTGGCCACGGGTGACGAGGCGGTCGAGGCCACCTGGACGCCGGATGCTGCGGCCGCCCTGGCGCCGTGGTTCGCGTCCGCCGCACCCAAGGTCTTCACCGACGCCAAGCCGCAGGTGAAGGCGCTCGGGCGCGCGGGCGTCCGGGTGGATGGACTCGCCTTCGACCTGCTCGTCGCCGGCTGGCTGCTGCGGCCGAGCTTCCCCGACAAGAGCCTCGCCGACCTCGTCGACCGCTACCTCGGCGAGAAGCTGCCCGAGGCCGACCCGACGCAGCTCGTGCCCGAGACCGAGGGTGCGACCCCCGGGCAGCTGTCCTGGTTCGCCCTCCGGGTCGCCACGGCCCTGCGCGGCGAGCTGCCCGCCTCGGTGGCGACGGTGCTCACCGACATCGAGCTGCCGACGCTCCTCGCCCTCGCCGACATGGAGCTCGCGGGGGTCGCCGTCTCGCACGAGAAGCTCTCCGGGTTCTCCGGCGAGCTGTCCGCTCGCGCCGACGCGATCGCCCGCGACGCGTTCGCCGCGATCGGCCGCGAGGTGAACCTGGGGTCGCCCAAGCAGCTGCAGGAGGTGCTCTTCGAAGAGCTCCAGCTGCCCAAGACCCGCAAGACGAAGACCGGCTACTCGACCGACGCCGCCGTGCTCGCCGACCTGCAGGAGTCCCACCCGCATCCCTTCCTCGATCTGCTGCTCCAGCACCGTGAGGCGACGAAGCTGCGGCAGATCATCGACGCGCTCGACCTCGCGATCGGCGCGGACGGGCGCGTGCACACCACGTACGTGCAGACCGGCAGCCAGACCGGCCGCCTGTCGAGCACCGACCCGAACCTGCAGAACATCCCCGTCCGCACCCAGGAGAGCCGGCGCATCCGCGCCGCGTTCGAGGTGGGCGCCGATCACGAAAGCCTGCTGACCGCCGACTACTCGCAGATCGAGATGCGAATCATGGCGCATCTGTCCGAAGATCCCGGGCTCGTCGAGGCCTTCAACTCCGGCGAAGACCTGCACCGGTTCGTCGGCGCGCGCGTCTTCGGCGTCGAACCGGCCGAGGTGACCCCCGCGATGCGTACCAAGGTCAAGGCGATGTCGTACGGCCTGGTCTACGGTCTCTCGGCGTTCGGTCTGTCCAAGCAGCTGCGCATCGAGCAGTCCGAGGCCAAGCAGCTCATGATGGAGTACTTCGCCCGGTTCGGGGCGGTGCGCGACTACCTGCGCTCCTCGGTCGAGCAGGCCAGGATCGACGGCTACACCGAGACGATCTTCGGCCGGCGCCGTCCCTTCCCCGACCTCGCCAGCCCCAACCGGGTGCTGCGCGAGAACGCCGAGCGCGCGGCGCTCAACGCGCCGATCCAGGGCAGCGCGGCCGACATCATGAAGATCGCACTGTTCCGCATCCACCATGAGTTCGCCGCGGAGGGGCTGCGTTCGCGCATCCTGCTCCAGATCCACGACGAGCTCGTCGTCGAGGTCGCCGAGGGGGAGTGGGACGCCGCCGAGCGGATCGTCCGCGACCGGATGGGCGACGCCGCAGCGCTCTCCGTGCCGTTGGACGTGCAGATCGGCCGGGGCGCGAACTGGGACGAAGCCGCGCACTGACGCGCGTAGGCTCGGTGCCATGACAGAACCACAGCGCACTCCCACGCAGATCGACACGATCGCAGATGCGTGGGTCGACACTCTGGCCGAGCTCGAGCCGACGCTGGCCACCTACATCGGCCGATTCGAATTCAACGACCGCTTCGGCGACTACTCGCCGGCCGGCCACGACCGTCTCGCCGATGCCGCCCGTTCCACTCTCGCCGATCTCGGGGGCGCCGTCGCCGTCGATGCCATCGACCAGGTCACCAAGGACGATCTGACGCGTGAGCTCGAGCTGCAGCTCGAGCTGCACGACGCGAAGTGGCACCTGCGCGACCTCAACGTGATCGCGTCGCCCGCACAGGACATCCGCGCCGTCTTCGACCTGATGCCGACGGACACCGCCGACGACTGGTCGGTGGTCGCGAAGCGGCTGAAGAGCCTGCCCGACGCGATCGAGGGCTACATCGACACCCTCCGCGAGGGGATCTCGGCCGGCGTCGTGCCCGCACGCCGCCAGGTCAGCGAAGTCGTGACCCAGATCGCCCGCTACACCGTCGACAACGGCTTCTTCGCCACGTTCGCCGGCGAGGCCGCGCCCGCCGAGGGCAGCCTGCCGGCGTCGCTGGCGCGCGAACTCGCCGACAGCTCGGGGGCCGCACGCGTCGCGTACGACGAGCTCGCCCGGTTCCTCGCCGACGAGCTCGCTCCCGCGGCGACGGAGAAGGATGCGGTCGGCCGCGAACTGTACGCGCTCCAGTCGCGCCGGTTCCTCGGTGCGACGATCGACCTCGACGAGACCTACGAGTGGGGCATCGAAGAGCTCGCCCGCATGGTCGCCGAGCAGGAGTCGATCGCCGACGAGATCAAGGCGGGCGCCTCCGTCGAAGAGGCCGTCGCATTCCTCGAGGAGGACGCGAGCCGCAAGCTGGTCGGCACCGAGGCACTGCAGCGCTGGATGCAGGAGACCAGCGACCGTGCCGTCGAGGAGCTCGGTCGCACGCACTTCGACATCGCCGACCCGATCCGCAAGCTCGAGTGCATGATCGCCCCCACCAAGGAGGGCGGCATCTACTACACCGGCCCGACCGACGACTTCTCGCGTCCTGGCCGCATGTGGTGGTCGGTGCCAGAGGGCGTCGACACCTTCGACACCTGGCGCGAGCTGACCACCGTGTACCACGAGGGCGTTCCGGGACACCACCTGCAGATCGCGCAGGCGGTCTACAACCGGGCGCAGCTGAACTCTTGGCGCCGGCTGCTCGGGGGCACCTCAGGTCACGCCGAGGGCTGGGCGCTGTATGCCGAGCGCCTGATGGAGCAGCTCGGCTACCTCGACGACCCTGCTGATCGGCTCGGGATGCTGGACGGTCAGCGCATGCGCGCCGCACGCGTGGTGCTCGACATCGGCGTGCACCTCGAGAAGCCGCGCCTCGACGGCACCGGCACGTGGGACCACGACTACGCGCTCGACTTCATGCGCCGCAACGTGAACATGCCCGACGAGTTCGTGCAGTTCGAGGTCAACCGCTACCTCGGCTGGCCGGGTCAGGCGCCGTCGTACAAGGTCGGCCAGCGCATCTGGGAGCAGCTCCGCGACGACGTGAAGGACGCGAAGGGCGCGGACTTCGACATCAAGGCGTTCCACAAGCGCGCGCTGGATGTCGGCGGTGTCGGCCTCGACACCCTCCGCGCCGCGCTGGCCCGCTGACCGCTCCGGGTCAACGAGGGGCACGCAGCAGGCGCACCACCTCGTCGTCCTGGGTCTGGGTGAAATCGTCGTAGAACGGCCCCACCGCCCAGAAGTCCCGCATCCGATGCGGGCACACGTAGACGTCCGCGACGCCCTCGTCGGGTCTCCACCCGGCGGGGGCGACGGGCGCGGCCAGCACGATCTGCTCCGGATCGCGGGTGCGCAGCGCCAGGCAGGCGGCCGTCGCGGATGCCCCGGTCGCGATGCCGTCGTCGACCACGAGGACCGTGCGTCCGGCCAGCGCGAGATCGCCGCCGCCGTACACGCGCACGCGCCGGTCGAGCTCCACCCGCTCCAGATCCTGAGTGAAGGCGAGCTGCTCGGGTGTGACGTCCGCGCTGCGCACCGCATCCGCGTCGACCACGTTCACGCCCTCGGCGATCGCGCCCACGGCGTACTCCTCGTTCCAGGGAGCGCTGATCTTCCGGACCACCACGGCCGCGAGCGGCAGATCCAGCCGGCTCGCGACCTCCGCGGCCACCACGACGCCGCCGCGGGGGATGCCGAAGACCACGGCATCCGTCTCCCGCCATGCGTCGAGCGCATCGGCGAGGACTCGTCCGGCGGCCCGCCGGTCGGCGAAGATGGCCACGGGCACACCCTACGCCCGGGCGACGGAATGAATCGCCCGGGCGCCGGGTTCCTATCCACATGAATGGAATGAGGCGATCATGAGCGTCGACGCAGCAGCTCTCGAACTGGGACTCGACACCTTCGGCGACGTCACCCGTGACGACGCGACGGGCGAGATGCTCAGTGACGCGCAGACGATCCGCAACCTCGTCGACCAGGCCGTCCGCGCCGATGAGGTCGGGCTCGCCTTCTTCGGCGTGGGGGAGCACCACCGTCACGAGTTCGCGGTGTCGAGCCCCGAGATCGTGCTGGCCGCCGCCGCCGCCCGCACCCGCAGCATCCATCTGGGCACGGCTGTCACCGTCCTCTCCAGCGACGACCCCGTTCGCGTGTACGAGCGCTTCGCGACACTCGACGCCGTCTCGCAGGGGCGCGCCGAGGTGATCCTCGGACGCGGCTCGTTCACCGAGTCGTTCCCTCTGTTCGGCTACGATCTTCGCGACTACGAGACCCTCTTCGACGAGAAGCTCGAGCTGTTCTCGCGACTGCGCGAGGAGAAGCCGGTCACCTGGCAGGGCACCCTGCGCGCGCCGCTCGACGGCGCTGACGTGTTCCCGAAGACCGAGGGCGGGATCACCGCGTGGGTGGGCGTCGGGGGCAGCCCGGAATCGGTCGTCCGCACGGCGCGCTACGGCTACGGCCTGATGCTCGCGATCATCGGCGGACCCGCCGATCGGTTCCGCCCGTTCGTCGACCTCTTCCACCGTTCGCTCGACTCGTTCGAGCGCCCGCGTCTGCCGATCGGCGTGCACTCGCCCGGGCACATCGCCGACACCGACCAGCAGGCGTGGGACGAGATGTACCCCGCGATGGAGGCGAACCGCAACGCGATCGGCCGCGAGCGCGGCTGGCCCCCGTACAGCCGTCTGCAGTTCCAGCACGACGTCGGACCGGAGGGCTCGGTGTACGCCGGTTCGCCGGAGACCGTGGCGCGCAAGATCGCCGCGACGGTGCGTGCGCTCGGCATCGACCGCTTCGACCTCAAGTACTCCAACGGCACTCTCTCGCACGAGCGGATGCTGCACTCGATCGAGCTGTACGGCACCACGGTGGCGCCGCTCGTGCGGGAGATGCTCGCCGAGAGCTGAGGCACGTCAATACGATGGCGGGATGACCGACACCGTCACCGGCGCGCAGAGCGACGCTCCCGTGGAGTCCTCGATCTCCCAGCGCCTCGATCGGCTCCCGTTCTCGCGCAGTCATCTGCGCGTGCTCACCGGCTCGGGCATCGGCTGGGCGCTGGACGCGATGGACGTCGGCCTCATCTCGTTCATCATCGCGGCGCTGGCCGCGGAGTGGGCCCTCGAGCCGAGCGAGACCGCATGGATCGCGTCGATCGGATTCGTCGGCATGGCCGTGGGCGCGACCGTCGGCGGCCTCCTCGCCGACCGGTTCGGCCGTCGCCAGGTGTTCGCGGTGACCCTGCTCATCTACGGCATCGCGACAGGGGCGAGCGCGCTGGTCGGGGGCATCGCCCTCCTGCTCGTGCTGCGGTTCTTCGTGGGTCTGGGTCTCGGCGCGGAGCTGCCGGTCGCCTCGACCTACGTGAGCGAGTTCGCGCCCGCGCGCATCCGCGGGCGGCTCATCGTGATCCTGGAGGCGTTCTGGGCGATCGGCTGGACCGCCGCCGCGCTGATCGGCTACTTCGTGATCCCGGCATCCGAGAACGGCTGGCGCTGGGCCTTCGCGCTCGGCGCGGTCCCCGCGGCCTACGCCCTCGTGGTGCGGTGGGGCCTCCCGGAGTCGGCCCGCTGGCTCGAGCGCCGCGGACGCCATGAGCAGGCGGACGCCGTCGTGCGCGCCTTCGAGCGCTCCGCCTCGATGACGGATGCGGGATCCCGCCGCCTCAGCACGGGTCCGATCGAGACGGTGCCCGCCGCCACGACGGCGCGCGAGCGACTGGCGGGACTCTGGGCGGGGGAGTTCCGGGTGCGGACCGCGTGCCTCTGGCTGGTGTGGTTCTGCGTGAACTTCTCCTACTACGGGGCGTTCATCTGGATCCCGTCGATCCTCGTCGCCCAGGGCTACGACCTCGTGCGGTCGTTCGGCTTCACGCTCATCATCACTCTGGCGCAGCTGCCGGGCTACGCCGTGGCGGCCTGGCTCATCGAGGTGTGGGGGCGTCGGATCACGCTGTCGGCGTTCCTGACCGGGTCTGTGCTCTCGGCGCTCCTGTTCGGCACCGCGACGGGGGAGGGGATGGTGATCGCCGCCGGGATGGCGCTGTCGTTCTTCAACCTCGGCGCGTGGGGCGCTCTGTACGCGATCACGCCGGAGATCTATCCGACCTCGCTGCGAGCGACGGGGTCGGGGTGGGCGGCCGGCGTCGGCCGGATCGCCTCGATCGTCGCCCCGCTCGTGGTGCCGCCGCTGCTCGTCTTCGGCGGCGCGCCCCTGCTGTTCGGCGTGTTCGGGTGCTTCTTCGCTGTGGCCGCGCTCGCCGCGTGGGGGCTGGGCGACCGTCGCGGCCGCGCGCTCGACGACCGCTGACCTCGCCGTCCGCGGCGGGAGGAGCGACGTAGGCTGGACGGATGGCAGCTGTGCGGTACGTCGCGATCGGAGACTCGTTCACGGAGGGCGTCGGCGACGAACTGCCCGATGGGTACGTGCGCGGCTGGGCCGACCTCGCCGCTCAGGGATGGGCGGACGCCTCGGGCGACTCGGTCGAGTACGCGAACCTCGCGATCCGCGGCAAGCTCGCCTGGCCCATCGTCGACCAGCAGCTCGAGCGCGCACTCGCTCTGAAGCCCACGCACCTGTCCTTCAACGGCGGCGGCAACGACATGCTCCGCCCGCGCACGACGATCGCCCACATCGTCGACGCCTTCAGCCGTGTGCTGGAGCGCTGCGACGAGGAGGGGGTGCAGCTCATCCTGCTGTCCGGGGCGAACCCCTCGGCGCAGCTGCCCCTGCGCCGACTCATCCAGCGGCGGGGTGACCTGCTGTCGGCAGCCGTCGTCGCCCGTGTCGCCGAGCGGCCGGATGTCGTCAGGGCGCTGAACTGGCCGGACCGTGAGCTGTCGATGCCTGGCTACTGGTCGCAGGATCGGCTGCACATGAATGCGCGCGGCCATCACCGCGTCGCGGCGCGAGTGATCACGGCGCTCGGTCTGGAGCCACCCGCCGCATGGTGGTCGCTGCCCGAGCTGCCCGACTTCGCCCACATGCGACGTGCGGACTACATGCGGGAGCACCTCGGCCCGTGGGTGCAGCGCCGGATCACGCGGACATCGTCGGGCGACGGCCGCGAGGCGAAGTTCGGGACGTGGATCACTCTCGAGCCTCAGGCGGCGTGACCCGCGAGACCGTGTAGACGAGTTCGGCGAACTGACCGTTCTGGCGCACCGACTGCAGATGCAGCCGCTCGGGGCCGAGGCTGCGGGGGAGGAGCGGCTTGCCGGCAGGGAGCGTGGCCGGCGCGAGCGAGATCCGCAGCTCGTCGAGCAGGCCCGCGTCGTCGAACTGGCCGACCAGGTCGCCGCCGCCGACGACCCAGACGTCACGGTCACCCGCCGCCGCAGCGATGGCCGGCCACGCGTCGATGACCCGGCCCGACGCGAAGCGGATGTCGGCGCCCTCGACGGCCGGCAGCTCGCGCGTCGTGAACACCCAGCTCGGCCGCGCGCCGTAATAGCCTGGCCACTTCTCCGGGTGGGCGATGAGGTCTTCGTGGCGGAGCACCCACTCGTAGGTGCGGGAGCCCTGCACCAGCACCCCGATCCCCTCCAGGAACGCCGGGAACCCCTCGGTGCCGGAGCCTTCGCCGTCCCCGCCGGGGACCGCGAACAGCCAGTCGAGCGAGTCGTCCTCCGTGGCGAGGAAACCGTTGAGCGTTGCGGCGGTGTAGAAGATCACGCGAGGCATGCAGCCACGGTACTGCGCAGCATCCCCATGGCGCGGTTGTCAACCCCCCGCTCCTGGATGGTCCGGTCGGGCACAGTAGGGGACGTTCGACCCGACGAAAGGAATCACCATGAGTATCGGAGCCGGAATCGCCCTCTTCGCGATCGGAGCCATCCTCGCGTTCGCCGTGAACGTCGATGTTCCTGGCGTGAGCCTCGACATGATCGGATACATCCTGATGGGAGCCGGTTTCCTGGTGTTCGTCATCGGCCTCGTGCTGATGATGCGCCGCCGCCAGACCGAGTCCGTCACGCACGTCGCCGTGGACCCCGCCGGAGGGGAGCGGGTGACCCGCAACTCGACCAGCACGTCCGGCGACCAGGGCGTGTGATACTTCCCAGATGACCGAGATCGAGCTGGCGCCCATCGGCGCCGGCTCGATCCTTCTGCATGACGCGCGGCGCCAGGCCCGCCGCACGGTGGAACTGGAGCCGTTCGAGATCGGCGTCTTCCCGGTCACCGAGGAGCTGCTCGGCGAGCTGCTGGGGGAGACGGCGAGGTTCCCGCGGCGCCCCGCGGTCGAGGTCTCATGGCTGCGGGCGATCCGCTTCTGCAACGCCGCATCGGAGTGGGAGGGCTACGACCCCGCCTACACGTTCGACGGGGAAGAGGTCACCTGGCACGTCGACGCGGACGGCTACCGGCTGCCGACCGAAGCGGAGTGGGAGTTCGCGTGCCGGGCCGGATCCACCGGTGCGCACTACGGGCCGCTGCCCGAGGTCGCCTGGACGGCGGCCGACGGCGTGCGGACCGCGCAGGATGTCGGGGGCAGGATGCCCAACCTCAACGGCCTCTTCGACACGCTCGGCAACGTCTGGGAGTGGTGCTGGGATCTGCTCGACCCTGCCCGCTACGACGACTACCGGGTGTTCCGCGGCGGCGGCTTCGCCGACGACGCCTGGAGCGTCCGCGCGGGCACGCGCCGGGGCGGCTCGCCGAGACTGCGCCAGGACGACGTGGGCTTCCGGCTCGCGCGCGGCGGATTCGACGGGCCGGGTGCTGCGCAGGGCTGGTCATCGGCCGCCGACCGTGAGCGGGCAGCGGGGGAGGACCCCCGACCGCTCGGCTGGACGCCGCGGCGTTGATGTCAAGTTCACTTGACTTTTGGGGCGACTGAGGGATACTGTCAAGCGAACTTGACACGCCCGAAGGAGACCGCAGTGCCCGAGACCACCGGAACCGCCGCGCGGCGCGCGAGCAGCGCCGTCATCCGGCTCGCTGTCTGGACGCTCGCGTGGATCGCGACGCTCGCGGTGGCGCGCTTCGGGCCGGAGCTGCTGTGGACCGAACCCGCCGTGACGTGGGCCGCGATCGCCGTGAATGTCGCCGTCGGCGTCGGGTGGATCGTGGTGCACGCCGGATACCTCAGGGGAGTGGACGACCTGCAGCGGAAGATCCTGATGGACGCCATGGCGGTGGCGCTCGGCGTCGGCCTCGTCGGCGGGTTCGCCTACGCCGCCGCGAAGAGCGCGGGGCTGGTCGCCTTCGAGAGCGACATCGCCTTCCTCACCGTCCTCATGGGCGTCGTCTACGTGCTGGCCGTCGCGGGCGGCACGCTGAGGTACCGGTGAGGAATCGCGTGACGGAGCTCAGAGCCGAACGGGGCTGGACGCAGGGGGAGCTCGCGGAGCGGCTGAGCGTGTCGCGCCAGACGGTCAACGCGATCGAGAAGGAGAAGTTCGATCCCAGCCTTCCGGTGGCATTCCGCATCTCCCGCGTCTTCGGCCTGTCGATCGAGGAGATCTTCCTCGACGCACCGTGAGCCCGGAGCACCTGTTCCGGCGAGCACAGGTCGTTTCGGGGGCGAACCGTCCTGTGTACGCCAGAACAGGAGTTTTCGCGGTGGGGGATCAGCGGCCCTGAGCGCCGGCCTCGACGAGTTCCGCCAGCTGGCGTGTCACGGTTCCCCAGCCCTCGTGGAAGCCGAGCTGCTCGTGCCGGTCGCGGTCGGCCCTGCTGCGGTGCAGCGCGGTCGCGGTGTACTCGGTGCCGTCGGGGTGGTCGGCCAGAGTGAATCGCGCGGTCAGGAACGCCGACTCGGCCGGCCGCCAGTCCGCGGTCAGGGCATCGGTGAACACGATGCGCTCCAGCGGGTCGACGGCGAGGAAGCAGCCGGTGATGTGCGGGCCGAACGCGACACCGTCCTCGCTGAACTCCGTGCGGAACGAGCCGCCCGGTCGCAGATCCATGGAGACGATGCGGCAGACGTGCGGCGCCGGAACCCACCAGCGCACGAACAGCGCCGGATCAGCCCATGCATTCCACACCGCGGCTCGCTCCGCCCTGATGATGCGAGAGATGGTCAGGTCGAGTTCAGGGTCGTGGTCGTCCGTCATACCCACAGCTTTCTGCAGGGGGGTGGTGATGTCGAGACCATCCGGGTCAGTTCGAAGGAACTGACATAATGTGCATTATCGGCGATTACGGGATCGGGCCCGCAGCACCCGCTCAGGAGCCGACGTACGCCGCGAGGTGCTCGCCGGTGAGCGTCGACCGGTCGGCGATGAGCGCAGCGGGCGTCCCCTCGAACACGACGCGACCGCCGTCGTGGCCGGCGCCCGGACCGAGGTCGATGATCCAGTCGGCGTGCGCCATCACGGCCTGATGGTGCTCGATGACGATCACCGAGCGACCGGCGTCGACCAGGCGGTCCAGCAGCCCGAGCAGCTGCTCGACGTCCGCCAGGTGCAGACCGGTCGTCGGCTCGTCCAGGATGTACACGTCGCCGGACTCCGCCATCGCCGTCGCGAGCTTGATGCGCTGACGCTCGCCGCCTGACAGGGTGCTCAGCGGCTGCCCGAGGCTCAGGTATCCGAGTCCGACGTCGGCGAGGCGATGCAGGATCGCGTGAGCCGCGGGGATCCTGGCCTCACCGGCCGCGAAGAACGCCTCGGCGTCGGTGACCGACATCGCCAGCACCTCGCTGATGTCCTTGCCGCCGAGCTTGTAGTCCAGCACCGACGCATCGAACCGCTTGCCCTCGCACACCTCGCACGGGCTCGAGACCGTGGCCATCGGACCGAGGTCGGTGAAGATCACGCCGGCGCCGTTGCAGTTCGGGCAGGCGCCTTCCGAGTTCGCGCTGAACAGTGCCGGCTTGACGCCGTTGGCCTTCGCGAACGCCTTGCGGATCGGCTCCAGCAGTCCGGTGTAGGTCGCGGGATTGCTGCGCCGCGAGCCGCGGATCGCACCCTGGTCGATCGACACGACCCCGTCGCGTCCGGCGACCGATCCGTGGATGAGCGAGCTCTTGCCCGAGCCGGCGACTCCGGTGACCACCGTGAGCACGCCGAGCGGGATGTCGACGTCGACGCCCACCAGGTTGTTGGCCGTCGCACCGCGCACCTCCAGCGCCCCGGTCGGCGTGCGCACGGCATCCTTCACCGCAGCACGGTCGTCGAGGTGGCGCCCGGTGAGCGTGTCCGCGCGGCGCAGCGCGTCGACGGTGCCCTCGAAGACGATCTCTCCCCCGGCGGTGCCCGCGCGCGGACCGAGGTCGACGACGTGGTCGGCGATGGTGATCGCCTCAGGTTTGTGCTCGACGACGAGCACCGTGTTGCCCTTGTCGCGCAGCTGGATGAGCAGCTCGTTCATCCGCTGGATGTCGTGCGGGTGCAGTCCGATCGTGGGCTCGTCGAACACGTAGGTGACGTCGGTCAGCGACGAGCCGAGGTGACGGATCATCTTCGTCCGCTGCGCCTCGCCGCCCGAGAGCGTGCCGGACGGGCGCTCCAGCGAGAGGTAGCCCAAGCCGATGTCCACGAACGAGTCCAGGATGTGCCGCAGCGTCACCAGGAGCGGAGCCACCGACGGCTCGTCGAGCTCCCGCACCCACGCGGCGAGGTCGCTGATCTGCATGGAGCACGCATCCGCGATGCTGATCCCCCGGATCTTCGAGGCGCGTGCACCCTCGGCCAGACGGGTGCCCCCGCAGTCCGGGCACGTCGTGAAGGTCACGGCGCGCTCGACGAAGGCGCGGATGTGCGCCTGCATCGCGTCGCGGTCCTTCGACAGCATCGACTTCTGGATCTTGGGGATGAGCCCCTCGTAGGTCATGTTGATGCCGCTGACCTTGATCTTGGTCGGCTCCTTGTAGAGCAGATCGTGGCGCTCTCGCTCGGAGTACTCGGCGATCGGCTTGTCGATGTCGAAGAAGCCGGACTCCGAGTAGATCCGCACGGCCCAGCCGTCCACCGTGTAGCCGGGCACCGTGATCGCGCCGGCGCCGAGCGACTTCGTCTCGTCGTAGATCTGAGCGAGGTCGATGTCGTTGACCGACCCCATGCCCTCGCATCGAGGGCACATGCCGCCGAGCTGCGTGAACGTGCGCTTGACCGACTGCACGCTCGTACCGCGCTCGACCTTCACGGCCCCGGCACCCTGCACCGTGGGCACGTTGAAGGAGAAGGCCTGCGGCGAGCCGATGTGCGGCTGCCCGAGCCTGCTGAACAGGATCCGCAGCATCGCGTTGGCATCGGTCACCGTGCCGACAGTCGACCGCGAGTTGGCGCCCATCC
This sequence comes from Microbacterium terricola, assembly GCF_027943945.1. Lineage (NCBI taxonomy): Bacteria > Bacillati > Actinomycetota > Actinomycetes > Micrococcales > Microbacteriaceae > Microbacterium > Microbacterium terricola. The sequence continues at coordinate 1,274,294 of NZ_AP027141.1, read as the reverse complement.
GCTCCTGGTCGACGATGATCGCGGTGGTGAGCCCTTCGAGGAGGTCGACGTCCGGCCGCGCGAGCGTGGGCATGAACCCCTGCACGAACGCGCTGTAGGTCTCGTTGATCATCCGCTGCGACTCGGCGGCGATGGTGCCGAACACGAGCGAGCTCTTGCCCGACCCGCTGACTCCGGTGAACACCGTGAGACGGCGTTTCGGGATGTCGACGCTGACGTTCTTGAGGTTGTTCTCGCGCGCGCCCTGGACGCGGATCAGATCGTGGGTGTCGGCGGCATGCAGGTCAGTCACTGCGCGATGGTGTCACGCGGCGACTTGCCTTGTCCAGCCGGTCCGCGGTCCGTCACGGCGGGGTCACGGGACGGCGACACGCGCGACCACTCCCCTGCCGACCTTCGACCTCGGGTCTAGGCTGTCGAGTGGACCTTCCCAGGTAACTCCCAGAAAGGGGGCCAGCATGTCCAGCGAGTCTCTCGAGAAATCGGCCGTCAACGGCATTCGCACCGCACTCGGCGTCGGTGGTGTGATCGCCGTCATCGTGGGTGTCCTCATCCTCGTCTGGCCCGGCAAGACTGCCGCGGTCGTCACCGCCATCATCGCCATCTACGCCATCGCCGCGGGCCTCGTGTACGCGGGCCTCGGCATCTTCTCCAAGACCAAGGGCGGGTGGGCGCGCGTCGGCCACATCCTGCTCGGTCTGCTGTTCATCATCGCGGGCGTCCTGATGTTCGCGAACCTCACCGCCTCGACCGCCTGGTTCGCCGTGTTCTTCGGCATCCTCGTCGGCATCATGTGGGTCGTCGAGGGCATCGTCTCGCTGTCGACTCTGGGCGACGCCGCGTCGAAGGGCTGGACCGTCTTCTTCGCGATCGTCAGCATCATCGCCGGCATCGTGGTGATGTTCTCCCCGCTGTGGGGCGCCGTGTTCCTGTGGTGGCTGCTGGGCATCGCGCTGATCGTGCTCGGCATCATCAACGTGATCCGCGCCTTCACCTTCGGCAAGAAGGCCTGACCGCACGCACCGAACGAAGCGGCCCCGGGGAGACCCGGGGCCGCTTCCGTCTTGTCAGGCCGGCAGCATCCGATTCCACCAGTCGAGCACGGCGTCGAAGCGCTGCACCCGGTGCCGCGGCTGTCCGCCGCGGGTCAGCTCGTGGTTCTCGCCGGGGAAGATCAGCATCTCGGCGGGGGTGCCCTGCCGCTTGAGCGCCGCGTAGTACCGCGTCGCCTGCTCGAGCGGGCAGCGGTAGTCGAGCTCGGAGTGGATCACCAGGGTCGGCGTGGTCACCTGCCCCACGACGGCCATCGGACTCTGCCGCGCGATGTCGTCGGCGCTGGTGCCCACATACTCGTCGCCGAAGAACGCGCCGATGTCGCTGGTACCCTGGAAGCTCACCGGATCGAGGAAGCCGCGCTCGACGATCGCTCCGGCGAACCGGTGGTCGTGCGCGATCACCCAGGCGGTCATGTACCCGCCGTACGAGCCGCCCATCACGCCGACCCGCGCGGCGTCCAGGCGAGAGTCCGAGGCGAGGGCGCCGTCGAGGAAGTCCATGATGTCGGTGTAGTCGACGGTGCCCATGGCACGCCGGATGCTGCGCCCATGCGCCCGCCCGTAGCCCGCCGAACCGCGGGGGTTGCAGTAGACCACTGCGTAGCCGGCGTCGACGAGCACCTGGGTCTCGTCGAACAGGTGCACCCCGTAGCTCGCGTACGGACCGCCGTGGATCTGCAGGATCACGGGGAACGGCCCCTCCCCTGCCGGCGTCGCCACCCAGCCGTGCACCGGATAGCCGTCGCGCGCGTCGACGCTCAGCTCGACCGGGACCGCACTCCCCGCGGCCGCCGCCACGGCGCCGAAATCGGTGAGCGTGCGCACCTCGCCGCCGTCGATCAGCACGAGCTCGCCGTAGGACGTGGGCGTGGCGACCGCAGCCACCACCCGCTCCCCCGCCGCCGCATGGCCGGCGACCTCGTGGTCGCCGCCGAGCACCTCGGCCACCTCACCGGCGCGGGTCACGCGCAGCAGGCGCACCCTGCCCCTGGTGCGGTCCTGCACGAGGAAGTCGTCGCCGACGGCGGAGATGTGACTGCCGACCTCGCCGAGGTCGATGGACTCGGCGTCGGTGAGGCGACGCGGGCCGTCGTCTCCGAGGATCCAGAGCGCCACACCCGGCGCGATGAAGTCGATGCCGTCGTTGGTGGCGGCGAGCAGGGCGATCGTCCCGTCCGGCGCGACCGTGACGTCGTCGACCGAGAGGTGCGCTGCCCGGCCGATGAGTTCGCGCTCGCCTGAGCCGTCCACGGCGATCGCCACGACCGTCGAGCGCAGATCGATCGCGTCGTGCTCGATCTCGTCGCGCACGGTCAGCACCTCGCGCCCGTCCGCGGTGAACACGACCCCGTCGTGGCTCGCAGCCCCAGAGGTCAGCCGTCGCGGCTCCGCGGCGAGCACGCGCTTCTCCGGCGGCTGCTCGCCGTCGGGCCGGACGGCGGGGGCCGGCGGATAGAAGGGCTCGGATGCTGCAGCGGGCGCGTCGATGACGAACACCTGGGCGGAGCGATCGGCGAGATAGCCGAGCCCGTTCGCGTGCCAGCGGATGCCGGTGATGTGCCGGGGCGCCTCGGCGACGGCATCCAGTCCCTCCACCGAGCCGTATCGGCCCGGTTCGGGGATCCGCGCGGTGTACGCGAGCGAGGCACCGTCCGGCGACCAGGCGTAGGAGCCGACGCCGAGCGGGGCGTCGGTGGCCTGCACCGGCTCGCCGCCCGCGGCAGGGATCACGAAGATCTGCGACTTGTCCTTCGCGTCACCGCGGATGAAAGCCACCGACCCCCCGTCGGGCGACAGGCGCGGCGACACGTCGGCGATGCCCCGCGTCAGGCGGCGCGGCGAGCCGTCCGGCAGTTCGACGCGCCAGAGCTGACCGACGGCGCGGTTGGCCGCGAGGTCGGGCCGCGACGTCGCGAACACCGCGAACGAGCCGTCCGGGGCGAGCTGAGGCCGGCCGACCGCGACCAGGGCCTCGATGTCGCGCGGACCCACCTCACTCCCCCGCGAACGAGGAGGTGTCGCCGACCAGCCGGGTGTTGTCGGCCGGGACAGGATCGACGGCCGCCTGCGCGACCTCGGCAGCGAACTCGGCGACGTTGTAGAGGCGTCCGGCGTCCTCCTTGCGCGAGGCGATCGCGCCGGGGTTCGCGCGCTCGAGCAGCGTCGCGGTGATGGTGCCCTCGATCATGTCGCCGGAGACCACGGTGAAGCCGATCCCCTTCTCGGCGAGGGCGGGAATGCGCTCGCGCAGCGCGTCCTCGCCGGCGCGCTTGGACAGCGCGACCGGAACGTACTCGGGCATCGTCGGCGTGGTGCGGATGAAGTGGGCCTGGTGGCTCGTGACGAACACGACGCGCGACCCGTCCGTCAGCAGCGGCAGGGCCGTCTCGAGGACGTTCACCTGCGCATCCCGGTTGAGCTGGAGCGCGTAGTCCTCTGCCATGCCGGACTCCATGCCGCCGGAGGCGTTGAGCACGAGGATGTCGAGCCCGCCGAATGTCCGCTGCACCTCGTCGAACATCGCCTGCACCGACGCGGGGTCGGTGAGGTCGGCTCCGACGACGAGGGCCTCGACGCCGAGGCCGCGCAGGTCGGCCGCCAGCTTCTCGGCCCGCGGGGCCTTGTTGCGGAAGTTGATCACGACGTTCGCCCCCGCCTGGGCGAAGTAGCGGACGGTGTCAGCGCCGATGCCGCGGGACGACCCGGTGACCAGAGCGGTCTTGCCCGAGAGGGCGCCGGCGGGAAGGGGAACAAGGGTGTCAGTCACGCCTTCGACCCTACCAATCGGGCGTGTCACCCACCCGGATCCCGCCGGAGCCGCGTGATAGGTTCTGACCACAGGAGGCACATCGTGGAGTTCATCCAGACCATCGAAGATTTCGCGTGGATCGGGTGGCTCGTCCTGATCCTCGTCTTTCTCGTCATCGAGATGCTGACGCTCGATTTCACGTTCCTGATGCTGTCGATCGGCGGCCTCGCCGGGCTCGGCTCCGACCTGCTCGGCGCACCTCTCTGGGTGCAGGTGATCATCGCGGCCCTCGTTGCCGCCGTGCTGGTCGTCTTCCTGCGCCCGCCGCTCCTGCGCCGGCTCCGGCGAGGAGAGGACCCCACTCCGTCGAACGTCGACGCGCTGCGGGGGCTCTCCGGCCGCATCCTCGCCACGACATCCGACATCTCCGGTCAGGTCAAGCTGTCCAACGGCGACACCTGGACGGCCCGCCTGGAGGGTGACGGCGAACTCGCGCCGGGCACCCCCGTCCGCGTCAGCCGCATCGACGGCGCCACCGCCTTCGTCCGCCCCCTTCCCGAGGAGCAGATCCCGTGACCGACGTCGAGACCATCATCCCCGCCGCGATCGGATGGCTCCTGGCCATCGCGGTCTTCATCTTCGTGCTGGTCGTGATCGTCCGCTCGATCCGCATCATCCCGCAGGCCAGCGCCGGCATCGTCGAGCGCCTCGGCCGCTACCACAAGACGCTCAGCCCCGGCCTGAACCTCCTCGTGCCGTTCATCGACCGGCTGCGTCCCCTGATCGACATGCGCGAGCAGGTCGTCTCGTTCCCGCCGCAGCCGGTGATCACCGAGGACAACCTGGTCGTCTCGATCGACACGGTCGTGTACTTCCAGGTGACCGACGCGCGCGCGGCGACCTACGAGATCGCCAATTACCTCGGGGCGGTCGAGCAGCTCACCACGACCACTCTGCGCAACGTCGTCGGCGGCCTCAACCTCGAAGAGGCGCTGACCAGCCGCGACAACATCAACGGGCAGCTGCGTCTCGTGCTCGACGAGGCCACCGGCAAGTGGGGCATCCGCGTCGGACGCGTGGAGCTCAAGGCGATCGACCCGCCGCACTCGATCCAGGACTCGATGGAGAAGCAGATGCGCGCGGAGCGCGACCGTCGTGCGCTGATCCTGACCGCCGAGGGCACCAAGCAGTCGGCGATCCTCACCGCTGAGGGCCAGCGGCAGGCCGAGATCCTGAAGGCCGAGGGCGACAAGGCTGCCGCGGTCCTGCGTGCGCAGGGCGAGGCCGAGGCGATCACGACCGTCTTCAGCGCCATCCACCAGGGCGACCCCGACCCCAAGCTGCTCGCCTACCAGTACCTGCAGACGCTGCCCAAGATCAGCGAGAGCCCGTCGAGCAAGCTGTGGATCATCCCGAGCGAGTTCACCGAGGCTCTCAAGGGTGTGAGCGGTGCGTTCGCGAACACGGTGAAGGATGCCGCCGATCGCGCCGAGAAGTCGGCTCACCCGGCCGAGCCGACCCCGCAGATCCCGCCGGCTCCGCCCGCACCGTGACCCACCCCTGGTTCGCGCCGGCCGACCGGCCGCGGATCCTCGCGCATCGCGGACTCGCGGTGCCGGACGCCGATGGGCACGCTCCCGCGGAGAACTCGTTCGCGGCCGTCGCCGCCGCGCACGCCATCGGCGCCGACTATGTGGAGTCGGACTGCCACGTCACCGCCGACGGTGTCGTGGTCCTCTTCCACGACGTCGACCTGCGCCGAGTGACCGGCGACCCGCGGCCCGTCGCCGACGTCACCGCGGCGGAGCTCGAACGCCTCATGGCCCACCACGGCGGTCTCCTCACGCTCCGCCAGGCGCTGGAGTCGTTCCCGACCGTGCGGTTCAACCTCGACGTGAAGGCGGATGCTGCCGCACTGCCGGTCGGCCGGCTCGTCGGCGCGCACGCCGACCGCGTGCTGCTCACGAGCTTCTCCGACGGCCGGCGCCGCGCCGCGCTCGAGGCCGCGGTCGCGGCGAGCGGCGGCGCCCGCCCGGCGACGTCGGCGGGCTCGGCGACGATCGCACGGCTGCTGGGCGCGCTGGTCGCCCGGTCGCGGCGCGGCGCTGCCCGGCTGCTGGACGGCATCGACGCGCTGCAGATCCCGGAGCGGCAGGGCCGGCTGCGCGTGCTCTCTCCGCGCCTCGTCGCGGCCGCCCATTCGGCCGGCACCGAGGTCCACGTGTGGACGGTGAACGACCCGGCCGACATGACCCGGCTGGTCGCCCTGGGGGTCGACGGGATCGTCACCGATCGCGCGGATCTGGCGATCGCCGCCTTCCGCCGCTGACCCGCGCACAGCCACGCTTTCGGCGGCTGAGCATCCTCTGTGAATGCCTCCAGGACGCCCTCCGTTCGGATGATCCGCACAGGTGGCTTCGTTATACCTGAATACGCGACGAGAGGACCACACAATGGCAGAACGCAGCCTGCGAGGCGTGCGACTCGGCGCCCAGAGCCTACAGAGCGAAGAGGGCGTCGTTTTCCACGACCGTGCACAGCACACTTACTCCTGCACGTCCTGCGGACGTGACACGACCCTGACCTTCGCGGCCGACGCCGAGGTTCCCGACGCCTGGGAGTGCCGCACATGCGGTGCCGAGGCGCTGCTGCGTGTCGGCGAGGGCACCGCGACTGTCGACCACAGCGAGGACAAGATCCCGCGTACCCACTGGGACATGCTCCTCGAGCGTCGCACCCTGCCTGAACTCGAAGAGCTCCTCGAAGAGCGTCTGGCCTACGTGCGCTCGCGCCGCGGTGCCGGCGAGTCGATCGACAAGATCAGCGCCTGACCTTCCGCAGAGCGAAAAAGCCCAGCAGGATCAGCCCGACGAGGCTGCCCCACCCGAGCACGAGCTGCACGGCCGGCCCGATCACCACCGCACCCGTCAATCCGGTGCGCAGCGGCACGTCCGTGAGCATGTGTCCTGCGACGTCCGCGTCGAGACCATCGATGGTCGTGCCGTCCGGCGCGATCACCTGACTCGTGCCGACCGTCGAGAGATTCACGACGGAGCGGCCGGTCTCGATGGCGCGCATGCGCGCGAACGCGAGCTGCTGGAGGTTCTCGTCGGTGTCGCGGAAGTCGGCGTTGTTGGTCTGAAGCATGTAGACCTGAGCGCCGTCGCGCGCGCCCGTCCAGATCACGTCGTCGTAGATCACGTCGAAGCAGATGGCGAGGCCGACGCCCACGCCGTCGAGGTCGAAGAACGGCGGGTTGGTGCCGGGCGTGTACTCGCGCTGGATGAGTCCGATCAGGTCGGGGACGATCTTCTCGTAGAACCAGCGGTCGGGCACATACTCCCCCATCGGCACGGGGTGGGTCTTGTCGTGCAGCTGCACCGCCCCCTCGCCCGCGACCCAGAGCATCGACGTGTTGAACACGTCCTCGCCGCGCTCGGTCGCCGCGTTCACGATGAGCGGCGCGTCGACCTGCGCCGACAGCGCGTCGAGGGTCGCGGCCGTCGACGGGTTCGACAGCGGGTCGGAGTCGATGCCGCCTTCCGGCCAGAGCAGCACGTCCACGTCCTCGCCGAAGAGCGGCGCGGATGCCGCAAGCTGCGCGTTCAGCACGTCGTTGCGGCCGCGCTCGTCGAAGTACCCTGACGGGCCGTTGCCCTGCGCGCTGCCGACCCGGAGGGTGCCCGCAGGCGTCGTGGGGAACGCGGGCGTGAGCAGCAGCACGACGGCGACGACGGCCGCCGGGACGGCCGTGCGCACATCGCGGACCGCGCCGGAGCGCACCCACTCGATCAGCACGGCGCAGAAGAACACCATCAGGAAGGTCAGCCCGGCCACGCCGAGCCACGACGCCACGTGCGCGAGCGGACTCTGCGACTGGCTCATGCCGATCCGCGCCCACGGGAAGCCGGTGTACGGCCAGGAGCCCATGAAGAGCTCGCGCATCGTCCACAGTCCGGCGACAAGGGCGGGCAGCAGCAGCATCCGGAACCAGAGACCGGGCAGCACCCGGGGCAGCCACCGGTACGCGAGCGTGATCGGCAGCGACCCGACGGCGATGAACAGCGTCTCGAGGCCGGCGAGGGCGAACCACGGGACCACGCCGAGATAGCGGGTGATCCACTCGATGTGCACGAGGTAGAACGAGGCGCCGAACACGAAGCCGGCCAGCAGCGACCCGCCGAGGCTCCGCCCGATCAGCGCGAGCAGCGCGAGCCCGACGCCCACGAACGCGAGCGGCCACCAGCCCACGGACGGGTAGGCCAGGTCGAGCACGGGACCGGCGACCGCGGACGCGAGGACCGCGGCCCAGAGCGGCAGCGGCGGCCTCGGCGCACCCTCTCTCTGTGCCCGCGTCGTCTCGCTCCGCGCGCTCACCGATCCGCCCATCACACGCTCGAGTAGGAGACGATGCCGCGACGCACCGAGTCCAGGGCGGTGCGCGCGGTCGCGGCGAGCGGGCCGTCCGCGACGATGGACAGCTGGTCGAGGAGGTCGATGGTCTGCTTGGCCCACCGCACGAAGTCGCCGGCGGCCATGTCGGCCTCGATGAGCACCCGCTCGAGCGCGATGCCGCGAGCCCAGGAGTGCATCGACTCGGCGAGGCCGACGGCGACCGGCTCGGAGCCGGGCAGCCGGTGGTCGCGCTCGAGGTCGTCGAGCCGCGACCAGAGCGCCTGGGTGCGCTCCAGCGCCGAGCGGAACGCCCCGCGCGGCAGGCGCGCGTCGCCCGACTCGTCCCTGCGCGGCTCATAGACCAGACAGCAGGCCAGCGCAGCGAGGGAGGCGGGATCCAGTCCTTCCCACAGCCCCTGCCGCAGCGACTCGGCGACGAGCAGGTCGCGCTCGCCGTAGATGCGGCGCATCGTGCGCCCGGACGGCGTGAGCGCGGTCACGCCCTCGTCGTCCAGCCGCACGTAGTCCAGTTCGCTGAGCACGTCGACGACGCGGTCGAAGATCCGCGCCACCGTGCCCGTGCGGCTCTCGATCTGACGGCGCGTGCCGTCGGTCGTACGCTTCAGAGAGAAGTAGCGCTCGGCCCAGCGCGCGTGGCTCTCGCGCTCCGGGCATTGGTGACAGGGGTGACGCTGCATCCGCTTGCGCAGCGAGGCCAGCTGCTTCTGCCGGGTATCCCGCGTCGCCCTCGACGCGTTGGCGTCCTTGCGGTTGAGCCGCTCGAGGTCGGTGAGCTCGCGGCGGATCGAGCCGTACTCGACGAAATCGCCTCGATCGCAGGTCATCGCCTCGGCGTAGCCGGCGAGCGACTCCTCCTGCTCCTTGACCTGGCGGGCGAGCCCGACGACCGCACGGTCGGCCTGGAACTGGGCGAACGACGACTCCAGGATCTCGCGCGCGCGAGCGCGACCGAACTGGTCGATGAGGTTGACCGCCATGTTGTAGGTCGGGCGGAAGCTGGAGTTGAGCGGATAGGTGCGGCGCGACGCGAGCGCGGCGACCTGCTGCGGGTCGAGCCCCTCGGTCCACTGGATGACGGCGTGGCCTTCGACGTCGATGCCGCGGCGTCCGGCGCGTCCGGTGATCTGGGTGTACTCCCCCGACGTGATCGCGACGCGCGCCTCGCCGTTGAACTTCTCCAGCTTCTCGAGCACGACGGTGCGCGCGGGCATGTTGATGCCGAGGGCGAGCGTCTCGGTCGCGAACACCACCTTGACCAGCTTGCGCCGGAACAGCTCCTCGACGACCTCCTTGAACGCGGGCAGGAGTCCGGCGTGATGCGCGGCGATCCCGCGCTCGAGGTTGTCCAGCCACTCGAAGTAGCCGAGCACGGCGAGGTCCTCGTCGAGCATCGTGCGCACCCGCTCGTCGACGACCGCGCGGATCTCGGCCCGCTCCTCGGGGGTCGTGAGCCGCAGACCGGAGCGCCGGACCTGCTGCACGGCGGCATCGCATCCGACGCGGCTGAAGATGAAGAAGATGGCGGGCAGCAGCGTGGCGCGGTCGAGCAGCTGGACGACGTCAGGGCGGTCGAGCCGTTCGATGCGCTGCACGTTCGCCGAGCGCACCGGCCGTGTCCCACCCTTGTGGGGGCGTCGGCGGGCGTCACCGCCCTTCGAGCGGTACTCCTGCGCGCGACGGTTGTTCTCGAAGTTCGGGCCCTTGACCGACCGGATGCGCATGAGCTCCTGGTTGACCTGCGCGGTGGCGATGCCTGCGCGGTCGTCGAACAGCGGGAGCAGGTCTCCGCGGACCAGCACGTGCTGCTCCAGCGGCACCGGACGGATCTCCGAGACGATCACCTCGGTGTCGCCCCGCACCGTGTCGAGCCAGTCGCCGAACTCCTCCGCGTTGGACACCGTGGCCGACAGAGAGACCAGTCGCACCGACGGCGGAAGGTGGATGATGACCTCCTCCCACACCGCCCCGCGGAACCGGTCGGCCAGGTAGTGGACCTCGTCCATCACGACGAAGCGGAGTCCGCGCAGCGCACCAGAATCGGCGTACAGCATGTTGCGCAGCACCTCGGTGGTCATCACCACGATGCGCGCGTTGCCGTTGATGTTGGTGTCGCCGGTGAGCAGCCCGACCTCGTCTGCGCCGTACACCTCCTGCAGCTCGCGGAACTTCTGGTTCGACAGCGCCTTCATCGGGGTCGTGTAGAACGCCTTCTCCCCCGGCTGCTGCATCGCCAGGTGGATCGCGAACTCGCCCACGATGGTCTTGCCCGCCCCGGTGGGCGCTGCCACCAGCACGCTCCGCCCCTCCTCGAGCGCGTGGCATCCGGCGATCTGGAACGGATCGAGGTCGAACGCCTGTGCGGCGGCGAAGGCCGCGCTGACCGGGTGGCTCCGGGCGTCCTGCGCGCGCGCGTAGCGCTCCGCCGGACTCGGGTCCGTCACGCGTCGGCCTCGGACAGCAGGTCCTTCTGCAGCCGGCCGCGGCGGCGGTCGAACAGCATCGAGACGCCCGCCGCCGCGAAGAAGAGCACGATGAGGATCCCGCCGAGCAGGAGCATCGACACGACGTCGGCGGCCGGCGTCGCGACCGCCGCGAACAGCGTGGCGATCAGCACCGCCGCCCGCCACCCCTTCAGGATGCCGCGTCCGGTGATGACCCCGGCCAGGTTGAGCGCGACCAGGAAGACCGGGAGCACGAAGGAGACCCCGATCACCAGCAGGAGCTTGAAGACGAAGTCGTAGTAGTACGACGCGGTGTAGAACTGGGCGGTGCCCTCGGGGGCGAAGGTCGCCATGATCTCCACCATGTGCGGCAGCACGAACCAGCCGACCACCGTGCCCGCGAAGAACAGCGGCACCGCCGCAGCCATGAATCCGACGGTGTAGCGGATCTCCTTGCGGGTGAGACCGGGCATGAGGAACGCCCAGAGCTGCCAGAGCCAGACCGGAGCCGACAGGAGCAGGCCGATCGCGAAGGCGATGCGCATGCGCATGTCGAACGGCGCGGTCACCGTGTCGAAGTTCAGCTGAGCGAGGTTGTCACCGCGGTTGTCCGCGACCATGCGGATGGGCTCGGTGAGCAGCTCGATCACCGGGCCCGTGATGATGAACGCGATGATCATCCCGACGACCAGCGCGATCGCCGCGATCATGAGGCGCCGCCGCAGCTCGAGGAGGTGCTGCGCGAGCGTCATGCGCGTGTCGCGCCGAGGCTTCTCCGGCTCGTCGACGCGCGGTGGTCCGGCCGTGACCACGTGAGGTCAGGGCTTGGCGTCGGCGCTGCCGCCGGAGCTCGCCGACGTGTCGGCGGGTGCGGCTGCGTCCGATGTGACGGTCGGCGTCGCCGGCGGTGCGGGAGCGGCGGACACGTCGTCGTCCTTCATCGCCTTCATCTCGCCCTTGAAGACCCGCGCGGACTGCCCGACGCTCTTCGCGAGTGCCGGCAGCTTCGCCGCGCCGAACAGCAGCAGGATCACCGCAAGGATGATCAGGAGGTGCGGCCAGCCGAATGCGCCCATGGGGTTCTCCTCGTGGATGTGCGGGGTGACAACAGTGTAACCCTCGGTCCGCCGGCGCGGTCCCGCCGCCCCGGCGGGCCGGGCGATCAGCGGTACTGCGCGAGACCGGCGGCCGCCCACTCCGCCGCGGCGCGACGGGCGCCCTCGGGCGCCAGGATCTCGACCACCCCGCCCCTGCGGGCGGCGAGGCGGCGCAGGCTGTACTCGTCGGCCACCGTGACGGTCGCCGTCGACATCCCGTCGGCGGACTCGATCGTCGCCCTGTCGAGATACTCCCCCAGCAGCGTCGACAGCGAGTCGGGGAAGCGCACGCGCGCGACGATGTCGTCGGCGCCGGGCTCGAACCAGACGGGCACCGGCTCCTCGCCATGCGAGATGGGGATGCCGGTCGGCACGAGGTCGCTGACCCTGTCCATGTGGAACGTGCGCATCGCCTCCCGCAGATGGCACCAGCCCTGCAGGTACCACTGTCCGTCGGAGATGTGCACCTTGACCGGGTCGACGGTGCGGGTGGTGGCCTCCGCATCCGGCGCCTTGTAGGTGAACGACACCGCCACGCCTCTGGTGAGCGCGTCGGCCACCGTGTCACGCGCCTCGTCGACCGGGCCGGGGACCACGATGACGTCGGCGGGGGTGCTGGACGCGCCCAGTGCGAGCTTGGCGAGGAGACCCGTGTACACGTCGGTCCCTGCGACGCCCGGCAGGGTGCGGGCCAGCTGCAGTCCCGCGAGGAGCGCGGCGGCCTCGCGCGCGGTCAGGCGCGGGGCGCGCTCGAGTCCGACCGTGTTGGTGATGGAGATGATGTCGCGGTCGTCGAGCAGATCCCAGTCGATGTCGAAGAGGTCGTTGGCCATCTGCCAGTAGCCGCCGTCGCCGGGCAGCCCGATCAGCGTGAGCTTCTCGACCATCTCCCGCATGCGCGCGGGCGTCACCTCGAACTCGTCCGCCGCCTCCTCGAGCGAGACCTCGCCCTTGCCGATCAGGTACGGCACCAGCTGGAGCATCAGCGCGGCACGATCGGTCGCGAGCAGCGGCTTCTGCGCTTCCATCAGGAGACTCCGTTCATCCGCAGAGCGGCGTCGAGCCGCGCGATGACCTGGTCGCGGAGCACTGCAGGCTCGACCACGCGCACCTCGGGGCCGTAGGAGGCGAGCTCGTCGGCGAACACATGGACGTCCACGTACGGGACGACGATCCCCTGCTCGGCGGGGGTCGAGCGGCGGCTGAGACGGAGCGCCGCCTCGGTGCCCGGGTTGACCTCGAGGAGCGCGCGCTGGTGTGCGGCGACCTCGTCGAGCCCGCGCGTCGCCCGCTCGCCCGCACCCTCGCGCAGCGCGGGGTCGAACGACTGCCGGGTGATCTCGACATCGCCGACGATCCGCGACAGCAGGAAGGTCCGGTCGGACTCCACGTCCAGGTCGACGCCGAAGACGTGCCACCTGGCCTCGTACTCGACCAGCGCGAGCGGCTGCATGCGGCGGCGGCGCGGCTGCTCGTCGCCCGGCTTCAGGTAGGGGAACGTGACCGCGCGGCACTGCTCGATGGCCTGCTGCAGGTTGGGGAAGGACGGATCGCGCATGCTGATCCGGGGCGAGTAGCCGATGATGGGGGCGTCGACCACGTTGCCGAGCGCGCGGATCTTGCGCAGACCCGACCGGGCGTCGGCCGACATGGAGCTCTCGCTCCAGACCCCGCCCGCGAGGTTCAGCAGGGCGATCTCGGCGGGCGTGAACGCGATCTCCTCCGGCAGGGCGTACTCCGTGCTGGGGATGCGGTAGCGGGCCTCGCGCAGGTCGTCCGGCTCTGCCGAGTCGCCGATCGTGTCGATCGGGATCCCGAGGCCGCGCAGGCTCTCCTTGTCGCGCTCGAACATCTTCTCGAGCGCATCCTTCGACGCCGCGGCCGACTGCTCCCGGTATCCGGACACGCTGGAGAGGATGGTGTCCTTCGTGATGCCCTGCTCGGTCGCGATCAGCGCGACCACGAGATTGACGAGGCGCTCCTCAGGAGGGATCTTCGACGAGTTCGCGGGCACCCCCTCATATTACGGGCGGCCCGGCGGGCTACTCCGTCGGCGCGGCCTGATCCAGTCCGAGGATGTCGACCACGAAGACCAGGGTCGAGTTCGCCGGGATCGAGCCCTGCGCCGCGTCGCCGTAGCCCTCGCCGGGCGGGATGACGATGAGCAGCTGCGAACCGACCGTCGCGCCCTCGAGCGCCGTGGCCATGCCGGGCACGACGCCGTCGAGCGTCAGGGACGCCGGGGTGGTGTCCCAGGTCGAGTCGAAGACGGTGCGGTCTGCCCAGGTGACGCCCGTGTAGTGCACGCGCACGGGCCGATCGCCGGTCACCTCTTCGCCGTCGCCCTTCTTCAGGGTCTGGACGACGAGCTCGGTCGGCGCGTCCGCGTCGGGGACGATGATGCCGGGGCGGCCGTCGGGCGCGCGGACCACGGTGGGCAGGCCGCTGCCGCTGTTGAACTGGTTGGCGCCGTCTGCGTGCGGGAGGTACACCTTGCGGACGTCGACCACGGCGACGGCGGAGTCATCCTCGGCGAGCCCGAGGCTGACGGCCGTCTCGGTCTCGACGTCGCCCGGCGCGAGGCCGATGACGACGCGCGAGCCCTCGGTGGCGCACGTCAGGGCGTCGGAGAAGCCGGGGACCAGCTGGCCCCAGCGCTCGAGCGATGCGACCTGGCTGAGATCGCCGTCGTAGGCGGATGCCACGAGCGTGCGGCCGTCGGCCCCGCCGATGATCGTCAGGTCGAAGACCACGAGCTGGGCGTCGCTGGTGATCGCCGTGCCGTCGCCGGTGATGACGTCCTCGAACTCGGTCTGGTCGGTGCGGAACGGCGAGTACACCTCGACATCGGGTGCCGCGTCGGCCGTGCCGCTCACCGTCACCTTGTCGAGGGCACCTGTGCTGCTCTCGGGTCGCGGGCACGCCGCCGCGCCGGATGACGCGGAGCAGCCGACGAGTGAGACCGATGCGAGGGCGAGGGCGACGAGGGCGACGGGGATCTTGCGCACCGGAACAGTCTAGATGCCCGCCTCCGCGGCGTCTGACGTCGGCGCGTCGGGCGTCGCGGCCTGGCGTGCGCCCTCGGCTGCGCGCTGCGCCTCGCGCACCCGCTTGCGCAGGTTCTTGTCGGTGATCTGACGGTCGCCGACCGCCCCGGGCGTCCACAGTTCGACGTCTTCGTCGCCGTAGCTGCTCTTGGATGCGCGGCGCTTCTGCTCGGGGGCGACAGCACCGGGAGCGAGCCGCCTGGTCCAGATCAGGAAGCCGGTGTGGGCGACCATGCGGTGGTCCGGGCGTACCGCCAGGCCCTCCACGTGCCAGCCGCGGACCATCGTCTCGCTCGCCTCAGGATCGGTGAACAGCCCGGTGGCGCGGATGTACTCGGCGACCCGGCTGAGCTGGGTGGCGGTGGCCACGTAGCAGAGCACGACACCGCCCGGCGTGAGGGCGTCGGCGACGACGTCGATGCACTCCCACGGCGCGAGCATGTCCAGCACGACCCGGTCGACGGATGCCGGGGCCACCGTCGTCGGCAGGTCGGCGGCGAGGTCGCCGACGACGACCTCCCAGTTCTCCGGGACCCCGCCGAGGTAGGTCTCGACGTTCGCGCGCGCGACGTCGGCGAAGTCGGCCCGGCGCTCGAACGAGACGAGCCGCCCGGCCTGCCCGGTCGCCCGCAGGAGCCACAGCGACAGCGCACCCGAGCCGACTCCGGCTTCGACGACGACCGCCCCCGGGAAGATGTCGGCCTGCGAGACGATGTGCGCCGCATCCTTCGGGTACACGATCGCCGCGCCGCGCGGCATCGACATGACGAAGTCGCGCAGCAGCGGGCGCAGGGCGAGATACTCGTGTCCGCCGCTGTTCGCGACGACCGAGCCGTCCGGCCGGCCGATCAGCTCGGTGTGCTTGAGTACGCCGTGGTGGGTGTGCATCTCCCCGTCCTCGCGGAGGGTGATGGTGTGCAGCCGGCCCTTCGGGCCGGTCAGCTGCACGCGCTCGCCGACCCGGAAGGGGCCGCTCGGTCGGTCGATGCTCATCGTGATGCTCCTTGTGCTGTGTGCGCGGCGTGGACGCCGATCACGTCGTCGACGGTCCGGTCCGCGAGCGTCGCCCACTCGGCGTGGATGCCGGTTCCGGTGAGCGAGACCATGTGCGGGACGCCGACGACGACCGCGCCGGACGCGACCGCCGAGCGGGCCCCGTTGGGCGAGTCCTCGATGGCGACCGTGTCTGCGGGGTCGACGCCGAGCAGCGCGCAGGCCTGCAGATACGGGTCGGGGAAGGGCTTGGGGCGGGTCGCGTCGTCGCCGGCGATGACCACGTCGAACGCCTCGAAGTCGATCAGGTCGACGACGGTCTGCGCCATCCGGCCGAGTGACATGGTCACCAGGGCCGTCTTCACGCCCGCGGCCTTGAGGCTTGCGAGCAGCTCCCGCGCGCCCGGGCGGAAGGGCACGCCCTGCGTGCGCAGCGAGTTCATCACCTCGTCGGTGAGCGAGTCGACGATCTCGTGCACCGCCATGCGCACCCCCGCGTCCTGGAAGATGCGTGCGGCGTCCTCGAGGCCGAGACCCACGAGGCCCAGCGCCTGCTCGTGCGTCCAGGTGCCGCCGAATCGCTCGACCAGCGGCGTCTCGGCGGCTATCCAGTAAGGCTCGGTGTCGACGAGGGTGCCGTCCATGTCCCAGAGGACAGCGGCCAGAGCGGGTGAAGTCACTGCTTCATGCTATCCGGGGCCCATCCGGCGACTGTCGGCCTATCCTGGACACAGCCGGCCGACGAGGCGTGCCGGAGGCGAGGAGGTCGTGTGGACGCACTGGGCCGCAAGGTGCTCGTGACCGCATTCGACGGGTGGAACGACGCAGGAGAGGCCGCGTCGTCGGCCGTCTCGCTCCTGCGCGCCGAGGGCTCGTACGAGCCGGTGTTCTCCGTCGATCCCGAGCTCTACTTCGACTACCAGTACACCCGCCCGCAGATCTCGTCCGATGCCGACGGCGCCCGCATCCTGCAGTGGCCCGAGGCGACCCTGCTGCGCCCCGCGAAGCAGACGCGCGGCGGCACGCAGCTGTGGCTGCTCACGGGAGTCGAGCCGGCCAGGGCGTGGCAGGCCTTCGCCGCCGAGTTCATGGACGTCGCGCTGCGCGAGGACATCACGGGCTTCGTCTCCCTCGGCTCGATGATGTCCGACGTGCCGCACACCCGCCCCATCTCGGTGTTCGCCGGGAGTGAGAACGAGCACGTCCGCGGTGCGCTCGGCCTCGAGCGCAGCAGCTACGAGGGGCCTGTCGGCATCCTCAGCGTGCTCTCGCACGCCGCAGACACCGCCGGCATCCCGACGGCCACCCTGTGGGCGAGCGTGCCCCACTACGTCGCAGGGCACACCCCCTCGCCCAAGGCGACCCTGGCCCTGCTGGACCGGCTCGAGGACATCACCGGCGCCGTGGTCCCCCGCGGCGAGCTCGCGACCGAGTCGGCGGCCTGGGAGGCCTCGATCGACGCCGCTGCGGCGGACGACGAGGAGATGACCGAGTACATCCGTCAGCTCGAGCGCACGAGGGACACCTGGGATTCGCCCGAGGCGTCCGGCGACGCGATCGCGCAGGAGTTCGAGCGCTACCTGCGCCGGGGAGGCGACGGCCCGACGAAGCCGGGCCGCGACGACCCGCGGCGGTAGCCGCTCAGTACGCCTGCAGCACGCCCGTCGCGAGCAGCACGATCAGCAGCACGCCGACGGCGATGCGGTAGATCACGAACGGCAGGAAGCTGCGCTTCTTGATGTACGACATCAGGAACGCGATCACCGCCAGGCCGACGCCGAAGGCGACAGCTGTCGCGACCGCGGTCTCGGCGAGCGTGAAGACGGCCTGACCGGGTTCGCGGATCGCCTGCAGCAGCTCGTAGAACCCGCTGCCGAAGACGGCGGGGACGGCGAGCAGGAACGCGACCTCAGCGGCGGCGGGACGCGTGTAGCCGAGGGCGAGGCCCATCGTCGTGGTCGCGCCCGAGCGGGACACGCCGGGGATGAGGGCGAGCGCCTGCGCGAAGCCGAGGGCGAGGCCGTGCGGGTAGGTCAGGTCCGCCTCGAGCCGCGTGCGCTTGCCGAGCGCGTCGGCCGCGCCGAGCAGCAGGCCGAACACGATGAGCACGATCGCCACGAGCCAGAGGTTGCGGAACGTGTCGCGGATGACGTCCTGGAACAGGAAGCCGAGCACGCCGATCGGGATCGTGCCGATGATGACGATCCAGCCCATCCGCGCGTCGGGGTCGTTGCGGGGCGCCGCGCCGGTGAGCGAGCGGAACCACTGCGCGACGATCCGCGTGATCTTCTTCCAGAAGTACACGAGCACCGCGATCTCGGTGCCGATCTGCGTGATCGCCGTGAAGGTCGCGCCCGGGTCCTCCGCCGACGGCAGGAACTCGCCCGCGATGCGCAGGTGCGCGCTGGACGAGATGGGCAGGAACTCGGTCAGGCCCTGGACGAGCCCCAGGATGATCGCCTCGATCAGATGCATGAGGGCCTCTCAGTAGGTGCGGAGGAAGTCGGTGAGAACGGCCTGCCCGAACACGAGCGCGTCGAGCGGAACGCGCTCGTCGACGCCGTGGAACATGCCGGTGAAATCGATGCCGGCGGGCAGGCGCAGCGGCGCGAAGCCGTAGCCGGCGATGCCGAGACGCGAGAGCGCCTTGTTGTCCGTGCCGCCGCCCATCAGGTACGGGATGACGGGGACACCGGGGTCGTGGCGTCCGAGCGCGCCGACCATGGCCTCGACGATCGGTCCGGCGAACGGCACCTCGAGGCCGACGTCGCGGACGACCGTCTCGACCTCGATGTGCTCGCCCACCAGCGCCCGGATCTCGGCGAGGACCGCATCCTCCGTGCCGGGCAGGGTGCGCACGTCGATGAGCGCCTCGGCGCGATCGGGGATGACGTTGTGCTTGTAGCCCGCCGTCAGCCCGGTCGGGTTGGTCGTGGTGCGCAGGGTGGAGCGCAGGAAGGGGGATGCCGGCCCCGCCTGGTCGACGAGGGCGTCCGGGTCGGCGACGCCGCCGCCGGCCAGATCGGCGAAGCCGTCGAGGAACTGCCTGGTCGTGTCGGTGAGGGCGATCGGCCACGGTGTGCGGCCGAGCTTCGCGACGGCCTCCGCGAGCGCGGTGATCGCGTTGTCGGTCGGGAAGCTGCTGCCGTGCGCGGCGCGACCGCGGGCGGTGAGCTTCAGCCAGATCAGGGCCTTCTCCCCCACCTGCAGCAGGTAGGCGCGGCGGTCTCCGACCGAGATCGAATAGCCGCCTACCTCGCTGATCGCCTCCGTCGCCCCGGCGAACCACTCCGGCTTGTCGGCCACGACGAGCGCCGAACCCTCGACGCCGCCGTTCTCCTCGTCGGCGAAGAACGTGACCACGAGGTCGCGCTCCGGCTGCTCCCCCGCTCGCAGCAGGTCGCCGACGGAGGTGAGGATCATGGCGTCCATGTCCTTCATGTCCACAGCGCCGCGGCCCCACAGCATCCCGTCGCGGATCTCGCCGGCGAACGGGTCGACGCTCCAGTCCTCGGCGACCGCCGGCACCACGTCGAGGTGGCCGTGGACGACGAGCGCGGGCTTTGCGCTGTCGCGGCCAGGCACGCGCACCGAGACGTTCGCGCGTCGCGGGATCGGCTCGTAGTACTCGGGAACCAGTCCGAGCGACTCGAGGTAGGCGCCGACGTATTCGGCCGCCTCGCGCTCGCCGTTCGCACGGCCGCCGCCGTGGTTCGTGGTGTCGATGCGGATGAGATCGCGTGCGACGCGGACGACCTCGGGCAGCTCGGCGGGCGAATCGGGCATGCGGACCAACCTACCCTGGCCGCGCGGTCCGCCTCGGCGGGCAGGATTCGTCCGTCGCGCCCGAGCATGGTAATGTCGATCCTCGGTTGCGAAACCGGAAACACCACTCTGCGCGGGTGGCGGAATAGGTAGACGCGCTAGCTTGAGGTGCTAGTGCCCTTTAACGGGCGTGGGGGTTCAAGTCCCCCCTCGCGCACAGAACGAAGAAGGCCCTCCCGATCGGGAGGGCCTTCTTCGCGTCCGCCCTCGTTCAGCCGAGAGACACGCCGAAGAGCAGGCCGAGCAGGTAGGTGATCGCGGCCGCGCCGAAGCCGATCGCGAGCTGACGCAGCGCGCGGCGCAGCGGCGGCCCACCCGACAGGAGGCCGACCATCGCCCCCGTCGACATCAGCGCGATGCCGACCAGCACGAGCGCGATCACCACGGCGGTCACCCCCGACAGACCGAAGATCCACGGCAGGACGGGGATGATCGCTCCGGACGCGAAGAACAGGAAGCTCGACACCGCCGCGCCCAGGTCGCTGCCGACCACCTCATGGCTGCGCGTGCTGATCGGGCCGGTCTCGGTGCGCGAGTACGGCACGGAGCGATCGGCCGCCTGCGCGGTCTCCACGACCCGGCGGGCGCGCTTCAGCGCCTCATCCGCGGGCATCCCGCGCGTGCGGTAGACGAGGGCGAGCTCGTTGGCGTCGAGGTCGAGATCGGGCAGCAGCGCGTCGGCGTAGTCGCTGGGCTCGGTGGCATCCAGCAGCTCGCGCTGCGAGCGCACCGACACGAACTCGCCCGCCCCCATCGAGAGCGCGCCGGCGAGGAGTCCCGCGATGCCGCTGAACAGCACGAACTGGGGCGCCGCGCCGGTGGCGCCGATGCCCATCACCAGGGCGAGGTTCGACACGAGGCCGTCGTTGGCCCCGAACACGGCGGCGCGGAACGTGCCGGACAGCCGGCGCCGGCCGCGCGCGGCGAGGCCGCGCACCACCTCGTGGTGGATGCGCTCGTCCGCCACCATCGCCGGCGTCGCGGAGGGCTCGGTGTCGTACGGAGATCGCGCCTCGGCATTCTGGGCCAGTGCCAGCACGAAGATCGAGCCGAATCGTCGCGCCATCCATGCCAGCATCCGCGTTCCCGAATCGGCGCGCGGCAGGCGATCGGGCTCACCGCCGAGCAGTTCCAGCCAGTGCGCCTCGTGGCGTCCTTCGGCGTCGGCGAGGGCCAGCAGGATCTCGCGCTCCTCGCCCTCGCGGCGCGCAGCGAGGTCGCGGTAGACCCTGGCCTCGGCGCGCTCGTTCACGAGGTATTGCGCCCACCGGCGACGGTCACGGCTGGGGGGAACGGCGGGCGCGCTCAACGAGGCCTCCGAAGCGGCTGTGGGAAGGGGAACGGATCCACGCTACTGAGCAGACGGGATGCTGTGGCCCGTCGATGCCGGGATTGCCAGCATTTCGGGGTTCCGAACCCGCCCGCGCGAGGAGTGCCGGCTAGGAGTGCACGCGCTTGCGCAGCACGTCGATGCGGGCCTGCAGCTGGGCGACGGTGGCGTGCGAGACGGCCGGCCCGCCGCAGATGCGACGCAGCTCGGCGTGCACGAGACCGTGCTGCTCCCCCGCCTGCCGGGCGTACAGCCCGACGAGGCTGTTCAGTAGCTGCCGCTGCTCCTTGAGCGTGCGGTGCAGTGCGGCAGGCGGCGCGTCGTGCGGCGGACCGCCGGCAGGCGCCTCGGCGGCCTCGCGCGCCTTCCGGTGCCTGCTCTGCCTGGACTGGCGCTGCATGAGCAGCTCGTGCACGTGCTCGGGCTCCAGCAGGCCGGGCAGGCCGAGGAACTCTTCCTCCTCGGGTGTGCCGGGCACCGCCAGCTGGCCGAACTCGCGACCGTCGTAGAGCACGCGGTCGAAGTGCGCGAGCGAGCCGAGCGCCTGGTAGGTGAACTCGTACGTGAGGTCGTCGGAGGCGCTGTCGCCCTCCTCGGCGGCTGCCAGGGCGTCGTCGTCGAGCAGGCCGTCGTCGTCGCCCTCGCTGTCGCGGTCGAGGGCGTGGTCCCGCTGCACCTCGAGCTCGTGCGCCAGTGCGAGCAGCGTCGGCACGTTCGGCAGGAAGACGCTCGCGGTCTCGCCGCGGCGCCTGGCCCGCACGAAGCGGCCGATCGCCTGCGCGAAGAACAGCGGAGTCGAGGCCGAGGTGGCGTACACCCCGACGGCGAGGCGCGGCACATCGACGCCCTCGGACACCATGCGCACCGCGACCATCCACCGCGACGTGCTCTGCGCGAATGTCTCGATCCGCGAGGACGCCTCGGCCTCGTCCGAGAGCACGATGGTGGGCGCCTCCCCGGTGATCCGCTGCAGGATCTCGGCGTAGGCGCGCGCAGCGGTCTGATCGGTGGCGATGACGAGCCCGCCGGCGTCGGGCACCTGCTCGCGCACCTCGCTGAGCCGGCGGTCCGCGGACTGCAGCACCGCCGGTATCCACTCTCCTTCGGGGTCGAGCGCGGTCCGCCAGGCCTGAGCGGTGATGTCCTTTGTGTTGTCCTGCCCGAGCTGGGCCTCCATCTCGTCGCCCGTGCGGGTGCGCCAGCGCATCTGCCCGGCGTAGACGAGGAAGAGCACGGGTCGCACGACGCCGTCCTCGAGCGCGCGACGGTACCCGTAGGCGTAGTCCGTGCGCGAGATGCGGTGGCCCTTCGCGTCGGGGTGGTACTCGACGAACGGGATGGGTGCGGTGTCGCTGCGGAACGGGGTGCCGCTGAGCAGCAGTCGACGCGTGGCGCGCCCGTAGGCCTCGCGCAGCGCGTCGCCCCAGCTCAGCGCATCGCCGCCGTGGTGCACCTCGTCGAGGATCACGAGCGTGCGCGCATCGGCGATCAGCCGCTCGTGCACCGACGACTTCACCGCGACCTGCGCGTACGTGACGGCGACGCCGTGGTACTGGCGCGCCGGCAGCCCGTGCCTGTTGCTGAACGCCGGATCGAGCCGGATGCCGACGCGCGCGGCCGCGTCGGCCCACTGGGTCTTCAGGTGCTCGGTGGGAGCGACCACCACGATCCGCGTCACGACATGGCGGCGCAGCAGCTCGCTCGCCAGACGGAGCGCGAAGGTGGTCTTGCCGGCGCCGGGGGTGGCCGCGGCGAGGAAGTCGCGCGGGCCCTTCCCGACGCCGTCCGGCCCGTCCATCCCGAAGTACTGGTCGAGCGCCTCGGCCTGCCAGGCGCGCAGGCGCTGGGCTGTGCCCCACGGCGCGCGCTGCGGGTACGACGGGGAGAGGTGCTCGGCGGCGAAGCTGCCGATGTGCTCGGGGTCGGCGCCGGTCGGGGCGACGGCATCCGCCAGCAGAGTCTGGTCCTCCTGCACGGCACCCCCTTCCGTCTCGAACACGCGAGAGACCACCCTAAGCGATGCCACGGACCATCGGCCGCCGCGTCCGCGGGTACGCTCGAGAGCAGACGAACGAGGGAGAACGATGCCTGAGAGCAGCGATCCGAGAAGCCCGTACGTCCCGAACGCGGGCCCCCATCCGTGGCGTCGCTACGTCGCTCTGGGCGACTCGTTCACCGAGGGCGTCGGCGATCCTGAGCCGGATTCGCCCAATGGCCTGCGCGGCTGGGCGGACCGTGCCGCCGAAGTGCTCGCGAGCCAGGTCGACGACTTCGCGTACGCCAACCTCGCCGTCCGCGGAAAGCTCATCCGGCAGGTGGTGGACGGCCAGGTCGACGCCGCACTGGCCCTCACACCCGACCTCATCACCTTCTCCGCCGGCGGCAACGACGTGATCCGGCCTGGTGGCGATCCCGACGCGGTCGCCGTGCTGTTCGAGGACGCCGTGCAGCGCCTGTCGGCCGACGGCGCGACCCTCGTGGTGTTCACCGGCATCGACACGAACTTCACCCCCGTGTTCCGGGGCATCCGCGGCCGGGTGGCGATCTACAACGAGAACATCCGCGCCATCGCCGAGAAGCACGACGCGATCGTCGCCGACCAGTGGGGTCTGAAGGAGGTGCAGGACATGCGCTTCTTCGACGACGACCGGCTGCACATGAACCCGCTCGGCCACCACGAGGTCGCGCGGATGGTGCTGCGGGCGCTCAACGTCCCCAACGACCTGCAGCCGATGCAGCCCGATCCGCGGCCGGCGCACAACTGGCGCGAGGCGCGCGCCGGCGATCTCGTCTGGGCACGCACCCACCTCGTGCCGTGGGTGCTCCGGCGGCTGCGGCACCAGTCGTCGGGCGACGCCATCACGGCGAAGCGGCCGGAGGCCATGCCGGTGATCACGCTCGCGCCGGGAAGGGATGCTGCGGCCTCCCCCGGCGAGCAGGTCTGACCGCGCGGGCGGTCAGTGCGGGCGCCGCAGCTCCCACATCGCCACGGCGCTCGCCGCGGCCACGTTGAGCGAGTCCACTCCCCCGGCCATCGGGATGGTCACCACCGTGTCGGCGACGGCCAGCGCGCGTCGCGACAGGCCGTCACCCTCGGCGCCGAGCATCAGGGCGACGCGCTCGGGACCTCGCGCCGCGAACTCGTCGAGGGCGACCGCGTCGTCGGCGAGCGCGAGGGCCGCCAGGTGCAGGCCGGCGTCGTGCAGCAGACCCTGCGCCTCACCCCATGCGGGCAGACGCGTCCACGGCACCTGGAAGACCGTGCCCATGCTCACCCGCACGCTGCGACGGTAGAGCGGATCGGCGCAGCGCGGTGTGACGAGCACGGCATCGGCGCCGAGGCCCGCCGCCGCACGGAAGATGGCACCCACGTTCGTGTGGTCCACGAGGTCCTCGAGCACCACGACGAGCCGTGCGCCCGCCACGACCTCGTCGACCGGGCGCAGCGCCGGCCGGTGCATCGCGGCGAGCGCGCCGCGGTGGACGGCGTATCCGGTGAGCTTCTCCGCGACCTCGGGGGCGACGACGTACACGGGCACGTCCACCGTCTCCAGGAGCGCGGTGACCTCGGGCAGCCATTTCTCTTGCAGCAGGACGGATCGCGGCAGGTGGCCCGCGGCGAGCGCCCGCGCGATGACCTTCGCGGATTCGGCGATGTAGAGCCCGCCCTCGGGTTCGAGCACCCTGCGCAGGGCGACATCGGTGAGGTCGCGGTAGTCGGCCAGCCGTGCATCGTCGGCCGCATCCACCCGTTCGATCCGCATCCGTCCACTCTCGCACGCTGTAACACGCCCGAAAACCGGGACGCCTAGACTCGGCCGCGAGGGGATGACCGTGACGACTGCGACACCGACCGACACGGCGACCGCCGAGGCGATCGCCGCGGCCGTCGACGCGCTCTCCGGTCGTCGCATCGCCGTGCTGACCGGCGCGGGCGTCTCGACGGACTCCGGGATCCCCGACTATCGCGGCAAGGGTGCGCCCGTGCGCGCGCCGATGACGGTCGAGCAGTTCCTCGCCAGCGACGAGGCACGCCGGCGCTACTGGGTCGGCAGCCACCTGGGTTGGAAGGCATTCGCGGCGGCCTCGCCCAACGCGGGCCACCGCGCCCTCGCGGAGCTCGAGGGCAGGGGCATCGCGACCGGGGTGGTGACCCAGAACGTCGACGGCCTGCACGTGCGGGCGGGCAGCCGCCGGGTCGTCGAGCTGCACGGCACGATGCGCCGCGTGTTCTGCACCCACTGCGGGCAGGTGTTCGACCGGCGCGACCTCGCGGTGCGCGTCGAGACCGACAACCCGTGGATCTCGGTGCCCGAGAACGTCCCGCTGGGGCCGGACGGCGATGTGCTGCCGGAGACCACCGACGGGTTCCGCATCCCGGCGTGCAGCGTCTGCGGGGGGATGCTGAAGCCCGATGTCGTCTTCTTCGGCGAGTTCATCCCGGCCGAGAAGTTCCGCGAGGCCGAGCAGCTCGTGCGCACGAGCGAGGCGCTCGTCGTGGCCGGCTCGTCACTCGTGGTGAACTCCGGCATCCGGCTCCTCGAGCGCGCGCGGCGCAGGCGTCTGCCGATCGTCATCGTCAACCGGGGCGTCACGCGGGCGGATGCGCGGGCCACCGTGAAGATCGACGCGGGCACGAGCGACGTGCTCGCCGTCCTCGCCCGCGACCTGCCGTCGCTCTGAGCCGGGCTACCCTCGAAGGGTGACGATCCTCACCCTCGTACGCCATGGCGAGACCGACTGGAACCGCGACCGGCGCGTCCAGGGCTCGACCGACATCCCCCTGAACGACACCGGACGTGCCCAGGCGCGGGGTGCCGCCGCCGCCCTCCGAGCCTCGCTTCCCGCGGATCTCCCCGTGGTCATGGCGGCCAGCGACCTGGCACGCGCCCGCGAGACCGCCGAGATCATCGCGGCCGACCTCGATGTGGCGGCCCCGGCGCTCTACCCCGACCTGCGCGAGCGCGGCTACGGCGAGGCCGAGGGCGTCGACGTGGTCGAGTGCAACGAGCGGTGGGGCGACTGGGCCACCGCGGTGATCCCCGGCGCCGAGCCGTGGCCGGCCGTGCGCGCCCGCGCGCTGCGCGGACTGCGTGCCGCCGTACGCGATGCCCGTCGCACGACGGCCCCGGCCGACGCCGCGCTCGTGATCGTCAGTCACGGCGCCCTCATCCGCGAGCTGATCCGCCACGCCACCGGCGGGGAGTTCCCGCTGCACGGCGAGCGGCTCGGCAACGCGTCGCTGCACACGCTGCGCTACGAGCGAGACCGCCTGAGCCTGCTGTCGTACGCCGGGTCCTCCCTCTAGAGTCGGGGCATGTCCGCTCCCGAGGTCGACACGTACATCGCGGGGTTCCCGCCCGAGGTCGCCGCACGGCTCCAGCGCATCCGCGAGATCATCCTCGGCCGCGTCCCCGGGGCTGAGGAGAAGATGCGCTACGGCATCGCGGCGGTCATGCTCGGCGGCCGGTACGCGCTGCACTACGCGGGCTGGAAGAAGCACATCGGGCTCTACCCGGTGCCGACCCTGTCCGCCGGTCTCGAAGCGCGCGTCGCGCCCTACCGGAGCGAGAAGGACTCGGTGGCGTTCCTGCACCGCGACCCGCTGCCGTTCGACCTGGTCGACGAGATCGCCGCGGAGGTCAGCGCCCTCCGCGGCAGCTGATAGAGCGCGGGCCAGCTGATCAGGCGCGCGCGATGATCGCCCTGGCGTGGCGCAGCACCGGCTCGTCGACCATCCGCCCCTCGAAGCGGAACACCCCGCCGTTCGACTCCGCCGCGGCGAGCACCCCCTCCGCCCACGCGAGCGTGGCGGCGTCGGGCCGGTAGGCGGCCCTGATCGTCTCGACCTGGTCGGGATGGATGCACGCGGTCGCCGCGAAACCGGAGGCCGCAGCATCCCTCGCCTCCCTGCGCAGCCCCCGCGCATCGGCGATGTCGAGATGCACGGCGTCGATCGCCGCCTTGCCCCGTGCGCCCGCTGCCAGCAGCACGCGTCCGCGCGCATGCCGCGCGACGTCGCGGTAGGCGCCGCTGTGCTTGCGGCTGGACGTGCCGCCGAGGCTCGCGACGAGGTCCTCCGCACCCCACATCAGTCCGATGACGTTGTCGAGCGCGGCGATCTTGTCGGCCGCGACGACACCGCGGGCCGTCTCGCACAGCGCCACGACGACGAATCTCCGGTCGATGGACCCGATGCGCTTCGCGCTCTCGGCCTTGGCCACCATGATCGTGCGGTGGTCGGTCTGCGAGAGCGTCGCGATGTCGGCTGCGAAGTCGGCCGAGCCGACCGGATTCACGCGCACGATCACCCGCTCCGGATCGAGTTCGGCCTCGATGAGCGCACCGCGTGCGGCCGCCTTGTCGGCGGGGGCGACGGCATCCTCCAGGTCGATGATCACCCCGTCGGCACGATCCAGGGCCTTCGCGAACCGCTCGGGCCGGTCGGCGGGGCAGAACAGCAGAGCGGGTCCGGCGACGGCGGTCATGCGTCCTCCTCGGGTGCGCGCCACATCAGTGCGATGCGGGTGGCCGTGGCGACCACGACGTCGTCCTGGTTGCGACCGGTGTGGCGCATCGTGACGATCCCCTGCCCCGGCCGCGAGGCCGACGGACGCTTGGCCAGGATCTCGGTGTCGACGTAGAGGGTGTCGCCGTGGAAGAGCGGCGCGGGGAAGGTGATGTCGGACAGACCGAGCTGCGCGACGAGGGTCCCCTGCGTGAGCTGCGAGACCGAGGCGCCCACCATCGTGGCGAGGGTCCACATCGAGTTCATCAGGCGCTGGCCGAACGGCTGGCCGGCGGCGTAGGCGGCGTCGAGGTGGAGGGCCTGCGTGTTCATCGTGAGCGAGGAGAACAGCACGTTGTCGGCTTCGGTCGCCGTGCGCCCCGGTCGGTGCAGGAAGTGCGCACCGACCTCGATCTCGTCGTAGTAGAGCCCGCGCTGGATGATCTCGCCCACGGCGCTCACGCTACCCGGTTCATGCGAGGCCGAGGGCGCGCGCGATGACCAGCAGCTGCACCTCGGTGGTGCCCTCGCCGATCTCGAGGATCTTCGAATCGCGGAAGTGGCGCGCGACCGGGTACTCGTTCATGAACCCGTTGCCGCCGAAGATCTGGGTGGCGTCGCGGGCGTTGTCCATCGCGGCGTCGCTCGCGGTGAGCTTCGCGATGGCGGCCTCCGTCTTGAACGGGCGTCCGGCGTCGCGCAGACGGGCCGCATGATGCCAGGCGAGCCGCGCCGTGTGCACCCTCGCCTGCATGCGGGCGATCATGAACTGGATGCTCTGCCTGCCGGCCAGCGCCTCACCGAAGACGATGCGCGACCTGGCGTAATCGACCGCGGCCTCGAGGCACCCCTCCGCCGCCCCCGTGGACAGCGCGGCGATGGCGATTCGGCCCTCGTCGAGGATGTGCAGGAAGTTCGCGAACCCGCGGCCGCGCTCGCCCAGCAGGTTGGCCGCGGGCACGCGTGCCCCGGTGAACGTGAGCGGGTGGGTGTCGGATGCGTGCCAGCCCACCTTGTCGTACGCGGGCTCGACCGTGAAGCCGGGTGTGCCGCTGGGGACGATGATCGTGGAGATCTCCTTGCGTCCGCCCGACTCGCCGGTGACCGCGGTGACGGTGACGAACCGCGTGATGGCGGTGCCCGAGTTGGTGATGAACTGCTTGGCCCCGTCGATCACCCACTCGTCGCCGTCCAGCCGTGCGGTGGTTCGCGTGGCGCCGGCGTCCGAACCGGCTTCCGGCTCGGTGAGCCCGAATCCGGCGAGCGCGCGTCCGGCGAGCAGGTCGGGCAGCAGTTCGGCCTTCTGCTGGTCGGTGCCGAACCGGAACACCGGCATCGCGCCGAGACTGACCCCGGCCTCCAGGGTGATGGCGATGGACTGGTCCACCCGGCCCAGCGCCTCGATCGCGAGGCACAGCGCCATGTAGTCGCCGCCCTGCCCGCCCAGCTCCTCGGGGAACGGCAGCCCGAACAGGCCCAGCTCGCCCATCTGCGCGACGACGTCCAGCGGCAGGGTCTTGGTGCGGTCGGCCTCATAGGCGACCGGGGCGACCACCGTGTCGGCGAACTCGCGCACCATCCCGGCGAGCTCGCGCTCTTCGTCGGTGAGATCGAACGTGTTCATGCAGGCTCCTCCTGGTCGGCGATCACATGGGCGAGCACTTGGTCGCGGCGCACCTGGTCGCCGACGGCGACCTCGATGGTGACGACGCCGTCGTGCGGGGCGGTGACCGGGTGCTCCATCTTCATGGCCTCGATCGTGACGATCCGGTCGCCGCTCACGACCCGGTCGCCTGCCGCGGCATGGACGGCGACGACGGCGCCCGGCATCGGGGCGCGCAGGTCGGGATCGGATGCTGCACCCACCCGGTCCTGCGCGGCCAGCCGCCGCTGCATCGCCTGCCGGCGGGTCAGGGGGCGCAGGCGGTGGGTCGCCCCGTCCGCGTGGACCCAGATCGCGCCGTCGCCGTCGACCGCAGTGGGCGTTGCGGTGGCAGTCCCTGCCGCATCCGCGCCGTCCGTGCGACCCGAGCTGACACCATCCGTCACGATCTCGTCCGTGTCGGTCAGGAACCGGGCGAGCGGCACGACGTGATCGGCCCCCGCACGCCAGCCGGGCCGTGCGCCCCATGTCCTCGCGGCCCCCGAGCCGACCGCGGCTGCGCCGGCGTCAGCGGCTGCCGCAGCGGCGGCGGCGGCGGCCAGCGCCGCCGGCGACGGGTTCGGGGCGACGAACGGCGGGAGCCGGTCGATGAGCCCGGTGTCGAGGTCGCCGCGGTGCACGACCGTCTCCGCCAGCAGCGCCCGCAGGAATGCCACGTTGGTGTCGACCCCGAGCACGACAGTGTCCGCGAGGGCGGCATCCAGCCCGGCGAGCGCGGCGACGCGATCGGATGCGTGGGCGATGACCTTCGCGATCATCGGGTCGTAATCGGCGCTCACGGTCGAGCCCGTCTCGATGGCGGAGTCGGTGCGCACCCCGTCCGCGGCGGGCGCGCGCCAGGTCAGCACGGCGCCGGTCGCCGGGAGGAATCCGCGCGCGGGACTCTCCGCGTAGACGCGGGCCTCGATCGCATGCCCGGTGAGGCGAACGTCGTCCTGGGCGATGCTCAGACGCTCCCCCGCGGCGATCCGCAGCTGCTGCTCGACGAGGTCGATGCCCGTCACGAGCTCCGTCACGGGGTGCTCGACCTGCAGCCGCGTGTTCATCTCGATGAACGAGAACTCGTCTGGCCGGTCGCCGGCGACGATGAACTCGACGGTGCCGGCTCCCCGGTAGTCGACGGATGCTGCCGCCGCGCAGGCTGCGGCGCCCAGGCGCGCGCGGGTCGCGGCGTCCACGACGGGTGAGGGGGCCTCTTCGATCACCTTCTGATGCCGGCGCTGGAGTGTGCACTCGCGCTCGCCGAGGTGGATGACGTTGCCGTGGGCATCGGCGAGCACCTGCACCTCGATGTGCCGAGGGCGCTCGATGTACCGCTCGAGCAGGAGCGTGTCGTCGCCGAAGGCCGCCCCCGCGACGCGTCGGGCGGTCGCGAGCGCCTCGGGCAGCTCGGACGGAGCGCGCACCACCTGCATGCCCTTGCCTCCTCCGCCCGCCGATGGCTTGACGAGCAGGGGGAAGCCGGTCTCTGCGGCGGCGGTGGCGATCTCCGCATCCGTCAGGCCGATGGCGCTGAACCCCGGCACGGTCGGCACGCCGTGCACGGCGACGTGCTCCTTCGCGCGGATCTTGTCGCCCATCACCTCGAGCGCGCCATCGCCGGGACCGATGAACACGATCCCCGCCTCGACGCACGCGCGGGCGAACGCGACGTTCTCCGAAAGGAATCCGTAGCCGGGGTGAACGGCCTGGGCGCCGGAGTGGACAGCCGCCGCGACGACCGCGTCGATGTCGAGGTACGACCGCGCGGCGGCGGCCGGGCCGATCCGCACGGCGTCGTCGGCCTCGCGGACGTGCGGCGCGTCGGCGTCGGCATCGCTGTAGACGGCGACCGAGCGGATGCCGAGGGTCCGCAGGGTGCGGATCACCCGGCGTGCGATCTCGCCCCGGTTGGCGACGAGGACGGTGTGGAACATGCCCGCAGGCTCGTTGTGTCGCACGGGGATCACATCCGGAAGACGCCGAAGCGCGGTTCGGGGAGCGGCACGCGGGAGACCACGTCGAGGGCGAGGCCGAGCAGATCGCGGGTGTCGAGGGGGTCGATGACCCCGTCGTCCCACAGGCGCGCCGTGGCGTAGTAGGGGCTCCCCTGCTCGTCGTACTGCGCGCGGATCGGCGCTTCGAAGGCCGCCTGGTCGTCGGCCGGCCACTCTTCGCCTGCCGCCTCGAGCTGGTCGCGCTTCACCGTGGCGAGCACGGAGGCCGCCTGCGGACCGCCCATCACCGAGATGCGGCTCGCCGGCCAGGTCCACAGGAAGCGCGGCGAGTACGCGCGCCCGCACATCGAGTAGTTGCCTGCACCGAACGACCCGCCGATCACGACGGTGAGCTTGGGCACCCGCGTGGTCGCGACGGCGGTCACCATCTTCGCCCCGTCCTTCGCGATGCCGGCGGCCTCGGCATCCCTGCCGACCATGAAGCCGGAGATGTTCTGCAGGAACAGCAGCGGGATCCCACGCTGATCGCACAGCTCGATGAAGTGCGCGCCCTTGAGGGCCGACTCCCCGAACAGCACGCCGTTGTTCGCCACGATCCCGATGCGGTGCCCGTGGAGGCGGGCGAACCCGGTCACGAGGGTCTCGCCGTAGAGGCGCTTGAACTCGTGGAAGTCGCTGCCGTCGACGAGGCGGGCGATGACCTCGCGCACGTCGTACGGCTGGTTCACATCGACCGGGACGACGTCGTAGAGGTCGGACGGG
This sequence comes from Microbacterium terricola, assembly GCF_027943945.1. Taxonomy (NCBI): domain Bacteria; kingdom Bacillati; phylum Actinomycetota; class Actinomycetes; order Micrococcales; family Microbacteriaceae; genus Microbacterium; species Microbacterium terricola. The sequence goes on along the minus strand of NZ_AP027141.1, from coordinate 1,242,471 downwards.
TCCCGCGCCGGATCGACGCTCGCCGCCACATCCCACACCGGGACCGCGGGTGCAGGCAGGGTGGCCACGATGTCGCGGACGATCTCGAGCGCATGCTCATCGTCGTCGGCGAGATGGTCGACCACGCCGGAGCGGCGTGCGTGCAGCTCTCCCCCGCCCAGCTCCTCCGCGCTCACGACCTCGCCGATGGCGGCTTTCACGAGCGGCGGTCCGCCCAGGAAGATGGTGCCCTGGTCGCGCACGATGACCGTCTCATCGCTCATCGCCGGCACGTAGGCGCCGCCGGCCGTGCAGGAGCCGAGCACCGCCGCGATCTGCGGGATGCCGGCAGCCGACATGCGCGCCTGATTGAAGAAGATGCGCCCGAAGTGGTCGCGATCCGGGAAGACCTCGTCCTGCATCGGCAGGAAGGCGCCGCCCGAGTCGACGAGGCAGATGCAGGGCAGGCGGTTCTCCAGCGCGATCTCCTGCGCGCGCAGGTGCTTCTTGACCGTGAGCGGGTAGTAGGTGCCGCCCTTGACCGTGGCGTCGTTGCAGATCACCATCACATGCCGGCCGTGCACGAGGCCGATCCCGGCGATCACCCCTGCGGCGGGCGCCTCGCCGCCGTACAGTCCCTCGGCGGCGAGCGGGGCGACCTCGACGAAGGGACTCCCCTCGTCGAGCAGCCGCGTCACCCGATCACGCGGCAGGAGCTTGCCGCGGGCCACGTGCCGGTCTCGGGACGCCGGCGATCCGCCGAGGGATGCTGTCGCCAGCCGTGCGCGCAGCGCTCCGGCGAGCTCCGCCTGGGTGGTCATCTCGTCTCCATCGACGTCAGGGTCCGGCATGGGTATAGTTACAGCCCATTAACTGGATGACTTCAGGTTAGCGAGGATTAACTGAGATGGCAACCAGCCTCACCGACCGCGACCGGGCCAAGGCCGACCGGCAGGCAGCGATCCTGGAGCACGCGGCACGGCTGTTCGCGGAGCGCGGCTTCGCCGGGGTGAGCCTGGAGGACATCGGCGCGGCAGTGGGTGTGAGCGGACCGGCCGTGTACCGCCACTTCGCGAGCAAGCAGGCCCTGCTGGGGGCCATCCTGGTCGGCGTCAGCGATGGTCTCCTCGCCGGCGGCCGGCGCGTGCTCGAGGCGGACGCTGCGCCGCGCGCTGCGCTCGAGAGCCTCGTCGCCTTCCACCTCGACTTCGCGCTGTCGCGACCCGACGTCATCCGCGTGCAGGACCGCGATCTCGCCAGTCTCAGCGAGACCGACAATCACGCCGTGCGCCGACTGCAGCGCGAGTACGTCGACCTCTGGCTCGGCGTGCTCTCGCTGCTGCACCCGTCGCGCTCCCCCGACGACCTTCGGGTGCGGGCACACGCCTGCTTCGGTCTCCTCAACTCGACGCCGCACAGCTCGCGGACCGATGGCGCGGGCGCCACGGCCACCCGCACGATCCTCTCGGCCATGGCGATGGCAGCGCTCGAGGCCTGAGCGGCCGGACGCGCCCGACTGCTCAGCGCAGCAGCATCGCCCGTCCCGGTTCGCGCAGCACGTCCGAGACCGCACGCACCAACAGCGCCGCCTGCTCGCCGTCGACCAGCCGGTGATCGAACGACAGGCTCAGCGTCATCACGTCGCGCAGGGCGATCTCGCCCCTGTGCTCCCACGGCTGCCGGCGCACCGCGCCGAGCGCCAGGATGCCGGCCTCGCCCGGGTTGAGGATCGGCGTGCCCGCATCCACCCCGAAGACGCCGACGTTGGTGATCGTGAAGGTCCCCCCGCTCATCGCCGCCGGTGCGGTTCTGCCTGTGCGCGCCGTCTCGGTGAGCGCCCCGATCGCATCGGCGAGCTCGACCAGATCGAGAGCGTCCGCATCGGCGATGTTCGGCACGACCAGGCCGCGCTCGGTCGCGGCGGCGATGCCGAGGTTGACGTAGTGGTGCTCGACGATCTCGCCGGCGTCGGCATCCCACCGCGCGTTGAGTGAGGGGTGCTGTCGCAGCGCCAGGCAGACGGCCTTGGCCGCGACGGCCATGATGCCGATGCGGTGACCGGCGAGTGCGCGGTCGGCCATCAGCGACGCGATGAGCTCGGACGTCGCGGTGACGTCCACGGTGTGGAACGTCGTCGCGTGCGGCGCCGTGAAGGCGCTCCGCACCATCGCCTCCGCGGTGTGCTTCCGGACGCCGCGGATCGGGATGCGGGTGGTCCGTGCCGCGTCCGATCCCGCCGATCGCGTCGCCGCAGCATCCGGCTTCCCCGGTGCGGCCGCGGCGCCGGCGCCCGCCGGTGCCCGGCCGATGGTCGCGGCGTACGCGTCCACGTCGGCGCGGGTGATCCGCCCGGTCACTCCCCCGGCCGCGACGAGGGCGAGGTCGATGCCGAGATCACGGGCGTGGGCGCGCACGGGAGGCGTGGAGCGCGGACGCTCGAGCAGCCGATCGGCGGGGTCGGGCGTCTGCACGATCGCGTCGTGCGGAGCGGCCACCAGCACCGCGGAGTCGCGAGCGCCCGCCGCATCGGCGTGCCGGCCCTGTGCGCGCGCCCTCCGATGCGGTCGCGCACCGGACTGCGGGGCAGCGCCGTATCCGACCAGGTTGGGCTCTGCTCGCTCCGCGGTCTCTGCCCCTTCTGCCGCACCCGGCGCGGTGCTCATCTCCTGTGCCCCCAGGTCGAAGGAGATGAGCACCGCGCCCACCGCCACCACATCGCCCGGCGCGGCGTGCAGAGCGCTCACCGTACCGGCGTAGGGCGACGGCAGTTCGACGACCGCCTTGGCGGTCTCGACCTCGGCGATCGGCTGGTTCAGCGTGACCTCATCGCCCGCGGCGACCAGCCACTGCACGAGCTCAGCCTCCGGGAGCCCCTCGCCGAGGTCGGGCAGGCGGAAGTCCTCGGTCACCGTTCCACCCCCGTCAGGCTGTTCGGCCGATCGAGCACCCGGTCGACGGCGTCGAGGATGCGGTCGAGGTCGGGCAGATGGTGCTTCTCGAGCTTCGCCGGCGGGTAGGGGATGTCGTGTCCTGTCACGCGTGCGGGCGCGGCCTCCAGATAGTCGAAGCACCGCTCCGTGACGCCGGCGATCACCTCCGCGGCCAGTCCGCCCTCGCGGGGCGCCTCGTGGGTGACCACGACGCGGCCCGTCTTGCGGACCGAGCCGGCGATGGTCCGGTAGTCGATCGGCGAGAGCGACCGCAGGTCGATGACCTCCATCGAGACACCGTCGTCCTCGGCCGCCACCGCGACGTCCATGGCCGTGAGCACCTGGGCGCCATAGGTGAGCAGCGTCACGTCCGTGCCCTCGCGGACCACCCGCGCCAGGCCCATCGGCGCCGCGTCGGCGAGGTCCGCATCGAGATCGACGTCGCCCTTGCGGTGGTAGAGGCGCTTCGGCTCGAAGAACACCACGGGGTCGTCGGAGGCGATGGCCTGCCGCAGCATCATGTACGCGTCCTGCGGGTCGGAGACGGCCACCACGCGCAGGCCGCTGGTGTGCACGAAGTACGCCTCAGGCGACTCCGAGTGATGCTCGGCTGCCCCCACCCCGCCCGCCCAGGGGATGCGGATCGTCACCGGCATCCGCACGCGACCGGCGGTGCGGTAGTGCAGCTTCGCGACCTGGCACACGATCTGGTCGAACGCCGGATACACGAAGCCGTCGAACTGGATCTCCACGACCGGCCGGAAACCCCGGTAGGCCAGGCCGACCGCCGTGCCGACGATCCCGGACTCGGCCAGCGGCGTGTCGATGACCCTGGCCGCGCCGAACTCGTCGAGGAGGCCGTCGGTGACGCGGAACACCCCGCCGAGGCGGCCGATGTCCTCCCCCATGAGGAGCACGCGCGGGTCGTCCTTCATGGCACGTCGGAGCCCTGCTCCGATCGCCGCAGCCATCGTCATGCTCGTCACGGCTTCGCCTCCTGGTCATCGCCGAAGCCGTCGAGGTAGGCGGCGAACTGCGCCCGCTGCTCGTCGAGGCCGGCGTGCGGCTCTGCATACACGTGATCCAGCACCCCGATCGGCTCGCGGGACGGCGACGCGAGACACGCGGCGCGCATGTCGGCCGCGAACCGGTCTGCGGCCTCGGAGACATCGCGCGCGAAGTCCTCGTCGAAGGCGTCGATCGATCGCAGGTGCGCTTCGAGCCTGGTCAGCGGGTCGCGAGCACGCCAGCGCTCCACCTCATCCTTGTCGCGATAGCGGGTCGGGTCGTCCGAGGTCGTGTGCGGTCCCATCCGGTAGGTGACCGCCTCGATGAACGCGGGACCCTTGCCCGACCGCGCGTGATCGAGCGCCCACCGCATCGCGGCGAGCGAGCCGAGCACGTCGTTCCCGTCGATGCGCAGGCTCGGGATCCCGAAGCCCGGTGCCCGCCCGGCGATCGGGAACTTCCCCTGCACCGTGACCGGCTCCGAGATCGCCCACTGGTTGTTGCTGCACACGAAGACCACCGGCGCCTGGAACGACGAGGCGAAGACCATCGCCTCGTTGACGTCGCCCTGGCTCGTCGCCCCGTCGCCGAAGTAGGCCGCCGCCACCTGATCGTCGCCGTCGCGCTGGATCCCCATCGCGTAGCCGACGGCGTGGAGCGTCTGGGCTCCGATGATGATCTGGGGGGTCGCGACGTTCAGCTCGTATGGATCGAAGCTGGAGTGCTCCTCCCCGCGCCAGGTCAGCGTGAAATCGCCGGGGCGCGCACCGCGCACGTAGAGCACGCCCGCCTCCCGGTAGCTGGGGAAGACGAAATCGTCCTGCCGCAGAGCGCGCGCGGTGCCGACCTGCACGCCTTCCTGCCCCTGACAGGGCGCCCACAGGCCCAGCTGCCCCTGGCGCTGCAGGGCGACGCCCTCTGTATCGATGCGCCGCACGATCGTCATGTCGCGGTACAGCATCCTGAGCATGTCGGCGTCGACGTCGCGGACCCACGGATCGAGGTCGGGATGCGGGATGCGCTCGCCGCGTGCCGTCAGCAGCCTCGCCACGTCGTCGATGTCGGTGGCGGTGTCCGCCGTGCCGGTCCAGGTGTACGTCATCGTCCCGTCCTCCTCTGCGTCCCGCCCTCGTGAGGCTTCCGCGGTGGATCGCCGGCAGCGTCGCCGACAGGGTCGACGATACGTCTGTGACGCACCTAGCTCAAGCATCGTCGATGGCTTTGAGCATGTTGCGCAGAATCGGTCCGCGTCACCGTGCTATGGTTTCGCACTATGACTTCCCTCGATCACGTCGACCTGGAGCTGCTCGCCGCCCTCGCGGATGATCCGCGCGCCACCGTCGTCGCCCTCGCCGAGAAGCTCGGCATGTCCCGCAACACCGTCCAGGCCCGCATGGCGCGCCTCGACAAGTCGGGGGTCTTCCTTTCGTACGAGCGGGCGATCTCGTCGGGCGCCCTCGGCTTCCCGATCGAGGCGTTCATCAACGTGATGGTGCGTCAGGCCGATCTGCCGCGGATCAGCGCGGCACTGGAGCGGATCCCCGAGGTCATCCAGGCCCACGGCCTCAGCGGTCAGGTCGATCTGCTGGTCCGGGTCGCGTGCCGTGACACGCAGCACCTGTTCGACACCGACGCCCGCATCCTCGCGATCGAGGGCGTGGAGCGCACCGAGACCTCGCTCGCGATGGGCGAGGTGATCGGCTATCGGGTCGTGCCGCTGCTCGAGCTCGCCCGCGCCGACTCGTAGTCGGAGTCGAGGCGCACCAGCACCACGCCGGCGAGGATGAGCACCCCGCCGACCAGCTGGACCGGCCCCGGCGCCTCGCCGAGGAAGATCCACGCGAATCCCAGGGCGAAGAGCACCTCCGAGAGCCCAATGAACGAGGCGACGCGCGATCCGATGCGGGGCACCGCCGCCACCCCGAAGGCGTAGCCGAGGGTCGTGCCGATCGCCGCGACCCACACCAGCGGGACGAACCACGGCACGTCGACCCCGGCCAGGGTGACCGTCACCGCAGGAGCCGCGATCGGGAACACGCCCACCACCGCGAGCACGGCGATCAGGGCCGCGCCGGTCAGCAGACCGCCGGCGGCGAGGGCGAGCGGCGGCAGATCGTCGCCCGCTCGCTCCGAGATGAGGAAGTACGCCATCACGCACACGGCCGCGCACAGCGCGAAGACCGTGCCCAGCAGATCGAAGCGGGCGCCGGCGATGTCGACGACCAGCACCAGGCCGACGATCGCGACCACCGATCCCAGCGCGACGAGGCGGGACGGCGCACGACGCGTCCGCAGCCAGGTATAGCCCACCAGCAGCACGGGAGCGAGGTACTGGATGAGCAGGGCGACCGCGACGGGCATGCGCTGCATCGCTGAGAAGAAGAAGATCTGACAGCCTGCGACCGCCGTCAGCCCGAAGCCGACGATCAGAGGCCAGTGCCGACGCAGGAACGACCGCTCGCGCAGGATGGCGCGGACCAGAGCCGGCGAGAGGATGAGCCCGGCGACCCCCATGCGCACCAGCAGGGCCGCGCCGAGCGACCAGCCCGCTTCGAGCAGGGGCTTGATGAACGGCCCGGACGACGAGAATGCGAGCGCCGAGACGACGGCCATCACCAGTCCGGACGTGCGGCCATGTGCACGCGTCGCCGTCAGTACAGGATCCCGCGGCAGGACGACGGCGATCGGGGCGGTCTGGGCAGACATGGCGGCATCCCACAGTCAGGAGTCAAATGTGTTTACACTAGTGACACTAACGGTCGATTGTGTCAGGAGTCAACATGGTGTTCATCCGTGACACCCAGCGTGCGCTCGCGGCGACCGTCGACCTGGTCAACACCCTCCCCGGCGTGGACGACGCCGATACTCTGCAGACCCTCGACGACTTCGACGCGTATCTGCGGGCCAACCCGTACACGGGGCGCATCCGGCGCGACCGCGCGGAGCTCGAAGCGGTCCGCAGCATCCGTCCGCGCCTGCGCGAGCTGTGGACGGTCGACCGGGTGGCCGCCGTCGACCTGGTCAACGAGATGCTGCGCGACGGGCGCGCGCTCCCCCAGCTCGTCATCCACGACGAGTACGACTGGCATATCCATGCGACGTCCGACGAGGCGCCGCTGGCGACCCGCATCCTCGTGGAGGCGGCGATGGCGTTCGTCGACGTCATCCGCTCCGACGAGTACGGCCGGGTGCGGATCTGCGCCGCGGACGACTGCGACTCCGTCTACGTCGACTATTCCCGCAACGGCTCGAAGCGCTACTGCGACACCGGCAACTGCGGCAACCGGATGAACGTCAACGCGTACCGCGAGCGGAAGGCGCGAGAAAGCGGGTGATCGCCGCCGCCGCGTGCGCCGGCGTCTCGTAATGCACCAGGTGGCCGACACCGGGGATCTCCACCAGCTCGGCGTCGGCGAAGAGCGTCGCCAGGTGTCGCTGCGCCTCGATCGGGGTGATGTCGTCGCGCTGGGCGGCGATCAGCATCGTGGGCTGCGCGATGCGCGGCGCGTAGGCGCGCACGTCGTTCGACACCGACGTCACGAAGGCCTCGTGCAGCACGTCGCGGTCCGCGAAGCGGGAGAAGTACGTGTCGTGCTGGTCGTGGGCGAACCGTCGCAGCTCCGGGTCGCGGGTCTTCACCATGGACACGCTCATCACGCGCACGATGATGCGGCTGCGCAGCAGCGCGTCGCCGAGGCGCCGAGGGAGCTTCGCCCCGGCCCAGTAGTAGAAGACGGCGAGGCGGGTGAGGATGCCGCGCGGGCCCTCCAGCGCGGGCGCTCCGATCGGGTTGATCAGGATCACCTGGGGGGTCTCGAGGCCTCCCGCAACGGCCGCGGAGACCACGATCGAACCGAACGAGTGGCCCAGGATGACGGCGCCCGGCGCGACAGACCGAGCGAACAGCGTCAGCCATTCGGCGTAGGCGTCGATGTCGTGGGTGCGGCCAGGGAGCGGCGGGGTCTCGCCGAAACCGGGCAGGTCGGGCGAGATGACCCTGATGTCCGGCAGGTGTGCGACGACCGGGTCCAGCCCGTGATGCTCGCCGCGGAACCCGTGCACGGCCACGATCGTGGTCGCCGCGTCAGCCGGGCCGTACACCCAGTACGCGGTCGTCGCGCCGAGCACCTCGACCTCGCGGCGCTCCACGGGCACCTGCGCGAGCAGAGGGGCATACGGGTTCGGGGCGGTCACCGGTCCAGTCTACGAGGGGCGGCGCGGCGCGCCTGAGAGCCGATGTCGGTGGCGGTGCATACCGTGGGCGGCATGGAAGCGCTGCACGTGGTGGGGGTGTTCGATCTCGAGACCACAGGGGTCGATGTGAGGGCCGACCGCATCGTCACGGCGCACGTGGGAGTGCTCGACGCACGCGGCCTCGTGCTGCGGGCGCGTGACTGGCTCGCCGACCCCGGCGTGCCGATCCCCGACGGGGCGGCCGCCATCCACGGGGTGACCACCGCGCGCGCTCGCGCGGAGGGGCGCCAGGCGACTGAGGTCGTCGCCGAGGTGGTCGCGGCGCTACGCGAGCTGTTCGACGCCGGCATCCCGGTGGTCGCATACAACGCGCCGTACGACTTCTCACTGCTCAAGTACGAGGCGATCCGCCACGGCGTGGCGCCCATCCTGTCACCGTCGCCGGTGATCGACCCGCTGGTCGTCGACAAGGCCTTCGACCGCTACCGGCGGGGCAAGCGCACGCTCGAGATGGTCGCCGCGCACTACGCGGTGACACTCGATGCCGCACACGAGGCATCCGCCGATGCCGTGGCTGCCGGGCGCGTCGCCCAAGCCCTCGCCACGCGCTTCGCGCCGCAGCTGCCGCCCTCGCTCGACGAGCTGCACACCAGCCAGATCGCTTGGGCGCGCGCGCAGGCGGCCAGCCTCACGGACTACTTCATCCAGATCGGGCGGCTCGAGGCCGACGAGACCCTCGACGGCAGCTGGCCGATCCGCTGAGCCGCCCGGGTACGCAAGAAGCCCCGCCGAGGCGGGGCTTCTTGTCGGGGCTGCTTACTTGGAGCCGCCGAAGTTCTTGAAGCGCTGGTTGAACTTCTCGACGCGACCGGCCGAGTCCATGATGCGCTGCTTGCCCGTGTAGAACGGGTGCGAAGCCGACGAGATCTCCACGTCGATGACGGGGTACTCGACGCCGTCGACCTCGACGGTCTTGTCGCTGGACACGGTCGAGCGAGTCACGAAGATCTCGCCGGAGCCGAGGTCGCGGAAGGCGACGGCCTTGTAGTCGGGGTGGAGGTCAGTCTTCATGCGGAATCCTTGCGGGAGTGCGGTGGACGAGAGAAAGTCTGCGGTGCGATGCGCACCAAGGATCGATTCTATCATCCTTCGGCGGAGCTCAGGAACCGGCGCGAGCCGCGTACCTGCCATCCGCCTCGGTGAGGATGATCGGCATGCCGAACGTCTCGCTGAGAGCCTCGGCGGTGAGGGTCTCCCCGATCGGCCCCGCGGCGACCGCAGCCCCGTCGCGCAGCAGCAGCACGTGCGTGAATCCCACCGGGATCTCCTCGACGTGATGGGTGACCATGACCATCGCCGGAGTGGTCGGCGCCTTCGCGTAACCGCTCAGCAGCGTCAGCAGCTCCTCACGCGATCCGAGGTCGAGGCTCGCGGTCGGCTCGTCCAGCAGCAGCAGCTCGGGGTCGGTCATGATCGCGCGGGCGATCTGGACGCGCTTCTGCTCGCCATCCGACAGCGTCCCGAAGGTGCGGTCGGCGAGGTGGTCGAGCTTCCACTCGGCGAGCACCCGCAGCGCGCGGCGCTCATCGAGGTCCTCGTAGTCCTCGCGCCAGCGGCCGAGCACCGAGAACGCCGCCGTCAGGACGACGTCGAGCACGGTCTCCTCCGGGGGCACCCGCTTGGCCATCGCCGATGATGCGAACCCGATGCGGGGCCGCAGCTCGAACACGTCCGTGCGGCCCAGCTGCTCCTCGAGGATGACGACGGTGCCCGAAGTCGGGTGCATCAGCGTGTCGGCGAGCTGCAGGATCGTGGTCTTGCCTGCGCCGTTCGGCCCGAGGATGACCCAGCGCTGGTCGTCCGCGACCGACCAGGTCAGGCGGTCGACGATGTCTCTGGCGTTTCGGCGGACGACGACGTCGGAGAATTCGAGCACCTGCGGCATGCCCTCAGCCTATCGGCCGGCGGCGGTCACCTCGCGGTAAAGCGCCGTCGTCTGCTCGGCGATCCGCGCCCAGCTGAACTCCGCGGCAGCCCGTTCCCGGCCCGCTGCTCCGTACGACGCGGCCTGCTCGGGGTCTGACACGACTTCCGTGAGCACGCGCGCGAGATCGGCGACGAAGCGCTCCGGATCGGTGGGAGTGCCGGTGCCGTCCTGCACCTGCTCGATCGGCACCAGCCGGCCGGTCACCCCGTCGACGACGACCTCGGGGATGCCCCCGGTGGCCGTACCGACGACGGCGGCGCCGCACGCCATCGCCTCGAGGTTCACGATGCCCAGCGGCTCGTACACGGAGGGGCAGACGAAGGTGGTCGCGGCGGACAGGATCGCGCAGAGCTGGTCGCGCTGGAGGAAGCGGTCGATCCAGATCACGCCCTCGCGGGTCTGCTGCAGGCCGCGCACGAGACCCTCGACCTCGGCGAGGATCTCCGGTGTGTCGGGAGCGCCGGCGCAGAGCACGAGCTGCACGCCCTCGGGCAGCCGTTCGGCAGCGCGCAGGAAGTACGGCAGCCCCTTCTGCCGTGTGATCCGTCCGACGAACACGACGGACGGTCGGCCAGGATCGATTCCGAGCTCGGCCAGCAGTGCGGCGTCGTCCACCGGGCGCCACGCCTGCGTGTCGATGCCGTTGTAGATGACGCGCACCTTGTCGGCGTCGAGATCCGGGTAGCTGCGCAGGATGTCCTCGCGCATGCCGTTGCTCACGGCGATCACGGCGGCCGCGGCCTCGTAGGCGGTCTTCTCGATCTCGCTCGAGACGGCATAGCCGCCACCGAGCTGCTCGGCCTTCCACGGGCGCAGCGGTTCGAGGCTGTGCGCCGTCACGATGTGCGGGATGCCGTGCAGCAGCGAGGCGAGATGCCCGGCGAAGTTGGCGTACCACGTGTGCGAGTGGACGACGTCGGCGCCGTCCACGTCCGCCACGATGCGCAGGTCGACGCCCAGGGTCTGGATCGCCGGGTTGGCCGAGGCGAGCTCGACCGGGACGTCGTACGAGGTCGTGTCGACCTCATCGCGTTCCGCCCCGAAGGCGCGCACCTGGACCTCGATGCCATCGGCCCGGAGGGCGCGCACCAGCTCGGTCGCATGGACCCCCGCTCCCCCGTAGATCTCCGGCGGGTATTCCTTCGAGATGATGTCCACGCGCATGTTTCGAAACGCTAGTACACCGCCGCAGGGCGGCATAGTGTGGTCGCATGCCAGCCGCACCCAAGGTCTTCGGAATCATCCTCGCCGGTGGAGAGGGCAAGCGCCTCATGCCCCTCACCGCGGATCGCGCGAAGCCGGCGGTGCCGTTCGGGGGGCAGTACCGGCTGATCGACTTCGCCATCTCGAACCTCATCAACTCCGGTCTGCGTCAGATCGTCGTGCTGACCCAGTACAAGTCGCACAGCCTCGACCGGCATATCTCGCAGACCTGGCGGATGTCCGCGCTGCTGGACTCGTACGTCACCTCGGTGCCCGCGCAGCAGCGGCTCGGCAAGCGGTGGTTCTCCGGCTCGGCCGATGCGATCCTGCAGAGCCTCAACCTCATCAACGACGAGAAGCCCGACATCGTCGTGGTCATCGGCGCCGATCACGTGTATCGGATGGACTTCCAGCAGATGCTCGCCGCGCACATCGACTCCGGTGCGCGCGCGACGATCGCCGGCATCCGCCAGCCGCTGGCGATGGCCAACCAGTTCGGCGTCATCGACGTCGACCCCACCGACTCCGCGAAGATCCGCGACTTCCTCGAGAAGCCGCAGGACGCCACGGGCCTCGCCGACGCGCCGCACGAGGTGCTCGCGTCGATGGGCAACTACATCTTCGACACCGACGCACTGATCGAGGCGGTCGAGTTCGACGGTGAGCTGCCCACGTCGAACCACGACATGGGCGGCGACATCATCCCGTACTTCGTGAATCGCGGCGAAGCAGGCGTGTACGACATGAAGCGAAACGACGTGCCCGGCTCGACCGACCGCGACCGCGCGTACTGGCGCGACGTCGGCACGATCGACTCGTTCTTCGACGCCCACATGGATCTGATCTCGACGCTGCCGATCTTCAACCTGTACAACATGGACTGGCCGATCCACTCCCAGACGGTGAACTCGCCGCCGGCGAAGTTCGTCCGCGACGGCGTCGGCCGGATGGGCAACGCGATCGACTCGATCGTGTCCCTCGGCTCCGTGTTGTCCGGAACCCATCTGGAGCGCAGCGTCGTGGGGCCGTGGACGCTCGCGGGCGGAGGCTCCACGATCACCGACTCGGTGCTGTTCGACGACGTCAACGTCGGCACGGGCGCCCGCATCCACCGCGCGATCCTCGATAAGAACGTCCGGCTCGCACCGGGTGCCACCGTCGGCGTCGACCGGGAGCGCGACCTCGCCCGCGGCTACACGGTGACCGACTCCGGCATCACGGTCGTCGGCAAGAACGTGATCGTCGAGGCCTGATCCGCCGCTAGCGTGGGAGGGTGCCCGTCCCCACCGCCCGTTTCCTGGTCGTGCTTGACGCCGACTCCACCCTGATCCGCAACGAGGTCATCGAGCTGATCGCCGACGAGGCGGGGCGAGGAGCCGAGGTGGCAGCCGCGACCGAGGCCGCCATGCGCGGCGAGGTCGACTTCGCCACCAGCCTGCGCAGCCGGGTCGAGGCGCTGCGCGGCGTGCCGCTGGCGGCGTTCGCGCGCGTGCTCGCGCGCGTGGAGCCCACCCCCGGCGTCCGCGAGCTGATCGCCGCCGTGCACGAGCGCGGCGGAGCGGTCGGCGTCGTCTCCGGCGGCTTCCACGAGATCCTCGACACGGTCGCCCCCGACCTGGGCGTCGACGTGTGGCGGGCGAACCGTCTCCTCACGGAGGACGGCGCGCTCGCCGGCCGCGTCGACGGCACCATCGTCGACGCGGCGGGGAAGGCCGCTGCCCTGATCGAATGGGCCGCAGAGCGGGGTGTCCCGATGTCGCAGACGATCGCGATCGGCGACGGCGCGAACGATCTGCTGATGATGGATGCTGCCGCGCTCGGCCTCGCATTCAACGCCAAGCCAGCGGTGCGGGCACAGGCGGATCTCGTGATCGGCACCGTCGATCTCCGCGAGGTCATCCCCCTCCTGCCCTAGCCGATGCCGATGTCGGACGCGCGGAGTACCGTCGCCGACATGGACGTTCTCCTCATTCCCGGACTCTGGCTCGACGCGTCGTCGTGGCGCGACATCACCCCCGCGCTCGAGGCGGCCAGCCATACGCCGCACGCGCTGACGATGCCCGGCACGGGGTCGTCAGGTGCCGACAGCGCCGAGATCGGCATCGTCGACTGGGTCGACGCCGTCGTCGCCGAGATCGATGCGCTCGACGGCCCGGTGGCTCTGGTCGGTCACAGCGGGGGCGGCAACGTGGTGTGGGCCGCGGCCGCGCAGCGCCCCCAGCGGGTCGCGCGCGTCGTCTTCGTCGACACCGTCCCGCCGCCGCCGGGTCGCGGCATCTCCGAGTTCGAGATCGTCGACGGGGTCGTGCCCTTCCCCGGCTGGGACTTCTTCGACACCGAGGAGGTCGCCGACCTCGACGAGGAGACCCGCGCGGAGTGGGCGGCTCGGACCGCGTCTGTGCCCGCGCGCGTGCCGACCGACCCGCTGCCCCTCGACGGCGACGGCAGGTTCGGCGTGCCGGTCACCGTGCTCTCCGGCTCGATGGATGAAGACGCGTTCCGCGCGGCGGTGAAGGACTGGGGCCCGTGGGGCGACGAGTTCGCCGCGATCCGCGACGCCGAGGTCGTGCGCCTCGGCTCGGGTCACTGGCCGCAGTTCTCGCAGCCGCAGCATCTGGCCGGCGTGATCGTCGACGCCCTCAGGTGACGTCCTGACAGACGCTGCGGGCGTCGGTCAGTGCCCCATCCCGAGGCCGCCGTCGACCGGGATGACGGCGCCGGAGATATAGGCGGCGTCGTCCGAGGCGAGCCACGTCACCACACCGGCCACCTCGTCGGGGGTCGCGAAGCGCCCGGCCGGGATGCTGCGCCGATACTCGGCCTGGGTGTCTTCGGGGAGCGCCGCCGTCATGTCGGTCTCGATGAAGCCGGGGGCGACGACGTTCGCCGTGATGCCGCGGGCACCCAGCTCGCGGGTCAGCGACCGCGCGAAGCCGACCAGGCCGCTCTTCGACGACGCGTAGTTGATCTGACCGGCCGAGCCGTACAGCCCGACCACACTCGAGATGAGGATGACGCGGCCCCAGCGGGCCCGCAGCATCCCCTTCGAGGCCCGCTTCACGACCCGGAACGCCCCGCCCAGGTTGGTCGACACGACGCTGTCGAAGTCGTCCTCGGACATCCGCAGCAGCAGCGTGTCCTTCGTGACGCCGGCGTTGGCCACGACGATCTCGATCGGTCCGAGCTTCTGCTCCACCTCGGTGAAGGCGGCGTCGACGGCAGCGGCGTCGGTGACATCCGCGCGCACCGTCAGCGTGCCGTCAGGGCCCTCGCCCGAGCGAGCCGTCACGGCCACCCGGTAGCCGGCGGCGACGAAGCGCTCCGCGATGGCGCGGCCGATGCCGCGGTTTCCTCCGGTGACGACGACGACGCGATCCGTGGACATGATGCACTCCTGAACTGGCGGGGATCCCAGCCTAGCGGCGCAGGTTTGACACCTCCCGTCACCGCTGGGACGCTGGACGAAGACCTGATGAGAGGCGCGACCGTGAGCGACCAGAATCCCGTAGACCCACCCGCGAACCCGGCGCCCCCGGCCTACGAGCCGCCGGCCGCGCCGCCGTACGGTCAGCCGCAGCCACCAGCGCCGTACGGCCAGCCGCAGGCCCCGTACGGCCAGGCACCGGCACCCGCCTACGGTCAGCCGCAGAACCCGGCCTACGCCCAGCCCGGGTACCCGCAGCCCGGCTATCCTGCCGCGCCGTACGGCGGATATCCCACCCAGCCGCGCACGAACACGCTCGCGATCATCTCGCTCATCGCCTCGCTCGCCGGCGTCTTCCTCCTCCCGATCGTCGGCCAGATCGTCGGGATCATCACCGGCCACATGTCTCTCGCGCAGATCGGGTCGACTGGTGAGGGCGGTCGCGGCCTCGGTCTGGCCGGCACGATCATCGGCTGGGTCACGCTCGGGCTCTGGATCCTCGGGATCCTGCTGTTCTTCGCGATCATCATCCCTCTGGCCGTGACGAGCGGCGACTACTCGCAGGCCTGACGCGATCCAGGGCGTGCGCGGCGGCGTACCCTGGAAGCACCGTGAAGCACACCCCCTCTCCGCAGTCCGCCACGTCGCTGCCGCGTGCGCCCCGTGACGACGCGGGGGCGCGCTCCCGGCGGTATCTGGTCATGATGGGCATCCGGGTGGCCTGCTTCGTCGCGATGGTGCTGATCACCCCGTACGGCTGGTACACGTGGGTGCTGGGCGCGGCCGCGATCTTCCTCCCCTACATCGCCGTGGTGCTCGCGAACGTCGGATCCGACGTCGGCGGCGAGGCGGAGAGCCCCGAGCTGGCGCTGCCGGCCGCACCGAGCGCACCGCCTCCGCAGCCCGAGTCCCCCGCGACGGACACGCACGTCATCCGCATCGAGGAATCGCACTCCCCCGACCCGGACGCCAAGGCATGACCGCGGAGTGCTCACGCGCGGGATGCCGGGATGCGGCGCGCTGGCGCATCGACTGGCGCAATCCCCGCATCCACGCAGCAGACAGAGAGAAGACCTGGGTGGCCTGTGACGCGCACCGCGACTACCTGCGCGAGTTCCTCGCCGCGCGAGAGTTCCCCGTGCGGGTGACCGCGCTCGAGTCCGCGGGAGATCGCTCGTGAGCAGGCAGAGCGCGCCGGCGGCCGTCCGCTGGACGGCGTACGTCGCCGTCGCGATCGTGTTCGCGATCGCCTGCGCGTTCCTGTCCAACTGGCAGTTCACCCGCAACGCGACCCGTGCCGAGCAGCTCGCGCTGGTCGAGGCGAACTACGACGCCGCTCCGGTCCCCCTCGCCGAGGTCATCCCCGCGGGCGGAAGCCTCGAGCCGACCGACCAGTGGCAGCCGGTGACGCTGACCGGCACCTACCTGAGCGAGCAGCAGCTGCTGGTGCGCAACCGCGCGCACGGCGGAACCGCCGCGTTCGAGGTCCTGGTGCCGCTGCGCCTGACCGACGGTCGTGTCATCGTGATCGACCGCGGCTGGCTGCCGCCGGGCAACGAGCAGCCCGAGCCCGACGAGATCCCCGCCGCGCCCGCCGGCGAGGTGACGGTGATCGCGCGGCTGATGCCGGGCGAGGCGCTCCCCGCATCCGGACGCTCGGCGCCCGAGGGGCAGGTGCCGACCATCAACCTCGCGCTGATCGCCGACACTCTTCCGGCGGCCGACGCCGCGCTGCTGGAGGAGAGCGCCTACGGGCTGATGGCCTCGGAGGATCCGGCGCCGGCCACGCGGCCCAACCCCGTCGAGGATCCCTCCGTGGACCCCGGCCCGCACCTGTCGTACGCGATCCAGTGGATCCTGTTCGCCATCATGGGGTTCATCTTCATCGGGTATGTGATCCGCACCGAGCGCCGTCACCGGCGGGAGGATGCCGAGGAGCGCACACGGACCACGGTGCGGCGCAAGGACCGCGACGCCGATGAAGAGGACGCCCTGCTCGACGCAGCCGGCCGCTGATCCCGCTCGCTATGCGAGCGTGATCAGGTCCTGGTACTCGCGGTTCCAGATGTCCTCGACGCCATCGGGCAGGATGAGCACGCGCTCGGGATTGAGCGCCATGACGGCGCCCTCGTCGTGCGAGACCAGGACGACCGCTCCCTCGTAGTGCGCGAGCGCGCCGAGGATCTCCTCACGCGAGGCCGGGTCGAGGTTGTTCGTCGGCTCGTCCAGCAGCAGCATGTTCGCCGACGAGACGACCAGTGTCGCGAGCGACAGGCGGGTCTTCTCGCCACCCGAGAGCACCCCTGCGGGCTTGAGCACGTCGTCGCCGGTGAACAGGAACGAGCCGAGCACCTTGCGCGCCTCGGTCGCGTTGAGGTCGGGAGCTGCCGAGAGCATGTTCTCGAGCACCGAGCGGTTCACGTCGAGGTTCTCGTGCTCCTGCGCGTAGTAGCCGACCTTCAGTCCGTGCCCCGGTTCGAGCTGGCCGGTGTCCGGCTTGTCGACACCCGCGAGGATGCGCAGGAGGGTCGTCTTCCCGGCGCCGTTGAATCCGAGGATCACGACCTTGGAGCCACGATCGATCGCGAGGTCGACATCGGTGAAGATCTCGAGCGAGCCGTACGACTTCGACAGTCCCGTCGCCATCAGCGGGGTCTTGCCGCACGGTGACGGCTTCGGGAAGCGGAGCTTCGCGACGCGCTCGTCCTGACGCACGTCGTCGAGTCCCGAGAGCATCTTCTCGGCGCGGGCGACCATCTGATGGGCGGCAGCCGCCTTCGACGCCTTGGCACCGAATCGGGCGGCCTGCATCTGCAGCTGCGTCGCCTTCTTCTCGACGTTGACGCGCTCCTTCTTGCGGCGCTCCTCGTCGGCCACCCGCTGGCGCAGGTAGTTCTTCCAGTTCATGTTGTAGACGTCGATGACCTGACGGTTCGCGTCGAGGTAGAACACGCGGTTGACGGTCTCGCCCACCAGCTCGACATCGTGGCTGATCACGATCAGCCCGCCCTTGTAGTTCTTGAGGAACTCTCGCAGCCACACGACGCTGTCGGCGTCGAGGTGGTTGGTGGGCTCGTCGAGGATCATCGAATCCGCGTCGGAGAACAGGATGCGGGCGAGCTCGATGCGTCGGCGCTGACCACCGGAGAGCGTGCTGAGCGGCTGGTCGAGCAGCCGGTCGGGCAGCGAGAGATTGTGCGAGATCGTCGCCGCTTCGGCCTCGGCGGTGTAGCCCCCCAGCGCCTCGAACCGCTCGGTCAGGTGCGCGTAGCGCTTCATGGCCTTCGTGGCGATCTTCTCGTCGTCGTCGCCCATCGCGAGCGCCGCTTCCTGCATCTCGATCGCGAGCGTCCCGAGTCCGCGGGCGTCGAGGATACGGGTGCGCGCCAGCATCGACGGGTCGCCCGAGCGGGGGTCCTGCGGGAGATAGCCGAGCTCACCCGAGGTGTCGACCCGACCGTCCGCCGGCTGGAGGTCGCCCGCGAGCACCTTCGTCAGCGTCGTCTTGCCGGCACCGTTGCGGCCGACGAGGCCGACCTTGTCGCCCGGGGAGACGCGGAACGACACATCCGACATCAGGACGCGGGCGCCCACGCGGATTTCAAGGTCGTGCACGGCGAGCACAGCGGACGTCCATTCGGTGGAGGTGGTGGAGAGACGGCCGAGCGGCCAGCCCTCAAGTATAGGCCGCGCTCCTGGGCGTCGCCTTTTCGTGACCGTGGCCGAGACGAAGCCCCGGTACGAGGGCGAGCAGGGCGAGCACCAGAGCCACGGCGAACACCGCGGGGAAGGCGAGCCCGCTGCCGTGCAGCGCCGTGAATACGAGCCCCATCAGGGCGATGGTCGCCGCCGCCCCGATGGCATCGAAGATCGACAGCGCCGCCGAGTTGAAGCCCTGGTTCTGCGGGGTCGAATACGCCAGCGTCAGCACCGTCAGCCGCGGGTACATCAGCCCCATGCCCGCGCCGGCCAGCGCCCATCCGGCGATGGCGACGGCCGGGGGCAGCTGCCACCACGCGGTCGCGCCGACGGACACGGTCGCGAGGGCGAGGAGGGTGACTCCGGTGACGCTGATCCGGGCGTTGCCGATGCGGTCGCCGAAGCGCCCCTGCACGTCGGCGGCGGCGGCCCACGCCAGTGCGGCAGCGGTGAGACCGAGGCCCGCCCAGGTGGGTGAGAAGCCGTAGTCGTCGATGAGCAGATAGGGCACGTAGATCTCGGCGCCGAACAGCGCGCCCGCGATGAGCCCGCGCATGAGGACCACGCTCGGCAGACCGCGCCGGGCCACGAGCGTCCCCCGCGGAAGGAGCGGTCGTGCGGCGAGGACGATCGCCAGACCGGATGCTGCCACCACCGCCCATGCCGCTCCGCCCGCCTCGCCCGCGAGGCTGAGTCCCAATGCCCCTGCCGCGACGGCGACGGCGCAGGCCATGCGCGCCCCGATTCTCCCCGTCGAGGGCTCGTCGGTGTGCAGCGGCGTGTGGTGGAGGCGCAGCGCCACCATCGCGAAGGCGACGACCGTGAGGGCCGCGACGCCGAGGAACACCCATCGCCAGTGCAGCAGCTCGGTGACCGCCCCGGCGAGGAACGGTCCGATGAGCGAGGGGACCACCCAGGCCGCCGAGAACGCGGCGAAGACGCGTCCGTGCAGCGCGGGCGGATACACCCGCGCCACGACGACGTACAGTGCGACGGTCTGCCCTCCCGTGCCGAGCCCCTGGATGAGACGCCCCGCCACGAGGGCGGGCATCGTCGGAGCGAGGCCCGCCAGGACCAGGCCGAGGGTGAAGAGCGCGACCGACGCGTAGAGCGGCGCCCGCGGCCCCGACCGGTCGCACCAGGCGCCGACGGCCACCATCCCGATCACGCTGGTGGCGAGGGTCCCGGAGAAGGCCACCGCGTAGAGCGCGGCCCCGTCGAGGTCGTCGCTGACGACGGGCATCACGGTGGTCACCGCGAGTGCCTGCATGGCCGCGAGGAAGATCAGCGCGACCGCACCGGCCGTCACCCAGACGTGCCGCGGCGACCAGATCCCCTCCAGGGTCGCTGTCTCGCTCACGAGGAGGCTGCGAGGGCGCCGATGCGCGCGACGGCTTCGCGCAGCACCTCCGGCGCGCACGCGAAGTTGATGCGCACGTGGCCCTTGCCCTCTTCGCCGAACAGGGGTCCGAGATGCAGCGCCACCTTCGCCTCGCGCAGGATGCGCCCGGCCGGATTGTCGCCCCAGCCGAGCGCGGTGAGATCGACCCAGGCGAGATAGCCCGCGTCGGGGATCCGGTACCGCGCCTGCGGCAGGTGCTCGGCGAGCAGCTCGGCCAGCAGGCGACGGTTCTCGTCGAGCGCGGCGAGAAGGCTGTCGAGCCAGGGGTCGCTCCCCTCGTCGAAGGCTGCGGCGTTCGCGAGCGCGCCGAACAGGCCGGTGCGCCACTCGACCTCGTCGGGGAGTCCGCGCACGATCGCCGTGTGCTCGTCGGAGGCGGTCACCATGACGGCGCACTTCAGGCCGGCCAGGTTGAAGGCCTTGCTGGCGCTCGCGACGGTGAAGCCGACGCGCGGCGCGACCGGAGACGCGGCCAGGAACGGAGTGAAGGCGACACCGGGGTGCACCAGCGGAGCGTGGATCTCGTCGCTGATGACGACAGCCCCGAAGCCGGCGGCGATGTCAGCAAGATCCGCGAGCGCCTGCGCCGAGTGCACCGTGCCGGTCGGGTTGTGCGGGTTGCACAGCAGCACCGCGCGGGATCCGCCGGCCAGTGCGGCCTCGATGCCGAGCAGATCGAGCTCCCAACCGTCTCCGGTGTAGACGAGCGGCACCCGCTCGTCGACGGCGCCGACTTCTTCGATGCACGAGTAGAACGGCGGATAGACCGGCGGAGTGACCACCACCCGGTCGCCGGGCACGGTGACGGCGCGGAGGATCTCGACGACGCCCATCATCACATCGCACGTCGTGCGCACCCTGGCGGGGTCGACCTGCCAGCCGAAGCGGCGCTGCGCGAACCCGGCGTAGGCGCCGGCGATGCCCGGGTCCGGCGGGGTGTAGCCCGTGTCGCCGAGCGCGACGGCCTCGGCGAGCCGAGCCGTGATGGCAGGTGCGAGCGGAAAGTCGGTCTCGGCCACGAACAGCGGCAGCACATCATCGCCGTACTTGCGCCATTTCGTGCTGGAACGCCGCCGCAGCTCGTCGAGCGGAAGTGCCTGGAGAGGGGATGCGGTCACCCTTCGACTCTATCGACGGCCACGGACGCGACCGCGTCGGGGTCGGACTGTGACACCTCCGCATCCGTCGCGTCCACGCGCTCGGGCGCGTCTCCCCCGTCGGTTCGTTCCCCCTCGTCGGCGGTCCGATCCCATGGGCGCGCGATCAGGAGCCACAGCAGCAGCGCTCCGACGAGGTAGACCACGTAGAGGCCGATCCAGGCGGAGAGGTTCAGCGACACCTCGGCCCACGAGAACGGCATCGGCATCAGCACGACGAAGAACGCGAAGAGGCCGAGGAGGTAGCACGCACCCCACACCCAGCGGTTCCACGCGAACACCGCTGCACCCGGCAGCCCGCGCACGGGGAACAGGGCGATCGGCAGCGCCGCCATTCCACCGATCGCCGCGGCGGACAGCAGCTCCACGGTGAACGTGCCCCAGAAGGACTCACCCGACGCCGCGCCGCCGCCCAGCATCCCGTACAGGACCCAGGCGACCAGGGCCACGACGAACGCGTAGCCCAAGCTCGTCAGGGCGACGCGGGCCTCCTGGGCCCTGCCGGCCAGCGCGCCGAACGCGACACCCGCCACGAGGCCGAAGACGATCCCCGGCTCGAACCCGGTGATCCGCGTGAAGACCACAGCGAGGACGACGATCAGCAGGGTCAGCGGCTGGAAGTCGAAGGTGTGCGTCGCGCCGGGGACCGCGCGGCGCATCACCATGACCACGACCACCCAGCCCATCACGACGTCGAGCGCGAACGACGCCAGGATCGAGAGGATCACGCGCGCGCTGCCCGGATTCAGCCCGAACTGCGGATCGACGAAGGCGGAGATGATCCCCGCGGCCAGCACGCCCGCGCCTGCCCACCACCAGGAGTGCAGCCAGGCTCGCGGTCGGGGAAGCCCGGTGTCCTCCTCGACCGGGCCGGACGTGCGCGCCCTCCGGCCCGCCCACCATCCGGCGAGGCGGCCCGAGCCCTGCTCTGCGGCCGAGTTGAGCAGCGCCGTCGGGAACGCGACCAGCAGCACCAGGACGATCGCGAGCAGCGCGGCGAGGCCGAGCTGCACGGGTGCCGTGCCGGCTGTCGCGGGGGTGGCGAGTCCGCTCAGCACGCTCGGCGCGGCTGGATCCCCCGACCAGAGACGGGATGCGGTGACCGCACCGTCGAGGCACCCCTGCTCGTCGAAGACGCACGCGTCCGCGGCGACGAGGGCTCCGGTCCACGTGATGTCCCTGCCGTGTCCGTAGGCATCGGTGCCGTCGGGGCACTCCTCCCAGTCGAGCGGCGATTGCGTCAGGTGCGCTTCGAAACCCGTGTCGGACGCCGACACCACGATCTCGCGCTCGCCGCGCCCCTGGGTGCACGCACTCCCCGCGCCGTCGGAGCTCGTCTCGCCGGACAGAGCACCGGACGCGAGCGCGGTGCCGGCCAGCACGCCCGGTCCTGGCGCCGCGACGACCGCGCAGACGGTGCCGACGCACGCGATCCGCACCTCGCCGCTCGTGCTGCGCGGCTCGCCATCGCCATCCGGCCCGACGCTGATGTCGGTCACCTCGACGGCATAGACGGCCGTTCCGGGCGCGGCGACGTCGGTGTCGTCCGCGTCATCGGCCGCGTGGGCGGCGGGCGCAGCGCCGCAGATCGCGGCGGCCACCACGAGGGCGACCGCCCATCGCGCGGCGCGCATCATCCCTCCCTCTTCGTGAGGACGAGATCGGACGACGAGCTCCAGGTTCTCTCGAACTGCTCGCAGCCGGGGATGGCGGTCGGCTCCACGACGGTGTACCTCGCGTGGGTGTCCCCCGTGAGCTCCGTCACCACGAAGACGCCGTTACGCACCTCCGCCTTCGATGGCGTCACCTGCCATCTGATCACATTGGATGCCCGGCCCGTCTCGTGGGTCCCGGTCGCATCGTCGTATTGACAGATCGGCAGCTCGCTGTCCGTTCCCCAGGTGTAATCCTCGGCGCCAGCGACGAGTGGAGCCGTGGCATCCGAGATCTGATCCGTGAATGCGTCGACGGTCTGGGTGTCCACGCTCGCCGAGCACGGCTCGACGGCGCAGTCCTGATGGAACGAGTAGACCAGCTCGCGTGTGTCACCCGGAGCATGTCGGATAATGCCCGAACATCCCGGTCCGCTGCAGTCGGAGGTCTTGTAGGTCCGCAGCACATCGAACGTGCCGTCGAGAACGGCTCGCGACGGATCGGCATCCGCGAACAGGTCGACGACCGGCACGAAGTCGGCGTCCTCATCGAGTTCCGCGTTCTCCTGCGCCCAGGGGTCGGTCATCAGCTCGCCCCACGATGCCGGTGCACCCGAGTCGACGACCGTGTCCACCTTCCCGCGACGGAAGGTGGTCTCCGATCCGATGTCGGCTGTGCCGCCGGTCCCGAGGATCCGGCACGGGCTCTGCGTGCAGTCCACCAGGAAGAGGGGCCCGCGTCCCTCCGCGCGATCGGCCCCCACGATGTCGAGGGCGTAGGGCACGCCCGCCGCGGGATCGGCGGCCGCGGTGGACGTCGCGGCCGCGTCGTCCGACGCAGCAAGGCGGTTCCAGCTCATGCCCCCGTCTTGCGTTCCGCGCGTGCCGAGGCGCGCGTCCGGCTGGCCGACCGTGAACACCGTGGCGGGACCGAGCCTGGTCACGGCGCCGTCCGACCAGGTCAGCTCGACGACGGCGTCGTCGCCGTCCACGCGGATGACATCGCCTTCGACCACGACGTCGCCGTCGTCGAGGGTGCGTGTCGCGTCGGCGGTGTCGAGGGAGGCCTCGCCCGAGTGGACGAGGACGGTGGCGCTGACGCCCGGCTCCTCAGCAGGCGGCGACGAGCAGCCGCTCATCGTGAGCGCCGCAACGGCGCACAGCAGGACGATGGCGCGTGCGCGCATGGCCCACTCCCCCCCAGAAGCGCGATCGCGTCAGCGCGATCGTTGGCCGCATACTAGGGGCGGCTCAGAGGCGGCACAAGACCGTCTGCGAGGAGTCGGATCCGCTCAGATGGCGAAGCCGAGCGCGCGCATCATGTCGCGCCCGTCGTCGGTGATGCGCTCGGGTCCCCACGGCGGCATCCAGACCCAGTTGATCCGGAACCGCTCCACGACCTCGTCGAGCGCCTGCGCGGTTTGCTCCTCGAGCACGTCGGTGAGCGGGCAGCCCGCGGAGGTCAGGGTCATGTGGATGACCAGAGCGTCGTTCTCGTCGTCCCACGCCAGATCGTAGATGAGGCCGAGGTCGACGACGTTGATCCCGAGCTCGGGATCCATGACGTCCTTGAGAGCCTCGGTGACCTCGTCGTACTTCTCGGATGTGAGGGTCGCGGTCATGCTGCGATCCTACGCTCCGCTGCCGTCGGCGGCAGCGGCGATCTCGTCGGCGAACGGCTCGAGGAAGCGGTCGTAGCCCTCGTTCTCGAGGCGTTCGGCGAGCTCCGGCCCGCCCTCCTCGGCGATGCGACCGGCGACCATCACGTGCACGAAGTCCGGCTTGATGTACTTCAGGATGCGGGTGTAGTGCGTGATCAGCAGGACGCCGAGGTCGGTCTCGCCCTTGGCGCGGTTCACGCCCTCGGAGACGATCTTCAGCGCGTCGACGTCGAGGCCCGAGTCGGTCTCGTCGAGCACCGCGATCGCCGGCTTCAGCAGCTCGAGTTGAAGGATCTCATGGCGCTTCTTCTCGCCGCCGGAGAAGCCCTCGTTGACGTTGCGGGCAGCGAACTTCGGGTCCATGCGCAGGTTCTTCATCGCGCTCTTGACGTCCTTGGTCCACGTGCGAATCGCGGGGGCCTCGCCGTCGATCGCGGTCTTCGCGGTGCGCAGGAAGTTCGTGACGGTCACGCCGGGGATCTCGACCGGGTACTGCATCGCGAGGAACAGGCCGGCGCGTGCGCGCTCGTCCACGGTCATCTCGAGCACGTTCTCGCCGTCGAGCGAGATCGAGCCGCTCGTGACCGTGTACTTGGGGTGGCCGGCGATCGTGTACGCGAGCGTCGACTTGCCCGAGCCGTTGGGGCCCATGATCGCGTGGGTCTCACCGGTGCGGATGGTCAGGTCGACGCCGTTGAGGATCGGCGTGGTCCCGTCTTCGGTCTCGACCGTCACGTGCAGGTCGCGGATCTCCAGAACAGACATGTGTCTTCCTTCTTCAGTTCACTTCTTTGCGCACGGCCGGGTCGATGAGGACGTCGTCCCCGTCGATCGTGACCGCGTACACGGGCACCGGCTCGTAGGCCGGAAGGTTGAGGGGGCGGCCGGTGCTCAGCGAGAACGCCGAGCCGTGGGCCCAGCACTCGAGCGTGTCGCCCTCGACGAAGCCCTCGGACAGAGAGATGTCGCCGTGCGTGCAGGTGTCGCCGATCGCGTGCACCTCGCCGTTGCCGTCGAGGACCACGGCCATGGGCACGCCGTCTACCTCGACGCGCCGCGCGGTGTCCTGCTCCAGCTCGCTCAGCGCGCAGACACGGGTCGCGCTCACTCGGCGACCTCCGGCGCGACGGCCGCGAGCTCGGCCTCGATCGCCTCGGCGAGCTCGGCCTCCAGCGACGGGATGCCCAGCTTCTGGACGATCTCGGCCAGGAAGCCGATCACGACGAGGCGGCGCGCCTCGTCTTCGCTGATGCCACGGGCCTGGAGGTAGAACAGCTGCTCGTCGTCGAAGCGACCCGTGGCGCTGGCGTGGCCCGCGCCCTGGATGTCGCCGGTCTCGATCTCGAGGTTCGGCACCGAGTCGGCGCGGGCGCCGTCGGTGAGCACGAGGTTGCGGTTGGCCTCGTACGAGTCGGTGCCCACGGCATCCGGTCCGATGAGCACGTCACCGATCCAGACGCTGCGCGCGCCGACACCCTGGAGCGCGCCCTTGTAGAGGACGTCGCCCTTCGTGTGAGGGCCCTTGTGGAAGAGGAACACCTGGCTCTCCAGGTGCTGGCCGGCGTCCGAGTACGACAGGCCGTACAGCTTCGCCTCGGAACCGGCTCCGGCGAGCTCGACCGACGGGTTCACCCGCACGACGCCGCCGCCGAAGCTGATGACGGTGTGGATGAGGGTCGCGTCGCGGTCGACGCGGGCCTGGTGGGACGCGGTGTGGAGCGCGTCGTCCTCCCACCGCTGCACGGTGATGAGGTTGAGTCGGGCGCCGTCGCGGACGATGATCTCGACGTTCTGGGCGTACTGCGCCGAGCCGGTGTGGTGCAGCAGCACGGTGGCCGAGGAGTTCGGGAGGGCTTCGACGACCACGTGCGCGGTGGCGCGCAGCGACGCGTCGGTGCCGACGACATCGATCCGCACGAGGCCCTCGTGCTCGAGGTCGGCGGGGATGCGCACGTGCAGGGCGTCGGCGCTGCGCTTCCACGCGATGGCGGCTGACAGATCCTCCGGGCGGAACACCTCGCCGCGGACCGCGGCGTCGTGACCCTGCGACGGGACCACGAAGCCCTCGGGGGCATCGATGCGGTACTCGACCGCGTCGGCGGCGTCCTCGTCGGCGAACAGCGGGGCGAGCCGGTCCACCGGCGTGTACCGCCAGTTGACCTCCCGGTTGCTCGGCGCGGAGAAGTCGCCGGGTTCGAACGAGGTGGGGCGCTCGGACCGGGTCTGCACCGGAGTGAAGGCGCCGGCCCCGTCGGAGTGCGCTCGGGAACCCGGCACCACCTGGGGTGCCTCAGTCGTGGTCGTCATCTAGCCGACCGATCCTTCCATGCCCATCTCGATGAGCTTGTTCAGCTCGAGGGCGTATTCCATGGGCAGTTCACGGGCGATCGGCTCGATGAAGCCGCGGACGATCATCGCCATCGCCTCGTCCTCGGGCATGCCGCGCGACTGCAGGTAGAACAGCTGCTCCTCGCTCACCTTCGAGACGGTCGCCTCGTGGCCGAGCTGCACGTCGTCGACGCGGATGTCGATCGCCGGGTAGGTGTCGCTGCGGGAGATCGTGTCGACCAGGAGCGCGTCGCAGCGGACCGTGTTGGCCGAGTGGTGGGCGTTGGCGTCGACACGCACCTCGCCGCGGTAGCCGGCGCGCCCGCCGCCGCGGGCGATCGACTTCGACACGATCGAGGACTGCGTGTACGGCGCCATGTGGATCATCTTCGCGCCGGCGTCCTGGTGCTGGCCGGGGCCCGCGAAGGCGACAGAGAGCGTCTCGCCCTTGGCGCGCTCACCGACGAGGAAGATCGACGGGTACTTCATCGTGACCTTGGAGCCGATGTTGCCGTCGACCCATTCCATGGTCGCGCCCTCGTGCGCGATGGCGCGCTTGGTGACGAGGTTGTAGACGTTGTTCGACCAGTTCTGGATCGTCGTGTAGCGCACGCGGGCGTTCTTCTTCACGATGATCTCGACGACGGCCGAGTGCAGCGAGTCGCTCTTGTAGATCGGCGCGGTGCAGCCCTCGATGTAGTGCACGTACGAGTCCTCGTCCGCGATGATCAGGGTCCGCTCGAACTGGCCCATGTTCTCGGTGTTGATGCGGAAGTAGGCCTGCAGCGGGATCTCGACGTGCACGCCCTTGGGGACGTAGACGAACGAGCCGCCCGACCACACGGCCGTGTTCAGCGCGGCGAACTTGTTGTCGCCGGACGGGATCACGGTGCCGAAGTACTCCTCGAAGAACTCCGGGTGCTCCTTGAGCGCCGTGTCGGTGTCCATGAAGATGACGCCCTGGTCCTCCAGCTCCTTCTGGATCTGGTGGTAGACGACCTCGGACTCGTACTGCGCGGCCACACCGGCGACCAGGCGCGCGCGCTCAGCCTCGGGGATGCCGAGCTTCTCGTACGTGTTCTTGATGTCGTCGGGGAGGTCCTCCCACGACTGCGCCTGCTTCTCGGTGGAGCGGACGAAGTACTTGATGTTGTCGAAGTCGATGCCGCTGAGGTCGGCGCCCCAGGTCGGCATGGGCTTGCGCTCGAACAGCGCCAGGCCCTTGAGCCGGTTCTTCAGCATCCATTCCGGCTCGCTCTTGAGCGCCGAGATGTCGCGCACGACGGCCTCGCTCAGGCCTCGGCGCGCACTGGCACCCGCGGCGTCGGCGTCGTGCCAGCCGAACTCGTATTGACCCAGGCTCTCGAGCTCTGGTCGGTCGATCAGCACATCGGACATCGTCACGTTCTCCTCCGGGCCCGACGGTGTGATCCGTCCCAGCACCCGAACCCACCGGTGGAGATACCGGAGGGGGGATGCCGCTTCTCGGGCCCTCTCAATCGGCGCCGTTCGTCGCGCCTAAACTGTCAGTGGTGTGCGCCGCATTCGAGCGCGCACAGCCGACCCCTCGATTCTACAGGTTCCACCCCGGCAGGGCGCGCAGAGTGTCGCCCGACCGTCCGACGGAACCGCCCCTGGAGGCGATCGCCCGAATGTCCGCGAGTTCCGTGCCGCCTGCTCCTGCGCCCCCGGCCCTGATCGGCCGGCCGCTGCGCGTGCTCGCCTGGCTGTCGTTCCTCGCCGAGGTCGTGATCATCGGAACCGGCGGCGCCGTGCGCCTCACGTGGTCGGGGCTGGGATGCTCGGAGTGGCCGCTGTGCACACCCGAGTCGCTCGTCCCTCTCCCCGAGCAGGGCATCCACGGGCTCATCGAGTTCGGCAACCGCACGATGACCGGTCTCGTGGGCCTCCTGGCGCTCGCCGTGCTGCTCTTGACCCTCCGGGCGATCGGCACCGGTCTCGTCACGCGGGCCCTGTGGTTCGCCGGCGGCGGAATCGCGCTCGGCGTGGCGGCGTACTTCGCAGCTGCCCCCTTCGGGCTTCCGGCGTTCGGCTTCTTCTCCGGGGCGCTCCTCCTTGCCGTCGTGGTCGCCGGCGTCGACTCCCTCCGCCGCGTGACGCGGCGTCGCGATCTCGCCGCCCTGGCATGGATCGTGCTCGGCGGGGTCATGGCGCAGGCCGTCGTGGGCGGCATCGCCGTGGTCTCGGACCTGAACGCCTTCGTGGTGGGGTTCCACTACACCGCCTCCCTGCTCCTGGTCTGCGTCACCGCCGCCTACCTCGTGCGGATGAACGCGGGCGAGGGTCAGCGCGTGCGCGCGGTGCCGACGTGGTTCGCGGTCCTCACGCATGTCACAGGCGTGGCGCTTGCGACCACGATCCTCTTCGGCGTGCTCACCACCGGGTCCGGCCCGCACTCGGGCGACGAGAACATCATCCGGACCGGCTTCGATGCGACGGTCCTCGCTCACGTCCACTCGTGGCCCGGATACATCCTGGCGGCGCTCGTGACCGTCCTCGCGATCTCGGCGTGGGTGCTGAAGCTCCCTGTGCGGGCGTGGACGCTCGTGCTGGTCGTCGCGATCCTGGTGCAGATCGGCGTCGGCATCTGGCAGGCCCGAGAGGGTCTCCCCGAGATCCTCGTCGGCATCCACATGATGCTCGCCTCGCTCTCGGCCGCCGCCTACACGGTCCTCGCACTCAATCTGAAACAGCCCGCGGCCACGATGACGGACACAGCCGCACAGCAGATCCATAGGGTTCGCATCGGTCGCGCACGAACAGCCTTGCAAGGGTGAGGGATGCCGCGGCCGACCGTGCCGCGCCCGAGGAGTGATTCACGAATGTCCCACCGCCCGAGCCTTGCCCGCAGCACCCCGTTCTGGGGGCTCATCGTCGCCTCCGCCGCCAGCGCCGCCGCAGGCGCACTGATGCTCGTCGACAAGATCGGCGTGATGTCGGCAGCGCTCACCGCCGGCACGGCGACGGGTATCGAGGTCTACGTCGGCCAGTCGGTGGCCGTCGTCGGCGCGGTGCTCGTGGGCGCCGGCGTCGTCGGCATCCTGCTGGCGCTGGCCATCGCCGCGCTGTCGACCCTGCGTCCTGCCCTCCCGGTGGAGGTCGTCGAGTCCCCCGAGGACGCGGTGGACGAGCCCGCCGTCGCCGAGGACCGCGACGAGCGGACCCTCGACGACATCGAGGTCGTCGAGGCGGACGAGAAGGACCTCACCGCCGCACGCTGATCAGTGCGGAATGCCGAAGGGCCCGGGGTCTCGACCTCGGGCCCTTCGGCATTGCCGCGCCGCGGCGTTGTCGTGGATCAGAAGGGCAGCAGCGGGTCGACCGCGATGGCCACGAAGATCAGCGTCAGGTACGTGATGGAGGCGTGGAACACGCGCATCGGCCGCGGCTCCGTGCCGCGCACCGCGCGGTTGTAGAGCCGGTGCGACTCGTAGATGAACCATCCGCCGAACACGAGCGCCGAGACCGTGTACACGAGCCCCATCTGCGCGACCGGGATCAGCAGCAGCGAGCATGCGACGGTCGCCCACGCGTACAGGATGACCTGCAGACCGACCTGCGAGCCGTTGCGGGTCGCTCCGAGCATCGGCACGTCGACGTTGTCGTACTGGTCCTTGTACTTCATCGACAGCGGCCAGTAGTGCGGCGGCGTCCAGAGGAACACGAGCACGAAGAGGATCACGGGTGGCCAGGCGAGCGAGCCGGTCACGGCGGTCCAGCCGATCACGACGGGGAAGCAGCCGGCGATGCCGCCCCACACGATGTTCTGCTCGGTGCGGCGCTTGAGGATCATCGTGTAGATGACGACGTAGAAGAAGATGGCTGCGGCCGAGAGCGTGGCGGCGAGCCAGTTCGTCGTGACCAGCAGCCAGACGGTGGAGACCACGGCCAGCGTCCAGGCGAAGATCAGCGCGCCGCGCGGAGACACCTCGCCGGTGACCAGCGGCCGGTTGACCGTACGCTGCATGTGGGCGTCGATGTCGCGGTCGAGGTACATGTTGAACGCCGCGGCGGAGCCGGCGCTCATCGACCCGCCGATGACGGTGGCCAGCACCAGCCAGATCGACGGCATGCCGTTCTGCGCGAGGATCATCACCGGCACCGTGGTGACCAGCAGCAGCTCGAGCACCCGAGGCTTCGTGAGGGTGATGTAGGCACGGATCGTGCGTCCGAGCGAGTGCGGAACGGTCGCCGCAGTCGTGTGCGACGTCGTCGAGATGTCCATCGTCCCCCGCATCGAGCGCTGTTCGGATCCTGGATCATTCTAGGGCATCGCCCACGCGGACCGCGGCGGCGGCGTACCCCTCGCCGCCGCGTAGGACTGCGTCATGGAACGGGCTGCATGGCCGGGGCGACCCGCCCCTTCGCTATGCTGAGACAACACGCGCGCCCGTTGCGCCGATCCCTCTTCCCCTCTCGACGAGGGCCGCGGACCGGCCTGCGATGGCGCTCCCTCTGAGAAAGGCGGCCGGGTGTCGGATCTGCGTTGGGATGAAATCGATCGGCGCGCGGTGGACACCGCTCGCGTGCTGGCAGCGGATGCCGTGGAGAAGGTCGGCAACGGCCACCCCGGCACCGCGATGAGCCTGGCGCCCGCCGCCTACCTGCTGTACCAGCGGGTGCTGCGCCACGACCCGGCGGACACGCACTGGCTCGGCCGCGACCGGTTCATCCTGTCGGCGGGGCACTCGTCGCTCACGCAGTATGTGCAGCTGTACCTCGGCGGCTTCGGCCTCGAGCTGGACGACCTGAAGGCGCTGCGCACGTGGGGCTCGAAGACCCCCGGCCACCCTGAGTTCGGACACACCGACGGCGTCGAGATCACCACGGGCCCGCTCGGCCAGGGCCTGTCGTCGGCTGTCGGCTTCGCGTACGCCGCGCGCTACGAGCGCGGACTGTTCGACCCGGATGCTGCCGCCGGCACGTCCCCGTTCGACCACTTCATCTATGTGGTCGCCGGCGACGGCGACCTGCAGGAGGGCGTGACCAGCGAGGCGTCGAGCCTCGCCGGCCACCAGCAGCTCGGCAACCTCATCGCGATCTACGACTCCAACCAGATCTCGATCGAGGACGACACGAACGTGGCGTTCACCGAGAACGTGGCCGCGCGCTACGAAGCGTACGGCTGGCACGTGCAGACGGTCGACTGGAAGCAGACCGGAGAGTACGTCGAGGACGTCGCCGCGCTGCACTCCGCCATCGAGGCCGCGCAGGGCGTGACCGACAAGCCGTCGCTCATCGTCCTGAAGACGATCATCGGCTGGCCGTCCCCCGGCAAGCAGAACAGCGGCAAGATCCACGGCTCGGCGCTGGGCGCGGACGAGCTCGCCGCGACGAAGAAGGTGCTCGGCTTCGACCCCGAGCAGAGCTTCGTGGTCGCCGACGACGTGCTCGCCCGCACGCGTTCGCTGAAGGACCGCGCCGCCGAGGCGCGCGCCGTCTGGCAGGAGTCGTTCGACGCCTGGGCGTCGGCCAACCCCGACCGCAAGGCGCTCCTGGACCGCCTCGAGGCCCGCGAGCTGCCCGGCGACATCGCCGACGCGCTCCCCGTGTTCGAAGCGGGCAAGGACGTCTCGACGCGCGCCGCGTCCGGCACGGTCATCAACGCCCTGGCCGAGCAGCTGCCCGAGCTCTGGGGCGGTTCCGCCGACCTGGCCGAGTCGAACCTGACGACGATCAAGAGCGGCGCGTCGTTCATCCCGTCGGAGTGGTCGACGCACGAGTGGTCCGGCGACCCCTACGGCCGCGTGCTGCACTTCGGCATCCGCGAGCACGCGATGGGCGCCATCGTCAACGGCATCGTCCTGCACGGCCCCACCCGCGCCTTCGGCGGCACCTTCCTCATCTTCAGCGACTACATGCGCCCGTCGGTGCGCCTGGCCGCCCTGATGAACATCCCGTCGATCTTCGTGTGGACGCACGACTCCGTCGCCCTCGGCGAGGACGGCCCGACCCATCAGCCGGTCGAGCAGCTCGCCACCCTCCGCGCGATCCCCAACCTCGCCGTGGTGCGCCCTGCCGACGCCAACGAGACGTCGGTCGTCTGGCTCGAACTGCTGCGCCGCAACGCCGGGCCGGCCGGCCTCGCGCTGACCCGCCAGAACATCCCCGTGTTCGCCCGCGGCACGGGCGAGGCGTCCGGCGACGAGTTCGGCTCCGCCGACCTCGCGGTCAAGGGCGCGTACGTGCTGGCAGAGGCACCCGGCGGCACGCCCGACGTCATCCTCATCGCCACCGGCTCCGAGGTGCAGCTGGCCGTCAGCGCCCGCGAGACCCTCGCCGCCGAGGGCGTCAACGCCCGCGTGGTGTCGGCTCCGTCACTGGAGTGGTTCGCCGAGCAGGACGAGGCGTACCGCGAGTCGGTGCTGCCGAAGGCCGTCACGGCGCGCGTCTCCGTCGAGGCCGGCTCGCCCCTGACCTGGCGCGGCATCGTCGGCGACAAGGGCCGCTCGGTCGCGATCGACCACTTCGGCGCGTCCGCCGACTACAAGACCCTGTTCGAGAAGTTCGGCATCACCGCCGACGCGGTCGTGGAAGCGGCACGCGCAACCATCCAGGAGAGCAACGCATGACCACTCCCACCGCAGACCTCGCCGCCGCAGGCGTCAGCATCTGGCTCGACGACCTGTCCCGCTCCCGCATCACCTCCGGCAACCTCGCCGGCCTGATCGAGAGCCGTGACGTCACGGGCGTCACCACCAACCCCACGATCTTCCAGTCCGCGATCGGCAACAAGAACGACGACTCGTACAGCGCGCAGATCGCGGACCTCGCCGGCCGCGGCGCGAGCGTCGACGAGACGATCTTCGAGCTGACCACGGATGACGTGCGCGACGCGGCCGACATCTTCCGCCCCGTGTTCGACGCGACCGACGGCCTCGACGGCCGTGTATCGATCGAGGTCTCCCCCGACCTCGCACACGACACCGACGCGACGATCGCGCAGGCCAAGGAGCTGTGGGCGAAGGTCGACCGGCCGAACGCGCTCATCAAGATCCCCGCGACCAAGGCGGGCCTGCCCGCGATCACCGCGGTGCTCGCCGAGGGCATCTCGGTGAACGTGACGCTCATCTTCAGCCTCGACCGCTACGCCGACGTCATCGACGCGTACCTGGCCGGCATCGAGCAGGCTCAGGCCAACGGCCACGACGTGTCGAAGATCCACTCGGTCGCGTCGTTCTTCGTCTCTCGCGTGGACACCGAGGTCGACAAGCGCCTCAGCGCCTACAGCGACCCCGCCGCCGAGGAGCTCAAGAGCACCGCGGGCATCGCCAACGCCCGCCTCGCCTACGAGCTGTTCGAGGAGGTGTTCGCCTCCGAGCGCGCCACCGCCCTGACCGGCGCCGGCGCCCACGTGCAGCGTCCGCTGTGGGCCTCCACCGGTGTGAAGGACCCGTCGCTTCCCGACACCCTCTACGTCACGGAGCTGGTCGCACCCGGCACGGTCAACACCATGCCGGAGAAGACGCTCGAGGCCACGTTCGACCACGGCGTCATCGCCGGGGACACGGTGACAGGCAGCTACGTCGGCGCGCATCACGTCTTCGACAGCCTTGCCGAGCTCGGCGTCGACTTCGACGACGTCACCCAGGTGCTGGAGGACGAGGGCGTGGAGAAGTTCATCGCCTCGTGGCACGACCTCCAGAAGACGGTCGCCGAGGCGCTGGCGCAGGCGCCGGAGACGGCACGATGAGCTTTCGGATCCACCTGTCCGGCCACGTGAAGTCGGTGGTCGAGGAGGTCCTGCCCACTCTGGTCGCCGACCTCGTCGCCTCCGGCATCACCGCCGGCGACGCGAGCCTGTGGGGTCCCGACGCCGAGGCTGAGGCCGCGCAGCGGCTCGGCTGGGTGGAGGCGGTCAGCGTCTCCCGGCCGCTCGTCGCCGAGATCGAGGCGCTGCGCGACGAGCTGCGGGCGAACGGCGTCACGCGCGTCGTGCTCGCGGGCATGGGTGGATCCTCGCTCGCCCCTGAGGTCATCGCTCAGACGGCCGGCGTTCCGCTGGTGATCCTCGACTCCACCGCCCCCGGGCAGGTCCTGGCTGCGCTCGACGGCGACGCCGAGACCGGCGGGCTCGCGCAGACGGTGCTCGTGGTCTCGTCGAAGTCCGGCTCGACGGTCGAGACCGACTCCGCGAAGCGCACCTTCGAGGCGGCTTTCCGCGACGTCGGCATCGACCCCCTCGCGCGCATCGTCGTGGTGACCGACCCCGGTTCGCCGATGGATCAGGCCGCACGCGCCGACGGCTACCGTGTGTTCAACGCGGATCCGGCGGTCGGCGGGCGCTATTCGGCGCTGACCGCGTTCGGGCTCGTCCCGACCGGCCTCGCCGGCGTCGACCTGACCGAGCTGCTCGACGAGGCCGACGCCTCGCTGCTCGAGCTCGCGATCGACAGCCCCGAGAACCCTGCGCTCGTCCTGGCCGCTGCCATCGCGGGTGGCAGCCCGCGCAAGGACAAGCTGGGCCTCATCACCGACGGCACCCACATCGTCGGGCTGCCCGATTGGATCGAGCAGCTCGTCGCGGAGTCGACCGGCAAGGCCGGCACCGGCATCCTGCCCGTCGTCCTCCTGCCCGTCTCGCCCGAGGTCGAGTTCGCTCCCGCCGATCTGCAGATCGTCCGGCTGGTCGACGAGGCGGACGAGTTCCACTTCTTCGAGCGCCACGAGGGCGAGATCCTCGTGAGCGGCACGCTCGGCGCGCAGCTGGTCGTCTGGGAGTACGCGACCGCGATCGCCGGACGGATGCTGGGCATCAACCCGTTCGACCAGCCCGATGTCGAGTCCGCCAAGGTGGCCACCCGCGGTCTGCTCGATGCGCGCCCCGAGCCGACGGCACCCGCGTTCGTCGTCGACGGCGTCGAGGTCAGGGTCTCCGACCCGGCCCTCGCCGCCAGCGGCACCGTGGCGGGCGTCCTCGACGCCCTGTGGGCGCAGCTGCCGGACGACGGCTATGTGTCGATCCAGGCCTACGTCAACCGTCTGCAGCTGTCCCAGCTGGAGGGGCTCCGCGAGCTCGTCGCCGCCGACTCCGGTCGTCCGACGACGTTCGGGTGGGGGCCGCGCTTCCTGCACTCCACCGGGCAGTACCACAAGGGCGGTCCGGCCAACGGCGTGTTCGTCCAGATCCTGGAGAGCACGGAGGTCGACCTCGAGATCCCCGGCCGACCGTTCACGTTCGGCCAGCTGATCCAGGCGCAGGCCGCGGGAGACGCGAGCGTGCTCGCCGACGGCCACGGTCGACCGGTCGTCACCCTCACCCTCACCGACCCCCAGGCCGAGGTGCTCTCGCTCTTCGAAGCCGCCCAGTAGGAGCAGACGCGCCCATGACTGTGGAGACCCCTGGATTCAGCCCTGTCGAGATCTCGCGCGGGCACAACCCGCTGCGCGACGCCGAAGATCACCGCCTCAACCGCATCGCCGGCCCGAGCGCGCTGGTGATCTTCGGCGTGACGGGCGACCTCTCCCGCAAGAAGCTCATGCCCGCCGTGTACGACCTCGCCAACCGAGGCCTGCTGCCGCCCGGGTTCGCGCTGGTCGGGTTCGCCCGGCGCGACTGGGAGGACCAGGACTTCGCCGAGGTCGTCCACGAAGCGGTGAAGGCCAATGCCCGCACCGAGTACCGCGAGGACACCTGGCAGCAGCTTCTCCAGGGGATCCGCTTCGTCTCCGGCGAGTTCGGCGACGACGACGCGTTCCGGCGGCTGCGCGAGACGATCGAGAAGCTCGACGTCGAACGCGGCACGATGGGCAACCACGCGTTCTACCTGTCGATCCCGCCCAAGGACTT
The DNA here is from genome assembly GCF_027943945.1 of Microbacterium terricola. Taxonomy (NCBI): domain Bacteria; kingdom Bacillati; phylum Actinomycetota; class Actinomycetes; order Micrococcales; family Microbacteriaceae; genus Microbacterium; species Microbacterium terricola. The sequence goes on along the minus strand of NZ_AP027141.1, from coordinate 1,206,036 downwards.
CCCTGTGGTGGCCGATCAGCTCAAGCGCTCGGGCCTCGTCGACGACACCGCCGACCCGTACGAGCGGTGGCGCCGCGTCGTCATCGAGAAGCCGTTCGGCCACGACCTCGCGTCGGCGCGCGCGCTGAACGACGCGCTGCGCAGCGCGTTCCCGACCGACTCGATCTTCCGGATCGACCACTACCTCGGCAAGGAGACGGTGCAGAACATCCTCGCGCTGCGCTTCGCGAACGAGCTGTACGAGCCGATCTGGAACCGCAACTACGTCGACCACGTGCAGATCACGATGGCCGAGGACATCGGGGTCGGCGGTCGGGCCGGGTACTACGACGGCATCGGCGCCGCCCGCGACGTGATCCAGAACCACCTGCTGCAGCTGATGGCGCTGACCGCGATGGAGGAGCCCATCAGCTTCGACGCCAAGCACCTGCGCGCGGAGAAGGAGAAGGTCCTCGCCGCGGTCACGCTGCCCGACGACCTGGCGCGGTCCACGGCACGCGGCCAGTACGCCGGCGGCTGGCAGGGCGGTGAGAATGTCGTGGGGTTCCTCGACGAAGAGGGGATGGACCCCGCCTCGACCACCGAGACCTTCGCCGCGATCACCCTCGAGGTCAACACCCGACGATGGGCCGGGGTGCCGTTCTACCTCCGATCGGGCAAGCGCCTGGGCCGCCGCGTCACCGAGATCGCGGTCGTCTTCAAGAAGGCGCCCGAGGTGCTCTTCCCGCGCGCAGACTCCGCCGGACAGGGCCAGAACGCGCTCGTCATCCGCGTGCAGCCCGATGAGGGCGTCACGATCCGCTTCGGCTCCAAGGTGCCTGGCGCGGGCAGCCAGGTGCGCGACGTCACCATGGACTTCGGCTACGGGCACGCGTTCACCGAGCAGAGCCCCGAGGCCTACGAGCGTCTCATCCTCGACGTGCTCCTCGGCGACCCGCCGCTGTTCCCGCGCCACGAGGAGGTCGAGCTGTCGTGGAAGATCCTCGACCCGATCGAGCAGTTCTGGGAGGCGCAGGGCGGTCCGCTCGAGCAGTACTCCCCCGGCTCGTGGGGTCCCCCCTCAGCAGATGAGATGCTGGCCCGCGAGGGCCGGGTCTGGAGGCGACCGTGATCATCGAGCTGCCTGACACCACCGTCAGCAAGATCTCCCGTGCGCTCGTCAACGTGCGCGAAGAGGGCGGCGCCGTCGCGCTCGGCCGCGTGCTCACCCTCATCATCGCGACGCGCCACGGCGCGGAGGAAGAGGTCATCGAGGCCGCGAACGCCGCGTCGCGCGAGCACCCGATGCGGGTGATCGTGCTGATGATCGGCGACGAGACCGGCGAGCCCCGCGTGGACGCGCAGATCCGCATCGGCGGCGACGCCGGGGCGAGCGAGGTCATCGTGCTGCGCGCCCACGGCGCCGCCGGCTCGAACACCGAGAGCCTGGTGACCGGCCTGCTGCTGCCCGACGCACCGGTCGTCGCCTGGTGGCCCGGTGAGACGCCGGACATGCCGTCGAAGACGCCGCTCGGCCGGATCGCGCAGCGTCGCATCACCGACGCGTCCGAGCAGGCGGACCCCGCGGCATGGGTCACCTCCCTCGCGGGGCACTACGCCCCGGGCGACACCGATTTCGCATGGACCCGCATCACCCGCTGGCGCGAGCAGCTCGCCGCCGTGCTGGATCAGCCCCCGTACGAGCCCGTCCTCGGCGCCGAGGTGCTCGGTGCGGCGGACTCGCCGTCGACGAGCCTGCTCGCGGCGTGGCTGCGCCTGAAGCTCGACGTGCCGGTGACGTACCGCTACCTGCCGACCGACGAGTGGTCGCACGGGATCAAATCGGTGCGGCTCGATCGCCCCGCCGGGCCCACGCTGCTCGAGCGTCCGGAATCGGGTGTCGCGGTGCTGACGCAGCCTGGGCAGCCCAGCCACGACCTGGCATTCCCGCGGCGGACGCTGCGCGAGTGCCTGGCCGAGGAGCTCCGTCGCCTCGACGCCGACGTCCTGTATGGTCGAGTCATCGCCGAGGGCCTGGAGCTCTTGGGAGCACCGACGACGCAGGAGACCGATGGCTGAGTTCGGAGCCGAGAAGCGTGTGGTGATCAGCTCTGACTCCACCACGCTGACGGATTCCGTCGCCCGGCGCCTGCTGCATCGGATCGCCCGGCGGACCCAATCAGGCAAGGTCGCTCACATCGTGCTGACCGGCGGCGTGATGGGCCTCGCCGTACTGCGCAGCGCCGCCGCCGACCCCGGCCGAACGGATGTCGACTGGTCCCTGGTGCACTTCTGGTGGGGCGACGAGAACTACGTCCCGTCCGACTCCCCCCACCGCAACGAGCGGCAGGCGCGCGAAGCGCTCCTCGACGAGATCGACGTGCCCGAGCAGAACATCCACGCGATGGCGGCATCCGACTCCGGCCTCGAACTGGATGCCGTCGCCGACGCGTACGCGCAGGAGCTCGCCCGCTTCGCCACGGCCGAACAGGACTGGCCCCGTTTCGACGTGTGCTTCCTGGGCGTCGGGCCCGACGGGCACATCGCGTCGCTGTTCCCCGATCGCCCGGAGATCACGGTGACCGACGCCGTGGCCATAGCGGTGCGTGATTCGCCCGTGCCGCCGGCGGAGCGCGTCAGCCTGACCCGGCCGGTGATCAACTCGTCGAAGCGGGTGTGGCTCGTGCTGTCCGGCCACGACAAGGCGTCAGCGCTGGGCCTCGCCCTCGCCGGAGCCGCCTATCCGACCGTGCCTGCTGCGGGCGCCAAAGGCACCCGCAGCACGGTCTTCTTCGTCGATGCTGCCGCGGCCGAGCAGGTGCCGGCCGAGCTCATCGACCAGGACTACTGACCGCGACGCTCCCGCAGCTGCTGGAGCGCGTCGTCGAGGAGCGTCTCCGCCTCTTCCTCGGTGCGACGCTCCTTCACATAGGCGAGGTGCGTCTTGTAGGGCTCGGTCTTCGCGAGCGCCGGAGGGTTCTCCTTGTCGCGCCCGGCCGGAAGGCCCGAGTGCGGCGAGTCGATGACCTCCGGGATCTCCTCGTCGGGGATGCCCGCGGCGAAGTAGCGGACGGTCTCGTTGCCGAGGGCGTCCCAGTACGACACCGCCACGCGCTCCGCGTGGAAGCCGTGGTCCTGCTCGCCCATCGGACCCGCGCCGACGCGGGTGCCACGGATCGCGTTGCCTCCGGTAGCCATCAGACCATCCCCTGGAACTTCGTGATGAGACCCAGCGCGACGATCGAGACGAACCACACCAGCGCGAGGATCACGGTGAATCGGTTGAGGTTGCGCTCGGCCAGCCCGGACGAGCCGAGTGCGGACGTCATGCCGCCGCCGAACATGTCGGACAGACCGCCGCCACGACCCTTGTGGAGGAGGATCAGGAGGGTCAGCAGGAGACTGGTGATGCCCAGCAGCACCTGCAGGATGAGCTCGAGGATCTGCACAGACCTTTGCCTTTCACCGCGCCTCAGCGGGCGCACGGCTTCTCAGTATAAAGCGTCGACCGCGGGTCAGACGCCGACGTGCTTCTGGTAGCGGATGATCGAGGCGAACTCGTCCACGACCAGGCTCGCACCGCCGACGAGCGCGCCGTCGACATCGGGCTCGCGCATGAAGCTGGCGATGTTGGCGGCCTTCACGGACCCGCCGTACAGCACACGGGTGCGGGCGGCAGCATCCTCCCCGAGCTTCTCGGCGATGACGGCACGCAGGGCGGCGCAGACCTCCTGCGCCTGCTCCGGCGAAGCGACCTGGCCGGTGCCGATCGCCCAGACCGGCTCGTAGGCGACGACGACGTCCGCATCCGCGGGCACACCGTCGAGGGCGACCTGCAGCTGGGCGACCGAGACCGCGGTCGGGCCGGACTCCTCACGCTGCTCGAGCGTCTCGCCCACGCAGATCACCGGCACGAGCGAGTGCTTCAGCGCAGCCTGCACCTTCGCCGCGATGACCTCATCGGTCTCGCCGTGGTACTCGCGGCGCTCGGAGTGGCCGATGATGACGTACTTCGCGTCGAGCTTCGCCAGGAACGCGCCGGAGATCTCACCCGTGTAGGCGCCGGAGTCCTTCGTCGACAGGTCCTGCGCGCCGAGGGCGAACGGGATCTTGTCGGCGTCGAGCAGCGTCTGCACGGTGCGCAGGTCGGTGAACGGCGGGAAGATACCGACCTCGACCGACCCGTCCTCGTGCTTGGCGTCCTTGAGCGACCAGTGCAGCTTCTGCACGAAGGCGACCGCCTGCAGGTGGTCGAGGTTCATCTTCCAGTTGCCTGCGATGAACGGGGTGCGCGCTACGACCATCCGAGGACCTCCAGCCCTGGTAGCTTCTTGCCCTCGAGGAACTCGAGGCTGGCGCCTCCGCCCGTCGAGATGTGACCGAACTGGTCGTCGGTGAACCCGAGCTGGCGTACCGCCGCGGCGGAGTCGCCGCCGCCGACGACGCTGAGGCCGTCGACCTCGGTGAGCGCCTTCGCGACCGCCTGGGTGCCCGAGGCGAACGCGTCCATCTCGAACACGCCCATCGGGCCGTTCCAGAACACCGTCTTGCTGTCGCGGATCGCGTCGGCGAACTGCGTCGAGGTCTCCGGCCCGATGTCGAGGCCGAGGCCCTCGGCGCCGAACGGGGTCTCCTCGAGCTTGTCTGCATCCGCGATCTCGTGCGCCGCATCGGCGGAGAAGGATGCTGCCATCACGGCGTCGACGGGCAGGACGAACTCGACGCCCCGCTCTGCGGCCTGGGCGAGGTAGCCCTTGACCGTGTCGATCTGATCCTCCTCGAGCAGGCTCTTGCCCACCTTCGAGCCCTGAGCGGCCAGGAAGGTGTACATCATGCCGCCGCCGACGCAGATCTTCTCCACGCGCGGCAGCAGGTGCTCGATGACACCCAGCTTGTCGCTCACCTTCGATCCTCCGAGCACCACCGTGTAGGGGCGCTCCGGGTTCTCGGTCAGGCGGTCGAGCACGTCGACCTCCTTCTCGATGAGGAAACCGGCGGCCGACGGCAGGATCTCGGCGAGGTCGTAGACGCTCGCCTGCTTGCGGTGCACGACGCCGAAGCCGTCGGAGACCAGCACGTCGCCGAGGTCCGCGAGCTGGCGGGCGAACGCGCCGCGCTCCCCCTCGTCCTTCGCGGTCTCGCCCGCGTTGAACCGCAGGTTCTCGATGACCGCGACGTCGCCGTCCTCGAGGGCGGCGACCGCCTCGTGGGCGGATTCGCCGACGGTGTCGCGCGCGAACGCGACCGGCTTGCCCAGCAGCTCGCTCAGTCGCTGGGCGACGGGGGCGAGGCTGTACTTCGGATCAGGTGATCCGTCCGGGCGTCCCAGGTGCGAGCACGCGATGACGCGTGCGCCCTGGTTGATGAGGTGGTTGATCGTGGGGAGCGCTGCCCGCACGCGGCCATCGTCCGTGATGACGCCGTCCTTCAGGGGGACGTTGAAGTCGACACGGACGATGACGCGCTTGCCGGCGAGCGAACCCAGCGAATCGAGGGTGCGCAGAGCCATGAGGTGATCGCTTAGAGGCGCTCGGCCACGTACTCGGTCAGGTCGACGAGACGGTTGGAGTAACCCCACTCGTTGTCGTACCAGGCCGAGACCTTGACCAGGTTGCCGCTGACGTTGGTCAGCTCGGAGTCGAAGATCGACGAGTGCGGGTTGAGCTGGATGTCGCTCGACACGATCGGGTCGGCGGTGTACTCCAGGTACCCAGCCAGCGAGCCCTCGGCCGCGGCTGCCTCGTAGGCGGCGTTGACCTGGTCGACCGTGAGGCCCTCGGTCGGCGTGATGATCGTCAGGTCGACGATCGAGCCGGTCGGGACGGGCACGCGGTACGACGAGCCGCTCAGCTTGCCGTTCAGCTCGGGCAGGACGTGCCCGATGGCCTTGGCGGCACCCGTGGAGGCGGGGACGATGTTGATCGCCGCGCCGCGCGCACGGCGCAGGTCGCTGTGCGGGCCGTCCTGCAGGTTCTGGTCTGCGGTGTAGGCGTGCGCGGTCATCATGAAGCCACGCTCGATGCCGAACGCGTCGTTGAACACCTTGGCCAGCGGCGC